>NZ_AP023027.1:85000-1362500 GCF_014467075.1 Anaerostipes caccae L1-92
TCAGTGACCCAACCGCAAGGAGGGAGCTGCCGAAGGTGGGACCGATAACTGGGGTGAAGTCGTAACAAGGTAGCCGTATCGGAAGGTGCGGCTGGATCACCTCCTTTCTAAGGAAGAAGAAGTAGAGGTTGTCTTATTGTTTAGTTATCAATGATAACAAAAAAGTATCAAGCAGGAGAGAAACCTGTTTTGTACTCAAAGTTTCCGGTGGCGATGCGTTTTGGGGACACACCCGTACCCATCCCGAACACGATGGTTAAGACCAATACGGCCGATGATACTTGGTTGGAGACGACCTGGGAAAGTAGGTGGCTGCCGGATTTTATTTCAACATTCTTTGGCGATTCGATATAAGAACAAAGTTCTTGTATGGAATGGCTGAAGAAGCCAGAATAGAAAGTGTAACAGAGATTGTTGGTGGTAACGCGTGAATCTCAGAAGCTTCGCTTCTTCGATCGCGGCAGAGCCGCTTATACAAAAAGAAAAGCATATGCGCTTAGGAGAATGAATTCTCCACGTGATATCCTTCCCTTTTTGTGCACGCAATCCTTGCTGCGCGGATGTACCTTGAAAACTTCATACAGAACAAAAAGTTATTTTTTATAAGAAATGACAAGACATCAAACAAAACGAATTACCCGTTGTCATCACGCTAGATGACAATGAGGATGATAGAACAACTATCGTCCGTTCTATGGTTAAAGTAGAAAGAGCGTAGGGTGGATGCCTTGGCACTAAGAGCCGATGAAAGACGTGATAAGCTGCGATAAGCTGCGGGGAGGAGCAAATATCCTTTGATCCACAGATTTCTGAATGGGGAAACCCGGCAGAGTGAACCTCTGTCAGCGTATGGTGAATTCATAGCCATGCGTGGGGAACCCGGGGAACTGAAACATCTAAGTACCCGGAGGAAGAGAAAGAAACCTCGATTTCCAAAGTAGCGGCGAGCGAAATGGAAAGAGCCCAAACCAGGATGCGTGCATCCTGGGGTTCGGACTGCGATGTGGGATTATGTAGGACAGGAGAGCGGCCTGGGAAGGCCGGCCAGAGAGGGTGAAAGCCCCGTATCCGAAGTCTGAAGTACCCTAGCAGGATCCAGAGTACCACGAGACACGAGAAACCTTGTGGGAATGAGCGGGGACCACCCCGTAAGGCTAAATACTCCTTAGTGACCGATAGCGCATAGTACTGTGAAGGAAAGGTGAAAAGGACCCCGGGAGGGGAGTGAAAGAGAACCTGAAACCCTATGTTTACAAGCTGTGGAACCCCTTTAGATGGGGAACTGCGTACTTTTTGTAGAACGGTCCGGCGAGTTGCCCGTACTGGCAAGGTTAAGGACTTAAGGTCCGGAGCCGAAGTGAAAGCAAGCGTTAAGAGCGCGAAACTAGTCAGTGAGGGCAGACCCGAAACCGGGTGACCTATCCATGTCCAGGTTGAAGCTTCCGTAAGAGGAAGTGGAGGACCGAACCCACATCCGTTGAAAAGGGTGGGGATGAGGTGTGGATAGCGGAGAAATTCCAATCGAACCCGGAGATAGCTGGTTCTCCTCGAAATAGCTTTAGGGCTAGCCTCATCAAAGTCTGCTGGAGGTAGAGCACTGAATTGTCTAGGGGGCGTCAAAGCTTACCAAAACATATCAAACTCCGAATGCCAGCCAGATGATTGATGGGAGTCAGACTGTACGAGATAAGTTGGACAGTCGAAAGGGAAACAGCCCAGACCACCAGCTAAGGTCCCAAAGTACGTGTTAAGTGGAAAAGGATGTGGGATTTCAAAGACAACTAGGACGTTGGCTTAGAAGCAGCCATACATTGAAAGAGTGCGTAATAGCTCACTAGTCGAGAGATCCTGCGCCGAAAATGTCCGGGGCTAAAACACGACACCGAAGCTGTGGAATGTAGTAATACATTGGTAGAGGAGCATTGTAAGCGGGATGAAGCCATACCGTAAGGAGTGGTGGACTGCTTAGAAGAGAGAATGCCGGAATGAGTAGCGAGAGGAAGGTGAGAATCCTTCCGGCCGAATATCTAAGGTTTCCAGAGTAAAGCTGATCTGCTCTGGGTAAGTCGGGACCTAAGGCGAGGGCGAGAGCCGTAGTCGATGGATAACTGGTTGAAATTCCAGTACCACATAAAAACAGAACTGTGGGGACACAGAAGGGAAATGGGAGCCAGGAATGGAAAAACTGGCGCAAGCGAAGGAGCCGTATGGGAGGCAAAACCCCCATGCAAGGCAAAGGCGTTACGCGGACCGAACAAAAGTAGGGAAGCCCAGGCCCCCAGCTGTCAAGAAAAGCCGCTATTGTTTTTTATGTGCCCGTACCGTAAACCGACACAGGTGGATGAGGAGAGAATCCTAAGGCCGACGGGAGAAGTGTTGTTAAGGAACTCGGCAAAATGACTCCGTAACTTCGGGAGAAGGAGTGCCATAGCGATATGGCCGCAGAGAATTGGCCCAAGCAACTGTTTAGCAAAAACACAGGTCTATGCAAAACCGCAAGGTGAAGTATATGGGCTGACGCCTGCCCGGTGCTGGAAGGTTAAGGGGAGGGCTTAGCGATTCGTCGCGAAGGTCTGAACTTAAGCCCCAGTAAACGGCGGCCGTAACTATAACGGTCCTAAGGTAGCGAAATTCCTTGTCGGGTAAGTTCCGACCCGCACGAAAGGCGTAATGATTTGGGCACTGTCTCAACAACACACCCGGTGAAATTGAAATACCAGTGAAGATGCTGGTTACCTGCGCCAGGACGGAAAGACCCCATGGAGCTTTACTCCAGCTTGATACTGGGATTCGGTACTGCATGTACAGGATAGGTGGGAGACTGAGAAGAAAGGACGCCAGTCCTTTTAGAGTCACTGTTGGGATACCACCCTTGCAGTATTGGATTTCTAACCAACAGCCGTGATCCGGCTGGGGGACAATGTCAGGTGGGGAGTTTGACTGGGGCGGTCGCCTCCGAAAGGGTATCGGAGGCGCTCAAAGGTCTTCTCAGAATGGACGGAAACCATTCGCAGAGTGCAAAGGCAGAAGAAGGCTTGACTGTGACACCGACGGGTGGAGCAGGTACGAAAGTAGGACTTAGTGATCCGGTGGTATAACGTGGGATTGCCATCGCTCAACGGATAAAAGCTACCCTGGGGATAACAGGCTTATCACTCCCAAGAGTTCACATCGACGGAGTGGTTTGGCACCTCGATGTCGGCTCATCGCATCCTGGAGCTGTAGCAGGTTCCAAGGGTTGGGCTGTTCGCCCATTAAAGCGGTACGCGAGCTGGGTTCAGAACGTCGTGAGACAGTTCGGTCCCTATCCGGCGCAGGCGGAGGAAATTTGATAGGAGCTGTCCTTAGTACGAGAGGACCGGGATGGACGGACCACTGGTGGATCTGTTGTATTACCAAATGCATAGCAGAGTAGCCAAGTCTGGAAGGGATAAACGCTGAAGGCATCTAAGCGTGAAGCCCCCCTAAAGATAAGATTTCCCATAGAGTAATCTAGTAAGACCCCTTGAAGACGACGAGGTAGATAGGGCAGAGGTGGAAGTACGGCAACGTATGGAGCTGACTGTTACTAATCGGTCGAGGCTTTAACCAAGGAAAGGTAAAGAGTAAGTTTGATGGAACGTTCTGTATGTAGTTTTGAAGGTACATAGATTTAAGTTATAAAGATTTGGCCCGGTGGCTCAGCCGGTTAGAGCGCCGCCCTGTCACGGCGGAGGTCGTGGGTTCGATTCCCATCCGGGTCGTTTTTTCCTTTTTAGAAGGATTTATAATATAAATTTGGGATCATAGCTCAGCTGGGAGAGCATCTGCCTTACAAGCAGAGGGTCATAGGTTCGAGCCCTATTGGTCCCATTTTTGTCAGCCGTTGTGGCTCAATTGGCAGAGCAGCTGATTTGTAATCAGCAGGTTACCGGTTCAAGTCCGGTCAACGGCTCTCATAAATTGCGTTATAAACGTAATTTTATGTTTGAGTTTTATGCTGAAATGGTATAATATAAATGTATATGGTGGGATTCCCGAGTGGCCAAAGGGGGCAGACTGTAAATCTGTTGGCAACGCCTTCGAAGGTTCGAATCCTTCTCCCACCATTTTAGCGCGGGGTGGAGCAGTCTGGTAGCTCGTCGGGCTCATAACCCGAAGGTCGTTGGTTCAAATCCGGCCCCCGCAACTTCCATTTGCATTTGAGTGTGCAAAATATAAAAATAAATAAGGCTGAGCATTTATGGTCAGAATTATTTATTTTTTATATTTTATAGGCGGAAACACCGTGAACGAAGAATCTTTGATTCTGAGTTCGGCACACGGACTACAAAGATCAATACCCAAGCCCAGATAGCTCAGTCGGTAGAGCAGAGGACTGAAAATCCTCGTGTCGCTGGTTCGATTCCGGCTCTGGGCATCCCAAAAGTTCTGATTTATATCAGGGCTTTTTTCGTTTTTCACAAAAGACTGTGCTACTCCTTAAAATGTCTTGGAATATCCACGGTGTGTATGATAAAATAGGATAAAATGAGGCTTAAAAATAATTTATGAAATATCCTATTTTTGAAAAATTAAGACAATTAGATAAAGAAGGATTGTATCCGTTTCATATGCCTGGGCACAAAAGGAAGAAACAGGACATTATGAGAGAGGGATCTCTGTTTGCGCTTGACACTACAGAGATCAGCGGCTATGACGACCTGCATCATCCGGAAGGGATGATTAAAGAATCAATGGAGTATATCAAACATATATATGGAAGTAAGGAAAGTTATTTTCTGATCAACAGCACCACCGGAGGTATTTTAGCTTCTGTGACTGCGTCCTGTCGGCTGGGGGATAAGATTCTTATCAGCAGGAATTGTCACAAGTCCGTATATCATGCAATTTCCATGCTTGGTTTAAGGCCGGTTTATTTATATCCCAAAATAGAGCAGAATATTTGTATGGGGATTACCAGAAGCCAGGTGCAGGACATCCTGAACAGGGAAAAAGGCATTAAAGCCGCTGTTATCGTTTCTCCCACTTATGAAGGGATCGTGTCTGATATCAGGCAGATTGCCGAGGTTCTTCATGAAGAGGGGATTCCCCTGATCGTGGATGAAGCTCACGGAGCACATTTTGTATTTCACAGTGGATTTCCCGAGAGTGCGGTATCTCAGGGAGCAGACGCAGTGATCCAGAGTCTGCACAAGACACTGCCTTCCCTTACTCAGACCGGACTTCTGCACATATGCAGTTCCAGGATAGGCACCAGGGAGATTCAGCAGGCTTTATCTACGTTTCAGAGCAGCAGTCCGTCTTATATTTTGATGGCAAGTATTGATTACTGTGTCAGGAAATGTGCAGACAGGCCGGACTTGTTTGATGACTATGTTCAGAATCTAATGGATATCCGGGCCAGACTTAAACATATGAGAAATCTGAAGCTCTTAAGGACAGATGATCCGGGGAAAATCGTTGTTTTGACCGGAGATACAAAGATTACCGGCAAAGAGCTGTTTCATATTTTGAGGAGTGAATATGGGATCGAGCTGGAGATGTCCGAAATATCCTATGTCACGGCTATGACGAGTATTTGTGATACAAAAGAGGCGTTAGGTAAATTGTGTGAGGCTTTTCTGGAGACAGATGAAAGCCTGTACCATGTCCCAAATCCGGGACAGGCTGTTATTCCGGCTGCTGAGCAGGTTATGACGCCTTATGAGGCAAAGATCAGGGGCAGGAAGCTGGTGTCTCCGTACGAAGCGGTCGGAGAGCTCAGTGCGGAATTTATATTTTTATATCCTCCGGGTATACCGCTGGCGGTGCCGGGAGAGAGAATTTCAGAGGAAATAGTGCAGAAAATGAAGGAGTACCGGGAACAGAAGATGAATTTGATCGGTCTGTCAGAAGGCCGGATTTACATAGTGGATGAAAGGGTTTGAGATGGGAATATTTATAACGATGGAAGGGCCGGACGGTGCCGGAAAATCGACACAGATTGATTTATTAAGAGTCTACTTATTGCAGAAGGGGTATGATATAATAGTATGCAGGGAACCGGGAGGCACGGTTATAAGCGAAGCGATCCGTGAAGTGATCCTCAACCGGGATTATAAAAACATGGGACATATGACAGAACTTCTTTTGTACGCTGCGGCCAGGGCCCAGTTAGTAGAGGAAGTCATACAGCCTGCTCTGGACCAGGGAAAAGTAGTCATCTGTGACCGCTTCATAGAATCTTCGGCCGTATATCAGGGAATTGCAAGGGGACTGGGTGTTGATCTGGTATATGAAGTAAACCGTTTTGCAGTGGGAAATACTATGCCGGATATAACGCTCCTGCTTGATGTGGATGCAGAGACCGGCATCGGAAGGAAGAAACAGCAGGCAGAGCTGGACCGTATGGAATCAGAAAAGCTGGAATTTCACAGGAAAGTGGTGGAAGGATACAGGCTGTTAGCCGAAAGAGATAAAAACAGAATGGTTAAAATAGACGGGAGAAACTCCATTGAGGAAATTCACCGTCAGATAAAAGTAGCAGTTGATGATGCCCTGACGAGAGAGACAAAACAGACGTAAGGCAGGGGATTGATTTCATAGGGATGGAAGAGGATGAGATGAAGAGTTTTGATAACGTGGTTGGACATAAGAAGATCATACAGCATTTTGAAGAAGCCATTCAGACCGGACAGATTTCACATGCATATTTACTGAATGGAGAAGACGGATCAGGAAAGATGACATTGGCAAAAGCCTTTGCAAAAGCGCTGCTCTGTGAGAAACATGAGGGGTGCGGACAATGTACGCCGTGCCGTCAGGCGGATACGGGAAACCATCCGGATCTGATCTATATAACACATGAAAAATACGAGATCCGCGTAGATGAGATCAGACAGGGGATCAATGAGACCATAGACATTAAGCCGTACAGCAGCAATTATAAAATATATATTGTGGACGATGCAGACCGTATGAATGTAGGGGCTCAGAATGCACTGTTAAAGACGCTGGAAGAACCGCCGGAGTATGCAGTGATCCTGCTTCTTACAAACAACAAAGACCGCCTGCTGGAGACAATATTGTCCAGATGTGTATGTATGTCTCTGGGAACTGTCCCCGAAGATCAGATCAGGGATTACCTGAAGGAACATACGCAGGCAGATGAGGATATGATTGATTTCGCAGTATCGTTTTCACTGGGCAACCTTGGAAAGGCTGTCCATGTGGCTGAGACTAAAGAGTTCCACGAGATGCTGAATGAGGCGCTGGGAATGCTTGGTTATATACATCATATTGAACTTCATGAGATGATTTCTTATTTAAAGACATTGACAAAATATAAAGAACAGATTTATGATTTTCTTGACATTATGACAGACTGGTACAGGGATATGCTGATCCTCAAGACAACGGGATCTGTGAATCTTCTGATTTTCAAGGACAAGTACCGCCAGCTCAAAGAGCAGGAAATTTATATTACATTTGAAGGCCTTACCCACATCATGGACGAGATTCAGAAGGCCAGAGTACGCTTGAATGCGAACGTGAATTTTGAAGTGACGATGGAAATGTTGCTTCTAACGATGAAGGAGAATGGAAAGGTATGGTAGAAGTAGTTGGAGTGCGGTTCCGCACTGCCGGGAAAGTATATTTTTTTGATCCAAAAAAGTTTGACATAAAACAGGGAGACCATGTGATTGTGGAAACTGCCCGCGGCGTGGAATACGGCAGAGTCGTAACGGACAAAAAGAAAGTGGACAAGGAAGCCGTCTCTGACGAGTTAAAACCGGTTCTTCGGATTGCAACCAGAGAAGATAAAGATGCAGCACTGGAAAATCTGAAGAAAGAGAAGGAAGCTTTCTCTATCTGTTCACAGAAGATCCGGGAACACAAACTGGAGATGAAACTGGTAGCTACCGAGTATACGTTTGACAACAATAAAGTCCTGTTTTACTTTACCGCGGACGGCCGTGTGGATTTTCGTGAATTGGTGAAAGACCTGGCATCTATTTTCAGAACAAGAATCGAACTGCGCCAGATCGGTGTGAGAGATGAGGCAAAGATGCTCGGCGGGATTGGAATCTGCGGACGGGCACTGTGCTGCAGTTCTTATCTGTCGGAATTCATTCCGGTCTCCATTAAGATGGCAAAGGAACAGAGCCTGTCTCTGAATCCCACTAAGATTTCAGGGGTCTGCGGGCGACTGATGTGCTGTCTGAAAAATGAGCAGGAGACATACGAATACCTGAACAAGAAACTGCCGAACATCGGAGACGCAGTGAAAACACCGGATGGCCGCACTGGCGAAGTGCAGCGGGTCAATATACTCAGACAAAATGTGAAGCTGATCGTAGAAGATGACAACGGCGATAAGGAAATCGTGGAGTACAAGCTGGATGATTTGAATTATCATCCGAAAAATGCGAGAAAAAGACGGGGAAAGGGCAGTCACAAGAATCATGAGAGCTAAACTTGGAGACGGAGAGCGATTGGATGATCTGGGTATAAAGGGATATCAGATCATCCAGAAAAAAGACGGTTTCTGTTTTGGAATGGACGCGGTTCTGCTGTCCTCTTTTGTCAAAGTGAAGAAAAACGGAAATGTGCTGGATCTTGGCACAGGAACGGGGATTCTTCCAATCCTCATGGAAGCCAAGACGCCCGGAAGACATTTTACCGGGCTGGAAATCCAGAGTGAGATGGCCGGGATGGCAGCAAGAAGTGCTGCATTAAACGGGCTGGAAGAAAAGATAGAGATCGTAGAAGGCGATATTACGAAGGCTTCTGCGATTTTTTCACATGACAGTTTTGATGTCATTACTTCAAATCCGCCTTATATGGTGAATGATCATGGCTTCAGGAATCCAAATGATGCGAAAGCCATTGCAAGACATGAGATCCTGTGCAGATTCCGGGATATTTCCGGTGCTGCCAGAGTCCTTTTAAAACACAGCGGAAGTTTGTTTTTGGTTCACAGAAGCTATCGTCTTTCTGAGATCCTTAACTGTTTGAGCAATGACGGACTGGAGCCCAAAAGAATCCGGTTTGTTTATCCTTACAGGGAAAAAGAATCCAATATTTTTTTGCTGGAAGCAGTAAAAGGAGGGAAGTCCAGGATGAAGGTCGAACCGCCTTTGATCATCTATGAAAAGCCCGGACAGTATACGGAAGAAATTTATAAAATTTATGGATGGAAACCAGAGGAGGTTTAAATGGCAGGGAAATTATATTTATGTGCAACGCCTATCGGCAATCTGGAGGACATTACATTCCGGACACTGGAAACGTTAAAAGCTGTAGATTTGATCGCTGCGGAAGACACACGGCACAGCATTAAGCTTTTAAATCACTTTGATATTAAGACAAAGATGACGAGCTATCACGAGTACAACCGTGTAGAAAAAGCCCGTTATCTTGTAAAGCTTCTGGAGGATGGAAAAAACATTGCACTGATTACGGATGCAGGAACACCGGGCATTTCAGATCCGGGAGAAGAACTGGTGAGACAGTGTCATGAAAACGGCATTCAGGTAACGTCCCTGCCGGGTGCATGTGCCCTGATCAATGGACTGATTATTTCAGGACAGCCAACCAGAAGATTCTGTTTTGAAGCATTTCTGCCGCCAGATAAAAAAGAGCGCGCCATGATCTTAGAACAGCTGAAGGATGAAACACGGACGATTATTTTGTATGAGGCTCCCCACAGGCTGTTAAAGACTTTGGAGGAACTTTACAGCACGATGGGGAATAGGAAAATGACGGTCTGCAGGGAACTGACAAAGAAGCATGAAACGGTATTTGTTTCTGAGATGGAAGAGGTCATCTCCTATTATACCGAACATCCGGCAAAGGGTGAGTGTGTTCTGATCATTCAGGGAAGAACATTGGAGGAACTGAAAAAGGAGAGCCAGGAGCAGTTTCAGGAACTCGATTTGATGGAGCATATGGAACGCTATTTAGGGAAAGGCCTCTCACAAAAAGAGGCTATGAAACTGGTGGCCAAAGACCGCGGAGTAGGAAAAAGAGACATTTATCAGGAGCTTCTCCGGTATAAGAAATAAAATAACATCAAAAAAAGGACATATCATCCAGCATATGTCCTTTCACTATATCCCACTGCTTTATTCTGCAACATTTAAACCAGCAAGTTTCGCCAATTCAATGATAGAACTTTTTGACACTTTCTTGCCTTTGTACTCAACGAGATCATCCATTTCGCCAGTAAAGATGTCTGCTGGATTGTACTTTTTCAATATGATCGTATCTTCGTCAACGAAGATCTCAAGGGGATCCCTCTCATTCACATCCAGATTACGTCTTAACTCAATTGGTAAAGTAATACGTCCCAGCTCATCAAGCTTTCTTACAATACCTGTACTCTTCATATTCGCTTCCCTCCTTGCAAATTAGTAAACTACTATACCTAACAATATCATACCTCACAAAGCTTGTCAAATCCGGGCTTTGAAGCATATTCTTATGGGGAAAAGAATAGGATACACTAAGAACGAAAAAGGAGTTTTCCTTTGATCAATTATATATGGAGTATTTTAATCTTAGCAGGTATATTAATAGGAAGTATAAACGGTAATCTGAATGCCGTATCAGACACGATTCTGGATTCTTCTAAGGAAGCTGTACAACTCTGTATCCTGATGTTCGGGGTCGTGGGGGTATGGTCCGGGATTATGAACGTTGCAGTCTCCTTAGGCCTTGTAAAAAAGCTTGAGAGACTCATAGCGCCCTTTTTAAAGCTTCTGTTTCCGAGGTTGAGGGATAAGGAGGCAAAGGAATACATCAGCACGAATATCGTGGCTAATCTTCTGGGACTTGGATGGGCCGCAACACCGTCAGGGATCAAGGCAATGAAGGCCCTTGACAGGATCAATCCGCACAAAGGTGTCGCCACCAGGGAAATGTGTATGTTTCTGATTCTTAACATTTCATCTTTACAGCTGATTCCGGTCAACATCATCGTATTCCGAAGCCAGTACGGAAGTGTGAATCCGACCGCGATTGTTGCGCCGGCCATTGTTGCAACCTTTTGTTCCACGATCGTAGGAATTCTCTTTGCAAAGATCATCGAGAAATTTCAGAAAAGCACTTGATTTTTAGAGACAATTTGTATATGATGAGAATATAGGTTTAGAAAGAGTAAAATAAATAGGCAAAGCTGCCGAAAGGCAGTGACGCAAAGCTAAAGGGGCTATATCGTATAGGGAGTATGATCGTGCCAGCCAGCTGCCTCATAAATTATTATTTATGTGTAGATTGAGAATCCGTTGGATACTCAGTCTTTTTTGTTTCAAATAATAAATGGGGGTATGAAAATGAGTAAAAAGGTAAGAAAAAGTCTTGCAGTTCTTGCGGCTTTTGTGCTGACGATATCATTTATCGCAGGGAATGGTGCGTTCACCAATGTCCATGCACAGGAGGCGGAAACAGAAACTGCATCAGAACAGATCACTTCTACAACAGAGGCTTCTTTAGCAACTGAGGAAACAGCTGCAATGGCCACAGAATCTGTCACAACAGAGCAAAAGGCCGCAACAGAGAGTAATACAGAAGCCGCAAAGGCCGAGAGCACTGCATCTGTCACAGCAATTCAGAAAAAAACAGCCGTAAAGTCCGTAAAACAGGGATCAGATCCTGTGGTGACAAACGGCAATTTCACCAAATACTTAACTAAATTTGCATTTACAGACCATTTAGGAAATCCGTTCACGGAGTCTCATCCTGTCACAAAAGACAGCAATGTGATCATCAGATATGAGTTCAAAATTCCGAATAAGGAAACCATTCAGGGAGGATCCACTTATATTCTGAAAATGCCGAACGTGTTCCAGTTAGATGGTCTCAGCGGCGCTGCGCAGAAATTAAATAAGCAACAGGCAGGCGCTGTAGAGGAAGTTCCGAACTGGACCGTAAACAACAATGCGACCATCACAGTAAAATTTCCAAAAACGCTGACTCAATCTAATATTGAAGGGTTCATGGAGATTAGCTGCAGCGTGGACGCAGATCAGTTAAAAGAAGAGACAATTATTTTCGATCTGGGACAACTTGAGGGATTCGGGCAGGAGTATCAGACTGACTTTAAACCGGAAGTGGAAAAGAAAAGCCCTGAAGTAGCGAAAAAGGGAACGCTGAACAGAGAAGACCAGACCATCACATGGACGGTCATTGCCACACCGGATAAGGGAGACAATAATCTGGAAGGATACACCCTGATAGATACGTTTGATAAAAAACAAGTCTTTGTAAAAGGTTCCGTGGAGTTAGACGGAACAAAAACTGCCGATCCGGAACTAACTGACAATGGATGGAACTATAAGTTCGGAAAGATCAGCAATGGTTCCCATACATTAACTTACAAAACAAAGCTTACGGATGAATTTTTTGAATCAGATTATAAGTCCAATGGTGCAAAAGATATGTCTGCCATTGCAGCTAATACTGTAACAATTAAGACAGGGGACAGTAAAGGTGAAGCTTCAGCCGATGCTTCAGTCCGGGTGGTAAGATATGCATTTTGGAAAGATAAAAATGCATCCAATAATATAGGATATGATGACGATGCAAAGAAGCCGTATCTTGGCTTTCAGCTGAAAGGTTGGTACGATACAGCGGGCAGAGAACTGCCGGTTACATTTACAGATAAGCTTCCAGAAGGAACCTCACTGATGGAGACAGAAGGACAGCTCACAGTGAAATATGGCAGCGGCAATGCAGTGAAACTTACAAAGGCAGCAGGAAGTACACCGGGTGAAAATGAATATACGTATGATACGGCAACACGAGAATTTAAAGTAACACTTGATCCAAAGTACAACAATAACTTTGTCTATGTCAATTATAAGATCTGGCTGGATACCGAGGCGGCTGTAAAAAAAGGAAGTGTAAGAAATACTGCAGTCATGACGGTTGGAAACCATGTAAGCATTTCTGATTATGAGGATTCCAGCTGGGGAAGCGGATATCAGAAAGGAAAGCTGGGACTTACAAAGTCAGGAGCCTTTGCAAGAGTTGAAGATGACAATACCATAAAATGGACAGTCACTGTCAATAACAATCCAACCAAAACAGTGAATGGAGACATTCAGTTTAAAGATGTGCTTCCGGAAGGGCTTGAATACATTGCCGGATCTTTTAATGCTAATTATAAGGGCAAGAATGAAAAAAATGTGCAGGTAAATGGAAACGAATTAATTTTTACTATAAAGGATCTTGGAAAAAACAAATGCACGATCACATATACAACAAGGATTAAGGGCGGAGCCCTTCAGTTCACTCAGAATGCAAATGGGAACTCACCGGCTGTTTCTTTTAAAAACCATGTGTTTCTCGAATGGGATGGTAACAAACAGGATATTACGGGAACAGGTTCTGTAAATATCCAGACTTTCGTTTCCAAGAAGGGAAGTTATAACAGCAGCAAAGATGAATTCAACTGGACGATCTGGCTCAGGTCAAAGGGCATTTACATTCATAACATGGTTGTCACAGAGAAGCTTCCGGAAGGCCACAGACTCGTAGAGGGAAGCCTTAAATACGGAGATAAAGTTCTTGGGACAGAGAAGAGTGCAGATCAGCCTTACTATGAGGTCAGCGGTGATAGTATCATTATTTACTTCCCGGAACAAATGCTTCCGACAGACAAAAATGACATGACACTGAGTACCGTTACCGATGAGACAAAGGCTGAGACAAAACCAGAAAAGGTAAGTGCAGTCAATGAAGTGAGTGTACGGGCAGACGAGTTTAAAACAGAGCTGACAGCAAAAGCTGAAGTAAATGTAAGCTATACGCCAGATGTAGAAAAAACCACCTCTTATAAAAAAGGAAATTATGTAGAGTGGACCGTAAATGTAAATAAAAACCATGCGGTAATTACGAAACAGAAGGCCGAAATTACAGATCAGCTTCAGCCGGGACTGACTTACAGAGAGGGATCTGTAAAGCTGATCGATGTGACGGCAAACAATAAAGAGATTTCCGGAATGGATTCAGATTATGATGATGTTTCAGGTAAGATTGTGTTTACATTCCCGGATGGACTGGATTTAACTCACCAGTTTAAAGTCTTATTTATCACAGATGTCACATCTGCCACAGGAAATATTAAAAACACCGTTACCTTTGATGCGAGTGCCAAAGAGACCAAGGTAACCAGCGGCAGTGTCCCATTGATATTAAGCGGAATGAACAGCGGCCTGACAGGTGATAACATTCGTTTTATCTTAAACAAAACAGATGCAGAAGATAATGCTCCCTTGGAAAATGTTGAATTTCAGCTTTATGACCATAATAAGAATGAAGTTGGAAGTGTTATGAAAACAGATAACAAGGGAAGGATTGCTTTCGATGCAGGATTAAAATACGGCAACACCTATTATCTGAAAGAGACAAAGGCTCTGAACGATTATGTACTGGACGCAGCGGAGCACAAACTAGTGATCGGGGAGAAAGAATCCGACAGAGTACAGGTTCAGTTTGACGGAAGAGACTACACTTTCTCATTAGATGAAAATGGAACTCTGAACTTTGGTTTTACAATTACAAATGAAGCAAAACGAGGTTCCGTTCTCCTTAAAAAGGTGAGCAGCGAAGACGCCCGGACTCTTGAAGGAGCAGAATTCAGTCTGTACAAGGCAGACGGAGAGTTAGTGGCTCAGGGACTTAAGACCGATGCACAGGGTCAGATCAGATTTGACTATCTGAGGCTTGGAACTTATTATTTCCAGGAAACAAAAGCGCCGGAAGGCTACAATCTGGATGCGGAGACCAAATATGAATTCAGAATTAACGATCAGGCAGCAGAGACACCGGTAGTTGTCGAAGCTGAAAATGTACCTACAAAAGTTTCTGTCATCAAGCTGGATGCAGCGACGAAGAAAGCGCTGGCAGGAGCTGAGCTTCAGATCATTCAGATTCAGGAAGACGGATCAGAATTGATCGTTGAAGAGTGGACATCTGAAGAGGAGGCACACGCGGTCACAGGAAAGCTTATTCCCGGAGAAGAATATATTTTAAGGGAGACAGAAGCACCGTTTGGCTACGAACTTGCAGAGGATGTGAGGTTTACAGTGAATGCAGGGGGAGAACTGCAGACTGTGGAAATGTATGATGAGCCTTCACCGGAAGATCCATATTACGGTGGAGATGATGAAGAAGAATCTAGCACAAGTGAGACAACAACCACGACAACATATGAAGAACCTGAGGATGAAGATTCTTACTACAGAGAGGACAGTGAAACTGTCAAAACTTCTGAAGCTTCCAGCAAATCGGTGACTGAATCAAGGGTTTCCAGAACCGGAGACAGTTCACATACAGCTGTTTACGCCATAGTGGCTGTGTGTGCGGCAGGTGCCGTACTGCTGCTTCTCAGAAAAAAATATAAGAAGTAACCAAAAATAATCTAAGGATACCAGGAAAGCACGATTTGTTTCTGGTATCCTTTTTTATTATAATGAGTTCTATCAATCTTACCTGTTTTTGGCATATAGGACGAGGATGCATGTATATATTATAATATAAAGTAATAAGGCGGGTGTGACTGTGATTGTTTCGCTGTCCGGCATTATTATCCCTTTAATTTTATTCATGATACTTTTGTATGGAATGATTTCAAAAAAAGAAATGTATCAGCCGTTTCTGGAAGGAGTCCAGGATGGATTTAAGGTAGTCATGGAAATTGCCCCTACCCTGATTGCACTGTTTTTAGCTGTGCAGATTTTCAGGACGTCCGGAGCGCTGGATCTTCTTGTATCCGTATTGAGTCCGGTGGGACAGCTTTTAAAGATTCCCAAGGACGTGCTTCCGGTAATCTTTGCAAAGCTGTTTTCATCTTCGGCAGCTACTGGATTCCTTTTGGATATTTTTAAGAACTTTGGCCCTGACTCAGCTCAGGGAGTCATGTCATCAATTATTTTAAGTTCTACCGAGACATGTTTTTATACAATGTCTATCTATTTCTCGGCCGTACATATCAAAAAGACCAGATACACCCTGGCAGGTGCTCTTCTGGCAACCTTCGCAGGAGTAATGGCCAGTGTATTTCTCACCGGGATGCATTAAAAACGGGAGCTGGAAAGATTTCCAGCCCCCCGTTTTTAATTGTTTTTTGTCTCATAGTAATCCCGGAAATATTCCATGATCCGTATCAGAAGGCGTTCTTCCTCTTCGTCTAATCGGGAAAGTACATCTTCAAGCATCGCGCGGTGAAACTGACTGTGATGGTCAAAGGCTTCCTTTCCTTTGTCAGAGAGGGATATATAAACGATTCTGCGGTCCTGCTCTCCGCGCCTGCGGATTACATAGCCTTTTTTTAAAAGACTGTTTATGGCGATGGTCAGCGTACCTACCGTGATGTTCAGGGCCTTTGCGATGGAAGACATATTCTTCGGACTGCCGGTTCCGATCGCGTCGATGATATGCAGTTCTTTGTTGGAAATGTCTTTGAACTCCTCTGTGATGACCGCCTTTTCCTCCTGATAAGATATTTCATGGAAAAGGTTTACCACAATGTCATTCAGCTGCTCTTTGGTCACGGTAAGAATTCACCTCACTTTTATTTTACATGGTTGTGCGCTTCGCTGATTACTTTAGCCAGAGCCTCTTTTGCCTCAGTAGGAAGAGCATTGTATCCGCCGTCCTGTGTATCCTTTTCAAAGATGAAGTTCAGACGTTCTGTCATTCTTGCTTTCAGGGTATTGACATAAGTCTCATCATCAAAATCAGGGACATATCCTTCCACTTCGATCGTTTCCATGTTGCTGAACGGTCCCCAAGGTTTTAATTGGGCATTGCCCTCAATGATCTGTTCTAATACAGACAAAGTAACACCAGGAGTGATATCCTTGCCCATAAAGTCGCCGGTATTTAAGATATAACATTCTACATGGCGGTCCTTTACAAGGGAACGGAACTTGTTGTAATCATCCACAAGAGGATAAGTACGGAACGGGTTTGCATATGGTTCCACGACCAGACGGTTCGGGTCTACTCCAGGCGCCAGGCGTTCTGCGTTAGTACGCTTTGTGGCGAGGGTAGCGCCCATGACTGCAGCCAAATGTGAACCGTTGACTTTGATGATCGGCGGAATGGTAGGATCTTTCATAATCCAGAAAATGCCGTTAACTGGAGATTCAATCTTGTCTACACGGTTTGGAGACCAGAGTTTTGACTTGATAGCCCGGCCGTTGCCGTTCCGGATGTCTTCAGTGACAAGGACAACATCTCCTTTGTCATCTCTCGTGGCAGAACAGTTCTGTGCTGTGAGGAGATACCTGTTGTCTTCGCACCCGGTCGGGTAGTCTGAGGTCTTGTCAAAATAAGTAGGCTCCATAGCGATGGAAGAGCCGGTTTCGGTGTTGATGATAAAGGCATCGTCGTGGAGGACGGTGATATCATATTTATTATTGTGTACGGCGTGAGTCAGTGTTGATTTTCCTGAACCGGACAGGCCAAAGAAAGATGCAACATAACTGTGGTTCGGACTTAAACGATATTCTTTCTGTCCGCCGTGGCAGGAAGCGTAGCCGTTTCTATTGGCAATCGCCCAGGCGATGGTAAGAGTACCTTTCTTATGTTCTCCAAAATAGCGCATTCCAAGCAAAGCTGCACAGTTGGTCTGGGTGTTGAAGTAAGTAAGCCCAAGCGGATGTTCCGGATGGCTCCATTGAGGATCAGAGAAAATATAAATATCAGACTCGCTGCCGATGGCACGGGACTTTTTATACATTTTATTGTATTCATCAGACTCATACTGGAAGTTCAGCATCCAGGAGTACAGGATGTTTTCCTCTCCCTCCGGAATCAGAAGATGTGCCTTAACCATAAATTCAGGGTCTAAGCCGATATAGACTTCTGCGTGGTACATGGTCTTTTTGCGTGTATCGTAGATCGCATCCATCACTTTTAAATCCAGATCGTTAGTATCCACGTTCGGACTTCCCGCGATCCTTCTGGCTGCCGCACAGCGTCCGGTAACGGAGCCGTCGTTGAACAGCAGAACTTTTGTGTCTTTTTTCAGGCCGAACTCTTCTCCGCGGTAGACCGGCATGTCGGTAACAATGGTTCCCGGAGAATTTTTAGCAAGCTCATATGCCTGCTTCAGGTTTACAACCTCAATGACGTTGTTGCCGTAAAATGCGGCCTCAATGATGGAGCGGGTCTTTGAGAATCCCGGTTTTCCTTTTCCAATTTCGTCATGGGTGTAGCGTGCTTTTGTTGACATAATCTTTCCTCCTAAACTTATGTGTTTTGCAGGTACAAAGATCGTACCCGGATTTACAGGTTTTCGTCGATGCGCTGTCTGAGTATACGAAAGCTGTTAGGTCCGGCATCTAATATGATTTTATGAAAAACTTTTTCATCATAAGCATTTCCAGATTTCTCTTTATAATAATCTTTTAATTCCATGAACTCCAGATAACCGATGTAGTAGCATAAGTAATTGGCCGGATTCTGGATGACATAGCGGTAAAGGGCTTTCATACTGGAGGTACTGATGGTTCCGTACTGCTGCATATATTTGACTGCCTCGTCAGCACTCCATCCTTCATAGTTAACACCCATATCCACTCTGGCACTTAAGGCCATATTGTACAGATAATTGTCCGGCAGAAGCTTCTTTAATGGCTCAAGTTCCTGCTTCATATCGAGGTAACTGTAAGAGTCCATCTCCACGTAGGTGGCCCAGCCTTCGCTGTATCCCGGATAATCCAGAATATAACGGATCGGATGTTCTTTTTTGCTGTGGAAATAAGTGGTTTGATACAAATGTCCCGGATAGCCCTCATGAGCCAGCGTCGGATACAGGGATTCCTGGCCGGTCTGCGCCTTATTGATGTAAATGACATTTTTCTTATAGTCATCGATGGCAGGAATCATGTAAAAAGCCGGGCTTGAGTTTTCTTCCAGAGAAGAATGGACATATTTGATGTCACACTCTACTTCGGCGGCAGCAGGATACTTATCTTTTATTTTCTGCTTCAGCTGTGACAGGATCTTCGATGGTTTTTTGCTTGAATATTTATTCAGATCTAAATCTAAAAAAGCATGGTAGATGGAGGGATCTTCTTTTATGATCTCTGTCATCTCTGTCTGAAGGTAAAGAAGGTGTGCTTCGGTGGCCTTGATCATCTGAGGCACGGTCTTGTCAGAGCCGGTTTTATAGGAGGCGAGAGCAGAATAATAGGACTTCCCATTTTTGAAATGGGCATAGCCCTGCCTGTTCTTTCCGTTTCCTTTCAGGTTCTTCAAATCACTGTACAGATTCTCATAGGCCGGAATCACTTCTTCTAAGATCAGGCGGCGGTTTTCCTTCCGGTAATTTCTCTTCTGGTTGGTGCTGAGGTCTGAAACCGAATCAATATTTGTGTTGAACACTTCGATCATATAATTGTGGTCGGTGGCCCTTGTAAAATCATTGATTTGTTTTAAGACGGCATCGGCATCCGCATCTGACATGAAATATCCCCGTTTGACCTGTTCCTTTTCGTAGCGGATGACCGTGTCGAAATAGGAACCGACTTTGGAGAGCAGAGAAAGGTAGGTTTCTACATCTTCCCTGGTTCTTAAAGGGTATTCGCACAAAGTCACGGGAAGCTGGGCCTGGGAGCCGAGAGTAGGGCTTAAAACCGTCTGAAGATAGGGGTAAGGTGCCAGTTTCTGCTGGCGCTTAAAGTAGTCCATGAGATAATCATAAGACTGCTTCTGACTCTTGGAGAGTTTTTTATAGTTGAAACTCTCAAGCCTTTTTAACTCCTTCTTACATTGGGCTTCTGCCTGGTCAAGGTCTTTTAAGTCGATGTTGCCCAGATCGGCCTTTTTGGCTTTGATGCCGTAGCGTTCCGGATGTGCAAGGGTATAATGCAGATTGACCGTATTGGAATTGACGTGTTCCTTGAAAAGCTGGTTCAAATAGGAGTCAAACTTCTGCCGGTCCGATGCTTTGTCTTTGGTGGATTCTGATTCTTTCGCTGTGGAGGGATTCCCGGTGTCCGATCCTTTGGAACAGCCAGTGAATGCCACCATGACAGCCATGGTAAATGCAAGAAACTTACGATATGTATATTTATGCATAAGAATCCTTTCTGAATAGAATCTCTTAGATACTATTATACTATTTTTTAAAGGAAAAAAATAGACTATCTTTGCAAGATGTACTATAATAAAACACAGTATAATGCGAAAATGGAGGAGAAACATGAGCAAGGAACCATATTATATAACAACTGCGATTACTTATACATCTGGCAAGCCTCACATCGGGAATACTTATGAGATTATCTTGGCAGACAGTATTGCCAGATATAAAAGAATGGAAGGCTATGACGTATTTTTTCAGACCGGAACCGACGAGCACGGACAGAAGGTAGAATTAAAAGCCGCTGAGAAGGGTGTGACGCCGAAAGAGTTTGTGGACGACGTGGCAGGGGAAATCAAACGGATCTGGGATCTGATGAATACTTCTTACGATAAGTTTATCCGCACAACGGACGCGGACCACGAAGCTCAGGTACAGAAGATTTTTAAAAGGCTCTATGAACAGGGAGATATTTACAAGGGACACTATGAGGGACTTTACTGTACCCCGTGCGAATCCTTCTTTACAGAAAGCCAGCTGGTGGACGGCAAATGTCCGGACTGCGGACGGGAAGTACAGCCGGCCAAGGAAGAGGCGTATTTCCTGAAACTGAGCAAATATGCGGACAGGCTCATTGACTATATCAACGCTCATCCGGAATTTATCCAGCCGGAGTCCAGAAAAAATGAGATGATGAACAACTTCCTGCTTCCGGGACTTCAGGACCTGTGCGTGTCCAGAACTTCTTTTAAGTGGGGAATCCCGGTAGATTTTGATGAAGGACATGTAGTATATGTATGGCTGGACGCCCTGACCAACTATATAACAGGGATTGGATACGATTGTGACGGAAACAGCACAGATCAGTTTAAAAAGCTCTGGCCTGCTGATCTTCATCTGATCGGAAAAGATATCATCCGGTTCCATACGATTTACTGGCCGATCATCCTGATGGCCCTTGACCTTCCGCTTCCGAAGCAGGTTTTTGGACACCCATGGCTTTTGCAGGGTGATGGAAAGATGAGTAAGTCCAAAGGAAATGTTCTGTATGCAGATGATCTGGCCGAGATGTTCAGTGTGGACGCAGTGCGTTACTTTGTCCTCCACGAGATGCCGTTTGAACACGACGGTGTGATCTCATGGGAGCTGATGGTTGAGCGTATGAACTCTGATCTTGCTAACACCTTAGGCAATCTTGTGAACCGCACCATTTCCATGTCTAACAAATACTTTGACGGAGTCGTGGAAGATAAGGGTGTTGAGGATGAGTTTGACGACCAGCTGAAAGCTGTGGTTACCGGTGCCAGAGATAAGGTCCAGAAAAAGATGGACGTGCTCAAGGTGGCAGATGCCATGACAGAGATTTTTAATGTATTCAAGCGCTGTAATAAGTATATTGATGAAACCATGCCGTGGGTGCTGGCAAAGGACGAGGCAAAGAAAGATCGTCTCGCCACGGTATTATATAACCTGGTGGAAGGTATCTTAACCGGAGCGGCCCTGCTGGAGCCGTATATGCCTGAGACTGTGGAGAAGATCTTAAAACAGCTGAATGCAGAACCCAGAAGGTTTGAGGATCTGACTACATTTGGTCATTATAAAAGCGGTACGAAAGTGACAGAAAAGCCTGAGATCCTTTTTGCGCGGCTTGATGAAGAAGAGGTGCTCAAACAGGCGCAAGAGCTGATGAATAAGCAGGCACAGGCGGCAGCAGGTCCTGTGATCGACATAGAGCCAAAAGAGGAGATCACCTTTGACGAATTCGGTAAGATGCAGTTCCAGGTAGGTGAGATCATTGCCTGCGAGGAAGTCAAAAAGTCCAAGAAGCTGCTTTGCTCCCAGGTGCGTGTGGGAAGCGAAGTGAAGCAGATCGTTTCTGGGATCAAGGCCTATTATAAGCCGGAAGAGATGGTGGGCAAAAAAGTCATGGTCTTAGTAAACTTAAAGCCAGCTAAGCTTGCAGGAGTGCTTTCTGAGGGAATGCTGCTCTGTGCAGAAAATGAAAAAGGAGAACTGGCTTTGGTTGTGCCTGAAAAAGATATGCCGGCAGGGGCGGAGATCTGTTAGAGATTAAAAAACATAGAGAACCTTGTGTAGAATTTTTCACAAGGTTCTTTTTGTGTTTGTTGATTATTTCCAAAAAATATTGTATCATTTAAGATGAGCAGCTGCTATAGGGTGGATGGTCTTCATTCTACATAGAATGGAGGTGGTGGCTATGAAACATTTTGACTTTAAAGATTTAATGTCTTTTGGAATGTTTCTTCTGGCATTACTGACATTCATATATATGATATGTCATTAATTTAGAAAAGCGAAAAACCACCCTTATTACCTGGTCGTTATAAGGTGGTTTTTCGTGTACTTTTATAATGGCCATCCCAGATTGGGACAGCTGCTCTTTACTATATATTTACTATATCACAGACAATCAGTTTTTTCAACGTGAGAAGGGAAATATAGGTTATGATAGTTGAGATTACAGAAGAACTGGAAAGCGGGCTTACAGAAGCCGAACGGCAGGTGATAGAGTATATCAATCAACATGAAGATCAGTTTTTAAAGCTGACGATCACTGAACTCGCCGAAAAGAGTTTCACCTCTCCTCCGACTGTCTCAAGGGCTGTCAGGAAGTGTGGGTATAACGGTCTCTCGGAGCTGCGCTATAAACTTTCTGCAAAGATAGAAGATATGGTGGAGGGAGAGATTGTCAACGAAATTTTTCAGAAGTCTGTCACAGAGTGCATGAAAACCATCGAAATACTGAAAGCGGAGACGATCCTCAAGGTAGTACGTTTTATTAAGACGGCGCGGAAGATTTATATCATTGCAAGAGGTTCTACCGCATGGATTGCCAAAGATGTGGAACTGCAGCTTCAGCTGCTTGGGTATAATGCATATATGCTGTCAGATTCAGAGGTTATGAAAAAGTCGGATAAACTGTTCAGGCAGGGTGACCTGATCATTATTTTTTCTATAAAGAACAGTACGCCGGAGCTGCTGTTGACTGCCCAGAATGCGAAGAAGGTAGGTGCAAATGTGGTGACCTGCTGCTGCCTGCCAAAGACAGATTTAGAAGATTATTCAGACTTGTCTGTCCTGGGATATAACCAGAGAAACAAGACCATCGAGGACTTTGATATCGTATCCAGGCTTCCATTGCAGATCATTGCAAGAACGCTGATTGATTACTTGAATCTTTGAGGATGGACTAAAATGACTGTTGACAATAATTACTAAAAAGGGTATCATAAAAGCAGTAAGAAAATAGAAGTATGTCCACTGTGACAGAAAAACCCCCGGAGAGGACTGGTCTCCGGGGGTTTTTATTAACTGTCTTTTCTTCTATGATCCAGCCATTTATGGATGTAGTAATTCACTATAGATGATATGACTGACATAAGAAAACGAAGTATGTATTCCACTGTGCCACCTCCTTTCAGCTGGAAAGAATCGACAGCAATTTCATTATATATTTTATTTCTTGACATGTATATATAAATTGTAAAAAAAGTAAATAAATAGATAACAAAAAAAGAGTGTGAAAAGGGAAATCCTGGGTTTCCACACTCTTTTTTTATGCAAAAACATTCATTTCTCCTATATTTCAACTGATATACATCAGCAGAGCCAGCCTTAACAAGAAAACATTTTCAGTCCTGCCCTGTTATAATGGATTTATAAAAGAAAAGGAGGAGCGGAAATGGTTGGAATTTTGATTGCAGCCCATGGAGGATTTGCAGAAGGACTGTTAAACGCGGTGGAACTGATCGCTGGAGAACAAAACCAGGTTAAGACCATCGGACTGTATCACGGTGACGGAATAGATGAGCTTGAGCAAAAAATCAGGATGGCAGTAAAAGAGCTGGACGATGGGGACGGAGTGCTGGGATTTGTGGATATCTTAGGCGGGAGTCCATCCAATATGGTGATGAAATGCATGGCGGACACAAAGAATTTTAAAGCGATCGCAGGAGTCAGCATGGGAATGGTGGTACAGGCTGTGATGATGAGAGATCAAAGCGGCTTAGATGAGCTGGCTGACATATGTGAGGAGGCCGGAAATCAGCCGGTGGTTCTTTTGCACAAGCAGTATGAGGAAATGCTGGATGACACAGAAATGGATGAGATTTAGGAGGAATAGAAATGAAGGGAGTTGTATTGACAAGGATTGATGACAGACTGATTCATGGACAGGTGATGACTTCATGGCTGAACTTTACAAGTGCCAACAAAATTATGGTGATTGATGACCAAACAGCGGCTGATCCGTTCATGAAGACTGTATTAAAAAATGCTGTTCCCGGAAATGTAGGTCTTGGAGTATTTACAGTACAGAAGGCAGTGGCAAGGCTTAAAAAAGGATTTAAGCCTGATGATAAAGTTATTATTCTGGTCAAGTATCCTAAAACAGTTTTAATGTTAATCAAGCAGGGAATCCAGTTTGGACACTTAAATATTGGCGGTATGGGAGCAGGCAGCGGGCGGGAGAAATTTTATAAAAACATTTCAGCCTCAGAAGAAGAACGGGAGTTTCTAAAGAAGATTGTTGATAGCGGGTGCCGTACAGAAATTCAGATTATAGCGGAAGATGCAAAAGTTGATGTAGCAAAGTTATTATGACATTTTCTGTGTTGAAAAAAGAGGTAAGACTCTCGTAAATATTAAGAAAAAGAAAGGTGGAAAAATTATGAGTATTTCAGTTGTTCAGGCGGTTCTCATCGGAATCGTGTATTACCTTGGAATCAATGGAACACCGTGGCTGACTTGTCTGGGAAGCACAATCATTCAAAAGCCGCTGGTATCTGGTGTCATAGTGGGATTTATTCTCGGAGATCCGGTTCAGGGTGCCATCATAGGCGCGGCAATACAGCTTCCATTCATCGCTTATATTTCAGCAGGAGGGGCACCTCCCACTGATCCCGGTCTGGCAGGTACACTGGGAACGGCTCTGGCCATGGCAGCAGAAGTGAAACCGACAGCAGCTATCGCACTGGCAGTACCTATTGGTCTTTTGGGAACAATCATCTGGGTCATCCATATGACGGTAGATGTATTCTTTGTACATATGATCGACAAAGCGGCAGAAGAAGGGAATATGAAGAAGGCTAAATTTCTGCATATTGTACCGCCTCAAGTTTTTGCTTTTGTTATCGGATGTATACCGGTAGCCCTGGGCTGTTACTTTGGGTCTGAGATGGTTACAAACATTATCAACGCGCTGAGCGGGCGGCCGATTCAAGCATTGGAAGTCATTGGAGGGCTACTACCGGCCATCGGTATCGCCATGAATCTGAGAGCAATCAGCAAACCGGGAATTCTGTTATGGTATGTGCTTGGATTTATCATTGCCGTTTATTTGAATCTGGATACTATGCCGATTGCCATCATCGCAGGTATCGTTGCTTATATTTATACCGGAGTAGTAGCTCTGGCAGAGGAAAAGCAGACGGCAGCAGCAACAGCCGGTGGTTTTGACGATGAGTTTGATGACGATTTTGAATAAGGGAGGGGAATAGAAATGGCAGAAGAGAAGAAAATCCACTTAAGTAAAAAAGACGTGCTGAAGGCATTCTGGAAATGGACCTTTTTTTCACACGCAAATTATAACTATGAACGTCTCCAGGCCAGCGGAGTTCTTCAGTCTATGTCTCATCTTCCGGAGAAATTATATCCTGGTAATAAGGAAGAACAGCAGAAGTTTATGGAACGCCATATGGCATTTTATAATACAGAGCCTCATTTTGGAGGAATTATCAATGGTATGGTCGTGGCAATGGAAGAGGAGCGCGCCAACGGTGCCAATATTACAGATGATGCCATCAACAGTGTCAAAACCGGCCTCATGGGGCCTATGGCCGGTATAGGAGATACACTGTGGCAGGGAACGCTGCAGCCGATTCTTCTTGCTGTAGGTATCAGTATTGCCTCAGGCGGAAATGTTATGGGAGCTTTTGCATTTGCAGCTTTAATGGCAGGCATCATGCTTCCCATCGCTTACTTTATGTATATGAGGGGATATAAGACAGGAAAAACCGGAGTTGAGGCAATCCTCGGCGGAGGTAAAATGAAACAGCTGATCTCAGCGGCATCCATTATGGGAGCTACGGTGCTTGGATCTTTGACAGCAAATTACGTAACTGCCGAATCCCATATGAACATTAAGGTTGGAGCTACCAAGCTGGCTCTTCAGGCAGATGTTCTGGATAAATTATTAAAAGGCATGATCCCTTTGGGAATCACATTGCTGACCTTATATTTATTAAAAAATAAAAAATTGAAATCTACCTATGTAATGCTGATTCTTGTTATCATTGGCGGGGTATTAGGGCTGGCAGGTATCTTAGGCTAAGACAGGAGGAATGATTGTGAGCAGCAAAATGAAAACAGCCGTATTTACGGATAAAAAGCAGGTGGAAATTGAAGAGTGCAAAAGGCCTTCGGCATCAGGAAATAAGGTCTTGATTAAAGTCGATGCAGCGGCAATCTGCACATGGGAGCAGAGGGTTTATACAGGAGTCAACAAAGTAGAGTTCCCTTTCATCGGAGGACATGAGATTGCAGGACATATTGAAGAGATGGGAGACGAAGTCAACCGGGACGAATGGAGCGTTGGGGATAAGGTGGTTGTAGGGGTAACACTTCCCTGCAGAAGCTGTTATTACTGTAAGACCGGAAATGAACAGAGCTGTGAGCATTTTGACCACAGTGCACATCTTCCGGGCCTTCCTTATAGAGGCATGGGCGGATTCAGTGAATATCTTCTGGTTTCTCCAGACTGTTTGTTTAAGTATAGTAACGTTACTCCGGAAGAAGCGTGTATCATTGAGCCTGTATCCTGCGTGGTGCACAGTGTAGAGACAGCACAGGTAAGACTCGGAGATACAGTGCTGGTTATTGGCTGCGGTATTATGGGACTGCTGCACACTGCTGTCTGTACAAAAAGAGGTGCGAAAGTCATTGTATCTGACGTAAATGAAGAAAGGCTTGAAATGGCTAAATCCCTTGGAGCGAAAGCCGTTATTAATCCGGCAAAGGATGACTTAGAACAGAAGGTGAAAGAACTGACTGGAGGCATCAAAGCCCAGGTAATCTTTGACACGACACCGATACCGGCAGTTGTAGAAGATACGTTTAAGTGTGTCAGTAATGCAGGGAAAATTGTGCTGTACAGTTCTATTCATCCGGCAGAACCGATTCCGTTTGATCCAAACTGGGTACATGGAAAATCTGTGCAGATTCTTGGAACAGCTAATTCCAACGACAGAGATTTCATGAGAGCGGCCCAGATGGTATCCGGGGGAGTTATTGACTTAAAACCGTTTATCAGTGGAGTCTATCCGGCAGAAAATATAAAAGATGCTCTGGAATCGTCAATAAAAGGGGATAAATTCCGAAATATTCTCACATTCTAATTATATATGAAAACACCTGATAGTTTTTCTCCACAGAAAAACAGATGTTAAAAAGGAGACAGCGATTGCCCTCGCTGTCTCTTTATTTTTAATAACTGAAGTTAACCACTTAGCAGTATGAATACATATTTTGAAAATATTATTTAGCTGTTTCCAGAGAGATTTCCATGTCAAAAAGGCAGGAGCCTCGCTGTTTTTTATTGTTTGTTTAATTTTTGAAGCTTACTGTTGAGAAAACTTTTTCTTTCTCAGTTTCTTATAATTAATGTATCAAGATAATCAATAAAGGAGGCAGTTTATGAAACTATTATTGGATACAGCAAATGTAACAGAAATTAAAGAAGCGGCAGGGTATTATCCTATCTGTGGAGTGACAACGAATCCATCGATCATCTCCAGAGAAGAATCAGATTTTTTTGAGACTTTAAAAAAAATCAGAAGCATTATAGGAGAAGATCAGATGCTGCATGCCCAGGTAACGGCTCATAAGGCAGAAGGTATGATAGAGGAAGCAAAGCGGATGAAGGATGAGCTGGGTAAAAATTTCTATGTGAAAATTCCAGCAACAAAAGAAGGAATAAAAGCGATTATGGAATTAAAATCCAGAGAATTTCAAGTGACAGCGACAGCGGTTGTGTCGGCTAAGCAGGGACTCATAGCGGCTATGGCAGGTGCAGACTTTGTGGCCCCTTATGTAAATAGGATTGATCATCATGGGGGAGATGGGATCAAAACGGCTGCAGATCTGACAAAGGTCTTCAGGGAACATCATCTATCTGCCAAAATATTGGCTGCGTCTTTTAAAAATACGAAGCAGGTTTTTGATAATGCTTTGAGCGGAAGCTACAGTGCTACCGTACCTCTTCAGATTATGGAAGATATGTTAAAACATCCGCTGACGGATACAAGTCTGGAGACATTTGATTCTGACTGGAAGGCAGCCTATGGAGAAAAACACATTACAGATTTTTAGTAATTGAGAAGGAAGGAGAAAAACCATGAGACTGAAAGGGAAGACAGCCGCAGTTACTGGAGCGGGGAGCGGAATTGGAAAAGCATGCGCTTTAAGGCTGGCACAAGAAGGAGCTAATGTGCTGGCCATTGATCTGGACGGAGCATCAGCGGAGAAGACGGCAGAACAAATCCGGAAAGCAGGAGGCAGGGCAGATGCGGCGGCGGCAGATATATCAGAGAAAGAAGCAGTCATGGCAGTAGCGGAGAAAGCGGCAAAATGTTTCAGGTCCTTGGATATCTGGGTCAACTGTGCGGGTATTTCCGTAATCCAGCCATTTTTGGCAGAAGACAGTGAACAGGTGTGGGATCAAACAATGAGGGTTAATTTAAAAGGTACATTTCTGTGCTGTCAGGCAGC
Organism: Anaerostipes caccae L1-92; assembly: GCF_014467075.1. Lineage (NCBI taxonomy): Bacteria > Bacillati > Bacillota > Clostridia > Lachnospirales > Lachnospiraceae > Anaerostipes > Anaerostipes caccae. The sequence goes on from NZ_AP023027.1 coordinate 113,850, forward strand.
GGTAAAAGGAATGCTGGGGCATGGAGGAAGTATTATTAATTTTTCTTCACAGTCGGGAAAAAAAGGAACAAATCAATACGCGGCATACTGTGCAAGCAAATTTGGTATCCGGGGGCTCACTCAGTCGATAGCAGCAGAGTTTGCAGAGGAAAATATACGGGTTAATTGTATCTGTCCCGGTGTTATCCTGACTCCTATGTGGGATAAACAGGTCAACGATTATGCTAAAAAGAAGCATATAACACCGGAAGAAGTAATGCCGAGATTCAAGGAAAACATTCCCCTCGGAAGACTTTGTACTTACCAGGATGTTACCAATCTGGTCTTGTTTCTTGCATCGAAAGATTCTGAATATATGACCGGGCAGTCTTTAAATCTGACCGGAGGAGCATGTACCTATTAATAAGGAGGAAAAACAATGAGATTTTTTTTAGATACTGCAAATGTTGATGAGATCAGAGAGGCAAATGAGATGGGGATTATCTGTGGAGTGACCACCAATCCTTCCATTATTTCCAAAGAAGGAAGAGATTTTAAAGAAGATTATAGAGTAGCATTTGTAGAATAATTTTGCTTCCTTAGGTTCTGCAGTGTTAACATAGTAGCAGGAGGTAAAATCTTATGATAATTCGTTTAGAAGAAGATCAGTGGAAGACACTTACGGATGCCGAAAAATCTGTAATTACATATATTAACAACAATGAAGAACTGATACCGGAAAAGTCCATTAGCGAGATGGCAGAAGAAAGCTATACATCTCCCGCTACAGTCTCCCGGACTATAAGAAAGAGCGGGTTTGACGGCATCTCAGAACTGCGTTATAGAATTTCTGCTAGGAATGAATTTAATCAGGAGGCAATGATAGTGAATGCCATTTTTCAAAAATCTATGCTGGAATGTCAAAAGACTATTGAAAATCTGAAAGTACCAACGATTCTTGAAGTGGTAAAAAGAATTAAAAGAGCAAAGAAGATTTATCTCCTGGCAAGGGGAGCTACAGTCCTGGTAGCGGAAGAGTTTGAAATGCAGCTTCAGCTGCTGGGATATAATGTCTGGATCATGCGGGATTCCGAACATATGAAAAGATCCAATCTAATCTTTAAAGAGGATGATCTGGTTATAATTTTCACGGTAAAGAACAGTACGCCTGAGTTAGGAATGGCGGCTAAGTTTGCCAAAGAAAACAAAGCCTATGTGGTAAGCTGTACATGTCTTCCAAGATCAGAGTTAAATCAATATTCAGATGTGTATGTAGTAGGATATACGAAGTATGATTATGCTATTAAGGAATTTCTTGTTACTTCCAGGTTGCCGCTGCAGATTATATCAAGGACAATCATAGAGTATCTGACATTATAGAGAAAGAGAGAAAAGTTTTGTAGCTTTTCTCTCTTTCTTGTTCCGGAAGCAGCTTCCGCATTCATCAGCAAGGATGCGGTTGTCAAGGTTAAGCTGACCATAAATAAAATGATCGGTATATATGCAAGCAAAACCAACCAACCTGAATGGTCTACGTCATGCAGACGGCGTACATTCAATGACAGTCCGGGGATAAAAGTGATCAGTGACCACAACGAGTTAACAGCGTTTGTATCTAACATCCTTGCAAGAAAACCAACAACGATTGATACAATAAACTGTCCCAGGATTGCCCACCAGAAATTAGAACGGGATGTCCTTCCTTTAAAATCGAAATAGCGTTTCCAATACGCTTTATAAGCGTTTATCATAGTTAAATCCTCCTCTTTTTCTTTTGTGTAATAAATGATGAAATTTTCCTTTCCTGAAATATTATAGAGATAAACCTCATTAATTTCAAGCTTTATTGGGACCGGCGGTATTTCAGAGGGCTTACACCATAATAACTTTTAAACTTCTTAGAAAAGTTTCCGCTGTACCGGTAGCCTGTTCTTTTTGCGATCTGACTGACAGAAAGATCTGTGGCAGAGAGAAGGCCGGCCGCCATTGCCATTCTCAGGCTGCTTGTATATTCCCCGATGGTCATATGATAATGCTTCGCAAAACCAGCCTTCAGCTTTTGCTGGTTTAAAAACACCTTCTTGCTCAGTTCTTCAATGGTAGGAGGATGAACTGCCTGCTCCGTCAAAATATCGTGGGCCTTCTGAATGGCCTGTATATCTGAGACCGTAAGCCTGAAGCTGCGGTTTTTTCCAATTTGTATCAACCCAAAATCAAGCTGGTGCTGAAACATATTATCCTTAGGCTTTTTGACTTCCTCTGTCAGAAGTGCAAGACATTCCAGGATCTTGCTCTCCAGAAAAAGAGGAGACAGACGGCCGGAGACAGACAGGCTGTTGAGCTGGTGGATAACGGAAATGACAGTATGGGGCAGATAGCGGTAAGTATGATTTTGTTTAAAGTCACTCAGGGAAAGGGAATCAGGGAAAGTCACGGAAACAATCTCGTCCAAAAAGGCTTTGTGGACGGTTATCTCTGTCCCGTGAAAATGCTGCCCCTGATGCCAGGCCTGTTTTCCTTTCAGATTTTTTTCTGCCACAAAAAAAGAAGAAGGAGTAAAGGATGATACCTGCTGATTTTTCAGCTGGAACTTTGTACTTCCCTTATATACGGTTCCAAACCTCAAAAGAGATTCCGGATTGTCAAACTGGATCTGAAAATCCTTAGGTATCGTATAATCTGCGATTCCAAGCTCATAATAACCAGGACGGGAATAAAATAAAAAATACCCGCTTTCCGGTGCAGATACATTTTGATATAAAGTACAGTGTCCCTGGGAGGACGGCTGAAATGAAAGCTGGTACAGCACTTCCTCCCGGAAAGCTTTACTGGAGGTTATGGTCATTTCATGGATTCCTTTCTGAGTTATTTTATTGAGTGTCAGATTTATTCAAATGGATGAATAAAATAAAAATCAATTGAAAAGCGGGTCGGGGTTAGGTACAATACGTTGCGAGGTCGTTAGGTGAAACTAACTAAAGATAGTATACAGGAAGAAAGGATAAAAGTACAATGAGAACGCAAAAATTAAAGTTCATTACAGTCATTTTAGTTCTGGCAGCCCTGGCAGCATTGCTGGCGGGATGCTCAGGAAAAAAAGATCAGACAGATAAAAAAGAGGATTCAAAAACCATCACTGTGACAGATGCCAAAGGAAAGGTTGAAATACCTGCAGATCCAAAGAGAATCGTTGATATCAGCGGAAACAGTGATATCCTCTCTATCCTCGGTTATTCTGTAGTCGGAACCGCCAACTCAGATGCGTATGACTATACAAAGTTTCCGTCTTATTTAGAAAAGAAGCTATCCGGGGCTGAGATCCTGGGCTACAGTATGCAGGACAAAATGGACGTTGAGAAGATTCTTGCGTTAAAGCCTGACCTGATTATTATTTCCTCAGTACAGGAAAAAATGTATCAGCAGCTTTCCAAAGCGGCTCCTACAGTAATGCTGAAGCTGGCTCAGACAGACTGGAAAGAAGATGTGCTCAAGGTAGCCGATATCATGCAGAAAAAAGAGAAAGCCGAAGCATGGCTTGCAGACTATAAGAAAAAGGCCCGGGAAAAGGGAAAAGAAATCAAAAAATCCTACGGAAAGAATAAAAGCTACCTTTCCATCCTTGCCAGTGGAGGCCAGATCTTTGTGTATGACAAGGCCGGGATAGGAAGTATTTTATATGAAGATATGGGATTAAAAAGACCGAAAGGACTGCCGGAGCAGAAGGATATCAGCCTTCCGGTAGTATCATATGAAGGGCTGGCGTCCATTGAGGCAGATTATATTCTTGCCATAGGAACCAAAGATGATATGGCAGCGTTAAAGAAAAACTCTGTGTGGAAAGAACTTCCTGCCGTGAAGAAGGGACATGTGGCAGAGCTTCCCGCAAGCCCTTACTTTAATCAGGGATACAGTTCCATCGGGCGTCTCTCATTTTTGGATGAAGTGAATGGTTTAATGGAGAAGATGAATGAGTAAAAGGGTTTCTGTGTTTGCCGCAGTTTCCGTTATCCTTTTGATAACTGGAGTGCTGCTGGCTGTTTCCCTTGGAGCAAAGAGGCTGCCGTTTGAAACGGTGGCCTCGGCGCTCTTTAAAGGAGGGGATTCACTGGATATAAAATTGATCAGGGAAGTCAGGCTGCCTAGGGCCATCGCCGCTGTTTTGACAGGAGGGATGCTTGCCAGTGCGGGCGCTGTGATGCAGGGAGTGACCAGGAATCCTCTGGCCGAGCCGTCCATCATGGGAATGACGCAGGGGGCGTCCCTGGCTGTGGCAGCTGCAAGTGTAATACCGGCAGTATCCGGTCTTTTTGGTTTGACAGCATCGGCCCTCATAGGTGCTTTTCTTGGCGGGATTCTTGTGCTTGGATTTTGCCTGCGAACGACAAATTTAAGTGTCTCAAGGCTTCTGCTGGCGGGGACAGCCCTGGGAACTTTTTTTCTATCGTTATCCTCCCTGATCGGGATTCTGGGAAATCGTTCACAGGAGCTTGCGTTTTGGGTAGCGGGAGGATTTAAGTCTATCACATGGGGTCATGTGTGGCTTTTACTATTTGCAGGAGGGATTTCTTTGATTCTGTTTTTCTTTCTGGCAGGCAGCATTAACATCCTGAGCCTTGGAGATGAGGCGGCCACAGGACTGGGTGTCCGTCCTGAAAGGATCAGGCTTTGGTCGATTCTTCTGCTGATTCCGGTTTGTGCCGTCTGTGTGGCCAGCGCAGGAAATATCGCCTTTGTTGGATTGGTCATTCCCCACATGATAAGAAAGATATTCGACAATGACTACAGAAGAATGATACCGTTGTCTTTCTTAGGCGGAAGTGTGCTGATGGTATGGGCGGACCTGGCCGCGCGTCTGGCAAACCAGCCATATGAGACTCCGGTAGGGCTGTTTACCTCTATATTAGGTGTGCCAGTATTTCTGTGGCTGATTAGAAAGGAGCAAAGCAGATGAAAAAAAGGCAGCGTACAGTAGTGGCCCTGGTGGTGTTCTTGTTTCTGGTCGTGTTTGTGGGAGCCTTAATGTATGGAAGCTACTCCATGACGGCAAAAGATGTTGTAATGACGCTTTTCGGCAAAGGGGACGGCATGCAGAATATCGCTGTACTTGATCTGCGGCTCCCAAGAGCAGTGACAGCGGTTCTAACCGGAGCTGCATTATCTGTCTCAGGCTGTATTTTGCAGAGTGTCACCAAAAATGATCTTGCAGAGCCCGGGATCATCGGTATCAATGCAGGCGCGGCACTAGCGGTTGTGCTTTTGATTTCTGTAAAGAGCACCAGCTATTATACGGCACTGGGCTTTGGCACTGTTCTGCTCATGCCCATAGCGGCAGCGGCTGGTGCTTTTATAAGCTTTCTGTGTATTTATCTTCTGGCCAGGGATAATGGGAGTGTGAGGCCTGTAAAAATGATCTTGGCAGGTATTGGTGTCAACACAGGAATCAATGCCCTGATCACTCTTTATCAGCTGAACATGTCAAAAGGAGACTATAATCAGGCTCTGGCATGGATTGGCGGCAGCCTGTGGGGCAGCAGCTGGATGTATGTTGCCATGACTGCGCCCATTATCATTGTGCTGATCCTCATTGTCTTTTACAAAAACAGAACGCTGGATGTGATGGATCTGGGTGATGAGCTGGCTATGGGATTAGGGGTTCAAGTGGAGAGAGAAAGAAAGATTTTCCTTGTTCTCGCAGTCTGTCTGGCTGCCTGTGCCACTTCTGTGGCCGGGAATATTGCATTTGCCGGACTGATCGGACCGCATTTAGCAAAACGTCTCGTGGGGCCTGTGCACAAAAGACAGATTCCTGCGGCAGCATGTTTAAGCAGTATTTTAGTTTTGGGAGCGGATACACTTGCGAGGAATCTGTTTTCACCGCTGGAAATACCAGCGGGTATCATGATCTCCCTGATCGGAGTGCCATATTTTGTTTATCTCCTGATGAAAGAAAGGTAAGGGTGTAAAATGGAACAACAAAAGATTCAAGTGAGGGATATCACTGTCGCCTATGAGCAGACCATCGTCATACCAAAGCTGAATCTGAATATCCCTGGTGGGAAGATCACCATCGTAGTCGGCGGCAATGGATGCGGAAAGTCTACACTGATCAAATCTGTGGCCGGGATACTGAAGCCCAAAAAGGGCGAGATCTTTATCAATGGTACAGAGATCAAAAAACAGGCTCCCAGGGAGACCGCTAAACAGATGGCAGTTCTGCCCCAAAGCCCGCAGGTACCGGAGGGACTTTTAGTAAAGGAACTGGTGGCATACGGGCGGTTTCCTTACCAGAAACCTGTAGGCGGACTGACAGAACATGACCATCAGGTGATCCGATGGGCGATGGAGGCAACAGGCATCCTATCGCTGAAAGACCGAAGGGCAGATTCTCTTTCAGGCGGACAGAGGCAGAGGGCCTGGATTGCCATGGCGCTCGCGCAGCAGACGGGAATTCTTGTACTGGATGAGCCAACCACTTATCTGGATATGTCTCACCAGCTGGAAATACTCTCTCTATTAAAAGAATTAAACCAAAAGAACCAAACAACCATTGTCATGGTGATCCATGAAATCAATCATGCATCCAGGTTTGCAGATCATATCATTGGAATGAAGGAGGGGCAGATGGTGTTTGAGGGAACACCTGCGGATGTGATAACAGAACAGAATTTAAAGACACTTTATGGTATACGGGCTAAGCTTACACTCAGTGAGGACGGCACATATCCGGTTTGCACGGAGTATGAGCTGGAATGAGCATACGGGGGAATAAAGCAAATTTTGTTATCATAGCGGCGGGGCAGATGATCTCTCTGTTCGGCAGTGCCATCCAGCGGTTTTGTATGTCTCTCTATGTACTGGAGCTAACCGGGAGTCCAGGTATCTTTGCAACGATCCTTTCAATTTCTATGCTTCCATATGTTCTTCTCGCGCCGGTAGCTGGAAATATCACAGATTCCTTCAGCAAAAAGAAGATCATGGTCTGTACAGACATCTTCAGCGGCATTGTTATAAGCTGTTATGCAGTTTTTTTATTTTCAGGACATGACCGGCCAGCTGTCATAGCTGTCACGATGATCCTTTTGTCATCTGCGAGTACTGTGTATTCACCGGCGGTGACAGCCTCCATCCCTCTGTCTGTTTCAGCAAAACAGCTTTACCGGGCCAACGGCATTGTACAGCAGATCGGATCCGCTGCCAATTTTGCAGGACCCGTCATTGCGGGGATGCTGTATGGTTTTCTGGGGATTCGTTGGATCGTCGTTTTAAATGCAATCAGCTTCTTTGCCTCAGCATTGATGGAAGGATTTCTGCATCTGCCGGAAAAAAAGAGCGGTTCCAAAAACAAGATCTCTTTTTTGAACAGTGTGAACGAAATGTATCAAGGGTTTTTGTACTTAAAAAAATGTCAAACGATCGTATTAAGGATTATTTTCTCATACGGTCTGTCCAACCTGTTCATTGTTCCGGTTTTCTCCGTAGCAGCACCGCATTTTGTAAAAAATGTGCTGGGTTTTTCTTCAGAAGTCTATGGATCTGTGGAGGGGATCACAGTGCTTGGGATGATCACGGGGGGAGTACTGATCGGTGTGTTTCCCAAGAGTTTTTCCATGGCTGTGATCCACAGAGTGCTTTACCTGATGCCGGTTTCCTTTCTTTTTATGTGTCTGACTGGATTTGTGTCCCAAAGCCCGCTGATGAATCTATGTGCTTTTGGGGCAGGAGGCTTTGTTGTCATGCTTTCTCTTGGGCTGTCCAATGTGATTTCATTGACTTACATGCAGCAGGCAGTCCCCGGATCTATGATCGGAAAGACCAGTGCATTTTCAACGGCAGCGGCGACAGCCACGATACCTCCCGGACAGTTTTTGTTCGGACAGATATTAGAATCAGGGATTTCGGTTCCTGTGCTGTTTCTTTTTGTATCAGCGGCAAGCCTTGGGACTGCATATTTTGTGAAACAGGCAATAAAAAAGAATTAAGAAATTTTAAAAAAGTTCTTGCATATTGTATTTAGTTTTGCTATACTATTACTTGTCTGAAAGATGCGGGTGTAGTTCAATGGTAGAACTCCAGCCTTCCAAGCTGATCACGTGGGTTCGATTCCCATCACCCGCTTATAAGAATTTTGAAAAACTGTCTGTTTTTACAGGCAGTTTTTTTGTTTCTTCCATAGGAAAGTTCTATGACCTTCCCTATGAAATAAAAACGCTCCGCGGGTTGTGCACAGATGCGTAAGGAAATTATTTGCCTGCGGCAAATTGCATCTGGCACGCAAAGTTGTCAAGCCCCTCAAAGAGTGAGGGGTTGGGGCGTTGAAGCGGGCTTGCCCACTTTGTTCTATTGATCATCATTTTAACCATTGGTTAAATTCTTCTGAGGAAAAATAAAAAAGGATTCAATTGTAGGTGTTTCATCGGGCTGATACAATGAAAAGAGAAAAGGAGATGGGCTTATGAAGATCAATGAAATGATTCGGGAACTGCGGATAAAAAAAGGTTTAACCCAGGAACAGATGGCTTCTCTGCTGGGGGTTTCCGCCCCTGCGGTCAACAAGTGGGAAAAAGCAGTGTCCTATCCGGATATCACACTGCTTCCTGCATTGGCGCGGTTACTGGAGACAGACCTGAATACCCTTCTGTCCTTTAAAGAAGAACCAACCAAAGAGGAAATCACAGATTTTCTCAATGAACTGGCAGCGGATGTTTCCAGTAACGGAGCGGAACATGCATTTCATATGGGAATGGAAAAAGTACGGGAGTATCCATCCTGTGATCCGTTGATCTTGAATGTTGCGGTCACACTGGAAGGAATTTTAGGTATTTACTACAAGGAGGACTGTACTGATTTAAAGAATGATATTGAAAAACTGTATGAACGGGCAGCCCAGAGCACTGATGCAGAGGTCAGGGACCGGGCGCGTTCTCTGCTGATCTTTAAGTATATAGACCGGGAGGAATATGACAGAGCAGAAATATTCCTTAAGGAGCTGCCGGAGGAGTCCATGATGGATAAGAACCAGATTCGGACAAGGCTGTATATGAAACAGAAACAGTGGGAGGATGCGGGCCGTGTCCTGGAAAGCAGACTTTTGAAGAAATTAAATGATATCCAAGCTGCGCTGATGGATTTGATGACCATAGCCTTTGAAGAGAACAGGCCCAAAGACGCAGATGAGATCGCTGATATATCAAGGCAGGTGGTGCGTTTGTTTGGGTTGTGGGATTATGGGTCTTACTCAGCACAGTTTCAGCTTGCATTCGCAAGGAAAGATACCGGTCAGTGTATCACCATACTGAAAGATATGTTTCCGGCGATTCTTAAAAAATGGGAGCCGGGCCAATCACCGCTGTACAGATACACAGGCAGTAAGTCCAGCACGGACCATTTTGGAAAGTCTATACTTCCAAAGATCTTAAGCGAATTTGAAGACCCTGAAAATGAGGAGTTTCATTTTCTACAGGATGAGCCGGAATTCAGGCAGCTTATCAGCGCATGGAAAGAAAAAATATAACAGAATCTAAAAACAATCAAACTGCTGAAGGAGGTTTCGCAGTTTGATTGTTTTTTCGTTTAACATCTGATATTAACTGTAAAGCCCGAAACTCAACAGATAGGCTACAAGTACAGCCGCAGGTCCTGTGACAAGTCTCGTAAAGAGCATGGCGGGTACTCCGGCGCTCACGGTATCGTCCTCAGCTTCCGCCAGGGTCAGCGCTACAGGTACAAAATCACATCCTACCTGAGAGTTGATGGCAAACAGTGCAGGAAGAGAATAAGCGATGGGAATGGTTCCTTTCCCGATCTCTACACCGAGGAGTACACCTACCACCTGTGCGATCACCGCACCGGGTCCAAGGACCGGGGACAGGAACGGAATGGCACAGAAAACGGACAACCCCAGAAGGCCTGGAAGACTTCCGGCCAATGGTTTGATGGCATTTGCCAGGAGATCGCCGATGCCGGTATAGTTGATGATACCAACCATGATGCTGACGAAGATCATGAACGGCAAAATGTTTTTCAGGACAATGTCCAGGGTATCCCGGCCTGCCTGATAAAATACGTTTACAATACTTCCGATGCCGCGGCCCATGCTGGTAATAAAGTTAAAAAATTGATTTCCTCCAGGGGCGGGGGAGGATTCTTTTCCCTCAGCCTCAGCCAGATCCGGGACAGCCTGTCCGGATACTTCAGGTTCAGAAGGGGCAGCCTCGCCGCTTTGGGTAATACAGTCCAGCGTAGTGCCGGATACAAAATTATCTTCTTTAATATATTTGCTGAGTGGCCCGGACGGGGAGATGGGGTGGATATCGATGGTCTTGACTCCCATTTTCGGATAAACACCGCACCGGAGTGTCCCACCGCAGTCTACCACTGCGATGATGATGGTGTCGGGTTCCACTTTATTGTTAAAGGCATCCACTACCGGGACGCCAAGCAGCGATGCGATTTTTTCAGCCAGAGGATGAATGGAGCCTCCGGTGACAGAAGCGACGACTTTCCTGGTTTCCGTTTCATAGACAGTCAATGGCCCGCCCCATCCGCTGGAGCCTTTTGTGATCGTTACAGATGGTTTCATTTTGCTGCACCTCCTTTATTTTTTGCCATGATCTTTTTCGTGAGGAATTCAGTGGCATTTCCACGAATAAAGATAACGATGACGCCGGCCAGCAGGTAACGCACGGCCAAAGGCATAGTGGAGTAGCCGAGCTTTGTAATGCCGGCTGCGATACCGGTCCAGACAAACAGTTCTCCGGCATTTCCGTGTGGAAACAGGCCGGTGATCGGGTGCGCAAAGGAGAAACAGGCATCGATAAAGGCAGGTTTCTGGTCTTCCTCCACGAACCGTCCCATAGTATAGCACATGGGATTGGTCAAAAAGAAAAGGGAGATTACAGGCAGCAGGGTGTAACGGAGCAGGCGGAACCGGGTCAGTTTTTTAGAGAAATTCATGACCCTGTCCTCTCCTACCAGAGTGATGATGGCATTGATACAGGTGAGCAGGATCAGAAGATTGGGAAGAATTCCGGTGATCAGGCCCATCAGGTTTTCTCCTCCTGCGGATACGATCCCGGTAAATCCTTCGGCTAGTTTTACAAATACATTCATAAATATATCCTCCTTAACATGGACAGACAGCAGTTTTCCGTTTACCGGCAATTTGTTCTAAGGCTGAGGCAAAAGCGGCCTTCTCATTTTTGCGTTTCATCAGGGCAGTGACAGAGCAGGCAGGACATCCGATATAGTCATCTTTTTGATTGAATCTGGAAAATACAGTCCGTCCCTTCATTTCATAGTAATCTACAATCTCATCTGATTCATTGACCACGACCAGCACGATAACGCCCGGGCGGAAGGTCAGGCCGGATTTGGCAGTTCCGATGGCCAGAAGATTCGGTGTATGGCGGTAGGCCTTCTTCAGGTCTTCAATGGACTGGTACATTCGTTTGATCTGAAACCAGCCGAAGGCGGCCTGAGCTGCCATTGTGACCATCAAAATCCCAAGAACATAAGTAAGCATAAAGCGGTTAGCACCTCCTTGATATGAATAGATTGACAAGAAGTTTCACGTGAACTCTTAGCATGTGTTGATACTATCCTGCCCTCAAAGTGAAGTCAATTCATCTGATTGTTTTGGAACATATTTTACGATTGCACAAAAATAAATACAAAAAACCAGAGTGTTCTGTAACATTTGTTCCATATCTTCACTTTTGATTGACGAAGGTGAAGGAAGGTAATTATGATGGGGTTGAATTTCAATATAAACCTGAATCATAAGAAAGAGGTGCTAACTATGCAAACACGAGCGATCAGACTTTATGGAAAAGAGGACCTGAGGCTGGATACATTTGAACTGCCGCCTATAAAGGAAGATGAGATTTTGGTAAAAATCATTTCTGACAGCGTCTGTATGTCCACTTATAAGCTGTCTAAGCAGGGGGCAGCCCACAAGAGAGCCAGGCCAGATCTTAAAGAGAGGCCTTCGGTCATCGGGCATGAGATGTCAGGAGTCATCATAGAAACAGGCGCGAAATGGAAAGACCTATACCAAGAGGGCCAGAAGTTTACGGTGCTGCCCACGGTCACTGAAAACGGCCGGCTGAAAACAGCAGGTTACTACTACGAGACTTATGGGGGAGACTGCACCTACTGTATTCTTCCCCGGGAAGTTATGGAGCACGGCTGTCTGATCCCATTTGATGGAGACTCCTTTTTTGAAGCTTCCTTATCGGAGCCCACGGCCTGTATCATTGCCGGGTACCGGAGAATGTACCATACATCGGAGGAAGACCATGAACACCGTATGGGAGTGAAACCCCAGGGAAGTCTTGTGATCTTCGGAGCGTGCGGACCCATGGGACTGGAGTGTATAGACTATGCCCTGCAGCTGGAAAACGGGCCTTCTAAGATTGTCGCCGTCGATATGTCCAAAGAACGGCTTAGCAGAGCAGAAAAAATGCTGGTTCCTGATCCGGAAAGCGGAAAAGAGCTGTATTTTGTGAACGCAAATGAATGCCGGGATGTGGCAGAGGAACTGAAAGACCTGAACGGCGGCAGAGGATATGATGATGTGTTTGTCTATGCTCCGGTGGAAGCCTTGATCGAGCAGGCGGACCGGGTGCTGGGAAAAGACGGGTGCATGAATTTCTTTGCGGGCCCTGTGGATCAATCGCTTTCAGCCAGGATCAATATGTATAATGTGCATTATTCATACACCCATCTGGTGGGATTTACCGGAAGCACCAATGAGGATCTCCATGACGCCCTGAAGCTGATGGAACAAAAAAGGATCCGCCCTACGGTGATGGTGACACATATCGGAGGCTTAAGCAGTGCCATCGAGACTACTCTGCATGTGCCGGAAATCCCGGGCGGGAAAAAAATGATCTATACACAGATCGATCTGCCGCTGACAGCCATTGAAGATTTTGCGGAGCTTGGCAGGGAGAATCCACTGTTTGAAAAGCTGGCAGTATCATGTGAGGCCCACAACGGATGCTGGAATGCGGAGGCTGAAAAGATTTTGTTGGATGAATATAATGTGGATCTGACACGATAGGGAGGAAGGGAATGTTAGTTACTTTAAAGGGATTATTAGAAGATGCTAAGAACAAAAAACAGGCGGTTGGGGCATTCAACGGAACCACATTGGAAGGAATCCGTGCCATAATCGGTGCAGCGGAGGAGCTTAGGAGGCCGGTGATCCTCCAGCACGCCCAGAGTCATGATACGATCATAGATTTAAATGAGATTGCCCCGCTGATGCTGCACTATGCAAGGAGTGCCTCTGTGCCGGTGGCAGTGCATCTGGACCACGGAAGCACCTTCAAACGGTGCATGGAGGCAATACGGGCAGGGTTTACTTCTGTTATGTATGACGCGTCTGCCAGGCCGTTTGAGCAGAATCTCATGGAGACGGCAGAGATCGTAAAAGCTGCCCACAGTGTGGGAGTATCTGTGGAAGCAGAACTTGGGCATGTGGCAAATGTCAATGAGGATCCCGGGGAGGACAACATTTATACGGATCCTGCTCTGGCTGAGGAGTTTGTGAAGCGCACTGGAGTGGACTGCCTGGCCGTTGCCTTTGGCACAGTGCATGGTCTTTATGTAAAGCAGCCAAAGCTGGATCTTTCCATTGTAACTCAGATCAGTGAAAAAAACGGCATTCCCCTGGTCATGCACGGGGGCTCCGGGGTATCCGGAGACAATTACCGCAGAGCCATAAAAGAGGGAATCTGTAAGATTAACTATTATACATATATGAATACAGCGGGAGGGAACGCGGCTAAAAGCTTTGTAAAACAGTCAGGAGAACATCTGGCCTATGACCGTCTCACACTGGCGGCGACGGAAGCTATGAAGCAGGATGTGATGGCTGCCATGAGAATATTTGGAATGGATGAGTGACCTGCACATCTGCTATAATCGTGTCAGCAGAGGGAATACAGTCAGTGTGGGAGGGAGAATGATGGCAGATGCAGAGGAAGTCAGGATGCTTGCTGAGATCACCAGACTTTATTATGAGGAGGAATGGACCCAGCAGAGGATCGCTAAAAAGTTTAATATGAGCCGGTCCCTGGTCTCGAAGCTGCTTTCTAAAGCGAGAAAGATCGGGATTGTGGAGATCATTATCCATGACGAGGAGTTTCACCCGTACAGGAAGCTGGAGGAGGAGCTTAAGAAACGGTTTCAGATCAGAGAGGCAGTGTGCGTCAGTGTGGAAAACAGTGAAAATCCGGTAAAAACAGTGGGTGCGGCAGCAGCAAAATATGTGGCGAGAAAGCTGTCCACTGTGAAGTATGTGGCAATGACGGCGGGAACTACCACCCGCCAGATCGCTGAGAGCTTTTCATCGGGAGTGCCCTTTGACCATGTGACATTTGTACCTATGTCGGGAGGATTGGGGGAAGAACGGTGGGAGATCCAGGCCAATGTGGTGTGTGAGCGGATGGCAAAGAACAGCGGGGGGAATAGCCTTCAGTTGCATGCCCCCATTGTTTTAGATTCCTATGAGGCAAAGGAAATGCTTTTAAAGCAGCACTTTATTAAAAGTGTCATGGAAAAAGCCAGAAATGCGGAACTGGCTGTGGTGGGACTCGGCAGTTCACCTCAGTATTTTGAGCTGACCGAATCTTATCTGCACGGGATCAATCGGGAGAAGGATGACATCAGCAGACGCCTGGTCGGTGACATTTCTTATAATTATTTTGATAAAGAGGGAGAACTGATAGACTGTAAATGGAACAGGCAGCTCATCTCTTTAAACATTGAAGAGATCAAACGGATTCCGGAAGTGATTGCTGTGACAGAGGGGACAGAGAAAGCGGCAAGTCTGTATGCGGCTTTGAAGCATAAGATCGTGGACGGCCTGGTGACCGATGTTCATTCCTCCAGAGAGTTGATCGAGATGGATCGGAGAAGGCTTATGGGAAAGGAAAATTAATTTTAAAATAGACTGTTTGGAAAATCGAAAATGATTTTCCAAACAGTCTATTTTACATTTAAATTCCATTACAGATAGGTTTGCATAAGATTTAGGATTATTTTAATTATAAAGTATAGAATAGCAGTGTATGATATGAATTTGCCGGTCTTAGCTCCAAGATCACTGGGATGTCTCATAGCTAAAAGAAGTCCCAGAAGGCTTAATATCAAATAGAGAAATAAACTATAATGCAGTCCGTCCAGCGAAATGATTCCATTTTGATTGCCTGACCAGATCGGAATTCCAAATCGCGCAAGAATCATATCTCCATAACAGGTCATAGGTGGAAAAGTAAAACCAAAAAACAGAGTAATGACACTGAGGACAATGGAATAAGTTCCAAGACCAGATTTTCTGCCACTATTATATCGGTTGACCAGACAAGCTGAAACCTTAAAAAAAGTATAACCCAAAAGTCCTCCAAGGGTATTTGCAATCAGATCATCAATGTCTGCCAGCCTTCCCACGAAGAAAAACTGAATGCATTCGATGAAAAGTGACAAAAGCAATATAAATAGCACTGTTTTTTTCAGACTTCGTTTTTCAGTGTGCTGCATTAAGGGGACAAATACTCCCATGGGCAGGAACAACAGGATATTTAATATGATGTAAGAAAGGTCTTCACCGATAAAAGGAATCAGATTATAGTTATGGGCTCCATTGAGACTCCAGGCATCAAAAGCAAACATGCCCGTGACAATACCAATAAAAACAAGATATACAGTAAAGAGGTACTGCAAAAACCAATCGCCGTTTTTAAAAGTTTTTGTCTTACCCATTACTTTTAATACGATTGCAATTAATGCATAAATAATCAATCCAGCGATCAGAGCCTGGGCAAGCAGTATAGCGCCTTTAGAAAAATTTTCTCTCATGATCAATCCTCTTTCTTCCATCGGAGCACAGACAATAATGTCAGGTAACAGCCAACCGCCAGGAAAAACAGCACCGTAGTGAGCCTTGTACGAATAAATATATTCTGGTGGTTCTTGTATAGTGCTAAAAGAATCCCCTGACTGATGACAAAAGCTGAGAACAGCCAACCGAGATAAACTGTAAGATTCTTAAATGTGACGAAAAACAGCCCCTTTTCTGTTTTAATGATATGATCTCGGTATAATTTCCTGATAACCAACAGAAAAGCTAAAGCAGATGAAAGAAAAACCAGAAAAGTTTGTCCAATGGACAGGTTATATAGATTATGTTTTTCTTCTGGCGGAATGATATATTCATAGCCGGTTTCTTTCACAATTCTTTTTACTTGCTGGACAACCTGATGATACTCATTTTTATTATCATAATGTAGATACCCTTCACACTTGTCAGATAAAAGAATCTGTTTAAAATCCAGAGTATCCTGAGGGGATAGCTTAATGCTAGGCATGATTAAATAATTGTCTAAATTGATAATTTCTTCATCAACCTTGACATTTGTTTTTTTGTCTAGAAAACCTATTATTTTACAGCGGATATTTTTAGTTGCCAGATATGAGTTTTCAACAATAGAATTTAGCTTAAAAATATGTTTATAATTTGCACCCGCCACAACAGGAACGATCTGATTAGAAGTTTTTTTATATGCAGATCGTTTAAAAAATTCTCCAGTTTGTATGCTTTGATCGAGATTTTGTCTTTTTGCATAGAGTTCTGAAACCTGCATAGATTTCAAGGGTGTGATCAGCACATCATCTATTTTTTGGTTTCCTTTCCCATTAATGAAACTTTTGCTGCCTTGAAATTTTTTTGTATAAATAAAATCTTGGTTTGATATTTCATAATAATCAATATTTTTTATATTCATAAGATGTTGATATACTTGTTTTAAAATCTTTAAAGAATCCTTTTTTCTTAGAAAGTTTTCATAACGGTAGCCTTTTCTGTCGTAATTGTCAGCCAGCAGCCAATCT
Organism: Anaerostipes caccae L1-92; assembly: GCF_014467075.1. Classification (NCBI taxonomy): domain Bacteria; kingdom Bacillati; phylum Bacillota; class Clostridia; order Lachnospirales; family Lachnospiraceae; genus Anaerostipes; species Anaerostipes caccae. The sequence goes on from NZ_AP023027.1 coordinate 130,725, forward strand.
CCTTGGCTGCTATTTTGAGAAATTGAAGAATTATTTCTTTCGACAAATAAGGCATAAGAATAGACAGATGATCCAAAGACAAATATGATTATAATGGTCACGAAAACCAGATAATGTTTCAGCCTGTTATTAAAATCCATAATACACACTTGAAGAATACAAATCAATCAGACAGCAATTTTTTGTGGCCCATCCGGTACTATTCTCCACTTTGCCTTTTCCCCATATTCTTTTTGAAGTTTTCCAACATCCTGTTGAATAGTCTGCCCACAATTTGACTGTAACATAATGCTTCTGGTTTGCCGTTACATACCCCTTGCCGTTTCCTTTAAGATAACCTTTTTTCCAGTTCTTGTTTGCTTTTGCTTCTTTAGCCGTGATTTCCTTAGTCGAAACCCAATGTTTTGATGCCTTGACTCTTTTATCCATGGCGAAGGCAGAAGTAGATAAGGAAAATATAGTTGTTGTGATTAATAAACCAATTAAAAGTCTTTTCATGTCAATACCTTTTTTTCTTTAAATATTAATAGTTTCCATTATATGCATATAATCTTTGTACACTATACTATAGATGAATCTTTTAGTCAAGACTAAAAGAAACGTTAAGTTGTTTACATTTTATGAATACTATTATTAAGGACTTCTTTTATCTGGTCGTTTTCCAGACGATCATAATGGATTCCGTATTGGATACAGACGGGTTCATGCAGGCTTTCCCAGAGGGCATTGTCCCGGCGTGTACTCACATATCCGTCCTTATGTCCCGGAAACTGTAGGGTTTGAATATTTCCATTACACCCCATAAAGCTCACCGCGCCAATATGAGTGCGGCTTCCGCCTGCGATAAGAACCTGGATGCCCTCATCGAGACGGGTTACATGGGCACAGATTTCATACCCAAACAATTCTGTCTTCAGCAAAGTCTGCTTTATCATTTCATTTTCCTTCCCATCGCTGAAATCCTTCAAATTCTACTCCGAACTGATCTAAAATCTTGCCGGCCACGTGCCTTGTCATATCCTCCACAGACTGAGGATGATTGTAATAACTCAGCACAGGGGGCAGGATGACGGCGCCAGCCTGGGAAACTTCATACATATTTCTCAGGTGGATGTTGCTAAGAGGACACTCCCTGGCCACAAGCACAAGCTTCCGGCGTTCCTTCAAGGTCACATCGGCGGCCCGGAGAAGCAGGCTGTCACTGTACCCGCTGTGAATCCCCGCTAAGGTTTTCATACTGCATGGAACAACGATCATACCGTCCATGGGACAACTGCCGCTGGCTGGAGCGGCACCGATATTGCGGTTATCATAGACTGTATGGGAAAGGCCCTGGAGATCCTCTAAGGCTAAATTGGTTTCCAGTGAGAGGGTTCTTGCGGCACTGTCTGTGCAGATTAAATGAGTTTCTATTCCGGATGCCTTTAATGCCCGCAGTACTTCCACGGCCAACGGCATGCCGGATGCCCCGCTTATGCCCACCAATAATCGTTTTTGTCTCATATTCTACACCTCATGTTCCTTCTGTACAGACATCCACGGGCTGGGATCAACGTCTAAAAACTGTGCTCTCTGGAACCGCTCTTTTAAGGAAAAAGGAACAGTACAGTCAAAAATGGTCTTGCAGGCGATCCCATGATCCCGGATACTCGGTGAAAAGTCAGGATCATTGGACGGATCCAGCGGATGGCAGCGGACACCGGGGATGGTGATGATATCCGCATCTCCCTGGAACCTGGTGTTTATAGCCCATAACACATCATTCATATCAAAACAGTCCACATCTTCATCAACGAGGAATATGTGCTTCAGTTCGCTGAAGGCGGAAAATGCCAGAAGGGCGGCCTGTCTCTGGCGTCCCTCATCGATGGCTGTTTTTTTGCAGAATTGCAGGACCGCCATATATTTGCCCCCCCCCGGCAGAACAGCAGTATACATTCTGAAGACGTCCGGGCATGGCCTTTTCGATCATTCCGATAATGCTGGCTTCTGTGGGGATACCCGCCATGGATACATGTTCTTCGCTGGGGCCGATACAGGTTTGTAAAATAGGATCTTTCCGGCGTGTCACAGCCGTCACCTTGATCATCCGGCACTGTGCTTTTCCATGGATCACCACTGGCTCTATGGGATGTCCGGCACATTCAAACAGCTTCCAGCCAAGCTTCTCAGGAGAACAATCCGCAGGCATCACACCTGAGGTTGTCCGGACCGGAAGAGTAGAATCCATTATCAGCGGCGTTGCAGTGGGTGAAGGTATCAGCCTGCTGGCAAAAAGCAACTTCCGGATCTTTCAGGCCGGCCAGGTGAAAGTTGTTCCTCTGGATCCGCCCAGGAAATTATTTGTTGTCTTTGCAAAGCTTGCGGGAACGGCGCAGACAGATGCCATGAGGATCTTTGCGGACTATATGTGCAAAGGGTGTGAGGTATAATACTATCATTACACCATCCGCTGCCTTTATTCTTTTATAGTTTTCTGATCTGTAGTGCCATTTCCATAATACAATCTTTTGTCTGCTGGCAAAATCCCAGGCGGTCATAAAAACCGTGATCCATACCCTGGTAACGGATCACCTCACACGGTATACCAGAATCCCACAATTTTTCAGCAAATAAATCGTTGGATAAGCGGAAATAGTCAAATTCGGCTTCGATGATTACTGCTTTTTTTAGGTTGGACAAATCATTTGCATAAAGCGGAGAAATCGAAGGATCCTTCACGTCTTCTCCGTTCACTGCGTACAAATCATGAATGGTATTGTTTAAAATCCGAAAGCGGTTGAGTCTTGTCATTGCATGATTGTAGTGTTCCGGGATGACTTCATATTTATAATAGTCCCAGTAGTCCGTATCTTCGGCATAAGATAAATCCAGTGCACCGTACACAGGCATGGTCAACGCCACTTTTTTTCCTGTTTCAGAAAGGGAGCATGAAACAGCCAGGTTGCCGCCGGCACTTTCGCCGGCAGCAGTGATTTTGTTTCTGTCCAAATTCCATTCTCCCGCATGGTCCCAGATCCAAGAGATAACCTCTTTGCAGTCATTGAGGGCTGCGGGAAAAGGATTTTCGGGAATCAGCCGGTAATCCACAGAAATGACAGTGGCTTTAGATTGTTCTGCCAGAAATCTGCATTGATGTTCAAGGACCTTCGTACTTCCTCCGAGGAAGCCTCCGCCGTGGAAGAAAATCACCGGTTTCTGCATTTGCCCGTTTGGAAGACGAAAAAAGGTAACAGGGATAAAGCGGTCAGAAAGTCTGATCAAAAAGGGCATTTCTTCTACCAACTCTTGTGTGATGTCCAGATTCTCAGATCCCATTTCAAGCCTCAGGGAAGAAAGATCCATAAAAGGTGTGAAGGGAGCTTTCTCATAGTCTGTCAGAAAAACTCCGGACTTTTCCACCTTCCCGATCACAGAAGGATCGAGGAGGTGGTTCCTGTTACAGCCGGGAATTTGTTTCAGTCTGCAGCAATCATTACTTCCAGCATAAAGAGGGATCATTTTTTCTTTAAACATATAGATCTCCTTATAATGATTCAATGAGCAGCAGATCTTCCTGGGAAGAGACGGATCCCTCCCGGAGTAAGGTCATTTTTCTCTCGGAGCCGCCTGATGTATCAACAATGATGACCGTAGGGTCAAACCCTGCTTTTTTAATCTCATCTATTTCAGCGGCAGCAATTAAATCTCCAGGCATGACAATATCACCAGTCTTTACATGAGACTTAAAGTATTTCCCATCTAATTTTACCGTGTCGATTCCGATATGTATTAAAAATTCTTCCTGGTTTTCACTTACAATGCCATATGCGTGCAGGGTCGGATAAACGGCGGCCACAGTTCCAGCAACAGGCGCTGTAATTTTTCCATTTTCGGGAATGACGGCAATACCTTTTCCAAGTGCCTCAGAGGAAAATGCAGGATCCTTTACTTTGTTCAAAGGGAGAACTGTACCGTCAGCAGGCGCATGTACTTTGATTGCTACAGCTTTGGATGTGGATGTACTGAGCTCTGTATGATCTGCCGTGACATTTACATCAGCCCGTTCTGATTCCGGTATCATAGAATCATTAAAACCGAAAAGATAAGTAAGAACAGCGGAAATCAGGAAAGCACCAAAATAGGCGATTACAAACCCGGTAAATCCGGCACCGAAGTAAGCAGGGAAGGTTGGAACGGCAGCGACGGCTACAGCCATAGCCCTGGCACCGCAGGCTCCTGCAACGGCACCACCGATACCTCCTCCGATGATAGCAGCCGCAAATGCTCTGCGATATTTTAATGTAATTCCATAAATCGCGGGTTCAGAAATTCCGAAAAATCCCATGAGAGCCGCAGGGGCCGCAATCTGTTTCAGCCGTTGATCTTTTGTTTTCAGCCATACACCGAAAGCAGCGCCTGACTGGGCGATAATGCTGGGACCAAATACAGCCAGGATGGTATCAAAACCAAACTTTTCAATGTTGGAGAAAATGATCGGGAATAATCCCCAATGAATTCCGAAAATAACAAGCACCTGAGCAATGGCGCCGATGAAACCTCCCGCAATCATAGGGTTAAATCCATACAGGTTCATGTAAAATCCTGCTATCGTATTACTGAGCATAGAGCCAAGAGGTCCAAAGACGGTTATCGTCACAGGAACTACAATTAGGAGAGAGAAAAATGGAGCAATCCGGCTTCTGATCTTCTCAGGAAGCAGTTTTGCGAGGCCTTTTTCTACATATGAGAGCAGTAAGATCGCAAATATAATTGGAAATACGCTGCTCTTAAATGTGGTCAGCTGTACAGGAATACCTAAAAAGCTGATAGCCTTTCCGGCATCATAAAGAGCCGTCAGATTCGGATATAATAATGCTCCGGCAATTGTTACGGACACAAACATATTTGTTTTAAAGCGTTTGGCGCAAGTGATCGCCAGCACCACTGGAAGAAAATAATACAGACTGTCCGCAGCTGCATTTAAAATCTGATAGGTTCCGCTGGCGTCCGTCAAAATACCGGATGCAGTGAGGATGCTCAAAAGTCCCTTTAAAATACCAGCGCCGATCAGAACGTCAATGAGGGGAGTAAACAGGCTGGAGATGATCTCCAGAGCTGACCCTAAAAACCCTTTCTTTTTCTGACTACCGGCCTCCGAAGAAGCAGAAAAACTCTGCGGAAAGATCCCCTGGAGTTCTTCATAAATGTACTGGACCTGGGGACCGAGTACAATCTGGGTCTGTCCTGCCACATCCATCACAGATAGAATACCATCCAGCTTATCAAGACTATCCCGGTCGATTTTGCCGGAATCTTTCAGGTCAAGGCGAAGCCTTGTGGAGCAATGGGAATAAGAAATCACATTCCGCTTCCCGCCTACTTTTTGCAGAATTTCTTCTGCCATTTGTCTGTTTGTCATGTTGTTTCCTCCTTAAGATTGAAATAATTTATCTTAAGTCTTGCCTGCCCGAAGCAGTCACAATCTTAGTAACTTATGATTTACAGCTTTCTGCTCTCTGACAGCAGCCGTTCAATGTGAATGGTCAGATAGACCTGTTCACTTTTCGTAATGGTGTAGTTATAGCTTTTTTGTATATATAAAGCGATCTTCCGGGAACATTGAAATGCTTCCGGCATGTTTTCCTGAACCTGAGGGTATAAAAAGGATGCTTCTTCTGCCGGAGGCTCATTCATCATAAGCCGCTGGGAAAAGAATTTTAAATGCAGTATGAACCTTGTATAGTTTAAGGAATTTTCATCAAAGTCTATTTTAAACTCATATTGTACAATGCTGCAGATTCCTTTGATCAGCCTTGTCATATCGATGACTGACTGGATTTCATGACCGTTAAGTTCTGCATTAATAATATGCAGGGCAACAAAACTGGCTTCATCTTCCGGAAGCTTTACATTGAGAGTGGAATTCATCAGTTTGATCGCTTCCAACGCAATCTGATATTCCTTAGGGTAGAACCGTTTGATTTCCCACATCAACTGATTTTGGAACAAAAGTCCTTGTTTAAAACGTTCTACTGCATAATACATATGGTCACATAGAGTCACATAGATATTCTGATTTAATTCCTTAGAAAGCTTTTGTTCTGCATGCTGTTTAATCTGATCCGCCAGATAAAAGTAGTCAATAGGAATCTGTTTTAACAGCTCCGAAAGTCTGTTTCCTGTAGCTTCTTCTTTCAGTATAAAAATTCGTTCAATTTTTTCTGCCTCCACCGGATCCCCTTTTCTCTTCTGAAAACCCAGTCCAAGGCCTGTGAGAATAATGTCCTGTCCCTCTTGGTTTTTTGAAAATATGACATTATTGTTTAAGACCTTTTTAACATGAAAGCACTCCTGCTCCATTTTTATCCCTCCCCCAAATATAAAAAGAGACCTAAATTATAATAAGACATAACTCATGCCTTATTATAATTCAGGTCTCGCCTATTCTATAATAGTCACGATCCCTATCGAATTGTTGATACAAATTTATCACAGCCGCTGCGAACTGTCAACTGGATGTTGAGAATTTGTATAAATGTGATAAAAACAAAATCAAACTTTGGTCAGATATTACAACATGATAACCGTAACACCCATATCTCCCTCACCGAATTCTCCGTCTCGGTATCCAGAGATCCGTTTTTGTTTTTTCAGAGTCTTTAAGTAGTTATGGATCCCTTTTCTCAGGGCCCCTGTTCCCTTTCCGTGAATGACGGTAATCTGTCCAAGGTTTGCCAGACAGGCATCATCAATGAACTTATCAAGCTGGGAGACGGCTTCATCCACTGTCATACCAAGGACGTTGATTTCAGGACGGATACTGGAAGACTTATTGATCGCAGTCCGCCCACTGTTTCTGGCTTCATTTCTTGCATTTTCCCGTTTCACCTGTTTCACACTCTTAGTGATCTCCAGGTCTTTGACATTGACTTTGGAGCGCATCATTCCCATCTGTACATACAAGTCTCCTTTGGAGTTGGGAAGTGTCTGGACTGTGCCGCTCAGGGAAAGGCTGGTCACATAAACCTCATCTCCAACCTGAAAATCTCCAGGTTCATGTTTTTTGGACGCTCTGTTTTTAGAACGATATGCCATATCTTTTTCCAGTCTGGACATTTTGCCGCGAAGATCACTTCGCATATGCTCCATTTTCCTGTTTGCATCTTTGCCTGACTGCTTCTTTAAATTGTTATATTCCTTGATCGTCTCATCGGCAGTTTCCTTTGCCTCGGAAATAATCCGGTAGGCTTCCTCACGGGCCTCGCGGAGAAGTTTCTCACGCTTTTCTTTTATATTTTCCTGGCGTTCCTTCAGACTCTTTCTCAGGTTTTCGATCTCTTTCCGGTATTCAAAGATTTCTTCCTGTTCCTGCTCAATCGTCTGCTTGCTCTTTTCCAGATCAGCCAGTATGGTCTCAAAATCTTTTACTGATTCATCAATCTGATCCGATGCATGCACAATAATATGGTTATCGAGTCCCAGCTTCCGTGAAATCGCAAATGCATTACTTTTTCCGGGAATGCCGATCATCAGCCGATAGGTCGGGGATAATGTCTCTACATCAAATTCACAGGAAGCATTTTCAACTCCGTCCGTTGAGAGCGCAAACATTTTCAGTTCGCTGTAATGAGTCGTCGCCATAGTTTTTACGCCCCGGTCATGCAGGTCCGTCAGAATGGATATAGCCAGGGCAGCGCCTTCCACCGGATCGGTTCCGCCGCACAGCTCATCCAGCAGCACCAGAGAGTGACGATGGGCATTCTGAATGATAGAGACAATATTGGTCATGTGGGAGGAGAAAGTACTCAGGTTCTGTTCAATACTCTGTTCATCTCCGATATCCGCGAATACCTCTTCATAAATTCCCAGACTGGAACCCTGGAATGCAGGAATATGAAGGCCTGCCTGCCCCATCAGTGTAAATAAGCCCACGGTCTTTAATGAAACGGTTTTACCCCCTGTATTTGGCCCGGTAATGACCAGCATAGAAAATGCATCGCCGAGAGAGACGTTAATCGGAACCACTTTTTTAGGGTCAAGCAGAGGGTGGCGCCCCTGTTTGATATTGATCACGCCGTCTTCTCTGAAAATCGGTTTGCTGCCGTTATAGTCTTTGGCATATTTAGCCTTTGCAAAAATAAAATCAAGCAGAACCAGAAGCTTTTGGTTCTGTGCCAGACCATCCATATCGTAGGAAGCCTGTTCGCTTAAAAGCGATAATATACGCTCGATCTCTGTCTGTTCCTGTCCCTCCAGCTCTTTTAACTGATTGTTCAGAGTCACCACCGCCATCGGCTCGATAAACAGAGTAGAACCGCTGGAAGACTGGTCATGTATCATTCCTTTAAACTGTCCGCGGTACTCCTGTTTTACCGGAATACAATAGCGTCCGTTTCTCATGGTCACAAGGGCATCCTGAAGCATGTCTTTGTTGGAGGAAGAACTGACCATAGCCGTGAGCTGGCTGTGGATCTTCTGATTGGTCAGTTTCATATTTCTGCGGATGTCTTTTAAGGCGGAGGAGGCATCATCACTGATCTCTTCCGGTGAAATAATACAGTGTCTGATATCCTTTAACAGGCCGTCCATCGGTACCAGAGACTCAAATACAGAATCCAGAGAATCGGCATCCGCCATATCATCCCGCTGTGCACCGTAGGCCAGTGCATTTTTTACTGCCTCCAAAAGACCGGCAATCTCCAGAAGTTCTCCGGCACTCAAAGTCCCTTTCATTTTCAGGCGTTTCAGAGAAGCCCCCAGATCATGTACTCCAAAAAATGAAATACTTCCCTGTTTATAAAGTCTGGTCAGGGCATCCTGTGTCTGTTCCTGGGCCAGGGATATTTCCGGTTCATCCGTCATCGGCTCTAATTTTTCACAGGCGGCTTTTCCAAGTTCTGTGGTGGCATACGCTTTAAGCCTTTCGATGACCTTGTCATATTCTAATGTATTTAAAACTTTTTGATTCATATTTTTTCCCTCAGATTATTCAAAAACCATTATTTATAGAAGGTTTTCTTTTTTAGATTTAGAAAAAGTGTAGCATAAAATATGTGGCATGTAAACGAGCCAAACGGCAATTTTCCAGTGGATTTTCGGGGCAGTTTATGTAATAATAGGGAAAGTAAAAGAGGTGCGGGCTCTAAGGCGGCCCTAGAAAGGTTAAATTATGAGATATATAAGTGAGCTGCATGAAGGAGATATGGTTTCGGAGGTATTTTTGTGCAAGACAAAGACATCCGGCACATCAAAATTTGGAAAGACCTATTATTCTCTTTCGCTCCAGGACAAAACCGGAATGATCGACGGAAAAGTATGGGAACTTAACAATGCCATCGGACATTTTGAGGCCATGGATTATATCATGGTGAAAGGGAAGGTCACAAACTTCCAGGGAAATAATCAGCTGAATATTGAAATGATCCGGAAGGCAGATGAAGGAGAATACCAGATTTCCGATTATATGCCATCCACAAAAAAAGATATCGATGAAATGTTTGATGAGCTTTTAACAATGATCCAGAGAATTCAGAACCCGTATTTAAAAGAACTTGCCATGAAGGTTTTCGTAGAAGATAAAGAGTTTGTAAAGAAGTTTAAGATTCATTCTGCTGCAAAAAGTGTACATCACGGATACATCGGCGGCCTGCTGGAGCACTCTGTCAGCGTGGCAAAGTTATGTGAACAGTATGCAGTTCTGTATCCGCAGTTAAACAGAGACCTGCTCGTCACAACGGCACTGTTCCATGATATCGGAAAGGCAGAGGAGCTCTCAGCATTTCCTGAAAATGATTATACAGACGAAGGCCAGTTAGTGGGACATATTGTCATGGGAACGATCAAGCTTTCCAAACTCATGGATGAGATCCCGGGATTCCCTGTAAAGCTTGCCAACGAAGTGAAACACTGTATTCTGTCCCATCACGGGGAACTGGAATTCGGTTCACCGAAAAAACCTGCATTGGCAGAAGCACTTGCACTGAGCCAGGCTGATAATCTGGATGCTAAGATGGAGACATTTGCAGAGGTGATCGAGAAGAAGCAGGAAGGCCAGGAATGGTCCGGTTTCCAGCGTTTGTTTGACACAAAGATCAGAGAATCATCCATTTAATTTTCATTCATGGATGATGAAATAAGAGGTGCCTATGGAATTTAAAAAGAATCAATTAGTGGAAGTGGAAATTGATGATATGGGCAATGAAGGAGAGGGCATCGGCCATGCAGACGGCTATGCCCTCTTTTTAAAAGATGCCGTCGCGGGGGACAAAGTCCTTGCCCGCATCATCAAGATAAAGAAAAATTATGGATTTGCAAGAGTAGAAAAACTGCTTGTCCCGTCTCCTGACCGTGTGGAGCCCAGATGTCCTTCCGCACGTCCGTGCGGCGGATGTACTCTCCAGCATCTGTCTTATGAAAAGCAGCTGGAGTATAAATTTAATAAGGTAAAAAACTGTCTGGAACGAATCGGCGGGATTGAAAATGCAGGCTCTTTCATGGAACCGATTTATGGAATGGACGAGCCGTATTATTATCGGAACAAAGCCCAGTTTCCTGTGGGACGGAACAAGGCTGGAAAACTGATCACCGGGTTTTATGCGGGACGGACTCATTCTATTATTGACTGTACCCACTGTTCAATTCAGCATCCGGTCAATGAGGAGATTCTTAAAAAGGTTCTTGATTACATGGAGAGGAACCATGTGGAGCCTTATGACGAAAAAAATCATAGAGGATTGGTGCGCCATATCATGACCCGAGTTGGGTTTGTCACAGGGGAAATCATGGTATGTCTCGTGGTGAACGGCAGGAAGAAGGAGCTTCCGAATCTTTCTGAACTGGTGGAGTCTTTAAAAGAGGTTGAGGGTATGACCAGCATTTGTGTCAACAGCAACCGGGAGAGGACAAACCGGATTATGGGAAGTAAGGTAGAAGAGGTTTATGGACCTGCTTATATTTATGACTATATTGGGAATGTGAAGTATCAAATCGGGCCGCTGTCATTCTTTCAGGTGAATCCAAGGCAGACGAAGGTTCTGTATGAGAAGGCCTTGGAGTATGCCGGGCTCTGCGGGGATGAAACTGTGTGGGATCTTTACTGTGGGATCGGAACGATTTCTCTGTTCCTGGCACAGAAGGCAAAGCAGGTCTATGGGGTTGAGATTGTAAAGGAAGCCATTGAAGATGCCAGATTGAATGCCAGGATGAACCGTATGGATAATGTGAAGTTCTTTGTGGGGAAGGCGGAGGAAGTACTGCCACGAGAGTATGAGAAGAATGGGGTTTATGCGGATGTGATCGTTGTTGACCCGCCCCGGAAAGGGTGCGATAAGGCATTGCTCGATACTATGGTGAAGATGGGGCCGGAGAGGATTGTGTATGTCAGCTGTGATCCTGGGACATTGGCTCGGGATTTGAAGGTGCTGGGGGGAGAAGGATATGAAGTTCGGAAAGTGGCGGTTGTGGATCAGTTTGGGCATACGGGGCATGTGGAGACCGTGGCACTATTGAAGAGGAAAGGGCAGTAGAGGTTTCCACCAGAAAATTGATTCGTCATTGGACGGTAGACATGCCTGGGAAATCCAGTGTTTTAGAGGAGAAGAAAATCTATTATGAAAGAACTAAAAGAATTAAATATTAAAAGCATAGAAGAAATCAAATCATTATTTGCAGAGATTTTACAAAGGAGCCCTGGAATGATGATTGGAGTGACTTGGCACAACTGCATGAATATATTATGGATTTAATAGGAAACAGGAATTCTTTAACATTGGGTCTGTTTAAAAATGATGAACTCATTGGCCTTTCAATGGGAAGCATCATGCATTGGTACGGACTTTTTACAAGCCGTTGAACAATATGCCAAAAGCAAACAGGTAACGCATATTTTTTTACAGACAGAGAGAACTGTTCCCGCTTTTAATTTTTATATAAAAAATGGTTTTATTGAATTAAAAGACCATATTTCACTCTATAAAGAATTTAATTAAAGGAGAGTGCCATGGAATATAAGATCAGACAAATGTATTCAAATGAATACCCTTATCTAAAAAAGTTTTTATATGAGGCAATTTTTCAAAAAGGCACGGAAACTCTTCTGCCAAAGGAAATCATCGATGAACCAGACTTAAATATATACATAGAGAACTTTGGAAAAGAACACGATCATTGTCTCTGCGCCGAAGCAAACGGAAGAATCATAGGAGCAGTCTGGACACGGATCATATCCGGATATGGGAATATAGATGACGTGACTCCCGAATTTGCAATTTCCCTTTACAAAAAGTATAGAGGAAAAGGAATCGGTACAAAAATGATGCAGGAGATGCTGTCTCTTTTAAAATCAAAAGGATACAAAAAGGCTTCTCTGTCAGTACAGAAAGAAAATTATGCATTTAAAATGTATCAGAATCTCGGCTTTAAAATTATCGATGAGACAGAGGAAGAGTTTATTATGATGTATGATTTGACAAAAACAGTTATTTAGCCGCTAGTGTAAGGAGGAATCAGGTTGATGAGAGAAGAAAAAACATCTCCAAAAGAAGCTATCAACGAACTATCACTGCTTTTAATGTATCTAACAAGATTCAGCCACCAGGATAGATTTTCATTAGAAGAAAACAAAGCCTGGAAAGGGTATCCCTTTCATGCCTTGGATGATCTTGAGGAAGAAGGGCTGATTGATCAGGGAAGCCATCGCTCTAAATCTGTACATATTTACGAAGAAGGATTGGAGAAAGCAAAAGAATTACTCGTCAAATATAATATAAAAGACTGGGATGAATGAGCAGACAACAAGCAATATTTAAGAAGAGAAAGGATTATGGCATGCCTATCAAATTGGAAGACACAACAAAAGCGAGAAAACTGTTCGGAGAATGGAAGGAAACTTTAATCTGGTCCTGTCTTCAAAAGGTCATGGGAGACATCTATGTGGACAATACTTCAGATCCACAGTCCGCTATGGCTGTTCTTGGTGATTTCTGTTTTTTTGCCGGAAATGCAGAGGAAGATTTAGTCTCTTATAAACCGGAAAACTGTTTCCAGGACTTTATTATTATGGTGCCGCAGTCTGAGGAATGGGCAGAACTGATCGTCAAAAAGTATGGAGACAGAGCAAAACCAGTAACACGTTATGCCATAAAAAAAGAACAGAATATTTTTGATAAAGATACTTTAAGGTCTGCCGTCAATTCATTAAAGCCGGGATATACCCTGCGAATGATTGATGCAGACCTTTTTGCGCTATGCAGATCAAGTGCATGGTGTCAGGATCTGGTCTCACAGTTTGAGGACTATGAGACATATAAAAAGCTCGGCATAGGAATTGCCGTATTAAAAGGAGAATCGCTCGCAGCAGGAGCTTCTTCTTATGCAAGATACAGAGAAGGAATTGAAATAGAGATTGACACGAAGGAAGAGTTCCGGCGAAATGGACTGGCTTATGCTTGTGGAGCAAAGCTGATACTGGAATGTCTGAATAAAGGTCTGTATCCGAGCTGGGATGCCCAAAATCAAGCATCCGCTGCACTTGCAGAGAAATTAGGATATCATTTTGACCATGAATACAAAGCATTTGAAATAGGGGGATATTAAATGGAGATCAGGTTATTAAACGAGGAAGATGACATCGATGCAGTCTGTGGTATCTATGCGGCCAGTTGGAAAAGTACATATAGAGGCATCATTCCTCAGGAGTTTCTGGATAACATTGATAAAGAAAAATGGCGTGAAGGAATTCAAAATTCTGAATTGATTTCATTAGTCATGATGAATGGTGAAAAGATGATCGGCACGGCCTCCTACTGTGCTTCCAGATTCATCAGTCTTAAGGGGTTTGGGGAAATCGTCTCGCTCTATTTGCTTCCGGATTACTATGGAAATGGATATGGCAGACAGCTTTTGCAGGCGGCAGTTGACGGGCTGGCTGAGCTGGGATATACATATGTCTTTCTCTGGGTTTTAGAAGAAAATATGAGAGCCAGAACCTTCTATGAGAAGTTTGGTTTCCAGAACAGTGGAGACTGTCTCACGGATCATATCGGAGGAAAAGATTTAAGAGAACTGCGTTATATCTATAAAATAAAGTCAGAGGTGTGAATATAATGGGATTTTCAGAAAAAGTTAAGGAAGAAGCAAGGAGAAGATCAGGTTTTAGGTGCGTCATCTGTCAGGAACCATTTGTTGAAGTACATCATATCATTCCTCAGAATGAGGGAGATGAAGATACGATTGAGAATGCTGCGCCCCTTTGCTCCAGATGTCACGATCTATATGTAGACAACCCTGCAAAAAGAAAACAGATCCCTCAGATGAGAGACTATTGGTTTGAAGTCATGGAGAAGAGAAATAAAGAAGGTTTGGATGCGTTAGTACCGATCGCGTCCGATCCCGACAGAGTAAATGCCCTGCGGGACAAGGGGATAGCCATCCAGCATACTGTTTTTGCAGAGAGTAAAGGTATTAAGGAATTTATTCTTTTATTTACGATTTCTTTCTTTTTTCTCACACAATACATTTCTATTTATCTTACAGAAAATTTCCATAACAGCAAATTCATAATGGATCAAAGTGCTGAGAAAAGCCCGCTTTTAGTAAACGCAGCTGCGGCAGGGGTCATTGGCCCGGCGACCGAGGAACTTTGATTCCGCAGATTTCTGTACGAAGGATTAAAACCGATGGGGAAAGAAAAGTCGTCTCTGATTTCCAGTGTTATTTTCGGGCTGTGTCACAGACATGTGATCCAGGGGATCTATGCAGCATTGTGGGGGAACGTCTTTTACTTCGTGTATGAGAAGCATCACAGCTTAAAAGCACCTTTTTCAGCTCATATGATCAGCAATCTGCTGTCCTTTTTACCGATCCTTTGGATCAGCCTGAATCATTGTGAAAAAGAGGTATAAGGGATGCATTCTTCCTGTCTTATTTATGCCCGTATCTGTAAATCACTTCTTTAACATTCGCCAAAGCGTACTCCGGCTGATTCCAAGCCTCTTAGCGGCTCGTTCTTTATTTCCGGCTTCCTCCGTAAGCACCATATGGATGATCTGGTCATTGATCTCATTCAGTGTGCCGGTAAGATCCAGACCGGAAATATCAGCAGAAGGATCGGCGGAGGGTTCGTTGTCCAAAATTTCTTTTACGTTTTCATACGTAATATATGGAGTGCGGGTTATAACCACCAATTCTTTGATTATATGGTGCAATTGATCGAGGTTGTTAGGCCATGAAAAAGCAGTCATCAAATCCATAGCTTCCGCCTCAAAGCCGATAATCTGCTTGCCGGTAGCGACATTCATACGATGAATATAAAGCGTGGCAATGCTCGAAAGATCCTGAATGCGATCTCGAAGCGGCAAAAGCTTCAAAGTCATGCAGGATAATTTGTTCTCGAGATAATTTCGACATATTTCCGTCTGATCCTTTTCTGAGGAATTCAGGATCAGCGAAAAAATCAGCCGGTTCCTTCTGGCGAGCTCTGAATTATCAATATAAGAAAAAAGCTTGTCCAATTGATTTTTCGAAAGCGCTCCCGGATTTTTGATATAGATGTTTGTATTCACATTTGCGAATGGCGAATCTGAATTATTGATCAGGGCATTCCATTTTCGTTCCCCCATAAGTTCACAATTGATGATATATAAAGGGGAAGAATTCCCGGAGCTGTTGGAATATAAAAGCTTTGCAACTTTATCTTTCCCTGTTCCGGATTCTCCTATAATCAGTACCGGCTGTGTGCTCTTTGCATACGCTTCGATAATATCGGCCGTACGTCCCACTTGGTGAGAGCCGTTGTATTCATCGGCGAAATCTTCTGAGTTCGAATCCAAATGATTGTAAATAGTAATTACTGAGTCTTCTTCGGAAAAAACGGCATGTTTCTGTTGGATGGTTATTGCTGTATATTTCTGGTCTTCATAGAATAAATGCCGGTTTGTAAGGATGAAGATTTTATCGCGGATCTGTCTGGTGACTGTCTGACCCGAAACTTTCAAAAAAGCCCGAAGATAAGTCTGTACAAGATTCATAAGGACTGTATTGCTGTCGTTATTTGGAAGACTGGAAAACCATAAGGCTCCGGCTGGATTAAAAATCAGAAATTCCCGGTCTTCATTGGTCAGAAGAGCCTGAAACAGATCTTTCTGTTTGTGAACATGAGCAGAAGACGCCACGAGTTTGACGGCTTCATCAATTGCAGAAGTGATACTTTCGCTTCCGGAAGAAAGAAGGATAGAATTCATCCCCAGCTTCCTGGCTGCATTTAAACCTGTCATATCACAAAGAGCCAATGTACAGCCGTTCTGCTGCGCCTTCCTGATTGCCGGCAGAGCATCCGATTCGTTGGTAAACGTTACAATATCAATATCATACTGCAGTAGGTCGCAGAGCACTTTGGCGCAGTTTGTGATCGAAGAAAATCCGGCGATTATAAACTTGCCAGAATAGCTTTCCACAAGTTTAATTGTGCGGAGCACATCATATACGGAAATCGGGATATCGATTACCGGGAGCTCGACGTTAGAACGTATCAATTCGGCAGTTCCGCCTCTTGAAATAATAACGTCATAATTATTATGTGCCAGTTCGAGGGCGATTTTTTTGCCGTTATCCAAATCGCCTGTCTGTACCGTCATGCGGATATCGTCTCTTGTCTGTGCGATTGCAGATATGGCATCCGCCATTCCTTCATAAGGAGCTACTGCAAGTATCTTGGTTTTCTGCATATGGATTTCCCCTTTGTAAAAAATGGATTTTTATCGTTGAGATATTCGCTTTCATATAGATTCATTATATACTTGAATGTATCAAAATGCAACAAAAATTAAGCTGGATGTTTCAAAATAAAACGATAAAATGAAATTGTGCAATTGAATAACGAGGTTTTAAGAAGTAATATGTTAAACAAGAAAAGCAAAGAAACACAAAATATTTCAAAACGAATCAAAGGAGGAAAGAAAATGAGTTATCAGATTAAAATTCCGTCATATATCTGCGGAGGGGAGGGATGCATTGAAAATGTAGCTGCAATCATCGAAAAAGAACATGCAAAGAAGATTATTGTATTTACAGATAAAGGCATCAGACTTACAGGACTTTTGGATATACTGACGAAAATACTTCATAAAACAACGGCCGAATATCAAGTATTTGACAATTTGACTCCGGAACCGGCATATCAGGATGTAGAAAGAGTCATGGATGAGGTCGCGTGCTACAATGGTGATTTTATTATTGCGATTGGCGGCGGAAGCGTTATGGATGCGGCAAAGCTCTGCAGTATATTAAAAGACGCTTCTTATACGATAAAAGATCTTCTGAGAGATCCTGCAATTGCTGAGAAACAGATTAAGACCCTGATGATTCCTACTACTTGCGGAACCGGATCGGAGGCAACATGCAACGCTATCGTAGCCATTCCGGAAGAGCAGTCAAAGAAAGGAATTGTGAACGATAACATGATTCCGGATTACGTATTTCTGGATCCGCAGATGATCAGAAAGCTTCCAAAATCTATCATTGCAGCAACGGGCGTGGATGCGCTTGCCCATGTAGTAGAGTGCTTTACCTCAAAAAAAGCGACTTCGTTTTCCGATACGTATGCAATGGCCGGTGCAAAACTGATCTTTCATAATATCAGAGAAGCTTACAATGATGCAGATCATATGAAAGCAAAGGGTAATATGATGCTTGGCGCGTTCTATGGCGGAGTCGCTATCACAGGAAGCGGTACAACGGCTGTACATGCGCTGTCATATCCATTGGGCGGAAAATACCATATTGCGCATGGCGTATCCAATGCAATCCTTTTTGCACATGTAATGGAATTCAACAAAGACGCCTGCAGGGAAAGACTTGCGGAATTGTGCGACGGAGTGTTCCCGGAGCTTTTCGAAAAAAATGTGGATGAAAAGGCGGACTATATGATCGAACAGATTGTAGACATTGTAAGAGTGACAAACATTCCAACAGACCTGAATGAATTCGGAGTAAAAATGGAAGACCTTGATTTCCTTGTAAAGGCAGGAAGCGATCAAAAAAGACTTTTGGTAAATAACATGAAAGAATTATCACTGGATGATATCAGGGGTATTTACCTGAGAGTTCTGAAATAAAACAATTATCAAAGAAAGGGCAGTAGAAATGGAAAAGAAACCAATTATCGGAATTACAATGGGAGATCCCTCGGGAAATGGATCTGAAATCTCCGTAAAAGCACTTTCAGACCCGGCTGTGTACGAAAGATGTAAGCCAATCATTATTGGAGATGCGAATTGCATGAAAAACGCAGTGGAGTTTCTTGGGAAAGGCAATGAAATCCGGATCCATGCTGTAGAAAATGTAAAAGATGCGGTATTCCAACACGGAACGATCGACGTCTATGATATGAAACTGGTCGATATGAAAAAGCATATATACGGTAAAGTTTCAAAAATGTGTGGGGAAGCCGCATTCCAGTATGTTGTGAAGGTGATCGAGCTTGCAATGAAAAACGAGATTGATGCAACTGTAACTAATGCGATCTGCAAAGAAGCCATTAACATGGCAGGGCATCATTACTCCGGACATACAGAGATTTACGCAGATTATACACATACCGGCAAATACACCATGATGCTCGCCCATGGCGATCTGAGAGTTGTACATGTGTCCACGCATGTTTCTCTTCGTCAGGCATGCGAGAGGGTAAAAAAAGAACGCGTGCTGGAGTGCATCAGAATTGCCAACGATGCATGTAAAGCGATCAGAATTAAAGAGCCGAAGATTGGCGTGGCAGGCCTGAATCCGCACTGCGGGGAGAACGGAATGTTTGGTACGGAAGAGATTGAAGAGATTCAGCCGGCTATTGATGCGGCGCTGGAAGAAGGGATTCATATTCCGGAGAAGAAGCCGACGCCTCCGGATTCCATTTTCTCTAAAGCAATCGGGGGCTGGTATGATATTGTCGTTGCAATGTATCACGATCAGGGACATATACCGCTTAAGGTAGAAGGATTCAAATATAATAAGGAGCAAAAGAAATGGGACGCCGTATCCGGCGTCAATGTAACGCTTGGCATTCCAATCATACGCGTATCTGTAGATCATGGAACCGGATTTGATCTTGCAGGAACAGGAAAATGTAACGAATTAAGCCTTGTAAATTCTATTGATTATGCGATCCGCCTTGCAGAAAACAAATAATAGCGGGAGGAAAACGACGTGGTAAAACTGTTGATTATAGCCGATGATTTTACTGGTGCTTTGGATACAGGAATCCAGTTTAAAAAACGTGGCATCAGCACACAGGTTTTCACAAAAACAAAGTTGGAGAATAGTGAAATCAGACCAGACACAGAGGTTCTTGTGATCGACAGTGAATCAAGGCCAATGCAGAAAGAAGACGCGTATCTGAAAGTAAAAAAGATTACAGAGTGGGCGATTGCCCGCGAAGTACAGATTATTTTCAAAAAAACAGATTCTGCGCTCAGGGGAAACATAGGGGCCGAGGTAAAAGCTGTCGCCGATGCAGCGGGAAACGGCAAAGTGTTCTTCCTTCCCGGTTATCCGGAAATTCACAGAGTTACAAAGAACGGGACTCATTATATAGACGGTGAATTGCTGGAAAACAGTGTATTTGGAAAGGATCCATTTGAACCGGTAAATATGTCGTACATACCGGATATCATCAAAAAAGAGAGCGATGTTGCCGTAGAGGTGTTAAAGAGAAGCGAGAAGATTCCTGAACTGGCAAAAGACCAACCGGAGATTATCGTATGTGATACGGTCAGTACAGAAGACATTGATAACCGACTGGACGAGCTGATTGAGAAGAACGCTCTCGGGCTGTTGGCGGGGTGCGCAGGACTGGCAGATCGTCTGGTAGAAAAAATATCTTTCAACCGGCAAGGAGAGATGGCATTTCACAAGACTGACGGGATGTATGTAGCATGCGGAAGTCTGAACAAGATTACAGAACAGCAGGTTTCGTATGCGGAAAAGAACGGCGGATTTACAAGAATCCATCTGACAATGCATCAGAAACTGATGCCGGAATATTATGGGACGGCGCAGGGAAGATCATTTACACGCGAAATAGCGGGACTCTGCCAGCGCAGGAAGAAAGTGATTGTTGATACATTTGATTCGGATGACAGCAAAGAACAATTTCTGAAAGACCACAAGATAGAACAGGAATCTGTCAGATTCAGAATCTCAGATGCGCATGGCTGCATTGTCAACGAACTGGTAAACCAGGGGCTGGATCTTACGATCCTGATGACGGGCGGGGATACGCTGATGGGATATATGAAGCAAATCGGATGTACGCAGATCGAACCAATATGCGAAATTGAACAAGGCGTTGTTGTATCAAAAATTAAATGCGGAGGCCATTCCATACAGGTAATATCAAAATCAGGTGGATTCGGAACAGTCGATATCCTGTGCCGAATCGCAGAGAAAGTGCTTCATAAAAATTCAAAATTGAAAGGAGAACGCATCATGAAAAAAGTTGAACTGAAGGGAATTATCACACCAATTTTAACACCGATGAAAGCGGATGAAAGTATGAATACAGAGGAACTCCGCGCACAGATTGAACGTCTGATTGACGGCGGTGTGCATGGTATTTTCCCGTTTGGAACCAACGGGGAAGGTTATATCTTAAGCGAGAATGAGAAGGTTGAAGTGCTTGAAGCAACGATCGATCAGGTAAAAGGACGTGTACCTGTATATGCAGGCTCCGGATGCATTTCCACAGCAGATACCATCCGTATGAGCAGGAAAGCGGAGGAGCTTGGGGCAGACGTGCTTTCCATTATTACGCCAAGTTTTGCGGTCGCATCTCAGAAAGAACTGTATGACCATTATGTAGAAGTTGCAAAACATGTGGACACGCCGATTGTACTTTATAATATTCCGGCACGCACAGGCAACAAACTTCTTCCGCAGACGGTCGCC
This sequence comes from Anaerostipes caccae L1-92, assembly GCF_014467075.1. Lineage (NCBI taxonomy): Bacteria > Bacillati > Bacillota > Clostridia > Lachnospirales > Lachnospiraceae > Anaerostipes > Anaerostipes caccae. Next base: position 151,644 of record NZ_AP023027.1, read on the forward strand.
AGGCTCGCCAGAGACGTAGATATTATTGTCGGGGCAAAGGATTCCAGCGGGGACTGGGAGAACCTGAAAGCATATATTCATCAGACTCAGGATCTTGACAAAGATTTCTTCGTATTATCAGGAAATGATTCCCTGATCCTTCCGGCATTAAAAGAAGGGGGAACTGGCGGGATCGCCGGATGCTCCAATGTATATCCTCATGTACTTTCTTCTATTTACAATCTTTTCAAAGAAGGGAAACTGGAAGATGCGCAGGCGGCGCAGGATTCTATCGCAAGTTTCCGCGCAGTGTTCAAATATGGGAATCCGAACACAGTAGTTAAGAAGGCCGTTGCGATGCTTGGATATCCGGTAGGAGACTGCAGAAGGCCATTCAACTATCTGTGCGATGAAGGCGTAGAAGCGCTTAAGAGGGTTTTAAAAGAGAACGCTGATAAGGGTATGAACTAAATAAAAGATTAGAAAGAAGCGAGGAATAGAAGATGAAATTTGTAATGACACAGGCCGTGTGCCCGGAAGGGCTTCAGATGCTGGACGGAATCGCGGATGTTTATGTTGCAGATAATCAGGATCCAAACAATTATCTGGATGAAATGAAGAATGCAGACGCTCTGATCGTAAGGATTGCAAAATGTGACGGACATGCCATCGAGAACAGCCCGAATCTGAAGGTTATCGGGCGTACAGGCGTAGGATATGATTCCGTAGATGTGAAGACAGCTACAGCGCATGGGATCCCTGTAGTTATCACACCGGGAGCCAATAACAGAAGCGTTGCAGAGCATGCGGTGGCGATGATGTTCGCACTTTCCAAAAATCTGGTGGAAGCTCAGACGGAAATGTGCAAAGGCAACTGGGAAATCCGTGGAGCTAAAAAAGCATTTGAGCTGGAAGGTAAGAACGTTGGGATTCTTGGACTTGGGGCAATCGGACGTGAAACTGCAAAGATCTGTGAAGGATGTGGAATGAAAATAGCAGCCTATGATCCGTTTTTGTCAAAAGAACAGGTAGAAGGTTACGGCGCAGAGTACTATGAGAACTATGAAGAGCTTTTGAAAATCAGTGACGTAGTATCCATTCATGTGCCTCTCACCGAGGAAACCAGAAATATGATTTCCAGAAAGCAGCTCTCAGAAATGAAGAAAACGGCACTGATCATTAACTGCAGCCGCGGCGGAATCATCAACGAAGCAGATCTGACAGAGGCGTTGAAAGCAGGTGAAATTGCAGGGGCAGGAACGGACGTATTCTGCAATGAACCTCCAAAGACAGATGATCCGCTTTTGAATTGCCCAAATCTGATTGTAAGCCCTCATTCGGCGGCACAGACAAGAGAAGCGGTCATTAAAATGGCTCAAATGTGTGTGAAAGGCTGTCTGGCAGTAGCAGAGGGAAAGAAATGGCCGTTCGTAGCAGACAGGTCGGTATATGATCATCCGAAGTGGAAAGACGCGGAGTATGCAGAAGTATAAGAAGCCATAATAAAGGGCTGAACTCTTATATATGAGTGTATAAAGTTAAGTTACAAGAAAAACTATGTGGGGAAACGGAGAAAAAACTATGAGTTCAAGTATTATAGCAATTATAATTGCAGCAATTACAATTGTACTGTTCATGTGGAATAAATTGCCAATGAGCGTTGTGGCTATGGGAAGTTCCGTAGCAATGGGAATTCTGATTCCGCAGATGGAACTTTCGGAAGTATATGCCGGATTCAGCGCTCCTGGCTGGGCAATGGTCGTCGGGATGTGTATCGTAAGCGCGGCGCTCTTTGAGACCGGCATGGCTCAGAAAATCGGCGACAGAATTGGAAATTCATTTTTAGCAAAGACGGAACGCAGATTTATCGTAACAGCAAGCGCTGTATGCTGTTTGATGTCAGCGTTTATGAGCAATAACGGAACAGTAGCTATCTGGATGCCTCTGATCGCTGTTGTAGCGGCTGGATCAAACGGACGGATCCGATCTAAGATGGTTATTTTCCCGGCGGGAACTGCAGCAGTCATTGGGGGGGCATGTACGCTGGTCGGGTCTACATCACAGCTTGCGGCGAACGCGGTGCTTCAGGGATATGACGGATATAAAGATGGACTTGGAATGTTTGATATGACAAAAATCATGCTTCCGGCATCTATCGTGCAGGTTGTCTTCTGGGGGACGATCGGATATACTTTGCTGAAGAAAGTTCTGAAACCGGAAAGTCCGGACTTCAATGTGGGAAACATGTATGCAGATGCCCCGGCAGTTGAAGAAAAAAGCACAAATGATCCGGCGGATGGCAAGAAAGGAGCTATTTCAGTATTTACAATGCTTCTGTGCATTTTCTTATTCGTGGCGAGTGGATTTGAACCATTTAAAAGCCATTTTACAATCGGCGTTATCGGTATGTTAGGTGCAGTTATCGTTCTTGGAACAAAATGTATTCCGGTCAAGAAAGCTTATGAAGAGCTTCCTTGGGATGTACTGATTACAATCGGCGGTATCGGCGGACTTGGAGCGGGACTTGATAAATCAGGCGGCGGAGCTTTGATCGCAAACGCAGTACTGAATCTTTTCGGAGGGAAAAACGCTTCCGTAGTAGTTCTTACAATTGTAATTGCAGTTTTAACAAGCGTACTGACGAATTTTATGTCGAACAATGCAACGGCGGCTATGATCAGCCCAATTGCTATCGCAATGGCGCTTGGTCTTGGAATCAGTCCGGTTCCGTGGGTTATCGTAATTGCGGCGTGTTCGAATCTGGCAATTGCAACATCTTACGGAACAGCTGTCAACATGCAGATTTTACCGGCCGGATATAAATTCTCCGACTTTGTCAAGATTGGCGGGCCATTGCTGATCATATTGATCGCAGTAGTTACTGTAAGTTCAGTAACATTCCTCTTCTAAAGTTAAAAAATAAACCGCATAGTAGGAAGTATAGTGGAATTATAGCAGATGTTATAATGAAACTGTACTTCCTGTTGTGCATTGTTTTCGCGAACAGTACATCATACTAATATACTTGCAGATTATACGGCTGCAGACCACCCCACGGGTCTGCGGCTTGTGCCGGCCAGCAGCCGATGGAATTTATATCAGTAAGGAAAAGTAAAATGTCAATAAAATCAGATTATAAGGATTATGAGGAGCATCGGAACAGAATTGCAGGTAAAAAGACGGGAAAATTTTTTATTAATCAGGAATTGCGCTATGTAAAACCATTTCAAATTTATGGAAATTTATACTATGTTGGTGGTAGCTGGGTCTGCGTGCATATTGTGGACACGGGAGAAGGTCTTCTTATGTTTGATGCTGGGAATTGTGGAGCGCAGGCAGTGCTGATACAGTCAATTTGGGAAATGGGTTTTAATCCGGCAGACGTAAAATGGATTATTTTATCGCATGGCCATGTTGATCACTTTGGCGCTGTAAATTTTTTTAAAAACATGTTCGGAACCAAAATCTACATGGGTGAACCGGATGTAAAAATGTTTCGGGAACATCCGGAATTGACTATGATTCAGGAAAGCGGCAATTGCATGGATACATTATTTCATGTGGACGTTGCAGTCAAAGAAGGGGATATACGGACATTTGGCAATACGACCGTTGAATTTTATCTGGTTCCGGGACACACGAAAGGTTGTATCGTGTGTTTCTTCGATATTACGGACGGAAAAGAGAGAAAACGCGCAGGATATTATGGCGGCTTTGGCTTTAACACCCTTCAGTCGGATTATCTGAACGAAATTGGAGATTCTGGATTTCAAGCGAGAAAAGATTATCTGCACTCGCTGGAGAAGGTAAGGAACCAGAAAGTTGATCTGTTTATGGGAAATCATACGTCTAACGTTGATTTGCTGAATAAACACGAATACATGCTGAAACATCCGGATGAAAATCAATTTCTTGACGACAAAGCATGGAAGAATTATCTCGATCAAAAGAAAAAAGAATTAAAGGAATTGTAACAAAAAACAAAGGGGCTGCAGTTTCACAACACTGACCGGATCTGGAAGGTCTACACGGCGACGTTCGCGAATTCGACGGTTATTGATGAGATCGTGCGGCAGGCCGACGAGGAGGTTATGCTCTTTACGTATCATCCGGTTACGCCGATGCCAGGTCTTGTGAATGGATATGCCGAGATCACGGAAGAATATTTGCAGAAGATGAAGGAGCAAGAGTATTTGAGAAATACGATCAAGAGAGATGTCTTGGAATAGAGAAAATGAGCTGTAATAACAGGGCCTTGAGCATCGGATAAAGAAGATGTTTACGAGGTCTGCTGGTGGCAGCGTGAGAATGAGAAACGAAAGACACCGGGACAATTTATTTTGACAATCGGTAAAAATATCTGCCAAAGAAAGCTGTTTGTATGTTATCATATAGGTGCAACTCCTTTTTTGGTGATATTGCTAATTGTTATTTGACATCTCAATTTTACCATAAATCATTGAGGAGTTGTTTTGTAGCAAAAAGAATGCCGTATTTATGCGGATTCCGGCGTTTCGCAAATGCCTATTTGTTATAATAGAAATAGAGGAGTACAATATGACAAAAGACAAATTAGCGTTGGAGATCATAGAGAGGCTGAAAAAGGAGTATCCTGATGTAGGGTGTACTTTGGATTATGACCAGGCATGGAAACTGCTGGTGAGCGTGCGTCTGGCGGCACAGTGTACAGATGCCAGAGTCAATGTGGTTGTTCAGGATTTATATGAAAAATATCCGGATGTGAATGCTCTGGCAGAAGCAGATCCGGCGGACATAGAGGCGATCGTCAGGCCGTGTGGGCTTGGACGAAGTAAGGCGAGAGATATCAGTGCCTGTATGAAAATATTGAGAGACGAATACGGCGGCGGAATTCCGGATAACTTTAAGGCTCTGATGAAACTTCCGGGGGTAGGACGTAAGAGCGCCAACCTTGTGATGGGCGATGTTTTCGGAGAACCTGCAATCGTCACGGATACTCACTGCATCCGGCTGGTGAACCGCATGGGACTGGTGGATCAGATCAAAGATCCAAAAAAAGTAGAGATGGCACTCTGGGAGATCATACCTCCCGAAGAAGGAAGCGACTTCTGCCACAGGCTGGTATTTCTCGGAAGGGATATCTGTACTGCAAGGACAAAGCCACACTGTGAGGTATGCTGTCTGAAGGATATATGCCCCAAAGAAGGATTATAGTGTCGGGACAGAGGACTGGGAGGAGGAGCCGGCATGAAGAAACAAAAGTTATTCAAAACCAATGCTGCAGAAAGGTGCATCGGGAAGGTCTTGTCAAAAAATCAGGTTGCCATGTATGCCTTTTTCCTGTTGGATATTGATAACTTTAAGCAGGCCAACGGCCGGTTCGGCCATGTGTTTAGGGATATGGCTATTAAAGAGTTTATAACAGTTATACGAGGGCATATCCGTGAAAATGATATTCTGGGGCGGAACAGACTTTGTCTCGCTGTATAATAATGCGGATGCGGTTCTCTACAAGACAAAGCAGAGAGGAAAAAACGGATATATAATTTCTGGTCGATCATAAACTGTATGGAGAAGGGAGTAAATCGTACTGTGATTTACTCCCTTATTTTAATGCTTTCTTTTGCTCAGAAGAGAAAGAGGGAATCGTTTCCTGAAAAGGGGAAGGGACTTTAACCCCACGGGTTCTGGTTTCCATCTGGCATAGAGCGTGTAATGCTCCGTGCTTCCATGGGGGATCATATTTATCTGTTTTCCGCCGAATGGATCGTCATACCATCCGAGGAAGGCAAGGCCCGGAAGTTCTTCCGGAGGATTCAGGATGAGATCAGGTGAATCTGTCGTATAAAAAACTGGGTTGGTGTTTGAGGATTCCAACAGGTTCTCATAGCGTATCCTGAAACGGACGGGAGCCAGCAGGACAAAAGTTCGGTCAGGATTTAGACGGAATTCCCAGCCGTTAAACCCGTGGGACGGCATCCGAAATTTTTCGGCGTCCGAAGGCTGAAGACCGAAATATTCGGATAAAGGGGCACAGATGACGATTGGATTTCCTTCCTTGTTTGGAGAAATATATTCGGAATTCTCAAGACGGATACATGCATTGGGATGGAGGGTGTTCTGCAGGTAGAGATGAGTATCCGCATCTTTGAGGAAAAAGCCGTCATATAAATTTGGTCCTTCCTCAAGAATAAGAGAACTGCCGCATTCAAGAGAGATACCGACTCCTGCTTTCTTGGCAAGGTTTTGTGAAAGCCGTGTGGTGCCTCTTAAACTTACAATATTGCCAAAGCCATGGGACAGGATACCGCCGCCGTACCCAAAACGAGCCGTATTGTCCTCGATGATACAGTCATATAGGTTTGCATCCGCAGCGCCTTCTTTGGAATCAAGAAAGATTCCTCCGCCTGATCCTGCCTGATTTTTGATAAACTCTGCCGATGTCAGGGAGAGATTTTTTGCTTTAGATGAAGACTCAGACAGAAAGGCCAGCCCGCCGCCGGATTTTTTTGCGGTGTTTCTGGAAAATGAAGTCTGTGACACATTGACAATGCCGCTGCCGGATGAACTCATGGCAATACCGCCGCCGTCAGAAGAAGAAATATTTTCAAAAATCCTGCTGTCTGTAAGATGAAAGGAAAATTCTCCGCTGCCTGCACTAAAAACAATGCCTCCGCCGCAGGAAGCCGCCCGGTTTCCCTTTATATCAGAATTCATCAGTGCCAGGCGGACAGATTTTTTTGAAGAACGATTAGTGAGTGAAATGCCTCCGCCCTGTCCATCGGCTTTGTTTTTGGAAATAGAACATTCATTTACTGTAACTGAGGCACCTGTTTGGGAAACCAGGCAGAGACCTCCCCCGTTTTCTTTTGCACTGTTTTCAGAGAGGACAGAGTCCTTTTCGATATCCAGCTGATCTTCCTCACTGCAGCCGAAGAAGTAAATACCTCCCCCGTAAGCAGAGGCATTTCCGGAGATCCTCACATTACCTGACACTGTGAGGGAAGAAGGTATTTCAGCATCTTCACGGAAGCCTGAGAAATTGATGCCGCCACCGCATCCCAGGGCAATGTTATCAGTTATGGCTGCCGAGTCAGAAACGGTGAGGATGCTTCCCGCCCGCTTTTCAAAAGAGCGAAGATAGATCCCGGCGCCGTGGGCCGCAGTATTGTGGGTGATCAAAGCGCGTCCCAGGATTGAAAGTTTATCATCGGGATGTTTGACAGCGGCCATAACAGCTCCTCCGCAGAGTCTGGAGGAGCAGCCCGAAATCTGCGAATCTTCGGTCATCAGGAAATTGTTTGGAAGGGAACCGATGCCTGAAAAATAAACGCCTCCCCCTTCTGTATAGGAATGGTTGTTTCGGAGAACTGTACCGTGTTTCAGAATGAGCGTACCGCCCGAAATCAATATTAAGGAACGGTTCATAGGATCTCTGCCGGAATGGAGTTCCTTTTGACCGTCTAACACAATGTTTTGAAGGGTGAGGCTGCCTCCTTCTGAAACATGAAACATAGCAGAGGGAAAGGAAGCATCCTTATAAAGGGAGACCGGACATTCATCGGAACAGCCAGTGAGTGTCAGGGAACAGCGGACAGTGATCTGTTTGGAGACTGTGAAATCTGAGACTGCCTGAATGTGAGTTTCTTTGGAAGCCACAGCATTCAGAAGCTCAGTTTGATTGGAGACTGGAGTCAAAATATCACCTGCTTTTTTCAGTTCAATCTTATATTTAGTATATGCAGAAATAACAGGCAAGGGGAATGGTCAAACTCGCCCAAATTTTCAGGTAAATATACTTTTAATATTCCAATTTCATCTAAGGCCCCTTCAGGAGCATATGAGATATCTGGTGTAAGGATTGCTGATCAGGCCGGTGATTTAAATCAAAAATGTGTCATAAACAATGGAAATAATAGAATAGACATAAAAGATGCCATGATCAATTTCTCCAACAGCAGCTATACCGCAAAGAAGGCTTTCTTTGATGCAATCAAAGGAAAGGATAAAACTATTGTTTTTTCAAATGATGGTATCCTATCCAGCAGGCTGAATCTCTATTATCCATTGAAGAAACTGAAGGCTAAAAAAGATATTATGTAAAAGTCCGCGCATTGAAAAATATAAAGAAAAATGGTGTGCATAGGAAATGGCCATGCATGTACATGACCATTTCCGGCACTTTATTTTAGATATTTCATCTGTCTACTTGACAAGGGGCTGATCACAAACCTAATATTTTGGATGCCGCTTTTCTTAAATAAATTTACTTAAAACATTTTATCCTGTGGGAACAGAGATTTTACATGATCTATTTCTTCCTGAGTGGCAGGTGCTGCAGGAACATAATACTCACGTTCTCTGGCAAGCTTATAAATCTCTTCCTGAGACATTTCACACTGGTTCCTCATCTGTTTTAATGTCTGCTTTAATTCCTGGTTTTCCGACTGGGCGATCATTCCGCCGTACCTTGTCAGCTCTCCGTTTACGCCGGCAAGCGTATCGGCTACCATTGTCTTATCATCTAACATTTTGCTTCCTCCTTACTTAAGAAACTGCATTAATTTTTGTTTACTGTCCATTGCTGACTGAGCGGATTGCTGAAAGAATTTTTTCAGAGCGGGATCTGTCGCCTGGTCTGCATAAGCCTGCATTTTGCAGTGTGTGGTGTCAAAACCGCCGATTAAGTGACGAAGGTTCTGTAAATCTAACATAGATATATTTGCCATTGTAATGCCTCCTTTAAAATTTATTACCTCTTTAGTATCCCAAACAATTTTTATAGTATGCGAAATGAAAGCAGCTGTATAAATTTGATTGATTTTGTAATAAAATTTAATTAAAAAATGAATGAATTTTTTATGGAGGTTTTATTTTGAGGCATATCTATCAATGGGAAAAGGCAGAAGCAGAAAAATTTTCAAAAATTTATGAACTGATGACAGAGGCTTTTCCGCCAAGTGAAATAAGAAATGAAGAAGGTCAGAGAAACCTTCTCGGCCGTTCGGCGTATCAGCTTTATACAGTGAAACAAGAAAGCGAAATCCATGGCCTTCTCGCCGTGTGGGAGTTTGACACATTCGTTTTTATAGAGCATTTTGCGGTTGATGCATCCTTAAGGGGAAATGGAATCGGGGGAATGCTCCTGAATGATTTTTTGAATAATACGGAAAAAACAGTGTTTTTGGAAGTAGAAGAGCCGGGAACAGACTTGGCAAGGAGAAGGATAGGATTTTACGAAAGAGCCGGGTTCTGCCTCAATGATTTTGATTATATACAGCCGGATCTCCAGCAGGGACAATCCTCTCTGCTGCTGAAAAATATGACATATCCAAAGAAGTCATCGAAAGAAGATTTTGAACGGATGAAACAGCAGATTTTTGAGACAGTGTATGAGATACAAGCTTAAAGATCCCCACAGGGCACACCCTCCGAGTATAAGATTGATTCTTTCTTGTGATACTTTATAGGAGTAGATTTTTAACCTACAGTATATAGGGGGGAATGAATTTATGGAATCAGGAAAACATCGTGTGTTTGGATATGTTAGAGTGTCTGCCAAAGACCAGAATATTGACTGGCAGATGGTGGTGATGGAAAAGCTGAAAATACTCAAAAAAAGTCTGCTTTAATCACCAGGCGTTCTTTACGGACAAAAGTACAGGGAGATACAGAGAATGGGAGGATATAGAAGATGGCAGATCAGGGACTGTTGGATTTTTTAGCAGAGAAAAGCAGATGTGCATATCTTTCGGAACTCAGAGACAGGCAGAAAGACAGAGAAATAAGCCGGATTTTGAATAAAATTGATGCGGAAAGCTTCAGTACAAAGGACTGGCAGGATGCATTGGAATATTTTACATATGTCAAAAAAGAGATTCAGGATAAAAAAGTGCAAAAGCGTATTTGGAAGAATATTTTTCAGGAAAATACAGTAAATAACTTCACAAAATTATATTTCTGCATAATATAAAAGAAAAAGGAACTGTATAAGCATGAGCTTTTGTGAAAATATATGGGATTCGGATCAGGGAGAAACAATCAATATCCAGGGCGGGACCATTGAAAATATCATGCATTCGGGTGACGCAGATTACGTCAAAACAGTGTGCAGACTTCAGAAAGACAGCAGAATTCAGTCCGTCGTTGTAATGATTGTGGATGAGCATACATTGATCCACTGCAGCGACGGGAAAAGAATTACTTCCAGGGATCTGAAGGAAGGCATGACGGTCGATGCCTGGATCTCAAAGGCTATGACAAAAAGTATTCCACCCCAGGCCAGAGCATACAGGATCATTGTGAAAAGCAATCCCTGCGGGACAGCGGTTACCGACGGGAGAGTGGCAGGGGTTGATCTGCACAACGGTTTCCTGTACACAGGAATACCCGGAAAACCGGAAAGCCAGATCCGTTTTGTAGTCACAGAGAATACTCCGATTCTGGACCGCCAGGGAAGCAGAATACGGCTTAGGGACTTAAAACAGGGCGACCGGGTACGGGTAGAACATGCTGATTTTATGACCGCAAGCATTCCGCCTCAGACGACCGCATTTACGATAAAAAAATATTAGCAAATATTAAGAAGCAGACAGCATTTTTCTGTCTGTTTCTTCTTTTTCCGGGCAAAAATCAAGAATCAGTGTTATAATAAAAAGGCTATGGAAAGGAGGCCCGGGGTATGAGAACAAGAAAAGAAGTGATTGAATTCTGCATGTCACTGAAGCAGGTTTATGAAGACTATCCGTTTCATGACAGCAACTGGACACTCATGAGACATGAGATGAATAAAAAGACATTTGCTTTTATTTTTGAACGGAACGGACATATCTGGGTCAATATAAAGTGTGATCCGGAGTGGATCTTGGTATGGAGAGAGACTTATGATTCTGTTGTGCCGGCCTTTCATATGAACAAAAAATATTGGAATTCCATCATTCTTGACGGTTCAGTGCCGGATGAGGATATCAAACGCATGATCGGGGAGAGCTACGATTTGATTCAAGCAGGCATAAGGAGGCAGAAATGAATACGAGAGAAGCAATCAACATAAGATGTTCCAGAAGGACGTACCTTCCGGAATATATAAGGGAAAAAGATGCAAAGCCGTTGTTTCAGATGATCCGGGAAATCAATAAGGAACAGGGGCTCCATCTGCAGCTCATCACAGATGAGGGCAACATTTCCAAGATTAAAATGAGCTACGGCATGTTTAAAAATGTGCATGGATTCATTGCAATGGCGGGCAGAAAAGACGATCCCGATTTAAAAGAAAAGCTGGGCTATTACGGTGAAAAGCTGGTCCTTTTGGCTGCTGCTACCGGACTCGGCACATGCTGGGTGGGCAGTACATATAAGAAGGACAGCTGTGTGTGCGATTTAGAACAGGGAGAGAGCCTTGAGGCGGTCATTACGGTTGGATATGTAGAGGCGGATAAGAGGACGAAAGAAAAGATGATCTCTTCTTTTGTAAAGAAAAAAGGGAAAAAAGCAGATCAGATGCTCAAGACAGAAGAAAAGATTCCGGACTGGATCATGCAGGGGATGGAAGCAGTTGAGAAGGCCCCGTCTGCCCTGAATGCACAGCCGGTGGAATTTCGGTGGAAGGATGGAAAGTTTACAGCCCATGTAAAGGTCAAAAATGGATTTGAAGAGATTGATATGGGGATCGCAAAGCTTCATTTTGAGCTGGGAGCGGAAAAAACAGGATACTGGGAATTAGGAAACGGAGCAGAATTCCGTTATTGACAGAGAATAAAAACAGGATGGATGATCGATGAGCAAGACAAAATTTTCAACGCTGTGTTATATAGAAAAAGATGAGAAATATTTAATGCTTCACCGGACCGTGAAAAAACACGATGTTAATAAGGACAAGTGGATCGGCGTGGGAGGACATTTTGAATACGGAGAAAGCCCGGAGGACTGCCTGTTAAGAGAGGTAAAAGAAGAGACGGGGCTTAAGCTTACGTCCTGGAAGTTTAGAGGTATTCTTACGTTTCTCTGTGACGACTGGCCGATGGAATACATCAGCCTTTTTACGGCAGACGGATTTAAGGGGGAGTTGACCGCCTGCAATGAAGGGGTCTTAGAATGGGTGGATAAGAAGGATATTTTGGACCTGAACCTTTGGGAGGGGGACAAGATTTTTTTTAAGCTGCTGGCTGAGAATGGACCTTTCTTTTCGCTGAAGCTTGTCTATCAGGGGGACTGCCTTAGACAGGCTTGTCTAAACGGCGAAGATATGGAACTTTTTGATATATTGACTTCGGACGGGAAACCTACAGGGATCGTAAAGGAAAGATCAATTGTGCACACGGGCGGTGATCTCCACGGGACTTCCCATATCTGGCTGGTGCGCAGGAAACAAAACGGATTTGATGTCCTGCTGCAAAAGCGCAGCAAAGAAAAGGACGCATTTCCTGGGTATTATGATGTGTCATCAGCAGGCCACATGGCGGCAGGGGATGATTATCTGAACACTGCGGTGCGGGAACTTTCCGAAGAACTGGGAGTAACGGCAGAGCCGGAAGAATTTAAGTTTATAGGAATGAGAGATTCCGTCGTAAAGGATATCTTTCATGGAAAGCCGTTTCATAACCATGAGCTGAGTGCAGTTTACGTATATGAGACAGATCTTGCGGAAGAACAGTTCCGGCTGCAGAAGGAAGAAGTGGATTCTGTTCTCTGGATGGACTTCGGAGAATTTGAAGAAAAAGCCCGGAACGGTGAGATCAAACACTGTATTTTCGCGGATGAGATCAAGATGCTCGGAGAATTTTTGAACTGCAAATAAAATAGAACTATATGATAAAACAAAAGGAACTGACAATGGACAAGTCAGTTCCTTTTGTTTTTTACTTCATAGGAAAGTTCTACGACCTTCCCTATGAAATAAAAACGCTCCGCGGGTTGTGCACAAATGCGTAAGGAAATTATTTGCCCGCGGCAAATTGCATCTGGCACGCAAAGTTGTCAAGCCCCTCAAAGAGTGAGGGGTTGGGGCGTTGAAGTGGGCTTGCTCACTTTGTTCTTCTAACAGTTTTTTGATCTGTGCCTCCAGGGCACTCTCTTCCATAGCGCCCCTGGCTCCGGAAACAATTTCTCCGTCCCGGTTGATAAAGTAGGTTGTGGGGAGAGACTCTGCCTGATAGTTATAGGCAGCTTCCTGTTCAGTATCATAGTAAACAGGGAAAGTATAACCCTGCTTTCTGATAAAGGAGGAGGCTTTTTTCTTTGTTTCCCTTGCTCCGTCGGTCATGTTGACCATGGCAAAATTGACTTTGTCGGAATATTTCTTATACATGGCCTCAAAACCGGGCATCTCCTGTTTGCACGGCGGACACCAGCTGGCCCAGAAATTTAACACAATGGGTTTTTTGCCGGTGAGAGAAAAGAAGTTTATGGATTTTCCATCGGCGTTCTCTGCGTTGAAGTCCGGGGCAGTGACAGCTTCCTGTTTTTCTGTAGCATCCCCGGAAGATGTTTCTTTGGAAGCGGTATCTGCCTTATATTTTTTGCTCAGATTCTGGTAGAGGACAAAAGCGCCTGCTAAAAGTGCAATGAGTATGACAATGATCCCTATCAGTTTTGTTTGTTGTTTCATAGATCCCTCCTAAAATGTCAAGAATGATAAAAAGCGGTCCATCATTCCGAACATCATCACGCATCCCACGATAATAAGCAGAATTCCGGAAACTTTTGTGATGATGCCGTAGTGTGACTTGATCCAGCTGAAGGCTCCCATCAGTCGCTCAATGAGCACGGCGCTGAGAATGAACGGAATGCCCAGACCCATTGAGTAGAGAAACAGCATGAGGATGCCTTCTGCCATGGAGCCCTGCTGCGACGCCATCATCAGTGCGGAGCCAAGAAACGCCCCTACACATGGGGTCCAGCCGATGGAAAAAACGATCCCGAATAAGAAAGATGATGCAAGGGAATGTTTTTTCATTTCCATAGAGCTGCGTTTTGTACTGTTTAAAAAGCTTATGTTAAGCGCTCCGGTAAAATTCAGACCAAAGATGATGACGATCAGTCCGGTGATTATGTTGACAATCATTTTATGTGAGGTGAGCAGCCCTCCGAGAGTTCCCGCGAAGGCACCCAGAAGAATAAAAACCAGGGTAAATCCCGCAACAAACGTTATGGCATTAGGCAAGGCTTTGTGTCTTGGGCGGTCTGTTGTCTCTCCCGCAAAATAAGAAATATAGATAGGGAGCATCGGCAGCAGACAGGGTGATATAAAGGTTACGATACCTTCTAAAAATGAAATTAAATACTGCATAAAGTCTCCTAGATGTTAAATAAGTCGTTGAGTGCCTCGCTCATGGTCGGATGGGTGTAGATTGTATCTCTCAGCACAGTATATGGAAGATGTACATCCATAGCGAGTTTGATCAGGTTGATCATTTCGTGAGATTCGGCACAGAACAGATGAGCGCCTAAAATCTCGTTTGTCTTCGTATCAATCACGGCTTTTAAAAGCCCGGTTTTTTGTCCGAGGACATTTGCCTTTGGGATGGCAGCAGCGGGAAGTTTCGCAATTTTATATTCATAACCCTGCTCAGCGGCCTCGGTCTCGCTCAGTCCCACTCTGGAAAACGGAGGATCTAAAAAGACACTGTACGGTACGGCGCCGCGGTTCTTTATGGTTCGTTTTTTATCTCCCAGAATCTGTGATTTTACAATGCGGAAATCATCCAGGGAAATGTAAGTGAACTGAAGTCCTCCGACTACGTCGCCCATTGCATAGATGCCCGGAACATTTGTCTCAAGAAATTCGTCTGTTTTGACTGCACCGCGGGGTGTCAATTCCACACCGGCAGCGTCAAGGTTCAGATCATTTACGTTGGGGCGGCGTCCAGTGGCGATAAGAACGGCGTCCGCTGAAATTTTTTCACCGCCCTCAGGCGTTTCCACAGACACAACCGTTTCAGTCTCTTCATCACGGACGGAATTTATTTTTGTGGAGAGCAGAAGTCTTACTCCGCGTTCTTTCAAGCTTTCTGCGACAGCATCGGCAATATCCCGGTCTTCTCTCGGAAGAAATACTTCCCCGTCCTGGATGACAGTAACTTTAGAGCCGAAGTTGGTGTAGATAGAAGCAAACTCCATGCCGATATAGCCGCCGCCGATGATGACAAGACGCTTTGGCAGTTCCTCCAAAGAAAGTATAGTCTCACTGATATATGCCCGGCGGCTGTCTGAGAGACCCTCGATCGGAGGGACAAACGGGCGGGCTCCCGTATTGATAAAAATCTGATCTGCTTCCAATTCCAGTGTTTCATCCTGTAAAGCCACGGCCACATGCCTACTGTCCAGAAAGGAAGCAGTTCCGTTATAAACATCTGCATTCTCAAGGTCTGCGACCTTGTGATAGTTTTTATCTCTTAATGCAGCTGTCAGCCTTGTCTTTTTTTCAACAGCCTTCCGGTACAGCTTTGCCTTTTCTTCAAAAGAAGAATCAAGCTTTGCAGAAAAAGCTGCGCTCGTCACAAATGATTTGGATGGGATACATCCAACATTGATGCAGGTTCCTCCGTACATGTCAGCATCCTTTTCAATAAGAGCGACGTTCTTTCCGTTTGCTGCAAGCGTGCCTGCCAAAGTTTTTCCGCCTTTTCCGAAACCAATGATCACTGCGTCATATTTTTTCATTTTCATTCTCCTTTACTGTGGATGAACCGAAGATCTTTTGATCGATGGTTTGAATGGTTACTTGTTTCAAATAATCTTTGCATAACTGATCCAGTGTGCCGTAAATATCATCCATAATGCCTGCCATGCCGGAAGCCACCAGACAGGGCAGATCGCTGCCGCCGCTCCGCCAGGAAGAAGAGACAAAGGGAACATCCAGGGCACTGCTGACATCATAAAGAGTTACTTTGGATGGGTCCAGGTCAAACAGATATCCTCCCACCACCCCTTCTTTTGTAGAAATCAGCCCCTTTTTCTTGAGTTTTCCCATGATCTTTCGGACTCTGGCCGGGTTCGTACAGATATTGGCGGCCAGCTTGTCGCTGGATACGCTTTCTCTTTTATGGTTTAAAAAAACGAGTGCGTGGACTGCTATCGTAAATTCGCTGTTCATATATTGATCCCTCTCAGTCTTATCAAATATGTAATTACTTGAGTTACAGTTTGTATTGTAATCTTACCAGTTACAGTTTTGATTGTCAAGAAGAAAATATGGAATCTGCCGGGAAACCGTGGTACAATGAAGCCAGTGAAAGAACCAGTGGTAATGAATCTGACAGGGAGACTGCTTATGATATTGAGTGTCAGCAGAAGGACCGATGTTCCGGCTTTTTATGGAGAATGGTTCATCAACCGGCTTCGGGATGGCTTTGTTCTCGTGAGGAATCCGGTGAATCCAAAACAAGTCAGCAAAATTCTGCTTTCCAGAGAAAACATTGACTGTATCGTGTTCTGGACAAAGAATCCTGAAAATTTTATGAAGTATTTAGGAGAGCTTTACGAGTATCCATTTTATTTTCAATTTACACTCAATGGATACGGAAAGGATATAGAACCGGGAATGCCCGATAAGAAAAAAGAATTGATTCCCCTGTTTCAGGAGCTGTCCGAAAAGATCGGGAATGAGCGGGTTATATGGCGCTATGATCCTGTGCTGATCAGCAAAGATTATTCTATAGAATGGCATATTCATACGTTTGAATCCATGGCAGAAGCCCTGGAGGGATATACAAAACAGGCGGTGATCAGTTTTTTAGATATGTACCGGAAGATAAGCAGACGGATGACACAGGAGGGAATTCGCCGGCCCACCGAAGAAGAAGTCTTTCAATTTGCTCAGAGAGCAGGGACCTCCGCGGAAAATCATGGTATGACTGCGGTGACCTGTGCGGAGCACTATGACCTTACCGGCTTCGGCATCAGACCGGGCAGCTGTATTGACAGAGGACTTGTGGAAAAACTTATTGGAATGAAAATTTCTGTGGATAAAGATAAAAATCAAAGGCCGGAGTGTGGATGCGCAGAGAGTATTGATATCGGAAGTTATGATACCTGTCCGGCAGGCTGTCTGTACTGTTATGCCGGCCACAGCAGAGAATTTGTAAATCAAACTGCGGCACAGTACCGGCCGGAGGCTCTGATGCTATGCGGAAAGACGGATCAGTTCGATAAGATAACGGAAAGAAAAGCCGAGTCCTGCGTCATTACACAGCTGAGTTTTTTTGAGGGAAGCACTGGCGGACAAATGAGGTGAGTTTCATGGATGCATCGGAAAAAACAAAATACAAACTGGCAGGTGCCGTCAGGGAACTGATGGTTTTTACGCCTGTGGACCGGATCACGGTAAAACAGATCGTAGAGCGGTGTGATGTGACAAGACAGACATTTTACAGGAATTTTAAGGACAAGTATGATTTGATCAACTGGTATTTTGATAAACTTGCCATCGTATCTTTCCGGCAGATGGGTGTGAGCCTTACACTCAGGGAAGGACTGATCAAGAAGTTTGAATTTATCAAAGGAGAGCGCTGCTTCTTCACGGCGGCCTTTAAATCAGAGGATCATAACTCACTGCTCCAGCATGATTTTGATTTTATCTATGAATTTTACAAGGATATTATAAAAAAGAAATATCAGAAAGAGATCCCGCCGGATATCAAATTCCTTCTGGAAATGTACTGCCGGGGATCGATCGCCATGACGGTTCAGTGGGTAACCGGCGGAATGAAGCGGAGCACGGAAGACATGGCAGAGCTTCTGGTCAGGGCTCTGCCTCCGGAACTTGCAGAACTTTTGAATGACTTTAAAAAGTAACACTTTTAGGGAAGTGTCACTTTTTTGACATTATGGGAAATGTGTCACTTGTCCGCCTGTTCCGCCCGGAGGTAAACTGATAATGAAAGAATCACGATAAATTAAAGGTATCTCAAGGAGGTTGTTATGGCAAAGCGTATTGTATTGAATGAAACGTCCTATCACGGAAAAGGTGCGGTCCGGGAAATCGCAGCAGAAGTCGGAGCAAGAGGCTTCAAAAAGGCATTCATCTGTTCGGACCCTGACCTGGTAAAGTTCGGCGTTACAAAGAAAGTAACAGACGTGTTGGATGAGGCGGGATGCGAATATGAGGTTTACTCCAACATTAAACCAAATCCTACGATCGAAAACGTTCAGACAGGTGTGGCTGCATTTAAGGAGTCAGGTGCAGATTATCTGATCGCCATTGGAGGCGGATCGTCTATGGATACTTCCAAGGCTGTCGGAATCATCATTGCAAATCCGGAATTTGAAGATGTGCGGAGTCTGGAAGGCGTGGCGCCAACTAAGAATCCGTCTGTTCCAATCATCGCAGTTCCGACGACCGCGGGAACCGCAGCTGAGGTTACGATCAACTATGTCATCACAGATGTGGAAAAGAGACGCAAATTCGTCTGTGTAGACACCCATGATATCCCGGTCATTGCCGTCATCGATCCGGATATGATGTCCTCTATGCCGAAGGGCCTGACTGCCGCAACCGGAATGGATGCCCTTACCCATGCGATCGAAGGATATACTACAAAAGATGCATGGGAAATGACAGACATGTTTCATCTGAAAGCGATTGAACTGATCGCACAGAATCTGCGGGGTGCAGTGGAAAATACAGAAGAGGGCAGAGAGGGAATGGCTCTCGGACAGTATGTGGCAGGAATGGGATTCTCAAATGTAGGACTGGGAATCGTACACTCCATGGCTCATTCACTGGGAGCAGTCTATGATACACCGCACGGTGTTGCAAATGCCATTCTTCTTCCGGCTGTCATGGAATACAACGCTGATGCCACAGGGGATAAATATAAGTACATCGCCAAGGCCATGGGTGTGGAAGGCACAGAAGATATGAGTCAGGAAGAATATAGGAAGGCTGCCGTGGACGCGGTGAGACAGCTCTCCATCGATGTGGGAATTCCACAGGATCTGAAAGAAATCGTCAAAGAAGAGGACATTCAGTTCCTTTCAGAGTCAGCGGCCGCAGATGCGTGTGCACCTGGAAATCCAAAGGATGCAAGTTTAGAAGATATTATTGCAATCTATAAATCTTTGCTGTAAGAATTTACGTAAACGAAATGAAAGGACTGGCACACGGAAAAAGTGCGCCAGTCCTTTTTGCAGGATTATTTGCCGTTTTGAAGTTTATCAAAGAAATCTTTTGTCTTCAGAGAAAAAGAACATTTTTCTACCTCGGCATTTGTCAGAAAATCTGTATAAACCCCGTAGACACCGAGTTTCATATATTCTTTGGCTTCATATACACTGTTGACAGTATGTGTGAAAGAATACAGGCCTGCGTCACTTAGAAGCTTCATCCGGTAATCATTGACACTGCTCACAGGGACAGTGACAGCTTCAATGCCGTTGGAAGTGCAGAACCTGATCATTTTGCTGAACGCCACATCCGTCTGCTGATAAGTGGTATAAAGGAAGTGACGGAACGGATGAACCTGTTTTATGGCGTGATACATTGGCTGATTGTAAATCTGTACGATTAACCGGTCCAGAAGGTATTCTTTCTTCATTTCTTTTGCTGTCTTTACAATGACAGAGAAATCATTTTTTGCGGCTGCGGCATCACTGTCTTTGGTGTCTGTTATAATATATGTATCGGGATATTTGTCCATCAGTTCAAAGAGTTCTTTCAATGAGACAGAAGTGTATTTGCCGTACAGCTTAATATTTTTAAACTTTGCATAGGAAACAGGTTTGCCGCCCTTGCTCTTCGGATCACTCAGGTCTTTTCCCC
This sequence comes from Anaerostipes caccae L1-92, assembly GCF_014467075.1. Lineage (NCBI taxonomy): Bacteria > Bacillati > Bacillota > Clostridia > Lachnospirales > Lachnospiraceae > Anaerostipes > Anaerostipes caccae. Next base: position 171,361 of record NZ_AP023027.1, read on the forward strand.
AATAATGCCTTGCGACCATGACATGATCCGTAGTCTGCATCAGGTCAGCTTCAAAAACCCTGAAACCATTTTGATAGGAATTTAAAAACGCATCTTTGGAGTTCGTATACTCCTTACCATCGATCTCTCCAAGAGCATGTGCAACCGCACGGTAGTCATACCACTGCTTTGACTCCTTCTTTGTCTGTGCGGAAGCTTTTTTATGATCAGACTGCTGTTTGACTTCATTTGCGGCATTCACATTTTGCTGCCGGCCCTGATAAAAACGGAACCCAGAAAAGAGTATGCTTCCAAGGAGGGCAAGAAAAGCAAGGCGCAGGGTGACCCGTTCAAATACTGCTCGGATATATTTAGGCTGATGTTTTGCTTTTTTAACGGCATTTTTGATGGATTTTGTTTTTATCTTTTTATTGTTCAGCATGAAACCTTCCTTTGTAAAAAAGACGTAATATAATTGTAACAATTATGTTAAAAATCATTATAACATAGGAAGACCAAAAAATCAAAAGCATATCAGCAGTCTGTGTGACAAAGTTTTAACATTCAACGGTGGATTTTGAAAGGAACTTCATGGTATAGTAAATGTATTGACGCTGGTTAACTTTTCAAATGATTCATAAGAATCAAAGGATTCAAGGAGGAAATTACTATGGCAAGTATCATTGCAAGTCCAAGCCGTTATATCCAGGGAAAAGGTGAGATGGAAAACCTTTGTACATATGCGGAAAACTACGGAACCAACCTTTTTGTTCTGACAAGTCCGTCAGGAAGAAAAAGAGTGGAGCCTTTCATCGCAAAAGGACAAAAAGATGCCAAGATTACATATGAAGCTTTTAACGGCGAGTGCTGTATGACAGAGATCAATCGTGTCATGGACATGTGTGAAAAGGCAGGAAGCGAAGTCATCGTGGGAATCGGCGGAGGAAAGATCCATGATACCGCAAAGGCAGTGGCTTATTACATGAAAAAGCCAGTCATCATTGTGCCGACCATTGCATCTACCGATGCGCCGTGCAGTGCACTGTCTGTGATCTATACGGATGACGGTGTATTTGAAAAGTACCTGTTTCTGCCGGCAAGCCCGAACATGGTGCTGGTGGACACCGATATTGTCAGCAAAGCTCCGGAACGCCTTTTAGTAGCCGGTATGGGAGATGCTCTGGCAACTTACTTTGAAGCGAGAGCCTGTCAGCAGTCTGACGCATCCAACTGTGTGGGAGGAAAGATCACACGCGCGGCCATGGCCCTGGCTGAACTTTGCTATGAAACTTTGATTGATGAGGGGATTGACGCGAAACTTGCTGTCCGTGAAAATATCTGCACGAAGGCAGTAGAACATATCATAGAGGCAAATACTTATCTTTCAGGAATCGGATTTGAGAGCGGCGGTCTGGCAGGGGCACATGCCATCCATAACGGCTTGACAGCAATTCCGGAAACCCATGAATTATACCACGGAGAAAAAGTAGCCTTCGGAACGCTGGTACAGCTGGTTCTGGAAGGGGCGGATCAGGATGAGATTCAGGAAGTCCTCGGATTCTGTCAGGAAGCAGAACTCCCGACTACCCTTGCAGATTTGGGAATCAAGGAAGTAAAAGAAGAACAGATCATGGAAGTAGCACGCCTCGCATGCTCTCCGGACGACACTCTCGGCAACATGCCGTTTGAAGTGACACCGGAGGACGTATATGCGGCGATCATTGCGGCGGACGCACTGGGAAGATACTATTAAGATTCCTGTCTGCGGCACAGATGTCTTCCTGTGAGGAAGCAGACGGCACATAACAGAATAAGGACTGCGGCCATCAAAAGGGCGCAGTGAAGAAAGAAGGCATCCGGCAGGATGGTGATGACAGGGTCGAAAGCCTCATCGAAGATCCAGTAATCATTGGAGAAGGCCAGCTCGTGAAATGTCACGAAGGACTTGTCCCATCCGGCCGCCCAGACGAGAACTCCCAGAAGGAGCGGAAGCACGGCGGCAGAGACGGATGCCCTTTTTAAGAAACGGAAATCCTTTTTTTCCCGCTTCCATAAAAGGCCTGCAGGGATTATGATAAATGAGATGATACAGGCGTATTGAAGACCGGAGAAAATACGCTTCACATCCTGAAAGTGAATCTTTCCTTCCTCAGACATGGGAAGAGATGGAAACTTCAGGTCTTTTTTATAAAATACTGAATTATAGTCAATGAGCCGGTCATAGTTTTCTCTGATCTGTTGTTCAGAGAGTCCGGATTCCCGGCTGATATGAAGAAGTTTTATATCGGCGTAGTAAAGAGGCCGGAAATTCAGTGTAAATATGACCGAAAATGATATCAGGAATATAGATAAAGAAACCGTAAGCAGAAATTGTTTCATGATGCACCGCCTTTCATGAAACCCATTATAACACAAGGAAGTACCATGATAGCGATTATTTCACCTGCAAAAAACATGAAAGTCAGGAAAGAAAAACAGCGAAGGCTGACACATCCTGTGTTTTCAGAAAAGACAGGACAGATTTATGAAGAATTGAAAAAACTGAAGCCGTGGGAGATCGAATCTTTGATGAAGGTAAATGAAAAGATCGCCCTTCAGGCTTTTTTAGATATACAAAATTTTGAGAACGGGGACGGCAGTGCTGCTCTCATGACTTATGACGGCCTTGTATTCCAGAACGTGGGCGCAGGAGATTTTACCGGATGGGATATGAAATATGCCCAGAGGCATGTGAGAATCTTAAGTGGACTGTATGGGGTGCTGAAACCTTTGGATGCGATTCATCCGTACCGTCTGGAGATGGGCTGCAAAGTAAAAACAGCAGGACAGGGTCTGTATCAATTTTGGGGAGATGCGATTTATAAGGAACTTTATAAGGAACAGGATCTGATCCTGAATCTGGCTTCTGAAGAGTATGCCAAAACCGTGAGAAAATATCTGGATGGGCCGGACCGTTTTGTGGATGTGGAGTTTCTCACCATGAGAAACGGAAAGCTCCGGACCATCGTGGCATGGGCCAAGATGGCCAGAGGTCAGATGATCCGCCATATTGTAAAGAACAGGATAGACCGGCCGGAGGATATCAAAGAGTTTGACTGGGACGGATATGAGTTTGAACCTTCCCTGTCTTCGGAATCCAAGTATGTATTTATCCGGCGGGAGACAAAGTTTTAGTTGACGATCAGGAATCCAAGGTTTAACAGCGCCGCAAACAGGCACCAGATAATGTACGGGATCAGAAGTAAAGCAGATTTTTTGCTGTACTTTCGGAATACATAGAACATCAGTACATTGAGCAGGTTCAGAGCCAGGATCCAGACAAAAGAGAAAAAAACCAGCCCGTATTCAAAGAAAATGATGGGCCAGAAGAACAGAAAGAAGGACACGGCGAGAAAAAGTTTGATTCCCTGTTTTTTCTCCTGTTCTGTGACGTCCGAGGTCAGCAGGGTGTAAAGGCTCAGACCGAGTAAAATATCGAGGATCAGCCATACGACGGAAAAGATCCACGGGGCAGGAACGAATGGAGGCTTATTCAGCTGACGGAAGACCTCATCCATCCGGGGTGTCAGGAGTCTGGAGAGCAGACTGACTAAAATGGGAAAAATGATGCAGAGTTTTAAAAGCTGCTTCTTTGATAATTGTTTCATAACACACACCTGGGGCTTTTTACATAGTCTATGCTGCAAGGGTTGTATATCTTGACAAAAAAAGATATTATAATGGGAAAAGGAGTGATATGAAATGGAATTAAAGTGTCCTAAAATATATAGAGACGGAAAATATTTGGCTTACGGCGGCAACCAGGAATGGTTCCCGGGCACGTTCCAGCGGCGTGCGGGATGCGGAAGCGTCACCGGCACGAATATCGCCGTCTGTGAAGGCTTATTTTCGCAAGAAGTAGAAAACTCAGAGTCCATACCCTATGAATCATATCTAGAACTCATGGAGGGCATGTATCAGTATATGACGCCCGGTTTCATGGGCTATCCGCTGATCGGAAAATTTAAGAAGGACTTTTTAAGCTTTGCATCCGGCAGAGGGAAAGAGCTGAAGGCTAAAAGTATGTTTCTGCCCAGAGATAAGCAGGGATGCCTGGAATTTATCAGGGAAGGGCTGTATCACGGACACCCTGTGGCGCTGCTGATCTGGAGGCATTCCAGAAAGGAATTCAGGGAAGATAACTGGCACTGGGTGACCATCACAGGATATGATGAGGAACGGGAGATTTTGATCTGGTCCAACTGCGGGGAACGGGAAGAGATCCCTGTGAAAGTCTTGCTGGATGACTCGGCCAGATATTATATCGGACTGGTCCGTTTTGAAGAAAAGAATTAAAGAGTTCCGATTTTTACAATTCATATGAAGAGAAAGAGAGTAAGCTGTAACCCATCAGCAGGAAACAAAGTAAATAAGAGAGATGGGAACAAAGGCGTTCACCGGAGATATATCCGGCGGACGCCTTTCTTTTATGAAAAGGAGTGATATGTATGGAGAGAACAAAAAAATTGGGACTCGGAAGTGCGGTATCCGTCTGTGTGGGATTGATCGTAGCCACCAGCTGTCTGCTTTCCCTCGGGCAGGGCATGGGTCTTGCAGGCAAAAATTTTATTATCGCACTGTTTGTCGTACTGATACTGAACGGGTTTTTGGCTTTAAGTTTTTCAGAGCTGCATTCCATGATGCCGAAAGCAGAAGGGGGCCTGGGACAGTACACTTTGGTGGGTTTAGGACCGGTGGCATCTATGGTATCTACGTTATCCGCTTATGTGATTGTTGATATTTTATCCGGTTCCGTAGAAATCGCCATGTGCGGAACGGTGCTGAATCAGATCTTTCTTCCCCAGATTCCGGCACCGGTGATCAGTGTGATCGTATTGGGGGTTCTGTCCTATGTAAACTATAAAGGAGTTGATTTTTTTGCCCGAATCCAGAACATTGTCGTATTCCTTCTGCTGGCATCTTTTCTGCTCATGGGTATCATAAGTTTTTTCCATCTGGGTACCGGCGAGATAGTGACGGCTGCACAGCAGACGAAGCCGCAGGTTACCGGGATCGGAGGAATCGTTTCTTTATCGGCGCTGGCTTTCTGGTTGTTTATCGGTATTGAATTCGTAATCCCGGTATCAAAGGATCTAAAGAACCCTAAAAGAGACGTACTTTTGGCTATGATTATTGGCAGTGTCGTCTTGTTCGGGGTGCAGGCACTGCTCGGTGTGGGAATGACACAGTATGTCACACTGCAGGAACTGGCATCGAATCCAATGCCCCATATGCTGTTTGCACAACGGTGCATGGGCCAGGCCGGTGTCTACTGGATGGGCATCGTGACACTGCTGGCAGGAATAAGTACAGTCAATACCGTTCTCGGAGGCATCCCGAATATTTTAAGCGGTATGGCCGAAAATGATTTGTTTCCGAAGGCTTTTCAGCAGAAAAACAAGTATGGGGTTCCGGCAGCAGGAATCGGCCTGCTGAGCGGAGGAATCACGGCATTGATTATCACTGGCTTTACCCAGTCCTCAGGGCTTACAAATATCATCCTTGCGGCATCCTGTTTCTGGCTGACTTCTTACATTATGGTCAACATCACAGTCCTTGTGCTGAGAAGAAGATATCCGGATGCCGAGGGCAGAAATAAGAATCTGGTTCTTCTCGGCATCCCTCAGGTGATCTGCATTATCGGTGACATTTATATGATCTTTAACATCGCCGAGGGTGATGCCAGAATCCTGATTTATAAAATATTCGCAACTTTGCTGCTGGCATTGATCGCATTCTCAGTGATCTGGGTAAAGGGAATAAAGAAAATGGGAACGGTCGAATGTCCGGAAATGCAGACAGTGAATACATTAGCGTGACATTTTCCGCACGATTTCCGTTCGGCTCTTAGAATGCCTCACTCCAATCGTGCAGAAAATGGGTCTGGCAGTGAAAGACTAAAATGAGCATTTAAAAGTTTTTTTTCTAAAACAGGAGGTTTTGATTATGAGCAATTCAAAGGTTGATTTTTTATATTTAAATGAAGAGGAAATGGTGAAGCTCGGAGTTACGGATATGAAGGGCTGCGTGGAGAGTATGGAAGAGATGTTCCGGCTGTTGAGCAGAGGGGATTATGCTATGGGAGGTTCTAACGGGAATTCCCATGGATGTATGGTTTCTTTTCCGGATATATCACCCTTTCCGAACATGCCGGTGAACGGTCCTGACCGCAGGTTTATGGCGATGCCTGCTTACCTGGGCGGAGAATATGACATGGCGGGGATGAAATGGTATGGTTCCAACGTGGAGAATAAAGACAAAGGGCTTCCGAGATCCATCTTAATGCTGATGCTCAATGATAAAGAGACCGGTGCGCCGAGATCCTTAATGTCTGCGAACCTGCTGAGTGCTTACCGAACAGGGGCAGTGCCGGGGGTCGGTGCCAAGCATTTGGCGAGAAGGGATTCCAAAGTGCTTGGGATTTATGGGCCCGGTGTCATGAACAAAACGGCTCTGGAAGCGTTTGTCTGTACCTGTCCGTGTCTTGATACCATTAAGATTAAGGGAAGAAGCAGGGGCTCTATTGAAAGTTTTATTGAATATGTGAAGGGAAAATTTCCTCAGTTTCAGACGATTGAGGTGGCAGATACACTGGAAGAACTGGTCCGGGGCTCTGATGTGATCAGCATGGCTACATCCTGTCCGGAAGGATCAGAAAATTACCCGATGGTCAAAGAAGAATGGATTAAGCCGGGTGCATTTTTCAGCCTTCCTGCGTGCGCTAACTTTGAAGATGACTTTCTGCTGAACAAAGCAAAGACAGTGGTAGACAACTTTGGTTTATATGAAGCATGGACCGAAGAATATCCTCATCCTTCTTTTGAGACCGTACCGATTATCGGAACAAAGTTTGTGGATATGTACCACGACGGAATCATGCCGAGGAAGAAAATCGAAGACATCGGAGATATCATCAACGGAAAGGTTCCGGGACGAAAAGATGATGACGAGATTATTCTGTTCTCTATCGGAGGAATGCCAGTGGAAGATGTGGCATGGGGAACAGAATTGTACAGAAAAGCATTGGATCAGGGAATTGGGACGAAACTGAACTTGTGGGATTCCCCGAGAATGGCGTAGTTTTTATCACTATTTCCGTCGCGCTTTTGAAATGCGCTCCTCCAATAGTGATAAAAAACTATCGCAGGGCGGCATCTTTTGGCTGAAGAATACTGAATAATAGTTGTGGAAAAGAAAGCATTTGTCGCGGCGGACAGGTTAAGAAAAGATATAACAGGAGGGTTTTAGCTATGAGAATTGCAGAGCATCCGATTTTGGGCAGGATGGAGAAAGGGAAGGAGGTTTCTTTCTTTTATGACGGAAAGCCTGTGACGGGTTTTGAGGGTGAGCCGATTGCGGCGGCTTTGAAGGCTGCCGGGGTGATGGTGCACCGGCATACGAAAAAATACGGAAAGCCCAGGGGTATTTTCTGTGCCATCGGCCGCTGTACCGACTGTGTCATGGTGGTGGACGGTAAGCCTAACGTGAGGACTTGTGTGACGCCTCTGAAAGAAGGGATGAGGGTTCAGACTCAGTATGGAGTCAGTGCAGAAAAAACTAAGATGAAGGGATGATAACGATATGAAACGGTATGATTTGATCGTAGTAGGGGCAGGTCCGTCCGGCCTGTCTGCGGCCATAGAGGCGGCAAAGAAAGGGATGAATGTCATTGTTTTTGATGAAAATGCGAAACCGGGCGGACAGCTGTTTAAGCAGATACATAAATTTTTTGGTTCCAAAGAACACAAGGCAAAGATACGCGGATTTAAAATCGGAGAAGATCTGTTAAAAGAGGCAGAAGATGCGGGAGTGCAGGTCGTTTTAAATGCCACTGTCATAGGGCTTTATCTGGACAGAGAGATTACTGTGCGGATCGGAGATGAAATCCATCATTACAAAGGGGATGCTATTATCGTGGCGACTGGCGCTTCAGAAAATATGGTTACCTTTGACGGGTGGACACTGCCGGGAGTGATCGGGGCAGGAGCTGCCCAGACGATGATGAATCTGCATGGTATCCAGCCAGGTAAAAAGATTCTGATGCTTGGAAGCGGAAATGTAGGACTGGTGGTCAGTTATCAGCTGATGCAGGCCGGATGTGAGGTTGTGGCTTTAGTGGATGCAGCTCCAAGGATCGGAGGCTATGGGGTCCATGCGGCCAAAGTGGCAAGATGCGGCGTACCGTTTTATTTATCTCACACGATTGTGAAAGCAGAAGGCGAAGACCGGGTCACCGGAGTGACCATCGCAAAGGTGGATCAAAACTGGCAGACAGTGCCCGGATCTGAGAAGCATTTCGACGTAGATACCATCTGTCTTGCCGTCGGACTGTCTCCGATGTCCCAGCTTTTAAAAATGGCCGGATGTGAGATGGAAGATAACCCAAAGAAAGGCGGACAGGTACCGATTTGTAATGAATACGGGGAGACTTCCGTCAAAGGCATTTTTGTTGCCGGAGATGTGTCAGGCATTGAGGAGGCCAGTTCCGCGATGATCGAAGGCCGGATGGCGGGAATTGCTGCTGCCTGTGCCCTTGGATTTATGGATAAGAAAGAGCGGAATGAGAAGCTCGCTGCACTGGAAAAAGCCCTGGAAAGTCTGAGACAGGGAATGTTCGGTCCCGAAAATAAAGGAAAGCTTCTAAAGAAGACAGAAGAGGGCTGTGATATTTCCATGAACCTGCTGGAAAATGGTTATTTAGCCGAGGAAGAAGTAAAACAGTACCCGGGAGTTACAAAGACCGTAGGAATCCATCCGGTGATGGAGTGTACCCAGAATATTCCGTGTAATCCATGTCAGGACGCGTGTCCTAAGAAATGCATCAAGATCGGAGAAAATATCACTTCCCTGCCGGCAGTAGATCCGGACGCTCAGTGTATCGGGTGCGGCATGTGTGTAGCCGCTTGTTCAGGGCAGGCAATTTTCCTCGTGAACGAGCAATTTGAGAAAGATTATGCAAGCGTGACCCTTCCGTATGAATTCCTTCCGCTGCCAGAAAAAGGAGCAGAGGGAAAAGCGCTTGACCGGGGCGGAAACGAAGTATGCAGGGCAGAAGTGGTAGAGATAAAAACATCCAAAGGATTTGACCACACCAATCTTCTGACCATCAGGGTGCCTGCTGACATGGCCATGAAGGCAAGGTTTTTCCGCGCCTCTTAAAGCCTGAGTATAAAAGATGGAGGAAAGAACTGTGAATACGATAAATGACAGATCTAAGAAATTAGAAGCATATATTCCGGCGGACGATGATGATATGATCATCTGCCGGTGTGAGGAAATCACAAAAGGAGAAATCCGGAGAGCCGTCCACGACGGGATGTTTACCCTCACAGAGATCCGGAGATACTTAAGAACCGGCATGGGACTCTGTCAGGGGCAGACCTGTTCTAAACTGGTCAAGGGAATCGCTGCACGGGAACTGGGAGTTTCTCCGGCAGAACTGGAACCGGCTGTATCCAGGGCGCCGATGCGTCCTACCGAGATGAGAGTGTTTGGAAAGGAGGTACGGTAATATGGGAAATCGTTGTGCAGATGTGATCGTGATAGGGGGCGGTGTAATCGGAAACGCCACTGCCTATTATCTGGCAAAGAAAGGCTGCTCCGTTATCGTACTGGAAAAGAGTGATCACCTGGGAAATGGGGGTTCCAGCAGAAACGGAGGCGGTGTCCGTCAGTCCGGCCGGGACAAACGGGAACTTCCCCTTGCCATGTATGGAATAAAAAATCTCTGGCCGTCTCTCTCAGAAGAGCTGGGAACAGATGTGGAATACTGTCAGGATGGAAACCTGCGGCTTGGCAAGACAGAAGAACACATGAAAATTTTAAGCGGACTGGCTGAAAATACCCGGTCCTGCGGATTGGATGTGCGGATGATCTCAGGTGAGGAAGTACGGGAAATCTGTCCGTACTTATCTGATGAAGTCATAGGAGCCAGCTGGTGTCCTACCGATGGCCATGCAAATCCAATGCTCACCACACTTGCATTTTATAAGAAAGCCAGGGAATTGGGAGCCAGGTTCATTACCGGGGAAGAAGTGACTGAAATCCGGAAGATCAGAGGGAAAGCAAGGCAGGTCATTACGAAAGAAAACGTGTATGAAGGAGAGAATATTATATTGGCAGCAGGGCTTGAAAGCAGGGAGATCGCGGGTACAGTGGGCGTGGATATCCCTATGCAGCCTGCACTGCTGGAATGTCTGGTGACAGAGGCAGAACCGGAAATGTTCGGACAAATGCTTGGAACGGCGGAAGCGGATTTTTACGGCCATCAGACGAAACACGGTTCCTTTGTCTTCGGCGGTTCCTCAAACTTTGAAGGCTTCAATAAGGATAATGGTACTCCGGTTAACTCAAGCATCACAGCATCCTGCATCTGCCGGGGCATCATGAAATACTTCCCATCTCTGTCTGATGCTAAAATTGTCCGCACCTGGGCCGGATGGATGGACCTGTGTGCCGACAAAGTTCCTGTCATCAGCAAAGTTGAGGAAGTACCCGGACTGATCCTGGCCTGCGGATTTTCCGGACATGGTTTCGGAATTGCCCCGGCTGTAGGGGAACAGCTCTCTCAGATGGTGGTGGACGGCAGTACGGCACTGGATTTGACGGCGTTTAGATACGATCGTTTTCAAGCCAAAATCTGATTACAAAATAAAATACACAGGAATTCTGTACAACACAGCAGTGAAGCATTATAGTAGAATCAAGCAGAGGGGCAGGGAAGAGATATGGAGCCAAAACACCTGAAAAAACTTATTGTACCCAAGCAGCCGTCATTGGTCATGACAACATCCCACTACTATAAGGCCGTGATGATGGCTTACGGAATTTCACATTTTTATGCATTTGAAGTCGAAGAGGACGTCCACGACATCCTGTCCATTGTACCGGACGGATGTGTGGACTTTCTGTTTTATTGCAGCAAAGATTACCCATATGCCAGCATCATCGGCACCAGGCTGAAGGCTTCCCCGATGATCGGAAAGCCGGGAGATTACTTTTTCGGCATCCGGTTTATGCCGGGAAAGGTCATACTGCCTGATACGGTGAATCCCAATGAACTGGTCGAAGGGGAAGCAGCGCTGATGGAATTTATGAAGGCAGAACAAGTATATGACAAGATCATTCAAAGCCGTGACTTCCGGGCACAGATACAGGCTTTTTTAAATTTTTATGTGAACTGTAATCAGGAAAAGCTGGAGCACTTAGAAGACAGAAATCTTGGAAATTACCTGATTGATGAGATCACCAGGCGGGCCGGAAATGTAAAGATTGAAGAACTGGGTGAATTGACAGGGTATTCTGTCCGTTATGTAAATAAGGTGTTTAAAGAGAATATGGGAATTTCACCGAAAACGTATTGTAAGATCGCCCGGTTTCAGACCGTTTTAAACAGCCTGAAATGGGAAGAGGACGAAAAGGACCTGCTGGCCATTGCCATGAATGCCGGATATTATGACCAGTCCCATATGATGAAAGACTTTCGGAAATATACGAATATGACGCCGGTGCGGTATATCAAGAGTTTGGAGGAAGCGGAATATAAAAACAGGCTGATTATTTTAGGGTGAGTATTAAAAAGAGCTGATGTATAAAAATCATCAACTCTTATCTTATATGTATCTTTATTGTTCTCTAAAACACAATTTTCCGTCTTTCGGGTCTTCCACGATTGCAAGAGACTCTAAATGTACACCTTTCTCACGGATAATCTGACCGCCGTCCTGGAAACCTTTCTCGATCACGATACCGCAGCCAACCAGATTAGCACCGGAGCCGTTGACAAGATCGATCAATCCGTTTAATGCCTGTCCATTGGCGAGGAAGTCGTCAATAATCAGGATATTGTCATCCGGGGACAGGAACTTCTTTTCTACAAAGATATCAAATTCCAGTCCTTTTGTATAAGAAATTACCTTAGAGGTCAGCAGGTCTCCGTCCAGATTCTTGGACATGGATTTCTTTGCAAATACAACCGGGATATTGTCAAAATACTGTGCTGCGATCGTGGCGATCCCAATCCCTGAGGCTTCAATGGTCAAGATTCTGGTGATGTTTTCCGGAAACAGTCTTCTGAATTCTTTCCCTATTTCCTGAAGCAGCCCGATGTCCATCTGGTGGTTTAAGAAACTGTCAACTTTGAGGATTCCCCCATCCTTCAATACGCCGTCCTTTAAAATGCGCTCCTCTAATAATTTCATAAAATTCTCCATTTCATTCGACTTTTTTATCATTCTAGCACCAAAAGCTGTCAAAATCAATGAGATCAGGGAAGAATTGAGTTGTAAAAACACCATGCCTACCTTATAATATATAAGAATATAGGTTATTTTATAAAGATATATAGGAATATAGGAGGAACGCCCGTGAACCATGAGAAATTTCTTGTCCTTGATTTCGGGGGACAGTACAATCAGTTAATCGCAAGGAGAGTCAGAGAATGCAGCGTTTACTGCGAAATCAAACCTTATACTGCCTCACTTGAAGAAATAAAAGAATACAATCCAAAAGGAATCATTTTCACCGGAGGGCCAAACAGCGTTTACGGAGAAGATTCCGCCACATACGAAAAAGAAATATTTGAACTGGGAATCCCGATCTTGGGTATCTGCTATGGTTCCCAGCTGATGGCCCATGTCCTCGGCGGCAAGGTGGAGACCGCCCCTGTCAGCGAGTACGGGCACACAGAAGTGGATCTGGACAATTCATCCAAGCTCTTTGACGGTGTGGGCGATAAAACAGTCTGCTGGATGAGCCATACCGACTATATCGCCCAGGCACCGGAAGGTTTTAAGATAACCGCGACAACCCCTGTTTGCCCGGTGGCTGCTATGGAAAATGCGGACAAGAAGCTTTACGCAACCCAGTTCCATCCAGAAGTTATGCATACAGAACAGGGCAAAGAAATGATCTACAATTTCTTATACAAAGTATGCGGCTGCAAGGGCGACTGGAACATGGATTCTTTTGTGGATGACATGATCAAATCTATCCGTGAAAAAGTTGGAGACGGAAAAGTGCTCTGTGCATTGTCCGGAGGCGTGGACTCCTCTGTGGCAGCCGTTATGCTGGCGAAAGCAGTCGGAAAGCAGCTGACATGTGTGTTTGTAGACCATGGACTGCTCCGCAAAAATGAAGGTGATGAAGTAGAAGCAGTCTTCGGACCGGAAGGACCGTATGACTTGAACTTTATCCGAGTGAACGTTCAGGATAGATTTTATGAAAAATTAGCGGGAGTAGAAGAACCGGAACAGAAACGTAAGATCATCGGGGAAGAATTCATCCGTGTTTTTGAGGAAGAAGCAAAGAAAATCGGATCTGTGGACTTCCTGGTACAGGGAACCATTTACCCGGATGTGGTTGAGAGTGGTGTCGGTAAATCTGCCACCATTAAATCCCATCACAATGTGGGAGGACTTCCTGATTATGTAGATTTCAAGGAGATCATCGAGCCTCTCCGTGACCTGTTCAAAGATGAAGTAAGACAGGCCGGAAGAGAACTTGGAATTCCGGAATACCTTGTCATGAGACAGCCATTCCCGGGACCGGGACTTGGAATTCGTATCATCGGAGAAGTAACAGCGGAAAAGGTTAAGATCGTGCAGGATGCCGATGCAATTTACAGAGAAGAAATTGCAAAAGCAGGTGTGGATAAAGGACTTGGTCAGTACTTTGCAGCATTGACAAACATGCGGTCCGTGGGAGTTATGGGGGATGGAAGAACCTATGATTATGCCATTGCACTGAGAGCCGTGAATACATCAGACTTTATGACTGCAGATGCGGCACAGATTCCTTGGGAAGTGCTTGGGAAAGTGACAACCAGGATCGTGAATGAAGTGGAACATGTCAATCGGGTGATGTATGACTGTACGGGGAAACCGCCGGCTACGATTGAGTTTGAATAGTATTTTTAGTACCTTTTCGTATTAAAACAGCCCGGGAATTCCATAATTTGGACCGAATTCCGGGCTGTTCATTTTTTTATGATTTTGGTGTTCAAAACGATTTAAATAAACTCCATGGCTTGTATCTGGTGTATTGATACGATAAAGTATCGAAAAAAAGGGAGAAATTAGATGTCAGCTTATAAGGATGAAATAAATACAGGAAAATGAAAAGAACTATTATATTACCGGGATGCTGAAAATAATAAATGTCGTAAAACCAAAAGAGGGATTTAGACAAAGAAGGACGCACTAAAAGGGGAGGCAGAGTTCAAACAGATCAAAAGCGTGAACTAAATAAAACATTTGAAGCGTTTTGAAAAACATATGAAGCAGACTAAAAACCAAGAGTCACAGAAAGTACCTGGCACACGAAAGTACATATAGCGGAGACAAAATTCTTGTGGTATTTCGAAGATAAACCAATGAATGAAATAAAGCTGCGGGATATTATGCAATGGCAAAATCAACTGATTCAGATGAAGACAAAAGATGGAGAAGAATATACGAAAAAATATTTAAAGACAGTGCAGACCCAGCTCAGCCCTGTCTTTAATCATGCAGTAAAATATTATGATTTACCAAGAAATCCGGTAAAAGATGCAGAAACAATAGATGCAGAAAGGTCATTGCGGATTAATTTTTTGACAAAGTAAAAGTATTTTAAATTTATTGATATGGTTGAGAAAGATTCCATGTTTTACTATGCATTTGAAGTATTGTATTAGTGTGGATTTAGAGAAGGGGGACTGGCCCTTACATTGGAAGCTATTGATATAGAAAATGGTCAGATTTCAGTTACAAAGACTTATCATTGAAATAAAAGGTCAGATATTTTTAGTAGAGCAAAACAGACAGAAGTATTCGTGTTGTGACAATGTCAAATTTTTGATACAAGAATTGCATATTTATCTAGAGCCAACACAGGTAAGAGAGGGAAGAATATGTGCATATACGAGGATCACTGCGAAGAGAAATGAAAAGATGTATAGAAAAGGATGAAGTGAAAGATATTGGGGTATATAATCTTAGGTATTCACATGTTTCACTGCGTTTGCATCTTGGATATTTTGTAGTTGCAATTGGAGAACGGGTTGGTCATAAAAGTAAGAGGATTACATTGTATTATAGGCATCTGCTTTCGGGGGGGGATTGCGATGAGATTGAATAGGGAGAAGTATAAGGATAGTATGTAATTAGGAAATAGAATTTTGTTAAATTTTTTGAGGAAGATAATAAATATAGGTTATTATTTTATATGTACAGATATGATATAATTGGAAAAAGACTTTATGGAATATGTGAAAAGTTTAATGCAATTCCCTATGCTGATCGAATTAATAGAATTGCTACCTTAGCTGATATTAGACGTGGACATGTAGAAGAGTTCCTCAGAGATAGTAATAGTTCATAAGTAGGAGAGTTGAACAAGAGAACCCTTGTAGATTTATTAATTTCATGAGAACTCGCAAATGAAACGGACACAGATTTAGCAATTCGTAATATTGATGTTCTTATATTCATGGATAGACCGGATAAGCTAATTCCTGGCGCATTGATAAATCTGGTGAAGTTTAATACAGAGGAAGCGGAGGCATCTAGAGATTTGTTTAAAAGACATTTACAGGTCCAATCTGGAAAAAAGTAAAAGATTCACTTGGTTATATACAAAATAACATCATAGAAGTGAAAGTTTAGAAAAATGAAAATCAGGCAGAATCGGCACGATTTTATAACTATCCATATAATGCATTAGGAGAAGCTGTTGTAAATACGGTTTTCCATAAATCATATAGAGATGATTCATCTGTAGAAATAAGAATCTATACAGATGAAATTGTAATTTCAAACTATCCTAGTCCAGCTAAATGGATTGATATGGATAAACTTGTGCAAGATAAAGAACGTGTCAGAAAGTATCGTAACTGGATAATAGGAGAATTCTTTAAAGAACTGCATTTGTTGGAAAAATAGTCAACAGGAATTCCTACCATTTTTAATGAACTTAAAAAGAATGGTTCTCCAATGCCTGAGTTTGATACTGATGATGAACGGAATTATCTTGAAACAACAATTAAGATTAGAGATGGACTTGAAACAAAAGTAGACTTCAATCAAAAGAGTGAGCGAAGTTCTAAAAATAAAAGGATATGACAAAGTTAGAAAAATAATAGATGAGCTACAGGATCAAGGAAGCATTACTCGAAAAGAAGCAGAATTGAAATGTGAAAAGACTGCTGCCACAACAAGAAGATATATAAAATTTTTAGTTGAAACAGGGTATGTGATACAAGAGGGACGTACAAATAGTATTATTTACAAAAACATATTATATTAAAAATCAAGGCTTGATTTTTAATATGTAGATAAAGAGGTAAACTATGAACAAAAAATGCCAGGTATTTACGCCAGCAGATTATGTAGAAGAGTTGCTGGATAGTGTTGGTTATACAGAGAATCTATATGGAAAAAGGATATTAGAAAATTCCTGTGGTGATGGAAATATACTGGTAGCTGTGGTACAGAGGTATATAGATGATTGCAATAGACAAGAATTATCAAAAGAGCAGATTAGAGCTGGTCTAGCAAATGATATTTGTGCAATCGAGATAGATAAGGAACAATATGAGAAATGCATCTGTAATTTGAATAATGTTTTAAAGCTCAATGACTTACAGTCTATAAAATGGAATTTTTATAATAATGACTATTTTCAAATTGATGATGTCGGTAAGTTCCAGTTTGTAGTTGGAAATCCACCATATATTACCTATAAGGAAATGAAGAAAGATCAACAAACATTTCTGAAAAACAAGTTTAAGTCATGCAGAAAAGGAAAATTTGATTATTGTTATGCATTTATTGAAAAAAGTATTGATTGTCTTGTAGAAGATGGGGAAATGGCATATTTAATTCCTAGTAGTATTTTCAAAACAGTATTTGGAGAAAATTTAAGGGAATATATAAAGCCATATATTAAAGAAATCCATGATTTTACGCAGGCGAAGATGTTTAATAATGCGCTAGTAAAATCAGCAATTATGGTGCTTTCAAAGAATAATAAAAATGCAAATTTACTTTATAAAGATATTGCAGCAGGAATTGAAATAATTATTGATAAAATTAATTTAGATAAGAAATGGTTTTTTTCAAATGATGCAATTCCAGGTACAAGACGTTTTGGAGATTATTTTCAAGTATCACATGTGGTTGCCACCTTATTGAACGAAGCATATGTTCTAAAAAAAGAAAACTATATAGAATTAGATGGTTATTATCAAGTAAATGGAGTAAACATTGAAAAGGCAGTAGTGCGAGAGACTGCTACTCCGAGGTCTAAAAGATATAAAAAAATAGAAAAAATTATTTTTCCGTATAGTTATGACAAGGGAAAGTTAGTAAAGTATAGTCAGAATGATTTTATAAGTAACTTTCCAGGTGCATTTCAATACCTTGATGGATTTAGGGAGCAATTAGATAAAAGAGAAAGTGACAAAAATGCAAAATGGTTTGAATATGGAAGATCTCAAGCATTAGCTACTTTAAATCATAGAAAATTATTGGTTTCTACGGTTATAACAGATACAGTTTCAGTGTATCCATTGGATAAGAAGTGCATTCCATATGCAGGGATGTATATTATTACAAGGAAAAGAAATCAGTTATATAAATTAGATGATGCAAAAACAATTTTGGAAAGTGATGAGTTTATGCAATATGTAAAGAAGGTTGGAATACATATTAGCGGAAGCTCCCTTAGAATTACATCTAAGGACATAGAAGAATATAGGTTTTAATAACATACCAGGAGGAGAAATGCATGGAAAAGCTAAAATATAAAATTTCATCTAGAGCTACAATCTTATTAGGAAGAGAAAGTGTGTCTAAAGTAGAAAGTGCTCTTATAGAGTTAATTAAAAACTCATATGATGCAGATGCCTCAGTATGTTATTTATTATTTGATATACAAAACGACAGTATATATTTAATTGATAATGGAATTGGAATGACTAAAAAAGTAATTGAAGATAACTGGATGATGATTGGAACAGATAACAAAAAGAAAGAATATATTTCCACTAAAAAGAGAATTAAATCAGGTGAAAAGGGAATAGGACGATTTGCATTAGATAGATTAGGGGGCGTATGCGAACTATTTACAAGAAATAGTGATGAAAGTAGTGTTATTAGATGGAAAACAAACTGGAATAGTTTTGAGGAGGATGGAAAAGCACTAGAGGATGTTGAAGCAGAATTTGAATATGTGGATTCTGATTTACAAACAAAGATACCTGAAACTGTGTTAAAACAAATTCAAAAACTAGAAGTTGAATCTGCAATAAAAATGGATTTTTCTACAGGAACAGTTATTAAAATAAGCGAATTACGAGATGAATGGTTACTGCCTCAGATTGAAAAAATGAGAAAATCCATGGAGTTCTTGGTCCCGCCAAGAGAACAGGATGAATTTTTTATATGTGTACAGAAAGATAATACATCACAATATGAATTAGTTGAAAATAGCCTTTCGGATGAATATGATTATAAAATTAATGCCAAGTTTGATGGAAATTTTTTTAATATTGAATTGTTTCGGAATGAGTTTGATGTTAATAAAATACCAGATTCTGTATTTAGAGAAGAACGAATGTCACGATATCCATATAGAAAAGAAGATTTTCAAGCTGAAAAATTAATCTTTACATATTCGATAAGTGAGCTTTTTAATACATCAGATAATGAATATATTGAAAAGGTTAAAAAAATAGGGAAATTCAATTTTGATTATGTCTTTATGAAATTGACAATGCAGAAACGAGCTAAAGAAATATTTTTTTATAAAGAAATAGGAAAAAATAGAGGGTATTGGTTAGAAGAACATGGTGGTATTAAGATATATCGTGACCATTTCTGGGTTAGACCTTATGGAGAAAGTGATTCCGATTCATATGATTGGTTAGGCTTAGAAGCACGAAGTAATGCAAACCCAGTCGCTATTTCAAGTGAAACCGAAGCATGGACTGTACGTAATGCGCAAGGTCAAGGCACTGTATTTATTTCCCGTATTTCAAATTCATCTATACTTGACAAGTCTAGCCGAGAAGGAATTATAGAAAATGAAAGTTTTATAATGCTAAAAGAAGCAATAGTAAGGATAATTGCTGTACTAGAAAAGGATAGATCATACATTGTAAAAAGTTTTAAGAAATATGATGATAGAGTTAATCATAAAGAAAAAACAAAGCAAGAGGGTAGCAAAATTGCAAGGAATGTATTGACAGGGAAAAAGGATAAAAGTCGAAAATCTCAGAATGAGAAAATTGAAAGTCTCGCTAAGACTATTCAATATTTCGAAGAGGAACGAGAAGAACTTATTTCTGAGTTGAAATTACTTAGGGCACTTGCAACAAATGGTCTTATTACAACATCTATTGTTCATGATTTAAAAAGTATAAATGCTTTATTGGTAAATAGAGTAGATACAATGCGAATTGCAATAGAAAACAATAATCATATATTGATTGAAAGAAATTTGAAAGATTTAAAAAATAATGATATGTTTCTCAAATCATGGATTACTGTAGTAACAAATCAGAGTAAAAAAGATAAAAGAAAAAGAACGAAAAAAGATTTGTATGATACAGTTAAAAAAATAGTTGATGTGTTGCAGCCAATTCTTTTACAGAAAAAAGTTAATGTAAACATAATGAAGGATGACAATCATGCAGAAAGAAGGATATTTGAATCCGATTTTGAAAGTATAATCTATAATTTAATTATTAATTCTATTGAAGCGTTCTCGAAAGCTAGTACGGATAATAGAACCATAAAAATCAAGTTAGAGACTAAGGAATATTTTATTATAAATTATATGGATAATGGAATAGGTTTGGATGGGAATTTCAAGGATCCGTATGAGATATTTAAAATGGGGACAACTAGCAAATATGATCAGTATGGAAATGTAATCGGAACTGGGTTAGGAATGTATATTATTGCCTCAACTGTACGAGAATATAATGGAGATTATAAACTAACAGAAACGAAGAACGGATTTGGCATTGAATTAAAGATTCCAATGTAGGAGAAAATTATGGAAAAAATAAAAATTGGTATAGTAGATGATGATAGCAGTAAAGTTACGCAAATAATGACATATCTTTTGTGTGGTATACAAGGTGCTTCACAGCAAAAGGTAGAAAAATATTCTAATATAGAATTTGAAGTAGTGGAGATAGATTTAACCACAGAAATGGAAGACATAGCAACAGTGGTTTTGGAACAAAGAGTAGATGCCTTGCTAATTGATTATAATCTATCATCACGTGCAACTGTTTCTTATACAGGTGTACAACTCGCAAAATATATAGACCAAAGATTTTATGGATTTCCATTATTTATATTAACATCATATGAGGATGAATTATATGAACAGGAAATATTTGATACGTATCAAATATTTGATTTTGAAAGATATTTGTCAGAACCTAAAGAACGAATCGAGTTACATTACAAATTAATAGAACAAGTATCAAAGTATAGAAAGCAAATTGAGCAGTGGAAAAGGGAAATAAAAAAGCTTTTGCCACAAAAGGGAAAGAGTGCCGAAATTGATAATAAAATATTGGACATAGACGGAAAACTTGAAAGAACAATAGATGGATATTCGTCAATACCTAATAATATTAAAAAGATATTTGAGGCTAATAAAATCGATGAACTTATTAGTAAAATTGATATGTTGCTAAAAGAGGAATAAAAATGAAAATAAAACAAAATATACCATCTAGATCATATTCTGGAATTCGATGGACGACTAACAAGTCTAACAAGAAAAGATTGATTATAGATTTTGATAAAAAATGTGCTTATTGCGACGATGCAGATAAATATGCAGGAGGAAGCAAAATGTATCATGTAGAACATTTTGCTCCAAAAGAAAAATTTCCAGAGCTCAAATTTACTTATGATAATTTGCTTTATTCTTGTCCTTTTTGCAATATATCCAAATCTAACAAATGGCCAAGTGAAAGTAGCAGTATAAATGTCGTTGGAAATAATGGATTTGTAGATCCGTGCAGTGATGAGTATAATAATCATCTGAAAAGAAACCCTGACGGATCTATATTCTATTTAACACCGGTTGGAGAGTATATGTATTATGAATTGAAATTATATTTACAAAGACACCAACTAATTTATAACTTGGAAAGGGTACATAAAAAATTAAAGGAAGTAAAACAAGAAATTGAAAATAGAAAGAGATTAAACAAAACTGTTGATAATTTGGAGAGTTTATATAAAGATTTATGTGTTGTTTTTTATGAATATTATAATGATTTTTTTGATGAAATAGATTAACAAATTAATAAGTTCCAGTTAAGTATACATTACCGGAGTATAATACTCAGATTTTTATTTCCAAGTATATGACGTATTTTCCTGCAAAAGAACGGAAACGGGAATTAAGGATTGGATGAATAGATAAAGTTGGATACCTAGGATGAATAATAGTTATAGAAAGTACTGAAGTAATTGTGGCGCAGATTATGACATAATTAGAATCTAGATACATTAAAATGTGAAAACACTATTAACGAAGTGTACCAAAACGAGAGCAATGAACGCAGTGAAAAGGATGGATAAAACTGCTGGAACGGTTATTCGAAAGAAACTATGAAGACCTCTTATGGAGATATCCCGATCGAAGCCTCAAGAGACCGTGATGCCAGTTTCGACCCTAAGGTCATACCCAAGCGGACTACGAACCTGCGAACGTCTTCGGTATTGAAGACAAAGTCCTTTCCATGTAATCAAAAGGAATGAGCCAGCGCGACATTTCCACAATGAATCCAGGACGTCTAGAGATTCGAGATCTCCCATGAGACGATTTCTTATATTACGGACTGTGTACTGGAACAACAGCAGGAATGGCAGAACCATCCTTTGAAAGAATGTTAACCGTTTGTCTTTGCAGACTGTATGTTATACCTTTCGAAAAGAATATGAGATAAAGAAATATGCGGTCTATACAATACTTGGATATGACATCGACGGAAAGAAAGGTATTCTCGGATTATGGCTGAATGAGACTGAGAGCAAGCACAGCTGGATGCAGATCTTTGATGAGATCAAAGCACGGGGAGTTTTTATGCACGGATGGAGTCAGTGGCCTGGAGAGCGGGGCAAAAGCGATCTTCAAAAACGAGGTGGTACAGAGGTGTATGGTCCATCTGATCCGGAATTCGGGGAAGTACGTACCAAGCAAAAACTATAAGTGATTTACGGGTCAGTTAAAGAAAGGTCTATGGTGCGCCCAGTGTGAAAGAGGCAAGGGCAGAATTAGAGAAACTAAAACCAGACATGGAGTGCCTATCCGGGAGCGTTAGATGCATGGGAGAGAAATTTTGCCCATGTAGAACAACTATACAACTATGGGAGTACGGTAAGAAAGATCATGTGTACAACAAATACGGTAGAAAGTATCCATTCGAGTTTTCAAAAGGTGACGAAGCAGGGAGCGTTCCCGAATGAAGATGTGCTGCGGAAAGTGCTGTACCTGCGGATCAAGGAATTATATAGAAAATGGGAAGAGGGCATGTAAGGAACTGGGCGATGGTGAGGAATCAAATGGATATGGATCCCAAGATCCAGCTGCGGGTGAGAAAATATGAAGGGATATAAAACACGAGATCCACAATAGGCAAAAGAGAAGGCTTTGTTTTGACACCCAAAAAGAAAGAGGGATAAAAGGGAAGAGGAGACCCACTCAGATACAACAAAAATACTGGTGAAATCGGCTACCGGTATTCTAAAAATCAAAAGTTATACATTTTACTTGACAATCCCCTTTACTTAATATTACTTGTAGATATACACCAATAGAATTCATCTTTTTGAAATTTAACATTTTTAAGTCCAAGTTCCTTACGACATAAAGTCCTGAAATTTTTAAAACGTTCTATATATTCTTTAGATTTAACAGTTTCCCCTTTTAAAATAATACTATCAAAAGTTTCAACTAATTCTGCATTATCACAATATACAACTAATTTATCCATACATGACCTGGCTTGTATAGTTAATTCGTTTACAGTCATTTCTTTGAATGGTGTTTTTTCAATTTGTGATGAGGCAATATAATTTTCTAAGAATTCTATTGCTTCTAAAATTGCTTCAGTTTTATACTTGTATACTGCAAGTTCTTTTTCAAGTTTTAAATCATAATTCTTTGATCTTTTATTAAATAAAAGATTATTTCCTATTAGAGCTAAAACCGCTCCAGCGATTCCTGATAATGCAATATTCATTATAGAACTTAAATTCATAAGAAATCACATCCTTTTGAAAAATTTATTCTAGAAAGTAAATTGGTAATTAATTTTGAAAATTCAGGGCATTCTTATATTTGATTCATAAATTAACTTTTAGAAATTTCTACTGATTGAAAAGATTTATATGTATAATAATATTAAAAATAATAGAAATTCCATGATAATTGGTGGTTAAATGAGGTGTACCTAAAGCTAGTTTTTATTAGATTCATATTGCGATTTTCTAACATCTACTTGCTATTTTGAATATCTTTATATGATTTCTAATTTTTTCAATCTTCGTCAAAATGACATGATTTTGTCAGAGTGTTTTGATAAATTATATCATATAATTAATGAAAGTAAAGAATTTTTTGACCTAAATTGATTAAACTTTGAGTTAAGTAATTAGTACTATAATGATATGCTAATCGTGATATTTTAGGAGGGAAGAGACCTAACTACAGACTTTTTCGTAAAAACGGAAGAGATAGCGGAAGTAACAGAAAAATTTGATTCCTATAGTTATAAGATTGGTCGTGAATTGAACAAAAAAGTTACTTGATAGTAGAAAAAGCAAATGATGAATTTTTTAAATTTGGGTTAATGCATATATATTTTTTTAAATTTAGCCGATAGAAAGAATTTATTAAAAGAAATAAAAAAATATGGAGATATACAAGTGAATAAAAAATTTTTGTTTTTTACTAAATATATATAATAATTCTTGAGGAACGGTTCCTAAGAAATAATATAAAAAAGGTTTGAGCTATAAAGGAACTACTCGGTCATGAAGTGTTATGCACAAGCTATATAAAAAGTATAAAATCTTTAATCGAAGAGTTGGTAAAAAAGAATGTATTAGAATATGGAACATCGTTGTTGTCAAAGCCTGAACAAGATTATTTTAATTATATTTTGAATAGAGCAGAATTTAGTAATGGTTTGGATCTGCGTAATCGTTATGTACATGGAACACAACCAATAGATGAAAAAAGTCATGAACAGGACTATTTTACTCTTCTAAGATTGTTAGTTTTGCTGGTAATAAAGATAAATGAGGAATTTTGTTTAGCTGATGAGAGAGGATTATTAAAATCTACACAAGACAGAGCAACTATATAATATATTTAGTTAATGACAAACATAATGAAAACATATTCCCAAGTGACAAAACCCCACCACCATGCTATATTTCTTTTATAAGGAAGTCCAACCACAAGTCCAATGGCATGGGAGAGATCAATGGGAAAACCAGGGAACAAAAACAACATCATAAAACTTCTTCAGGAGAGCAGAAACAAACAAACCGCAGAAGAAATTGCCGATTGTCTGGGTATTCAGAGAAACACTGCAAGCGCTATCCTAAATGAGCTTGCCAGAGACGGAATCGTCCGGAAGGAGAAAACACGTCCGGTGATGTTTTCTTATATTGAAAACGATTCGACATTTTCCGACGATCCGTTTGCATCCTTTATTGGTGCGGACAAAAGTCTTAAAGAGACGGTGGAAAAGTGCAAGTTGTCTGCGATCTATCTCAAACGGGATATGCCTATTTTACTGTTTGGTCCAAGCGGTGCGGGGAAAAGTCTGCTGGCTGAGTATATTTATAAATATGCAAAGTATATCCACACGATACCGGAGGATGCCCCGTTTGTCGTCTTAAATTGTGCGGACTATGCAAACAACAAGGAACTGCTGTCTTCTGTCTTGTTTGGATATAAAAAAGGTGCTTTCACCGGGGCGCACAGAGACACGAGGGGGTTGATTGAGGAAGCGGATAATGGGTATTTATTTTTAGATGAGGTGCACCGTCTTTCGCCTGAAGGTCAGGAAAAATTATTTCATTATATGGACAAAGGGGTTGTGTCACGGGTTGGTGATAATGGACATAATATTGAACTCAATGTCAGGCTGATTTTTGCCACAACAGAGGGAAAGGAATCCATGCTGGATACTTTCTTAAGGAGGATTCCGGTGGAGGTAACGCTCCCTCCGTTTCATGAGCGGACTCTGGAGGAAAGATATCAGCTGATCATTTATATGATTCATCAGGAGACATTTGTCATGGAATGCAGCTTTTTGGTGAGCAGCAATGTGATCAACCGGTTGCTGACCTTTCAGGGGAAAGGGAACATCGGGAGCCTTCGCAATATTCTTAAGCTGTCGTGTACAAAGGCTTATAATGAGGCGGAAGGCAAAAAGGGGCCGGTACCGTTAAAGCTGAGACATTTATCAGATACACAGAAATTTATGACAGGCACTGGTTCCGTTCCTTATGTAAATCAGGACGTTGAGATTTCATCGGAAAAAGAGTCGGTTCAGTATATCTTTACAACAGAGCAGATTCATGTGTATTTCCCGGCAGAGACCATTGTCACGGCAGTATATGAATACCTGGAAAAGAAAATATCAAAGGTCCGGTTTCGCAAAATTATCTATGATGAGATCAATCATATGATAGACGATGTCATTTATCAGGAAATGGACCCCTTTATACAAAATCTTTATAACCAGGCGGTCAACAATATTTTGGTGTATCTCCAGGACAATTATGGCTTAAAGTACAATGGGGTTATGGAGATGGTGTTTGTAAAAATCTTATATGCCCTGAATAATCAGAGCGATAAACCCGACGACAGCCAGTATGAGATCATCGTCAGGAAACTGCAGCCGGTTATGTACCGCTACTATAAAATGGGATTGATTTTTACGGAGATGATTCACCAGACTATGGACTATGAGTCAAGTCCCTGGTTTGTGAGATTATTTGCTATGCTGTATTTTTACAGTATGGCAAAGGAGGACGGGGACTATACCAATGCGATTATTGTATCCCACGGACCTGCAACGGCGTCCAGTATTGCGAGTACGGTAAACAGGGTATTTGAAACTTATATCTTTGAGGCGTTTGATATGGCATACGATACGCCGAAAAGCGAGATTGTGTCGAGGATAAAAAAATATTTAAAAAATACCAATACATCAAAAGGTCTCCTGATCTTTGTAGATATGGGGTCTCTGCTGAGTATATCCAGAGACTTAAAAGACGATATTGAAGGGGATCTTGGAATTGTCAACAATATTACGACGGAAATGGCATTAGAGGCGGGAGAGAGGATCCTGCGCCATGAAGATCTTCAGAGTATCATGGACAATATTCTGTCTCACCATGTGACAAAAAAGTCGTATGTGCCCAGCAGACAGAAACCGAAGGCCATTGTTTTATGCTGCATCACGGGGCTGGGGACTGCCGTGAAAATGAAGACTCTCCTCAAAGAGTGTCTGGAAGGAATCGAACTGGAGGTAGTGGAGACACCGTTTCCGGATTTGCAGAGGGACGGGAGCCAGTGTGATGTTTTCCGGAAATATAATGTGCAGTTTGTAGTTACCACGAGTAAATTGGAGGCAGAGGATTATACGGCGATTCATCTGAATGAACTGATAGACAAACGGGGAGAAGAGGTCATTTATGCAACCGTAGGCAAATATTTTGATAAGGAGAAGGTTCAAAAGTTTATTGAAAATATTGTCCGCAGCTTTACTATGAGAAATTTGATCGGACAGCTGACGATCCTCAACCCGGATAAGATATTAGACGATGTGGAAAAAGCATTGACAAGGCTGGAGATTTTGGAGGGAGAAAATTATCCGATTGACCTGAAAAAGATGCTTTATATTCATATCTGTGTAATGGTGGAACGACTGATTTTGGAAAAAGGACAATTATCAGAAAGCAATCCGACACAAAGCTTGAAGTGTCGGGAAAGCTTTGTGAAAAACTTAAAAGAGAGTTTTTCTGTCTTAGAAGCCCAGTATAATGTGTCGATTAACGATATGGAAATTCATATGATTTATAGTCTGATAAAAAATGTTTAAATAATAAAAGGCGAAAAAAGCTTGTATTTATGCTGTTTTAAAAAAATACAGGCTTTTTTTATTGCAGAAAAATAAAAGTTGGCACAGGCTTTGCTATATATATTTGCAGAGGCGAAATGATACAGAATATGAAAATTACATGCCAAGTGTCAGGAAATCTTAATATAGACCTGGAAAGGAGGAAAAAATGGTCGGATTAATTATTGCAACTCATGGAAATACGTGTGAAGAACTGGTAAAGAGCGCCGAGATGTTTTCGGGGCCATTGAAAAATTGCGAGACATGGACTTTAAACCCGGGAGACAGTATCGAACTGGGAGAAAAGAAACTGGAGCAATACGTGGAAAGGCTGGATGAAGGCGCCGGTGTCGTGATTATGACAGACTTATTCGGAGGAACACCGTCAAATGTAGCGCTAAAAATTTCTATGAGAAAAAACGTAGGTGTTTTGACAGGTGTGAATCTTCCGATGCTGATTCAGTTTGTATCAAGCAGAGAGGACAGCTCTCTGGACAATTTGATCTCGGAGTGTACAGAAGCAGGCAAAGATGGAATCATGTGTCCTAACAAATCAATGGAAGAGCGGAGGTATACAGATGGCGGATATTAAAATGGTGAGGATTGACTACCGTCTGATTCACGGACAGGTTGTCGCAAAATGGTTAAAGGTAAGTCCGGTGAGAAGGATCGTGCTCGTGGATGATGTGCTGGGCAGCGATGAATTTATGAGTGATATTTACAAAATGGCAGTGCCCAAGGGTACCGCCGTGGATATTGTAACCGTGAATAAAGCAAAAAGTGTTTTGGATAAAACCAACGATACGGTTTTTCTTATTTTTAAAGATATCGACAGCTGCTGTCGGACAATCCGGAAAGGGGTTGAAATTTCTTCTCTCAACGTAGGGGCAGTTCCCAACGAAGACGGAAAGAAGTTAATTACAAGCGGCGTGGCGATTTCGGCAGAGGAACTGGAAAAATTAGAAGAACTGAATGCAGAGGGTGTTGAAGTTACGGTTCAGCCGATTCCTGAAATTTCTGCAATCAGTTTTGATACAGTCAAAAAGAAAATGTAGGAGGTTAAACTATGAGTACTGTTATAATTGCGGTCACGATGGGGATCATGTACTGGTGGTGCAGAGGAATGATCTTTTCGTACTTCGGATTTTTATTTATTTCGAGTCCGGTCACCGTCGGACTTGTGGCAGGGTTATTGATGGGCCAGCCAATGCAGGGATTGATCATCGGCGGAGGAATCGCCCTTGTATTTGCGGGAATTATCGCGCCGGGCGGAAATCTTCCGACGGATGAGTGTCTGGCGGCAACCTGTGTGATTCCCATCGCAATCGGTTCGGGAATGAGTGCAACGACGGCTATCGCACTGGCTGTGCCGGTCGGACTGCTTGGCTCTTTCGTGACCAATTTAAGGAAAGTGGTAAATACATACTTTGTAAAGAAGGCAAATGATTATGCGGAGGAAGGGAATGCAGGAGGCATTTGGAGATGTGCGACACTTTTCCCTGCTCTCCTGGCAATTCCGCTTCTGTTTCTTCCAGTATTTATTATCAACATGGTGGGACAGGACGTTGTTGTAAATCTGATGAATGCTCTTCCGACTTTTGTGACTCACGGTTTGGAAGTGGCAGGCGGTATCCTGCCGGCTTTGGGATTTGCCCTTATCATGAATATGATTGGAAAAGAAAAACTGATCCCGTATGTGTTCCTTGGTTACATTGTGATCTCGGTTGGAGGAATTAACTCACTGACAGCCGGAATCATTGGAATCTGCATTGCATTTATTTATGTGTTCCAAAAGAGAGAGATTATGGAGGAGGTAAGCAGCGATGAGTAAGGAAGTAACGACGGCGGATACAGCTCCGGCACTGACAAAAAAAGATTTAAATAAAGCGATGTTCCGCTGGTATATGTCGGCGGAGATGCCGCTGAATTTTGAAAACATGCAGGGAATTGCATTCTGCGGGAGCATCGCGCCGATTTTAAAAAAGCTGTATACGAAAAAAGAAGACCTGGCGGAGGCGCTGAAACGCCATTTGCTGCTGTATAACTGCAACGTCACGGCTGGCGGGCTGATCCTCGGGACGACCATTGCGATGGAAGAACAGAGGGCTAAAAAACCGGAAGCAATGCCGGCAGAAGCAATCACAGGGTTAAAGACCGGGCTTATGGGACCGGTGGCGGCCCTGGGAGACAGTTTTGACTGGGGTATCATCGGCACGCTGTTTAAAATAGCAGCGGCTACATTGGCGGCAGCGGGGAATCCCTTTGCGCTTTCAGTGTTACTCGCGTTTGTGATGTATTGTATCGTTGAGTTAGTATTTTTTACAAATCTGACTTATAAAAAAGGGAGAAGTTCCATCAAAACTATTATGGGCTCCGGTCTCATGCAGGACGTGATTTCCGGCGCCAATGTACTTGCGATGTTTATGATGGGAGCGATGACCGCATCCATGGTCACACTGACAACTCCGTTAAAAATCAGCAGTGTTGTCATT
The DNA here is from genome assembly GCF_014467075.1 of Anaerostipes caccae L1-92. Lineage (NCBI taxonomy): Bacteria > Bacillati > Bacillota > Clostridia > Lachnospirales > Lachnospiraceae > Anaerostipes > Anaerostipes caccae. Next base: position 201,028 of record NZ_AP023027.1, read on the forward strand.
CAGGAAAAACTGGACGGAATTTTCCCGGGCATCTTTCCTCTGGCAGCCCTGTTTCTGATCTACTATTTAGTCAGACATAAAAAGATCGGAACGGGAAAGATTGTCATCGGCATCATCGCAGTTTCTATATTGTGTGCGTTAATAGGTATTTTTTAGATAAAGTGTTATGAATAAGTAAGCTGAGAAAAATTTAAAGGAGATTATGAAGATGAAAGTTATGAATGTAGCGGTTGTGGGAGCCGGAATATACGGAATTAATCATGTGAACGCCTATACATGGAATCCGAACACAAATCTTGTGGCAGTGTGTGATCTGAATAAAGAAATCACGGATAAAATAGCCAAACAGTATGAGGTCAAGACCTACAATGATGTCAACGAAATGCTGGATAAGGAAGACATTGACGCGGTGTCTATTGCAACTCCCGACGCATTTCACATGGAGCCGGCGCTGGCGGCGATCCGCCATGGGAAACCAATCCTGGTAGAAAAGCCTTTGGCTACGACTTCAGAAGACGCGAAGAAAATTCTTGCGGAGGCCGAGAAGTATAAGGTGCGTGTCGCGGTGGATTATCATAAGAGATGGGACCCGGCCGCGATCAATGTGAGAAATGAACTGCAGAAAGCGGAAACAGGAGCGCCTGTCCGCGGATATATGAACATGGACGACATCATCGACGTCCCGACGGAATGGTTTGGATGGGCAGACAAATCGAGCCCGGTTCATTTCCTCGGCACTCATTGCTATGATCAGATTCGCTGGTACATGGGATGTGAAGTGGAAGAAGTATCTGCGGTGGGGACAAAAAAGGTCTTAAAATCAAAAGGAATTGACACCTATGATTCGATCCAGGCCACATTAAAGATGGAAAACGGATGCTACTGGACAGTAGAAAATTCCTGGATTCTTCCGAAAGGGTTTGCAAAAAATAATGACGGCAGGACACAGATCCTCTGTGAAAACGCCATGTTCCGGATTGATTCACAAAACCGCGGTGTGGAAATGTTTAACCATGAGAAACAGCGTACTCCGAATTCATATTTTATTTTAAATAACTGCGGCAGGCCGAGCGGATTCGGGATTGAGCCGATCAACGACTTCATCTATTGCCTGCAAAAAGAAATTCCTTTCATCGCAGACGGGAATGACGGGCTGCAGGCAGAATTGGTAGCAGAGGCTGTTCATGAAAGTCTGGAGACAGGGCAGAAGGTTCGGATTAAAAGAGATTAAATCATAGGAGTTTATGTTATGACAATTTATGAAGGAAAAGACTATAAAGAAATTTGTGAAAAAGCGGCAGAGCTCATTGCTTCCGAAATAAGAATGAACCCCAGGGCAGTCCTCGGACTGTCAACGGGGTCTACGCCGATCGGAGTTTATGACCGGCTGGTGGAATGGTATGAGAAGGGACAGCTTGATTTTTCCAAAGTGACCACCATTAATCTGGATGAATATAAAGGACTTGGTGCAGAACATGAGCAGGGGTATCGTTTCTTTATGAACCAGTATTTATTTGACCGTGTAAATATCGACAAGTCCAGGACGTTTGTGCCGGATGGGACAGAAATGGATTCTGATAAAGCATGCTGTGAGTATGAAGAGATCATTGAAGAAAAAGGAAGGATCGATCTTCAGCTTCTCGGGCTGGGTGCCAATGGACATATCGGTTTTAATGAGCCGGGGGATGTCTTTATTCCGGATACCCACTGTGTGCGGTTAACGGAAAGCACAGTCGAAGCGAATTCCCGGTTTTTTCGCTCAAAAGAAGAAGTACCGAAGGAAGCATATTCTATGGGGATCAAAGGGATCATGCAGGCCAGACATATTATTTTACTTGCGTCGGGAAAACAGAAAGCCCAGGCTCTGTATGAGGCTGTTTACGGTGATATCACACCGGGAGTCCCGGCATCTATCCTTAAATTACATCCCCATACTGCCGTATTCGCGGATGAGGAGGCTCTCTCTGTGATCAAAGAAAAATCTTGAAAATAAAATAGTTTGTTGTTCCTTTGTTGACATTCTTCATGTAAGATAAACCAGAGGTGATAACAATGAACTACAAGATTTTACTCGTCGATGATGACAAAGATTTATTACAGATGCTCAGCAGCTATTTTGAACTGAAGGGCTATTTCATAGAAACAGCGGTCAACGGACTGGAAGCAATGGAGCGGATAAAGGATGCCCCGGACATTATCCTGCTGGATGTCAACATGCCGGGGCTTGACGGTCTGGAAGTCTGCAGGCAGATTCGGGATAAGATTTCCTGTCCGATTATGTTCCTGACAGCCAAAGTGGAAGAGCAGGACCGGATCAACGGCCTCATGGTCGGCGGGGATGACTACGTTTTAAAGCCTTTCAGCCTTAAGGAGCTGGAAGCCAGAATCACTGCACATCTTAAAAGAGAAGAAAGGCATAAAAATAAGTCAGAGTACCGTTTTTGTGACGGACTGATGATAGATTATACTGAAAGAACCGTGAAACTAAATGGCTGTGCAGTGGAGTTTACAAAAACAGAATATGCGATCATAGAATTTTTATCCATGCACCCGGGGCAGGTTTTTGACAAAGAACGGATTTATGAAAAGGTCTGCGGATATGACGGTGAAGGGGACAGCCGGGGGATGACAGAGCTTGTCAGAAGGATACGAAGGAAATTAAGTGTTCATACAATGGCCGAGTATATCGAAACAGTCTGGGGAATGGGGTACCGATGGAAAAAATAAGGAATTTATCGATCAGAAAAACCATTGTGCTGTATATGGGATTAAATCTGATTCTCAGTTATGGCCTGTCGTTTGTCATCATTCATACAGCAAATGACGCTCAGCAGAAGATCTGGTTTCGATATATAGACAAGGACCGTTATTATGAGGCGATGGAGAATAAAGGAGACGATTATGAAATCAACATTACAAGATCAAAGCTGAATTCTATGACCAAAACGGACAGGGTTATTTCAGAACTCTGTGATTTCCTTGATACATATAGTATATTGGTAATTTCCTGCCTGGGAACAATCATAGCAGTCCTGCTTTTTTATAAACATAAGATTCAAATTCCCCTCGGGGAATTAAAAGAGGCATCTGCACGTATTTCCGAAGGCACCCTGGATTTTTCTGTTGCATATTCAAATGAAGATGAAATGGGACAATTGTGCAGGCAGTTTGAAAAGATGCGGTGTCAGCTTGAAGAGAACAATAAAAAAATGTGGAAAATGGTAGAAGAAGAAAAGGCGCTGCGTTCTGCCATTTCCCATGATATCCGATCGCCCCTTGCGGTTATGGAAGGCTATCAGGAAATGCTGCTGGAGTTTCTTCCCCAGGAGTCTGTCAGCAGGGATAAGATCATGAAAATGCTGGAAGCCGGTATGCAGCAGATCAAAAGGATGAAGGCATTTATTAATACAATGCAGAAGCTGTCGAAGCTGGAAGAACGGAATATATGCTGGAACCAAATAGACGTAGCTGATTTTATAGAAATAGTCAAAAACAATACAGTGATTCTGGGGAAAAAGGCACAAAAAGAGTGCCATACGGTCGTGAAGTCTGATCAGCAGTCGGTGTATTTTGATTCCGAAATGGTCTTGGAGGTGCTGAATAATTTAATCGGCAATGCGCTTCGCTATGCCAGGGAGCAGGTTTATGTGGAAGTAGATATTTCCGGAGATGAAATGAGGGTTTGCGTACAGGATGATGGGAAAGGATTTCAAGAAGATGCAGAGCTTTTGACAAAGGCATATTATCACGGGAACCCTCAAAGTGATCTGACGCATTTCGGACTGGGACTTTATATCAGCAGAGTCTACTGTGAAAAACATGGGGGAAAGCTGCTGCTGGTCAATCAGGATCAGGGCGGAGAAGCCTGCGCATATTTTAAATTAAAAACATAGAAACCATAAAAAAATCGGATGAGAATCCGGTTTTTTATTTTTCAGAAAGACCTTGTCAACTTTGTTCTTATTGTCTTTTTGTAGTGATTCGTAACGTACAGTGTATCTATAAGAGGAAGGAGGGTGCACTGTATGATGATAATTTTAAAAAGAGAGGTAAAAAACTATCTGAAGAATCCAATTCTCTGGGCAGGGCTGCTCATCGTCATTTTTCTGTTATTTCAAAATCTGGGGAGCTATCTGAAACTGCATTATGTGCAGTCTGAGAGTCAATTGAAAGAAGTCCGTGCTGAGAATAGGGCGGATGCTGATATTTTAGAAGGATATATCCCGTCTACAAAGAAAAAGCAGTGGGAACTGGCCGGCAAAAAGATTAAGGACGCTCTTGTCAAATCGTTTGGCTATTCAGAAAAGCAGGCACAGGAAGTGATCCATAAGCTGGAACAGAAAAATATGACAGATGCAGAAATGTCAGCTTATTTAGTAAAAAACTATGATTTTTATAGTGCAGACAATATATTTCAAGATGCCCGCACATATAAGGGAACGAAGGAAGAGATAAATTCCTACATGAGTTCAAAATTCAAACAAAAACCTTTTACTTATTATTTTTCAAAGAAGTTTGCTGACTTTGCAGGCTTATGTATGGGATTCTTTGCATCTATCTTACTGGCATTTCTTTTTATCAGAGATACGAAAAGGGACACATATGAAATGCTGCATACAAAACCTATATCAGCAGGCAGATATATCATAGGTAAAGTCTCAGGAGGTTTTCTGACACTGATGATTATACTTGCAATTTTAAATATCATATTTGGTGCTTTATGTGCAGTGTGCGGCTGGAGAGCCGGATTTCCAGTACGAATATGGGATCTGTTGTGGGCGTCGCTCTTATATATTGTTCCGAATATGCTGATGATCGTCAGTGTATATACGCTGACCGCAGTTGTTTTCAAGAATCCTCTGCCGGCTGCACCGCTGCTGCTTCTGTATATGCTCTACTCCAATATGGGATCAATCGGGCCGGACGGACAGTATGGATACTATGGGAAGCCGTTGGCGGTCATGGTAAGGTTTCCGGGCAAATTCTTTGAAACTTCACCTTCGCCATGGGTATTACTAAATCAGGTATTCCTTGTACTGGCATCTGTTCTGCTTATTTTGTGCGCAGCTGCAGCATGGAAGAAATGGAGGTCCTATTGATGAAAGAGATGAAAATTTGTCTTCCGGTTTACAAAATAATATATTCTATTTGTTTTATTGTTTTTCTGAGTCTGGTGAGGGGAATCAGCAGCATTGCTGAGATAGGGATTACTATGGATGCATATATTGCGGTTTTGGCGATTGTGTTTTGCGCCGATACTTATTGGATGGAGCACAGCGGAAAACGGTGGGAAGTCTTCTGTCTGTACTCAGTAAAAAAAAAGAAGCAGACAATTTTGAAAAGACTGGTTGTCCAGTGGATCTTTTTATGGGGATTGGCATTGATCGGATATGGACTGTTCTTTTGGCAGGCCCCTCATAATTTAAATACCATACCGTCAATGCTGCTCTTTGCAGTGTATGTTCCGGAGGTGCTGGTTACTATTTCTTTTTGGAGTACTTTTGCTATGACGGTTACAAATCTTCTGAGAAATATATGGGGCGGAATCGGTTTATCGATTATTTTATGGTTATCTTTAAACTCTGTGACCGGGGAGAGCGTTCTGGGGAAATTTAATGTATTTTCATTTGTATTCCGGGACACTCAAAATATAAATAATATGGAATGGCTTTGGGGAAAAGGGATCGCATTGGGACTTACCGTCTTAATGGCCGCACTGATTTCTGCCATCATAAAGAAAAGAGGTTGATCATATGAGCATTAGAATAGAAAATCTTACGGTAAAATTTCATCAAAAAGTCACGGCAGTAGATCACGTAAATGTGGAGATCGGTCAGGGAATCTACGGTCTGCTCGGAGAAAACGGAGCAGGTGACCGTGTTATAATAAGACCAAGTTAGCAAGGAACCCAATGAAATCAAGGGTTTGCGGCTACTTTGGTCTTAATTTATTATACCACAATCGAACTGCTTTTTCATTAAAAATCCAGTGTCGTTTTCCAAAGAGTGGGATATTTTAAGGCTAGGGGTCGCAACCGGGTGGTTTGGGACCTGCTTATACTTAGTCCTATTCCAAATATCCTTTTCTTTTGCTTCGTCCGAAGTAAAAACTCTCTTTCGGGAGAACAGCGCTGTTAAAAATAAATGAATATAGAGGACTAAGTGAAGCAACTTTGTTAGCTGACCTTAGTCCTCTTATGCATTTTAGGAGGAAAAGGGTATGCAGATACTATTTATTGTGATTATTTTTTTGATAGTGTTGCCAATGGTCGTAAGTATTTCGTTGGCTGTGACAGCAAAGAAATCAGACGAAAGATTACGCACCATCTGTACTTCTCTTGAAAAGAAGGGCAGGTGAGCGTGATGCGAGAGTATACGACAGGAAATCGAATCGTAGATGCAAGTGCCGAAATCAGTATTACCGGCAACATTACACCACAAGCATGGTATAAGACGATTGTTAAAGAGACGGGAAAACCGCATTTGGCTGCAATCGTTATATTATCAGATATTGTCTATTGGTATCGTCCTACTGAATTGAGGGACGAAAGCACTGGACAGATCATTGCAATTCGTAAAAAATTTAAAGCTGATTTACTCCAGAGAAGTTATCAACAGATTGCGGAACAGTTTGGATTGAGTAAAAAAGAAGCTACTAATGCAATCATCTTTTTGGAGAAATTAGGCGTAATAAAAAGAGTATTCAGGACAATAAACTTGAATGGACTTGTTGTAAATAATGTACTGTATATTGAGTTGATTGTTGAGAAATTGAAAGAATTAACGTATCCGCACTGTTATGATGCCCCTATCCCTTCTATGGGAGACAGGGGGGAAGACATTGTAGAGGAAATCGTTGAAGGACAGTGCTTTACTGTGAATAATAGTGAGATGGCAGTCATTGGTGAGGGAGCTGTCTCCCCAAAAAGAGAGAGGGTATCACCCAAAAAAGAGATACCTGCCACGCCGCAAAATAGCAGGTGCCACTTTTCAGAAGGTACAGCACTATCTGGTAACAGGCAGACAAATACAGATATTAACACAGATATTTCAACGACAGATTATACCAATCCAGTCCAGTCCTATCAAAAAACGTTACAGGCATTTAGAGAAAAGATTGGATACGATGCGTTATGTATTGATCGTCCCTTTGATATTGATCGTCTGGATGAAATTGTGGGAATTGCAGTTGACGTACTGACTTCAACGAAGGATACGATTCGTATTAACCAGGAAGAAAAACCAACAGCCATTGTTAAATCGGTGTTTTGGAAATTAGATATGTTTAGAATACAGTTTATTTTAAATAACCTGTCAGAGACGAAAACAAAAATCAGGAATATGCGTGCAGTGTTGCTAACCGCCTTATATAATGCGACATTCACATTAAGTAATTCCGTTATGAATCAAGTGGTGATGAATGGTGACATCTCCCCTCAATATGCATGAGCAAAGGGGGTGATGAGCAGTTACTAGGGTTAGACAATTACGCATAGAGAAGAATTTGACACAGTGGGAATTGGCGGACAAGCTGGATATCAGTCTCCGCACATATCAGAGAATTGAATACGGGCAACAAAAGCCGTCCTACAAAGTCATTTTAGTCTTGCAAAAGATATTTAACGAGAATATTGAATCTATCCTGCAGGAATTATAACTGCCAAATAAGAAGTGGAGGAAAATATGTTTGATATTAACAAGCTGGAGGTAATGGACATAGTATTTGCCGATGAAGCACATGAGCGTTTCTTTTATGAAAAGGTGCGGGAACTTCCAAATTCACGCAGGGACAGTGAAGAAATTGCTATGATATATACTCTTGGTATCTGTGACAAGACAAGGGCAGCTTTTTCAAATATTGTGGATCAAAGAACTTTTCAGGTGAATCCGTTGGTTTTATTCGCTGGGTGGCAGACATCTGCTTCTGTGAAGGTAACACGGCTGGCGATTAACCTCTATACTGGATTTTCGCAGGAAGTAAAACGGGACGATTCAATAGAAGGATATCATATAGGGGAAGACAGTTCAGATTATGCTGTTGAAGAAATCTTTGATTGCCCATATGCAAAATATTTTCTGGAAGCCGTTAAACTGCGTTATGACATATAGAGGAGGTAGAAACGATGAAAATGTATAAGATTGACCAAATCATGGAGTTATTACAGTTAGGAAAAGAATCAGAAGATTGCTATGTGGGTTTTGAGAATAATGACAAGGGAAATCTTGTTATTATATTAAAGCAACATGAACCAGATTGGGAAGATGATGAGGGTTTCGGAGAAGCGGTTGAAGAAGTCGAACTTTTGGAACATTCTGGAGAATATTAAACATAAGGAGGAGACAGTCATTATGGATAGAGAAATACTTGGAATCGACCATGGTAACAGACAGATGAAAACGGCGAATACCGCATTTTTGTCTACAGTAACACAGAATAAGGTGAAGCCCAGTAATCTAAATCAGATTTTGGAGTTTAAAGGTAAGTATTACTCAATCGGTGGCAGTAGGGAAGATGTGGATACAAAAGTTGATAAAACAGTGGACGATGATTACTACATTCTCACATTGGCATCACTTGCCGCTGAATTGAAAGCCAGAGGAAAGAATCAGGCGGCGGTCAGGCTGGCTACAGGATTACCACCGAGGTGGTATGAATCGCAAATGAAAGCATTCAGGAAATACTTGGGCAGGGAAAGGGAGTTATCTTTTCGTTATCAGGGAGAAGGGTTCAATGTCTTTCTGGAAGGCGTGAGCGTATATATGCAGGGGTTTGCAGCAATCACAGATATATTGGCAGAGACACAGGGAAAATCCTGCCTTCTGGTAGATATAGGAGGAGGAACCGTTGATGGAGTTCCAATAGAAAATATGCGACCCAGTGGAGCACAGCCTATTATAGATAATAATGGTACAATAAAGTGTATATCCAATGTAAATGAGGCATTAATGGCTGAGTTTGGGGAAAAAGCCAAACCATATATCATTGAAACGATAATGCGGACAGGTACATATGCGGGTGACGAAGCCTATCTTCGTGTAATCCGAAAGGCATTGAACCAATATACGGAATACATCTATAGCTTGATAAAAAAGCACGGATACAATCTGCATTTGGAAAAAATAATCTTTATGGGTGGAGGAGCCGCAATCATGCAGAATTTTGGTGATAACGAGGGTAAGGACGTAATCTGTATTCCGGATATACATGCAAATGCAAGAGGATATGAAGAAACTTTAAAGAGCATATGGAAGGCCAGGCAGAATATGGCCGGTTAAGGAGGCCATAAATGGACGATAAATATGTTACAACGCTTCGGCTTTATAAAAATAACCCGGTACATTTCCAGGCACTTACCTGTCTGGAAGAGTACAACCGGGAGCTGTTTACTTCTCAAAATGACTATATTGCCGAGGCGGTAATCTATTATTCAGAGTATCTGAAGCAGAAGGCTGAATATGAGAAATTGGAAAGTATCCTCTCAAACATAAGAGAGCAAGAGGAATACTTCCGTGAACTGACAAAACGTGCATTGGAAGACGTACTGAGATCAGTGCAGACGACTACTATTCCTGCAGTTACTGGAAGTGACACGAAAGCAAAAGAGGAACAGGAACCCCAAAGTGAGAGTGAACGATCAGCGGAGACGGCGAACCAGGCGACAGAAAAGGATTTTAATCTGCTTAATTTCTATAGTTCATTCACTGGATTTGAAGACGAAGGAGAAGATTGAATATGACCATATTATGTGCTATGATAAAATTTATAGGAAAATTATTACTTGGAATTGCGTATGCAATATTAAAAGTTGTATCATTTAGTGTCAAAGTGATAGGCTGTATGTTTTTATTTGTATTTCATATTTTCATGCTTTTAGTAGACATGGGAACCCCTTCCTAATAAGTCAAGGAGAGTACAATTATGGCTATTTGTAAAATTTGTGGCGGAGAAATGCTGGAACATGTGGGTTGTAAAATAGGGATATGCAATTGTAATGGAAAGAGTTACCCGCGTATCATTTTTGGTGCAGAGAAAAGGTTTGAGGATGTATTTGGCGAAGATGATATCTGCCCAGATTGTTTTGCGCCATTTGGGAGTTTTCACCATTTGGGCTGTGATATAGAGGAATGTCCGGTATGTGGAGAAGCAATTTATGGTGATTGCGAATGCCAGTTGATTCTTCCCGATTTAGCGGATATGGAAGAAATGTTAAAGTAATAGTGAATAATGAGTATCACTGTGGTAGGCTGATTCGTCAGCCTGCTTTTTTTTGCGCTTTTCTTGGTACTTATAATGAAAAATAAATGAAGCGGGGTAGTGTAAAGAACATGTCTGGATGCTTTACCAGGAGATTGTAGGGCGGTACTACACTCCGCAATAAAGGGAACCATTTCCAAAGATTAATAAGTTGACCAACCAATTGAAAAGAAGAGGAGGAATAGGAAGCGAATATAAGAGTTTTTACAAAAAAGTAAGAGGTAACGAAGGAGACAAATGCAAATACAGTGTACGACTGGATACGTATGGATGTGGCTGTCAGCACGATTGTGATTATTGTTATGCACGGTCACTTCTGTCTTTTCGTGGATTTTGGAACCCATCAGCGCCGAGCATCGCAGATATTGATAAGATTAAGAGGAAGATTCGGAAGATACCTCCGGGAACCATCCTGCGCATGGGTGGAATGACAGACTGCTTTCAGCCTTTTGAAGCGGAACATCATGTGACTTATGAGACAATCTGTGAAATGAACCGGTGTGGTGTTGGATATCTGATTGTAACAAAATCCCATTTGATCGCACAGCCCGAATATCTGGAAATTTTGGACAAGGATCTGGCCCATATACAAATCACGGTCACGACTTTAGATGATAACAAGGCTTTGACCTATGAAAAAGCAAGTATCCCATCAAAAAGAGTAGAGGCAATAAAAAAATTGCAATCTGCGGGATATGATGTGTCAATCCGGTTAAGCCCCTTGATTGAGGATTTCATGGACTTTGACAGCCTAAATTCATTAGGGATCAATCGCTGTGTTGTGGAATTTTTGCGTGTCAATAGCTGGATCAAGAGCTGGCTGCACGATGTTGATTTCAGTGGGTACAGGTTAAAACAAGGAGGATACTGCCACTTACCACTGGAAAAAAAGATGGAAATCATCAAGAAGATCAGGATACCGGAGATAACAGTTTGCGAAGATGTAACAGAACATTATGAGTATTGGAGAGATAACTTCAATCCAAATAAGGATGATTGCTGTAATCTGCGATTACATAACGGATGATGAAATAAAGAAGTGGAAATGAAAGTTCCTTTAAATATATGCTGACAGGCAGGAAGGGCGTGAAGATGAACCGGATTCGTGACGAACCTAAATCGTAAGGGAAATGACTTGAGTGGGTTACTGAACTTTAGCAGAAAAGGGGAAACCGTTGGATAAAAAAAGTTTTGAGTATGGTGGATATCATTTTTATCCATTAAGGACATTTGAGGATAAAGATGGCGATTTTATGGAACGCGCATGCAAACTGCGGGATGACCGGGAACTAGGGATGACATCCACTGATGAACCATGGAGAAAATATGCATATGATTATGAAGCTTTTTATAAAGCTGCCGGCGGCAAGAAATATGATATTTTTCTATGTGAAGAAAACCGCAGGCAGTACGTACCGTGCGGTCATGGCTTGCAGGAATTTGTTAATGCCCCGATCAAGAGTAAAAATAACAGGGCAGTCCGCTGAGAGTATGATGGCGCGGGTATTAAGAAAAACACATGGAATGGGCTGATCTTCAGTCCGTTTTTATTTTTGAAAATCAATTAAATTAGAAAACCAGTAGGAGGTATGTAAATGAAAACAAAGATGAGAAACTATCTGATCGCTAAGGTAATGAAGGTAAAAGCGGCTATTAACAACAATAAGGCGGAGGGGTTCGTTGATACGGCCATCAAAATTTTAATGGCTGTTGTGATTGGAGCGCTGCTTCTGGCAGGGCTGTATGCACTGTTTGGTGATACAGTGCTGCCAACATTAACACGGCGTATTACTGAAATGTTTAACTATGCTGGATAGAAAGGCAGTTCAAACAATTGTATTTTTGCTGTTGCTTTTGCTGGCATCTGTCACGGACTTAAAGAAGAGAATCGTGCCGGATCTGTTATGTATGCTAATTGCATTAACCGCCGCTATTTCTTTTCGTCCAGAACAGTTATGGGGGATTTTCAGCGCACTCCCATTTCTTCTTGCAGCAGTTTTTTGCGGAGGAATGGGGGGCGGTGATATCAAACTGATGGCAGCCGCAGGACTTGTCCTGGGACTTCCAGCAGGGATTTTTGCAACTATTTTGGGATTATTACTGGTACTTGCTTATTCTGTGTTTTTGAAAATATGTAAGAAAACCCAGGTTATCGCAGTGCCGTTAGTACCCTTTTTATCGGCTGGGTGTGCAGCGGGGTATTTGATTGGATAGGAGGATGGAATGAAAAGAAAAGCATTTTATTGTATTTGTGTAGCGGCTCCAATTACCTTTGTGGGTGCTGTCCTGGCATTTTACAGATGCCGGAGGAAAAAGAGATACTTAGTGAGGTAATCACGGCGGCAGGTATTCCCTGCCGCATTTAAAACGATAATTTTGATTTGATTGAAAGGAATGGATAATAAGTATGAAAATATTAAAAAGCCGTACCGTGCTTGGAGTAATATGCATTGTGGTATCACTGCTCATTTGCTTCGGAGTTACCCCTTTATTTAATAAAGAGGTCAGTAAAAAGGTAGAAATCGTGCGGGTGGTAAAGGATATAAAAATCGGGGATAAAATCACTGGCGATATGGTCAGGACTGTTGAGGTGGGAAGTTTAAATCTGCCGTCTGAAGTCATGAAAAATAAAGAAAATGTCATTGGGAAATATGCATCTGCAGATATGGCTCCAGGCGATTATATCATTAATAGCAAGGTCGCAGACGAACCGGCTGCGGAGAATGCCTACTTATATAATTTATCAGGAGAGAAACAGGCAATATCCGTGTCGGTCAAATCTTTTGCAACGGGGTTATCCGGAAAACTCAAATCTGGTGATATTGTATCTGTGATTGCACCGGACTACCAGAAGCAAGGCGAAACAGTGATTCCTCCCGAACTCAAATATGTCGAAGTTATTGCTGTAACTGCAGGCAGTGGCTACGATGCCAATACAGGAGAAGAAGACCCGGAGGAAAAGGAACTGCCCAGTACGGTGACACTCTTGGCAACACCGGAACAGAGCAGGATACTCGCCATGATGGAGAAGGACGGGAACCTGCACATATCTCTTGTATACAGGGGAACAAAAGAAAATGCAGCAAAGTTTATTACAGAGCAGGAACATGCTTTGCAGGAACTTTACCCGCCGGAAACGGAGGCGGCGGAAGCGGAAACTGGACAGCCCGAGGAACAGATAGAAGGGAGTGCAGAATAAATGCTGAACTTTAAAATCAAAAAGCGCGCAAATCAGCCTGAGAGCGAGGAAGTGCATGAGGTGGGAAAACATCAGGCCCAGATACTGGCTGTCTGGGGTAGCCCTGGATGCGGAAAGACTACGGTTTCTGTGAAGATTGCAAAACACTTAGCGGAAAAGAAGAAAAATGTAATTCTTGTGCTGTCCGATATGACTTTACCCATGATGCCTTGTATCTGTCCAATGGACGAGTTAGAAAACATATGGTCCCTTGGCAATGTACTGGCAGCGCCACATGTTACAAAAGGGCTTATAGAAGAAAACTGTATTGTCCACAAAAAAATAAAGTATCTGGCAATGCTTGGCATGTTAAGAGGGGAAAATGAATACAGCTATGCCCCCTATGAAGCGGAACAGGCTTTGGAATTTCTTACAGGGCTGCGGGAATTGTCCTCATACATTATTATTGACTGTAGCAGTTATATATCTAACGATATTTTATCGGCAGTTTCTCTAATGGAAGCAGATGCTGTTCTGCAGATAGTAAATTGCGACCTTAAATCTATCAGTTACCTGGCAAGTCAGTTACCGTTACTTCAGGAACCAAAATGGAGAATAGAGAGGCATTTAAAAACGATCAACAACATAAAGGGGCAGGAAGCCATTAACCATATGGAACAGGTGCTTGGAAAAGTAAGTTTTCAGATTCCGTCTGCATCCGAAGTTACGGAACAGGGGATGGCTGGGAATTTGTTGATTGGTCTGGAGGGGAAAAAAAGCCGTGGTTTTAAAAATGAAATAGATAAGATTGTTAAGGAGGTATATGGATGTTAGGGGAAAGAAAGACGCGAGGAGTATTTAATGAGGGAAAAAATTCAGAGTGGGGTTCGCGGATGCAGGAACTTATGCCAACACAGGCAGCCCCAGTGGAGCCGGTTGCAAGAGAGCCGGTAGAAGTGGTGAGTAAGAGTGCAGATGACCTCTTTTTTGCAGCCGTGGAGGGGAAAGATTTTGCAACGGTGCTACAGGAGGTACAGGAACACATTGCCAGCCGTTACAGCTCCCTTTTGACTGATGGAAATAATGATGATGTAAAAAGGCAGATGAAGCGTTACATTACTAAATATGTTCAGGAAAACCGGGTTGCAGTTCAGGGAATGTCAAATCAGGAACTTGTTGACAACCTATACACGGAAATGGCGGAGTTTTCTTTTCTAACAAAGTACATTTTTGGAGAGGGAGTGGAAGAAATAGACATTAATAGCTGGAAGGATATTGAGATCCAGTACAGCGGTGGTGGGACTGAAAAGTTGGAAGAACATTTTGACAGCCCTTCTCATGCTATTAATGTGATCCGCAGGATGCTCCATGTTTCAGGAACTATCCTTGATGATGCAAGTCCTGTGGTGACTGGAACACTGGCTAAAAATATCCGTATAGCGGTGTTAAAAACTCCAGTTGTAGATGAAGAGGTAGGTCTTGCCGCTTCAATCCGAATCGTAAATCCCCAGAGTATGAAAAAGGAGGATTTTATTTCTGGTGGAACTGCCACGGGAGAGATGTTAGACTTTTTGAGTGAATGTATTCGGTATGGAATTTCGGTGTGTGTTGCAGGTGCTACAAGTTCCGGAAAAACAACGGTGGCCGGCTGGTTGCTTACTACAATCCCTGACCGGAAAAGAATTTTTACTATTGAAAATGGTAGCCGTGAACTTGATCTAATAAGGGAGGAAAGTGGAAAAGTGTTAAATTCCGTTGTCCACACTCTTACAAGAGACAGTGAGAATGACCGGCAGCGAATTGACCAGATTGCCCTTTTGGATATTGCGCTTCGATTTAATCCTGATATTCTGGTGGTCGGAGAAATGAGAGGGGCGGAAGCAAACGCCGCCCAGGAAGCTGCAAGAACTGGTGTGGCGGTGGTTACAACCATCCATTCCAATTCGTGTGAGGCTACATACCGCCGTATGGTGTCCTTGTGTAAGCGTGCCGTGGATATGTCGGACGAGACATTGATGGGATATGTGACCGAAGCATACCCTATCATAGTCTTTTGTAAGCAGTTGGAAAACCGGCAGAGGGTAATCATGGAGATTATGGAATGCGAGATAAAGCCTGACGGTACACGGAGATATCGTCCACTGTATCAGTACGAGATCATGGAGAACCAGTTGGAAGGAGATTATTTTGTGGTTAATGGGAAACACAGGGTAATGAATTCCATTTCGGATGGGCTTTATAAGCGTTTGCTGGAGAATGGGATGCCAATGGAGACACTTAACCGGTTCCGTTCAAAGGGAGAGGGAGGAGAGGAATCTTGACAAGTATACAGCTTCTTGCATGCCTTGGTATGATAGTGGGTGGATTTCTTCTTTTGGGGATTCGACCAATAGAATTTACAGATGGACTGTTCGGCTTTCTGGCAAAAGAACCTGAGAATATTCGGAATGAAATCCATACAGTAACAAAAAGGAAAAAAGCAAGATTTCTGAAAAAGGCAATCATTGAGGCACAGCAGGTACTTAAAATGACGGGTAGGGAAAAGCAATTTTCGGTTATTTGTGCTGCCGCCCTGGTGTTGTTTGCTGTGGGGGCCTCGGTTGCCATCATGATTGGAAATTTTTTTCTGGCTCCGGTGATGGCTGTTGGATTTATGTTCTTCCCTTTTTGGTATGTAATTCTGTCAGCCAGTAATTACAAAAAAAATGTAGCCGCAGAGCTGGAGACAGCATTAAGCGTTATTACGACGGGCTATCTGCGGACGGAGGACATTCTAACTGCGATAGAGGAAAATATTCAGTATTTGAATCCGCCAGTCCAGAGGGTATTCCAGGATTTTATTGTGCGGATCAACTTAGTAAATCCGGATGTTCATGAAGCACTAAAGGAGTTGAGGGAGAAAATTGATAATGATGTATTCCGCGAATGGTGCGATGCCCTGTGTGATTGTCAGTATGATCGGAGTTTGAAGACAACATTGACACCAATCGTAACAAAATTAAGCGATATCCGTATCGTCAATGCTGAACTGGAATATTTGATTGTGGAGCCGAGGAAAGAATTTATCACGATGGCAATCTTTGTGATTGGTAATATCCCGCTGCTTTATTTTCTCAACAAGAGCTGGTATGACACTTTGATGCACACACCAATGGGACAGGTGATACTTGCCATTACTGCGGCAATCATCTTTGTCTCTACTGCGGTCGTTGTCAGGCTGACAAAACCGATAGAATACAGGAGGTAGGGAGATGTCAGTGTTATTACTGTTATTATTTGGAGGATTTCTCTTTCTGGGAATGTTCTTCCTGGCAGCGGATTTGTTAAAAATGCCATATATGAAGACAGAAAAGGCATTACTGGACAGGGGAAGAAATAGTAAAAAAGGGTCGGCGGCGTTAGATACGTTTTTACTGCAAGGAGCCATGAGATTGTCTCATGTAATCCGAATGGACGAATATCGGAAAAGCCGAATGAAAAATGTGCTGAAAGCAACAGGGATTAATATGACACCGGAAGTATATCAGGCGTATGCACTTACAAAAGCTGGTTTACTGATGGCTGGCATTATTCCGTGTTTGTTTCTTTTTCCGCTCCTAACACCTGTTATTGTGTTTCTTGCTGTCATGGTTTACTTTAAGGAAATTCAGCGCGCAGACGAGATGTTAAAGACGAAAAGAAAGTCAATTGAAGACGAACTGCCACGTTTTGTTGCTAATCTTGAACAGGAGCTGCAGAATAACCGTGATGTGCTTTCAATGGTAGAGAATTTTAGAAAAAATGCCGGTGCGGAATTTGGGGAGGAGCTAGGTGTACTTGTGGCAGACATGAGATCCTCCAGTTATGAGGCGGCACTTACTCGATTTGAAGCACGGTTAAACTCTCCAATGTTGTCTGATGTTGTCAGAGGACTGATTGGGGTTTTGCGTGGAGATAACAGCGTGGTATATTTCCAGATGCTTGCTCATGATTTTAAACAGCTTGAATTACAGAAATTAAAAAGTGAGGCCCAGAAAATACCGCCTAAAATCAGGGTTTTTTCGTTTCTCATGCTTATGTGCTTCTTATTGACTTACCTTGCGATTATCGTGTTTGAAATCATTAAGTCATTAGGAGGTATGTTCTAGCTCCAAATGAAAGGAGGTCAAGGAACTTGAAAAAAATATTAAAAACTAATCGTGGAGAGGGATATATAGACATATGCGTACTGGTATTGTGTGCCATGCTGGTGATTGCATTGGCGGTCAGCGTATTTCCGGTTTTTTTGGCTAAGAATCAGTTAGATACATTTGCTGTGGAATTGTGCCGTGAGGCTGAAATGAGTGGCAGAGTCGGAACTGAGACCACTAGGCGGGAACAGGTATTACGAGAAAGGACCGGACTAAATCCTAAAGTTGAGTGGTCAAAAAAGGGTAATATCCAACTAAATCAGGAGATTACTGTAAAATTGACGTTGCAGCGGGACCTTGGGTTATTTGGGAATTTTGGTTCCTTTCCAATTACCTTAAGGGCTAGTGCTACAGGAAAGAGTGAGGTATATCATAAATGAAGCGCCTGATTTGCTGTTTAAAAGATAGGCGTGGTTCCTCTTTCCCATTTGTGATTGCGGTTACATTGGTATTGATGTTAATAATGTGCGGATTTTTGGAGTTTTATCGGCTAAAGATCATAGCCAATGGCGTAAGGGACGCGGCACAGGAGGCTATCATGATAACTGTAAATGATAATTATGCAAACGTTTATCACGGTGTCAGGGAAGGATACAGTGGAGGATATCAGCCCAATAATGGAGGTTTTAAGTATAGTGTAGATAAAGGAAATGTGCTGTCAAAAATGGATAAAATCCTTGGAACAAAAGTTGAATCCGGGCGGCATGTAAAATATACAGGTGGGGTTCTGGAATATAGCATATCGGATTTAAGTGTTACTGCACGTAATGCGCCGCTTGCACCTGGAACACCGGAAAATGAACAGAGATTTGAAATTGATGCAATCGTAACATTAAAAGTACCGGTCCAGTTTGCGGGAAAACGTCTACCTGAAATGAAAATCAGGCTAAAAGTGCAGGCTGGATATATAGAAGTGTTTTAGAATTCAATAGACAGAATTGGAAAAATGTAGTATGTTTGATGCGACAGAATGTGAACCAGGAAGGAGAACTATATGAATGATAAAGTGAAAAAAGGTATGATTATTGCGGGTTGCGTGGTGTGTTGTGTTATTCTTGCAGTGATGATTGCAAGTAATTTCAGAAAGCCAGCAAAAACAAAGGATAAATTAGCAGAGAGCCAGTCTACAGAAATAGAAGTGAAACCGGAAATCAAAAAGTCCGAATTAGACAAGAAGTCAAAAGAGACTGAAAGTAAAGAAGAGGAATCGAAGAAAGAACCGGAGACTACGGAGGAGCAGAAAGAATCAGAGGAGGAAAAAGAGGGAAATAAGGACAACGGGCAGCCTGTACAGAATATTCAGCCCAGAGTGACTAAACCGGAAGAACCAGATCCAGAAGTATTAAAAAATCCTAATCAGAAACCAGATGGGGAGAGCGTGCAGGGCACGCCGGTTCCGGAAAACCATGATGAAGTAAAACAGCCGGAGACAGACACGGTTCCTGGAGCCGCACCAGAAGGTGAGTCACAGGAAGGAAAAATATATGCCCCAGGCTTTGGATGGATTGATGACATTGGGGAAGGGGAAGGCATTGAAGACAGTAACATTTATGAAAACGGTAATAAAATTGGGATAATGGATTAATTATCAATAGGTTGGTTAAATAGATGCATGACAGAAAGGCTATGAATTGTAGCGCCCTCCTGCTAAGCATAGAGAGAAATCAAAGATATAAATTTTATCGTTCGGCACAGCTATTTATGGCTGTGCTTTTTCATTGGAAAGGAGAACATTTGGGAATTTGAAAAGCAGAATAAGTTGGCTGACAAGGATTGTACTGTTCAGCCTGTGTTTTTTGATCATGTCGGTTCCAGCGTATGCGGCAGGGGAAGGTAATGTGGACGGCGGAGGCGGCAGCATGGGACAAGGTTCTTCGCAAAATTTTTGGTCCCCAGGTGATGAAGGGGTACGTGTATCGGTGATAAGTACAAGTGACCATAAAGTAGTAGGCACGCCTATTGACCTTACCAATAAAAGCCCATCTGATATTAGGCTTCATTTTGGAAAGGTGAGCAAGATGTCTTATACATCAGGTCATGGAATTGGTATATCCGGTTCAAGATACCAGTACATAAGACCAGCACAGAGACTTCCTATAATTATAAGTTCACAAAGTCTGGGACCATCAAGTATTGCGGAAATAAAGCGGTACTTTACGGACGAGCAGACGATACGTGGGATAGCAGGTTATATGGGAATAGATTTTGATATACTTATCAGCGGCGAGTACAGAATTATGATAGAGCCGATTGCGTATGTGACATTGCAGGGAGTAAGAGTTGCTATGACAGCAACGGAAGCGGCTTTATATGATGAGGTTGCAGGCGGGGTGGTATATTCCTGGTTACGTTCAGTTACCTTTCAAAATCTGCCCCTTGCAATGTTTCTCGAAAAATCTGATTTAGGATATCCTGCGTGGAACGGTCCAACTACCGGATTGCGTTCACATCAGGAAATCAAAACTTCGTTGGGACTTGGAATCATACGTTTTAATGGGGAGTTGCCAGAACCATCACCGGAGGTTACGACTTTTGATTATGAATACCGCACTAACACGGAGGTTATCACCAGTATCCGCGTGAGTGGCGGTCAAAGTGATCCGGACCATAAGGTATCTGTGACATTTAAAATACAAGGGAGAAATTATAAGGTGGACAGCGTATATTATCCCGAGGGAGGAAGTCAGCTTGCCTGGGTTCGGTGGACAACACCATCTACAGAGCAGACTATGGAAATTCCAGTAACAGTAAGAGGTGGTGGCCGTACAGACAAAGGGACTATACGGGTTAAGATAGTAAACCTGGACAAGAATCCACCGCCGAATCCAGTTGCAGATGACCGTAATGACAGTTATGCGAGGCCGGCAGTTCCATCAAAGAGTCAGCAAACGTCCGCTGATTGGAGTATTTGGCGACCATACTGGTATTCTTACTGGGTATGGCATAGTGGTGACGATGATGATGATGGATACTGGTGTGATCATGGCTGGTGGAAGTTCAATATTGATAGATATCATGCAAGTTTGAACGCAACAATGCGCGTCCAGCCAGATGATAAATCCCCTACGGCCCATGGCAAAACATTAAAAAGCGGATACGGATTTAACGAATATGTGAACAGTTCTGTGAGCACGAATCAGTCCAGTGCCGTGACTGGAGCCCAAAATGCCGTGACGTATTTTCCGGAGTTTCAATACAAGAAATACTGGCGTTTATTGGAGCGGATGTCGGGTGGGTATCATTCCGAATTTGAGTTCAAAAAAAATCAATACAGTACATTTAAGCGGAGGACACATTTCACTCCGATATGGATGCCAGATGGCAAATATACACCCTATACATGGTTAATAGATGCCTGGACACCAGCAGGAATGTTATCACTAAACCTGACCGATAATCTGACAATCAGCGGTAATTTGTGGACGGACTGGCATATCGCACCACAGAGACTAGATTAAAAAATAAAGTAAAAATAAATAAACAGTTACCAAAGAGGGAGACGCAGAGATCTTCCTCTTTTTGTTATTAGGAAGGAATGAAGTGGCATGTACGATAAAAACAAAACTTTGGATACCCTGAAAAATGAAATCTTCTTGTCAAAAGACAACCTGTATCTAGCGGAGGAAGCGTTAAATTCTGATCAGATACCCTATGAAACGGTAAAGAAGATTATGGAGGTTGGAGGATATAGAAATAAAATAAATGCTTTGCGCAAAGCGTATTTGATGGGTGTAAATTTTGACAACCTTATCGGTCTTGTACATGATTCAGACGGCCCGGAGGAAATCAGGTCAATAGCTGGGGCACTGGAACGGAAACTGGAAATCCAGAAAATTCAGATTGTGGCAGATGGAAAACACGATTACAGACAAATGGATTTAGTGTTTTATGGGTTTTATACTGGCAGAAGCATACAGGAAATGGAACTGGCAACAGATAACCGGTTTGATGAAGAGCAGATTGAAGAAATCCTGTCGGGTTTTCGCTATGGGCTTGCCTATGAACAGGTGGCATTTTATGCGAAAGAAGAATTTGATTGTTACCAGATGCGGACCATAAAAAGGGCGTTTCTGTACGATAATCTGACAGTGGAGGAGGCGGCAATATTTGCTTTACCCAGTAATAACACAAAGAAAATGCGCCAGGAGATTAGAAAGATAGTAGCACAGCGCGGTAAAACAAAGAAATCCAATCTGTAATCGTGAGAAAGGATAAACACATGGAGAAAGAAGCAATGGAAGATATCCTGCGATTGGCAGAGGATGTAAGCAGCCTTGTGATGGACCTTGGACCATTTGGGCTTACGGACGAAGATGAAGTAAAAAAAACACCGCAGGACCGGATACATGAGACATATCAATGGCTGTCCGAACCAAAGGGCTGTAAAGAAGCGTCCGAGTATTTTAAGGAATTGCTTGCAATACTGGATAAGACGGACGCAGAGTATCAAAGAATCGCTGATATATGTGAAAGAATCCATAAGGTCCAGGAAATAAAGCCATGGAAAGAAAAAGTAACTGTTAGAAACAGTCCCAGCTGTCGCAGATGACCAGGGCCTGGATATGTCCATAATATAGGACAGATTAAGGAAACAGAATCCCTTCAAGTAGAGAGGTTTCATAGATTCCTCTGGTAAAAATCTAAATAGAAATGCAAAAAGGAGGGATAAGAAGTTGTGGCCACGTAAAACGATAGTCTCTTCGACGCTTATTGGATTTAGAGACGAAGAGCATTGAACGGATTAAATTAGCAAGTGAAATGTCAAAGAGGTACTATGATGCCCCCATAATCTGTACTTACAGTGGGGGCAAGGATTCTGACGTACTTCTGGATTTGTTTATCCGGTCAGGAGTTGAATTTGAGGCCCACAATTCTCATACAACAGTCGATGCTCCCGATACGGTGTACTATATCAGGGAGAAATTTCGAGGTTTAAAAGAAAAGGGAATCCCATGTATTATCCATATGCCGCCACTGAGCATGTGGCAGTTGATTGTCAAAAAGAAGATGCCGCCCACCAGGATGCAGCGTTACTGTTGTGAAATCCTAAAAGAGAACACAACACCGGACAGACTGGTATCAACAGGTGTGCGCTGGGACGAAAGCACCAAACGGTCCAAAAGGGGACAGTTAGAAGCGGCTGCCCCAAAAGTCGAGAATAGGATTACTCTGATGAACGACAACGATGATAAGCGGCTGGTTATTGAGCGGTGTGCAATCCGTGGCAGGGTAGTGTCCAACCCAATCATTGACTGGACACATAAAGACATCTGGGATTATATCCGTTCCAACCATATGCCTTATAATCCGCTTTATGATATGGGTTATAAAAGAGTTGGCTGTGTAGGGTGCCCGATGGCTGGAAAAAACCGCTACAAAGAGTTTGCTGACTTCCCAAAGTATAAGGCAGCTTATATCCGGGCGTTTGATAAAATGTTAGTGGCAATCCATGCGGCGGGGAAACCTACTAAGTGGAAGAACGGAGAGGACGTGTTCCGGTGGTGGATGGAGGATAAAAATGTAGAGGGACAGTTGTGCCTCGCGGATTTTATGGACATGGGACCAGACTAAAACAATAAATCAACAACAGGAGGTTTACGTTCCAACCGGAACTAATTTATATAAAAAAGTGAATGAAAGCAGTACCGATTGAGTTAAAGGCGGCAAATGAATATGTCGCGCAGAATCATAGGCATCATAGCCCTGTATACCGGGACAAATTCCGTGTCGCATGTACTGAGCATGGCAGAATATGTGGCGTGATACAGTGCGGCAGGCCAGTATCCAGGCATTTAGACGATGGAAAAACGCTGGAAGTAACGCGTTGCTGCACAGACGGTACAGCCAATGCCTGTAGCTTCCTATACGGGCGGGTAGCCCGGATTGCAAAAGAGATGGGATATGAGCGGATTATCACTTATATCCTTATCTCTGAATCCGGTGCTTCCTTAAAAGCGGCAGGGTGGGAATGTGAGAAAGAGATTGCAGGGGGCGGCTCCTGGGATACACCTGCCAGGCGCAGACATACAACAGCACCGCAATGTAAAAAGCAAAGATGGATGAAAAATTTGTGTAAAGAAGGTGATGAGAGTCGAGAATCGGAATTATAGATGCTGATTTATTGGATAAGAACAGGCACCGCATGCCGAATCTGGCATGCATGAAGATCAGCGGATTCCATAAGCAGATGGGGGATCAGATACATTTGCTGACGGAGTATTCAGGCTTCAATGAGTTTGATAAGGTATATCTGTCAAAGGTCTTTACGGCTACGAGGTATCCGCCGGAAGTCTTAAAGATGGAGAATGTAGAATATGGAGGTACTGGGTTTTATTTAGACCAGGCTCCCGAGCTGCCCTACGAAATAGAGCATGCCATGCCGGATTACAGTCTGTATGCGGATTGGCTTAAAGGTAAGGGAGAAGAAGGAAAAAAGAGTAAGAAGTATAAGTATTATCGGGATTATTCTATTGGGTTTTTAACAAGGGGCTGCTTTAGGCAATGCCCTTTTTGTGTGAACAAAAATAAAACGGTATCCGTTCCTGCAAGCCCAGTGTACGAATTTTACAATCCACAGAAAAAGAAGATCTGTCTGCTGGATGATAATTTTCTGGCATGTGGGGAGTGGAGTGCATTATTGGGACAACTACGGGAAACCGGCCGTCCGGTCCAGTTCCGGCAAGGACTGGATATCAGGCTGATTACCAGGCAAAAATCCAGGGAACTGGCATCTTGTAGATTGGATGGCGACTTATTATTTGCCTTTGACAATATCAAGGATAAAGAAACAGTCATAGAAAAGATGAAGATCATAAACCCAATATTCCAGGAATCAAAAAGGATCAAGTTCTATGTATTAACTGGGTTTGATGCAGATGGAAGATATGACTGGACTTTCTGGAAACAGGATATCTTACAGGCATTTGAGCGTATCCGGATTCTAATGGGGGTGCGTGCGTATCCATATATCATGCGGTATGAGAAATATCAGGAATCACCTTACCGGGGAATGTATGTAAACCTGTCCAGGTGGTGTAACCAGCCCCAGATGTATAAGCAGATGAGCTTCCGTGAATTTTGCCACTTGTCAAAAGAAGGGAGCGCCTGCAGAACGTATCTGGAGGAGTATGAAAGAGACTTTCCGGAAATCAGCAGTTATTTTGACATGAAATTTTAAACTCTGATTCAGGAGGTGGTGCTATGAAGTTTACAGATGAAGAATTAGAGATAGCCAGAAGCGTGGACCTGGTGTCTATTGCTGAAAGGCAGGGCTTCACGGTGAAGCGGGTAGGCAGTTACTATACATTGAAAGAACATGATTCTATAAGGATTAAAAATCGTAGGAGCTGGCTGCGTTTTTCCGTACCCGAGGGCCAGGACGGTCACAACGGGGATAACATTGAGTTTCTGAGACAATTTTGCTATATGGATTTTCGTGAGGCGGTTATCTATTTGTTGAACGAGGCCGGTTATCGGTATGAGGATAAATCATTTAAAGATGATACAAGCAGGAAAAACCACGAGAGAAGAAAGGAAGAGCAAAATAAAGAACAAGAAGGGAAAGGGGAGTTTGTGCTTCCCGAACCAAACGACAATTATCGGAGGTTATATGCCTATCTGTTAAAAACGCGCTGCCTGAGCAAAGAAGTAGTTGACTGGTTCGTTAAAAAAAAGCTGATTTATGAAACACGCAGATATCATAACGTGGTTTTTATTGGCAGGGATTCCTTTGGTACAGCACGGTTTGCCAGTATGAGGGGAACGGTGGATAATTATGGAAACCCGTTTAAAGGGGACGTGGAGAACAACGATAAAACCTATGGTTTCAATGTAAGAAACAAGAAAAATAAAGAAGTCAAGGTATTTGAGGCAGCCATTGACCTGATGTCTTATATGGATTATAAGCGTGATGGGCAGTCAAACAAGTTGGCATTAGGGTCAACCTGGGACGGGGCATTGGACCGGTTCCTGCTAGAAAATCCACAGATTAAACGAATAAGCCTGTATCTTGATAATGATAAGGCAGGCCGGAAAGCAGCGGCACTTATACGCAAGAAATATATAGAGATGGGATATCACGTTAAAGTCCGGTTCCCGCCATATGGGAAAGATTGGAATGAATTTCTTGTTGCAGAAAGAAAAAAGGCAGTGATTCAATATTTGAACAGGAATAGCAATCTGGACCGGAAACAGGCAATCGGATAATTTCATAAAAGCAAGGAGATAGTATGGATTATTTTAATTTCAAAGAAGAGTTTCTCTATCAGTTCATTGACCTGATGGAGAAAAGCAAAACGTTAGGAGCGTTGAACTTGGTTATGGAAGGACTACCAGGTGAATCAATCACAATGACTTTCAAGGATAGGTACTGCCCTATGGTCAGCATAGAGGAACTGTTTTTGAGAAGCCAGTATGAAATGCTGCCAGTCAGGATATTGGCTTCGGAGACACTGCAGGAATTTCAGACGGCGGAAACCGGAGGTATCCGATTGAAGATGGATACGGTCAAGAATCCATTGTTTGTAGAGTTCCATGCAGTGAATGCAAACAAATACCAGATGAGGCTGGAAGAATTGGAGCTGCCGTATACCAGACTGGGAGATATGTGTATCTTTTATCGGTTCCGTGTGAAAGAGGAAAGTGAAAAACTTGTATACACCATGCCCGTAGATGAAGAGGACTTACAGCGGTGGGGAATGCATGTAGATCAACTGCATGCGTGCGTGTCAGACAATGCTTTCTCCCAGTATAGTGTGCAGATTGAACCGGTTGCAGCCGTTATACGGGAAGGCTTGGAGGCAGGCTTTACGCTTGGGAGAGGAAAGATTACAAATGAACGCGCAAGTGCCTGGCGGCTGACAGGTCCGGGAGGCGCGGCAGGCATGCTTTATAGGAATATTCTGGATGAATTTGCAGAAATGGTCAACACGGATCTGTACCTGCTTCCAGTAACAGCAGAGGAAACCGCTATATATGCCGCCGACCAGTATACACCTGCTGACCTTCAGATGCGTCTCGAAAGAAAAAAATCCTTAAAGGGATTTGTAAGCCATCCGTTGTCAGAGTCGGTTTTGTATTATAGTCTCAAGAGTAAAACCCTGACGGTGCACCAGTCTTCATTGGTGAAAAAAACCCTGGTCTAAGAGTCGGTACGGGAGTCTACAGATGCAGGAAATGGTAAATAGACGAAGAGGAGAACCAAAATGCGCGAATATGATGAAAACCATGCATATGAGGAAGTCCGGGAGGATTTCATTAAAGAATATAAGGCACAGCTAGAACGCAGAGGAAATGGGGAGAAGTTGGAAATAGTGGCGGAAGGTACTCCTTTTGAATCCTTTACATACAAAGGGAATGGACCTTTATTATGTACCAGTATCTCTATGGAACTGGTGTACAGAAATTGCTATATTTTTGCCATTCGAGAGATTGATGAGGCCGTATCTACTATCTTGGAGATTCAGGATGAGGCAGAATGGATATCCCCGGAGCGGCTGGAACAACTGGAACATGTAATAGTGTTTCCGGTAAATCTATCACATTGCAGGGATAAGCTGGAAGAAAATGATATTGCATATTTTCCCTTCGAAGATATGGCGATCACTTATCAATTCTGCATTGAGGACAATGAGAGGTCGTATCGCAGGGATGTTACAAGGGAATGGCTGAATAGGCAGGGGATAAATGCAAAGGAACTCTTTGAAAAAGTAAGGTATAAAGACCTGGAGCAAATTTGGGGCGAAATTAAAACCATAGAGCAGGTGGGAAAAAAATCAGAGGATTCACAGCAGGCTGCTTTGTATGGCGTCAATGGCTTTGGTGCTGCCCTTTATCCAAAAGTGATGGAGCAGGTAGTAAAAAAAATGGGCAGTGAAGTGCTGATTGTACCTGAAGAAACCTATACGGCTTATATTCAGACACCGGATATTATGAGTGCTGCAAAACTGCAAGAAGAATTACAGGAGGACAATCGTGTGAAACTGGTGACTGGCGATAGGCACCTTGTACTTTCTGGGAAGATATTTAAGTACGATACCGGCAGGAAAAACCTGGTCCCGGCAATGGAACATACCATTGAAAAGCATAGAGTGAAATGAAAACCGCTTTAATCGGGAGAAGCGCAGACGGCCAGAAGGGAAGGAGATAGATGTATTATTATAGTGAGAACGAAGCATATGACGAATTACGAGAGGATTTTATTGATGAATTTCAAGACCAGCTACAAGAAAGAGACAGAGGGGAGGAACTGAAGCTGATAGCTGAAGGCACGCCATTTGAAGCCATTATGCTGAAAGGTGGAGGGGAGTTAGTTTGCCCCAGTATTCCGATGGAATTGGTGTATCTTAACTGCTATGTTGCTGAGAACAACGAGTTAGACGAGGCGGTCACGCAGATTCTGGGTATATTTGATGGGGATGAGTGGATACCGCGCGAACAATTTGAGCAGATAGAGCATGTACTTATATATCCTATGAATTTGGCAGAATATGAGGATAAACTGGTGGAGGGAAACATTGCATATATGCCATATCAGGATATGGCGGTCACTTTCCAATTCTGTATTGAAAGAGGGGAGAGATCGTACTGCGGAGATGTTACAAAAGAGCATTTGGAAAAATGGGGAATCGGTGTGGAGGAACTTTTTGAGAAAGTCAGATACAAGGATGCAAATGAAATAGGAGTGGGTATCGTAAATATGTACGATTCACTTACAAACAGATATGAAAATGATAAAACAATCCTTTTTAGGCCGGCGGATGGTGTGCCATTGGAACTGAAGCAAGTCTACAATGTCTATGGTGTGAATGGCTTTGGTGCAATCTTCTATCCGAAAGTTATGGAACTGGTGTATGATAAATTAGGGGACGAGATGCTGATTGTTCCCAATGATGCCTTTGGTGCTTATGTCCATGCGCAAAGTGTTGGGAATCTGTCAGACTTATATGAGAGCCTGACCAGTGAGAATATAATGAAAGAAGAAACAGGGGAAATACGCCATAAACTATCTGAGCGGGTTTTTAAATACGATCTGGAAAGCAGAAACCTGATTCATGCAGTTCCTCCGAAAATTGAGAAACAAAAATTGAGATAGGTAGGTGGGTTAGTGGATTGATGAACTTAATAAACTATGACCAATTTAAGGTTGCTTATCTACAAAAAATAGCAGAACTTTTAGACCAGCATGGTTATTCCATCAGACCGGTCGTGATAGGGGAAGGGTTATCGCTGGAAAAGGCAACCCTGGATTTAGGCGATAAAATCTGTCATTGCATAGACCTTCAGGAAATTTATTCGGATTATTGCAAAAATGCTAGACCAATGTTTTCTATTGTGAAGGATACATTGGATTGTTTCCGGGAGTTTGGTACAGTACAAAGAGAACAGGTGGAATGCATAGAAAGTGTTTTAGCCTGTGTAACAAACTTTGAGAAAAGCAAAGAAATCCTGCGGGGTAAGGGTATACCATATTTGGCAGTAGGTGACATGGCAGTATATTTCAGGTTTGATTATGAGCTGCCTTTCGGCGGTACAATGGAAAGTATTGTAACAAAAGACCATCTCCTAAAATGGAAGTTTTCAGCCGAAGAATTATTCAATATTGTTAGGCAATGCGAGGCACAGAAAATCGGTGCCTGTGCTTATGACTGGGTGGAAAGCCTTCAACCATATGATTTTGGCCATATACCTGTGATTGCAAGAGCAGAAGATATCTACAATGCGCCATATGAGCTGTATGGATTGAACGGTGCCGGGGCGATACTTTACCCCGAAGTGCTGCGTCAATTTGAAGAGGCTTTTCATGAGCGGGTCATAATCGTACCGTATTCAGAACGAAAAGCGGCCATATTACCGGAAAGCCGTATACAGGATATGTGGGTACAAAGAAAAATCCGGGAGTATACGGAGGATACGGACGCGCGGTTATTTTTGTCCAGGCAGGTTTATTCGTATACAGAGGGGAAGTTTTACAGGCTCAAGGGTGGTATAGAACAATTACAGGCTGTCATTGATCAGAAATTGGAGACAACTATGAATCATGAGAAAACACTGGTCGGTAAAAAGCAAAGCAGATAAAATCTCAAGGAGGACAGACAAAGATGGAATATGAAGAATTCATCCAGTTTTTTACCCATGAAGTCAACTATAATTTAAAAATGCTGGGTGTTCCATGGCGGGCTAAGTATGAGAACACAGGCGGCAGAGAAGAAGTTTTGGTGGTAATCCATGGTGGAGGGCATGATTTTCCTCCGATTAAAGTTCACGATTATTACCAGGAGTTTTTGCAGGGGATGCCCTGGGGAGTCGCTGCACGGAAAGCAACACAGGATTTCTTTGATGATGAGAGCACAAAATGTGCACTGATGGATATGGGGC
Source organism: Anaerostipes caccae L1-92 (assembly GCF_014467075.1). Lineage (NCBI taxonomy): Bacteria > Bacillati > Bacillota > Clostridia > Lachnospirales > Lachnospiraceae > Anaerostipes > Anaerostipes caccae. The sequence goes on from NZ_AP023027.1 coordinate 231,004, forward strand.
TTTTTCATGCAGATATGGTAATTCCCACTTTTATGAACACAGAGGAAAATGAGGAACTATTGAAAACCGTTCCATATTCAAGGTTTGAAGATTTAGCAGTTATACTTCAAATTGCATATCAGTCCCTGGGCGGTATCAATCTCAACCTTGTGGTAACAGACGATATCTTACAGGGATGGGGGCTGAGGTATGATGAACTTTATCAAATGGCCCTGGATAATCCGAGGAATGTTGAGTCTGTACAGATGATAGAGTTGCACAAGATGATAGATATTATATCACCCGATGAAACAGTAGAGGATTTACCTCCCTTCTATGTGGTAACGAATACTGGTCAACATTTAGGCGCTGCAGGTATTCTTTACAAAACCAGAATGTATGAACTTGCAGAAACTATGGGGGATGATATCTTATTGGTTCCTATGAGCGTTGACCATTTTTTGGCAATGCCGCTTTTAGACCAAAAGGGCATAGATTATATATCTAATGCACTACACAGTAGTAAAGAGGTAATCACTGGAAGTATAAAGCCCCTGTCTGGGAATCTATACCACTATAATTGTGAAACCGCACAGTTTCGTATGATTACTCCCAGCCAGTTAAAAGAAACGAAAAAACGAGGCAGATAGGGGGAGGGTTTGAGAAACGATAGATATTCAATCATAGAGAAAAGGGAATTTTATGAAACCTTTGTATATGAATTAAACAATAATTTACAAAAGATGGGATTAGGGTGGAAGGTGGTGCTGCCTGACCATATTTCGGATGGCTGTGTGATCAGTTTACAGGGCAGCCCAGAGAAAGGCTCAGAAATATTTCCTTTTGTAGCATATAACCGTCATACACAGTTGGGAGAACCCCTGTGGCTGGTAGTCAGGAATTCGCTAGAGTTTTTATTGCGGGATGACCGGATCACCAAAGCCGCATTTAAAGAGATGGGGGTGTTATCGCCAAATCTAGTAGTTCCGACATTGATGAACGCGAAAAGAAATCAAGAGGTATTGGACAATTTCCCACATAAGCTATATGGAGACGGGGACCTTGCCATTGTATTGAGGATTATTTATCATTCAACAGATTGTTTGCTTGAAGATATGCACCTTAATTTAAGAGTGACAAGTGAAATGCTGAATGAGTTTGGAATGGATTTTGATACCCTTTATCAGTGGTCGCTTGATAATCCGGAAAATCAAAGGGCTGTTTCCGTGGAACCGTTTGGGACAGAACCGGAAAAGAAGGATATCTACATTATGACAACAGAGAGCTTTTACTGGGGTGCTTCTGCTTTTTTATACAAAGAAAAAGTACACGAGCTGTCAGATAAACTGGGTGGCGATATGATACTATTTCCTACAAGTATCAATCAATGCGTGGCATTATCAAATAAAAACAGGGACGGAAGAAAATGGATTCAGGAAACCCTCTACGACTCTAAACAAAATGGTTTTCAGCAGAGGGAAAAAGATTTATCCGATTATATTTATGTTTATAGCCGGAAAACAGATGAGATCCGTAAAACAAGTCAAAGGATGCGGCAGAAGCCAAAAGTGAATAAAAACCATAGCAGGTGACTTTTCAGAGCGATTCAGAAAAGAACCTGCTTTTTTCATTTAATCATAAAGGAGATAAGAATATGAACCTCAAATTATATAAACAGTTTTCAGATGCTTACCAGCAATGTATTCGTTCCGCTTTTGAGGATTCCGCAATTCGCGGGGAAGTTAGAACGGTGGCTAGGGGTCTCCCGACCGAGGGAATCACAATTTTATTTGAGCAGGAGGGGCGGTACTGCCCCGTCATTCCGGTAAGGGAGGCTTTTTTGAGAGCGGAGATGTTTGACACCTGGGAAGAGGAATTGGCAGACCGGGCGATGGAAGTGTTCTCTGATGCGGAAGCGGAAGATCTGCGTATTGCAGTAGGCCAGTTGGAACAGCCGGAATATGTGGCAGTATATGCCGCAAACCATAGAAGTGACCTGGAAGCCCTGAAAAAGAATGATATGCCTTACCAGGTTATGGGGGACATGGTGCTCTACTATATGTTTCACGCACCGCTGGGAGACGGGCGTTATTATCAGGCAGAAGTAACCAATAAACATCTGGCATCCTGGAAAATGAGAAAAAGTGATTTTCATAATTTTGTACTGGAACATTCGCTGGTATCCATGGAGAGCAAAATCTATCCGTTGTGTGAGAAGATTGAAAATGTGCTGGAAGGTATTTCGTGCTGTCTGAACAATGGAGAGGCAGAGGATAGCCTTGGTTATGTGGTCACGGGACCTGGAGGAGCGGCAAGTGTATTATACTGGGATACCTTACAGGAACTTAGCCGCCTGATGCCGGATAGCTTTTATATTTTGCCATATTCAGAGAGGGAGGCTTATATCCTGCCTGATACTATGGGAGCACTGGCACCAGCATTTTCCATTGAAGATGTCCACAAGAATGGGAACCGTCAGGTTCGACACAGCTTGGCTGGGTATGCCATATCAAGTCATGGTTTCCACTATTCACCATCGGAGAACAAGAACAAATTGCTGACCATACGCGAATGGTTGAAGGGTGTAAATGAATGACATATGAAGAATATAAACAGGGACTGATTACAGAACTTGGGCGTCACATTGATGAAGAGCATCAGAGATTGATAGTAATAGCAGAAGGTACGGACAATGAGGAAATAGCCCTTGAACTTATGCAGCCGCCTGTGTGTAGCCAGTCATTGTCAATCCATAGCTTATATAGACAGTGGAAAGAAGGCGAATTAACGGCCCAGGTAAGCAGTATCTGCGATTATTTTGAAAAAAAGCGTGCTATTGAAACGATTGAGCAGTTAGAAAATGTTACGATTTGGGCGGCTAATTTTGAAAAGGCAGCCGAAAAGCTGGAAGGGAATGATATACCATATCTGCCTGTTGGGGATATGGCTGTATATTTTCAGTTCTTTGATGAAGTCTATGACGAGGATGAACAGTGGCCTCTGGATTATAAAAGACCTGTCCAAAATGAACATTTAAAGCAGTGGGGACTTACGGTACAGGAATTATTTGATAAAGTCAAATATTTCGATATGAATGAACGCTTTCAGACGGTTTTGGATACGAGCAGAGCTGTTCTGGCTCATACATTAGGGGCATTAAGCGGGGCGCTTCCAGACACAAAAGACTATTACGGGGTGTACAGCGAGAATGGGATTGCAATCATGTTCTATCCCGAGGGTTTGAGTGAAATCTCAAGGCGTTTGGATGATGACCTGTATGTTATGCCGTTATCAAATGATAAAATCCTTGTCTGTCCAATATCAGGACACAGTTTGGAAACTTTGCAGGAAATAGTAAAAAAGAGCAATGAGATGGATAAAAGAGCAGAAGTGTTCCCTGTCCAGGTCTCTAATATGGTGTTCCAGTTTGATGCCGAAAGCCTTGCAATCCAACCGGCGGCACAGATAGAGAAAAAAACGAGACATAAGGCAAGATAAGATGAAGGCAAATCTTTGAAAGGGGGTGGTTAAGCCCAATCCAATAAAAATTCAGCAGTCATAGAAATTTAATTTGTACCAGTAGCTCGTAACTTATTCGGAAACTGATTACATTCAAACATTTGAAAGGAGGTAAGAGGTAATCCCGGGTAAAATGTGTAGCTACACCCTCTAAGAAGGGAATTGGATTATAAATTAATAAATTTTTGTGAGTTTGACAAATATGCAGTAAAAAGTTATTGCGCCATACATGGGGTTGACGAGAGTGCCAACCTTGGGGATATTACGAAAGTTGATGAGAAAAAGCTACCTTATTTCAACTTTATCTGCGGTGGAAGCCCGTGTCAGGATTTCTCCCTAAGTGGGAAGCTGGCCGGTTCCGTCTGGAGGTGCAGAGATTGCGGGCATGAGGTAAACCCGCTGCAGGTACATTGGAGCAAACGGGATTTTTGTGAAAAATGCGGCTCAAAGAATCTGGATAAAACAAGGTCCTCTCTCCTTGTAGAGTGGCTTCGGGTTATCCGGGAAGTAAAGCCGATGTTTGGAATTTATGAGAATGTAAAAAATATTGTTCAGGCAAGGTTTCTAAACAGCACATTCCGTCTATTTGAGCAGGAATTGCAGGAATATGGATACAACACCTATTGGAAGATATTGAACGCGAAAAATTATGGGATTCCGCAAAACCGGGAACGGGTATACCTCGTCCTGATTAAAAAGGAATGTGATAATGGAAAATTCGTATTCCCAGAGCCAATGGAAAACGGGAGGCGGCTGATGGATATCCTTGAAGATGAGGTAGATGAGAAATATTATCTGTCAGATGATAAAGTGCAGAAACTGATTACAGACATGAAGGAGCGGAAAGCGCTTCTGTATATGCCTGGGGAAGAGGAACTGAAACAGTGGGAAAATAAACTGTATAAAGTTGGACAGGTTCAGGGGTATCTTGGCGATCCCCAGACTGGCAGGGTATACTCTGCAATCGGTTCCAGCCCTACTTTGCTGGCAAGCGGTGCCGGAAGAAATAAAATAGCCGTGGTCGGAAGTATTGGAAATTCCCAACAGAGTGTTATACTATCAGGGATGGGAACTGCCAATACCCAGCTTGCGAGCCACGACCAGACAAAGATTTTGCAAGTGGGGGCAATCCGTGGAAGATATAATGAAGAGGGAAGAGTCGAACAGCACCTGGAACTAAAGGATAAGCCTTGGTGCAGCTATGCGATTACCTCCGTACAGAAGGATAACATCATTCTGGTGCGGCAGGACACCGTAAAAGGCTACGAGGAATGTATGGCAGAGGGAGTTGTAAATATCGCCTATCCGAATGCTGCCGGAAAACGGGGCCGGGTACAGGGACATGGGACCATCTGCCCGACAATCACTGCGCAGGGAAATTCCCTGTGCAGGCTGGAATCAATCCTTCGTATCAGGCGGCTTACACCATTAGAGTGCTTCAGGCTGATGGGTTTTGATGATGAAGATTACCAGAAGGTCCTGGAAGCGGGCATCAGTAACAGCCAGGCATATAAGCAGGCAGGAAATTCGATTGTAGTGAATGTCTTAACCAGTATTTTTGAAGCTTTATATAGCGCTATGCCTTACCTGTTTGAAGATGTAAAGATAGGAAGCTTTTTTTCCGGGATAGGTGCCTTCGAGAAAGCACTGGAACGATTTTATGGGAACCGTCAATGACAGAGATATAAAATCTTAATATAAAGAACATCAATGCAGAATGGATTGGGAAAAACAGAACTATTTTAAACAGCAGGTCAAGGGATGCTATCAAATGCGGCAACCTAGTATCAAAAACAAAAGTGGAATTCTGCTATCAGGTTTAATTGACTGATAGCAGATAACCTTGGAATGTGATATCACAAAGCCTTTGATGATATCATACTCCATACTGCCTGCTATCAGATATATGAAGCTGATAGCAGGCAGTATGTGATTTGAGGGGAAACTGCTGTCAGTTTCCCTTTTCTGCTATCAGATTTTCGCGTAATATCCGCGGAATTGATAGCAAAAAATTGTGAATGATATCAGCTTTTTGAGGCTGATATGGGGGTATTAGGGGATCTCCCCTAACAAGATGGATTTTGTACGGCAAAATCCGTATCTTGCAGAGGACTGGCAAAGCCAGTCCGGACCGGCCCCTTAGATTTTCAGAAGTAAAGAGGGCAAAAAGAAAAGGGAAGGAGCTGGAACTGTAATAGAACCTATTGTGAAAGAGCAGATATTGGTGGTCAGGGATACTGGTGAAACCAATATGTTTGACGTGACTGCAGTTACGAAAATTGCACTAAAAATGGGATTTCTCGAACTGGCGGAATATTTGCAGAACCATAAAAGCGAATATTGCCATTTTATTATATGGGGGAAAACTTCCGAACAAGAGCATCAGAAAAAGGAGGACATTCCCAAACAGGACAGACAGAAAAATAGATAATACAGAATGTAAAGGAGACAGAGTATTGAGGTATGAACCAGAGGAATTTGAACGATTAAAAGATTACGTGGACGAATTCATGAAGAGAGGACCATTGGGAGACATTTTTACCCCATTTTTCTATAAGCCGTATCCTTACAACCAAACCGAAAATGTTCTGGATACGCTCCGGTTTGCGGATGCCAGGAAGCTGCTTATTGATTACTTATATAAGGTCAGCCGTGCAAAAAGCATTGAGGTTACAAGGCAGACAGAAGGCTTGATCGGAGAACTATGGGAATATGGATATCCTGACAAAAATAGAGAGTCGGACTTTTTGAAAAATCTGGCCTGGGATATATGCAGAATGACAAAATCTGTTGATTACTGGCAATGGGAAGCGATGCGTTTACCAGGAGAATCGGAGTCGGACGTAGTGAGACGTACCTATCAGGAGATAAAGAATCCGGAGAAGCGGCGTGAGTTCATGCAATTCTGGATTGACTATTTGGAACGTATGAGGCCCAAATATGAACTGGAAATACAGGCTGCGGAAGTTTTAACAAGACTAAACAAAGGATTTACGCACATGGAAACTCCATTTATGGAGAGAATTAAGGTACTCGTAGAAAATAAAAAATTTTTAGATTCTCAAAAGTATCATGATGCCAGTATTTACTATATCCTAAAAAAAGAACAGGATGGGGCCGTCAGTTACAAGGGAGTTGCTGAATATGAGCAGGAAATGGCAGTCTATTTTTCTATTTCTAAGGAAGAAGTTACTGAAATTTATATAGGTGATACATCGGTTCATGAGGATCTGTTTAAACCGATGGAAGAAGGCTATAAAATAGCGGCGATTACGATGGATGGCCACTTTAATGTCTGGGACGAACTTGACAGGGAGGGCCTCGACGCGTTGCCCCATAGAGAGGGATTTGAGGATTACCTTATTTACTGTAAAGAAAGAAATATCACAGCGGCGTCTATTACAGCGTCTATCGGATGGAGTGTAGGAGATCTGCTTGATGAGGTAAAATTACAGAAGCAGGATTATATGAATCATGTGAGCCAGGCAGACAGAAAAAGGACTCGATAGTGAAAAAACTGAAATGGCAGGTAAACCGCCATGTAAAGGGCAGGGTAAGAAAAATGGCTATAACGGTTATTTAGAAAAGAGGAGACAGGACATTGAAATATGAACCGGAAAAGTTTGAAGCATCAGGGATACATGAGGTGAGAGAACTGGGAATGGGGAAGGATTTATCCAGGGATATCTGCAATATGCTGAACGCTGTTGGGGGTGGGGAATGGAATGCAGCGCGCTTACCCGGAGAATCAGAGGCACATGCGGTGGAAAGAATGTGCAGGGAAATAAATAATCCAGAGAAGAAACAGGAATTTATGCAGTTCTGGCTTGACTATCTGAAACGCAAGCAGCCAGAATATGGGCTGGAAATACAGATTGCAAGAGTCCTGACGGAATTAAATAGTCTGCCCCCAAAGATACAAAACCCCCAGATGGATGTACTCAAAGTGCTTTGTGAAAACAAAGAGTTTTTGGATTCGCAAAAGTACCAGGGAGCCATTATCTATCATATTTTAAAAATGGAGGCGCACGGAGAGGACACCTATCAGGGATTGGCAGAATATGGGCAGGACAGGGCTGTTAGTTTTTCTCCTTCTGCGCATAAGACTGTTGAATTTAATATTGGATACGCATATACAGATAAATATCTGTTTGGGCTGCTGGAGGAAGGGTACAAAATTGCTGCAATGACAATGGACGGCCATTTGGACGCCTGGGAGGAACTGAGCAGGTGGGGCATTGGAGCAATCCCCCATAAAATGGGGGTAGCGGATTACCTGGAATACTGTAAAGAAAACAACATTTCAGCAGCGGCTATTAAGGCTGCTACTGGGTGGGAGGTATTAGATTTATTTAAGATGGCAGAACTGGAAAAACAGGACTCTGCTTATAAACCGCACCTGGAGAGCAGACACAACAGCCGTTGATAAAGAAATAGGTGAGGTGGAATATGGAAGCAAAACAGACAGAAACTGAGAGATTGATCTATGACAGTAAGGAGTATCTGAAACGAAACCACTTTGGAGAATACACCCTGCTGTATATCTTGAACAAGGACAGGGTGAAGGGCAGCCCATACCAATATGCAGCAGTTGCGAGTACCGATGAAGCCAGGTTATTTTTCAATGTGTACGCTAAGGAAGACCAGCCTGATATTTACCGGATTGGAATGTGCAGTACAGATGATGACCTGTTCTATGACTTGGAATTTGATGATTGTACGATAGCAGCCATGACAATAGAGGGCCATTATGATACATGGGAGGAACTGGCTGACACCCCATTGGAGGAAATTACATATTTAGGGGGACTGGAAACTTATCTGGAATATTGCAGGGAAAATAACATCACAAAGGAATCCATACAAAAAGCTGTTGGCTTGGAGGTGTGCGACATTATGGAGAGACTGGATAAAAATAAGAGTATTCCTTTACAGGGAATGGATGAGGAGTACCAGCAGCTACAGAAGGTTGTGGATACAATCCTAAATGGAACAGATGAGCGTGATTTGAGATTGGCGCAGGACATGCTGAATGGTATATGGTCTATTGATCAAAAGGAACCTATTTTAAAGCGCACGGATTTACAACAGGCTGCCTGCGATATCTGTATTTTAGTCCGGGATCATATGCCGGAGGTTTGGGCGGAAAAGCTGCAGTCTGGAGATACCGAAGTTGACCTGGCAAAAGAGACATACGGCAGGCTGGCAACATTATATGGAAGGAAGACCGAAGCGCAGTTTCTGCGAAATGCTGAGATGGGGGAACTTCCGGAGACGGCCCGTAAAAAAATAAGTGAGATTCTGGCGGTATTAAAAAAGTATGAAAACAAGGATAAGAAGCCGCTATCAGGACATAGCCGGTAGGATACCGGGCAAGGAGGCATTATTTGAAACAATTGAATACGGCCACGGAACTGCTGGCCTATCTCGATGACTTTTCTATACCATTTTCACTGAATGAGGAACATGCCCAGGTTCTGTTGGACTATATGGAGGGAAGTGCCTATGGGCTACACGTAGATGAAAAAGGGCAGCTCTATTGGGTGGATTTAGAGGGAGAACAAATAGAAGAAATCACCATGGACGAGGTTACATTCCTTGCCTGTGAATGGAACAATGAATTCATCTTAGATTCCAGACAGAGACTGGAAGAGAAAGCTGGAAGCAGTGAAGAGAGGGAAATCATAGACAGGATAAAACAGCTAAAAAAAGATGAGAGGCTGTTAGACGATATATATGAACAGACCTCCTTATGGAAACAGGTAAATCAAAAAGCGACACCGGCGAAGAAAAATTCCCGCTGATAGAATGAATTATGGAAAGAAGGGGATGATTTGGGACGAATTGAAACATCTGGAAAATTAATGGAATATCTTGACGAGTTTGATATACTTTTTCCACTTACCCGCGCGGAGGCTGAACAGGTAGTGGGGTATACAACTAAAAGTGGCTATACATTAGAAACAGACGGCCACGGACAATTGTATAAGGTGGACATGGAATCTGGTGATTCTTTGGAGACGGATATTGACCAGGTGATTGATGCTGCGTGTGAGCAGAACTACAAGATGATATCTGATACCAGGGACTATTTTAAGTTAAGCAGACACTCTGAATGGCAAATTCTTCATAAAACCCTGGAAGGATTGAAAGCGGACGAGAAAATACTAAATGCCGCTTTCCAGAGGACCTATTATCAAAAGGAGCTGCGTGGAAAGATACAGGAAATCCTGCCTCCCGTGGATATCACGGCTGGGCGGAGATCAGTAAGATGATAAGTAAAGTATCAAGAGGGAAGGAATATAGCTGATTGCTGTGGTTCCTTCCTTTTCTTTTGCTGTTTATTCGATGAAAGGATGTGAGTAGAGACTGAGAAGCGTAAAAAAGATGAACTGCCGGAAAGAAATTCGGCTGTCATGCGAGGAATTGGAGGAGCTGAACAGGAAGGCAAAAGAGAGAGGGCTATCCGATTCGCAGTATCTGAGGATGCTGATAACCAACCGCCCCAGAGATTATCCGGAACTTCTGGAAGCATTACAGAATCTCACGAATGAGATAAACCATATCGGGATAAACATCAACCAAATTGTCAAAAACAACAACAGCGGCTTATACCATGAATCCGATAAAAAACGTCTGTATGTTTATATGAAGCAGATCAAGGAGGCAGTCATGCAGGTAGTCAGCCATTTGGACATAGCGGGTAATTAAGTATGGCTATCAGTAAAATTCTGCATATGGGATGTGCAAAATCGGGATTTCAGGCAAAGCATCTCGCAAATACGATTAATTATATTACGAAGGACAGCAAAACTGAAAATGGGTTGTATGTTTCAGGCCATAACTGTCTGCCGGAGACTGCACTGAAACAAATGCTGAACACTAAGCGAAGGTACGATAAGATGGGGGGACGCCAGGGATACCATATCATTATCTCATTTGAAGAGGCGGCAGATACCGTTGATAAAGATGTTGCCATGAAGATTATAGGGAAATTTGTAGAGGAGTACCTTGGAAAAGAGTTTGAGGCAGTCTATGCGCTTCATGATGATACCGATCATATCCACGGCCATATTGCATTTAATAGTGTCCGCTGTATTGGAGAAGGGAAGAAATATGATTACCGAAATGGTGATTGGGACAAAATCATACAGCCGCTTGTCAACAAAATCTGTGAAGAGTACCATATGGCAACGCTGGACATGGATAAAGTACGTCAGAACAGAAAGAAAAAAAAGGAACGCATCTGGGACCAGGGTAAAGATGGTAAATTTAGTTGGAATGATATGATCCGCCGTGACATCGACCAGGTGGCGGCCGAGGCGGAAAACTGGGATGAGTTCCTTATTGGAGTGGAGGAACGGGGATATGAGATAAAACAGGGAGCGCATATTCTGTTAAAGCCGCCAGGTATGGATAAGGGACGCAGGCTGGATACCCTGGGCGGCGATTACACAGAAGAAAAATTACGGGAACGGCTAAGTATCCCCATATCTGCAAGAGAAAAGGAACTGCCGGAGCCAGTATTGGAACTGCCGCCCAGAGTCAAAAAAGTGACTGGTTATATTCCCAGAAGAAAGTCCCCATTGACTGGATACCAGAAGATGTATTTTACAAAGTTATACCGGCTGGGCGTCCTAAAAAAACAGCCTTATTCCGATGCTTGGAAATATAAAGAAGATATCCGGAAACTTCATGAGATACAGGAGAAATATAATTTCATTTCGGCTTATCAGATACATACAGACAAGGACTTGGAAAATATCAGGAAAGCATTGGCTGAACAGGCAAAATCGCTTAGGCAGGAGAAAAAGAACCAAAAAGAGAACCGTGAAGCCAATACAGAGATATTTGAGCTTTGGGAAAAGCTCCAGGAACTGAAGGTTGAGGTTTCTTTATATGAGGAGGGGTATCAGGAATTTAAGGGAGAATACCTGCAGGCAGAGCAGCTAAAAACGCAGTTGTTGGATATGGGGTACACGTTTGAATCAGCAGAGCGGTTGTACCTGAATTTCCAGGAGAAAAATCGCCGGCTCAATGAGGTTCTTGCGGAGGTAAGACGACAGCAGAGGATAGGGAAGAAAATCATGCAGGAGCAAAAGGAGAGAATGCAGAGCAGAGACAAGCAGAAAAGCAGGGAAAGAGGAGGAGAAAGTCGTGATCTATGAGCAGGATAAACTGGAAAAACTGGCTTCTGAAATAAAAAAATATCTTTTGGAATGTAAGCTGGGAGACGCATATATTGAGAGCTTCCGTGATTTAGTACCAGCAGGGGGGAAAATACCTGGGATTAGAGCGGTCTTAGACAATCATAGATTGAGGGACCATCTAACCTGCTTTTTGATGTACCGTTCTTCGCTCTTACCAGACCAGGACAGAAAGCAGGGCGTGAGTCTGGCAGATAAATTAGATGAGGTCGGAGCTGTCAGGAAAGCAGATAAGAAGGAAGAAATGGCGGAAGTGGCATGGGAACTGAACGAAGTGATGAAGGAAACAGACTTTATCCATTATCTTGATGCAGGATACATGAGAGCCGGGGACAACCAGTCCGATCCGGTAAGACGTATCTACAGGGATATTGGAGACCGGGAAAAGCGCCAGGACATCATAGACTATTTAGAGACTGTTTTGGAAAAAGTTCACAGTGAAAAAATTATGGCTCTTATTTCTTCTTTAGAGAATATAACGGATAAGGTTCCGGCCCGATCAGGAAAGGTACGGTAGGGGATTGCTTGATATATAGGAGGAATAATTTGAAGTATCAATTTTTCGACAATGATGGGAAAGTGACTGAATCAGAACAAAAAAGTTATACAGACGCACTAAAATTTGCAGAGGAGCGAGGCATTACATGCCTATCCATGCCATATAAGCTATTCATTGCGTCTTTTCGTGAAAAAATCAAATTGCTGGAAAGCCACACCCAGTATAGTAAGATTTCGGAATATGCAGAAAAAATGATTATCTTGAACCAGGGTGCAGGATATCAGGCCATAGCTGCGAATGATTTCATGAAAAAAATTATTGTAACACCGATTGACGATATTAGGGGATGGCTTGAGGAACATGGAAAAAGCGAGTTTGAACCAGTATCCCAGGATTGGCAGGAAGGTAAGGCGGAAAAACAGAAAAATAAAGCAAATTCCCCAAAAGTAAGATAAGAAATGAATCGAGAGGCAGCCGATTGGATTGTCTTTTTTTATTGCAGGAGGCAGATATGACAATAGAAGAACAGAAATATTTAGAAGAGTGCCGTAAAAAGCTGGGGGGCGGACCAGATTGAAGTAATACAGATGGCTTTCCAATACGGGCTGGGCATTAAAGACGTGCGGCGGGTTGCAATCCCAAAGCTTAATGCGGAGCAGATGCGTCAGACCGTTTTTGCAATGCTTGAAGATGTAGACGGGGAACTGGTTGATTTGTGCTGTCAGGGCACATTTGACCAGTACCAGATACCGGAAATTGTTTCTGGTTCCGTCTCTGGGCTTACGAAGGAAGAAATCATGTCCTATGCGACACCGGATCTGCCGGCGAGCCGGATGAAAAAAATGAGGACACAATTGATTGAGGCCAAAAAGAATGCTGGTAATTCCGCAGAAGGCGCGGCGTTTAAGGAGTATACAGAAAACCTGATAAAAATGATGGAGACATCTCTGCAGCAGTTTAAAGAGAATAACGAGAAGTTTGAGGTGCTCTCAACACTGGTGAAAGAACACGTCCTGGACGAGAAAAACCAGGAGATTAAGGATTTATATGAGAACCTAAAAGATAAAGACAGTTTGATCAAAAAACTGCAGGAAGAAGCTGCGGTGCAGGAAACACAGATAAAGAAGCTGGAGGAGGAACTTACAGCGGCAAGAACACGGTCAAATGCCGAAGTGGTTGAGGGAAAGACAGAGAAGGTAACTGCACCTACCGTTCCTCCATCTTATTGGAGACCGCAGCCGCCGCAGACAAAAAAAACTATCCTTGAGAAGCTGTTCCCGCAGAAGACATCGGATATTCTGGATAAAATCGCTGCGGAAGGATTATCGTCAGAACAACTTGAAGAAGTCAGGTCTGCCTTTGATTCAGGATTGGCCGATGATGAAGTAAAGCGGATTATCAAAAAGGAATTGACTGCTGATAAAATGCGGAAAATGCGTGAGATTATGCTGCTGGTACGGGAAAGGAGACATACAGATGCGTGAGGCTGGTGTGGTGTCATTAAATATCAGAATGGTCCGGGAGTGCTACCAAATGATGGATTTAATGGAAAAGCAGGACTTTGTATTTACCCAGGAGGATAAAAGGATACTTTTAGGTTATGCGTTCCATCAGCAGGACTTAGACTGTGTGCATGATGCGGTCATTCATATCGCTGCGGTCAGGGAAAAGGAAAAATCCCAGGGGAACCTGGAGGCTGGGATTATAGAGCAGTATGCCATCCGGGGCGGGAGCGAACTGCAGGAGAGAATCAAAGAGTATATCATACAGTTAGAAGTGGCAAATATCAATCAGGAAATAGCAAATCAGTTACTTGTGAAAATCCTGCAGGATAAGAATGTGGACTATGAACTGGACCGGATGCTGGAGGAGCTGCGGAAACGCGAAGATGAAAAGAAAAAAGAGAATGAAGCAGTTAGGAGGTGAGTTCTATAGGAGAAATACAGGAAGCTACCCAAATCCTGCGGGTGTCATTTGAGGGAATTGAGATATTCATGAAAATTGTCGGAGGCGGGCTTCATACGGCTAAGGATATTGGAAAATTCATCGGCAGGTTGGTGGAGATGGAACGTTTATCCGGAAGGACAACCGTAAAAGACCTTCTTAAAACAGGAGGCGATTTGCAGGTTTTCCGTTTTGATACGACTGATATTAATAAGGTGAAAAAGCTGGCTGATAAATATAAAATCCGCTATGCACTCCTTCCAGATATCAATAAAGCGGATGGTAAAAGTGAAATCCTTTTTCATTCTGATGCCACACCTAGAGTGAATCAAATCATGGGGGACATCGAGGGGAGCAAGATTGAATCAATCCAGGATTATCTGGATAACGGGGAGGAGAAGGAACTGAAAGAGACTTACGGGATAGACAAGAAGGATATGTCGGACCCAAACAAGCAGAGCGCCCCTAAAGAACAGTCCATCTCTCCATGGGGATTTAAGGCAGTTGGGACATATCTGGCACAGACACCAGGGGCGGGTGTTGGGGAAATCAGTAATGCCATAGATATGCCATGGGCGGAAGTAGAGCCTGTACTGAAATATATGGAAAGCCTGGGAATCCTGGAGATCAATGACGATGGCAGCATGGCCTTTAAAATGGACAAACAGGAGTTTGCTGCGTATGAGAAACAGGGAAAATGGCAGCATGCGGAGGACATGGAGCCTATTGTGCGGGGGATGGAGCAGCCGCATAAGGCAGAGGCTGCACAGAAGCAGATGTCTGAGATGAATAGCCGCCAGAGGAAGGTACTGCAGCATGCAAAGGAAGCTGTCAGAGACGATCCAAATATCCATCAGATTTTTATTGCCAGGAGCCTTGCGGTGGAAGAGACTGAAAAGAGAATTCTCACACGGATTCCGTTCAAAAAGAATGAGTACCTGTGGATAGATAAAAATTCCATATCCCATATCAGTGAGGAGAAGAGGACCATATTTACAAATCTTCAGAAGGATAAGGAATACAGTGTGGTGAATAACGAGGGGCAGGTGATTGGAAAACGCACCGGTGAAGAGCTATACAGCCAGAGTTATGATCCGGTCTTAAAGGAAACCAGAGACATGCTGCACAAGAAAAAAGAAGAAAACCGGAAACTGCAGATGGCAGGCCAACTGAAAAAGCGGGGAGGAAGGTAATGGAAAATAAGAAAAAAACTTCTGTCTGGCTGATTGTACTTGGTGGTGTGCTGGCGGCATATGGCGGGTATCTTCTTAATGGCATCTGGGAACAGGGGATTGATATCAATACCTTTATGGAGCGTCTTAACATGGTTATGGCCCGCCCATTTGGAAATTACTTTAATGATACAACTTTTAAGGGGATATTACTTGCAGAATTCGTATATATGATTGCGATTGCCATGTATCTGACCAGCAGGAAAAACTATATGCCGGGAAAAGAATATGGTACAGCCAAATTTGCAGATATCAAACAGGTGAATCAGGTGTTAGCCGAGAAGGACGAGACAGAGAACCGCATACTAAGCCAAAATGTCCGTATGAGGATGGATTCGCGTAAAACGAAGCTGAACTTGAATACTTTGGTCATCGGGGGAAGTGGAGCGGGAAAGAGTTTCTTCTTTTGTAAGCCTAATTTATTACAGCTTAACCGTTCTTCTTATATAATCACTGATCCGAAAGGGGAAATTTTAAAAGCCTGCGGGGGATTCTTACAGAAACACGGTTATGTTGTCAAAGTCCTGAATCTGCTGAACATGGAAGAGTCTGACTGCTATAATCCATTTATGTATATCCGGAAGGAATCAGATGTCGTAAAATTAATTACAAACCTGATCGCCAATACAACCCCGAAAAACTCCCAGAGCAGCGATCCCTTCTGGGAGAAAGCAGAGTCGCTATACCTGCAGGCGCTGTTCTACTATGTTTGGCTGGAATGCCCCAAAAGTGAACAGAACTTTTCCACGGTACTGAAATTACTGGGAGAAGCAGAGGTACGTGATGATGGCTCGCCATCGGACTTAGACCGCAGGATTAAGCGCCTGGAGCGTAAAAAGGGAAGCAATCATCCAGCAGTCAAACAGTATTATAAAGTAATCAGAGGAGCGGCTGATACGGTCCGGAGTATTGTAATCAGTGCAAATTCCAGACTGGCTTTTTTGGAAAATCCACAAATCCTCCGTATCCTGGACCATGATGATATCAATATCCCGGAGATAGGGGTGGGAAGAAATGGTGACGGAAAGACAAAAACAGCTCTTTTTTGTGTGATTCCGGATTCCGATAAATCGAACAACAGCATTGTAGGGCTGCTTTACAGCCAGATATTCCAGGAACTGTACTTCCAGGCTGACTTTATTTACGAAGGAAGATTACCAATCCATGTGACCTTTATGCTTGATGAGTTTGCTAATGGTGTGACACGTTCTGCGTCCAAAACGGTAGAAATAACCGACAAAACCGCAGCCTGAAGCCATGAATGGCTTTGGAGAACTGCATAACTGAAATCTCAAATGATGGGGTAACGCCCGGAAGGGGATTCACTGATACTCCGAGTAGCGTCAGCCAGATACAGTGGCTGGGGTTATAAGCGCGGGAAAGTCGTGCGAAGCACACCCTAACGCTGAAAGGCGAGGAAAGATTCATAGAGGTATGAGTTGTGTGTGACAGTGCGGGTGGGGCTGCCATATGGCTAGAATGACCCAAAGGAGGTCTGACAAAGTTCCGAATGTACGGCTCTAAACAAATAGCCTGTAGAAATGCAGGTGTACCAGGGGTACGCAGGCGGGGCAAAGTAAAATTTGTTAGTATGAAATGCCTTCTGTGCTTATAGGGCATAGGTATCTTGAGGATTTTCCTTGAAGATAATGCTTGCAGGGCTAAAGGAGCGGCCTAAGTGGTAGCAATCCTAAGTTATGTGGAACGTGGAAAGCAGCCAATACGGGAGCTGACTGTATCAGCGACAAAGTATCGTAGTTGCAGCGAAAAGGAAGGGGGAGAAAAACTTCTATAATAAGTGCATTAGTGGTTGTGAGAGTAGAGGCACAGTACCAGGGAAACCGTGATAATAAGCGGTGGAGGGATAGCCTCAAGCCGATACTAAGAGATTATGTTCTTAGTCGGGGGAGCGCCGTGTGATGGGAAACTATCATGCACGGTGCGGGGCAGGGGAAAAACCCGAGGCGGCAGTGCCAGAGGTTTACCTATTGCCATTTGCATTACCGGATGATTATTGCAGTTTACTTAGTACCATGAGGTCACGAGAAATTTCATCGATCATTATTATACAGAACCTTGCGCAGATTAAAGCATTGTTTGAAAAGACATGGGAGGTCATCCCGGGGAACTGTGACACTTTGGTCTACCTTGGCGGGAATGAACAGAGTACACACGATTATATTTCTAAGATGCTCGGGAAGGCTACGGTAGATAAGCGGAGTTCTGGTGAAACAAGAGGAAAAAATGGCAGCAGCAGCCGGAACTTTGATGTGCTGGGAAGGGAACTACTGACACCGGATGAGGCCAGAAAGCTGGATAATAAAAAGTGCCTGATCTTTATCCGGGGATTTGACCCGATTGTAGATTCAAAATACAATACCCCGGCGCATCCTCTTTTCAAGGAGACGTTTGATGGAGGCGCACCACCATATCATCATACACCAATCCGTGAGAAAAGTACAGTGCCAGCCTGCGAATTGCTGAACCGGCAGTCTTTTGAATATTATGAACGCCAGAGGGACCAGGGGCTGAATGTTCAGATAGATGAAATAACACTGGACGAATTGCTGTCATTGCAGGAACCTGATATGCCGGCAAAGATATTTTCAGAAGATGAACTGAAAAAGAACCGCAAAATAACTGAAATCGAGAATATAGAAAAGCAGGATTTGGGACAGATTACAGAAGAGCAGTTTAATGAAATGCTAATAAATAATGATTATACATTAGAGCAGTTAGAAGAAATACGTCTTGGATTGGTAGGAGGTCTTTCCTACCAGGATATATTGACTTACTTTAAATCAGATAAAAGTGCCGGACAAATGCGTGAAATACGCGAACAACTGACCGGCCATCAAGAATCTTAATTTTCCCTATATTTCTTATGCCTAAGATGGCAGATATATGGGAATCTGTTGCAAAAAATAGAGGGCGCACGCAGCAGGTTCTTTTATACCTGCTATTTTTGCGCCCTTTTTTAAAGAAAAGGAGATTTTAAGTGAAGAATTTGACTGAAAAAAAGAAAAAAGCAAAAAAAATGATTAACAGAATCAGCAGTATAACCGCTGGGGCAGCCATGGCAACCATGTTATATACAACAAATGTATATGCGTCTGGCGCGGAAGTGGTGACGGCACCTTTGAATAATCTGAAGAATCTCGTAATTGCCATCATAGGTGCCGTTGGCGTGATTATCCTTGCAAAAAACGTAATGGAGTTTGCCCAGTCTTACCAGCAGCAGGATTCGAGTTCCATGAATTCTGCGATAAAGGGCATCGTTGCCGGCTTGATTATGGCGGGGATTAGTACAGTCCTCACGTTCCTGGGTATCAGTTGATTGTGCTGTTTTAATGAAAACGTGGAGGGAACACTATGCTGGAGTTAAGGCGCGTAGTTTTTTTTGTTGATATAGGAGACAATTTACTTGAAAAGGCAAAAGCCAGTCAGGAATGTAGAGAAGAGTGTAAAAATTTATTCATAAGCCTGGGATTCCAGGTGGATACCGATTACAGAGAAAAAAACCCAAATTTCTATACTCAATTAGGATATCATGCAAACGAGTTTTATGTTGCAAAGGGAGAGGAACATTTGCGGATAAGGGATTTGGAGATATCGGGTAATATATATCCTGACTCACTGGCTGATATAGCGAAAAAATTGCGGAACGGTAAAACCTTTCACTATAAAGGGGCCATTGATTTGCAAGCAGCCTATATTCTTACTGAACTTGAAGCGAAAGATTATTATGAGAAAAACCTGGAAGCATACGAGGAAAAGGTAATCGAAGCCATGAAATTAAATCACGAAAAGTGTGAAAAAACATGGTTATACAATCCTATGGCTGAATTTAAGGAGGATATTCTTATCTGTGTTGGTTATGATGCCATTAGTTTTTTTCATTTGAAAACGGCTGAAGTTATCAATGATATGTTGGATAAAGGATTAATTAAATCGGACAATTCACTGCTCGCACCGGGGTATGCACTTCCGGAGTTTTACACGGAGACGGGTAAATATAAGCTGCCGCATCTAAGGAGGTAGTGATGCAAACAAATTTCAAGGCTTTTGTTCTTTCAAAAGAATTATTTTAAATGATACTCTAGTAATCATAATATCCAAATACGGAAATGAGGTGATGGTAAATGGATATTTTTAATTTGGGCGAGGCAATCCTTTCGCTTCTTGAGGTCGTGTTCGGCTTTTGGAACGGGCAGGTGAACATGGTGTTTGAACTGCTGGGGCAGTCCCCGACTTCTTTCAAAGGAGGCGGCCCATGGGGAGTTATAACCGGGATTGAACCGATTTTCGTTGCTGTTGGTTCAAGCCTGGTTGTTTTATTTTTTGTGATTGGTTTTTGTTCGGAAAGTGTAGATGTGCGGGAAGAGATGCGGTTTGAAGTGATTCTCCGTATGTTGATCAGGATTGGAATCGCGCAGTGGCTGGTGGTATACAACGTCGATATTATGAAAGCCATATTTACAAGTGTTGGGAATCTTGTCGGACTGATTGGAGGGAGTGAAGCCACACAGGTTACGATAGACCCGGCGCAGGCAGATATTATCAAGAATCTGGGATTTGTGGAAAGCCTTGTATTTTTAATCCTGGCGGTATTTTTAAGCCTGATTATTTTGATCTGCGGATTTTTCCTTATTTATAATGTTTATTTCCGATTTTTAAAAATACTTGTAATCGTACCGTTTGGCAGTATCGCTTATGCAACGGTTGCAGGAAATCGGGGAGTGAGTGCCACAAGCGTACAGTTTACGAAGTATTTCATAAGCGTAGTTTTTGAGGCGGTGACTATGGCTTTGGCGATTATTCTTTGCAATACGTTTATCAGTTCAGGATTACCACAATTTACAGGAGACTATGCAGATTGGACAAAGACTTTGATCTATCTGGGAGAAATGACATTCACGGTTGCCCTGACTGTGGGAAGTGTAAAGGGCGCCCAGAGCCTGACAAGCAAGGCCCTGGGGCTGTAAGTAAAGGAGGCTTTGGGTGTGGAAACAGCGGCGCAGGATAAAAGCATACAAATGACGCTATTTGAGTATTTCGCAGACGTGGAGCAATTTTCCCTGAAAGATGCAAAGGAATGTGTATACCAGTATGCGGAAAAGGATGTAAAGGAACCCAGCATCCGGGCGCGTATCTACGAAGGGATTAATAAAGGTCTTTTTAAACGGGTTGCCAAAGGCGTCTATACGGTTACGAAGAAAAATGCAGAGAATGAGGATATTACCTGCATGCTCATACAGGGAAATGGACGTGATCTGAGTTTCCTTGAGGATAACAGCATTGACGCAATTATCACTGACCACCCATATCTGCTGAAAAAAAGTTTAAAAGGGGGAAACCGGGACTTTGCCTCCTATGATTTGTTCCAGTACACACAGCAGGATTTGGACGAAAAATTCCGTGTTCTAAAGAAGGGGCACTTCCTCGTGGAGTTTCTGCCGGAGGAAAACGGTGATAATTACGAATATCTTTACCAGGTGAAGGCCATGGCGAAGGAAAGCGGCTTTGAATATTACGCGAAGGTGGCATGGCGGAAGGGTACAATCGTTGCCAATACGGGGCGGAAGGCAAAAAATACTGAGGATATCCTGCTCTTTTCAAAAGGACGTGCGCGTGATATGCGACCGGACGCAAAGAAGGACAAGGCAGAACCGGAGATGAAACACTATATGTCCGGAGCGAAAGGGATGCTTCCTACGGCTTTTGACATTCAGCCAATCTCAAAAGCTGATAGGGTTCATCAATCGGAGAAGCCGGTGGAACTGCTAAAACAGATACTGGAATTTGTTACAGATAAAAAAGAACTGGTATTGGACCAATATGCTGGTTCCTTTGCCCTTGCGGAAGCTGCCCTTGAATCAGAACGGGATTCCATCTCAATTGAGATTAGTCAGGAATATTTTGAAGAGGGGAAAAAGAGGATTGAAAATGTAAAGAAAGGTAAGGTGAGATAAATGGATATCGAAATCAGCAGGGATTTACAGCACTATAAGGAGAGCTTCCTGATGGGGCTGACCGTGAAGCAATTTACATTCAGCGTCCTGTCCCTGGGGGCGGGAGCGGGAATTGTACTCGGTTTATACGATAAAATCGGCATGACATTAGCGTGCTATCTGGCAACGCCTGTTGTGGTGCCGATTGCACTCACAGGATTTTATAATCACAATGGGCTTAGTTTCTGGCAGACGGTGGGGAGAATGGTCCAGATGTCTTTTTTCAATAAGCCCTGTTTATACCAGTCCACGGAAAATGTGGATTGGATAAAGGACGCCTATGGAGAAGAGCAGAAAATTGCTACACAGCAGCAGAAAAAAGAAAAAAAAGGACTGTCTGACGGACAGGAGGATTTTAACATGGTAAAGAAAAAAGCAAAGCGCATGATCCTACTGACAGTGGGGGCTTTAGTTGTGGCAGTGGCAGGGATACTTGCCTTTAGGCTCATGAAATAAAAGATATGAAATAATCCCACATATGTGGGAAGTAGTTTAGCGACCAGCAGGTTACGGGATTCGCTAAACTACTTCCCGTAGCCTGCCTTGGATTAAAGGAGGTTTACGGAAGTGGGAATTTTTACAGATCGTTTCATACAGTTAAAAAAAGCGGACAAACCATTGTTTGCAGCCCCGAAGAGTGTTCAGCAGCAGATTGAGATTCTGAGGATTGCAAAGGATGGTATTTTTGAGAATACAAAGAACCGGTACAGCAGGGTATACCGTTTTGCTGACATAAATTATGTCACGGTGTCGGAGGGAGACCAGTATGAAATCTTAAAGCAGTATTGCAAGCTGGTTAATGCGATTGATGTTGCTTTTAAGATTACAATATACAACAAAAACAGGAACATGAGCCAGTTCAGGCAGAATGTCCTGATACCAGATAAAGATGATGGCTATGACCATCTTCGGGACGTTTACAATGATATCGTAGAGGAACGGATTGTAGCGGGAAAACAGGGGATTGAACAGGAACGCTTTCTTACGGTTACTGTGGAACGGAAAGATTATGAACAGGCAAAAGCATTTTTTAATACCTTTGAAGGAGGGATGCAGCAAGAATTCCATGCGATAGGCTCAAAGTTGGAGCCGCTTGACGCGGCGGAACGGCTCCGGGTTCTGTATAATTTTTATCGCATTGGTGACGAAGAAACATTTTCTTTTGATTTTGATGCGTATGTAAAAAGTAAAACAGATTACAAAAATGATATCTGCGGTTCCATGATTAAGTATTCCCCGAATGACTTTGAAACAGACCGGAAAATCTGCAGGGCTGTATTCATCAGAAGGTATCCGACAAGCCTGCCGGACACTTTCATTAATGAAATTACCAATGTTCCTGTACACAGTATCACCTCTATAGATATTGTGCCTGTGCCAAAGGACCTGACAACAAGAACATTGCAGAAAAAATATCTGGGTGTGGAGTCAGATATTTTACGCCAGCAGCGTGTCCGTAATAAAAACAATGACTTTGCAAGTGACATCAGTTATGGAAAGAAAGTGGAAAAGAAAACCCTGGAAGCGTTGATGGACGATGTACGGGAGAATGACCAGAACCTGTTCTTTGCAGGTGTAAATATGGTACTGATTGCGGATACCAGGGAAGAACTTAACAGTATTACAGAGACAATCCAGACGATAGGAAACAAATATCTCTGTAATATGGAGGTACATCATCTCCAACAGCGAGAGGCATTAAATACTGCTCTGCCCGTAGGGGTGCGACAAGTCGAAACCATGCGCACCATGCTTACACGGGATATCGCGGCTTTAATGCCTTTTAATGTGCAGGAGATTTATGAACCCACGGGCTTATGTTATGGAACGAACAGGATTTCTAAAAACCTGTGCGTGGCAGACCGGAAAAAACTGACCAATGGAAACGCTATGGTATTTGGCGTACCCGGCAGTGGAAAATCCTTTTTCTGTAAGTCCGAGATGTTGGGGGTATATTTGCAGACAGGTGATGATATCATCGTCATCGATCCGACACTGGAGTATTTTGATATTGCCCAGAACTTAGGGGGTGTATGCATCAACCTGTCAAATTACACCCAGAATTATATAAATCCGCTCTGGCTTGATGTGAATGAATTGGACCTTGCCGACAGTAAAGGACTGATCCGAGATAAGGGCGAATTTATGCTTGGTCTGTGTGAGCAGGCGATGTCGGAAATGCTAAACAGCCGGCATAAATCCATCATTGACCGTTGTATCCGTAAGCTGTATCTGGATATTGCCATGAGCAAGGAAAAATATGTGCCGGTTATGTCGGATTTTTATGACCTGCTGATGAAGCAGCCAGAGGAGGAAGCCAGGGATATTGCCTTGGGGCTTGAGCTGTTTGTAAGCGGTTCCTTGAATATTTTCAACCATCAAACCAATTTAGACGTAGACAACCGGTTCATTGTTTATGGAATCCGTGATCTTGGAAAAGAGCTGAGTGCGATTGCGATGCTGGTCATGCTGGAAAATGTCCGGGCACGGATTGCCAGAAATGCAGAAAAAGGAAGAGCTACATGGCTATACATAGATGAGTGCCATGTGTTGCTGGGAACCGGGGAACATTCTGGACGCAGTGAATATTCGGGAAAATTTCTCTATTCCCTGTGGAAAAAAGTAAGGAAACAAGGCGGCTTGTGTACCGCCATCACCCAGAATATTTCTGATATGCTCCAGAATTACACAGCCGTAACCATGCTGGCGAACTCTGAATTTATTGCTTTGTTAAAACAGGCAAATGTGGACAGCCAGGAGCTTTCACGGGTAGCGGGGATTCCGGAAGCACAGTTGAAATACGTGAACGGCTGTAATTCCGGTATGGGAATCCTGAAACACGGTGAAGTCATTATTCCTTTTGATGCCAGGGTAAAGAAGAATAATATCATATATGATTTGTTCAATACAAATCTTCATGAAAAAAACAAACAGGGAATAAAGACGGATGACCAGTATTCATAATTATGAGAGGTAAGGAAATGGAAGAAGAGAAAAAAACATTGGGTTATGATTGGGAATTTGGGCATGAGGAGCTGATGCTTGAAGTTGATGCCTATCGTTATGACAACAGACTGTATATCGGTCTTACCCATATGGAGGAGGGATATGAGGAATCTTTTGCTGATCTGACCATCAATCTGGCTCATATGCCTGTCGAAAGAAATGAGGCATACATTGACGCCTTTGCCAGTAAAAGCAAACTGGACTTTATTAAAAAGCACAAACTTGGAAAGGTGCTTCTGGAAATGGGTTATTCGGGCATGGAAAGTTATTATAAGGTGGCGTTTGACCTTAAACGCCTGGAGGAATTTGACAGGGCAGGAGTAGAGAGATACTGCTCCATCAATGGAATGGCAAAACCAGAGCAGACAAAGGCAAATAAAAAACCACCAAAGACGAGGTAGAAAGATTGGAGGAACATCGTTGAATAGAGATATCTTTGTGTTAGTAGTAAAGCATCTGCTGGAACTGCAAACAGACGGGGAACTTAGGACCTGGGTGAAATGGGCGGAGGACTGTGTTGCCATGGGGCAGTATGCTGGTTTTAGGGAACTGCCGCAAAATAAAGCGGTAGAGAAGTGGTTGGATTCCTATTATCATGTTTTTTCTGCTATTCAGTCTGAGTTTAGCAAGGAAACGGCGATTAAGGTCCTGAATTTATCACAAGAGAAATTGTGCTTGTATCCATATGAGATGCGGGCAGCGGCACGGGTCCTTAAGGCTGGAGGGACAGGAAAGGATATTTTACAGATGATTGTCGAAGGAACATTGGAAGATCCAGAACCCGTTGTGCCAGAACATTGCGAGAAGGGAAAGATAGAAGAAGCGGATACATGGTCCTGCAATACAGAAACATTGGACTGTATCCTGCGGAGTGTGCGGACCTGGCAGGAGAATCCGGAAATCCCTCTTTTGTATAAGCGTGGGGATTCACTGGCAGAACAGCTTTTCAACGCCTGTTTGGAGCTGTTACAGTATGAATTTGAGATAACATCAATTCCAAAATCCGATTATGATTTGATATCCGAACATGCTTTTTTCCTCGTAAACTCTTACCAGGTCCTTGAACCGGAAGATATTGACCTGGATGCAATCTTTGAGTGTTTTAACGATGCAAAAATAAATGAACGTATGATTGAAGCAGAGAATCGGGATAAAAAGGAAAAGGTAAGCAGTATTTCAGGAAAATCAGAAAAAAAGAGATAACAGGAGGCAGCTATGATGGAGGTATCGTTGAATGTTCCCTTGGGGGAACAGCCGCATTTAAAAGAAATGTTTGCCATGATGGAGGAAAACCGCATGGACGCGCAGGCGCAGAACCTGGAGGATTTTTTACAGTATTTTAACCAGATGGAAAAGTATTTTGAGGATATGCAGGACGAACTGCTGTATCTGCGCGGGCAGTTAGACGAATTAAATGATAAAACCCTGAAAGCTAAAATAGACAATTTTGTGAAGGCGTCCGGAGATAGAGTGCACGCAGCGAAAGTATGGCTGGGAGCTTTAAGAAATGAGGTATCGGAAGGCATTAAACAGGCAGTGGGGCATGTAAAGAGGCATGTAAAGTATTATGGAGAACAGGCACTATACACGTTTATTGATAAATCAAAAGCAGGCAGGGCGCTGTCGGTAATTCATGAGCATCTGGAACAATCTGCCAAAAACCTGGAAGATGGAGCACGGACCATGGGGGATATTGGGATGGAACTTAGCGCAGCGAAGGGACACCGGAAAAATGCTAAAAATCTTCTTATGGGGAAAGATGCAGCGGATGTTTTTGAGTATGACTACGATAAGGGTATTGTGGCAAAGATCAGGCAAGCCATAGAATTTTGTGGGAAAATTGTGAAAAGTATGGCGGGGCACACAGAAAATATGCAGAAATCATTGGACGGTTTTACGCAGAGGGCTTTGGATAACAGAGCCGGACGGGATAGTAAAGTTCCTGACAGTATGGAAGAAAAGATGAAATTGGCTGGACATGGGAAAGGAAGATAAACATCATGCCTGAAATGAAAGTAAACGGGGTACAAAAGTTATTCCCTCCAATAGAGTGTAGGGTTTTGAAGACAGGAAACAGAAGCAGATGGATATCTGTTAATCTGGATGATTTGAAACATGATCGTTTTGAGGAAGTCAAAGCCAGTGTAGTTGCAACGGTTGAACTTGCAGACCCGGATTTTGACAGATTGTGTTACCGCGGCCTTAATTCGCACGACTATCCCTTCGTAAGCCAGGTATATGGTAGGAAACGAAAAATACTGAAGAATGAGGCTGGAAGGGATGAATTTGAAGTGATACGCATAGAAAATGAAAAGATGGACTGGCTGTACATGGCAGTCAGACAGTATGGCAGTATTCCACTTTTCTCTAAGCAGCTTCTTAATATGGAAACTTTACGGGATTGGGAACAAAAGTTTGATGCTATGGAGAAATTTGTGAGTGACAACAAAATAGGGTACTTAGAGGATAAACTTTACTTTGATCCGGATATACCACCCAGTAGAGCAGATTTAATATTGTCGGCCGTGCGCGATGGGCGCGATTGGGGAGATTCCTTCGAGGGCAGTTTGAGTCTGTATTCTGCTGTGTCTCGCCATATTCACTCTTCCATAGATGAAGCGGCAGAAAAGTATCTGGACAAAATATACGGTAGCACACAGATACAAACACATAAGGAGGCAAAAAGATAGATGGATAGCCAGGATAACAATAATGTGGAAATACTGACACAGAGCGAACTTACTATGCGTATAAACTGTATTGAAGATGGTGAGTTACTGGTGATAGATAGGAGGGGTGCGGATGAAGGCAAATGGGCTGAAAATGGTAAGTATTCGTCTGGTTGATGATCCACCCATATACAGTGAGGATAAAATCCAAAATCCGAATGATGCAGTCCAACTCTTATTAAAGGAATTCGATTCTGTTGACAGGGAATTATTTTTCGTCCTTAACCTGAAGACCAATGGGCAGGTGATCAACGTAAATATAGCCAGCATGGGGACACTAAATAGCTGCATACTCTCCCCGAGGGAAATCTTTAAAGCCAGTATCCTTTCCAATGCGGCCAGTGTTATATTAATGCATAATCACCCATCAGGGGACTGCACACCTTCCAAACAGGACGTTTTAATGACTAAAAGGCTTGTGGCTTGTGGAGAACTGATTGGTATCACTGTGTTAGACCACGTTATATTAGGAAAGGAAACCTATTTAAGTATGAAGGAGGCGAATATGATGCCCGATGGGAAGAAAATATATAATGAAATAGCTGCAGAAAACGGAGTAGAGTATGGAAAGAAGCCGATTCCCACAATATCATTTTACGTGGCGGAATGTATGGAGTTTCCCTCGTTGGGGAAAGTGTATCAGTGCAGGAGCCTGGAACAAGCTGTGAAACGATACAGGAATCTCCCGGAAGAAATGGCGTGCATGGGGAATGGGATTGGATTCACAATCAAGGACGATGATTCTATCTATTCCGGTGAGTTTGATCTGGTGTCAGCAAACCGGCTGGATGTGGATATTATCAACTCTATCCCATATTATCGTGACAGCCCATTGGTACAGAAAGCAATTGAGGATATCAAACGACTGATGCCGGAAGTGAAGATTATTGAACCGGTACAGCACGGGGTACAAAATCCAAAGGAGCGAAAGCAGGCCAGATAACAGGCTTTCATATATGCATTGAATAAAAGCAAAAAATACGGTACAATATCCATATAAAAGATAAGACAGGAGGGAATCGGCGTGGATAAGAATAAGGAAATGTTTGACAGGCTGGTAAAGGGCCTGCGTGATATTTACGGTGATAAATTGGTAAGTATTTTACTATATGGTTCATTTGCCCGTAAAACCAATACAAAGGAATCGGATATTGATATAGCAGTTCTACTGAACGGAAAAGAAACAAAAGAGATGCATGACCGTATGGTGGACCTGGCGGTGGATATGGATTTGGAATATGATCAGGTCTTTTCCATTCTGTATATTGACTATAAAAACTTTTTGGAGTGGGAGGATACTTTACCATTCTATAAGAACGTGAAGGAAGAAGGGGTGGTACTGTGGGCAGCTTAGAGACATTAGCAAAGTACCGTTACCAGCGTGCGTTAGAGGATTTAGCTGCGGCAAAAGAAATGTTGTCAGGCGGTATGTATAAACCATCGCTGAACCGTTCCTACTATTCTATTTTTCATGCCATGCGTGCCATTACAGCACTGGAAGGATTTGATTCCAGTAAACATAGCGGCGTGATTGCGTATTTTAACCAAAATTTCGTGAAAACTGGGATTTTTGCGAAGGAGACTTCTAAAATAATCAAAAATGCCTCTATCATGCGTGAACAATCGGATTACTCGGATTTTTTCATTGCCTCAAGGCAAGACGCAGAGGAGCAGATTGAAAAGGCAAAGGAGTTTATCGGTGAGATTGAAAGATATTTAAAGGATAAAAATGTTCTATAGGAGATAAAATACAGGCGCACCAGTACGTTGTGGCTGTCTGGAAAACGGTCTGTGGATAAATAAAAATTGAAGAATGTATTACAAGAAAAAGTGGTTGCTTCTAGTGGCCACTTTTTTTATTGGAAAAACGGCTGCGAAAATTTGCAGCCGTTTTTTGCAGAAAGGTGGGTTGAGAATATGAGATTTGGATTCAGTATTGGATTTCAATTGTATGAGTGGGAGGTTGAAATCGAAATACCGAGAGAATACCGATTCCGTTCCGAAAGGGAAGCGCGGACAGCCTGCAGGGAAATGAATGTGGAGGCTATTGTGTTTCCAAATCAGATCGCCGTCCTGTTTGAACGGGATTATATGATGCTGGAAGACAGGGAGTTATACAATTTTCGGAAACTCAAGGATGAAGTATATGAGAAGTGTGGAACTTTACTTACTCCGGAGGAAGTTAGTGAACTGATTGAGAAAGGAACTTTAGAAGAAGTAGTCCTTTTCAGTGATAAGTATATGCCTGACGGAACGGAATACATGGAACTGGATGTGTCGGCAGAGGAAGCATACAAAATGTTGAAAGAAAAGTATGATCCACATTATCAGCTTCCTTTTGGTTTCTGCAGTCCTGCAATAAAGGGTGTAAAAGGATTCCACTTTGAAAGCCTCTATTATCAGGTGAAAAAGATATGAGCAATAGCTGAAGGGAGGAATACGAATCATTGACAACCGATTTAAAAGTAAAAAAGAAGCACAGATAAAGCTGAAGGCAGACGCAGAAGTAAAATTACAAACGCATAATTACCTGGGAACTGAAAAAAGTTCTGCATCGGGACTTCTTGGAAAAAAGATTGTTTCCGGGGGTATAGATGAAAAAGCCTCATTATCGGATAAAAAGATCCACATGAAGTCCACGGAGATTCATCCTGTATCAGAGCCGAAGGAACAAGAAGATAAGAAAAGTGCGGTTCTTGCAGCGAATTCTGTATCAGGGTTTAGAAAGCAGCCAGGAAAGAAAGAGAGTTCCCTGGATTATAAAAATACAGACAGGAAACCCAGACAAGAGAAAAAGAAGTCAGGTCAGGAATCACGCCAGGAATCAAGGGAAGAAACTTATCCCAGATATTTGGCTGGAAGTGAGAAGAACGCAGATTTTGAAGATGATGGAGTGCGGAAGAGTAAGGAGAAACCAAAAGAGAACTTTGTCCGGGAAAAGCAGAAGCAAAAAGCCAGCAAAGATCCTAAGTTTCACTTAGACAATGTTTCCGGGCCGGATATTAAACGGAAAGATTATGATTTTGGATTTAAAGATACCGTGACCCTCACACGAACGGAGCGAGGGTCTGAAGCAGTGGACCAGAAGTCTGAGGACAGATTTCAAAGTCAACAAATGCCGGGAGAGGACCGGGATACATTAAAGACCAGAAAAAAAGATGAGAAGATATCCTCAAAGAATGAAGTAAGACGAGGAAGGGTAAAAAAGGAACAGGAAAATACCCGGATGAAAAAAGCTATCCGGAGGCGCATGTATGCTTTCATGGTGAACAAGCTAAGCGGTGAGGAACAAAAGGACAGTTTTGCAAAAGCCGCAAAAGATATCGCCGTCATGAGGGCTGGATTGGTTGTCAAACAGCTTGTTTTGTATCTTCTGGGGCTGTTGGGGCCGTTATTGGGAGGGCTGGTTACGATTGCCTTGCCCTTTGTCCTGATTATTGTAATCCTGTATAACACCCCTTTGGCTCTCTTTCTACCACCATTACAGGAAGGGGATACGGTACAAAGCGTATTATCGGAGTATTACCGGGAATTTAACGAGGAAGTAAGGGCGGCGGAAGAAGACAGTGATGAGGATGTAACCTACAAAAATATGCAGAGTGGCGTGGCTCGTAGCAATTTTACCGATGTGATGATGGTATATATGGTGCGTTATGGAACCGGGCAGGGAAATTTCTCAACCGTCATGAGTGATAAGAATAAAAAGCACTTAAAGGAGATTTTTGATGAAATGAACCACTTTGCATCTGAGACAGTGACAGATACGATCCGGGCCGGTGAAAGCCTTGGAATCATGACATTCAGTGGTTATTGCAACTGTTCTATCTGCTGTGGCCAATGGTCGGGAGGTCCTACGGCAAGCGGCGTCATGCCGAAAGCAGACCACACCCTGGCCGTTGATGCTTATAATCCCACGCTTCCTATGGGGACACATATCATAGCAGGCGGAAAGGAATATGTGGTGGAGGATACCGGAGATTTTGACCGTTATGGTGTAGACTTTGATATGTATTTTGGAGACCATGGGACAGCCCAGAATTTTGGACATCAGGATATGGAGGTATTTTTGGCTGATTCCAATGGCAGCAACACGGTGGAAGTAACACACACCTCATTATATGTGTACAACCTTACCTATGAAGATTATATTGAACTTGGCAAACTGACACCCAGTCAGGAGAAGTTGCTGCGTGAGGTCATGAGTGACGAATTCCTGCACAGTATGCCTGCAAGCGGCATTGGCGAGCAGGTGGCACTTGCGGCGTTAGATAAGGTTGGCTGCCAGTATAGCCAGGATTTGCGGTATGAGGAAGGATATTATGACTGCAGTTCTCTGGTACAGAGGTTATATGCAGAATTTGGTATAAACCTTCCATCCGTTGCATCAACACAGGGACAGTATATTGTAGACAATGGTCTACAGGTTAGTGAAAATGAACTACGGCCAGGAGATTTGATCTTCCATTCCCGTGATACAAATGCGGGGGAATTTATGTCTATTGGGCATGTGGCGATTTATGTAGGAAATGGGATGCAGGTGGACGCACGAGGGACAGCATATGGCGTGGTTTACCGGCCATTGGTTCCGTCTAACATCGGTTTGTATGGAAGGCCATGTCGGTAGCATCAGCATACAAATTTGCTTTGAAGTTCTAATCGTAATGTAATTTAAAGGTAATGAAACTGAGGAGGGATAAACATGCTGTAAATGAAAAGAAGAAATCAATAAGAAATGAAGAAAAAATTGAGGGCAGTCGGCAAGACTGCCTTTTTGAAAGGAGAATGCCAATGTCTGACTATATGGAGGACAATTTTTATTATCTTGAAAAGGTCAGGATGAAAGGGGAATACCATGTAATACTGTATAAAGCCTGGATGGGGCTGTGGGAGGCACGGGAGGCGTTTCTGGACGGTCTGCAGGAAGGTATGATAAACAGGCAGCTAGTCTTGGGAGTAGAAAAGGATGGAGAGAAAATCCCATTTTTCCAGTGTGATGATGGTAAATTCTATATACCAGAAATAAAATCCAGAGATATGCTAGGGAAGCCTGCAGATACATTACTGGAAGAATTGAGTGGGCGTTTTGGGATAGAAGAATGTGGGGAGAAGCAAGTTGTTTATATAAGCGATACCAAAGAACAGGATTATGATATCCGCATAACCGAAACATTAAGTAAAATAGTGACGGTCAGGGCACAGAGCATGGAATCATCCTTATCAGAGGCACATGACAATTATTCGGACGCAAAAAGTGGTTATGTATTGGATTACAGCGACCTGCGGGGTGTAACCTTGTCAATGGTGGGTATCCATCGGGAAAAGCCGCGGAATATGGGTGGGAGATGAGTAGGGAAACATTAAAAGAAAGACTGGAAGACTCTTTTTGCCGCTGGGACAAGGAACTATTAAGTGGAGGCAGTGATCCTTATTATACTGACGGGCAAAATATGAACCTGTTAAGAAACCATATCATTAGCGCGAAGTATGATATGAAGGAGGCAGGGGAATTTCCAGAAATTTACCACCGAAAGACACCGGAGAAGCTGCCGGAACATTTTATGGTACAGGCGGAAAAGATTTATTGGGCAGCCGTTGGTATCTTCCGTCAATGTAGGGACGATGTGGACTATCAGTATTTATGCGGACTGGAACTAAGTCCTAAAATGGATAATGGGCTTGAAATCAGAAATGCATTAAGAAATGTAAGGGAATTGGAGGATGCAATCAGGAACCAGGATTTTGTCATTATGAGAAGGCACCGTGAGATACCTGATTTTAAAAAATACAGACAGATTATTGAAAGCAGCCCAGAGAAAATAGAACCCAAAATGGAACAGATGAGTTTATTTACTATGGCAGACCGGGAAAGAAGGTGAACCTATGGATCAGCACACCATGAAGGTATCAGATTTGTATGATATTGCAATTTTTGATATCTCGCGTGACGGTGAACAGTGGAGAAAATATCTGGAGTTTTCTGCCAGGGGGAATTTATATCGTTTTGACTTTTTGAATACATGTATCATTTACGAACAATACCCGGAGGCAGAAATCCTCCTGGGATTTTCAGACTGGAAGAAAGCAAAGCGTTATGTCAGGGGCGGTGAGATTGGAATCGCAACATTTCCCATTGAGATGCTGGGAGGTGCGCAGTATGTCTATGATATCAAAAGCACCGGCGGAAGGGTTATGCCTTGGATATGGGAAATCAATGAAGAAAATGCTCCTGCTTTTGCAAAGAGGCTATTTCCAGAACAATATCAGGAAGAAAATAATTTCAGGATAGCAATAAAAAACTTTACGAGAACATATGTACGTGCTATAATGGAAGAGGAAAACGACAGGATTCATGAAATAGCAGTTCTTACCAGCAAGGATGAATTGGACGATAAACAAATGTCACCAGTTGAAGAATTCATCCTGCAGAGCACCGCATACTTGGTATTAAGGCGATGCGGGATTGATACTTTTGATACAGGACTGTCTGCAATAACAAACTACCAGGAAGAGGTGATACTATCCAAAATAGGTATCCTCATATCGGATATTGCAGAGAGGACGTTGCGGAGATTTGCAGAGATTGCGAAAGAGATCCGGGAAGATGAAAGGAGAAATCAAGATGGTAGAACTGAATTACAGGAAAGAAAAGGACGGGCTGCTGTACCCGATGCTGGAGACAGGGAGCCAACAGGCGGAAGGGCTGGAGACGCTGGGCAGATACGCGAAGCTGGCACAGGAATACCTGCTGGAGAAGGAGGAAAGCCGGTACAGCCTGTTGCTGCGGACGGGCAAACTGCCGGAGCTGCTGAAACAGATAGAGGCGGAAGCGTGGGAGCTGCACGACCAGATCGTGGAGGACTACGTGAGGATAAAAGCGGTGGAGAGGAACATCAATCCGGCGGATACGATGGAGATGACCAGACTTCGAAACGAAGCAGCGATGATAGCTCAGGAAACCGTGATGCAGGAAGTAATCTGCAAGCCGAGGTAATAGATACTGATATAGAGGAAGGAACTGCTGTTGCGGTTCCTTCTTTTTCTGTTGAACCAGTGCCTGTAGAAGTGACAGATGAATTATGCAGAGAAGTGGTATTAGCAGGCGCACTGGAACCTATCCTAAAGAAAAAGATCTATGATTTCTTTGAGTTAAATGAAGGGATAGAGGAGCGTGTTGAATTTCTTTATCAGATTTACGAAGGTGGAGACACCATTATTACTGGTGAGGGACTTGAATTTGAATATGAGACAGATAATACGGGAATCCAGTTATACTGGCATGAGCAGAGGCAGTATCTAAGTGGGTATCTTCCATTTAAGATAGTGGCAGAAGAAATCCTATTATTAATCGAAAGCGGGGAATACTATCAGCCAATAAAAAAGGACGTGGAAATACCGGAATCATTGGCCGAAACAGTAGAAAATTTCCTGGAAACGGCAGATGGCAGGATAGTATTTGACATGATTTATGATGTAATGACCATAAACTTACTGCCCCAGCAGGAAACCGAATTTATACGGCAGAGTTTCCTTTCCCTGCTTGGTTCAGATGTGGATTGGATATTTACCTCAACACTGACCTTCCATGCTGGAGAGATTTCTTGTTCTTTTGACGGTAATAAGGTGCAGACCTATCCGTGGCGTGTGATCCGGGACATTCTGGCCCGGATAATCGAATTAGATCAATATCCTGAATCCAGCCAGGATTTCTCTGTAGAGGAAATTAAAAGAATTCCCTGGTTTCAAAATCTGGCGTCCCAATACCAGGGGTTATTAGAACAGGCCGGCGAGACACCGGCAGTAACAATACCATATTTAAGTGCGGATACCGTAATTGAGAAAGATGACAAAAGAACAGAGGATACAGGAGAAGAAATACAGGAGACCCAGGCTGATGGAAGAAGTGAACGGTTAAAGGCAGTATTTGAAGAGGCTGCAAATGCATATGCCCTTCATTCCATGGCATTGATTCCCTCCAAACCATTGATTCAAAGGTTCTTTGAACAGGCAGGGGAAAAGGAAAAACAGGAATTTCTTTCAAAAATTTTGAAAGTTCAGTCTAAGCAGGACTATGGAAAGTCTGCGCTAAATACAAGCTGGGGATTGATCCATTACACGTATGGTGAAAGTGGAGTCGTTGAATTCCGCCTTGTGAATGGAGAAAATGAAGGACATGGGGCTTTTACCATGCAGGAAGTATCGCGTGCAATCCAGGCAGCCATTGATGTGGGAGAGTACCTGCCACCGGGGGAATATGAAGCGGCACGCAAAGAAGAATTTGCCCTATGTCCGGAAGAAACCTTCCTATTATATAAGGAAATGAGTAACCGAAACCAAAACGTCATTCAGGTTTCGGATTTTTTTTACCCTGATGGATGGGAATTCCCTTCCGGTGACAAGACAAAGTATAAGAGTAATGTCGCAGCAATCCGTCTGTTAAAGGAACTGGAACAGTCCTCCCGCCCGGCTACACCAGAGGAACAGGATATCCTCGCCAAATACATAGGATGGGGAGGTCTTGCTAATGTATTCAATCCTAAGAGTCCAAACTGGACAAACGAGTATCAGGAACTGCAGACGCTGTTGACAGAGGAAGAATATGAGCAGGCCAGGGGAAGTATTAATTCCGCATTTTACACGCCGCCCGTTGTCGCTAAGTCAATCTATAAAGCATTGGAGCAGTTTGGGTTCACAAATGGTTCCATCTTGGAACCCAGTATGGGCGTCGGGAACTTTTATAGTGTCCTGCCGGAAGATATGCGGGATTCCCGTCTTTATGGAGTGGAATTGGACAGTATCAGTGGAAGGATTGCAAAACAGCTTCACCCTCATGCCGCAATTGAAGTCAAAGGATTTGAAAAGACAAAGTTTGAAAAGGACAGCTTTGATGTCATCGTGGGAAATGTTCCTTTCGGCGCGTACAAAATTTTTGATCCTGAATATAAAAAGTATGGTTTCCGTATTCACGATTATTTTTTGGCAAAATCCATGGACCTGCTTCGCCCTGGAGGAATCATTGCGGTTGTCACAACAAAATTCACCATGGATAAAGCCAATTCCACGATACGAAAATACTTGGCGGAGCGTGCAGACTTTATCGGCGCGGTACGTCTGCCAGGGATTGCCTTCAAAAAGGACGCGGGAGCAGAAGTGACATCTGACATTATCTTCCTTCAAAAGAAGGGAAGTGTACTGTCCACAAATAAATCAGAGGAATGGATGAACATCACCTATACCGATGATGGGGTGCCGGTCAATGAGTATTATATGAACCATCCGGAAATGATGCTGGGAAAGATGGCTTTTGACAGGCATACCTATGGTCAAAACTCTAATTATACAGAACTGATCGTAGAAGATGAGGAAAATTTTAATCTTGAAGAAGATTTGAATCATGCTATTTCTTTTCTATCAGCCGATTATTGTCCGGTAGAGGAAAAAACGCTGCTCCCTGATGTAAACAGCAAGGAAGAACTTCCCAATACCATGCCGGCCCTCTTAGATGTGGCAAATAACACATATACAGTCATAGAGGGAGAAATCTATTACCGGGATAATGATATCATGGTGAGATGGTCGGGAAACGAGACGCAACGGAATCGTATCCTTGGAATGCATGCTATCCGGCAGTCGGTCAGATACCTGATTGATATTCAGACACATGGGTGCAGTACAGATCAACTTGTTGAGGCACAGGAAAAGCTAAATAAGATTTATGATCCTTATGTAAAGAAGTATGGATATCTGTCCAGCCGTGCCAACAAGTTAGCATTCCGGGAGGACAATGACTACTATCTGTTATGCAGCCTGGAAACGGAAGATGAAAACAAGAATATAAAGAAGGCGGATATCTTTTATAAACAGACTATTGCGCCAGTTTCCATAGTTAAGAAGGTGGATACAGCCATGGACGCGTTGAAAGTCAGCCTGGCGGAATATGGGAAGGTACATATCCCCTATATGCTGAGTGTCTATCCGGTAGAACGGGAACGGCTCCTGCAGGAATTAAAAGGGCAGGTATTCTTAAACCCAGTCAAAGCGGCTGATGGGAATCCTAATCAGGGATGGGAAACGGCAAGTGAGTATTTGAGCGGTCCGGTTCGGAATAAACTAAAGGCTGCAGAAGTGTATGCAAAAGATAATCCCGTCTATTTGGCAAATGTAGAAGCCCTGAAAGCGGTGCAGCCGGAAGATTTGACGGCAACGGAAATCGGCGTAAAGTTGGGAACCTCTTGGATTGATCAGGAAGATTATGAGGCATTTATCTATGAGACGCTGAATACGCCGGATCAGTACAGAGACGGGACTTATGCAATCAAGGTACAGTTAAACCGATATACTATGTCTTACAAGGTTACTAATAAATCCAGCGACTATTCTTCTGTGGCGGCAAGCCAGACATATGGAACAAAAAGGATTGATGCATATTCCATCATAGAGGCGTTACTGAACCAGAATGTAATTACCGTCAAAGATAAGATTGAAGTTGGGGACAGTGAACGGTATGTAGTAAATCAGAAAGAAACAACTCTGGCAAGGGAAAAGGCAACCCTCATAAAAGATGCTTTTAAGGAGTGGATATGGAAAGATCCGCAGCGTAGAAAAAAATATGTGGATTTTTACAATCAGAACTTCAATGATAACCGTCTGCGGGTTTATGACGGTTCTTATTTATCGTTCCCCGGTATGAATCCGGAAATAAATATGCGGGACCATCAACGGAATGTTGTAGACCGGGCACTGCATGGAAGCACTTTGCTGGCCCATGCGGTTGGGGCTGGAAAAACCTATGAAATTGCGGCTATCTGTATGGAGTTGAAACGGCTGAAGCTGATGCATAAAGCAATGATTGTCGTACCGAATCATCTTGTGGGGCAGATGGCGGCAGAATTCCTGCACTTATATCCCAGTGCCAATCTACTTGTGACATCGAAAGAAGATTTTAAAAGTGAAAATAGAAGAAAGCTGACATGTAGGATTGCTGCAAATAATTATGATGCCGTGATTTTGGGACACTCTCAATTTGAGAGGATTCCCCTGTCTGCGGAAAGGCGTGCGAAAATTCTTGAAAATCAGGTGGAACGAATTTCGGGGGCCATTGCGGAGATGAAGGAGGAGCAGGGGGCTAAATGGGGGATAAAAGATATGGAGCGTCAACGGAAAAATCTGGAATCCCAAATTTTAAGTCTGAGAAATGATGCAAAAAAGGATGATGTTCTGGATTTTGAACAGTTAGGGATAGATGCATTGTTTGTAGATGAAGCGCATGTGTTTAAAAACCTGTCTATCTTTTCAAAAATCCGTAATGTGGCAGGTATTTCCACCAATGGTTCCCAGCGGGCTATGGATATGTTCCAAAAGATCCAGTATATCCAGGAACTGACCGGAGGAAGAAATGTTATCCTTGCAACCGGGACGCCTATCTCCAATACCATGTGTGAAATGTATGTCATGCAGTTGTATCTGCAGTCACAGAAACTACATGAGAAGGGGATTGACCATTTTGACAGTTGGGCGGCCAATTTTGGCGAAGTTACCACTTCGCTTGAAATGTCACCAGAGGGCGGATACCGAATGCGGAGCCGGTTCAATAAATTCTGTAATCTGCCGGAGCTTATGAATATGTTCCGGGAGGTGGCTGATATCCAATTGCCTTCAATGCTGAACCTGAATGTACCTAAGTTAAAAGGTGGGAAATACAAAATTGTGGAGAGCGTGGCGTCTGAGAGTGTTGAGTACATGATGCAGGAACTGGCTAAACGCGCGGAAGCAATACGAGCAGGGAATGTAGATCCAACGGTCGATAACATGCTCAAGATCACCAACGAAGCAAGGTTGCTCGGCACCGATCCCCGGCTGATTGACCCAGATGCGGAAGTAGATGGTGACGGCAAACTCTTTCAGGCGGCAGAGAATATTTATCAGGAATACATTGGTTCCCAGGAGTTTAAGGGGACACAAGCTGTCTTTTGCGATATTGGCACGCCCACAGGAAACAAGAAATTTAATGTATATGACTTTCTGAAACAGGAGCTGATCAGGAAAGGAATACCAGAAGATGAAATTGCATTTATTCATGATGCCCATAGTGATAAGCAGAAAGAGGAATTATTTGCAGACATGAGGAGCGGCAGGAAACGAATCCTCCTGGGAAGCACGTCCATGATGGGAACAGGAACCAATATCCAAAAACGCCTTGTCGCGGCTCATCACATTGATTGCCCGTGGAAACCTTCGGATGTAGGACGGATTTTGCGGACATTCAAAATAAAAAAGAATGTGGAGGTAACAGACAATGGCAAAATCATTATTTGAGGAACTGGGCGGCAAATACGAAAGGCAAGGGGATTATTTGATACCGTGCTTAACTGTACCCGCCGAAGAAGAACAGGCAATAGGCATCTGGGGGCAACGGCATTTAGATTATCTAAAACAGTACCGTAAAGTTACATACACCAATCTTCTTACAAGCGGCAGGCTAAACGCCTACCTTGCCGACATCAACAGACAGGCACAGGAACGCTTTGAAAGGCTCATAGAGGGTATGAAACAGGCACAGGGCATAACGGAACAGCTAAAGGCAGAAAACGCCTTAGAATGGACAGGATGCCTCAATAACATAAGGGCTTGTGCGAGGGAGATTGTGGAAAAGGAAATTATTTTTGCATAAACAGATGATTAGTGGCAGGGGGAAATCCTGCCGCTTTTTCTGCTTTAGTTTGTCAGCTTGACAAATAAAGGGTTAAGGAATATAATTAGATTCAGTATTATACAAGGAGTTAATAAATATGCGGCAAGGTATTCTTAAATAAACTGTCAATTTGATAGTGGGAACAAAAAGTAGCAGTCTCGTTTCACTTTTAATATGGGGCTTAGTTTTTTGTACCCAGTTTAAGAATACTTTTATCATGTAATTTTATATGCCCGAAAACATATAAGTGTTTTGGGGCTATTGGAGTTATTTACCCAGTGATAGGAGTATTTATCACTGGGTATTTTTATGCCCTTTTTTGGGTGTTGATAGGAGGAAAATCACATGAAAATAATTAACTTAGGCATTCTGGCTCACGTTGACGCAGGAAAGACAACATTAACGGAAAGTTTATTGTATACCAGTGGTGCAATTGCAGAACTAGGGAGCGTAGATGAAGGCACAACAAGGACAGATACAATGAATTTGGAGCGTCAAAGGGGAATCACTATCCAGACAGCAGTGACATCTTTTCAGTGGGAGGATGTAAAAGTCAACATTATAGATACGCCAGGCCATATGGATTTTTTGGCGGAAGTATACCGTTCTTTATCCGTATTAGACGGAGCAGTATTATTAGTTTCTGCAAAGGATGGCATACAGGCACAGACCCGTATACTGTTTCATGCACTACAGACAATGAAGATTCCGACAATTTTTTTCATCAATAAAATTGACCAAGAGGGGATTGATTTGCCAATGGTATATCGAGAAATGAAAGCAAAGCTTTCTTCGGAAATTATAGTGAAGCAAAAGGTTGGGCAGCATCCCCATATAAATGTAACGGACAATGACGATATGGAACAGTGGGATGCGGTAATTATGGGAAACGATGAACTATTAGAGAAATATATGTCAGGGAAACCGTTTAAAATGTCAGAACTGGAACAGGAAGAAAACAGGAGATTCCAAAACGGAACGTTATTTCCCGTTTATCACGGAAGCGCTAAAAACAATCTGGGGATTCGGCAGCTTATAGAAGTGATTGCCAGTAAATTTTATTCATCAACGCCTGAAGGTCAATCTGAACTATGCGGGCAGGTTTTTAAGATTGAATATTCAGAGAAAAGGCGGCGTTTTGTTTATGTGCGTATATATAGCGGAACATTGCATTTGAGGGATGTTATTAGAATATCTGAAAAAGAGAAAATAAAAATCACAGAGATGTGTGTTCCGACAAACGGTGAATTATATTCATCCGATACAGCCTGCTCTGGTGATATTGTAATTTTACCAAATGATGTTTTGCAGCTAAACAGTATTTTGGGGAACGGAATACTGTTGCCGCAGAGAAAATTTATTGAAAATCCTCTCCCTATGCTCCAAACAACGATTGCAGTAAAGAAATCTGAACAGCGGGAAATATTGCTTGGGGCACTTACAGAAATTTCAGATGGCGACCCTCTTTTAAAATATTATGTGGATACTACAACGCATGAGATTATACTTTCTTTTTTGGGGAAAGTGCAGATGGAAGTCATTTGTGCCATCCTTGAGGAAAAATATCATGTGGAGGCAGAAATAAAAGAGCCTACTGTTATATATATGGAAAGACCGCTTAGAAAAGCAGAATATACCATCCACATAGAAGTCCCGCCAAATCCTTTCTGGGCTTCTGTCGGGTTGTCCATAGAGCCGCTCCCTATTGGAAGCGGAGTGCAGTATGAAAGCAGAGTTTCACTTGGATATTTAAATCAATCGTTCCAAAATGCGGTTATGGAGGGGGTTCTTTATGGCTGCGAGCAGGGGCTGTATGGATGGAAAGTGACAGACTGTAAAATCTGTTTTGAATATGGATTGTATTATAGTCCTGTAAGTACCCCCGCAGACTTTCGGCTGCTTTCCCCTATCGTATTGGAGCAGGCTTTAAAAAAAGCAGGGACAGAACTATTAGAGCCATATCTCCACTTTGAAATTTATGCACCGCAGGAATATCTCTCACGGGCGTATCATGATGCTCCAAGGTATTGTGCAGATATTGTAAGTACTCAGATAAAGAATGACGAGGTCATTCTGAAAGGAGAAATCCCTGCTAGATGTATTCAAGAATACAGGAACGATTTAACTTATTTCACAAATGGGCAGGGAGTCTGCTTGACAGAGTTAAAAGGATACCAGCCAGCTATTGGTAAATTTATTTGCCAACCCCGCCGCCCGAATAGCCGTATAGATAAGGTTCGGCATATGTTCCACAAGTTAGCTTAACAGCTTGCAAAAGTCATATAAAATGAGATTTGAAAGGATTAGAGACTAATTATGATGAAATGCGAATGGATATTGTGTCCTGTTTGTGGGAACAAAACCCGTAATAAAATTAGGAAGGACACTGTTTTGGAGAATTATCCCCTTTATTGTCCAAAATGCAGACAAGAAAGATTGATTAAAGTTGACAACTTGAAGATAACTGTCATCAAAGAGCCAGACGCTTAAGACGCAGAGCCGATGAAATTGTGGAACAATTCACGAATCATCGGCTCTTTTTGTTTCGTATTTGAAAGAACAAACTCACCAAATAAAAAAAACGATATTCGGGTGGGTTATTTTGTTATACCCTAAATTACCCTCTGAATTTGTTTTTAAATTTGGAGGGATTTTTTTATGTCCTTTTTTCGGGCAGTTATCTATCTGCTCATACGAAGCAAAATTTATCAATACATAGCATATCAGAGAACGGCAGGAAACCAGTTAAAAAAATTTCTGCCTATGCAACGGCACTTCCTGCCTTGAATGTAGAAGTACAATCTCCATACAACAGAATTAATATTTCCCATAACCGTAAAGGTCATAGAGCCTTTGCGGTTTTTCTTTTGTCGATTTTTGTTGGAAAGTGCCATAGGGCTATTAGTGGTGTTAGGTGTCGTTCGCCACCTCTCCATCTGGATTTTGAACATTTCAAAAATTCAGATGGGAGGTACTTACAGTGAAATACGCACCGAGAAAGGTATATATCAAGGAAAGCGGCAGATATGTGGAACTGTCCTATACGGATTTCTGCCGCCGCAGGGAATCCGACCAGACCTATATGGACAAGCTGTTTATCCCCATTCAAGGCTGTCTGCTTGAAGTCGTGAGGGAGCAATACACGGACTTCTACCGAGATAAGGAACGGTGGCGTTATCTGAAAAAATTAGATACGAAGAACAGCCTGCTTTCTCTGGATGGATTTACGGACAGCGAGGGGAAGCCTTTAGACTTTATCGCTGATGAAGCGGCAGACATTGCGGAAACCGTTGTCAATGCGGTTATGGTGGACAGGCTGAAAGCCGCCCTGCCTTTGCTGTCGGATAGTGAACAGGAATTGATACAGGCAATCTTTTTTGACGGACTTTCTGAGCGTGAAGTCGGGGCGAGGTTCGGCATAACCCAGAGCGTTGTGAACAAACGCAAAGCCAGAATCCTAAGAAAACTAAGAAAGATAATAGAAAATTAAAATTTAAGGCGTTCAGCCCCCTTGTTTTTTCCTTTGGGAAAATGAGGGGGTTTTTCTCTGCCCTCTCAATCAATTCTGATTGGAGGAAAAGAAGCATGGCATATAACCACGGACGGGAGGACAGGAAATGGCGTATCTGG
Source organism: Anaerostipes caccae L1-92 (assembly GCF_014467075.1). Taxonomy (NCBI): domain Bacteria; kingdom Bacillati; phylum Bacillota; class Clostridia; order Lachnospirales; family Lachnospiraceae; genus Anaerostipes; species Anaerostipes caccae. Next base: position 274,448 of record NZ_AP023027.1, read on the forward strand.
AAAGAAGCGGAGGAAAAGCTGCTGCGTGAGTGCGGCGTTGATGAAGCGACCATTGAGCAGATACGCATTGCGGACAGGGCAGACTTCAATTCCAACAGGCGGTTTTACCGATGGACGAATGACATTGCGGAATACCTTGAGGACATGGCAGACAGGGAGCGGCAGACGGAAGTGGGTACGGTTGCGGAGTTACTGGACGAGATTGAGAGCGAAAATCTCTATCAAGTATTAGTCGCGGTGGACGGGCGTACCTTGAAAATCGTCCTGCTGAAAATGCAGGGGTATTCCACAAAGGAGATTGCCCCGCTCGTGCATTTGACGACTGGTGCCATCTATGCGAGGTTAGACCATCTGCGGAAGAAGCTACGAAAATTTTATAGCGTCTAAAACAGCCTGCCGTCCTGCGGGCTACTGGGTGAGGGATGGAAATCCCCTCACTTATTTTTTGCAGGAGGCAAGCGGGATGGCATACAGAGTTAAGGCGTACACGCTTCGGGAGGAATCCACGGAAAGCGGCACAAGGTATTTTATCAGCTTTAAGGACGGGCAGGGCAAATCCCACGAGTTGGAAGTGTCGGAACAGTTCTTTATGGAGTTTCGGCAGATGGAACGCAGGAACAGGAATCTCCTCCAATGGGACGAGCGGCACAGGGAGTTTTCGGAAGTATGGGACGAAACGCTGAACAGGCGGGCGTTGAAGCTGCCTAAGAGCATAGAGGAACAAATGATTGAGGCAGAACGGGCAGAACTGCTCTGTAAGGCGGTTGACGGACTGCCAGAGATACAAAGGCGGCGTTTCCTGCTCTACTACGAGTATGAGTTCAATTTTTACCAAATCGCCGCTATGGAGCATTGCACCGCTTCGGCAATACAGAAATCTGTTGCGATTGCAAAGGAGAAAGTAAAGGCGGAAATGAGGAAGTATCTCCAACCGTGACCGACACCGCCCGAAAAAGAAATCTGTTTTTTATTTGTGTGGGATTGGCGGCATTACATACTCTCACTTTTTCTTCGTGGGAGTAAATCTATTTTTAAGGAGGTCAACGCCTATGTGCAACGAAAACAAAAACACCGCCCGAAAGGAGGAAAGCCATGCAGAAGTTACAGACAGTCAACGCCGAAACGCTCCTTTATGAACCGCTTGAGAAGCCGTCCTTTGTGGTGGACAGCCTTATCCCCACAGGCTTGTCGCTGTTCTGCGGCTCACAGAAGATAGGAAAGAGCTGGCTCATGCTGAAGCTATGTTTATGCGTGTCGCAGGGACTTCCCTTGTGGGATATGCCGACAATGGAGGGCGACGTGCTTTACCTCTGCCTTGAGGACACGTTCTGCCGTATACAGGACAGGCTGTTCCGATTGACGAACGAAGCGAGCAGGCGGCTTCACTTTGCCGTGGCAAGCTGCAAGCTGTCAGACGGTCTTATCGTGCAGCTTGAAGATTATCTGAAAGATTACCCAAACAGCAGGCTTATTGTCATTGACACTTTGCAGAAAGTCCGTACAGCTTCAAAAGACAATGCCTACGCAAGCGACTATGGGGACATCTCACTAATCAAAGACTTTGCCGACAGGCATTCATTGGCGGTCATTGTCGTACACCACATCCGAAAGCAGAATGACAGCGATGTGTTCAACAAGGTGTCTGGGACGACAGGCTTAACGGGGAGTGCGGACGCTACCTTTGTTCTGGAAAAGGAGAAACGGGCATCCGACACCGCCAAGCTGTATGTGACGGGCAGGGACACGCCCTATCAGGAATACACGCTGCGTTTCCGTGATTGCAGTTGGGAACTTGTGGAGAGAAAAACGCAGGAGCAGCTTGCGAAAGAAACGATACCAGACGTCCTTTTTCGGTTGGTGGATTTTATGAGGGATAAGGAAGAATGGGCAGGCACGGCAACGGAGCTGTTAGCCGCTATGAGGGAAACGGAAACCATACCCACGGTGATTACGAAATGGCTCAATGAATACCGCACCACATTTTTAAATGAGAACCATATCGTTTATCAGTACAGCCGCAAAAAACACGGCAGGCAGATTTCGCTTGCAAAGCGGGCGGGTGACAGCGGTGACGGTGGTGACAGCGATATTGGGATACCCCCTGTTACTGTCATTGACGCTTAAAGCCGTGTAAAGCTGGCGACTCTGCCCTGCGGGTGACAGCGGTGACGGCGGTGACAGTGATTTTAGGATACCCTGCCGCTGTCATCCCTGCGGGAGAACACCCCGTAAACGCAAAGTGCAGGCGTAGGATTTACCCGCCCTTTTCGGCGTGTAAAACCACCCCTGCGGTCAGAAAAATCCTTCCGATTTTTCCGACTGCGTTTACAGGGTGTAACACACTACACTTTGCCCTGCAAAGTCGTGTGCCAGACGTTCCCTCTGGACTCCCTTATGGCAGGTCTTACGCCCTGCTTATCCTACGCTCCACGCTTCGGATAAAAGAATGGCAGCATGACGGTGACGGCTCTTGCGAGGGGGTATTCCAAAAACACCGTCATCATCGACATGACCGTCATGCAGGGAATAAGGGTGACAGTTGAGGCAGTCGGTAGGGGGTATCCCAAAACTGCTGTCACCGCCGTCACCGCTGTCACCCAAAGGGCAGTTTACCCGCCGAAGAAAGGAAGATGATGAATTATGCCCTATGCAATCCTGCGTTTCCAGAAACGCAAAGCGGGCGGCGTTGCGGCTTGCGAACGCCACAACGAGCGTAAAAAAGAAGCCTATAAAAGCAATCCAGATATAGATATGGAACGCTCGAAAGATAACTACCATCTTGTGAATCCGCCGAGGTACACCTACAAGAAAGAGATTAACCGCATGGTAGCCGAAGCAGGGTGCAGGACGAGGAAAGATAGCGTGATGATGGTGGAAACGCTTATCACGGCTTCGCCAGAATTTATGAACAGCCTGCCGCCCAAAGAACAGAAAGCGTATTTTACGATGGCTCTGGATTTCATTTCAGAGCGTGTCGGGGAGAAAAATATCCTCTCCGCAGTCGTCCACATGGACGAGAGAACGCCGCATATGCACCTCTGTTTTGTGCCGATTACACCAGACAATAAGCTGTCTGCCAAAACAATTTTAGGCAATCAAAAGAGCCTGTCCGAATGGCAGACCGCCTACCATGAGCGGATGTCCTCACGGTGGAATCAGCTTGAAAGAGGTCAGTCCTCAATGGAAACGAAGCGGAAACATGTCCCCACATGGCTCTATAAGTTGGGCGGCAGGCTTGATAAACAGTATGAGGAAATTGTGTCTGCACTGTCCGACATCAACGCCTTTAATGCAGGGAAGAAGCGTGACAAGGCTCTGGAACTGATTGCGGCATGGCTCCCAGACGTGGAGAAATTCTCAAAGGAAATCAGTAAGCAGAGTGCCTATATCAATAGCCTAAAGGAGCAAATCGGGCAGGAATCAGACTATGCGGGGCGTATGCGTGATGAAAAGTATGAGCAGGAACTAAAGGTGCAGAAAGCGAACCAGAAGATATTTGAGTTGCAGAGAACCAACGAGCAGATGGGGCGGCTGCTCTCAAAGATACCGCCCGAAGTGTTGGAAGAATTGCAGAAAAACCATAAAAGCAGAGCGAAAGAAAGGTAGATATGTGAATGAAGAAACAGGATTTTAAGGTGTTAAAGACCAAAGACTTGTACCCGTTTCCCGACAATCCGTTTCATGTGGCAGAGGATGAAACGCTGTCAGAATTAGCGGAAAGCATCAAGGAATTTGGCATTGTCACGCCGATAATCACACGCCCGAAAGAGGACGGGAACGGCTATGAAGTGATTGCAGGGCAGCGGCGTGTCCGTGCGTCTGAACTTGCAGGGATAAATACCGTGCCTGCGTTTGTCCTGCCCTTAGACCGTGACCGAGCCATCATCACCCTTGTAGACAGTAATTTACAGCGTGAGAATATCCTGCCATCAGAGCGGGCGTTTGCCTACAAGATGAAATCCGAAGCCATGAAGCGGCAGGGTTTCCGCACAGACTTAACCTCGTCACAAGTTGTGACGAAGTTGCGGACGGACGACAAGGTGGCACAGGGCTTCGGCGTAGGCAGGATGACCGTACAAAGATTTATCCGTTTGACGGAACTGATACCGCCGATTTTGCGGATGGTGGACGAGGGGAAAATCGCCCTCACGCCTGCGGTGGAACTGTCCTTTTTGAAGAAAGACGAGCAGGAAAACCTCTTTGCCACGATGGAGAGCGAAGAAGCAACGCCCTCACTCTCACAGGCACAGCGGATGAAAAGCCTAAGCCAGAGCGGGCGGCTTGACATGGATACGATATTTGCAATTATGACGGAGGAAAAGGGAAACCAGAAAGAAACCTTGAAAATCAACACAAGCAAGCTGAAAAAGTATTTTCCGAAGAACACAACGCCGAAGCAGATGGAGGAAACCATCATTAAACTTTTGGAGCGTGAATTGCAGAGGAAACGGGGCAGGGACAGCCGCTAATCTTCTCTTTTCGGGAGGTAAATGCAGAAAATTGAGGTATGAAGAATGAAAGAAATCCAGTATGAGATTGTAAAGGAAATCGCCGTATTGTCTAAGGGCGACAGCGGCTACACAAAAGAAATCAATCTTATCTCATGGAACGGAAGAGAGCCGAAATATGACATCCGCAGCTTTTCCCCGAACCGTGAGAAGTGCGGAAAGGGTATCACGTTGAACGCTGATGAAGCAGCAGCACTCCTTGAAGCATTACAGAAAGAAGTAAACAGCGGGGATTGATGGTATCTGATTGACAGGGCGGGGCGTTTCCAGACGTTCTCCTGCCCTGTCTGGAAAGGAAGATTTAAGTATGGGCGAGGATAAGAAAGCAGATAAAAAGAGAAAGCGTATCGTGCCGAAAGCACCAGTTCAGATGATAATCAGCCGTGAATATGTCGGCACGCAGACAGTCACAGAAGCGTTTATCCCGATTATTTCCGAGGATATTCGGAAGAAGATTGCCGAGGGCGACACCTTCGACAATGAGGGGCTGTCCGCTTAGAATGTACGCAATGGAACATGAAAACAGATAGGACAGATATGGAGGTTTTACAGTATGGCAGGAATAAGAATGGAGAACAAGATTTATGAAGTCGGCATGTACTGCCGCTTGTCAAAAGACGATGGCACGGATAACGAGAGTGCGAGCATTGCGACACAGAAATCCATCCTCACGGATTATGTGAAAAAGCAGGGATGGCACTTAGCAAAAACGTATGTGGACGACGGTTACTCTGGTACAAATTTCCAAAGACCAAGTTTCCAGAACATGATTAAGGACATTGAAAGCGGTCTGATAAACTGCGTTATCACGAAAGATTTATCTCGTCTGGGGAGGAACTATCTTGATTGCGGACTGTATCTGGAAGTGTTTTTCCCAGAGCATAATGTGAGGTATATAGCGGTCAATGACGGCGTGGACACGCTCAATAAATCCGCTATGGACATCACGCCTTTCCGCAACATCCTAAACGAAATGTATTCCGCCGATGTGTCGGTCAAGATAAAATCGGCGTACCGAGCGAGGTTTCAGCAGGGGAAATTCATGGGGACGACAGCACCATACGGTTACGTCAAAGACCCCGCCGACCACAACCATCTGCTGATAGATGACAAAGTTGCCCATGTGGTAAGGGAAATATTTGACCTTGCGTTAGCGGGCAACGGAATCGCCAAAATCCGCAAGCACATCAACAAACAGCATATCTTACGCCCCGCCGCTTATGCGGCGGAGCAGGGGGCAACAGGCTATGAGAGGTATTTTGAGGAGAATGAGGAGAACCGTTATATTTGGAGCGAGAACAGCGTAAGGGGCATTTTAAGAAGCCCGATATATGCGGGAAACCTTGCAGGCTACAAGCGGATTGCCGCCAACATGAAAAGCAAGAAACGCCCCTCTAAGCTGCCCGAAGAATGGGAAGTGATACCAGACACCCATGAGGGGATAGTCACGCAGGAGGAATTTGATACCGTACAGCAGCTTATTACAAGCCGCAGATTACCAGAAAACAAGGGCGGCTTTGAGAACATCTTTGCAGGCGTTATTAAGTGTGCGGACTGCGGCTATGCGATGCGGGCTATGAGTGCCAACAGGAGGAAACGCCCCGACATCATCGACTGCGTACAATATTCCTGCAATAATTATGGCAGATACGGTAATATCATGTGTACCGCACACAGCATTGAAGCGAGGGACTTGTTCAACGCTGTCCTCACCGACATCAACCGATTTGCGGATATGGCAGTCAATGATGAAAAGGCAGTGAGGGCGATTGAAAAGCGGCTCACGGAAACAGACCAGAGCAAGGCAAAGGCACTGGAAAAGGAGCAAAGAAAACTGAACAAACGCCTTGCAGAACTGGACAGGCTGTTTTCCTCACTCTATGAAGATAAGGTGATGGAGCGTATTACCGAGCGGAATTTTGAGATGATGTCGGGAAAATACCAGAAAGAACAGCTTGAAATTGAAGCAAGGCTGAAAGAGGTAACGGAAACGCTCAGCGACAGCTATGAGAAGACGCAGGGTGTCCGTGATTTCCTCTCCCTAATCCGCAACTATCAAGGCATTAAGGAACTGGACGCAACCATCATAAACGCACTTATAGACAAGATACTTGTTTCGGAACGTGAGAAACTTACAGACGGAATGGTGCGGCAGGAAATCAAGATTTATTATAAATTCATCGGCTTTGTCGGTGAATTACATATCACACCGACAAAGCGGTGGACTGCGTTAAAGCCTAAGAATTGTACGGTGTGCGGTGTTGAATATGTTCCCCGCTCTGGCATATCGAAGTATTGTCCTGCTTGTGCCAAGAAGATACAGAGGGAGAAATCAAACGAGAGCAAACGCAGGAGCAGGGAGCGAAACAGACAGGCATGTATTGAACTGTCCGCAAAAAATGACCGACTGATATTGAGCAGAGGGAAGGGCGTATCATACGCCAGGGAAATGATAATGAAGAAGTCAATATATACCGCTATATCACGAAAAAGACATTTGACAGTTACCTCTGGGGGATTGTAGAAAATAAGCAGAGGTTTATCAGCCAGATAATGACAGACAAAACGGTTGAAAGGGAATGTCAGGACGTAGACGAAACCATTTTATCCTTTGCGGAAATCAAGGCAATTGCGTCTGGGAATCCTATGATTATGGAAAAAACCGAGGTAGACACGGAAGTTTCGCGTCTGCAGGTCTTGAAGGCAAGCTATGAGAGCCAGCGCTATGTCCATCAGGATAATTTCCTTTTCAAATATCCAGAATTGATTAAGAAGACTGAGAACCGATTGTATGCTATGGAAAAAGATATCAGGAAACGTGACCAGGCACTCTGTATGGAGCCGGACTTTTTCGTTACTCTGAACGGCCTTAGATATGATGAACGTGAGGCGGCGGGCAGCGTTATCTTAGAGATGGCACATTCCCTTGAAAGTATGGAAAGCAGGACGGTGGGCAGCTATAAGGGGTTTGATGTAGTGGTAGAAAAAAAGTATTCTGACTGTATCATAAAGCTGAGTGGGGAACTGACTTATTCGGCAGATATGAGCAGCAGTGCTTCCGGAAATATGGTCCGTATGGAGAACCTGTTGGGGAGTTTGGAAAAGAGAGTTGCCGCACATAAAGAAAAACTGGAAGAGTACAAAAGAAATATGGAGGAATCTAAAAGGGAGTTTAATAAAGAATTCCCCTATGAATCGGAGTTGAAACAAAAACTAATCCGCCAGCAGGAAATCAATAACGAGCTGGAGATAAAAGATGAGGGAGAAGAACTGGTGGTAACAGAGGAACTCCCGGAACCGGCGATGTCCAGATAGAATTCATTAAAAAAGTAGAAGGAGACTAAATTATGAAATATACAGTAAATATTTATGAGGTATCAACAGAGAAAGATAAAAAACTGAGGGCATTTGCTGCGGTAACGTTCGGTGACAGATTTAAAGTAACCGGTATCACTATCAGGGAGGGAAGATCAGGGAATCTTTATGTGAGTATGCCGCAGTATCCAACGGGGGAAAAAGATGAACAGAATAAGCCGATATACAGTGATGTGTTTTTTCCAAAAACTACGGATTTCAGTACCGCATTAAGGGGAGAAATTCTGGAGGCGTACCAGGAACGTATGGGAGGGAAAAACGAAGTTGACCTCACTTATGGGGAGGAAGATTTTGACTATTATGTTCAGGTAGTAAACAACAGAGATTTGTCCAATACCACTAAGGCATATGCCAGACTTGTGATTGGTGATGTATTTGTAGTTAATCAGATTTCTGTCAAACGATCCTTTGCAGGAAATAACTTTGTGGCTATGCCTTCCCAGCGACGCATGGTTGAAGGAAAGGCGGAATATCAGGATATCTGCTATCCAGTGACAAAGGATTTTCATGACAGGCTGCAGGGAGATATTATGAGCCAGTTTGAGCAGAATAGGGAAAAACTGCGCTCTGCAAAGGAAAAAGCGAGGTGACTTATGGAGAAGAAAATCAATACTACAATAGGCCGTCTGGAGGAATTGGAAGAGGAAGAATGGGATGGCGAGAACTTCCTTTTTGAAACGGATGAGGAACATCAGGTCTGGCTGGACAAAAAACACTTGGTTATCCAGGAACTTGGCTTGCAAATACATAGCGGTGTCTGGTATGAAAAATATGAAGATGATGAGGACGACAGCTTTGAACCGGATTTTGATTTTTATATGTTTTTTGATGCCGGTACAAAGGAGTATCTGTACATGGAACAGGGAAGTTCCCTAATTACCTGCATTCATAATTTTACCGGGTTGAGCTGGGAAGAGATTGAAGGACGGGCGTGTGAGGTTATCCAGACAGATCGTGATATTCAAGTCGAAGAACAGACATTAATCTATCAATAGGAGGTGGTGAGCATAGAAATAAACATGGAACATGTAGGCTGGACATTGAAAGGAAGATGCCGGGAAGTGGCGGTGTCATTTGAACACGAATTTGCCGGTTCAGTCATATATGGAGAAACCATAAAAGAAGGGCGCTGGTTTTATACTCTTCCTTACCGGAAATCTGGCGGTGCAATTGAAGAACCAAACGCAGGCAACATTGATTACAATGGAAAAATAATTGGAAACGACCTTGGTAGTGCGGAATTGGGTGAGATATTTTCAAAATCTATATCTGAAGATTACGAAATGCTAAAGACTATCCAGAATATTGTCCAACAAATGGAATTGATAGAGGATATCTCCATAAATAAGATGGTATCAGGAGAAATTTATGGTTTTGAGGATGATGGCTGCCACTCTCTTATTATCTCTGCCTTATCAGAGGATATAATCTATTTTCTGCGGCTTGATCAGGACGGCAAAGACTATATTTTTGCAGATGATGAGGATGAAAAGGTTGAATGCTGGCCATTGAATTGTCTGCAAAGTATGGCGGAATATAAGCCGGAGGATTTCGGATATGATGCTGGAACCTTGCGGGGATTATATTATTATGCTGATACAGAAATTTATAATCTGCCAGAAAAACTTGTAGACTATGAAAAAACGGAGTTTGTTAGCGCAATGGAGTTTGCGGAGCGGTTAAAACTACAGATTCCAGATATTATCCGGCCAGGAGAAAAGAAAATTCGATAATGCGCAGAAATGATTTAGAATAAGCAGATGGAATATGGAGGAATAAGTGGTGGATAACAAAAAAGTAATCAATCAAACTAGATATGAGGCACTGATACAGGAGGGATTCCCAGAAGGGATATTGTGCGTATAGCAGAATTAATCAAGTATATACCAGCTATCTTGCAGGCGTTAATTCAAAACCCCCTTTTTATGCAAATAGTTACAATTATGACCTGATAGACACCAGAAGGACATGTGCCCTGCGTCTCTATGGTTATACACTGGGAGATTATGGAACCATAATAGACAGTAATGCATACAGATATGTGGAATTTTGGGCAGGCAGCGGAATGTAACAATAAAATCCGCTGAAAACAGGGCTGATAGTTTGTGCTTTTAGATTGTTCTTTTACTGTTGTTTGTAACTAAAAGTTAATGCATGTAATAAAATGGTGGTCTGTATATTTGAAGAACCGGATTGTATACTAAATTATAACAAATGTAACTATTAGTGAATGGTGGGATTAAATGAATACCAAGAGATTAGGTAGGAAAATCAGGGAAAAACGTAAACAGTGTGGATTGACAAGCCAGCAATTGGCTGATCTATGTCATGTACATGACGGCTATATCCGACAATTGGAAAGCGGGAAAAAGGTTCCCAGTATGCCATTGTTATTGAGCCTGTGTGATGAGTTGGAAACGTCCCCCAATTACCTCTTGGAATATGCAGAAGCAGGCGATGATAAGCAACTATTAAATCGCCTGTATAAGCTTAGTCCAGAACAAAAAAACACAATGATATGTATGCTGGACGCTTATATAACTTATGAAGAAAAGAAAAAGGGTGAGGAGGCATAATCTGTGTCTCTGTATATTTAGAATATTCTCAAGTAATTGGTTGATGATTATTAAAGGGAGCGCGTTATTGCGGCTCCCTTTTGCATTTTGTTTTGTTAATGGAACGAGCCAAAGTTTGACAAATTACGAAATAACAAGTAACATAAAAGTCTAAATAATAGCTTTTTTGTGGAGGGTTAATTTGATAGATGAGATAAAAAAATATGTTAAGGAAATATTAATGATAGTCGAATTTGAAATATGGGAAAGAAACAGGGAGAAGCACATGATTCTCCAGACAAGAAATATACAGAATAACATGACAATGTTACCATATGAAAGCGACTTCCTGTGTTTAATCCACGATTATTGTAAAATGAATAGAATTTATATAAATGAAATAAAAATATATAGTAATGTAAGACTTTATGTTTTTAAAATATATTTAAAGAATAATATGGATATAATAGCCTTTCCAGTGGAAATAACAAAACATGAACTTATTTTAAGGCGTGAACAGCAAGAACCAGATGGTTTTCATTCTGTGGTGGATAAAGAAATTAAGATACGTTTATGTGATATTAAAATAATAAAAGTGATTCATGATTGTGATGATGTTGATGTTGGAAATCTGGAATTATCAAAACCAATGTATGGATATAAGGCTATACCTGAAATAAATGGGCGTTTGAAAACAAAAGGCTGTGAATATCGACTCAATATACCATGTATAGTAAAAGTAAGAAATCCATATGTTACAGATTTTCAGGATTGCTATTTACATTTTTGTACAACAATAGAGGGCGTAGCATTGTGTCCAGGCAGAACGGAATATTTAGAATCCATAAAAAACTATAAAAGAGGATCATTATCTGCAATAAGACTTTTTCAAGTGAAAGCAGAGGGACATTGTGTTCAATATAGCGGTGATTGGTGGGTCACAAATAAATTAACTGTAATAAAGGAAGTTACTAAAGAAGACATTTATTCATATTTTATGAACAATTCTTTTATAAAAGCAAAGGTTATGAAACACTTAAAGTTAAATCATGATTTTTGGGACGGTTTTCTTAAATCAGAAATCCCTCCATTTATCGAATCGGAAACGGATATGATGTGAAAAAATACAACAATCTTTTAATGCAATAAATTAAAATAAATTTTAGGGTGGGTGTCCGGACAAAATGATGTAAATTGTTACTTTGGCAAACGCCGCATGAACACTTCACTATGTTCATGTGGCGTTTTCTTTTGTGTATGTATCTTACGTAAAAAGCTCGTATTTTATTTCGTTTTCTCAAAGGTAATGCGGATGCATTCTGTACTTTTGGAAGACGCAGTGACTGTATATGGTGGCAAAGCAAGTTCCATACTATCAGATATAGGAAAAGGTGTACCTGATGCGTCCATGAGAAGTACATCGTATTTGTTCTCACTCCATATCTTTACACAATCCGTACATAGATATTTTGATATAAGAGATTCATCTGGCTGGGAGTCAGCCTGCATATATATATCTGCACGATAGCTCTCGGAGGTAATGGGTGAGGTTATAATCATAGTTCCGTTCTCGGAAGAGGTGATTGTGACACTATGATTTCCCTCCCAACTTCCTTTTGGAATAGTACTAACGGATCGTGAGTTTAAGTTTATTACACCAAATGCAGACTCATACGAGATATACGATTGGAGTTTACCCGAACAAATCCAGCATTCGGATTTGGAAACTGGACGGTGTACAATAAGCAATACAAAAGTAATAATAAAAAGAATACTAACAAGAGAAGCAATACAGAGCCGTTTTAGTTTGCGCTTTTTTCGGCAGCGCGCTATAGCCTGAGTGAATTGTTCCCATTCTTTTATATGCCGATAGTATACAGGTTCAAGCCGGGCCCAAAGTTGCTCATACTGTTTGTCTTCAGTAAGATAGGGTAAAGGAAAGAATTCTTTACAAACATCCAGTAAATCAGAGATATCTTCATCACTTACATCACTTTGCGATAGAAAAAGTTGATTTGTTTCAAAGAACGCCTTCTCGACCTGGGAAGAATCGAAATTACCTTCTAGTGCTGTTAAAAATTTTGAAGCCAGCCTCATAGTATTTTCCTCCGAAATGTTATCTAAAAGTTTATTTTCGTATCTATAAGATAACGTTTATTCATATGGATGTCTAGTAAAACTAATCTACAAATGTTCCCTGAAATAGACAATCTTTTTATATACAAATGAAACTGAGATATAACATGTGTCATATTTTGGTGGACTGTTGCGGAGGGGAAAGTGGAATTATACTAGAAGATAACAAAAGTAGCTAATGGTAATATGCATATAGATGGTGAGGTGTGATGTGGACCCAAAAGAATTCGGTGCTAAGTTGAGAGGTAAAAGAAAAGAATGCAAATTGTCATACCAGGAATTGGCTGAAAGGTGTCATGTAAACCATGGATATATCAGGCAGTTGGAAGCTGGCAATAAGCTTCCCAGCGTTTCGCTTTTATTCATTATATGTGATGTTTTAGGTACATCCCCCAATTATCTGTTTGGATATACGGAGGATAATGCTGATAAGGAATTGCTGGAACGTATATATCAATTAACGCCAGAGCAAAAGCGGGTGATGCTTTGTATTTTGGACGCTTATTTAAGCTTAGAAAAGATAGAAACAGAAAGTTAAAGCTGGACAAGAGGCATCTCTGATCTTTGAGATGTCTCTTGTTTTTCGATGGGATATGGTTCGAGTAAACGAGAAAAAATGTCTATTAAATCAAAAAATGTTGACATAGAAAAAGGCATGCTCTATAATAGCACATATTTTTATGGTAAACCGTTGAGTGGAGGAGTCGCGCTGATTATAGAGAGCTACTGGTGGTGTGATGGCAGCATTTTAAATCAATGTGAATGGGCTTGCGAGATGAAAGTGAAAAAATGATAGGTAATAATTTTAAACGTGTATTGCGATGAAAAATCGTAGTATGGGGACACTCGATAAACGGTAAACAGGAGACAAACATATGAAGGATCATACATGTTCAATAACAGAGAACATTAGAAGGGCACGCGAAGAAAGAGGTCTGACCCAGGAAGCCCTGGCCGAATTGGCCGGAATATCACATAGCCATCTGAGTAAGGTAGAATCTGGCTCCAGGACAATCGGCATGAAAACATATATAAAAATACTGGAAGCTTTAGAGGTTGTTCCTGTTTTGGTATCTGAAGCAGATGGGACGGAAAAGAGCATAGAACTATTGTCACGTTTCTTATGTATCTTAAAGGAATGTCCGGAGTTGGAACTTCAGTTTTACTTAGACACAATTGAGTCGATGAAAGGCAGTTTAAGCAAAATAGCCCTTTCAAATAATGACAATGATGATAAAGTTGCGTGAGTATAAATTTACGGCATTAGTTGAAAATAGAATATGTTTTGTAAGAGAGCTGCCATCTACAGGCAGTTCTTTTTTTCTGGATTTATGTCGGAAAATCTGAAATGGCAAATTATACGCTAGAATTGGATGATATTGGTCTTTACAGTCCGTTCTCAAACAGGAAATCATCATGTAAAATACATTCAAACTTAAAAAGGAGTATGGTACGAAGATGGTTAACAATTTTAATATTGCTCAAAACATTCGTACTTTAAGAGAAGAAAGAGGATATACAATAGAGAAGCTTGCAGAACGGGCAGGGGTGTCTGCAAATCATATGAGTAAAGTTGAAAACGGTTTGAGAAATTTAAGTATGGAATCCTACTTGAATGTATTGGAGGCATTGAACGTATACCCTGTATTGATAGAATCTTCAGATATTGGTGACACGAAGGAACAGTACATATTGGCCTTTATAAATATCATAAAAGGCTGTTCAGGGAGAGAAGCGAGTTTTTTACTGGAGACTGCTGCTTGTATTAAAGAAAACATGAATAAAGCCGGATTTACCCTTCGTGATGGAACCGGGAGATGATAGATACAACCATTTCATAAGGTCTGTATTGAGTATGACACTTTTGGCGTTTGTGAAATATCGTTAAGAAGATGTAAAGAAAATCATTGTCCCGGGAGGTATAGAGAAATGCTTACGATTGAAGAGCTGGATGCTTTCCAACAGATAAAGTTGGATGAGGTTGATATTGATACGCTGGTGGATTTGAATAGTGTAAAAATAGATACCTCTTTACCATGTGAGAAGAGAATGAGAAAAATACTGGACGAAGGAGTAAATCCCTACCTGTTCCGCGTGGGGGACATGAAGATAAAGGTATCTTATTCAAGTACGGGCAGGACCTTATCCGACATAATTGAAAATTTGATAGAAAAAGCAGAGTGTTGATTGAGATTCGCAAAAGAGAAAAAAAGAAGGTGATAAATGGTTAGATAGGTGTGGACAACTGGAATGAATCATGGTAAAATAAAAGCGGAATAGAACTAAACATTTAAGCAGGTTCCTGCTACTTATTTGATGTATGACCCAGGGTTCATGCGCTAACTAATAAGTGGTTAGGAGCTGTTTTTATGCGTAAAAATCATATCTATCGTGCTTATGCTTATCTGCGCTTATCCGTGGAGGATGGCGATCAGATTGAAAGCGACAGCATTAAAAATCAAAGAGTCATAGTACAGCGTTATTGTGGCGGACAACAGGAAATCCAAATCATCGGTGAAGCAGTCGATGATGGGTATACTGGTACAAACTTCAATCGCCCCGGTTTCAAGAAAATCCTGAATCTGATTAAAAGTGGGGAGATTGACTGTATTATCGTAAAAGATCTGAGTCGTTTGGGCAGAGATTTTACGGAAGTATTGCGGTATGTACAGCGTAGATTCCCGGAGTGGGGCGTCCGTTTTATTGCGATTGATGATAACTATGACAGTGAAGCCGAATCCTGCAAAGAGGATTTTCTAACATTACCCATTAAAAGTCTGTTAAATGAAAGCTATCCGGCAAATACAAGTATCAGTATCCGAAATACATTAAAGGCTATGCGTGAGCAGGGACTTTTTGTCGGGGCATACGCGTATTATGGCTATCAAAAAGATCCAAATGATCATCACAGGTTGATTCTTGACCCTATCGCTTCGGAGGTGGTGCGGGATATCTTTCGCTGGAAACTCTGTGGTTTAAGTCAGGATGCCATCGCAACACGGCTTGACAGCCTTGGTATTTTGCCGCCGGCAGACTATAAAGTATCACAGGGGGTCCGGTACAGGACAACATTTAAAAAATATGAACGTAGCCATTGGACTGCCGTAGCTGTAGGAAGAATTCTTAATAATACCGCTTACCTGGGAATACTGATACAAGGAAAAACCACTACTCCGAACTTTAAAGTAAAGAAAATAATCTACAAAAGCGAAGAGGAGTGGGCTGTCGTAGAGGGGGCAATGCCTCCCCTTGTGAGCTGGATTGATTTTATGATTGTCAATCACTTGTTAGAGCATGATACGCGGACAGCGCCTGGTCAGGAAACCGTATATCTTTTTTCTGGGCTACTGGAATGTATAGACTGCCATCAATCACTTGTACGCAAATCCACGAAAGCAGGTGGAAAGGAATATGGATATTATGTGTGCTCTACCAACAGGGAGAATAGCAGGACATGTTCGCCTCACAGGGTTTCAGAATCAAAGTTGAAAAAAAACATTCTTCTGCTGATACAATACCATATTTCTGTTCTTACTGATTTAAAATCAATCTTGTCATATGTTGATACAATACCATTTTCGGACCGCAGGGTACAGAAGGAAAGCTCTCGGATGGAAATGTTAAAAAAGGATTACCAGAGGAATATGAAATTAGCTGCCTCATTATACGGTGACTATCAGGACGAGCTGCTGACAAGAGAGGAATACCTTCAGCTGAAAAAACAGTATTCAAGCCGTTGTACTGAACTGGAAAAGCTGATTGAGCAGCAAAAGGTAGAAAATGATAATATATTTCGGAATATCTGTGGTAAGAATGCATGGATTGATCATTTTTTGCAATTCGGTCAGGTAAAGGAACTTGACCGGAGGCTGGTAGTTAGTTGTATAAAGAGTATTCAAGTCTCCGAAAAGGGAAATCTGGAAATTACGTTCTGGTTTAAAGATGAATTTAGAAAGGTCATAGCAAAAATCAGACAGATTTGTACAGAATTGCCTAACCAGAAAATGGAAACATTCCTGGAAAGCTTAGGGGAAGGCGGTGTCATGTGTGGCTAGAAAAAGCAGAAGGAATCTGGTTGAAGAACAAGTTATTTTCTCACTTAGAGAATACAGATTTGGATCTTATGCACGCTTATCGGTTAGAAGCAATAAAATAAAAAACGATGATTCCATTAGTCATCAGCTGCAGAGAAACGGGGAATTTATAAGCAGGAATCTGTCAGGAAGTATTCTGACCGGTGAATACTGCGATAATGGTGTTTCGGGCACTACATTTGTTGAGGTAAGATAACGATACCTTTTTTGCAGAGGGTGTTATCTTACCTCTTTTTGATGTATGTTAGATAGCATAACTCTTTACGTCGGCTCCTATCTGTCTGAAATAGGAGATACTTTCGGTAGGCTTGTCACCTGTATCAACTCTGCCGACAAAGCTATAAAAGATTTCGATTTTGCGGGTGTTCGTTTCCTTATCCAGTTCGTGAATAAGAATACGGTCAATAAATTCATGGACGTTTTCGTAGGTCAGTTCTTCAATCGCTGTGTATCTGCGTACCAGTGCGACAAACCTTTTTACGTCCGCGCTGCGCTCGGTGGCGTTGTCGATTTCCTGTGACAGCTCCGCAATCCTCCGGGTCAGCGTCTTTTTTTCTTCATCATAGCCGGAAGTCAGAAAAGCAAATTGTTCATCTGAAAGTTTCCCTAAAGCGTTGTCCTCGTAGAGCTTGCGGAATAAGATGTTCAGCTCGTTAATACGGTTCTGCGCCTTGTCAAGCTCTTTCCGCTGCTGTGTCAGCGTCTTTTGTACTGCCTTTGCGCTGCACTCGTTGGCTGTTTCGATAAACTCCTGTTCATGCTCTTTCACATAAGACGTTACTCGCTGCAAGTCTGCAAGGACAAGTTCTTTCAATACGCTTTTGCGGATATAATGCGTAGTGCAGAGCATATCATTTCTTGCCCGGTTGCGGTAGTTGCCGCAAGTGTAGGCGTGTTTCCGTTCAAGCGTCCCGGCTCCGCGTACTGCATACATTTTGTAGCCGCAGTCCCCGCAAAAGAGCAGCCCGGAAAACAGGTCAATTTCATCAACCTTTGTCGGGCGTTGCCGGGTGGCAATCCGCTTCTGTGCAAGTTCAAAGGTTTCTTCATCAATCAAAGGTTCGTGAGTGTTGGGGAAGAAATACCTTTTTTCCTCCGGGTTCTTTTTCGTCTTTTTCGACTTATAAGATACCTTGTAGGTTTTCCCGGTTATGGTATGCCCTAAATATTCTTTCCTTGTCAGAATGTCGTACAGCGTCTTATCCGGCCAGTTGTACCATGCGTTGAGCTGTGGGCGGGGGTGGCGTTTGCTCCCTGTCCTGCGGTAGCGCAGTTCCCCGACGGTCAGTATTTCATTGTCCCGCAGCCAGTTCTGGATTTCACACATACGGTCGCCCCGTACATACATTGCAAAAATCTGTTTTACGACGTGCGCCGTTTCCGGGTCGGGTATCAGATGATTGCGGTTATCCGGGTCGATAAGGTAGCCGTAAGGAGCTTCGCCGTTGACGCGCTCGCCTTTCTGCGCCTTTGCCTGTTTGACAGCCCGGATTTTCTTTGAGGTGTCGCGGGCGTAAAACTCGTTGAACCAGTTCCGCAGAGGGGTAAACTCGTTATCTTCCCTTGCTGTGTCTACACCGTCGTTAATGGCAATGTAGCGCACTTCATATTCGGGAAAGACAATCTCTATCAGCTCCCCGGTTTTCAGATAATTACGTCCCAGACGGGAAAGGTCTTTTGTTATGACGGTCGCCACGTTCCCGGCTTCAACCTCATGCAGCATGGCTTGAAGCCCCTCACGCTCAAAGCTCACGCCGGAAAATCCGTCGTCTACGAAAAAGCGCGTGTTGAAAAAGTGGTGTTCGTCAGCATACTTTTGTAAAATCAGTTTTTGGTTCTGTATGCTCTCGCTTTCCCCGGCTTGCATATCTTCCTGGCTCAATCTGCAATATAAAGCGGTAATCTTGTCTGTCTGTAACATTTTGTCCTCCTTTCCGACGACAGACAAGCATGGTATTTGTACTGTCTATATTATACCACATACCGCTGCCTGTGTCATGTATAAAATGTGAAGAAACGCCCTATTTCCGGGCGTTTGCGGGGTTCAGTTCCATGTCTTTGCGAATGAGTTTTTTTATCTTTTTATCCAGTGTGTCCGTTGCGCGTTCACTTGCGGACGAACATACAAGGTAAGTAACTTTTCCTATTTTATGCTCCGTTGTGGTAACGGGCGTTTGGTTTTGCGTCAAAGAAAATCCCCCTTTCTTTCGCAAACATATAATATAGTCTATGAATAGCAGCAAGTCCACTATTCAATAAAACAAAGGCTTTAATCGGACGGTTATTAGCATAACCTCATGGGAATTTCACCCCGGCATGGTTCTCATGCCGCCCTACCCATTGCCTGCGACGCTCTTAACGCTCGGACTGTGGCTGTAAGGAAGTATCATTGTATATTCTGCGTGTCGTCGCCCGCAAGCCGCTACACTTGCTTTCCGGCGCGGTGTTGGTCGCTCGGCTGTCCGGGCGGGGATAACCTCACCCGGATAGCGTCATGGCGCACCCGCCGTATGGCTCGGCGCAAAAGGAACGTATCCGATTTGCCCTATGCTGCGCCGCCGTTATCTTGCGCCGCTTTCTTTGTCAAGGTTCAGAATGGCTTTGCTGCCGCGTCAGCAGCGGAACGGAAAAGGGGGAGAGAGAAAGCGTCCCGCCGCCGCTGCGGTTTATTCCTCTGCCTTAAAGGTGAGGACAGCCATCATCAGTTTTGCTTGCAGCCGTTCCCGAATGTCGTGGTCTACGCCAAAATAGACGTTCCCGCGCTCGTCGTACAGCTTCCGCATGGAGAGGCGGGCTATGTAGCCGCTGAAATGCTGCAAGACAATCTTCATGGCGTCCGGGTCGCCCTTTGTCGCTGCCACAATGACAGGATAAGGAACAAGGGCATTTTCCGGGTAGCCGGGTTCGTTACCATTCGTCCCATTCATCAGCATTTTCCTCCAGATATTTTCTTAATTTCTCAAAAGAGCTTGTCCGCCTGTACTGTATCGTGCTTCTCGACGTGTTGAACAGCTCCGCAATCTCGGTATCGTTCATTCCCTCGAAGTAATACAGCAATATGGCTTTGCGCTTTTCTTCCGGCAAAGTACGGATTGCTTCAAGAAGCAGCTTTGGCGTGATTTTCTTCCCGGCTTTCTCAAAGACGGTTTCGGCGGCTTCACGTTTGAAATATTCATCAAACGTATGAAGCTGCCGCGCTTCGTCTAAGGTCATGTCGGAAAAGGTCACTTCCTTTGCCTTGTGTCTGCGAAGTTCTCTATGGGTGTCGCAAGCTTCATTGTGCAATACCGTATTACAAAACTTCTGAAAAGCACACTGTTTGTAAAACTCCCTGCTATTAGGTTCCACATTCTCACCTCCTTTCTCGTTGGAAAGTTGGTGGTGCTTCCCCCCTTTTCGCGGGGCAATACGGCGTTTTTCAAAAACGCCGAAGATTTTTTGAAATTTCTTCAAAAATTTTTTGAACGTACAAAATGCGCCCGTCCGAAAAGCCCGGACGGGCGCATAGGCATTGTAAGCAGTATCCAGATGATTAGACAGTTCATATATATAAGCGTAGTTTCCCCCCCGGTGGTGGGCGGGCTTTTTTTGATAAGTCAATAACTGTCGGATTTTGTCGATATGCTTTTTGCTTCATGGCGGCTACCTCCTTTAGCCGCCGATTTCAACAGTGATACCGCGTCATTTCATTAGAAGATAAAAAGAAACGGCGGCTTTGATTTTTCAAAGCTGCTGCGGAAATCAAAGAACGACAAGCAACAGTTCTGATTTTGCTCCAATATGGTTATTAGGGGCACAAATTAAAATCAAAAAAGAGCCGATAACAGCAGTATTTCAAACTGCATATTATCGGCTCTGCGTCTGTGCGTCTGGCTCTTTTAATTAAATTATTTCTGTTGTTTTTTGGCTTTATTATATGTATTAGCTAACTGTCCACAAGCTGCTTTAATCTCTCTACCATGAGAAACTCTCATGGTAACTTCAAGTCCTGTTTGCTCTAATTGATGTTTGAACGCAACCATTTCTTGTTTTTGTGGTGCTCTAATTTTTGAATTACTCGTCGGGTTGTATTGCAGCACGTTAATCATAACATTTTTGCCCTTAAACCATTTTGCAAGTTGCCTTATATCTGAGGAACGGTCATTTATACCTGGTAAAAGCAAATACGCAAATACCACTTTTCGATTATGCCTTTGAGAATAGGACAATGCTTGCTTAACAACATCTTCAATAGCGTACATGTGCATATGAGGAATGATACAGTTTCTCGCAGCCTGTGTTGCTGCATGTAAAGATATTGTCAACTGAATTTTTAGATGTTCTTCGCGCAATTTTTTTAATTGATTAACTGGACCAACTGTTGATACGGTAATGCCGTCGGTTGGAAAGTTAAGTCCATTTCTATCTCGAAGAATATGGATTGCTGCAATCAAGTTGTCGTAATTGAATAAAGGTTCTCCCATTCCCATAAAAACGATACGATTTACTTTTTGACGTATCAATACAACCTGCTGCACAATTTCAGACGGTGTTAGATTACGAACAAAACCATTGCGTCCGGACTCACAAAAAATACAGCCAACAGAACAACCAACTTGCGTACTTACGCAAACAGTCCCACCATCTCGCCGTTTAATAAAAACCGTTTCAATATACCTGTTATCTTTCAATTCATAAACATACTTTTCAGTATCGCTACTTTTATAGACTTTTTTTGTTGATATTGATAGATTTTCTTTGTGAAATGGCTGTTTATACAATTCCGTATATAAGGCTCTTGCTTTATCCTCTCCAATTACTTCCGACATTTCTTTGTAAGTAAATCCGTATGGGTCATTCAATATTTCCGTAGGTGTACTTTTAGGTAAGTGTTTCATTTAAATATCCTTCCTTTTCAAAATTAAAAAGTTTGTTTTTCAGAGTTTTTGATTATGATTTCTAGTTTTTCAACATCAACGATATGCGTTAATTTACATTTAGGGCAGAAAAGAGGAAAATTTCTTAATACCGTATTATAAAATACTTGAACCCTCGTCTTTCCGTTACAAATTGGACATTTTATCCAATATTTTTCAAGCATAATATTTCTCCTTTTGCGCAAAAAAATGCAGGTCAATTCTCAACATGAGCATTGACCTGCATTTATACATATAATACTACAACAAAATTAAGGCATAGTTTTTATACTATGTCTATACGTCGTTAGTTTTGTTGTATAGCATACGCAAAATAAGCATGACAAAAAAGCCCATATTGAAAATGGGAAAAATCTTTTTTGATTTCAATGCTTATCGAATACGCATGCTATGTAACATAAACATTCCCCCCCTTTTATATAATATTATATACAAAAGCAGCTTGTTGTCAACATATATATATATGAATTATTTTGGCTAACTGATAGAACTACGTAGACATATCCAAGAAGAAAGGGGAACAGTAAAATGTAATAGGGTGAATAACTATGGCAAAAAGACCAGTACCACGATACGACTTTAAGGCTTTTGGGGCAGCGATAAAGGCAGCGCGTGAGGGATGCAAGGAGAGCCGCAAGAAAGTAGGCGACGAAATGTTTATCTCGCCGCGCTACCTTGCGAACATTGAGAACAAGGGGCAGCACCCAAGTTTACAGATATTCTTTGAGCTGATACAGCGTTACCATATATCCGTAGACCAATTCCTTTTAGAAACGCCGCCGGAGAAGAACACGCAGCGGCGGCAGCTTGACGCGCTTCTTGACGGTATGAGCGATACAGGCATACGGATTGTAACCGCAACGGCAAAGGAGATTTCCGAAGTCGAAAAAGAGGGCGAATAGGAATGTCCGACTTAAAACTGAACAGGATTTAGAAAGCGTTGTAATCTTTTTTGAGGTTGCAGCGTTTTTCTTTTGCGTAAGTTTGGCAAAATCGCTTTTTCTCCGTAGTAGGTGATAAGAGCCTAAAGGATAAAAACATTCGTAGCAAGCATAGGAAGCGGGTACCACTTCCGTATTTTCGCCCTCCCGCGCTGCGGCGCGTCGGTTGAAAATTGCTTGTTGGGAAGTGTCCCAAACCCTCGGAACGGAAAGGAAAGGAGCGAACACATGGACGGACGCAAAAGGACAGTGCAAATCAAATTCAGAGTGACGGAAGCGGAACGGGATTTAATACTGGAAAAAATGAAGCTCGTACCCACCCGGAACATGGCGGCGTATCTGCGGAAGATTGCCATTGACGGGTATATCATTCAGATAGACCACGCCGATATAAAGGCTATGACCGCAGAGATACAGAAAATCGGTGTCAACGTCAACCAGATAGCACGCCGCGTAAACGCGACGGGGAACGCATACCAAGAGGACATAGAGGAAATAAAGGGGGTGCTTGCGGAGATATGGCGGTTACAAAGATTAAGCCTATTAAAAGCACTCTAAGCAAAGCCCTTGACTATATCGAAAACCCGGACAAGACGGACGGGAAAATGCTTGTGTCCTCTTTCGGTTGCTCCTATGAAACGGCAGATATTGAGTTTGAATATACCCTGTCGCAAGCACTCCAAAAGGGGAACAATTTAGCCTTTCATCTGATACAGTCCTTTGAGCCGGGGGAAGTCGATTATCAGAAAGCCCATGAAATCGGAAAGCAGCTTGCCGACGCGGTAACAAAGGGGCAGCATGAGTATGTACTCACGACGCACATTGACAAAGGACACGTCCATAACCATATCATTTTTTGCGCGGTGAACTTTGTAGACCACCATAAATACAATTCCAACAAAAGGAGCTATTACGGCATACGGAACATGAGCGACAAGCTGTGCCGGGAAAATGGCTTGTCCGTTGTCGTCCCCGGCAAGGGCAGCAAGGGAAAGAGCTATGCGGAGTACCAGGCAGAAAAGACGGGTACAAGTTGGAAAGGCAAGCTGAAAACCACTGTTGACGCGCTTATCCCCCAAGTTTCCAGTTTTGAGGAATTGCTAACGCGGTTACAGGCGGCGGGCTATGAGATAAAGCCGGGGAAATATGTATCATGCCGCGCCCCCGGACAGGAACGCTTCACCCGCCTTAAAACCCTCGGCGCAGACTATACAGAGGAAGCCGTAAGGGAACGGATAGCGGGCAGACGGACAAAGGTGGCGAAAGCTCCCAGAGAGCAGCGCGGCGTGTCGCTGCTTATCGACATTGAGAACAGTATCAAGGCAGCGCAGAGTAAGGGCTATGAACAGTGGGCGAAAATCCACAATCTGAAACAGGCAGCTAAAACAATGAATTTCTTGACGGAACATAAGATTGAGCAGTACGCGGATTTAGTCAGCCGGATTGAGGAAATGGCAGCGGAAAGCGGACAGGCGGCAGACGCATTGAAGAACGCCGAAAAGCGGCTTGCGGAAATGGCGGTGCTTATCAAGAATGTTTCCACCTATCAAAAGACAAAGCCTGTCTATGACGCATACCGCAAGGCAAGGAACAGGGAGAAGTACCGCGCCGGACAGGAACAGGCAATTATCCTCCATGAAGCCGCCGTAAGGTCACTGAAAGCGGCGGGCATTGCGAAGCTCCCGAACCTCGCCGCGCTGCAATCGGAGTATGAAGCCCTCCAAGCGCAGAAAGAAGCCCTTTACGCCGACTATGGAAAATTGAAAAAGAAAGTCCGGGAATATGATATTATCAAGCAGAACATTGACAGCATTTTACAGGCAGACAGACAGCCGGAACGGGAAAAGGAAACAGAACGCGGATAAGGATAGCAAAATCCCCGCCGCTGTGCTATGATAGGGCTATCAAAAAGCAGAGGAGCGTTGAGCATGGAAAACCAGAAAATGCCGGAATATGAAACCATACGCGCCGCCGTTGCCGGGGAGAAATGGGCGGTGGAGAAAGTCGTGGATTGCTACAAGGACGAAATCGACAGGCTATCGACGGTAGCGGTCAGACAGCCAGACGGAAGCACGAAACAGGAAATCAACGAAGATATGCGCCAGTCTATCACAAAGAAGCTGATAGAAGCCCTCCCGCAGTTCCCGCTTGAAGAAATGGAAAAGGGAAATGTCAGATAGGCAAAAAAAGAACAGGGCGCGGAAGCCAGTATATGACTTCCGCGCCCTGTCTTTTTATGGGTGCTGTTTTCGTGAATGTTACGCAGTAGAACGCCATTTTCGGGGGTAAAGGTATAAAGTATCGCCTATCCGATTTTCACGCCCGGAAAGCCCTGTAAATCAAGGGATTTTCCGCACCTACTGCGTAACAGGGGTGCGTCTTTTCCTCATGCGCTCGGCAGCTTGTCTGCGGGTGATACGCTTCCGGCAGACGGGGCAGTATTTGACACTGTTAGAGGTTGACGCAAAGAACGCGCCGCACTCGGTACACTTCTTCTTGTCCCCTGTCTGGTAAAGCTCCGCATAGAGTAGCCTGTCGGCGGGAAGCACCGCAGCCCGGAACCACTTGCAGAGAAGCGAATAGGAAATGAGCTGCGGACAAACGCACTCGTCCCCGTCGTCCAGTAAGATACAGTTCCCGTTATCATAATTGCAGCACGTCCGGCGCACAAGGGCGTTGACTTTCCGGCTCTGGGGCGGCGTCAGCCGCTTAACCCCGTTCATACTTCATCAGCGGCGTAAATGGGAAGCTCTGCAAATTCCGCTTCGGTCAAAGCGTCCACTTTGGAAAGGGTGCGCTTTGCAAGCTCCCGCATATCCGCGTCCATGTAGGGCAGCGCGGCGTTGACATTCTCAATCAAAGCCCGCTTGCCGCCCTCGTTGTAAATGCTCAAAAGGTTTGTTTCTTCAACAGTCAGTCTAATCATGCTCATACCTCCATATCGTGATTTTTTGTTTTTGCCGCCGCCTTTTTCGGGGCGGTCTTTGCCTTGTCTGCTTTAAGCTGCGCCCGGATAGAGGGGCGGGGCTTCCTTATCTTCCTGTCCCGGTTCTCCCCCTTGTCAATCAGCGCATACGTCCCATGTCTGCCCTCGATTTTGGAAAAGGCAAGGGTCTTGTAGGGCAGCATGGAGAAAAGGCGGTCAGTGTCCTTTGTGGCTGCAAGCTGCATGAACGCCGGGGAAAGCTCTACCATGAAATGGGTCTTGTTGGGGCTGTTCGGCGTGTCGTGCCGCTTCATTTCCCGTACAATGCGCCGCGCTTCCGTTTCAATCAGCCCGTCCCGCAATGCGGCGATATGCGCCTTGAAATCCCCCGGCGGAAGCTGCTCCCGGCTGCGCCGTTCTTCCTGTAAGAGCGATTGCAGCGCGTCCGGGTCGTTGGGTACGGCTTCAAAGCGTTCAAACTTTCCAAGCTCATAATCGGGATTGCCGTTGAAAAACTGTCCGGCGGGTATCTCCCGTTCCCCATGCTCATAAATCAGCTTCACCGTATCGGCGGGCAGCTCCTTTTCCTTGACGCGCTCATAATGTTTAGCGTAGTCCAGTTCGTACAGATTGCCCTTGATTTTCCCGCGCTCCGTCCCCGTTAGCTCGATTGCATAGGCAAGGACGCGGTCGCTCGTCTGCTCCATGTAGAAACGCCATGTGTTGTGGGGCGCGGTGTCTTTGAGGAAAACGTCGCGCTCCCGGAAGCAATGCGTCCCGGACGGGCGGCAGAACCACAAAAGGGTCTTGTCCTCCTTGCGGGGGCTTGCCGCCGCCTTTGCGATAATCTCCTTGTCAATCTCCAAGTCGCTCTGGTAAAAGCCTGTGTTCTGCTTCATAACCGCATTGAGGGAAGCGAACAAATCCACGTTCTCAAATTTACTCTGTTTCGGCATGGGTCAGCTCCTTTCCAAATCCTGTAATTTCTGCTTTGCGTTTTTCTTCTGCGCCTTTTCCTTGTCAGCCCTAAGCTGCGCCCGGATAGAGGGCTTCTTTTCCGGCTTCGCTTCCTTGCCGCGCTCTTTGTCGGCTTTGACCGCGTTAGCCAGGTCAACAAGGGAAATTGTTTCTCCCGCCTTAACCTTTGCTTCCAGTTCGTCAACGGTAGGGGTGTTGTTGATGATACCGTCAAAGTTGTTGTCGTTCTGCTCTACGGTGTCCTCGATATGCTTCAAGGGGTTTGCCTTTTCCGGCTGCTCTGCGGCAACAGCAAACGCCCGCGTCCCGTTCCCCATAATCAGATACTTTCCGTCGTCCGACTGGTGGTGAAAGCCATATCCGGCGGCTTCTATCTGCTCCCGGCTCATGGCGGTCACATGGAAAGTCCCCCTCGGTGTCTGGATTGTTTCGCCCGTTGTCAGCTCGTCCGGGGTAAGCTGCTTCTGCTCCTGTAAAAACTCCGGCACTTGCCGGAAGCCTACGCTGTCAACGTAATGCGCGGTGTCCTGTCCGTTCTGATGAAGCACTACCACGTCCGAAACGGAAAGGCTGTGTCCCTTAAAATCTTTTGGGTGGTCGATATTGAAGCGGGTATAAATATCTTCAAGGGAAGTTTCCGGCGCAAGGGGCGCGGAATAGACAAGCTCATAGTTCGCTTTATCAACCACATTTCCCGCCGCCTGCAGGCGGTCGTAAGGCTCAAAGCGGAAGTCCCTTGTTTCGTCCCCGCCCTTTATCTGGTAAATGGAAAAGGTGTCCTTGTCCTGTCCGGTGGTCTGCGCCGTTTCCTGTGCCTTTGCGTAAAGCTGCTTTACGTCGCCCTCGGTCAGCTCGCCGCTTTTGAGCTGCCCCATAAGCTCGCGGCATTTCTCCGGCGTTCCCGTATAAAGCACGTCGCCCATTTTCGCCCGCCCGTTCTCCTGTGTCACATAGGCTTGCAAGAGGTGGCTGTTTTCCCGGCTGTCGCTGTAAGGGTTCCGGCGCACTCTGTAAATCGTTTCCGGGGTAAAGGCTTCTTTCGGGGCTGCTTCCGGCTTTTCTTTCCCGGCTGTATCTGCTTTTTTCGGGGCTTCCGGCTGTGGCGCGGCTTCTTGTCCCTCTCTGGTGGGCTGCTCCTGTCCGGCGGTCTGCTCCTTGTCCTGTGCCTTTTGCAGCTCCGCAAAATTCGCGTCTATGGAATTGATAATCTCGGCGGCTGCGCTGCGTATCGTTTCAAGGGAGCTTTTCAGCTCGGACAGCTCCCGCCCGCTGCTCCACCCGGCGACATAGCCGAAAGAATAGTCCGACGTGTCAAGCCCGTAATGTTGGCAGACGGTATAGGCGACGCTTTCCGCTTCGACTTCGCGGGTGCGGCGGTCAACGCGGGGTTGCTCGTCCTTTGGCGCGTTGAGGTCAATGTCGTGCAGCTTCGCATGGGCGATTTCGTGAATGGCGGTCTTTAAGGTCTGTAATTCGCTCATGCCCTCGTTGATAGCAATGCGCTTGTCCTCCAAGTGGTAGTAGCCATGAGAGCCGCCCTCGATATTCTCAAAGGCGATAGGAACGGGGGAAGTCTTTTCAAGGGCTGCGAAAAAGTCCTTATAGCGGTCAACGTCGCCTGTCAGTTCGTCAACGGCAATGTCCGGCAGTTCCTTTCCCTCGGTCTGGGAAACGTCAAAGACGGATACCACCTTGTAGGCGGGTATGGTGATTTCCTTTTCCTCGGTGACGGGCTTTCCGTCCTTGCCGATTATGGGCTTCTGCGTGTGCGGGTCGATTTTCTGCATTTCCTGTTTGATTTTATAGGGCGACGGGGCAATGATTTTAATTCCCTTTTGCCCTCTCATCACATTTCGCTCAAAGTTGTTCTTCCAAGCGGAAAAGCCCGCCAAAAGGGAAGCGTCCGGCTTCTGCATGGCGATAAGGACGGTGTTTCGGAAGCTGTAATTATGGAATTTTGACATGACTTTCAGATATTCCTTGTAACGCTCGCTGTCAAAGAGTTCCGTAATGCCCTGTTCCAGACGGTCGGTAATCTCTTTTAATTTCTCGGCGGGCTTCCCGGCTGTCAGCACGATAGGGATAACCGGGTGCGGCTCCTGTGGCTGCTCTGCGGCGGTTCGGGCGGTCTGCTCTGTGGCGGCTGCGTCCATAAAGGTCTTGTCCTGTCCGCCGCGTTCCGGCTGTGGGAAGCTCATAACGCGGTATTCTTTGGGTATCTCGTTTTCCGTTCCCCGATACCATTCGGTAAAGGTGTTCTGATTGTTATAGATATAGCCCTGTTCGGTAAACTGCCCCTTATCCTTGCTAACTGCGTCCCGCCCGTATTCTTCATACTTGAAATATTTCTTTGCTTCTTCGGGAAGCTCCAGCTCGTCCAGTTCGTCGATAAGATAATAACCGTAATCTTCTTCGCTGCGGACAGTGGGATAGAGCCAGTAACAGTCAAGGTTTTGTGCAAGGTTGATAAGGTCTTTCATGCTTCCGGCATACTCGCCATGTGTAACCGCCGCCGCAAATTTATCCTTGTCCCCGTCACTCTGCATTTCCAGAAGTTTTCCAAAATAATTCAGCTCGTCCATGCTTGCGCTTTGGATAACGGAAAGCGGCAAGTCAAAGGGGCAGTCCTCCGTAGAAGAATACCCGTTGATGAAAAAATCCTGCGGATTGTCTGCGGTAATGCCGACGCTTTCCATAGCCGCATGAAGCTGCTCTGTTGTGGTCGGCATGGGAAGCCACACGCCGCCCGGTTTGCCTGTTTCAAAGCGGCTGCGGCTGTCGATAAGAATTGAAAACTGCTCGTTTATGGTTTCACGCTCCTTTCTCTGTTCGGTGTCCTGTGGCGGCTCTGCTGTGGTGGGGGCTGCTTTTTCAGCGGTAGGCTGCGCCCGTTCCTCGCCCTCGATAGCATAGCCCGGTAAAAGCTGCCCGTTTACTTTGAAATGCTCTGCATACTCTGGCGGGATAGGCGGCGATACCTCGGTGAATAAATGCTGATAGGCTTTGATACGCCCATTCAGATATTTTTCCATAGCTGCCTTGTCTGCAAAGACTTTCCTTTCCTGTCCGGCGATTTTTGCCTGTCCGTAATTGTGGGGGCTGTTGGTGTAAATACTCCATGAAAGCGTCCACGAATAGGGAATGGATTTCTCTTTTTCCCTGTCATACCGGGTATTCTCGGATATGTGGTAGCGCATTTGGTAGACGCGGTTGCTGATGTGCTTCCCGTAGTCCGTAGCTTCCCACTGGTTCGCGGTATGCGTAGCTTCGGGTGTCCTCACATACTCAATGGCTTTGTCAATGGCAAGGGTCTTTCCCGCCTGTTCGTCCCATGCCGCCGCCTGTTCTTGCAAGGCTTCAAAAGCTGCCTGTTCAGCCGCCGCGTATTCTTCCCGCAATGCCTGTAACTGTTCTAAGGGCAGGGCGGTAAGCCCGGAAAGGTCAGCGGTCTGTTCCTCAAAATAAATATTTCGCTCTATCCGCATACTGTCAGCCGGGTCTAACTTGTCACGCTCAAACATGGAGTAACCTTTTTTCTTTTCCATTCATTCGCTCCTTTCTGAAATGGCGGCGCACCGCCGCGCTTTTGGGGTTCGCCCCGTACTACGGTGGGCTGTGCGTTATGCCAACAATTTTTTCATTTTTTTAGAGGGTTTGGGAAACTTCCCAACAAGCAAAATCCCCGTCCGGCGCGTCAGCGGCAGGACAGGGATTTACGGAAGTGGGTACCCGCTTCCTATGCTTGCTATTCAAGTTTTTAGTTCTTCTGTACTTCGATACGGTAGTTGACGTATTTCCCGCCAGTGTCAGCCAGAACGATAGTTCCGTCATAGGTCTTGCCTGTTTTCGGGGAATAGAGCTTCTTCACATTCACTTTGCCGGATTTAAGGAGCGCGGCGGCAATCTTCGCGGAAAAAGCGGTCTTGCGTTCCTCGAAAAAGCGGTCATTCTTCCACATGACAAAGGCACATTCTTTGTTGCTGCAATAATAGTTTTTCTTCCCCTCATGGACGGGGGAACCGCAACGGGGGCATTTGCCGACAGAGGGCTTTTCCTCCCGGAACAAATCCTTTTTCCCGTCCAGTGCTGCGGCGTGTGTCTGCACAAGCTCCCGCGCCATAGCTTCAATGCCGGACAGAAATTCGCCGGGGTCTGCGGCTCCCTTTGCTATCTGCGTCAGATTGTTTTCCCATTCTGCGGTAAGCTGCGGGGAAGTGAGCATATCCGGCAAGACTGATATAAGGGCGGCTCCGTTCTGCGTGGGGATAAGCTGCTTCCCCTTGCGCTCTGCAAAGCCGCCCTTTACCAGTTTTTCAATGACGGCGGCGCGGGTGGCGGGAGTGCCAAGCCCCCGGCGTTCCGCGTCCGGGTCGGTGTCCCCGTTCCCGGCTCGCTCCATAGCAGAGAGAAGCGACGCTTCGCTGTGGGGCTTCGGCGGCGTTGTGGTATGCTCCGTTACTTTTGCGGCGGGGTTAGGAAAGTTCTGTCCCTCGGAAAGCTCCGGCAGCGTCACGCCCTCATTTTCCCCGTCCTCTGCTTCGGGCTTATCTTTCAGCGTCGCCCGGTATCTGCGTTCAAGCTCTTTCCAACCCTCCGCAAGTACGGTCTTTCCCCTTGCGGTGAAGTCTGTCCCGGCGCATGAGAAAACCGCCGTAACCGCTTCATAAATATGCGGCTCGGCGGTGGCAAAAAGCAGACGCGCCCCCGCAAGGGTAAGGATATTCTTCTCGCTTTCCGGCAGCGCGTCCGGGTCAGCCTTTGCAAGCTCCATAGTGGGAATGATTGCGTGGTGGTCTGATACTTTCTTGCTGTCTAATACCTTTGCAATCTCCGGCGTGAAGTCCGCGCCCGCCATAAAGGGGAGCTTTTCGCAAAGCAGCGCGATAATGTCCGCTGCGGTGCCGCCCATGTCGTCAGTAAGAAAGCTGCTGTCCGTCCTCGGATAAGTAAGGAGCCGCTTTTCATAAAGGGATTGTGCAAGGTCAAGGGTCTGCTTTGCGGTGTAACCGAAAATGCGGTTCGTTTCCCGCTGCAAAGAGGTAAGGTCAAAGAGCTTTGGCGGGGCTGCGGTTTTCTTCTCTCTGGTAAGGGAAACGCATACCGCCTTTCCCGCTTCGCAAGCCCCTTTCAGCGCGTCGGCTTCTGCCTTGTCCGAAATCCTTTCGCTTGCCGCGTCCGCGCCGGATAAATCAAGGCGAACATGATAATATTTTTCTTTCTGGAAATGGGAGATAGCCGCGTCCCGGTCGGTGAGCATTTTTAAGGTCGGGGTCTGGACGCGCCCCACGTTCAAGGTCTTTCCATACAGGCAGGAGAAAAGCCGGGTGGCGTTAATGCCGATAAGCCAGTCAGCCTTTGCGCGGCAGAGGGCGGACGCAAAGAGCGCGCCATAGTCCCGCCCGTCTTTGAGGGAAGCAAAGCCCGCCTTAATCGCCCCGTCCTCCATTGAAGAAATCCACAAGCGGCGCATGGGCTTCTTGCAGCCCGCCACTTCGTAGACAAAGCGGAAAATCAATTCACCCTCGCGCCCCGCGTCACACGCATTTACCACTTCGGAAACGTCGGCGCGGTGCATAAGCTCTTTAATGGTTTTGAATTGCTTCCCCTTGTCCGGGTCAACGGCGTACTGCCATTCCTCCGGCAGAATGGGTAAGCTGTCAAAACTCCATTTTTTATATTGCTCCCCGTAGGCGGCAGCTTCCGCAAGCTGTACCAAATGCCCGACGCACCATGAAATGAGGTAGCCGCCGCCCTCGATATACCCGTCCTGTTTCCCCTTAATGCCAAGCGCGGCGGCGATAGTCTGCGCCACGCTCGGCTTTTCTGCAATCACAAGTCTAAATGCCATGAAAAAATCCTCCTTTCAGCGTTCCGGCGCGGTGTGCTTCTTCTCCTGTGCCTGTTTCAGACAATAGCCGATACAGGGGGATTGCGCCTTATAAGGGCAACGCATACACGCCGGGGATTTTGGAACGGGCGGCGCACTGTCACGCCGCCCGGTGGGTCTTTGTACCATCATTTTTTCTAAAGGGTTTTCGGTAAAAAGCGTCATGCTTCCTCGTCCTCCTGTTCTTCATCAGAAAGCCCGTCCCCCTCGTCCTCGTCGTAATCGTCAAAATCGAAATCTTCAAGGTCGGTGTCGCCCTTGACGTTCTGCTTTGGCTTCATAAACTTAAAATAATAGAACGCGCCCCCGCCGCCAAGAAGTGCCACGACAAGGAAAAGCACAAGCCCGCCTGTATTGCCTTTCTCTTTGGGCTGCTCTGTTGGTTTCTCGGTTTCCGGCTCCGCTTCCTTGCCGCTGCAAGCGGTCATGTTGTCCTTGCAGACAGGGCAGCTCACATTTACCTTTCCGGCTTCGCATTTATCGGTGCAACTGCAAACGGCGGGCGGGGCTGCTTCGGTGCTTCCGTCCTCCATGAGTGCCATAAGGTCGGCTTCGTCCACTTGATTAAGGAAATGTACGGTGTCCTCGCCCTCGTCGTCCCGGTCGATAAGGATATAAAAGTAATTGCCGTTTTTGGTCGTCACTGTGATAAGCTGCTTGTTGCCGCCGAAATCGTCTACAAGGGTCGCGTTCCCGTCCGGGGTAAGGGGTTCTTCCTTTTCGGGTTCCTCATAGACAACGCCGCTGTCGTCGGTCGCGTCCTGTCCCTCCGGGGTCTGTGCAAAGGCGGTGACGGAAAAGCCGCCCGTCAGCATGAGGGCGGCGCAGAGTGCGGTCAAGGTTCTAAGGATTTTCTTATTCATTCTCGGTGTCCTCCATTTCTTCGGTGTCGTGGTCTGCGGGTTCTGCGGGGTAGCCCGGCGCGGCTTCCATGCCCGGAATACCGCCGCCGGAAAGCATAGCGGAAAGCTCATGCGGGGAAAGGCGCATGGAGCGCACAAGCTGTACGATTTGCAGGTTTTCCGCTTCGGTTTTCTGCGCTTCAAGCCCCCTTAATCTGTTCTGGTACTCGGTGATTTTCTCGCGGGTCTTTGCAATCTCTTTGTCGATACGTTCAATTTTGTTCATAGCCATCAATAAATTTCTCCTTTCTTTGCTCAAAA
The DNA here is from genome assembly GCF_014467075.1 of Anaerostipes caccae L1-92. Taxonomy (NCBI): domain Bacteria; kingdom Bacillati; phylum Bacillota; class Clostridia; order Lachnospirales; family Lachnospiraceae; genus Anaerostipes; species Anaerostipes caccae. Next base: position 307,927 of record NZ_AP023027.1, read on the forward strand.
ATATGTTAATTCCAGTTCATCAGCCCATAGCCTTTGATACAGGAGTAATTGACGGGGTAGCTCTTTATCTTGCAGGCGTCGCCGGAATTGCCCTCGACGGTATAGACGCGCTCCCCGTCCGTTCCGATAACAAGCCCCACATGGTCTGCGCTCCCGTCCCCGTCCCAGTCGAAAAAGATAGCGTCGCCGGGGGCGATATTCTCATAGCCCCTCGCGCCCCATTGCCCGCGTGACTGGAACCAGGGTACGCCCTGTGACTGGCACCCGGCAAAGCGCGGCTCGCTCTTTCCGGCTTGATTGTAGCACCATGAAACGAAACAGGCGCACCATTCCACGCGGCTGTTAAATCCGTACCAGCTCCAAAAGGGTCGCCCGCCCACGTTGCCGACTTGCCGCTTCGCAAGGTCTACAACGGCGGTGTTGCCGGGGCGTGTGCCGTTTACAAGCTGTACGCCGCTTAAATCCTCGGACGCGCCCATATCGGGGGAGCCGCCGCCGAAAATCAGCGGTTTGTTTCCGCTTGTTTCCAGATAGACGCGGTACATTTCAAGCTGCTGTGGCGTTAGAAGTTCCTCCGCAATCTCGGAAATGGGCTTGTTCGTCAGCTTCACGTTGAGGATATGGTACTCGTAGGGTACTTCCTCGGTGGTCGTTTCCCCTGTTTCCGGGTCTGTGCTTGTTTCTGTGCGGTAGCGGATTTCCGTTTCTTCTGTCAGCGTCAAAGTGTACTGCATGGCAAAGACGCGATTTAGCTCTGCCTGTGCGCTCTGCGGGGTGTAGGTCTGTAAAAGGGCGGTGAGGTAGGACGCTAACTCATGGGGGTTATGCCCGATACTGTCAAGGTCATAGCGGTATTCGTCATAGCCGGGGTGGGTGCTTTCGATATTGTCAATCTGCTGCTGAAGCTCGTTTTCCTTTGCGGCGTAATTGTTCTCCGTCGCCACAAGGTCGCTGTCCTCCGACGTGTAGGAAGTCCCAAGTATGCCGTTCATCAAGCCGGAGAACATGGAACCGCAAGAGGAAAGCCCCGCCGATACCATGATGAATAAGAGTAGCGCGGCAACGGCGATACATACGCCCGCCGGGTGCCGCCCTACAAAAGCGATTGCCTTTTTTGTTTCCTCGGCGGTCTTTTTTGCCGCCTTGCGGGTGTTCTCTGCGGCTTTCTGCGCCGTTTTTGCGCCGCCTTTCCTTGCCGACTTTGCATACTGCCGCTTGATTTGCTGCTTCTGCATGAAGCGGGAAAGGGGATTGCCCGCAATCTGCGGATTGTCATGCAGGGCTTTATGGTACTGAAAATCCACATTCGCCTTGAACGCCGCTTTCTCTGCCTTTGCCGCCGCCCGGTAGGGTTTGAGCTTGTGGCTGTGGTAGCCCTCCTTGACTTTCCGCGCCCCGTACTTTGCGCCGCGCTCTGCCAGTTCTTCGGATTTGTGCGCCCCCTCAACGCCGGAATTGTCCTTTTCAACGGAATGTATCTTGTTGTGGACGAAAATACCCGCTTCCTGTGCGGGGCGGGATAGCGGGTTATTGTGGGGCTTATTCTTTCCTATGGGCTTTTCCTGTTCCTCAAAATGTAGGCGGGTCTTGCCTTTCCCGGTGGCTTCATCAAAGGTGCGCTCCCGTACAAGTTTCTTTTCTTTGGGGATAGCCGCCTTTGCCGCGTCCAGACGGTCGGCTGCTTTGTCCGATTTTCGGATATACCTTTCAAGCTCCGGCGTTGCCCGTTCCTCGTCGGTAAACTGCAAGCGGGAAGATTTTTCTTTTGCTGTGGCTTCTGCCTGTGCTTTCCTCGCCGCCTTTTTGCTCGCCTTTCTGGTACGCGCCCCGTCGATACGTTCCAAGACGCGCTCGGCTGCTGCGGTGTCCTGTTCCCGTTCTGCCCCCGGCGCATGGGGAAGCGGCGGCGTGTCGGTTAAGGGCGGGGAAGTTGCGCCGCCCGGTAGGGGCTGCGCTGCCTGTTCCGGCTGCGGTGGGGCTTCGGTCTTTGCAAAGTCCGCGTCCCTTATCCGCTTGCTGATACGTTTCTTTTTCCCGGTAGCGGCGTTTACCTCGACAGCCCCCTCGCGGGTCATTTTCTGCGTGACTTTTTCACGCGCCTTATATTGTTTTATGTGTCTGTCCCTCCAATCCGCGCCCTTGCAAGGGCGCAATACTCGGCGTTTATCTCAATGCCTATATAATGCCTGTCAAGCTGCTTTGCGGCTGCCCCCGTCGTGCCGCTGCCGAAAAAGGGGTCAAGCACAACGCCGCCTTTCGGACAGCCCGCCTTGATACAGGTTTCGGCAAGTTTTGGCGGGAACGCGGCGAAATGCCCGCCCTTGTAGGGAACGGTATTGATAAGCCACACGTCCCGCCTGTTCCGCATGGTCGGCATGAGGGCTTCGTCGTAGTAGCTGCCGCTTCGCGCCCGGTTAAGCCCCTGTACGTTCCCCTGTCCGGGTACTTCGTCCGCATATTTCTGTCCCGCGCTGCGCCCGGTGCGGTACCGCGCCGCCGTTGTGGGGGCTAACGGCTCGGCTATGGCGGCTGCGTCATAAAAATACTTCTTTGACTTCGTAAGCAGAAAGATATGTTCATAGCAGCGGGTAGGGCGGTCTTTCACGCTCTCCGGCATGGGGTTTTCTTTCTGCCAGATAATGTCGCTCCGTAAATACCACCCGTCAGCGCGTAGGGCAAAGGCTAAAAGCCAAGGGATACCGATTAAGTCCTTTTGTTTGCAGCCGGAAACGCGGTTGTTTCTTGCAATCTGCTGTCCGTTTCTGCCTTTCGGGTTCTTCGGGTCTGCATGGTAGCCTTTATTTCCTGTGCCGCAGTAGGTGTCCGCGATATTCAGCCAGAGCGTACCGTCAGAACGCAGTACCCGGCGCAGCTCGCGGAAAACCTCGGTCAGCCTGTCAATGTACTGCTCCGGCGTGTCCTCCCGCCCAATCTGCATATCAAGCCCGTAATCCCTAAGCGCATAGTAGGGCGGGCTTGTGACGCAACAGTGTACGCTTTCCTCTGGAAGCTCCCGCAAGGCATAGAGCGCGTCCCGGTTGATGATTGTGTCAGTTTTCAGCCCGTTCATGCTTCGCCCACTTCCTCCGGCTTCGTCGTCATTACCCGGTAAAGCTCGGTGTCTTTCGGGAAGCGGTCTACAAAGGGCAGCACCACGTTCCCGTAGAAGATAAGCCCCTCGCCCGCTTCGGTGTGGGTGACATACTTCATCTGCTGCGGGGAGATGTTGAGCTGCTTTGCAAGGATAGCCCGGTCGCCCGCCGCCTGATTGAGCATGAGGACAAAATCAGAGTTTTCAAAGATATTCTCCACTTCGCGGGAAGCAAGCAAATCTTTGACGTTCTGCGTGATTGCTGTGGGTATGCCGCCCCATTTTCTGAAACGCTTCCAGATTTCAACGGAATAGGCGGCGGTCTGTTCCTCTTTCAAGAGAAGATGAAATTCGTCCATAAAATACCGGGTGGATTTCCTTTCTGCCCGGTTGACGGTGACGCGGTTCCATACCTGGTCCTGCACAATGAGCATACCTAATTTTTTGAGCTGCTTCCCAAGCTGCTTGATGTCAAAGCAGACAAGGCGGTTTGAAAGCTCTACATTCGTCCTGTGGTTAAAGACGTTAAGGCTCCCGGAAACATAAAGCTCCAACGCCGCCGCGATACGCGCCGCTTCCGGCTCCGGCTGCTTCAAAAGCTCGTTGTAGAGGTCGCCCAAGATAGGCATTTTCTCCGGGTCGGGGTCTGCAAGGAAAGGGCGGTACACGTTCCTAACAGCGCGGTCAATGACGGTCTTATCGACGGGCTGCAAGCCCTCCTTGCCGCCTATGACAAGCTCGCAGAGGGAGAGGATAAAGTCGGATTTCAGCGCAAGGGGGCTGTCGTCCTCGCTGTAATTGAGGTTAATATCCATAGGGTTCACATACTGGGGCTTCCCGTCAATGCCCTTGCCCGTAGGCGATAACCGTATCACTTGCCCGTCAAGCCGCTGCACAAGGGAAAAATACTCTGCTTCCGGGTCGCAGATAATTATGTCGTCGTCGGTAATGAGGAAAGCGTTTGTCATTTCCCGTTTGGCGGCAAAGGATTTCCCGCTTCCCGGCGTACCCAAGATTAAGCCGTTGGGGTTCTTTAGCTGCTTGCGGTCGCAGAGTATCATGTTGTTAGACAGGGCGTTTAAGCCGTAATACAAAGCCGCGCCCGTCTGAAAAAGCTCCTGCGTGATAAAGGGGATAAAGATAGCGGTGCTTGACGTGGTAAGCCCTCTTTGAATGGGGATAAGGTTCTCCCCAAGCGGTACAGAGGACATAAGCCCCGCTTCCTGTTGGTAGTCAAGGCGGGTTAAGGCGCAGTTGTTCTTCTGTGCAATGCCCGCCGCCGCGAATACGTCATTTTCCAGTTTCCTTTTTGTGTCTGCCATGTTCACCACAAGGAACGTCAAGAGGAACATTCTTTCATTCCGGCTCTGCAAGTCCTGTAAGAGGTTCTTCGCTTCGCTGCCGAAAGTGGCAAGGTCGGACGGGATTATATCCATGTCGTAGCCGCTGCGTACCGCTTTTTTCTGTTCTTCGATTTTCATTTTGTCAAGGTCGGTGATTTTCCGCTTGATTGTCTTTATGGCTTCGGTCTGGTCGATACTGTGGATATGCAGATTGACGATAACGCCCGTTTCCAAGTCCAGAATGTCAGATAAGATACGGTCGTTTAATTCCGGCGCAAGGATTTCAAGGAATGAAACCGCGCCGATTTTGCGCCCCATGCGGAAATACCGCCCCTCGCCAAAACGGAAAGAGGACGGGGCGATAAAGTCCTTTGTGGAAAGCCCGGACGGGGCAAGCCATGAAAAATCAAAGGCAAACTGCCCGCCCTCCGGGTGGAAAATGCCATGCAGCATTTTAAGGCGTTCATAGCCTGTCATGGGGCGGGCAGACACGCCCAAGAGCTTAAAGTTGTTGAGTACGTCCGTTTCGATACGGGCAAGGCGGGATTTCGCCGCGCCCAGACTGTCGGCTTCAATGGCAAAGGTGATATATTTTGCTTTGACAAGCCCGTTGTTGCCCTTTGCAAGCTGGTTTTTCAGCATATCCCGGTATTCTGTGCGGATAGAATTGAAAGCGTCCTCCTGTGCCGGGATATTGACCGCCTTTTCCGCTTCGCCGCGCTGCGTCCCCTGATTGATGAAAGAGAGCTGCACCGAAACGGAAGCGTCAAAGTAGTTGAGGAAGTCGCACCAGTTCTCAAAAATGGCGGTCTTGTCGTCTGCCTGTGCAAGCTGATAGTTAATATCTTCAAAGGCGACGGTCTTTGAGTATTTCCGTCCCGTAACCTTGCAGATACCGTCCGGGTACATCTGGATATAAGGGATTGTCTGCTGCGCGGTGTGCGCTTTCCCGTCGCCCTTTGCCTGTCTGATGATTTCCGCAATCTGCTTTTTCTCGGCGCGGGTGAGCTTGCGGGGCGGGTTAGGCTTTGCGCTTCCCGCCGCGCTGTTTCTTCGTGTTTCCTTTTGCAATCGCTGATACCTCCTTTTCAAGTTTTCTCTGCCGTTCTAAGACGGAATAAAAGTTGTCTGTCCTGTATGGTCGTTCTTTGGGGGCTATGAATTTCGTCTGAATGATGTTCTTCACCACCACTTCAAGGGGCTGTCCATGCTTCTCATACATGGCAAAGAGGAAACAGGGCAGCATGACGGCAATCATAGCCATAGACGCAAGGCTTGTGCCTGTGCTGTCTTTGAGCAGAAAGAAAAGCGGCAAGCCGAACAGGAGAGCCGCCGCAAAACATACAATCTGCCGTTTGGTAAGGTTGAACGCTACTTTTGTCTTGACTTTGGATAAGTCTTTGGGTACGGGTACATACGCCAAGTGAAAACCTCCTTTCTCTGGGTTTGGTGTTGCTGTAACTTCCCATAAGGGTAATCAAGGCAAAGGTCAATCTATGCCCTTTGCCCGCCCGTATTATATGGGGGTTATCCGCGTCAAGGTCGGGTCGTATTTTCGCCGCTTCGCTCTGAAAATCTCCACCCTGCCCTTGACACGCCGCTAATGCGCGGAGAATATCGACTTCGCCAGTGCGCCGGATTTGAACAGGGAGAAACAGAGGATAACGGTATAGGCTGCAAGGGAGAATATCGCGCTGTGCAGATTGTCCGCTATTATCATGTTGTTTACCAGAACCGCGTAAATGCCGACGCATATCATAATGAGGAAGCCTTGAAAACCGATAGCGAACAGGGATTTGAGGTAGTTGTTTCCTATCTGCCCCCATTCCCGGTTCGTCATTGTTGCAAACGGGATAGGCGATACCGAACAGTAAAGGTAAATCTCTATCATGCGCCCGTAGAGGATAACGGTTATCAGTACGGACATGATTTTCATGCACAAGCTCACAAGGCTTGTTTCCATGACAAGTAAGAGCAGTTCGGGGATTTCCATAGCGTCAAGCCCGTCCTGCATGGAAGCAAGGGCGGCGGCAACATCAATCTCTGTGCTGCCGCCGATTACCCCCGCCGCGCCGGAAACAACGTGCTGCGCCATATCGAACACCGCCATAGTGATGTCAAAGGTGTGCGTCACAAGGTAGACTGCCACAAACGCCTTGAACACCCACTTGAAGAACATGGAAGTGTCAACGTCGTGCATATTGTTCTTTTCCGTTACCATGCTGATAAGCTCATAGCATAGGACGTAGGTAATGACAAGCCCCGCAATGGGTACGATTACATTCTCACTAAGGGTCTGTATCATGGAGAATATATTTGCGTTCCACCCTTGCGGGGTCTGCCCTACCTCTGCGGCGATAGTGCCGACTTTCTCGTTTACGTCCCCGAACATAGTTGACAGATTACCGTTTATGGCTCCTATGAGGATTTCCTTTATCCATTCGTTAATCGCGTCAAGTATGCTCTGCATAAGCCTTTACCCGCGCTTCTTAACCGAACAAGCCGGAAAGCAGCGGTACAAGGGTCATGCCGATAAGGGCAACGCCGCCGCCCGCCATAAGCTGCTTCATGCCCTGGCTCTTCGCGCCCGGATTGTCGTTGCCGTAGCCCTCCATGAGATTGATAACGCCCCAGATACCAAGCCCGGCTCCAAGTGCTACAACAAGGGTCTGCAAAACGTCTACTGCGCTATTGAAAAATGCCATAAATAAATCCTTTCTGCCGCGTCTGCGGCTGTCCGGCAAGCGGACAAAAGGCGGTCAGCGTATGCCGCCGCATAAAAAAACCGCCCTCTGGTAAAGGCGGCTGTCCCCGCGCTGCGTAAGTTCTGCGGCGCGGCGGTATTCAGTTGTAGGGGGGTGCGGCTCCTGCCGCTGTGTGCTGCGCCGGAAAGTAGGGGCGCGTATCATGTAGCCGATATTGATATATGTGATTGCTTCGATTCCTCCTTTCGGTGTCCCGCTGTGCTGCCGGACGGGTATTATTCAGACTTGCGGGAAGTGAATAGCTTGCATAGCAAGGTGTTCGCTTCCCGCAAGTTCACAAAGGGGTAGCTGCCGCAAGGCAGCGTAGGGGAAGTGTAGCTTCCCCTGTCCCCCCCTCCCCGGCGGTCTGCCATGCTGTCACTGTTGAGGGATAAGCCCCCGGCGCGTGACATACTCCGTTGCAAAACGGCGGTGTTCCGCTTCCTTTTCCCGCCAATACTCCCATAATGCAGCGTCGGCGGCTTCCGCAACATTCATTAAAAACCGTTCAAGCTGCTTTTGTTTTTCCTCTGCGCTACGTTTCCTCATGGTCTGCGTCCTCCTGTAAGTCTGCTGCGTCAATCTCGTAATAGTCAAAAACCTCGTCGGGCTTGACAATGGCGGGGCGGCGTTTAAGGTGCTTTTCCATGTCAAAGGCGTTCTTCGGGTCTGCGTCGGATAGGTACTTGTATTTCGGGTGTTTCGTTATGTCGAATTTGTCCGAAAAGAACGGGCGCACCCCGCGTAGCTGCAAGATACATTTCCCTCCGTCCATGACTGCGATTTCATCTTCCGTCATAAGCTGCTTTCCCAATTTCTGATAGTTCAGCCCATGCGAAAGCTCCCGCCCCCTTGTTTCGGAAGTGTTGAAGCTGTCTATCGTTTCCTTGCCTAAAATCTCCGATATTTCTTTGAGCGTGGTTTTTTCCTTGCCGCCCAAGAAAAGCGTGGTGTCGCAGTTGCCGACTATGGTATCGGCGTTGTCCTTGTAGATTGCCTTTAGCTGTGACTGGCTCTGCAAGATGATTGACGCGGAGATTTCCCGGCTCCGTATGGTTGCGATTAGTTTCTCAAATTTGGGGATTTGCCCGATATTCGCAAATTCATCAAGTAAGCACCGTACATGGACGGGAAGCCGCCCGCCGTATTCATCATCTGCTTTGTCGCACAAGAGGTTGAATAGCTGTGTGTAGAGAATACTCACGACAAAGTTAAAGGTGTCGTCGGTGTCGCTGATAATCACGAAAAGGGCGGTCTTTCTGTCACCTATGGTGTCAAGCTCCATTTCGTCGGTTTCCATAAGCTCCCGCAGCTCCTTAATGTCGAATGGGGCTAACCTCGCGCCGCATGAGATAAGTATGCTTTTTGCGGTCTTGCCCGCCGCCAGTTTGTATTTTTTGTACTGCTTGACTGCAAAATGTTCCGGGTCTTTTTCTTCCAGACGTTCAAACATGAGGTCAACCGGGTTCTGGAAATCCTCGTCGTCCTCGCGGGCTTCCGACGCATTTATCATTTCAAGCAGCGTCGTGAAGTTCTTCTCGTCCTCTGGGGCTTCATACCAGATATAGCCGATTAGTGCGGTGTAGTAGAGCTTTTCCGCTTTCACCCAGAAATCCTCGCCGGATTTTTCCCCGTCGCCTTTGGTGTTGGCGATAATGGTATTGACTAATTTCAAAATGTCCTTTTCGCTCCGCAGATAGGCAAAGGGATTGTATTTCATGGATTTTTTGAAGTTAATCGTATTTAGCACTTTGATACGGTATTTGTACCGCTGCAACATTTTCCCGGTTTCCAAAATCAGTGTTCCTTTCGGGTCAGTGACGATATACGACGTTGGAAAATCCTTTGACGTACATTGCATGAGCGACGGTTTCACAAAGAACCGGGTCTTGCCGCTGCCGGAACCGCCGATTACAAGAATATTTTTGTTTCTTGCGTATTTCGGCTGCTTCGGGCGGCTGTTCATGGTGAGCCGTTCCGTCTGCGTTAAGGGGATATTGTTCTCAAATACCGGGTCTGTGTACGGCTTTATGTCGTCAGCCCCGCCCCAACGCGCCGAACCGTATTCTGTCCCGCGGCGGTATTTCTTCGCGTTCTTGCCTTTGGTGTAGATAATCAGCCGGACAATGACCGCCCCCGCAATGCCGATAAGTAAGTCTGCCGGGTGGAAGCTCGGCGCGATACTGGAAAAGGCGGTGGTAAAACCGTCCCCAAGATGTAGCAGCTTTGCGCTTGCGTCCGCGCCGGGGGATAGACGGACAGCCGCGCCCACTTTATCAAAGAGCCAGACAAAGAGCAGATACGGGAGATTTAGGATAAGCAGCTTCTTGATTTCCGGCTTCATAGCGATACCTCCCTGTCCTTGTTCTTGACCTTTGCCCGTTCCGCGTTCTTGCCCTGTGCGGCTTCTTTGAGCGTAGAGAGCAGCTTTCGGATAGAGGGCTTTTTCTCCTGTGTCAGCTTCTTTGCGGAAAACTCCTTAAAGGCTGCGGTCAGCACGTCCGCGTCCCGCCCCTTGAAAAAAACCAGATAGCGGGGCGGGCTTTCCGTTGCGTCCTTTTTCAGCGCAAAGTCGATACCGTACTTTTTCGCCGTACTCTCAAAGGCTTTGATATTGCCCTCGGTAATCTCAATGTTGGAAACGCCCGCGTTCTGCTTCATAAGCTGCTTTAAGCTCTGCTTTCCCTGTGGCGGTTTTGCAAGCTGCTTTTTGCCCTTTGACAGTATGGCTTTCATTGCCTTTTGGAGCGTCTGGGCGGTCAGCTTCCCGGTCTTGATGTAAAGGGCTATGGTCTTTTCGTTTACTTCGTCCTGCAATTCCTCGCGTCCTCCTTTCGCGTTTCTTTATGGGGCGGCGGTCAGATACGCACCCGCAGCCCGTTCAAGTCCTCGGCTCTGATACCCACAAGATACCAGTTGTCGCCGTACTCAATCCGGGTCGGCTTCCACTTGCCCCGCACGAATACGTCAAAGCACTCACCGCAATGCAAGCCCCCGTAGTAGCTGTTTAAGTCAAAGCGAATGTCGTAACGGTCGGTGCGCTCGTCAAATACCAATGCTCCTGTCATTTTCTGTGCCATAATAAAATCCTCCTTTTGTTGTTTTACAGGCTTTCGCCCGGTTTGAATGAATAATAGTCCGGGTCGCCGTACTGCGGCTTCTTCGGTGACAGTGCGCCGCTTGCCATGTCATGGGCGACAAGGGAAGTGTAATAATTGCCGATAGTGGACGGGGCGTTGAAAAGGGCTGCTTTCAGATATTGCTTGATGTTGCGGATTTTCGTTGTGTTCTCCCGCATACAGTCAAGCACAAAGCGGATATGCTCGCCGTCCAGTTTCATAAACTTAGATTTCACAAGCTCTGCCGGGTAGTCGTCCCCCGCAATCCGTACCCGCTTTCTGGCGGTGCATACGGTTTCAAGCATGAGGTCTACAATCTCGTCCAGCCTGTCCCCGTCAAACTTCATGTCCTGTTTGAGAATGTGGTAGTCGATATTGTCCTTGATGATTTCCCGGTATATATCAACTGCGCTCTGTGCTGCCGCTTCCGTTCCTTTCCGTTCCGGCGGCGTAGCCGCTTCTCTGCAAGGAGAGGGGTTAGGGGAAAGGATAGGAATGGAATGGGTACTTGATAAATCTGTATTTGATTTTTCTTTTTTTGGTAAGTCAGTTCTTTGTATATCTTTATTTAATTGCGTTGGATTTTCCAACGTAGGTTTTTCCAATGTTGGTTTTTCCTGCGTTGGATTATCCAATGTTGGATTTTCCAATGTAGGTAAATCCGGCGTAGGCGGCTGCGGCTGCTCGAATATCACATAGTCCGCGCCCCGCAAGCGTCCTTTCTCGTCGCGCTCCCTTGACCGAACGATATACCCGGCGCGTTCAAGCTCCTTAATGGCTTCGCGGATAGCGTCTATCTTCTCCCGGTTGATAAGGGATAAGCCTTTCAAGGTGTAGTCCCAATCTTCGGGGAGTGACAGCATTTGCGACAACAGCCCTTTTGCCTTTAAGGAAAGCTCCTTGTTGCGTAGGTGGTGGTTGCTCATTACGGTGTAGCCCTTGTTCCGTTCCACTCTGAAAACTGCCATAGTAAATCACTCCTTTTGCTGTGGATTTGTTACGCAGTAGAAGCGCGGTTTCGGGGGATAAGGTATAAATCCCTTGCCGCGCCAGATACGCGCCCGCAAAATCGCTTGTAGCAAGGCTTTTTCTGCCCCTACTGCGTAACAAAGGGCATAAAAAAGCGGCGTTCCTGTTCTCCCATGTAGAGAGTAAGAAACGCCGCTTCTGCGTCGTATTCAGTTTTTAGTACAATACCCTGCTTGTCCGTCGCTCGAAAAACCTTGATTTTCCAGTGTTTTCAAAAGTATCGTTATCTAACGTCAGCTTTTAATCGTCCGGGCTTTTCTGAACTGCTCAAAGATATTAAGTCTGGAAAAATCAATGCAGTAATCGTTAAGGATTTTAGCAGATTTGGAAGAAACTATTTGGAAGCGCTGGAGCTGTTAGATGTAGTATTCCCGGAATTAGATGTTCGTTTCATCAGCATAGACGATGGATATGACAGTGCAGATCCACAATGCAGCAAAGAACGAATGGTTTATGTGATTAAACATCTGGCAAATGAATATTACGCCCGTATCTCTTCCAAAAAACTTACCCAGGCCCATGAACTGGCCAGAGGCAATGGGGAGTTCTGGGGAGCGAGGCCGCCATATGGATTTGAGCGTTCAAAAGCCAATAGTAAAATACTCGTGATTGACCCGGAAGCTGCCTCTGTTGTTGTCCGTATATTTAACATGTTTGTGCTGGAAGGATATTCATACTATAAGATTGCCCAAATATTGAATAGGGAGAATATTCCCTCGCCGAAAGCCTATCACTTGATAAAACATGGAAAAGCAGAAAAGGTAGAAAAGAACCCGGAAAAGTATCTGTGGCTGGGCAATTTCATTTCTAGTATCATTCAGAACCCCGTTTATATTGGCTGTTTGGTTACCCATAAAACAGAACAAAGCTATTATAAAGGAAAAAAATTAAAAAGGGTGCCGCGGCAGGAATGGAATATTGAAGAGGATGCTCTACCCCGTATCATAAAGCAGGCAATTTATGACAGGGCCCAAAAGAACGCACAGAAAATCTGGGTGAATAGCTTTACCAGAGAAATTGATAAGAAATATGGATTATTCGCAGGGAAGCTCGTATGTGGAGTTTGCGGAAGGCATATGTCACAAAGCAGGTATCATACAAAGCAGGGAATAGGTATTGAATATCATTGTCCTGGACATGATGTAGCACCTAATCATTGCAAGAACAAATTTATCAATGAAAAAGCAGTATTAAAAGCTGTTACGGTCCTCTTAGATAAGTGGGTCAGTATAGCAATGAAGGAGAAAAAAGCATATAAAAAGGACTCTTTTATAACCAAATTGAAACGGGAATACCAGAATCAGATTGCTGACATTGACCGGGAAATCCAGAGCCTTTTAGTGAGGCAGCAACAATTATACGAAGATTATGTAGATCAGATTCTGGATAAAAGAGAGTACATAGAATTTAAAAGACAGAATATGGAGAAGGTTGATGAACTGAGGGCACTAAAAGGGAGTTTGATTATAGAGTCAAATGATATGGTCAGGAGATATTCTTTAAAGAACAAATGGCTTTCTGCATTGATGGACAAGCAGGGAAATCTCTGCGTGACAGCGGAGATTATTGATGAATTGATTTCGGAAATCAAAATTATAGACAAAACCTCCATGGAAGTTATCTTCAAATTTGAAGATATATTCAGCATGGATTTGATTGCAAAGGCGGTGTGAGGATGAAGAAAAAATTTCTGCTTTTTTATGAACGTCTTTCCAGGGAAGATGGAGACGATGAAAGCTGCAGCATTACAAACCAAAGAAGATTGCTTAACCGATTCAAGGAGGAACACAGTGAATTTCATGATTATCAAGTAGAAGAATTTATTGATGATGGCTACACTGGCAGTAATTTTAACCGACCTAATTTTCAGAATATGATGAGCAGAGTCCGTTCTTTATATGGAAATATGATAGTAATAGCAACGAAGGATTTCTCCAGACTTGGCAGGGACACCATAGATACCGTCAATTATTTAGAAAAGATATTTCCTTTTTTGGAAGTACGCTATATTGCGATTAATGATGATTATGACAGCAAAGATTATCAATATGGTATAGATTTTGAAGCCAAATTCAAGAATTTGATTAATGGGTTAGTTCCAATTCAGGCGTCTACCACTCAGAAGAGAATTAAGATGGAGGAGGCTCTTCAAGGAAAGCATAACGGCCCAGTACCTCTTTATGGATATCGGTATACAGCTGACCGTGAATATGAGGTGGATTGGGAGGCGGCATATGTACTACAAATAATTATGGATCTATTAGACCAGAAAAAAAGTTATAAGTTTATAATTAAGTTCCTGGCTGAAAAAGGAATTGATCCGCCGAGCGTTTATTTGGCTAAAAAATACAATGCCAAATTATGTAAGACCAGTTCTATCTGGAATAAAACAACACTGAAAAAGATTGCAAGGAATAAAGCTTATTTGGGATATTCAGTACGTCATAAGGAAGAGGCTTGTGTATTGGGGACAAAAGGAACACGGGCAGTGAATAAGGCGGACCAAATTCTTGTTCCAAACAGACAGCCGAAAATTATCAGAGAAGAGCAGTTTAACAGGGTGAATGAGTGGCTGGATGAGAGGGCTGCTAAAAGTGGTTGCAAAAGTGGACCGAGGCGCAGAGTATCAGCATTATATAAAAATGTGTATTGTGTACATTGCGGTTCAGCATTAAGCAGGCGCAGATATCATGAAGATAATGACTTTTACTATTGTTTGGCTAAGCGTGAAAATCCATTGTCGGATTGTACTTTTCCGCCTATTGAAACAGCGGTATTAGAAAAAGCAGTGTTTTCGGTTATACAATTCAATTTAAGATTATTTACTGACAGCAAAAAGAAAATCTTAAAGGCTTTGAATCATAATATGGCAGATTACCATGCAATCATGGAAAGATTTCAGGAGAGGGCAGAAGAAATAAAGCAGAAGAAAATGAACTTGTATGAAGATTACAGAGCAGGGCATGTAAGCAGAGAAGAATATCTGATAAAAAAACAGAAATTGTCAGAACAGCTTGTTCCATTGGAGGCAGGAATTCAAAAGGTGGAAGAAGGAATCCGAAAATATGATGAGGCAAATATCATATTCTATTCAGATTTTGCCCGATTGGTCGATGAGTTTAGAAATGAGGAGGCGTTGTCTCCGGAGTTGGCTGATGCCTTTATTGAAAAAGTGTTGGTAGACAAGAATCATAATATTGAAGTTGTTTTTAAATTTCAGGACGAAATTAATATGCTGTGTATGAGAAAAGCAAGTTAATTACTTTCAAATTAAAAGGAGTGGACAATCTATATGAAGAATATTAAGGATTGTATGAAAAGTCGTATGAAAAAGAGGGCCGAGTTCGTAAAGGCACCCTATGGTTATCGTATTAAGGACAGGCAGTTAGTTGTAGAGGAAATGGAAGCTTTTCGCGTGAGGTCTGCTTTAAAGTTTGTTATGGATTATCTGAACAATCCGCCGGAATACATGGTATTGGAGTTCATAGATTATAAAAAAGATACACAGCATCTTGTCTTGAATTACGAGGAGGCGGCAAACAGTATTCCCTATAGTTGGATTTGCCGGCAGGTGGGAAAAGAAATAGAACTTCGGGAACAATACTTTCAGGCGGGAGAAGATATATCATTGCTTGCTTTACAGAATGTGATGGAGCTGTCATTTACAGAAGTGGAATCACATTGGAGTAATCAGGGGAATCTAATGAGAAGTGCAGGCATATGGGCAAAGAGATTGAGAAAAATGCCTGCCTCCGTATACTATGCAGGGGTTGTTACGGCGAGAACAAAATCATATTCAGAAGAGTTGAGATATATAGGCAATTATGAGCCAATAATATCAAAGGAGCAATTTGATGCATTGAATAAACGGGTGAATGAAACTGTATTTGTGGACTAAATATTACTGAATAAACACCTGAAAACATAGAACCGATAACTTATGAGCATATTTCTCATGGTTATCGGTTTTTTTCTTTCTGAACTATGTTGATGAAAACTGTGACTTAGAAGTAGTACAGGAATGCTATAAAAAGCTACATGAATTACTGGCCTGGGGATATCCATTCACATTGATCCGCATTAATAAAAGCTGTATGCATGTAGAATATCTGGACTATATCAATCAGATGGTGAAAAAGCTGTCGAAAAACAATTTGGAAGGCTTTGTAGATGTATGGAAAGAACTTATGTTAAGGGAGGAAAAACTGGCAACTGCAAATACTTTGATTAGATAGGAAAAATAAATTAAAGAGGAATGTGTAGGTTCAGGCAATTGTTTAGTAAAAACAGGTCTATGCAAAAGCGAAAGGTGAGGTATATGGCCTGACGACTGCCCGGTTCTGGAAGGTTAAGAGAAAATGAGTGCCTTGGCACAAAAAGAAAATCAGGGAAGGAATTCATTAAATCCTTCCCTGGTTTTCATTGATACAGAGGGGTGAAATGGGGTAATATTTATAATTGCCATCCGGTGGCTTCCACACGTAATTTAAGGAAATTCCGGTAAATTCCGTCCTTTTTACTGAGCTGGTCATGGGTGCCCTTTTGTTTGACGTGCCCATTATCAATCACAATAATCTGGTCAGCTTTTTGTACGGTACTCAATCGATGGGCTATGGAAATTAAAGTTTTATTTTTAGTCAGCTCCTCAATCGCAGATAAAAGAGCCTGTTCATTTTCAGGGTCAACACTGGAGGTTGCTTCATCTAAAATGACAATGGGTGCGTCTTTTAAAATTGCCCGTGCAATGGAGATTCTTTGTTTTTCGCCGCCAGATAATGTAGATCCACTTTCGCCAATTACAGTTTGATATCCATCCGGCAAGGCCATAATAAAGTCATGACAGCAGGCTCTTTTTGCTGCCTCCATTACTTCTTCAAGTGACGCATCAGGCTTCCCAAACTTAATATTATTTTCGATTGTGTCATGGAATAGATAAACCTTTTGGAAAACCATACTGATACAGTCAAGCACACTGTCAGCGGTATAGTCTTTCACATTTTGGCCGCCAATACACACAGAGCCTTCCTGAACGTCCCAGAAACGAGCGATTAAGTTACATAATGTCGTTTTACCGCTTCCTGACGGACCTACAATCGCACATGTAGTATGCTCTGGTATGTTTAAGGATATGTGGTCAATAATTCTGCGGGAACCATAGCCAAATGATACATCTTTTAATGAAATCTCATAATTGGAAGGATGGAGTTTATCTGTGGTGGTGTCCATCTGGGGAATATTTGTCACTTCTTCCAAACGGTCTAATTCGGTATTTATTTTCTTACTCAAGAATGCACTGTTTCCCATAGTTTCCAAATCAGAATAAACGGTAAATGCACAAAACAAAAATGTCATACAGAATGGTAGGGAAATTTTTCCGTCCATGTATAAGATACCAGCAGCAGCGATTAAGACGCAGCTCATCAATTTATAGACAAGGCCATATAGCCGGAGAACACCTGCGGTTGCCTTTTCCTGTGAATAATCAGCGTCCCATTTCTTTTGAAATGCAGTGTGTACCTCTTGCTGGCCGCTTTTGCCGTTTGAAAATGAACGGAGAACAGCAATCCCACGTATGTACTCTAAACATTTATTAACCAGATTTTCCTGGGCAGCCTGATAAATTGGCGAATGTTCTGCGGCCCGCTGTCTGACCAGGCGTAATACTGTCAGGCCAATTACTAAGCCTATCATACTTAGTGTCCCTATTATTGGGTTGAAAAAGAACATCATGAAAGACATAAGGAATGCCATGGCAACACCACTGGTCATCTGTTCGATAGCCATCATGGAGTAACCTTCCAGATCCGCTATGGTAGTGGTTAAAATTGTTTGGATGGTTCCAAGGTTCTGCTCTGAAAAATAACCCATAGGTGCTTGTTTTAATCGCTCACCAATTTCTAAACGGTAATCACGGAAAATATCATAACCGGTTCCGCTCATGGTACGGTCACTCATCCATTGGAAAAAGAAACGTCCAAGAATACTAATAAGAATGATAGTTACAGCTTTTAAAATTATTGAGGAGGTTAGTGTATCAAGATTTAACATGATTAAAAATACACTGAGCATCATAAAACTTTGAAAAAAGGATTTTAAAATATTGCACAGTATTCCAACTGTTATTTTTTTTCTGCTGGAGCCGGCGATTTGATAAATACGAGAAATCATTTCAAACATCTAAGATTCTCCTTTCGTTTTGGAAGTTACCGCATCTGAATAATTCTCCCACATTTTCTTATAAAGAGGGCAGTTCTCTAACAGTTCATTTTGCGTTCCGCATCCAGCTATTTTCCCATCAGCTACAACAAGGATTTGATCGGCATTGCGGATTGTATTCAGACGATGTGCAACAACAATTAGGGTTTTCCCGGAAATTAACTTACTGATTGCTTCTTGTATCAGTGCTTCATTTTCCGGGTCTGCATAGGCAGTTGCTTCATCAAGAATAACCACGGAAGCTTTTTTAAGCATGGCACGCGCTATGGTGATACGTTGGCGTTCTCCACCAGATAGGCGGTCTCCGGCATCTCCGGCCATAGTGTCGTAGCCTTTTTCTAATTGCATGATAAAATCATGGCAGTTTGCAGCTTTTGCAACGGTTTCTATTTGTTCGTCCGTTGCGGCTGGATTTCCCATGCGGATATTATCACGGATGGTTTTATCAAAAAGAAAGTTATCCTGTGCAACATAACTGATTTCTCCCATCAGCTGCTCAAAGGGGATGTTGCGAATATCCTGTGAACCAAAAAGCACAGTCCCGGAGGTGGCATCCCAAAATCCCGCCATTAATTTGGCTATGGTAGATTTACCAGATCCGGACGGACCGACAATCGCTGTCATTGATTTCGGTGACGTCTTAAATGAGATATCGTGCAGCACTTCACTTTTGTTATAACCAAAGCAAACGTGACTAAATTCAAATGTCGGTTCTGTGAGAGTAACCGGGTCCGCAGGCCGCTGCAGTTCAGGAGTTTTTAAGAAGGCAGTAACTTGTTCAAGGTTTCCTTTGATCATACTTACCTGCTCCATGGCTTCCGATACTTTCATCAGCGGCCCTGTAAAGCCAAGGGGGACAATAAGACATATCATCAGAACCGGTAAAGTAATCGAACCATTCATAAAAAGCAAAGCGCCGATAGGAAGTGTGCCAAGTAAGGTGGAGGGAAGGACTGCACGAGCGGCCGCATTCCATAGCCAGCACTCACTCCACCATTCCATGGTGCAGTCGTGGAAGTAATTGACAGCTTTTGAGTATTGCCCATAGGACGAGCTGGACCGGTTAAAAGCTTTAATGACCTGAATACCATTTACATATTCCACAAGAGAACTGTTCATTTCATTCGCAGAACACATATAGTTTTCCATACGGGAGGCATATCCGCGCATCATGGCAGCGAAAAACAAACCTCCCAACGGGACAGTAATTAAAGAGGCCAGCCCCATGCGCCAATCCAAAATAAAGATTAATAGAATACTGCATAGAGGTGCTGTGATGTGTGACGGAAGTTCAGGCATAAAATGGGCCATAGAATCCTCTAGCTTTGCCACATTATCTACAATTAAGTTTTTAAAAATGCCGGAAGGGGTTTCCAACATGACGCCCATGGGAACCTTCGCCATTTTATCGGCAATTCTTTCACGTATATTTTGTAAAATAGTAAAGGAAATACGGTGGGACAGAAGGGACGACCTCCATGTAAGGAATGTCTTAATGCACTGGCAAAGTGCCGCGATTCCCGCCAGTATCACCGTATCTTTAGTAGTAGCTGTTCCGGAATAGAGTGAGTCTGCCAACATAGCCAGTATAAGGAATGGAACCATACCAAATAGTTCCCCTAAAACGGCCATAAGAATGGAAAATTTCATTTTCCCCTTGCTACTGCCAACAAACATAAAAAGCTGCCGGATTGCCCCCGGTTCTTTTGATTTCATATAAACATCTTCCTTTCTGCTAATCAGAATTTGTAATTGGGTATTGATTTTTTAGGAAAAGGGTGGTAAAATCTATATTACGGTGTAATATTACAGTGTAATATAGTATAGAATGGAGGGGAGGAAATGTCAAGGGATTTCCAGCAAACTCATGAAAATCTTTTGGCCTGTGCAAAGAAACACTTCTTAGAATTTGGCTTTGAAAGAGCCAGTATTAGGGAAATCTGTAAAGACGCAAATGTAACCAATGGTGCCTTTTACAATCATTTTGCTGATAAGGAAGCTTTATTTGGTTCTTTAGTGGAATCAGTTGTTCAGACAATCCAAAAGATATATTCAGAATCAATAGATAAGCATTTTGATTTAGTAAAAACAGATGAGCTTAAGAATTTGTGGAGGCTGTCAGAAAGTACGATTATCCAGATAATCGAATATATTTATGAGCATTTTGATGTATTCAGGCTGCTTCTGATGTGCTCGTCAGGAACAAAGTATGCAGGCTTTTTAGACGACTTGGTACGCGCAGATGTGCAGGAGACAATAAAACTCATTGCAGAATTAAAAGCACGCGGTGTACCTGTCAATGATTTAGATGAGGACGAGTGGCATATGTTGGTCCATTCTTACTATGCTTCAATTGCGGAAATTGTTATGCACAATTATCCAAAGTCAGCTGCATTGAAGTATGCTCATACGCTATCGGTATTTTTCAGCTCGGGCTGGCAAACTGTTTTGGGGATTTAATCCCCAAAAAATTTCCCCTACAGTTAGCTGAATCTAACTATAAAATATGAAATTAGTCATAACGAAAGGACGATTAAAATGCAAAAATCTAATAAACTAAATGGAAAAGATCTTATCAATGTAGGAATTTATACTGCCATGACTCTTGTAATATTTTTTGTTTTCGGATTACTGACTGCACTGCCTGTAATATATCCATTCCTTCTGTTTATCTGGCCGTTTGTATGTGGCATTCCTATGATGCTGTACTACACAAAAATTCAGAAATTCGGGATGCTGACAATTACAGGTGTCATCTGCGGTCTGTTTTTCTTTCTTATAGGCTATACATGGATTGGGCTGGTGGGGTGGACACTGGGCGGAATTCTTGCTGATATTGTGTTAAAGGCCGGTCAGTATAAAAACTTTAACGTTACCCTCCTAAGCTATGCGTGTTTTTGCCTTGGCATGATGGGATGCCCTGCGAATCTTTGGATTGCCGGGCAGTCCTACTGGGAAAATATTCACAGCTCCATGGGGAACCAATACGCAGAAACATTACAATCTATGATGCCATCATGGATGATGTATGCGGGATTTGTGATTTTGTTTGTCGGCGGGATTTGCGGTGCTTTGCTCGGTCATAAAATGTTAAAGAAGCACTTTGAGAGGGCGGGTATTGTTTGATGCACATGCTTGCTGTTACAGAGACGAAAGGATTCCATTTAGACCCACGGACAAAATTACTGCTGATGGCCGTTGTAGCTACCGCCGAGTTTTTATATGGCCATACCGCTTTTATGCTTGCAGTGGCTTTGATACCTTTTATTCTATTACTTACAAACAGACAATATAAGGCAGCGGCCATTTTTATAGTTCTGTTTGTAGCTGCTTTGGTGGTTAAGGAAATCCAAAACTCAATTCGTTTTCACATGGTTGTCAATATGATTGTAGTTTTATTGGTGGGATTGGTTTTAAGGCTTTTTCCTGCTTTTGCAATGGGGAATTACATAATTAAATCTACTACTGCCAGTGAGTGTATTACATCACTGAGCAGAATGCATATCGGTAGGAATATTACCATTCCTCTTTCTGTATTATTTCGCTTTTTGCCTACCATGCAGGAAGAATCAGCAGCTATTAAAGACGCTATGAGAATGAGGGAAATCCAGTTTGGTACGAAAAAATTTTGGCAGAATCCAATGGCACTGCTTGAATATCGTTTCATACCGCTTATGATTTCGGTTGTAAAGATTGGTGATGAACTGTCTGCGGCAGCGTTGACCCGTGGGCTGGATAATCCAGCAAAGCGGTCAAGCATAACGAGAGTTGGATTTACCTGTTACGATGCCATTGCGGTAGTAATTTCAGGCGTTATGCTGTTTGTCACCTTATTTATTATTAAATGGTAGAAGGGGAAGTGAAATGATAGAAATTAAAGATGTGTCCTTTACCTATGAAAGCGGAGAATCAGAGAATAGCCTGCGTAATATCAATTTGAAAATCGAAGATGGAGAGACTGTTTTACTATGTGGTGAATCTGGTTGCGGTAAAACAACTTTGACGCGCCTGATTAACGGATTGATTCCGCATTATTATAATGGACAGTTAACGGGACAGATTTATTTGGATGGGAAAGAGGTAAAGGATTATCAGTTATATCAGATTGCCCCCATGGTTGGCTCTGTATTTCAAAACCCGAGAACACAGTTCTACAATGTAGATACGACAAGCGAGATTGTGTTTGGATGCGAAAATTTGGGGTTGCCGGTGCAGGAAATGCTGGCAAGGCTTGAGAATACAACAAAATGCCTTAAATTAGAAAATCTGCTTGGACGGAGCCTGTTTGCTTTATCTGGTGGAGAAAAGCAGAAGATAGCCTGTGCATCGGCAGATGCTATCTGCCCTAATACTTTTGTTTTGGATGAACCGTCCTCAAATTTGGATATTTCTTCGATAAAAGATTTAACAGAAGTAATTCGCCAATGGCAATCTGAAAATAAGACAGTAATCGTTGCCGAACACCGCCTTTATTACCTGGCTCCATATGCGGACCGAATCATATATATGAAGCGCGGAGAGATATGTAATGAATATACAAGAGAGGAATTTTTGGAACTAGATCCAAAGGAGTTAAAGAAAATGGGATTACGTGCATTAAATCCATTTGACTTGATGCCTGAAAAAAAACCTGAAGCAAATGAAAAAAGCCTGCAGATTGATAACTTTTGGTTTTCATATGAAAAACGGGGATATCCGATTGTAAACATACCGAATTTAACATTGCCGCAGGGAGAAATCATTGGAATCATTGGTGACAATGGAGCTGGTAAATCCTCTTTTGCCAGATGTCTATGCGGATTAGATAAATCTTCAAAGGGCACTTTGAAATTAAATGGCAATGCTCTCAATGCGAAGAAGCGCCGGCATATTTCCTATATGGTAATGCAGGATGTAAATCACCAGCTTTTTACAGAAGATGTACTTGATGAACTTTTGCTGAGTATGGATGGAGAAAATGAGGAAGAGGACAAGGTTCGGGCACAAGAAATTTTGGCCGGGCTTGATTTGTCGGATAAACTGAAACTGCACCCAATGTCGTTATCCGGTGGTGAAAAGCAGCGAGTCGCTATTGGCAGTGCTGTTGCATCTGGGAAAGAAATAATCATATTTGATGAACCCACCAGTGGATTGGATTATAGACATATGCTTGAGGTTTCAGAAAAATTAATACAGCTAAAAGAAATGAAAAAAACGTTGTTTCTGATAACGCATGATCCTGAACTGATATACAAATGCTGTACACATCTTATGTTTATTGAGCATGGCCGTATATTATGGCATCGGCCTATGGATAACGAGGCTGTAAGACTTTTACAGGAATTTTTCTCCCACGAAAAGGGTGATTCAGCAATGGCTATATGAAAGCGAAAGAGTACTTTGAAGTGGGCTGAGAGAAATGTTATTTGTCATAAGGACTAAAGAGAACTTATTTCGGATATAGAAATACGTAAGAGTAAGCTGGAAGTTAATATAATGATTCAGGCCGCAGTACTTTTTATAATAGTGACAATGTCGATTTATCAAAAAGTCTGCGGCAATTATTTTATAATTTAATATTTAAGTAAAACGAAATTTAATTGAATGTTTCATAAAGTCATCTACAGCCCTGTGATGTGACAAGCCTTTGAATGAAACAAACTGTTAAAATGGGCTATTTTAAAAAAATACACATTTAAAGGGGTAGAAATATTAAAAAGAATCCTGTAAAATACAATAGAGTTAGTTGCTGCTAACATGCCGAGGCTTTAACTAATAGTTAGTAGCAACTAACCAAAACCACTATATTACAGGAGGATCTTTATATGAGTGAAACAAAGGGAAGTAAGTTTAGTATCAGAGACGTAATCACGGTTGCAGCCATGTTGGTAATCAATTATATGATAGCAATGGTGGTCAGCGCTGTCACATTGCCATTTTCAGAAGTGTATTTATATGGTTCAGCCGCCATTGACGGCTTTTTAGGAGCTGTATTCTTCCTTGTAGCGGCAAACCGGGTGAACAAACATGGGCTGTTGTTTGTTTGGGCATTTGTGTATGGCCTTATCCAGGCACTTATGGGTTACGCCTTCTTGCTGCCATATTTCCTGATTGTAGGCGTTATTTCCGAGCTGTCTATGATTGGAAAAAATACATATAGAAAGCCGATCCGCAATATGATTGGCTGGGCTTTAAACAGTATCGGGAATTTCGTTGGATGTGCGGTGCCTCTCTGGTGGGCATGGGACAGTTATAAAGAAATGGCATTAAATAGTGGCTTTTCACAGGAAACCTTAGATATGCAGTTTTTAATGTCAACCCATCCGGGGCTGATGCTTTTGGGCTGTGCAATAACCGGTCTTCTTGCTGTATTAGGTGTTCTGTTCGGGCAGAGACTATTAAGAAGACATTTTCAGAAAGCTGGTATTTTGGAATGATTATGAATCATAGTAACATCAGAAAAGTGGAGCAGATCGATGGCAGGACAGTGTTGCTGTTGGCTGTCTGCGCATGCTTCACTTCCTTCTTAAGCACCAGTTTGCTGGGGCATGGTTTATATATGATATGGCTTTTTCTATTGTTATGCTATTTTGAGTTATTTACGATGGGATTAGGAATGTTGGGGGTATATATCCTGTCGGTAGTTTGGCTGGCTATTAATACAAAATACCATATCTCTTTTCCATCACCGCTGTTATTTCATATGCTTTATCGTCTATTGATGCCGGCGATGATTGTGTGTCTGATAGTGCATATACCTTCAGGCAAACTGACTTCCAGTATAAGGAAGTTACCGATTCCCGAAAATATAATGCTGATTATAATTGTCATGCTCCGGTTTGCTCCCACCCTTGTTCATGAGTTTGGTGAAGTAAAAGACGCTATGAAGGTAAGAGGCTTTTTGCGGTCTATAAGGACAGTCCTTTTTCACCCGCTTAGTACATTGGAATATGCAATTGTCCCTATGGTTTTCAGAAGCCTGAAAATAGCGGACGAACTGGCATCATCAGCCATTGTCAGAGGAATCGAGAGTCCGTATAAGAAAGATAGCTATTACATTATAAGTCTGACTGCAAAAGATATTTTCTTAGTAATGTCCAGTACCATCATTGCTGTTGTTTGCTGCAGGGTTTAAATCAGTGGGGGGCGGTTGGGTTAGTCTGGATTCAGGAGGTGAGGTTATGATATACAATGGGAAATTGATTAAGAATTCGGAAGGTATTAGCCCCCAAAGTACAATAATGTTTTGTTTCCCATATGCAGGAGGCGGTGCCGCTTTCTATGCTAAGTGGATTCAATATTTTGACAAGAAACTTTCGGTTTGCCCCATACAATTACCGGGAAGAGAAGAACGTATTGGTGAGAAGCCATATTTGAACATGCAATCACTTGTAAAAGACGTTGTGGACGCTATTATGAGGCTTGACAATGACTTTATCCTATTTGGCCATAGCATGGGCGGCAAAATAGCATTTGAAGTTGAAAAAATGCTTGAGAACAACAAAAGGGTAGCAAAGTTGGCGATTTTCTCCGGAAGCAGAGTTCCCCATATTCCGGAACCACAGCCGATATCTCATTTGACAGAACAGGAGTTTTTGATTGGCCTGGAACGATATGACGGTATTCCGGAAGAAATAAAAATGGATAAAAGACTGTTGAACTTTTATATGCCGATAATCAGATCGGATTTTATTCTGGATGAAAGCTATTATCCGGATGCCCCATCAAAATTAATATGTCCAGTTTTGGCAATTGGCGGGAATGAGGATAGGGAAGCGACCCTGGCCGATATTAAGAGATGGTCTGAATACACGCAGAGCAAGTTTCAGTATTACCTTTTCAGAGGCGGGCATTTCTTTATAAAAGAAGATGAGGAAAATGTATTAAAGTTAATTCATCAAAAATCTGAGGAGTTTATCAATCGTGAAAATTAAAGTGATTCGTCCTACATTCACTTCACGGCATTGCTTTATGAATAATCTTCCTCCAGAAGAAATACAGGTTTGGATTCTGCGGTGGAGAAGCATGACAGGTTGGATAAAAGAGAATTGGGGAATCTTGAATGAAGAAGAGATAAAGCAATATACATCATATGTAAAGTATGAAGACATAATGAGAGGTGCAATAGGGCGAATCGCTGTAAAAAAGATTTCTTCATCTTATCTTGGCAAAGATATAAAAGATATACAAATTGAGAGAGGACGTTTTGGGAAACCATATCTGTGCTGTTCTGGAAAACGTCTATCTATAAATTACAACCTATCTCACTCGGGAGAGATTGTAATGCTTGCCTTTGGACGTAATGTTCAGGTTGGCGTAGATGTGCAGGCAATAAAACAAATACAGGAATATCAAAGGCTCGCAGAAAATTATTTTTCACCAGAAGAAACAGCAACTGTAATCAGGCAAAATAATATTGAGTCCTTTTTTGAATCTTGGACAGCGAAAGAAGCCTATGTGAAGGCAATCGGCTATGGGCTTTATAAAGATTTCGCCTCTTTTTCTGTAAAAATCGGCGGAACCAGCAGTGAAAGCTACGGAGATCAGATTTGGCGGATTTGTCAAATTGCTGTAGATAAATGTCATAAAGCATGTTTGGCATATGGAATGAGGAATGAGAATGAACTATGGGAAGAAATTGCGACCGGTACAGGAGAAAACGATAGATATCTGGCTGGGAGAAAGGTTTAAAGCAAATAGAAATAAGACCGCTATTGTGGAGGGCATAAATCGTATTACCTATGGAGAACTGGAAAAGAAAATCAACCAGTATGGCTGCTATTTCAAAAGGCGCGGGATAAGCAAGGGTGAACTGGTTGTTTTGCGAATACCGAATGTAAAAGAGTTTGTATTTGGTTTGCTGGGGTTAATTAAAATAGGTTCAATCCCAATTGTTACAAACTCTTTATTTGGTGAGAATGAGTTAAAGGGCATTTTTGATAAGACGGATGCCTCAACATTGGTTTTCTATGATAAGGACGAAGTATCATTAAGGATTCACAAGGGGCGTGCAAGCAGACAGATTTGTAAAATCGCAGTCAAGGATATAGCCGAAGGATTGAAAGAAGACACCGAAAATATCATCGAAGAAAACAAGGAGCTTGACAGCATAGCCCTCCTTATGTTGTCAAGCGGAACAACCGGAGTTCCTAAATTAGTGCCAATCACTCATAGAATGATTTATTGGCATATTTATGGATATAATCAGAAATTCCAGTTTACGTCCTCTGACAGTTATTTAGCTTGTCTGCCATTAGCACATAAGGTTGGGTTATATTCGCCCGGAATTCTGAATGTGTTTTTCGCAGGGGGAAAAGCTGTTTTATGCAGTGACCTGGACTGCGATGATATTTTTGTACAAGTTGAAAAAGAAAATATTACAATTACAGCCTTAGTTCCAACACTGGCGCGAATCTGGAATCAGTATCTGAATCAAGAGTGTGGATATGATTTGAGCAGCGTCAGGAAAATCATTATTGGAGGTTCCTTGGTTGATGAGAGCCTTGTTACAAAATTAATTGAAAAGGTGGAATGTGAGGTCTTACCCCTTTATGGAGCAACGGAAGGACTGGCCCTGTATAGTATTTATGATCGCAGCAATCTTGGCGATGCGGTAGGCTACCATTATTCGGTGTCTGGCTATGAGGAAATCCGGATTATTGATGAGAATGGCATGGACGTACTGAATGGTGAAGAAGGAGAATTGATAATTCGTGGACCATTTACCATTCAAAGTTATTATAACCAGGATGTCAGTATGAAAGATAAGTTCACATCGGACGGATTTTATAGAACAGGCGATAAAGTGAGATGGGATTCCACATATGGATATCAGGTACAGGGAAGGATCACGGACCAAATAAATAGGTCTGGTGAGAAAATAGAACCGAGAGAGATTGAAATATTTATAAGTGAACATCCGAACATTGATGAGGCGGTGGTAGTAGGTGTTGAGGATTTTCTAATGGGAGAAAGAATTTGTGCTTTCATCATGACTGCGGATGAAAAAATTAATTTATCACATATACGAAAATTTCTTATGGAAAAGGGGTTGGCAACATATAAGCTACCAGACCAGCTTGTGAAGATAGATGAGTGGCCTCTTACATCGGTAAAAAAGATTAACCGGGTAAAGCTGCGGGAGATTGCGAATAACACTGCAGGGAAGGAGAAAATATGAAATCGGAGATTACATATGCAGAGCTGTGTCAGATTATAGCAGAGATTGGGGAGTATTCTTATACTGCAGATATAGAAAACATAAATTTGATTGAGGCTGGATTTGAATCCTTAAAGGTAATGCTAATATCCAGTGAGCTAAAACGCAGAGGTATCAATGTCCGCGTTTCTGAATTGCTGAAAAAACCGTATCTGGCGGAATGGTGGAAAATAATAAAAATGCAGAGTGTCAGCGCAGAAAGTAAAAAGGAAGTGGATAGGAGTCGGACGGAAACGATGGAATTTCCTCTTACCGATGTTCAGCATGCGTATTGGGTGGGCAGAAATCCAGATCAGGTGATGGGAGGAATATCGTGCTATCTGTATTTTGAGTTTGAATGTGGGGAAATAGACCGGCAGAGGTTATCAAAGGCGTGGGAAAACGTGCAATACCTGCACTCATCGCTCCGGACAAAGTTTTTGGAGAGCGGAACCTAGGTTATTCAGGATAAACCATATAATTCCAGCATCATAATATATGACTTACAACAATTAGATGAAACAGAAAAGAAAGAGAAAATGGAAGCGGTAAGAAATGAGTACAGTCATAAAGTGTTGGCTGTTGAACGAGGCGAAGTGGCAGTACTCATTTTATCGGTTATAGGCAAGAACAAAACTATCTTGCATTTTGGCATTGATTTGCTGGTAGCGGATTTAAAGAGCATAAAGATTATTTTTTCGGATTTAGAAAAATTATATAATGATTGTTCTTTTGAGAAAACGCAATCGCCTTTTTCTCTTGAAGAGCACATGAAGCATAAAGAAAATGAGGACGCTTACCGAAAAGTGGCCGCTTATTGGAAAGAACACTTTGCTACACTGCCGGAAGCGCCGGAACTGCCATTAAAGAGAGCGTATCAATCGGTAAAGAAGCCGGTGTTTAAAAGAAGAAATTTTATGCTGGAGAAAGCGGATTGGGACAGGCTTGCGGCAAGTGCTGCGAAGAACCAGGTCACACCTGCAATGATACTGCTGACCATTTATACACAGATATTAGAACGTTACAGCAATCAATCGGATTTTCTGATGAATATACCTCTGTTTAACAGACCGTCAGAAGCAGAGGACAAAGTGGCTGATTTTACAAATATCCTTTTGCTTCCGGTAAAGGGCATTGAAGAACGAGGTTTTATTAGTAAAACGAAAAGAATTCAGGAAGCCTTTCTGGAATCGCTGGACTATTCTGCTTATTCCGGAGTGAAAGTAATAAGAGATATACTAAGGTCAAGGCCAACACAAAAGCTTGTGGCGCCAATCGTATTTTCTTGTGACTGCATGGAACCAATCATTACTGATGGGTTTGCAGGGAGTTTTGGCAAATTAAAATATATTTCTTCACAGACACCGCAAGTTTTGATAGATTTCCAGGTCATGAGATTCCCGGAAGGCATTTTGCTTTCGTGGGACACAGTTGAAGATGTATTCCCGAAAGGCTTTATAGAGGATATGTTCAGTGCCTATATAGAATGTTTGAGATGGACTATATCCAATCCTGACAAATGGGGGGAAGAACTTCCTGTAATATCAGAGACAAAATTCGCAGAGAGATATTCAGGCATAAATACAATTGGGGTAAAGCAGAATCTATGTCTGCATGAACTTGTTTTTAGAAATGCAACAGACCGTAGCAGCAAAACGGCTGTCATAGAAGGCACCGGCAGAACCTTGACTTATTATGAGCTGTGCAAAGAAGCGAAGAAATTAGCACGTTTATTACAGCTGGAAGGTGTAGGGCCTGGCGATAAGGTGGCTGTGCGATTGCCCAGGGGAGCAGAACAGATAATATCAGTACTATCAATATTGCTGCTGGGTGCATGTTATGTGCCGATTGGAATGAACCAGCCGGATAAGCGCATCGAAAAGATCGTGAAACGCGCTGATATAAGATATATGGTATCTCATGGCTGTCATTTAAGGTTAAACAGAGTGAATATCATTGATGTGAATGACCGGGCGAAGCGGGAGGAGATATCTGCCAATGAACCAGTAAATCCTTCCAGCAGTGCTTATGTTATTTTCACCTCTGGAACTACTGGAGAACCCAAAGGCGTGGAGATTTCCCATTTTTCAGCCATGAATACAATTTGTGATGTGAACAAGAAATGTGACATCAGTGAAAAAGATAGTTTATTGGCAGTGTCTTCTTTGGAATTTGATTTATCGGTTTATGATATATTTGGAATTCTTGGAACGGGCGGGACTATAGTCTTGCTGGACGAGGCGAGTAAAACAGATGCTGCTCAATGGTTGGATTTAGTTACCAGATACCATATAACCTGTTGGAATTCAGTGCCTTTTCTATTACGGATGCTTCTGGAACAGGCACAGGCTGAGGAGATGAAATTGCAATCCCTTAAAACCGTATTGTTGTCCGGGGACTGGATTGGTACGGACCTGCCGGCAAAATTAGCAGATGTTGCTCCAAATTCTGAATTGACAGCTCTTGGTGGAGCAACTGAAGGTTCTATATGGTCTAATTATTATCAGGTGAAGCTGCCTGTTCCTAAAGAGTGGGTATCAATTCCATATGGAACTCCCCTGGACGGACAGCTATACAGGGTCGTTGACCAGAGGGGAAGAGACTGCCCTGATTGGGTGCCGGGAGAATTATGGATTGGCGGAATTGGAGTGGCAAAGGGCTATGTCGGTGATGAAACCACTACAAATAATAAGTTTGTATCATTTAAAAACATAAGATGGTATAAAACCGGTGATATGGGAAGGTTTTGGAATGATGGAACAATTGAATTCCTGGGAAGAAAAGATACGCAGGTAAAATTCAGAGGGTACCGGATTGAACTGGGAGAGATTGAAGCAGCAATCAACAGGGCGGAAGGTATTAAGAGTTCTGTTGCATGTATCGTTTCGGAAGGCGGCAGTCAAAAACTTTGTGCGTTTATTGTTAAAAACGACCCAGATAGTGAGTTGATTCAGGACGAAACCATAAATCAGTCGATTAGTTCCTATCTTCCTCTCTATATGGTTCCATCTGAATATCAATATGGAAAGTCTATACCGTTGAGTGCAAATGGGAAAGTTGACCGTAAAATGGTAGCAGAATTGTTTTTTAAAGAACGTCAGGCTGTGGCCGGTTACGAAAAACCGCAGGGAGCTATAGAAGAAGAATTAGAACGGCTATGGATAGAAGTACTCGGTTCCACAAAGTATTCAAGAGATATCAGCTTTTTTAAAGCCGGAGGCGATAGCTTAAAGGCGATTATGCTGATTGATAAAATTAAAAAGTCACATTTAGTCAATGGAGATCTCGGGACAGCAATATTAGTGAATGCCCCTACGATTAGAGAACTGGCAAGTCAGATACAAATGATTAATCAGGGTGCAGAGTTGACGATTGATACCATTTAGCTGCAGACAAGGAGAAAAAATTATGGATATCCAAAAGTACATTAATGAGCTGGCAGAAAAAGAAATTGTAATTTGGTGTGAAGGTGATTCCATCAAGTTCAAAGCTCCGAAGGGGGCAATGACAGAGGAAAATAAAAATAAGTTGAGACAGTATAAGTCAGAAGTGCTGGATTATTTAAAAGCACATAATAACTTAGTGTTCACCAGTGATACAAAACGGAGATATGAAAAATTCCCACTGACCGACATACAAAATTCCTATGTTATGGGAAGAAATCGTTTATATGAATTGGGTGGAATTGGTTGCCACGGTTACATAGAAATTGAAGTCAATAGATTACTTGATCCTGGTCAGCTGGAGGTTGCATGGAATAAAGTGATACAAAAGCATGATATGCTGCGGGCAATTGTATCGGCATCCGGTTATCAGATTGTCCAGGAGGCAGTACCTTCAGTGGAAATCATAGTACTTGACGGGCGGGATAAAGATATTAGCGCTGATAAGGAAGAACTGAGAACTGAGTTATCTACGAAGCAGTATCAGCTTGGAACGTGGCCCATGTGTGATTTGGCCTTGAGTATTGAGAAAGACAAAAGCATAATCTATTTTTCGTTAGACATGCTTATTTCTGACTTTGCAAGTATGAATGTAATGCTTAATGATCTTGAAAGGTTTTATGAGAATCCTCATGAAATCATTATACCGACTACGTCTTACAGAGATATTGTTTTATATCAGGAGAAGCGGAAAACATTTAATAGCAAATCAAGGCAGGAAGCGGAAGTTTATTGGAATAAGAAAATATCAATGATGGGAGATGCACCTAACCTTCCGGTTATAGGGATGGAGGACAATCAGGAAGTGAGCTTCCTTCAGAAGAAAGTGTTCTTGAATGATAAACAATGGAAAGCTTTTGTTGAATTGGCAAAATCGTATAATATTACGCCATCTGTGTTTGTTATGGCAGCACTGGCGGAGGTAATAGCAGTTTGGTCTGGTGACAAAAAGTTCTGTATTAACACTACACTGCTCAACAGACCGGAAGTGGCTGAAGATATATATAAAGTGGTTGGTGATTTCACAGATGTCAATATTACTGCCATTGATATAGAGTATAGTGAAACATTTCTGGAAAGAGTGAAAAAACTGCAAATGGATCTCTGGTCTGATTTAGAACATAAAGATGTGTCCGGAGTAGAAATAATAAGACGTCTAACGAAAGAACGCAAGAAAAATGTAATTATGCCGGTTGTGTTCACAAGTACTTTGGGGGTTAGTTCAAAGGATGATACAACTGTAAAAAACAGAATTGTATATAAACTGAGTCAGACTCCGCAGGTGTATATAGACTGCCAGGCCGCAGAAGAAAACGGTGGTGCCACTATTAACTGGGACGTGCGAAATGGTGTATTTGAGGGCTATATAATAGAAGAAATGTTTGGAAGTTTTGCTTTGTTGCTTCAATCTATAGCCGATAAAAATAGTGAAGTTCTTAAGGAAAAATACCCGGTCAGCCTTATGAAGGAAACCCTTGAAATAAGACGTGATGTAAATAATACTTTTAAAAATATTATGCCGGCAATGCTTGAAGATGGATTCCTGAAATCTTTTAACCTTTACCCTGATAAAACGGCATTAATAACTGATGAGGGAGAATATACATATCGTTCACTTGGGGGATATGTGAATGCTGTACTGCGTATTTTGGGCGAGGCAGGAACCCAGGACGGCGATAAGATAGGAATTGATACAAAAAAACATGTATGGCAGGTAGCTGCGGTACTGGCTGCCCTTATTTCAGGAGCGACTTATGTGCCAATAGATGTGCAGCAGCCTGATAAACGCAAAGAGAAAATTATAAGAAGTGCAGATATTAAACTGCTTTTTGCAGAAGCAGGGAATGAGGATTTAGAACAATACTGCAATGTTGTAGATATTCACAGCCTAAAACCGGAACCGACAGAATCGTTGCCTATTGATAAAATAGATTATGACAGGCCGGCTTATATTATATTTACATCTGGAACAACCGGTGAACCCAAAGGGGTTATCATGACTCATCGTGCAACATCAAATACAATTGCGGATGTTAATGAAACATATGCAGTTGGTGAGAGGGATGTATTCCTGGGGTTGTCAAATTTATCATTTGACCTTTCTGTATATGATTTATTTGGCTGTTTTTCAGCAGGAGGAACATTAGTATTACCCAGTACAGATAAAATTAGGGATTCCAAATATTTGTCGGAATTAATAATCAGACATAGGGTTTCTGTAATAAATGCGGTTCCTGCTTTGCATCAGATGATTGTTTCCTATCTTGAATCCGCAAATGTCAGCGTGGATTATCAGGTGAGGCTGTTATTACTTTCTGGTGACTGGATTCCCGTAACCCTGCCGCATAGGATTTACGATCTGTTTGGCGATTGCCGTGTGATCAGCCTTGGTGGAGCCACGGAAGCAGCAATCTGGTCAATCAGTTACGATATTTCTAAAAAAGCAGTATTTACAAAAAGCATTCCATATGGATATCCAATGTCCAATCAAACATTTTATGTTCTAAACAACGAAATGCAGCCCTGCCCTAATGGGGTAGACGGAAGCCTGTACATTGGAGGAATCGGATTATCCTCCGGCTACCTGAAGGATGAACAGCTGAATCGTGAAAAGTACCCTGCTCTTCCGTGGAGTGGAGAGCGCATTTACAGAACCGGGGATAAGGGGTGCTATTTACCAGACGGAGTCATTATTTTTAAAGGACGCGAGGACGGCGATAATCAGGTTAAAATACACGGCCATAGAGTTGAACTGGCTGAAATTAGTTCTGTCTTAAATGAACATCCACTGATTGAAAGGGCTGTCGCTTTAGCGTTAGGTGAAAGCCCGGAGGATTTGCATATTGATGCAGTCATTTCTCCGGTCAGGAAAAAGACTGTGGCATCACCGGCTCTGGACGATAAAGAGGAATATTTGCTCAAGTCCATAAAACAATATTATGAAGAGCAGATGGATCAGGATTTACTTGAAAAGTGGATTAAGAAGTCAGAGGAAGTTGTTTCTGCGGACATATACAACACGTTTAGAAAGCGCGGAATTTTTTCGGATAAATCCAAAGCCTTCAATTTTGAGCAAATTGTAGAAATGATGTCGATACCGGAGAAACTGCACAAATTGACAAAAAGATGGCTGCAGGTATTGGTTAATGAAGGAATTATCACATGTGAAGCCAATGCATATAAAGCTTCTGAGATAAGTACGGATTTAGGTTCTGAAAAGCTTTGGAAGGAATTTTTTGAAATAGAGGACGATTTCCAATACAGCAAGGAGTTTGTTGATTATTTGAAGGAATCGAGTGATTTGCTTCCAGAACTGATTCAGGGAAAAGAGGACCCTCTGAATATTCTGTTTCCAAAGGGAGACACAGACCCGGCGCTGGCAGCTTATCATGACAATAAAGTAAATGGGATGCTCAACAACATTGCTACGAAAGAAATACGTTATCTGTGCGAGAAAAAGAATAAAAAAAGTCCGGAGAAACCCTTTAGAATATTAGAGGTGGGAGCTGGAGTTGGTGGAACCTCTCTCGATGTGATACCCGAGCTTGAAGGCTGTAATGTTGAGTATTATTTTACTGATCTTTCGGTTTTCTTCTTAAATAAGGCACAGGAAAATTTCGGTAAGTATAATTGGGTGAAATACGGGATTTTCAATATTAATGAAGACTTCGTATCGCAAGGGTATGAGGCATTCAGCTTTGATGTGATTTTATGTGCAAACGTGCTCCATAACTCACGGAATATCAATAGTGTCATGAAAAATTTAAAGGGCTTATTATCAGAGGACGCGTCCATTATCATACTTGAGGAAACACGAACAAGTTACCTGTTGCTTACGTCAATGGAATTTAAGGACGGCTTAACCGGTTTTACGGACGAACGCAGCGAACATGACCAGACATTCTTCACACGAAAACAGTGGGAAGATATATTTAAGAGGCATGATGGGCAGCTGCTTTATGAATTCCCTGATAAGGGTAGCAAATTGGACTTAGCTGGACAGACAATATATGTGGTTCGCTTTGCCGGAGAATATGAGCAGTTAGAAAAGGAGGCGGTCAGAGGCTATTTGGAAAGTACAGTATCTCCGTACATGGTTCCAAACCAGATTCTGATTCTTCCGGATATGCCACTATCTGCAAACCGTAAAGTGGATACCAGAAAAATCAAAGAATACTTCAAGAGTTGGGACCATAAGGAGAATATCAAGAAAAAGGACGAGTTGCCCCAGACAGATCTGGAGCGGCGCATTGCCGAAATATGGTGCAAAGAGCTGGGGATTACTTCTGTGGGGAGAAATGATGATTTCTATCTGGTGGGCGGTGATTCTCTGTTAATTGCTCAAATCATTGGGAAGATGATGGAGAACATATCGGAAGCCTCCGGCTGGGAGTGGAGCAACCTTCTGACAGAAATGATGAAAGCACCCACTATTAAGCAGATAGCAGAAAGCCTTTTGAACCATCAAAATGATAAGGGAAATCTTGAGGACCCGTCCTTAATGATTCTGAAAAATAGCAGTTTAAATAATGAGGATTCTGTTGCGAAGGTTTTTTTCCATGCCGGAGCGGGAACCTTAACACCCTATACGGATTTACTGTCTCGCATAAAAGAGGACAGCAAGGACAGTGAAAGCATTATCGGCTTTGTTTTTGGAAATGATGCAGAGTATATTTCTATGGAAACCAGCCAGACCTTCCGGTTGTTGGGGAGGAAATATGGTGAGATATTGGAAAAAATGGGATATAAAAATTATATTCTTGTGGGCCATTGCGTGGGTGGTCTGATTGCACTGGAAACAGCACAATATTTGAGAAATAAAGGAATTTCCGTTTCTGATGTGACGCTGATAAGCACCGGTATTCCAAAGCGGAAAGAGAACACGATTTTAGCGGATGCATCGGATGAGATATTCCGTAATGCATTGCATTCAAGCCTGGATAACGAACTGCTGTTGGAGAGGATTTTTGCAAGAGTGATTGGGGCAGATGCATATAAGGCAGGATATCAGGTAAGCGATGAGCGGTTGCAGCAGTATATAGAGTATATTTCCAGATGTGGAAGTGGTGAAATTACAGTAAAAGCATTATGCGAAACGGGCGGGGAGTATGAAGATGTGGCTGAAGAGTTCCGCCGGCTCGCCAGCTATACAATTTCAGAAAGGTTAAATGCTTTATACCGCACGATTGAGCGTCCAAATGGGGAGTTGATGGAACATCAGCTGAAGATGCTGAATGTACTTTTCCGGATATTCTCACAAAATTTCAGATGTGTGTCCAGTTATATACCGAAGCTTTACTATGGAAATATAAGGATTTTCTGTTGTGAGATTTTAGGAAGCCACTTTTATCCGGGATTTTTTGAGGAAGATTTTGAAACATGGAAACCATATATCAAGGGGAATTTAAAATATAATACAATTGCAGGACAACATTTTGATTGTATTATTGGTGATAATCTGGAAAAGAATATTTCTAAGATTTTAGATTTTAACTATTAACGATTGCCAAAGGGTGCCCATCACCGTATGGACACCCTGGAAAAGGGGCGGAATATGAAGAAAGTCGGGATATTAGGCGGAACTGGTGAAATAGGAAAAAGAGTTGTTAAACTGTTGGAGAATCAATATGAGTTGCTAGTTTCCTATCATTCGGTAAAACCATCAGTTACTGCCCATAACCAATATATCCAATTAGATGTAGATATATCTGATGACTTAGAAAGCTTTTGCAGTCAGTGCAGTATTATCGTAAATTGTGCAGGAGCCTCCTTTGTCAATGGAGAAAAGATTGCAAGAGCAGCGGCTAAATATCACATACCTGTTGTGGACCCTTCTGGTGAGGCATTTTTAGAAGACAGAATAGCAGATATAGAGAACGAATCGGTTTATGTGCTTTCCAGTGGCTTCTTCCCAGGAATGACTGGCCTGTTGATGAAATATTTATGTGAGAGCTTAAAGTCAGTAGATTGTATTATGGGGTTGAGCATCACGAATGAAATTCCGAGCAGATCGGCAATCAAAGATTTTATTTTGACAAATACAGCCGGATTTGGAACTGCATTAAACTATTATGAAAATGGTGAATTAAAAAGGGATGAAACACCAATCTACAGGATTGTAGAAAATAAGGAGTATACATTGCAGAACTACTATACGATAGAATTGCAACGGATTACTCAAAAATATAAACCTGAGAGGGCAAACTGGTATTACGCCTCTTTTGGAGAAGAAATCACGAAGTTAATGCAGGAAGCAGTTATCAAATATGGTTTAAAGCAAGGCGATGAGGCACTGCAGCAAAGTATTGATTCTATTATCAAGCTATTTGAAATGACTGGTGGCTCAACAGCAGCATATAACTATATACATATTGAAGTAACAGGTTCAGATAATAATCAGGGTCACATAAGAACTGCGGACGTACATAGTTCATACAGTAGTGATATCAGTTCAATTATAGCCGCTTATACGGTTAAGGCCCTGGTTGAAAAACAACCGGACTTCGGAATTCATTATGCTATGGATATCGTGGATTTAGAAACTGTAATACATGATTTACCACAATTAAATATCGACCTGGTTTTGACCGATAAAATATTGGAGAAAGAGGAAACCTATGAAGAAGGATCAATCTAAGATTCATCTGCTTGGTAATAAAAACGGTAAAAGAATACTTCTCATACATGGGATGGGATTCAATTGGAAGAACTGTTTTGATAAGGTTCTTCATATATTGGGGAAAGATTATTATTTTATAATTCCGGAGTTGCCAGGCCATAGTGCTTCGTCCAGTGGTGCGGTTACTTC
This sequence comes from Anaerostipes caccae L1-92, assembly GCF_014467075.1. NCBI lineage: Bacteria > Bacillati > Bacillota > Clostridia > Lachnospirales > Lachnospiraceae > Anaerostipes > Anaerostipes caccae. The sequence goes on from NZ_AP023027.1 coordinate 345,897, forward strand.
TGTCATTCTTAGTGCCGACTATATCAGTACTGCATTGCTGAAAAAGGGAATTAATTATGTTGATACAGTTTATGGCATTTCTTTGGGAGCAAGTATTGCACTTGAACTTGCACTCAAAGGTGATATAAGAATAAAAAAACTGATACTGGACGGCGGACAATATGAATCTATGGGTAATATGAAATACATATACAGCCTTATTATGGCGTGGCAGATGAAGCGGGTTTTGCATGGAAAGCACATGATGAAGTATATGCAAAAACAAATGGGGTATTTACATAACAATGATGTCCAGGTTCTTCAGCCAATGGGGGAGGCCGGTATAATCTTTGGAACATTATTACAGACAGCTCTTGCAGCTTACAAGTATGATATCCGGAGCAGGAAAGAGAAAATATCAATGGAAGTGGTGATTATGTATGGAGGCAATGAAACATATGCCCCCAATTCTGTTGGTTTAATAAGAAGAGTCAGTATTTATCCTCTTAAAGTCCGTGCCTGTGAGAAAATGGGACACGCGGAGGCTCTGAGCAGGAAACCGCAGATAATCTGCAATATGATAGAAGCATAATGGAGGATTAAAACCATGCCGGAAAAACAGGAAGTGCAGGAATGGTACGGCCGGAACGCCAGGGTTATGCACAGTGACAGTGATTGCTTAATAGAACGGTACGAATGCCAGGGAAAGGGTTTGATTGTTACATATAAAGTATTTGAGGGAATGGAAATGGTATTCATGGAGTTTAATTCCGAAGATGCTTTTATTCCAGTAACCCCATACAGCGAGATTCTGGAGATTACCTGTTGCCGCAGGGGGAGAGTTGTCTGTGAATTTGCAAATAATATATGTGCCCATCTGTCGGAGGACCATTTCTGGATTGGCAGCGGGGAGCATCTGCCAGCTTCCTATTATTTCCCCTTCGGTTACTTTGATGCCGTTACTCTGGTGATTGACGAGAAAAAAATGAGTTTGTCCACGAAAAAGATTATGGCGGATTTTTCCATAGACATTAAGGCGATTGAGGAAAAATTATCATTGAACACTGCATGGTATATCAGCAATATTCCTTCTAAATTACAGCGATTGTTTGATGAAGTCTATGAGGCAAAAGGGAAAGAGAGCACTTGCTACTTTGCAATTAAAACGTTGGAACTTCTTTTCTATTTGCAAAATATTGAACGAAATGACGCTGAGAAGGAACAGTATTATCCCAAAGACCAGATCGAGGCAGTCAAAGAAATCTGGAACTACATGATTACTCATTTAGACGAGGAGCGTTCACTTAAACAATTGGTGAAAGAAAAAAATATGGGGACTACCATGTTTCAAACAATATTTAATCACGTTTATGGAGATTCCCCATATGCATTTTTGAAGAAATACAAAATGGGGATTGCGAAAAAGCTGATTTTAGATGGTGAAATGAAAATTGGTGAAATTGCCTTTTCATTGGGGTATTCCAATGCAAGTAAGTTTTCTGTTGCATTTAAAGATGTCTATGGTATTTTGCCAAAAGATTATAGAAAGCTGAGAAGCTAATAAGAATATGGAGAATAAAAATGGGAAAAGAAATAGAAATGCAGCATGTGACATTTTCATATCAGCATAAAATTCCCCAGCTTACTGATATCAATTTAAATATTAAGGCAGGGGAAACGGTGGTTATAACCGGTCCGTCAGGCAGTGGGAAAAGTTCGCTGACCCGAGTTATTAATGGACTGATTCCTTATTTTTATGAGGGCGATTTAAAAGGGACCGTCAATGTAGAGAAACAGCCCCTTTCCAGTTATCCATCCTGGGAGAGGGGGAAGATTATAGGCAATGTGTTTCAGGATCCACGGAGCCAATTTTTTGCCAATGAGGTGGCAGGGGAGATTGCGTTCGGATGTGAGAATTACGGGTATTCGCACGAAGAAATTGTGGCCCATGTCCAAGCTTCAGCCGATAGTATGGGCATAAATAATATATTAAATTATAATATTCGGAACCTTTCCTATGGAATGAGACAGAAGGTGGCGATTGCTTCTGCCGAAGCAATCGAGCCTGAAATTTATGTTATGGATGAACCCTCCGCAAATTTAGATACGGATTCAACAGAGAGATTGGGTAATACAATAAGGAAACTGAAGGAAAAGGGAAAAACAATTCTGATTGCGGAACATAGACTTTATTACTTGATGCCAATTGCAGACAGGTTTCTGTATATAAAAGATGGCCGCGTTATGCATGAATTTACGCAGGCTGAAATCAGGCAGCTGGCCGCGGAAGAAATCCGTAAGCTGGGTTTAAGAAACCCTGACCTGCATACGGTGACTTGTTCTCATATGCCATTTGAAAATAACAGCGATGTGATTTTAGAAGTAAAAGATTTATGTAAAACGTTTGGCAAATTAGTGGTTGCAGACCATATCAGCTTTTCCTGCAGGAGAGGAGAATCTATCGCTATCATAGGTTCCAATGGGATGGGGAAAAGTACAATGGGAAAAATGCTCTCCGGATTATTAAAAGAAGATTCCGGCCGTGTTACTCTGTTTGGAAATAAAAGCAACATAAAAAAGAGGAGGGGAACGGTCTGGTATATTCCCCAGGATCTCGACAGCCAGTTGTTTGGTGAGGATCTGATAGACGAACTGATACTGGGCAGTAAAGAATCACCGGAAATAAGGGAAAAGGCTGGGCAGATATTAACTGAACTGGATTTGTATGAGTTTAGAGAACAACACCCGTCCACTTTGTCAGGGGGGCAAAAACAGAGGCTCGCATTGGCGGTGGCGTTGATGCATGAAGCCCCCATTATTATCTTAGATGAACCAACCAGCGGCCTTGACGGGGTAAATATGAGAAAGGTAAGCCATGTTATTCAGGAACTTGCTGGGAGAGGACGTACAATTCTGGTGATTACCCATGATGCAGAATGTGTGCTGTCTTGCTGCCAGAGAGCAATCAGGTTGGAAGAGGGGAAGGTGACAGACGATTTTGTGATAAATTCTGCCGATTATCTACTGGAGAAAATGGGGTATTGAGCTATCTGTAAGAGGATAAAGTTGTTGAAATTTCGGGCTATTTTCGGGAAGTTATTTTGAAATGGAGTAGAGAACCGCGGATTTTTTCGTTATAATACACTACAGTTAGTAAAATCTAACTATAGTGCAAATATTATGGAATTGGAGGAGCAACAATGAAACAGGAAAAGAACAAGGAGGAAAAAAGGAAAACAGGAATGGCACGTTGCCTGGAGCTGGCATCAGAACACAAAGGGTTAGTGATTATTTCAGGAATTCTGTCTGCATTGGCGGCAGTATGTTCGTTTATACCTTATCTGTCAATCTATTTTGTTATCAGGGAACTGATTTTGGTGTTTCCGGATATGCCTGCAGCAGATATGCCTGCCATTTTGATGTGCGGCTGGTTTGCCCTGGCCGGCATTGCTGGAAATGTGGTACTTTATTTCTGTGCTCTGATGTGTTCCCATCTGGCAGCCTTTGGAACATTGTATGAACTGAAATTAAACTTTGCGGATCATATCACTGCAATCCCGTTAGGATATCACCTGACCATTGGAAGCGGCCGTATGAGGAAAATTATGGACGAGAATATAGAAAGTATCGAAAAATTTATCGCCCATCAATTCCCGGATTTTGTTGCATCTCTTGTGGCTCCGCTTATTTTAGTCATAATTCTTTTGGCTGTTGACTGGCGTTATGGTGTTGTCTCTCTTCTTGGAATTGTGCTGGCCTTTGCCATTCAATTTTCAGGATTCAATGGGGCGGCCAAAGAGAAGATGCACCGTTTTCAGTCTGCCCAGGAAGATATGAATAATGCATCTGTGGAATATGTGCGAGGGATGCCTGAAATCAAAGCCTTTAATCAGACGGCAGATTCATTTAAAAGATTAAGCAGATCCATAACTGATTACACCTCCTTCATATTGGAATATGCCATGGGGTGGAGGAATTGCATGCCGGCGTTTACAGCGATTATCCACAGCATCTATTTGTTGCTGATTCCTGTAGGTATATTGATTGGAAGAAATGTGACAGATTACAGAAACTACTCCCTAACCTTTATCTTTTATTTGATTTTAGTGCCGGCCATATCTGGCATCTTAAATAAGATCATGTTCATTTCGGAGTCATTTACCCAGATTGACGGCAATGTGGAGCGTATGGAAGAAATTTTACATATACCTGTTTTGCCGGATTACAGAGGCGGCGTCAAGGAGCAGGGGAAGGATATTGTCTTTGATCATGTGAGTTTTTCTTATGAAGCTGAAGCAGATGTGGTTGTTAAGGCGCTGGATAACGTATCGTTTCATGCCAGACAGGGAGAGGTGACAGCAATCGTTGGCCCGTCAGGAGGAGGAAAGAGCACCATTGCTAATTTGATTTCCCGTTTTTGGGACGTGACAGAGGGAAATATTCAAATTGGAGGAGTAGATATCCGTGAAATTCCCCTTGCGGAACTGATGAAGCAGGTTGGTTTTGTATTTCAGGACACATTTCTTTTTAAACAAAGTGTTTTGGATAATATTCGGATGGGAAATCCTGATGCAACAGAAGAGCAGGTTATAGAGGCTGCAAAGGCGGCCCAGTGTCACGAATTCATCGAAAAATTGCCGAATGGGTATCATACGGTAATTGGTTCTTCAGGAATCCGCTTGTCTGGCGGGGAACGGCAGAGGATTGCCATTGCCAGGGCCATAATTAAGGATTCCCCCATCATAGTACTGGATGAGGCAACTGCATTTAGCGATCCGGAAAATGAATATTTAATACAGAAAGCTTTTGAGAAATTGATTAAAGACAAAACAGTGGTTATGATTGCCCACCGACTTTCCACGATTCGTAACGCCGACCAGATTCTTGTTATAGAGCAGGGACATCTCATTGAACAGGGAATCCATGATGGATTAATAGCAAATGGCGAAAAATACACGCAGATGTGGAACAGTTATGTAGAATCAGTCAATTGGAAAATCCATACAGGGAAGGCGGTGTAACGAAATGAAATTTTTACAAGAACGACTGTTATTATCTGATAAAGGATATTCAGACCTTAAAAAAGCGATTTTTGCCTGCACATTGACAAACCTGTCCATTATGCTTTCATCTGCGATTCCAATTCTGTTGTTCGGCCAGCTTTTAAAGCCCTTTATGGGGCAGGAGATATCCTGGTCAACTATGTGGGTACTATTGGTGATCGGAGTGCTTGCTACAATCCTGGTCTTTATCGCTGCCAAGAATGATTATAAAAAAACTTACCTTGCGTCATATAAGGAAGCAAGCAACACGCGGTTACGGATTGCTGAACATTTAAGAAGGCTTCCTATGAGCTTTTTTAACACAAAAGACTTGTCAGATATAACTACAAATATGATGGCTGATTGTGCCAGCATGGAATCCATGCTTAGCAGTACGATTCCTCCGCTCATAGCAAATATTATATCGGTTACACTTACATGCGTATGTCTGGCCTTTTTTGACTGGCGCATGGCATTAGCAATATTTTGTACCATGCCTGTCTGCTTCTTTATAATATGGTGCGGCCGTAAACTGCAATTACACCTGTTTGACCAGCAGGTGGGGGTGAAACTGGCGGCGTCCAGTCAGATTCAGGAGTATTTGGAGGGAATCAAGATTATCAAATCCTGTGGCTTGAGCGGAGAACGTTTTCAGACACTGAATAAGGCTCTCCTGGCAATGAAAAAGACGGCAATTAAAGTGGAATTGGCTTCAGGTATTCTTGTGCAATGTGCGAGCCTGATTTTACAGGCAAGCCTGGGAATCACTATATTTATCGGTACAGTCCTGATTACAGGTGGACAGATTGAATTATACCCCCTCCTGGTTTTATTGATGTTTTCTACACAAATTTATGGACCGATATTATCTATCCTATCACAGCTTACCAGTTTGTTCCATCTGGGAACGGTTACAAAGCGGATGCGTATACTGCTGACAACACCGGCAATGGAGGGAGAAGAACAGGACATTAAGGATTATGATATCGAGTTAAATCAGGTTACATTTGCCTATGGAAAAGAAGATGTAGTAAAAAATGTTTCGGCAAAAATAAATACAGGTAGCATTACTGCCCTAGTTGGACCGTCCGGAAGCGGAAAGAGTACCCTGGCAAAACTCATTGCCCGCTTTTGGGATGTAGATAAAGGTACTGTGACAATCGGCGGTAAGGACCTGAAACAAATTGAACCAGAATATTTAATGCGTAGCATGTCATTTGTTTTTCAGGATGTGACCTTATTTAATGACACGGTATTTAATAATATTAGAATTGGAAATATGAATGCCAGTGATGAGCAGGTTGTATCGGCTGCAAAAGCAGCTCATTGTGATGAGTTTATCAGACGGCTGCCGGAGGGGTATGACACGATCCTTGGTGAAAATGGCAGTACCTTGTCAGGCGGAGAGAGGCAGCGTATTTCCATTGCCCGCGCACTATTAAAAAATGCTCCCATTATTCTGCTGGACGAGGCAACCGCTTCCCTTGACCCGGAGAACGAGGTATTGATTCAACAGGCCATTGCCAGACTTGTAGAAGGGAAAACAGTTATAATGATTGCCCATCGTCTGCGGACAGTAGTAGATGCCGACCAAATCCTGGTATTGAACGAGGGGGAACTGATGGAACAGGGGACACACAAAGAGCTTCTTGAACAAAAAGGACTGTACAGCAAATTATTCTACATACAGCAGGAAAGTCTTGGCTGGTCAGTCTAAGGTGTTACTTAAAATATGGACAGTTAAAAAGATAAGGAAGTGATTCTATGTTAAATAAAAATGATACTCGGTCTATGTTGCTTCATGACAGCCCGCAAAGTTTAGTATTAAAACTTAGCGTACCTGCGATTATCGGCATGGTGGTTGTTGGGCTTTACAATTTTATGGATGGAGTTTATGTCGGACAAATGGTAGGAGATAACGCTATGGCAGCGGTTTCTGTGTCCTATCCATTTACGCTTGCCAATAGTGGGATTTCCACGCTCATCGGTATCGGCTCCGCTTCAATCCTATCCAGGGCGATTGGAAAAAGGGATCAGTCTACAATTGACAAGATAATGGGAAATCTGATCGCCATGAATTTGATTTTTTCTCTTATCATCATGGCGATAGGCATGATTTTTACGAAACAGATTTTAATGCTTTCTGGTGCAAGCGGAGAAATTCTGGAGCTGGCACTCCGGTATTTACGCATCATCTTTGCAGGCAGTCTGTTTGTCAATTTTGCACAGTCCTCAAATATGATTATGCGTGGTGAGGGATTGTTGAAACAGGCAATGCTCTTTAGCGCCGGTTCCGCTATCATGAATATTATACTTGACCCGATTTTCATTTTACTTCTAAAACCTTATGGCATGGGAATTGATGGAGTTGCATATGCAACAGTGGCTTCGCAGGTTGCGTATGCAATGGCTTCTCTTTGGTATTTTAAGCGAAGGAGTAAGACTGTGAGAATCAATGCAATTCGCATTGAAAGAACGCTTTTCTCGGAAATCATCGGAGTAGGTTTTTCTGCGATGCTGATGCAGGTGATGATGCTGGTCCAGCAAACCGCACTTTATAATCTTGCGGCGCAGCATGGAGGAGATACATGGCAGATTATACTCGGCGCAACATACCGGGTAGTGTCTTTTGCATTTATTCCTTTATGGGGGCTTTCCCAGGGATATCAGCCGGCGGTCGGAACCAATTATGGTGCAAAACAATACGACCGGGTAAAGCACATCACGAAAGTGTTTGCAATCACAGCAACTTTATTAGCGCTTATTTTCTATTTGCCGATTATGTTAGTACCGAATACAATTCTCTCTATGTTTATTACAACGCCGTCCGTAGTGGAACTGGGAGTAGGGGATTTCCGTCTGTTCTTCCTGTCATATATTTTATTAGGAGTCTGGATTGTGGTTCTGACCCTGATGCAGTCTCTCGGAAGAGCTACAAAAGCGAGTGTTCTGGTTATTTTACGCCAGATAGCCATTTACATACCAGCAGCCATCATCATGCCTTATATTGCCGGATTTGGTGTACATGGCGTATTTGCTGCTCCGTTTATTACGGATGTGATAGTATTTATTGTTGCGGTTGGTATGATGATAAATGAGTTTAGAAGAATGGATGCGTTAAAAGCTTCAGGGAAGTAAGAAATCTGTTTTTCTAAACAGTATCGAAACACAGGAGGTGATGCAGCGCTGAAACTTCATGAATCAGGAGAGAATTATCTGGAAGCGGTGTTAATTCTGCAAAAGCAAAAAGGTATGGTACGTTCGGTTGATCTCGCCCGGCACATGGGGTATGCCAAACCCAGCATCAGCCATGCAGTGACGGTTCTACGTAATGGCGGTTATTTGACAACGGACACTGACGGCTATCTTCATTTAACCGTTGCGGGCCGTGAAATAGCTGAAACAATATTTGAGCGTCACCAATTCTTTACGAATCAGCTTATTGATGCCGGAATCGACCCTGCCATTGCGGAAGAAGAGGCTTGCCGGCTGGAACATGCAATCAGTGATGAGACATTCCAGAAACTAAAAAGACATCTGTTAAGAAAAGAGGAAGATGAAAACACACATTGATTAGAGGTGAACAGAACGTATGATACACCAGGTTTATTCCATAGCAGAAGAAATTAAAAGGCTGCGCGAGGAAAGAGATATGACACAGGAAGAATTAGCTGAGTCAGCTGAAATTTCGTTAAGCCACTTAAGCAAAGTGGAGAGTGGTTCCAGAATGATTGGTATGAAAACATATAGCAAAATTTTGTACGCGTTAAATGCAGTCCCCATTATGATAACGGAAACAGAAAAGAGCGAAATACATTCCGATTTAGTGTTGCGTCTATTATCAATATTAAAAGAATGCTCGGAAGTGGAGGTGGAATTTTTATTGAATACTGTAGAAACAATAAAAAACAATATGGATATCATAAGAAACCACGAAAAGAGTAGTGCTGGGAATCATAAGAGAAATACACATCATAATTATCCAGCATATGAAGCCAGAAGAACTGTTTAAATTACAAGTTGATGGGGCTGTTGCAAAATAGTTGAGAAATCAGTTATGGAACCGCAGCTCTCCTTATTCATGCATAAAAGAAGAAAAACGGTCTCCGTACGCTTTCATATGTTAAAATATAAACTAGATTCGATGCTGGCTCTATGCTGGGACAGTGTGGACTGGTTTTGTAATTTTATTTCCGTATCAACATATCATTACCATGAACTAGTAAAACATAGAAAAAGTCACATGAAACGTGAAAATATTTACGTAATACAAACCATGGAGGGGCTGCTAACCACTAATCAAAATGAAATTGTAAAATAAGAGAAGTATGCAGGAATATCCCTGATTGACACTACAAGGTTAATCAGGGATATTTATATTTTAGTTTATGACTATCATTTTAATCGTGTATAAAAGTTTTTCGTCAAGCAATACAACAGCCGTATTTTTCAGCATGGCTCTTCCAATAGAAATACGGTGCTTTTCACCACCGGATAAAGTAGAACCACCCTCACCAATCATAGTATGAAAGCCTTGGGGCTGCTCCATAATGAAATTATAGCAGTTTACCAATTTTGCTGCCTGTTCAATTTCTTCATGAGTGGCATTTTTTTCCATAGCGTATATTGTTTGCAATCGTATCCTGAAATAAATAAACCTCCTGAAATACCACAGAAATTTTCTTCATCAATTTTTCGGGGTCAATGGACTGTCAGTCAATGGATAAAAAGAGAAAATCATCGTAGAATAGGTTCATACACATCAAATGATTTAGTTATGTATAACTGATGTGGTTACTGAATTGGATAATTCAGGTTTGTACCTTGACAATAGAATATCAGCATGGTAGATGCATTCTAACTTTATTATGACATAAATGACATGTTGGAATTCATCTTTTGAGATACTAAACATTTGGGACATGCTTAAAAGCATGAAGAAGAGCAATGAGCTGCGCCACGATATACCTGCCTTGAATATAACTACAAGGTAAATGTCAGGAATCGTAATAGAAGAAGTAAAGGTATGAGCGGCACTTTTTCTTGGACCATATAACCAGCGGTCTAAAACCCAGAATGATAATGATACCTCCGTAATAATAGAATCACGGTCCAGGTAGCGCTGGAGGCATGAACAGTGAGTAAGGGTGCTGTAAAGTGTCAGGAAGGTTGTGGTTATACCTAATCTACATGTTCCCATGGTACAAGGGGTGAGATAATATTCAGCCGCACCAGTTTATGGTGCGGTGTACCATTAAAAAAATAGAACTAATCAGCAATAGAACTTGCTTATTAGCTGTGCTTTTTTAAGAATATTATTATATTTTTTTTGGTTCTTACTTGACACAGGCAGGTAAGACCACACTTATGCGTGTACTGACTACGGTACTCAAACAAAGTGAGGGTGATGTATATCTTGACAACTTACGGTATACTGAAGCAAATTACGAAAAAATCCGCAGAAAAATAGGGTATTTACCCCAGGAATTAAATCTCTATCCAAGCCTGACCGTACAGGAATGCCTGGAATATATGGGCGGGCTGTCTGGCATGACAAAGAAAGAATGTAAAAAAAGAATTGAATATTACCTTGATAAGACGAGTCTTAAAGAACATAGAAAGAAAAAAATGAGGCAGCTTTCCGGCGGAATGAAACGCCGGGTCGGACTGATCCAGGCTTTATTAAATGATCCGGAGTTTTTAATCGTAGATGAGCCTACAACAGGGCTTGACCCGGAAGAAAGAGTAAGAATCCGGAACTTGCTTGTTGATTTTTCTGAAGACAGAACGGTACTTTTTTCAACTCATGTGGTGGAAGACCTTACTGCAACCTGTCAAAAGCTTGCAATCATGAAGAAAGGAAAATTCCTTTATACAGGTTCTGTAACAGACATGATGCAGGCGGCAAAAGGCCATATCTGGATCTGCAGAGTGAAGGATGAGAAAGAAGCGAGGGAACTGGAAAAGAAATATCATATTTCTTCCAAACAGTTTACGGAAGACGGCATGAAGGTTAAAATCATCAGCGGACAAAAGCCGTCAGCGGAGTGTTATCAACCTGAAATTTCTTTGGAGGATGCTTACATGTATCTTATGAACGCAGATCAGCTGACAGAATTTAAAGAAATAAAAATCTGAATCTGAAGCTGTCTGATGAAAACTAATTTGATTGCCCTTTCTTTATAACATATAATGGATATAAGAGTATATGGAAAGGGCGGTTGCGGTAAGATGTTGGATCAATCAGAAATACGGGCATTGGCAGATCAAAATGCTTATAAGAGAGGAAGAAACCTTTATCGTTCAGATGCTGTTCAGGAATATTCCGTAGAGGAAGACGGCGGAATTGATTATATATACGCCGCCGTCCAGGGCAGCGGCAGAAATATGTACGATGTCGATTTGGAATATAATATGGAAGAAGGGTGGCTGGAAAATGCGCACTGCACATGTCCGGCGTTCAGAGAATATGAGGGGTTATGCAAGCACTGTGTGGCTGTCTTGTTTGAATATACAGATTACCTGGAAACACAGGAAGCCGCCTGGCAGTATGAACAGAAGAAAGAAGAAAGCCTTGCAAAACTTCAGACAATGAAAGGCATGCAGAATAAACTTTCGGCCAGTGAGGAATGGAGGCCAAAGACGACTCCGGCGATCAAGGCATTTCTTTCACAGCAGCAGCTTAAAAGCACCCTGCCGATTGCCCAGGAGTCTATTTATGGGAAGGTACATCTGGAACCACTTTTGACATGTATGGATAATTTTATTCAGGTGGAGTTTAAGATCGGTACTTCCTATCTGTATGTTTTAAAAGATGTTTTTGCCTTTGCAGATGCTTTGCAAAATAAACAGAAATTCGCTTATGGGCAGAAGTTAGAATTTATACATGATATCCAGGTATTTGATCGAGATTCACGGAAACTGGCGGAATTTTTACAGTCGTGGACTGCCCAAAACAGGATCAAGTATATGCAGGTGCCTTATTATGGATACTCATATACGGATTCAACAATGAAAGTAAGAAAGGTCCCGCTGACAACCGGAGAGCTGGAATTGTTTTTGGAAGCGGTGGGAGACCGGGAGTTTCCGGCGGAAATCAATGGGATGCCGGAGAAACTCTGGCATGTGACAGAGGATCCACTGTCCAGGACCATGAAGATCAAAGGCCAGGAACAGGGAATTAACGTAGAGGTCAATTATTTGTTCGGATATCAGGGCATCAAACATAATATTTATTTTTCCAAAGGAAAGATCTACAAAGTGAGCAGAGCGTTTTTGGAGCCTGTCCACGATTTTTTATCCTGTATGGAAAATATGCCGCAGCGGAAGGTTTTTATAGAAACAGCAGATGTGCCTGTGTTCTGCAGGGAAGCCCTGCCCGTGCTGGAAACGTATTTTGAGTGTACAAGAGAGAGTTTTGACGAGAAGGACTATGGGGTAGTGCCGGCCGCATTTGAAATATATCTGGATGCGCCCCAAAAGGACTTTATTACATGCAGGCTGGATGCGGTATACGGGGAACAGAAGTACCATGTTTTTGAAAAGAACCAGAAAACAGAGGGGCGGGATCTGAAAAAAGAAGCAGAGGCCGCCAAGATCGTTTCCCATTACTGTAATGCCTACGATGAGGATGAAAAAATGATGGTCCTGGCCAATGATGAGGATATGCTCTATGAACTGCTGGTCTGCGGGATACCTGCTATGCAGCAGTTTGCGGAAGTATATATTTCCGACGCCCTGAAAAAAATTAATATTGCGCCTGCACCGAAAGTGGCGGTGGGTGTATCTCTCTCCGGTGATCTGCTGGAGTTAAAGATGACCGCGGGAGATATGCCGAGAAACGAACTTTTGGAGATCTTATCAAAGTATAATCGGAAAAAGAAATTTTACCGTTTAAAGAGCGGTGATTTTGTAAACATGGAAGGTGAGGGGATCAATGCCCTTCTGGAAATGAAAGAAGGGCTTCACCTGACAAAAAAGCAGCTGGAACAGGAGCAGGTGGTCCTTCCGAAATACCATGCCCTTTACCTGGACGAGGAGCTGAAAGAATGGCAGTCGGTTTCCGCCCACAAAGATAAAGAATTTAAGGCACTGATACGGAACATGAAAACGGTGGAGGATAATGATTTTGAACTCCCTGCCGAGATGGAACCTATCTTGAGAGAATATCAAAAAAGAGGATTTTTGTGGATCAAGACTTTAAAATACAATGGATTCGGCGGAATCCTGGCAGACGACATGGGGCTTGGAAAGACACTTCAAGTAATCGCATTTCTGTTGTCCGAATACCTGGAGAAGGAAGGAAACAGTCCAAGCCTGATCGTGGCTCCTGCATCGCTGGTATTTAACTGGCAGAGCGAGATCCGGAAGTTTGCCCCGGATCTTCCGGTCCGAATGGTTGTGGGCAAGGCCGGAGAAAGAAAGTCTATTATCAGACATGCAGGCAACCGGGATATTCTTGTAACTTCCTATGATCTCTTAAAGCGGGATATCGGGCTCTATGAAAATATGACCTTCAGCAGCCAGATCATTGATGAGGCTCAGTATATTAAGAATCATAATACTCAGGCTGCCAAAGCGGTCAAGATGGTAAATGCTGGCTTTAAACTGGCCCTTACCGGAACTCCGGTGGAAAACCGTCTGAGTGAACTTTGGAGTATTTTTGACTATCTTATGCCGGGATTTTTATATTCTTATCAGAGGTTCCGGGAAGAACTGGAGCTTCCGATCGTACAGGATAACAGCGAGAATGAGATAAAGCGTCTTCAAAAGATGATCAGGCCGTTCGTGCTGCGGCGCTTAAAAAAGGATGTGCTGAAAGATCTGCCGGACAAACTGGAAAAAAACTATTACGCCAGGATGGAAGGAGAACAGCAGAAGCTTTATGATGCCCATGTAAAACGGATGCAGCTGATGCTGGATAAGCAGTCGGAAGAGGAATTTAAAAGTTCCAAGATCCAGATACTATCTGAACTTACCCGGTTAAGACAGCTTTGCTGCAGTCCGGAATTGGTCTTTGATCAATATACAGGAAAATCTGTAAAATCCGACCTGTGTATTGATCTTATAAAAAATGCAGTCAGCGGAGGACATAAGATTCTCCTTTTTTCTCAGTTTACATCCATGATTTCTATATTAGAAGAGCGGCTGCAAGCTGAAAAAATTTCGTTCTATACGCTTACCGGATCAGTAAATAAAGAAAAACGGGCCCGGATGGTGGAAGACTTCAACAACGATGATACTTCGGTCTTCTGCATTTCCCTAAAGGCTGGAGGCACCGGGTTAAATCTTACTTCTGCGGATATCGTGATTCATTATGATCCGTGGTGGAATCTGGCCGTACAGAATCAGGCCACGGACAGGGCACACCGGATCGGACAGGAAAACGTGGTTATGGTCTACCGGCTGATCGTTGAGGGAACGATTGAAGACAACATTGTGAAGCTTCAGGAAAAGAAAAAGGAACTGGCAGATCAGATTTTGGGCGGAGAAGGAATGGGAAGCGCAAGCTTTACCAGAGAAGAACTGAAGGAATTGTTGAAATAGACAGATTTAAGCGGAGGAGTTATGCACTCTAAGACAATCAAGTATTACAACGAAAATGCCGGAGAATTTGTCTCTAATACAGTTGGAGCAAATATGGAGTATCATCAGAAGTGTTTCTGTGAAAGGCTTCCGAAAGGGGCATTGATCCTTGACTTTGGCTGCGGATCCGGTCGTGATACTAAGCATTTTATGAGTCAGGGTTATCAAGTGGATGCGATGGACGGATCAGAGGAACTGTGCAGGATGGCTTCGGATTTTACGGGAATCGAGGTGCAGCACAGATACTTTTATGAACTGGATGAGGAGGATAGGTATGATGGGATCTGGGCCTGTTCTTCTATTCTTCATTTGCCGATAGATGAGCTGAAAGAAGTTTTTCCGAAAATGGCAAAAGCGTTGAGGAATCAGGGGGTTGTATATGCCTCTTTTAAATATGGAGAATTTGAGGGAGAGCGGAATGGAAGATACTTTACGGATTTGAATGAGGAACGACTGCACAGATTGGCAGATGAAGCTGGAGTTTTTATTGTTGAGGAAACATGGATCACGTCTGATGTAAGACCGGGGAGAGATGAAGAAAAATGGCTGAATATGATTTTGAAGAAGAAAGAATTATTTTGAGAGTTGATTCAGAAGGTTCTATCGAGTGTCAGATCATAGATGTTATAAGAAAGATAATCAATTAGGAAACGGTTGATCTGTAAGGATGAGGGACATTCTGTCAACCTGTTATAATGTAAAAATACCAGGGGGTCGACAACGGGCGGAATAGAGGCGTGAAATGTAAAAATTATAAGCAGGGTTGAAGGTTAAAGTTATGAAAAATGCGGTAATCTTTGCAGGCCGACAAATGGGGGTTGAAAAATGCTTATTTTTGCTATATTGTGAATGTATGGGTAATAATAGATCCACATTGGAATTTAGAGGACATTATCATCACAAATAAAATTCCCTGGGACTTTGGTAATAATAGATCCACATTGGAATTTAGAGATTCTATATTTCATTTTTTATTCCTCCCTTCTGCGTAATAATAGATCCACATTGGAATTTAGAGGTTAGGCATCCTGTTTTAGCCCGCTCCGGCGGGCAGGGTAATAATAGATCCACATTGGAATTTAGAGTTTTTATCGAATGCAAAGCTATAAAAGGGGATAAAAGTAATAATAGATCCACATTGGAATTTAGAGGGTGGTTTCGTAATTCGTAGATAATTTCGTAATCGGGTAATAATAGATCCACATTGGAATTTAGAGGATTCCAATACGCCGTTTTTAAAGAGCAACACATATGTAATAATAGATCCACATTGGAATTTAGAGGTACCAGCCCCTGAGGTTGCACCAGTATCCATCGCGTAATAATAGATCCACATTGGAATTTAGAGTATGACTATGAGGAGGCGTTCAATCAACAGATCGAGGTAATAATAGATCCACATTGGAATTTAGAGTCCGTTCTTTTCTTCTACAATGGTGTAGGCTTTTTTGGTAATAATAGATCCACATTGGAATTTAGAGGAATATGCCGGGTACAATATCTTTAACGGAGAGTTAGTAATAATAGAACCACATTGGAATCTAAAGTAGTTATATCCTTGGATCGCCACTTTGATATGGTCGTAATAATAGAGCCATATTGGAATTAGAAGACTAAACCGTTCTAACTCTGAAATGTGTTCGGTACAAGTAATAATAGAAATATAAAAGTTTGAATGAACTTAGATAGCAAACAGGAAGAAGTATGCTGTTAATATTAAAAATACGGAAACAATGTAAGTATTGTCACCGTACAAAATATTGCTTTTCAGTTCATTATAATTTTTTAAAATATCCACTATGGCCTATTAGTACTATTATAGAATTATTATATACTCTAAATCCCATTATGTATAAACTATATTATTAACCTATTTGATTATAATATAAAAACTTAACTTATTCAAATTTTTTCATTTTAAAATAAATAGCATTATTATATAAGGTTTAATATTGACAAATATAATAAGTGGTAGTATTATACAGATAAAGGAAGCAAAAGGAGGAAAATAAATATGCGTCTAGAGTTACAATTGGATCTTGAAAAGCCTGAACTAAGCAAAGATTATAGAAGAATTGTATTGTCGTATTTAAAGTTTGCGCTTAGCGAGTGCAATGACGGAAAGTATTTTGAAAAGTACTTTAAAGATACGATCCAAAAAGATTACTGTTTTTCTGTTTTGATGAAAGGGCCTAAATTCTCTAAAGATAAAATCCTTTTAGAAGAACCAAGAATAAAAATCTTATTTTCTTGTGATGACCGAAGGAAGACAGGCTTGATACTATTTTCAGCATTTTTGGGCATTAAAAACAGGAATTTTCCACTGGCAAACAACAATGCAATGGTGCTAAAACGTATCGATCAAAAAAGTGAGAAATTAATTACCGAGTCTACAGTCTATATGCAAACTGTTTTAGGAAATGGTCTGTGTATTCGTGAACATGATCGGGAAACAAATAGGGATCGATTCATTACTTTTGAGGATGAAGATTTCAAAGAGAAAGCCTCGGAGGTCCTATCTGTTCAGGCAAAGTTAGCAGGATTTTCAGATAAGAAGGCATCCGGCATTAGCCTTGAGCCTGTTCAGTGTAAGAAGGTAGTTGTTTTGCATTATGGAGTTTATATAGATGTAACTGTTGGGATTATAAAAATGACAGGAGACCCAGATGTTTTGCAGTACTTGTATTCGGCCGGGGCAGGGAGCAAGCATTCAGCAGGATTCGGTGCCCTCAATGTATTAAGGCAGGGGGAAAGTATATGAAGGAATTACGGGAACAGCTAGAACCGTTAGATTGGAGATACTCTGCAGCTATTGTAGGTTTGGAGAAGTATCTGACATGGCTTGGTGATGAAGCTTCAGACTGGGAATTGAAAGAGGACAAATTAGAGTATGATGGAAGTTACATACAAAAATCAAAGTTTGCAAAATTTGTAGAATACTCTTTCCCGGATGATATGCACCACCTTCAAATAGAAGAATTATTACAAACCCCAGATCTATCGGATGATCAAATATCTTTGGTCAATAGTAAGATGAAAGGAAATACCATCTTAAAAAAAGTTTTTAAGAAATTAGCCTTTGACGGGGAAAATGCAGTAGAGGTTTTAAGTTTAATTGAAGAAAATAGAGAAATGATAACACTTGAGACTTTTAGGAACAAAACAAATTTATATCGAAACTATTGCAATACATTTCAACTGTTTGAGGATGGAAAAGAATGCTGCCGTCTGTTGGGATATTATATAGATATGCCAAAGAAAGGAAAATCTATTTCATACAATTTTAATAAAGCTAATTTTCATGGAACAGATATGCAGGTTTTTGATTTCATACCGTTTGCGTTTCATGGTAAAAGAGAAATGATGTTCATTAATGACAATATAGAGCTATCCTGTTTAGTAGAGACAAATGGGAGATGGGCGGAAAGTGTTCAGCAGGAAAAAAAGGTTTCAGAAAAAGAAGGAAAAAAACTGAATACCAGACAAATGTTTTTTAAGCTGCTTTTAGAATCGGATACATTTATCACTGGCGATGTTGAGGTTATTGTCAAAAATCCGGATCAGACATTTTTTGAAACATTATATATCCGAAGAGACAGTTTAAAGATCTTGAAATCTTTGGAAAAGAGCTACAAATATCTATGTTTCAGTATTAAAGAAGCTGAGAATTATTGGGTTGATATTCAGAAGGAAGTCACAGAATCAATTCTTAACTTTACATTACTCGATCATTTAATAAATTATTTGCTGAAAAAGCCGGATGTAAATAATTATGGATATGTTATTAACCAGTTAATTAAAATCAACATAAAAATAAAGGGGGCTGACAAAATGGATGGAGCTATGAAGTCTGCATTTAAAAGTGCAAAAACAGTTGTAGATAAGCGTGAAAATGGCAGTTATAAGGTTCCGGATAACAAATTAAGTTCATACAACAAGAAATTAACAAGTGCAATTACGTTTGAAGATTATGACCGTTTTTGCAAGATACTTTTGAATCTTGCAAATTATGCAGACGAATCTTTTAGTTTTGCATATGATTTGTTTGAAGACTTTGAGAAAAACAAAGAAGTTGCATATACATTTGTAAATGCATTAAGAAGGGAAAATACAGAGACAGTGAAAGAAGATAAGGGAGGAAATTAATTATGAAAAAGAATGCATTAACTTTAACAGTAGTAGCCAATATGACATCAAATTATTCTGAAGGCCTGGGGAATATTGCATCAGTACAAAAAGTTTTTAAAAACCAGAAAATATATTCTATGAGAAGCCGGGAAAGTCTGAAGAATGCGATTATGGTTCAGAGTGGATGGTATGATGATCTTGAAACTGAAGTAGATGGAGCAGCGCAAAAAAAAGTAAATGCTGAATTAAATGCTGCTAACTGCAGAGCACTAGAGGGCGGGTATATGAATACCCAGGGGACAACCTATGTAAGAAAAAGTTCCTTTTATCTGACGGATGCCATTGCAGCAGATCATTTTATAAATGAAACAAGATTTCATAATAACTTATACATGGCCTCAAATTATGCAAAGGAAAATGGATTGTCTGTACAGGAGAGCGGCGGTAAAGTGGGATTGATGCCGTATCAGTATGAATACGACAAATCCTTAAAAGTATATAGTCTGACAGTTGATTTGCAGATGATAGGGAAAGATGAGAACTTTGAAGGAGAAGCTTCCCAGACAGAGAAACTAGAGAGAGTAACAGCTCTGTTAAATGCAGTAGAAAATTTATCTTTGACAGTGAAAGGTAATTTAGATAATGCAGAACCAGTTTTCATAGTAGGAGGATTATCTAAAAGAAAGACACATTATTTTGAAAATGTGGTAAATGTCAAACATGCAAACCTGATGATATCAGAAGATCTGAAAGAGAAGCTGAAAGAAGGATTCCATGCGGGACTGCTGAGAGGCAACTTATTAGAAAACGAAGATGAAATAGAAAAAGAATTGGCGCCGGTTTCAATCAGCGCGTTCTTTAAAGAACTGCGCAAGGAAGTAGAAGAGTATTATTCAAACTAATACATAGGAGAGAAGGTGAATGGGGTGAAAGCCTTAAGGATAAAAATTCGTCAAGCCAGCGCAAATTATAGAAAAGAAGAGACAACAGAGAATAAGATGACGTATCCATTACCTCCGTTATCCACAGTTAGCGGTGCACTGCACAGTATTTGCGGATATACTGAATATAAAAAAATGGATATCAGCATTCAAGGCAAATTCTCTTCCATGCGAAAAAAAGTTTACAGAGATTATTGTTTTCTGAACTCTACAATGGATGACAGGGGAACTTTGGTCAAAATGAAAAACGAGAGTATGCTGTCTAATGCATTTACGCAAGTTGCCAGTGCTAAAAAATCTCAAGGGAATAGTTTTTTTAATGGGACTACGATCCAAGTTCATGATGAGTCTTTACTGCAGGAGTACCGGGATTTAAAAGTTCTTGGAAATAAGATTGCGGAATGGAAATCCACAGAGTACAAAGAGCGAATTCAAAATTATAAACAGGAGAAAAACAGGTTAGCAGAACAAAAGAAAACAGCAGAAAAAGGAAGCAATGAGTATGATGAGATTGTTCAGAAAGAAAAGCAGATAAAGGCAGAAGAGAAAGAATGGAAGAAGAAGGTTTCTGATTATGAGACGAGTAACTATAAAGTTCCAATCTCAAAATTCCGTTCCTTAACTACGTCCATTAAGTACTATGAAATTTTGGATAATGTGCAGCTGATTTTACATATTCGTGCCGAAGAAGAAGTTTTGAATGACATCTATCATCATATTTATGATTTAAAATCATTAGGGAGGAGTGAAGATTTCGTAGAAGTTACGGATGCAGAGCTGGTAGAATTACTTGAAACTGATGAGACAGTTCGTAGTCCATATTCTGCTTACTTGCACTATGATGATGTGAAGAACAGGAGAATATATACAGGGATGGGCCCGGAACGATTAATGTTTGGAACTAAATATTATTTGGGGAAAAAGTATGAAATCCAAGACGGAAAACGTATTTTTATTGAAAAAATTCCGGTAGTGTATACATCAGACTTTAAAATCAGAAAAACCAGTGAAAATATTTGGATAGACGATCAAAAGAATATTGTAAATTTTTTATAATTTATGGAGGGTGAATAGGTGAAGTTACAGGAGTACCTGGCAAAGCCAAATAAAACAATTGCAGAACATGCGCAAGATTTAATTAGACAAGCTGAGATTTTGTGGGATTTTCATTATATTAATGATAAGTATATCTTTGATTTGTTATGCCAGGCCTGTCTTCACCATGATGACGGCAAGGCAAATAAAGAATTTCAGAAAAGAGTAAGAAACGGAAAATTAAAATTCAATCCTGAAAAAGAAGTTCCACACAATATTTTATCAATTTTTTATTTAGACCCATCTTTTTATTTACATTCATCGAAATATCAGTATGAGGATTTTATGAGAGTTGCCTGTGCTATTTTATACCACCATGATTACTGTGAAGAATGGAAAGTTTTAAGAGAGAAAAGGGACTTAATTGATTCATTGCTGTTGGATGAATATAAGCATGAATTCGATGATGAAAATGAACTTGTAGGAATATATCCTTCAGACCCTCAGACTATTTTATTAAAAGGTTTACTGCATCGATGTGATTACAGTGCCAGCGGAAATTATCAGGTTGAATATCCAAATGATTTCTTGATTAAGGGGCTCGACCAGATGATGCAAGCATGGAAAGTAAAGAATCCAAAGAGTAAATGGAATGAGCTGCAGGAATTTTGTATTGAGCATCGTGAAGATGATATTATTGCTTTGGCTCCAACAGGAATGGGAAAAACGGAAGCAGGACTTCATTGGATAGGAGACAATAAAGGATTCTTCGTACTGCCTGTACGGGTAGCGATCAACTCTATTTATGATCGTGTCAAAAATGATATTTTAAAAGAAGAAAAACTTCATGAACGTCTGGGATTATTACATTCAGAAGCATTAGAATATTATAGAGAGCATCTTTCAAACAGTGAAGAGTTAGATATTTTTGAATATTCAGATCGGGGAAAAATACTTTCACTTCCATTAAACATTTCCACATTAGACCAATTATTTGGCTTTATTTTTGGGTATAAGGGCTATGAGATGAAATTGGTCACGCTTGCATATTCAAAGATTGTGATCGATGAGATTCAAATGTATGATGCAGAATTACTGGCCTATTTGGTTTTTGGACTTCGGAAGATACATCAATTTGGCGGAAAGATTGCAATCGTAACAGCAACGCTATCTCCATTTTTAAAAGATATTTTAAGAAGAGATACAGGGATTGAATTTAAAGAACAACAGTTTTCAAATAATTTAATGAGACATTCGATAAAGGTAAAGCAGGAGTCCTTATCTGCAGAAGATATTATTCAATGTTATAAAAAAAATAAGATGCTAAATCACAGTAATAAGATTTTAGTTGTCTGTAATACAATCCGAAAAGCACAGGAAATGTATGATGAATTAAAAGAAGCAGATATAGATTTGAATTTAAATGTCTTTCATAGCCGTTTTACCCGAAATGATAGAAAGCAGCTGGAATCGGAAATCAAAGAATTTGGGAAAACCTATTCAGATGAAAAACAAGGAGTCCTGGATAGCCGCGATGGGATTTGGATCGCAACGTCAGTTGTTGAAGTAAGCCTGGATATTGATTTTGATTATTTATTTACAGAACTTTCTGAATTAAATGCATTGTTTCAGAGAATGGGAAGGTGCAATAGAAAAGGAAAGAAAGATATTGATGAATATAATTGCTTTGTGTATTGTGACGGTAAAGATGTTAAGAGGGGGCGGAAAGGCTTTTTAGATGCTGTTTTATATACGCAATCTATGAAAGCTTTGTCAAATTGTGATGGTCCGATCAGTGAAGAAGATAAACTGGCTTTGATTGAAAAATATTTTACTACGGAAGCAGTTTCTGAAAGTGACTATTTAAAAGAATACAATGAAACTTTTAATAAATTTAAGATTGGTGTTAAAGTTAGTGATGGTGAACAGGACTTACGAAATATCTTTTCTCAAAATATTGTTCCAAAGTCCGTATATCTGGATTATAAAGAGAGTATTGAAGGGCTGCAAAAAAATTTAATGGATGTAGAAAAGCAAATAAAAGAGGAAAAGAAATTAGGAAAAGATAAACTAATTTTAAATAACTTGTGGAAAAGGAGATTAGAGATACAAGAACAACTTAAAGGATATATAGTCTCCATACCGAAATATATGTATATAAAATACAAACGTCATGAAATCGAAATTTTTGGAGAGATAAAAATTAATCGGTTTGAGACGATACCGGTAATAGACTGTCATTATGATGAAAAGGGATTTTATCCATTAGATGTAGAGGAAATGGATGAGCCTATATTTACTCTATAAAATAGTGAGAAATAAAATTTTATAATAGCTAGTTGGTAATTGTAATATAAAGGGGAGGTTTCGTTTTATGGAGGAGAGAATTACAGGAGTAATGATTTACTACTATTTCGTCTGTAAGAGGAAATTATGGTATTTCTGTCATGAAATAAATATGGAAGCCGAAAACGAAAGTGTTATGCTGGGTAAGTTGTTAGATGAAAACAGCTATCGCCGTGATGAAAAACACATCAACATTGATAATATTATTAATATCGATTTTATAAAAGAACATAAGGAATTGCATGAAGTAAAGAAAAGTAAATCTATTGAAGAGGCAGGAGTCTGGCAAGTGAAATATTATCTTTACTATCTTTGGAAGAGAGGCGTAAAGAATTTAAAGGCTAAAATTGATTACCCATTGTTAAAGAAAAACCTGATTGTTGAGTTGAAAGAAGAGGATATTAAGAAATTAGAAGGTATTATTTCTGAAATACATGAAATCAAAGAATTAGAAACACCACCTGAGTTCTGTGAAAAGAAAATTTGCAAGAAATGTGCTTACCATGACTTATGTTTCATCTAATAGGGAGGTGAAAGGATGAAGAGAAGCCTTTATGTATATAACAATGGCGATTTAAAGAGAAAAGATAATACACTTCAGTTTACTTCATATGAAGGAGAAAAGAGAGACATTCCCATTGAACGGATTAATGATATTTATGTAATGTCAGAGATGACATTTAACACAGCATTTATTAATTACATATCGCAGTATGGTATCCCGATTCATTTCTTTAATTATTATAATTTTTATACCGGAAGTTATTATCCAAAAGAAAGTCTTCTAGCGGGCCAGCTTCTCGTAAAACAGGTGGAGCACTACACAGATTATGAAAAAAGAATTGAAATTGCACGTAAATTTATTAATGCAGCGGCAGATAATATCTATCGAAATCTACGCTATTACAACAGCAGAGGAAAAGAACTTTCAGAATTTATGAATGAAGTAGATCATCTGCGAAAGAAAATACCAAAGGCAAAAGCTGTTGATGAATTAATGGGAATAGAGGGTAACATCCGAAGATATTATTATACAGCTTGGAATGAAATCGTCAACCAGGAAATTCAATTTGAGAAAAGAGTCATGCATCCACCGGATAACATGATTAATTCACTGATATCTTTTGTAAACTCTTTGATTTATTCAAAGACGTTAAGTGAAATATATCATACTCAATTAAACCCGACAATCAGTTATCTTCATGAACCAGGAGCGAGAAGGTATTCTTTATGCCTGGATTTATCTGAGGTATTTAAGCCGTTGATTGGAGATCGGCTGATATTTTCTTTGTTGAATCGGAAGCAGATAACGGAAGATAGCTTTACCAAAGAGTTGAATTTTCTTCATTTAAAAAAAGAGGCGTCTAAATTGATTGTCACAGAATTTGAAGATCGTCTGAAAACAACAATTATGCACAAGGAGTTGGGGAAAAAGGTATCTTATCAGTATCTAATGCGGCTGGAAGCGTACAAATTAATTAAGCATTTAATCGGGGAAAAAGAGTATGAAGGGTTTAAGATATGGTGGTAGTTTATGTATGTAGTTTTGGTTTATGATATTAGTCAAAGTGAAAATGGACAAAAACGCTGGTCAAGGGTTTTTAAGATATGTAAGAAATATTTGTCACATATACAAAATTCTGTTTTTGAGGGCGAGATATCCAAGGTCCAGCTGGTACAATTACAGCAGGAATTGAAGCCTTATGTGGACAAAGATTTAGATTCCGTCATTATTTTCAAAAGTCGTCATGAGAGATGGCTGGATAAGGAATTTTGGGGGAAAGAGGAGGATAAGACTAGTTTTCTTATATAAGAACTGTCGACCCTTGGTAGTGCAAAATTATAGGGAGATCGACAGTAGCGAGTAACTTAATAAAACAGGGACTTCATGCTTATATAATTTGTATCTTTGTGTTGAAAGTTAATGATTATTATGGGGTCGACAATTTGTAGGGGTTTAAAGGTGAGAAATAGGGGCTTCTAATGTAACGGATCTTAATAGAAACATAGTGGAATTTAGAGAGATCCGCCTCCAAAAATGCAGAAGAGATCTCTGCATCTTAATAGAAACATAGTGGAATTTAGAGTCTCTTCTGATACCTTATCCGGCGGGGCCGTCACAATCTTAATAGAAACATAGTGGAATTTAGAGTAGTTAGAAGCGATAGCTTAACCAGCGGAAAAACAATCTTAATAGAAACATAGTGGAATTTAGAGGCTGATGCCGCTTTAAATTGGGCATTGGCCAGCTTGATCTTAATAGAAACATAGTGGAATTTAGAGGTGCTCGTTCGTAGCGCTCAATCGACACTTGTTTCGCATCTTAATAGAAACATAGTGGAATTTAGAGGTCTTCTGCCAGCATGTCGGCCTGTGATGCAAGCCATCTTAATAGAAACATAGTGGAATTTAGAGGCGTATGTTTTTCGTTTAATTACTTGCCCATCTTTATCTTAATAGAAACATAGTGGAATTTAGAGAAGGAATGGGGAATTGAATAAGGCAATTAGTAGACAGATCTTAATAGAAACATAGTGGAATTTAGAGTACAAAGGAGAAGACGTTCTCTGGCCTTCTCCTTAATCTTAATAGAAACATAGTGGAATTTAGAGTTTTTTGCAATATTGACAGACTTTCTGATCTTGCTCATCTTAATAGAAACATAGTGGAATTTAGAGAGTTTAAGTCCCTGTGCAAAGTAGCTGCCAGATTTTATCTTAATAGAAACATAGTGGAATTTAGAGTAGTTCATTGAATAATACCTCTTCTTGTGCCTCTTTATCTTAATAGAAACATAGTGGAATTTAGAGAAAGCTACAACTGGGAAGACGTTGGCCAAAGCAATGATCTTAATAGAAACATAGTGGAATTTAGAGGCGAGAGATTATGAATGCAGTGAATGATGCCGAAGTATCTTAATAGAAACATAGTGGAATTTAGAGTCCGGTGGGGCCATGTCCCTGAACATCATATTTCCAATCTTAATAGAAACATAGTGGAATTTAGAGGATCCTGCAAATCATCAACAACCGTTTTAAGAACCATCTTAATAGAAACATAGTGGAATTTAGAGGCATTTAAGGTCACCTCCTCTTCTATTTCAACATCATCTTAATAGAAACATAGTGGAATTTAGAGTAGATTTCTGTTTGCAGATTTTTAAAATTCAGTAGTATCTTAATAGAAACATAGTGGAATTTAGAGGATGCCACAACGAAGAGCATGAGCGATTCGGAAGTAATCTTAATAGAAACATAGTGGAATTTAGAGTTGTAATATGCTTGCTCTTCATTTAGCTTTTTCGACATCTTAATAGAAACATAGTGGAATTTAGAGAAAGATGTTTCTGCATCTCCCGGTAGATAGAAATAATCTTAATAGAAACATAGTGGAATTTAGAGGTAGCAACAAGCGCAATAGTAACAAACCGCACGAATTTTAATAGAAACATAGTGGAATTTAGAGAAATCAAAGAAGCAAGAAAAAGGCTTGGGATTGATTCATCTTAATAGAAACATAGTGGAATTTAGAGGATTTTAAAGGATGCTTGGAAGGCGGAAAATGTATTAATCTTAATAGAAACATAGTGGAATTTAGAGCAAGCAACTTGAATATTAAATAGACGTTGCACAGATTTTTATGTTATTATATTATTATATCCATGCACATATTCAGCAAGGAAGGTGATGAACATGACAAACGAGGAGCAAATACTCTCTATACTTACAATTCTATCTAAGGATGTAAATGCATTATCTAAAGATGTATGTGAGATAAAACGAGACATGAAAGATGTTAAACAGCGTGTAACTAATCTTGAAGTTACTCAGGAAACTGAGATTATCCCACGTTTGAAAGATATTGAATCTTGCTACCTTGATACATATAAACGTTATCAAGACGGAAGTGAAGATATAGATTCTCTTAAAACGGACGTAACAATGATTAAGCGTTTTTTAGCACAAGTGAGATAAATAGGTATAATATAACATATATAACTCGTGTAAAGTCTACTAAGGCTTATACATGGGTTATTTTTATCTTAATAGAGACATAGAGGAATTTAGAGATTGATTGGTTTGCAATGGTAGTACAATTTCTAACCCTCTAAAAAGAAAAAAGCATTTGAAATAGAAATAGTGATTGAATTGTAACGACAAAAACGTTACAATAATCTTAATAGGAGGTGTTATATCATGGAAAAAACTGCAACATTAAATTTAAGAGTCAATCCAAAAGTAAAAGAGAGAGCAGAGGCTGTTTTATCGAGGCTAGGAGTTCCTATGTCGACTGCGATTGATATGTATTTAAATCAGATTTCTCTTACAGGTAGTATTCCTTTTTCAATTTCATTGCCAAAAGCACCAGATACAATTAATGTAGATCTAATGACAGAAGATGAATTACATGCAAAGCTTCAAAAAGGATATGATGATATTGAAGCAGGAAGAGTGCAGAATGCAGAAAAAGTATTTGCAGAATTTAGAAAGAAACATTAGCATGAAGCAGTATACAGTTCAGATTGCAGATGAAGCAATTGCAGACATGGAACAATTATATAACTATATTGCTTATAATCTTCTTTCACCGGAAAATGCCATAGAACAATATAATCGAATTGCAGATAAGATACTAACACTGGATATTATGCCAGAACGTAACCGAATTATGGATTCAGAGCCTGAACATAGCAAAGAAATAAGGAGCATGTTAGTGGATAATTATTCTGTTTTTTATGTAATTGAGGGAGACAGAGTAATTGTAACAGATATTTTATATAGTGCGTCAGATATTAATAGGCGATTGAAAGGATAAAGCAGTTATAACTTCCAGAAGGTAGTGGGAATCATGATTTGTAAGAATACTGTCGACCGCAGATACTGTGAAATTTTCAGTGACTCGACAATGTGAGTGGTGAAGCCATTTTATACTACATTTATAGCAATAGATAAAGCTTATAACCAAATGAAAATAATGAAATAGATTGGGTCGACAATTAAGGATTGGGAATTACTTGTATTACTTTAGTGTGGAGATACGGGGTATTAATAGAAACATAGTGGAATCTAAAGTACGATTGCTTCATGAACGAGGACAGATACTTCAAGTATTAATAGAAACATAGTGGAATTTAGAGAGAGTTGCCTTTAAGGAGTCAAACCGAAGTTTCAATCTTAATAGAAACATAGTGGAATTTAGAGGAAAGAAGACCGGAAGAATAAGCTGGTATGCAACCACATCTTAATAGAAACATAGTGGAATTTAGAGTCGTTTGAATTGTTTTATCAGCACATCCACAGCATTTATCTTAATAGAAACATAGTGGAATCTAAAGTGGTTTCTAAGTTGTGTGTGATATATATAGACCCGTATTTATAGAAACATAGTGGAATCTAAAGTAGCGTGTTTAGAATTTCCGGTATCGTCTCAGCAAGTATTAATAGAAACATAGTGGAATCTAAAGATCACTGTTTTTGCAATTCCAACCATTTTTAAAGAGTAATAATAGAACCCATTGGAGTCTAAAGATTTCTTTTACATATTTAATGTGGAAACAAGAACGGTGATAATAGAAACATATTGGAATTTAGAGGTTTCAGTACCAGAAGTACCGATTAATGGTTTTGATTTTAATAGAAACATATTGAGTCTTAGATTGTCGACGTTATGCCAGAATTCATTGCAGATTAAGGCCTTAATAAAACTGTATGGTTACTCTGTCAAGAGTTTTGTATAAACATAAAAATTATATCAATTCTAATTAATTAAAGAAAAAACACAGCATTTGACAATCAATCTCATCAAAAGCTGTGTTTTTTATTATGTTATCTACTCTTTCCCATCCCAACAATAAGTACAGAGTTTTTTAGGATCCAATCCCACAGACTCAATCATATCATCCAGCCTGTGATATCTAAGCGATGTGAAATTCAGCTGCTTACAGATTTCATCGATCATACCCTGATATTCCGGAGAGTCCGGATTTGAAAACTTCTCCAGATGTACATTCTTGTAATCTCCGCTGATCTGTTCAATGATCCGGCGTGTGATCAGATCCATTTCAGAAGTAGAGCGTGAGAAATTCAAATATTTACACCCATATAAAATCGGCGGACAAGCCGGGCGGACGTGTACTTCTTTTGCACCGCTCTGATAAAGGAATTCGGTTGTTTCCCGCAACTGGGTTCCTCTTACGATGGAGTCGTCGATCAACAATAGGCTTTTATCCTGGATCAGTTCATGAACCGGGATCAATTTCATTTTGGCGATCAGGTTTCTCTTACTTTGGATAGTCGGCATAAAAGAACGCGGCCAGGTTGGTGTATATTTAATAAACGGTCTGGAAAACGGTATCCCGGATTCGTTGGCATAGCCAATGGCGTGAGCGATCCCTGAGTCAGGTACACCTGCGACTCTATCGGGAGTAGCATCATCACGCTGAGCCAGCTTCTTTCCGCATTCATAGCGCATTTCCTCGACACTGATTCCTTCATAAGAGGACGAAGGATAACCATAATAAACCCAGAGGAAAGTACAGATCTTCATATCTTCGCCGGGTTTAGCCAGAGTCTGGATACCTTCAGGTGTAAGAATCACGATCTCTCCCGGACCAAGCTCCCGGTCGGCCACATATCCGAGATTCAAATAGGCAAAACTTTCAAAGGAAATACAGTAGCCATCGTCTTTTTTGCCTACGGCTACCGGCGTGCGGCCCATTTTGTCTCTGGCGGCATAGATGCCTTTTGGTGTCAGCAGCACGATCGTCATGGAACCGTCAATGACATCCTGTGCATGCTGAATTCCTTCCACGAGATGTTCTTTCTGGTTGATGATAGCGGCAACCAGCTCCGTTGCATTGATATCTCCGCCGCTCATTTCAAGGAAATGTGTGTGGCCTGAATCAAACATCTGCTTTATAATTTCATCCGTGTTATTGATCTTTCCTACGGTCATGATCGCGTATGTGCCGTGGTGGGAGCGAACGATCAGCGGCTGCGGTTCGTAGTCGGAAATACAGCCGATGCCCATATATCCATGCATCTTGTTCACGTCTTTGTCAAACTTTGTCCGAAACGGAGCATTTTCTATGTTATGAATGGCACGGTCAAAACCGTCGTCTTTACTGTAAACTGCCATACCGGCACGCCTTGTCCCAAGATGGGAATGATAGTCTGTCCCAAAATATAAATCAAAAACACAATCCTGTTTTGAAGTGACACCAAAAAATCCGCCCATAAATTCCTCCGATTTGTAAATAAGATTATTCTGCTGTATTTATTATAACCAAACGAAAGGAACGGGACAAGGAAAGATTGGCATTCTTTCGAAAAGGGAATTGATTTAATTCAGTATATTCATTATAATACAAACATACCGTGAAACCGAGACATAAGAAAATTTTATATACAGGGGTGCTGGCAGACTGCCGGCTGAGAG
This sequence comes from Anaerostipes caccae L1-92, assembly GCF_014467075.1. NCBI lineage: Bacteria > Bacillati > Bacillota > Clostridia > Lachnospirales > Lachnospiraceae > Anaerostipes > Anaerostipes caccae. The sequence goes on from NZ_AP023027.1 coordinate 376,390, forward strand.
TAAGACGAGAAGAGGTCTTTAACCCTTATACCTGATCTGGGTAATGCCAGCGTAGGAATAAAACAGTACAGCTGTACATGAGACTATTTCCCCGTTGGATTTGCCAGCGGGGTTTTTCTATGGAAACAGATTTATGAGGAGGAAGAAATATGAATGCAAGCGTAGCGATCCAGACACTGCCGGAGGCGGCCAATGATGAAGAATTGATCCGTATTGTGGACGAGGTAATTGATTATATTAAGAGCACGGGACTGAATTATTATGTGGGACCGTTTGAAACTGCGATCGAGGGTGATTACGATGAACTGATGGATATTGTGAAAGAGTGCCAGCATATTGCTGTCCGTGCCGGTGCGCCGTCGGTTGCGGCTTACATTAAAGTGTCTTATAAGCCAGAAGGGGATGTGCTTACCATTGATAAAAAAGTTACAAAACACCACCAATAAACTGTGGCCGGCAGCGGCGATTCTTGTGATTCTTGCTATGTGGCAGACTGCCAGCGGGACAGGGATGGTTTCAAAATTTCTGCTTCCTTCGCCGGTGGATGTGGTCAGAGCATTTGTAAATGATTTTCCACTGCTGATGGCGAATGCGAGAGTGACCATACTTGAATCGTTTATCGGTCTGCTGATGGGTGTTGTTATTGGTTTTTTAATGGCAGTGCTCATGGATCATTTCGATAAACTGTATAAGGCATTTTATCCGCTGATCGTGCTGACGCAGACGGTGCCCACGGTGGCCATTGCGCCGCTCCTTGTATTGTGGTTTGGATATGAAATGCTTCCAAAAGTAATTTTAATCGTTATCGTGACGTTTTTTCCGATTACCGTGAGCCTGCTGGATGGTTTCCGCTCGGCGGACAAGGATACGATCAGTCTGATGCGTTCTATGGGTGCGTCAAAGCTGCAGATATTCCGGTATGTGAAATTTCCGGGATCTCTTAGTCAGTTTTTTGCCAGCCTGCGGATTTCAGCTTCCTATGCAGTTGTGGGAGCCGTCATTTCAGAATGGCTGGGTGGATTTGAAGGCCTGGGTGTCTATATGATCCGGGTTAAGAAAGGTTTTGCCTTTGACAAAATGTTTGCGGTGATCTTTATGATTTCTGCGATCAGTCTCCTGCTGATGTGGGCCGTGAATCTTCTGCAGAAAAAATGTATGCCGTGGGAGAACCGGGAATAGCCGAAAAAGTGAAAAGAGGATGATAATTATGAAAAAGAGAATGTTAGCTGTATTACTTTCTGTGTTATTGATCACAGCAATGACTGGCTGCGGATCAAAGAAAGAAGAAGCCGGGGACGGAAAGCTTAAAAAGATTACATTTGTTTTGGACTGGACACCGAATACCAATCACACGGGTATTTACGTGGCAAAGGAAAAAGGATATTTTAAAGAAGCCGGACTGGATGTGGAAATCGTACAGCCGCCGGAAGACGGAGCAGAAGTGCTTGTGGGCTCCGGGAAAGCACAGTTCGGTATTTCATTTCAGGATACGATGATGCCTGCTGTCGTTGGGGATGATGCTCTTCCGATTAAGGCTGTGGCAGCGGTTTTACAGCACAATACTTCTGGGATCGTATCCAGAAAGGGTGACGGAATCAAACGTCCGAAAGGGCTGGAAGGCAAAAAATACGCCACTTGGAATCAGGATATTGAAAAAGCGATCTTAAAACAGGTGGTAGAAAAAGATAAAGGGAATTTCAGCAAAGTAAACATGATTCCGAGCACTGTCACAGATGAGGTCTCTGCATTAAAGAGCAAAAAAGTGGATGCCATCTGGATTTACTATGGATGGGCAGGGATTGCTACGGAGGTGGCCGGACTTGATACAGACTACTTTGCGTTTAAAGATATTGATCCGGTCTTTGACTATTATACGCCGGTGATCATCGGGAACAGTGAATGGATGAAAAAGAATCCGGAAACGGCAAAAGCATTTTTGTCAGCCGCAAAAAAGGGCTATGAGTATGCCATTGAAGATCCCAAAGATGCAGGAGATATTCTCTGCGAAGCCTCGCCGGAACTGGATTCCAAAATGGTACAGGCCAGCCAGAAATATATGAAGGATCAGTATAAGGCTGAAGTGAAGCAATGGGGCTATATTAATCCAGAAAGGTGGAATGCATTTTATAACTGGATCAGTGAGAAAGGTCTTTCAAAAACAAAGATTCCGGAAAATACCGGATTTACCAATGACTACTTGGAGTAAAGAAAATGTCGGATTTGACTGTAACGGGTGTTACGCTTGCATATGAGAATACAAATATAATAGAAGACATTAATATAGAGCTGCATGACAATGAACTGGTCTGTCTGCTGGGTGCCAGCGGCGGAGGGAAGACGACTTTGTTTAATGTGATTTCCGGACTGAAAAAACCTGATCAGGGAAAAATCATGCTGGACGGCAGGGATATTACGGGACAGCCGGGGAATATCAGTTATATGCTTCAGAAAGATCTGCTGCTCCCTTATCGGACAATCGAGGATAATGTAGCACTGCCGCTTTTGATTAAAGGTGAGAACAAAAAAGCTGCCCGTCAAAAAGCCGGGGAACTTTTTCAGGAGTTTGGCCTCGAAGGCACTCAGAAAAAGTATCCGAAACAGCTTTCGGGAGGTATGCGCCAGAGGGCTGCGCTTCTGAGGACCTATATGTTTTCTAAGAATGTGGCTTTGCTGGATGAACCTTTCAGTGCATTGGATACACTGACGAAAAGTGATATGCATCGGTGGTATTTGGATGTGATGGACAAGATCCATCTGTCTACACTGTTTATCACCCATGATATTGATGAAGCGATCCTGCTTTCAGACAGGATTTATCTGCTGACCGGAAGACCCGGAAGGATTACGGAAGAAATTGTGATCCGGGAGCCTAAGCCCCGGAGAAAAGATTTTAATCTGACGGAAGAATTTCTGGAGTATAAGAAAGATATATTGAAAAAGCTTTAGACAGATATGATTATATTAATACAGGCCTTTGGAAAAAATTATATATTGTTTTCCAAGGGTCATTTTTTATAATTTTAATTAGAGGGATAACATATATAAACGGGTGCACAGGGCTGCATCCGTATTTCATTTTTAAAGAGAAAACTTGCTATCGGATTAAGGTTCCATTTTCAGTACAATATTTGCACAAAACAAGAAAAAAAGAGTGACAACAACTGCTATTTTCTGAAAAAACGAAAGAGAATATAATGAAAGCACAAATAAAATTGAAACAATCAGGAGGAGCAGACATGTACGAAAAAGAAATGATCATTAAGAACAAAACAGGACTTCATGCCAGACCAGCAACGGATTTATCTACGTTATGCCAAACTTATGAAAGTGATATAAAAATCAGGACAAATGATACGGAAATTGATTCCAAGAGTATTATCAGCATTTTGTCAGGAGGGATATGTAAAGGAACAAAAATTAAACTTGTAATAAACGGAACAGATGAAAAAGAAGCAGGAGAGAAAATCAGTGAATTTATTGAAAATTTAAAGGAGTAGATTGCTTTGGAATTAAAAAGCAGACCGGCATATATTTTAAAAATTATACTAGAACAAAAAAACGGTTATACGGTTGACCGAATTATTGAGAAATTAAACATTACAAAGAGAACATTTTACTATGATTTTGAACTGATCAATGACTGGCTTAAGAGCAGGGAATTAGGCAGGCTGGAGATACAGTCAAAAATTATCTGTGTCAAATCAAAGAAAATTGAAATACTGGAAGCTGAGATGAGGAAGAACGGAAGCTACTATTATTCTGTACAAGAGAGAAGAATACTGGAACTCTTAATGATACTGCTGTCTGCTGAGGTTGTAACAATAGAGAAGATGCAGAACCTTTTTGATGTCAGCAAAAATACAATCTTAAAAGATATTAAAGAGTGGAAAAAAATTTTGGGTAACCAGAATATTTCTATAGCCAGTTCGATCAAGTTCGGATATGTACTCCAGGGAGAAGAATTTGCAATCAGAAAAATTGTGGGAAAGGAAATTAAGAAATTACAAAATTTTCAGCCTAAGGATATATTGAAAAAATGGATGCAGCAATCTTTGGTTACGATAACCGGAGAGGACTACGATTACCTGGAGATTGCCAGATGTCTGATAAAGCAGTATGAACAAGACGAAAATATCAAACTGGTTTTGGAAAATGAAGAACTGGAATGCAGCATGATCCTGATTTCCTGGATCAGAAGCATGGATGGCTACACGATGAATCTTCATACAGAAGAAAAAGTAACTTTAGTTGAAACAAAGCCGTATCAATCACTGAAACAGAGTTTTGAAAAATTAAAAGTTTATAACTTAGAAATTCCTGAATCGGAAATATATTATATTGCAACTCTCTTGTTAGGGATAAAGGTTGCACAGTTTGTTTCCCAGGATCAGGAAGATCTGTACATATCTAATTTTACAAAAGCGCTGGTTGTAAATTTTGAACGGATTGCCTGTATTTCTTTTGATAATAAAGACCGCTTAATGACAAGGTTAAAAGGGCATATCAGACCATTGTATTATAGATTGAAATATGGAGTGCAATCGACAAATCCCCTGGTTCAGGATGTCATGAGAATGTATCCCGAAATATATGATTTCACTGGGAGAGCCGTGAGGGAGATGAAAGATGATCTTGCCAAAATGTTAACATCAGATGAGATTGCATACTTAACAATCTATTTTATAAGCGATGAGAAGTATCAGACAATTCAAAAGAAAAGCAATGTCTCTAAGGTCTTAGTACTCTGCGCAGATGGAATGGCAACCTCAACTTTAGTAAAAGAACAGCTGAAAACACTGTTTGGCAGCACCGCCGACATTAAATTGGGCATTATTTCTGAGGCTAAAAAATATAATTTGGACGATTTTGCGCTGATCATTTCCACGGGATATTCAGAGCTGCTGGCACACCGGAAAAATATTGTGTTTACCAATGTTATTTTGGAGGATTCTGATAAGAAAAAAATCATCCAGGTCATGAATCAGTGCGGGGTCATCGGTGAGTATAACAAAACAATTCAAAGGATCATATCGGCGGCCGTTCAGAGTACAAATGGCATTGTTGATGAAAATGAACTATATTTTGATGTGCTGCGGATATTATTTGAATCTGATAACAGAAAGATAGACAAAAAATTAAATTCTATTGCAAATTATATTCAAAATCAAAGATACAGCGTACTGCCTGCACGCAGCACCAAAGAAGAGCTGCTCATGCAGGGATGCCAGAAAGCGGTTGGCGAAAAAGCGTGGAAGCGTCTGTATAACAGATTATGCAATATGATGAACCATAACAAAATCAAATTTTATGAAATTTCTCAGGATGTCGTAATACTCCATTGTCCTATGCGCGGAGATTTAAATGTAGAAATAAATTATGAAATTGTTGTTTCAGAAGAAAGAATCAAAATATCTGAAGAGATAAAAGGAAAGATATTCATCTTCTTTGTGACCGTAGATCAGAATACACATTTTCCTGTGCTGGAAGGTATTTATCGTTACTGTGAGAGTGAAAAGGGGAAAAGTTTTATAGTTGACATGAAAGGAGTTAAGAAATGAAAAAACGGAAAGGAACCGGAGGTGCTGAAGGAAAAGCTGCTGGCACCATTCTGGTTTTAAACAATTTGGCTTTTGAAGCGAGAGCTGAAAAGTCTGAAGATGCAGAATATGAAATCAGCCGTTTTGAAACGGTAAGAAAAGAATACAAGGAGGAGCTGAAGCAACTGTATAGAGAGGCAGAGATTTCAGCAGGAGAAGAGCCTGCAAACATTTTTCTGGCTTATATTGAAATGGTAAATGACGATGCTTTTTTTGGGAAAATTATCAGGAGGATACAAAATGAAAAATTGAACCTGGTTTATGTTTTAGAAGAGGAGAAAAAAGCGGCGGCTGTAATATTTCAAAGTATGGATGATCCATATATGCGGGAGAGGGGGACCGACATCGAAAATGTGTGTGATGCTTTGATCAGGAAGATGGAAGGATTAAATTCCCCAATGGATGAAGTTTCAAAAACAAAAGAGGATATTGTAATTGTCGCGGCGGATCTGACGCCGGAAGACATCATCAGGATGGACACAGCACATGTAAAAGGGTTTGTAACTGAAAGAGGAGGGAACACATCTCATACAGTGATCCTTGCAAAAGCATTAGGGATACCGGCTGTTGTGGGTGTGAAAAATATATTGGAGGAAGCCGGTTCTAAAACTAATATTTATATGGATGGCGGGGAAGGTACAATAATTTTAGAACCGGACCAGGAGGTATCAGACATCCTTTGAAAGGAGGTTTCTATGGAAAAAAGGTGCATATACTGTGGGCAGCCAATCACTAAAAAGCCGGCAGCTGTTTGGCTGAAAAGGGAAAAAGAAGAAGTCCAGTGCTGTAGTATGGACTGTTATAACAAAACGTCCAGATTTATTAAATGGGATCAAGCGTCAAGGCTCAAAGCATATGTCATTATTGGAATATGTGCTGCTGTTAATTTAATAAGCATTGGTTTCTCAATGGAAGGCTGGTGGACACATATACCGTTAGTTGTCATAGGGATGTGTTTATGTAAGTGGCCTCTGGTATTTATGCATTTTCATAACTATGAAAAATTCGGAATCCCCAAAACACTCAGGTATGTCCGTTTTGCCGCAGGGGCGCTTATTGTGTTCGGAGCAGCCATTACGGTATGGGATATATTTTTCTTATAAAACAGGTATAAAAAATGTAAAACCGGCGAAATAAAAAGTGAAAGAAACTGCTCTTTTTGATAAAAAACATCGGTGTTATAGTGTATTTAGAAATTAAGTTATCGATAACCAAATATTCTATAAAAGTCTAAAAAAGAAAGAGGTGACCATTTTTGAAACTGCTAGATGAAGAACTTGTAGTTATGGATGCAGAAGTTAAAACGGCAGAAGACTGCATTCGGCTCGGCGGAACGATTTTTTATGAAAAAGGGTATGTAAAAGAAGGATATACACAAGCTGTGATAGACCGGGAGAAAGTATATCCCACCGGTTTGCCCGGAAAAGGAGTTGCGATTGCGATTCCCCATACAAATAATACATATGTAAATAAACCGGCGGTAGGTGTCATCATACCCAGAGAACCTGTAAGATTTTGTGCAATGGGAACAAAAGATGTGTGGCTGGATTGTGAAGTGATCATTCCTCTGGTGATCAAAGACTCAGATATGCAGATCAGTATGCTGAAGCAGATGATGAAGATCATTCAAGACGGAGAGCTGTTGAAGAAAATCAGGGATTCTAAAGACAGATCAGAAATCCTGGATTGTTTAAAAATTTTAGAAGATTAGAAAGGAAGAGAAATTATGAGAGCAATAAAAGTATTATCAGTGTGCGGTTCGGGAACGGTGAGCTCAGCAATGCTTTCTTCAAAATTAGCAGATATATTTGAGGAAAAAGGATATGAGATGGAAGCTACGGAAGTGAGTCCCGGAGGTGTTCCGGGTGCCATGCAGGGAGGCGGTTATGACTTGATCGTTTACACAAGCCCTGTGGAAGGAAACTACGGGGTTCCCATTTTGAATGCCACAGGTTTCCTTGTGGGCATTAATGAAGAGGAATTTATTGAAGAATTAATGCAGGAGGTAGAGAATCTGGAACTGTAGCTTTGAAAAGCGGGAAAACATTCATACGAGGAGGTTGAAATATGTGGGATACACTGAAACTGTTTTTTGATACATTCGGAAACTATATAACAGTGCCGATTATCATCTTTATTATTTGTTTAATATTCAAAGCGCCGGTAAAAAAGGCTTTTATGTCTGCTGTGCTGATCGGTGTCGGTTTGAAAGGTATGGCGTTTATAACCAGTGCGTTTGGCAGCGTATTATCAGCATTAGTGACAAAACTGATTGAACAGACTGGAATCAATCTGCCGGCGCTGGATGTAGGGTGGCAGGCCGTTGCTTCGGTGGCTTATTCGACAGACATCGGAATGATGTTTATCGGAGTCGGGCTGATCTTCCAGATTGTAATCTTCCTTGTAAAAATTACAGATATTTTTCAGCCGTCGGATCTTTGGAATAATTACTCAATCATCGTATGGGGATCGCTGTTATACCAGATCAAAGGAAATCTTGTGATATCATTTGTTCTTATGCTTTTTGTCAATTTGGTTGTCTTGCTGCTTGCGGAGATTGTTCAAAAGAGATGGTCAACATACTACCACTATCCAGGCTGTGCAATGATAGCACCTCATCACATGGGGGATGTACCGCTGTATTTAGTCTTAGACTTTATACTCGGGAAATTAGGAGCAGATAAAATTAATTTAAGACCAGACGCGATCAAGAAGAAAATCGGATTCCTGGGTGAACCAATGTATGTAGGCTTGATCGTGGGCCTGATCCTCGGAATTGTCGGAAATATCTCTACTTTAAATGAGATGACTTCATGGGGACAGGTTGCAGATGTTGCAGTCACCTGTTCAGCGGTAATGGCAATCTTCCCTAAAATTGCGGGATTGTTTGCCTCAGGATTTACGGTCATTACGGATTACTCAAGAAAGACATTAAAGAAATCAAAGTATGGAAAGGACCGGGAGTTTATCATCGCAGTAAATGATGCATTGGGATATGGAGAAGCGGCTACATTGACAACAGGCCTGTTAGTTATCCCGGTCGCCCTTCTGTTAGCCTTCATTTTGCCTGGAAATATCGTTCTTCCGGTGATGGTTTTACCTTCTCTTCCATATATGGTAGAAGTACCGGTATCTCTGTCAAACGGCAACATCTTTAAATCCTGGATTGCAGCCTGCATTGTGTTCTGCGCAAAGCTGTTAATGGCATCCTCCTGGGCAGCTGTATTTACTGAGATCGCAGTAAATGCCGGATATGAAGTGACTGCAGGAACCGTTTTAATTATCGGATTTATCTTGTCAAACTGTACGGCAGGACTTATTACATACGCATTCCTAACCATGAACCCAATCATTATTGGACTGGTTATAGCTGTCTATCTTTTGTGCTTCGTATTATTTAAGAAGAATAAACAAAAAGTATGGGATTATTTAGAACACAATGCGATGGGAGGAGCACAGGCAGCCGCAGGAACATCGGGCGGAGAAACTGCATAAGACCCAGTGTGAAAGATAGTTTGAAACGAAAGGGGAAATTATGAAGATTGCAGTAGTAGGGGACATCATCGTGAGCAGCGGATTGCTGGCAGAAGCCGCAAAAAGCCTGAATATTGATGATGAACCGGAAATTAAAGAGATGATATGGAATGCAGATGACCGAAAGGATTTTCAGAAAAAGGCTTTAAACATAGAAACAAGGGGACCGGAGGCAGAAGAGATCCCGGAAGAACTTTATACTGAGATAAAAGATACAGATATTCTGCTGGTACATTTTTGTCCCGTTCCGAGAAAATTAATTGAGAGGGCTCAAAACCTAAAATTGATCGGAACATGCCGCGGGGGTCTGGAGCATGTAGATGTGGAAGCCGCGACTGAAAAAAATATTCCAGTGATGCATGTGATCAGAAATGCGGAAGCTACATCAGATTTTGCGATCGGTTTAATGTTTGCAGAGACAAGAAACATTGCAAGAGCCCATGCGGCAATGAAACAGGGCATCTGGAGAAAAGAGTATGTTAATTCAGCATATACCACTGCAATGAGAGAGATGACAGTAGGGATCATAGGGCTGGGACATATCGGACGTTTAGTGGCGGAAAAAGCTGCCGGGATCGGCATGAAAATCATTGCTTATGATCCTTTTGTGACGCAGGATGTCATGAATGCCAAAGGCATTGCTGTAACAATGAAAGAGAGAGAAGAAGTGTTCAGAGAAGCAGATATTATATCGCTTCATTTAAGAGTAACACCAGAGACTGAAAACAGTATTAATGAAGAAGTTATCAGTCTTATGAAACCGACGGCGTATCTGATCAACACATCCAGAGCAAAGGTCCTGGATAAAGAAGCATTTATAGAAGCATTAGAGAATAAAAGGATTGGCGGAGCAGCATTAGATGTGTATTGGAATGAACCGCTGGATAAGGATGATCCGTTACTGAAACTGGATAATATTACTTTAACGCCGCATAACGCCGGAAACGTTGTCGATGCTCTTCCAAAATCTCCAAAACTTCTGACAGACACGATTAATCGTTTCTGGGAAACAAAAACCGGTGATATGATCGTCAATTTAAACCAGATCACATTTTAAAAAGGGGAACAATATGCTATTAAAAAAAGAAAGAGAATTGGTAGTCGAGTACGGCAAAAAAATGAGTGCAGCCGGTCTCAGCAAAGGGACAAGCGGAAATATCAGTATCTATAATGCAGAAGAAAAGCTGATGGCAATCAGTCCGTCCGGCGTAGGCTATTTTGAAACTGTCCCGGAGGATGTCGTTGTGATGGATTTAGAAGGAAATGTGGTTGAAGGTGATAAAAAGCCTTCCAGTGAATGGGGCCTGCACACAGTCTTTTATGTAAATAAACCGGATGCAGGGGCAGTCGTACATACACATTCTGCTTATTGTACAACGTTTGCATGTCTTAATATGCCGATTAAGGCACTGCATTATGTCATCGGAGGTGCAGGAACAGCAGAGGTACCGTGCGCACCATACTGTACATTCGGAACTCCAGAGCTTGCGGAGGCAGCAATCAAAGCCTGCGGAAAGGGAAAAGCTGTTTTACTTGCAAATCACGGGCTTTTGACCTGCGGACCTGGGATTGAAAAAGCGTTTGGGCTGGCAGTGAATATGGAATTTTGTGCGGAAATGCAGTATCGGGCGATGTCAGTCGGCGAACCGGTCGTTTTAAGCGACGAAGAAATGGACGTGGTTATGGAGAAATTTAAATCGTATGGACAGCCTAAGAAAGACAAAGAAGATCAAACATCTAATTGTTACTGATGTTCCAATCCCGGTTTTCCTTTTGGAACCGGGATTTCCAAGTTAATTTAAAGAGGAGCAGAGCCCAGGAATGAAAATGAGAAGAGCAGTTTTGTATGAACAGGAAGATCTTCGGATTGAAGAATGTGAAGTCCCTGAAATCGGGGAAGGAGATGTTTTAGTAAAAAACAAGATCTCTGCTACGTGTGGGACGGATGTAAAAATATATAAGAGAGGATATCCTTTATTGAAACCACCGCATCCATTCGGGCATGAATACTCAGGAGTGATTGCCGCAGTGGGGAAAAAGGTCAAGAATTTCAAAGAAGGAGACCGGGTTGCTGTTCACAATACAGCCCCATGTAATCATTGCTATTTCTGTAAAAAGGGATTTCCGTCTATGTGCGAAGACATGTTATTTAACAGAGGGACATATGCAGAATATGTAAAAGTACCGGAGAGAATCGTAAAACAGAATATGTTTTTGCTGGATGAATCAATTTCTCATAAGAATGCTTGTCTGATGGAACCATTTTCCTGTGCTGTATACGGTATTGAGGAATGTCCCATTCACTTAGGCGATGTGGTAGCGGTAAACGGTGCAGGACCGATCGGCCTGATGTTTGCGAGGCTTGCAGTGTTAAAAGGTGCCCATGTTATTGTTACGGATAAGGCACAAAATCGATTGGAGCTTGCAAAGAAGCTTGGGGTTCATGAGATATTAAATATTACAAACATTGAGGACAGCGCATTTGCAGTAAAAGCGATGACAGAAGGAGGCAGGGGTGCAGATATTGTAATTGAGGCCACCGGTCTGATCAATGTATGGGAAAGCAGTGTTAAGATGGCCAGAAAAGCCGGTTTTGTTCTTTTGTTCGGCGGAACAAAGGAAAAAAGTATCCTTTCTCTTGATGCAACTCTTCTGCACTATTCACAAATAACGGTCAAAGGAGTATTTCACACAACGCCGAGACATGTTCAGACTGCGTTGGAATTGTTAAAAATGGGAGTAATCCAAAGTGATGATTTTATTCAAAAGGAATATCCGCTTGAGGAGCTGGAAGAGGCGATACTTGAACATGCGGCCCAAAAAGTAATTAAAAATTGTATTGTTTACTAGAGAGTAAAGGATGGTGATCACGTGTATTCTATTAAATTGGGGTGCGAAAAAGTATTCTGGGGGAAGAATGCGGTACAGCAGCTTAAGACATTGGAAGGACCCAGGAAAAGAGCATTTATTGTCATGAGCGGAAATGTTCTTATCGATGTCGGCTCCTATAAAAAAGTTACGGATGTTTTAGAAGAAGCCGGTTTTGAATACGAGGCCTACACAGAAGTTGAACCGGAGCCAAGTTTTCAAACAATTTTAAAGGGTGCAGAAAGAATGAAAACTTTTAAACCGGACTGGATTATTGGATTTGGCGGCGGGTCAGCAATGGACGCAGCAAAAGCTATGTGGGTGTTTTATGAGAATCCTGCGTATCGGACACTGGAAGAGACAATGCCTCCGAATATCATAGAGAATTTAAGAGTGAAAGCAAAAGTCTGCTGTATTGCTACGTCTGCCGGAACAGGAAGCGAGGCAACCCGCGCAGCTTTAATTAAGGATATGAAACAAAAGAAAAAATATTCTGTCAGAGACATGAATGGAAGGCTGGTTCCGGATGCCGCTGTTTTAGATCCTGAATTTACGGCAACAATGCCCAAGAGTTTAACGGCAGCTTCCGGAATGGATGCCCTGACACATGCAATAGAATCTTATGTAACGCCGACTGCAAATCCATTTTCAAAGGCGATGTCCCTGGCCGCTTTTCTTTATGGATATAAAAGCCTGGAAAAAGTGTACGAAAATCCGGAAGATGAAAATGCGGGAGCAGAGATGCTGGCCGCATCCTGTATGGGAGGAATCGCATTTTCTAATTCCGGATTAGGAATTGTTCATGGGATTGCTCATTCTTTCGGGGCGGAATATGGAGTGCCTCATGGGCTTGCCAATGCGATTGTGCTTCCATATGGATTGGAATATAACAGTCGGAATGATGAAGTTAAAAAAATGTATGATGAACTTGCAGGATTTATTGGGAAAAAATCATTGGCGGATGCAGTTGCTGAGCTGAGTGAGAAAATTAATATTCCAAAGTCAATGAAAGAGAAGGTACAGGAAGACACTTTTATTAAAAATTTGGATAAATTAACAGAGAAAGCAATGAGTGACGTGGCAACGCCATTTAATCCGATTCAGCCGACGGCAAAAGAGATGAAAGAATTAATTCTTAAGGTATACTATGGAAAAGATACTGTGAACAGCTTGTAAAGGCTTAATTTTATATTTTGTCAAAGCTAACCTTTGATAGTAATCGATTTCAGAGGTTAGCTTTTTGAAAAAAAGCTTTAAAAATAATATTAAAATTACTTAGAAAGAAATATACATAATATTTTTTTATGAGCGAGAGAGAAAAATCCCCGTTCCGTCAAACCGCATGGAAACGGGGATTTTGTACAGACAGGATTAAGACTCATATTTCATACTGTCTGGTTGGGGATTTCTGCTGATTTGGACAGCAACGTCTGCTGCACTCTTAAGTTCCCTGTGAAGATACAGTGCCATGAAAATTGTGACAAAAGCAGAGATCACATCAGCAATGGGCTGGGCATAAAGGATTCCGTTGATGCCCCAAACCGCAGGCAGTAATAAGATGACAGGGACAAAACAAATTCCTTGCCTGCATGCACCAAGGATAAAACCTTCCTTTGCTTTTCCGAGGGCAAGAAAAAGGGATGAGTATACAGTATAGAAACCAAAGAGCAGGAAAGAAAATCCGTTTGCCCGCAGTGCCGTTTGCCCGGCCTGGATCATCTCTATATCGCCTGCTGTAAATCCTGATATAATGGATGAAGAAAATAAAGCGGCAGCTGCTCCGAAGATAAAACAGAAGATTGTGGACCATAAGATAGATGTCTTGATCGCTTCATGTAAGCGGTCATATTTTTTTGCACCATAGCTGAATCCTATAATCGGCTGAAAGCCTTTGATAAATCCGAAGACCATGAGACTTCCCATAGAAATAACTCTTGTGACCACGCCCATAGCAGCAATAACAGAGTCTCCATATACTTTTGTCTGTTTGTTGATTAATGCAATGGAAAGGCTGGTCAGCAGCTGAAAGACCAGTGTGGGTATCCCTATTTTCATAATTTCTGACATAATCTTTTTAGAGAAACAGCAGTCTTTTAATTTGAAATTAAATACACTTTTCTTTCTGAATACATAACATAAATACACAGCGGTAGAAATCATCTGTGAGATGGCCGTGGCGATCGCAGCACCGGCGACACCCAGATTTAGAACATAGATAAAAATTGGATCTAACACTATATTCAGTACAGCGCCTGTCAGCAAGGCACACATCGTTGTCTTAGCGGCGCCTTCGCTTGTGACAATATTATTCATTGTTACATTAAAGATGTTGAAGATTGATGAAATGATATAAATGCTTGTGTAGGTTGCTGCATAGGGAAGAATGCTTTTTGTTGCACCTAACATGTTAAGGATTGGAGTCAGAAAAATAATGGAAAAAATTATGATTATAGCTCCCACAAATATACTGCTGTAAAGGGCAGTGCTTGCGACTTTATTTGCTGTTTCTTTTTCCCCTCTTCCCAGAAGCCTTGAAATATAGGATGCTGCCCCATTTCCGAATAACAGACCTAAACCTACCACAATCTGTCCCAGAGGAAATGCCACAGAAATCGCACCCATTTGGCTGGTCCCCAGCCCTCCCACAAAGTATGCGTCTACCAGGTTGTATAAGGCATTGATCATCATTCCGATCATAGTCGGCAGCCCCATGGCTAAAAGCGCTTTTGGTATCGGAGCACTTCCTAACAGTTCTATCTTTTTGTTTTGTTCACTCATAATGAACTCTCCTTTCGGTTGACATAAAATATAAAATATATTACTATAAATTATAGTAATTTTATCGGCGAAGCACATACTACTATAAATTATAGTGGTTGTCAAGCGAAAAGGGGGAAATCATGGCAACTATTGATCTTATCGTGCTGGGAATTTTGAAAAAGGAGTCTTTGAGTGCCTACGATATTCAAAAGATCGTAGAGTACCGCAATATATCCAAATGGGTAAAAATCAGCACGCCTTCCATTTACAAAAAGGTTATTCAGCTGGAAAAGAAGGGCTATATGAAAGGGGATGTTGTAAAAGAAGGAAATATGGCGGAGAAAACGGTTTATTCTTTGACAGAGGCAGGAGAGAAGCAATTTGAAAAGCTTATGCTGGAGATTGCCTCAAAGCCGGTCCGGATATTTCTGGACTTTAATGCCGTCATTGTAAATCTGGACAGTCTGCCGAAGGAAAAACAGAAGTCCTGTTTGACAGAGATCGAAAACAACATGGAGACTTTAAAAGGATATATCGAAGAAAATATAAGCCTGAAAGAACATCTGCCGGAGATTCCGAAAACAGGAATGGCTGTCTTAGAGCAGCAGCTTATCTTGGCACAGGCACTGGAAACGTGGATTGAGGAATTAAAAGAAACTATGTAACTGCAGGATAAAGTTTTTAGGAGGATAATTATGTTTGAATCAAGATGCGGTGTCTGCTGCAATTCATGTGAGCGAAAAGAGGAGGTCCACTGTACGGGATGCACAGAAATGAAACAGCCGTTTTGGGGCGGTGAGTGCGGAGTGAAGTCCTGCTGTGAGGCAAAAGGATTGGACCACTGTGGAGTCTGTCCGGATTTTCCGTGTGAGATGCTGTCTACCATGGGAGTAGAAGAAGGATTTGACCCGGAACCGAAGATTGCACAATGCAGGATTTGGGCGGGAGAGAGTACTGTTAAATAAACAACAGAATATGAGAATGACCTTAAGCCAGAAGATTTTTTCATCTTCTGGCTTAAAAATTGTTTACAAATCGAAAAAAGAGTTGTATAATACATTCAAAAGTACAAACGTCCGTACATTGTAACGTTAGGATAAAATGATGGGAGGTGAAGTAATAGAATTTTAAAACAAAAGGCAGCAGTTAATATTTGAGGAGGTTAAGATGTATACAAATTTAAAAAAGGTTTTGAAAAAAGCAGATGAACTGAACATGGCAGTGGGGGCGTTTAATACCCACAGTCTGGAAATGCTTCCAGCGATTATCCTGGCAGCAAAAGAACAGGGAACACCGGTGATCATTCAGACGAGTGTCGGAACTGCTAAATATGTGGGACATAAAAATCTGGTATCTGTGTGCAGGACCATGTCAGAGGAAGCAGGAATCGATGTGGTGCTTCATCTGGACCATGCAAAAGAGTATGATGAGATCAAAGAGGCGATCGATGCCGGTTACAGTTCTGTCATGTTTGACGGATCATCCCTGCCGCTGAAAGAAAATATTTTAAAGACACAGCAGATCATTGAATATGCCAGAAAGTTTGATGTCTCTGTGGAAGCAGAATTGGGGATCGTCGGGGGAACAGAGGACGGAGTAGCCGTATCAGAGGCAGAAGTACGCTATACAGACCCAAAAGAGGCAGTGGACTTTGTGAAGAAGACAGGGATTGACGCGCTGGCAGTGGCGATCGGCACCAATCACGGACAGTATAAGTCCAAGACAAACATTAATTTTGAAAGACTGAAAGAGATTAAAGAGGCGGTAGACCTTCCTCTGGTTATTCACGGCGGGACCGGAGTAAAGGATGAAGACGTGAGACAAGTGATCGATCTTGGAATTCGGAAGTTTAATGTGGGTACAGAACTTCTGGTCACCTGGACGAAAAAGTCCAAAGAGCTTTTTGGACAGACCTCAGAGAGCAGTTCTCTTAGAAATAATGTAATGCCGTGTATAGAAGCAGTCAACCAGGTAGTACAGAGGAAAATAGAACTTTTTAAAAATCTCAATTAAGGCGGGTGATGCAGATGAGAGCAGGATATTATACAGGGGACCGGACCTATGAAGTGAGAGAAATACCTGACCGGGAACCGGAAGATGATGAAGTAAAAATCGAAGTGGCATGGTGCGGACTGTGCGGCACAGACATTCACAAGTTTGAGGGGAAAAACGGTGCCAGTCCGGTGATTCCGCCGATCATCCTCGGACATGAGTGTTCCGGGATCGTGACGGCTGTGGGTCCGAAGGTTAAGTATTTTAAGCCCGGAGACCGGGTCGCGGCAGATCCCAGTTACGGATGCGGGAAATGTAGCTACTGCCAGCAGGGGCTTCCGAATTTCTGTCTTGAAAGGCACGGTGTGGCAAAAGGATTTTCTGACTATGTTTACCCTCCGGAGCAGAACGTCTATAAAGTGTCGGAGAAACTGGATCTTAAAAATGCGGCATTCGCAGAGCCTTTGTCCTGTGTGATCCACGGACTGGATCTGATTCAGATCCGAAGCGGCTCGGCAGTGGTAATTTACGGTCTGGGTTCTATCGGAAGCCTGATGCTTCAGATGGTGAAACTCTCAGGGGCCTCTGTCATTATCGTGGTTGAGAGGGAGAAAGAGAAACAGAAGCTGGCTCTTGAGCTGGGAGCCGATTATGCAGTGGACGACAAAGAGATAGAAAAGCTGGCTGAGACATTTAATATTGACTATGTTATCGAATGTATCGGATTAAAAGCGACCATGGAGCAGTCTCTAAAGATTGCGGGAAAAAACGCCAGGGTACTGCTGTTTGGGCTCGGAGATCCGGATGAGCCGGTTTCCATGAACCAATTTGAGGCGTATACAAAGGAACTCAGCATCTATACTTCTTATTTAAATCCAAATACAACGAAACGGGCGGTGGCGCTTTTAGAGAGCAGAAAGCTTGATACCGATGCGATCATCAGTGCCAGTCTTGACCTGGAAGAGATGGGCGAGGAGCTTAAGACACAGAAGTATGCAAAGAAAGGAAAAGTGATGGTCCGTTTAACCGGAAAACACTAATCGAAAAGAGGAGGATTTAAGATGGTAATTTCAGCGATTTTAGTAGCTTTGTTGGCAACGATGGGCCAGTGGTGGTTTTTCGGTCCGGTGACAAAATGTCTGGTGTATCCGCTGACCACAGGTCTGCTGACCGGTATTTTTATGGGAGACCCGATGACAGGTATGCTGGCGGGAGCCAACATTCAGTTAATCTATCTTGGATGGATTTCCGCAGGGGGAACCATGCCGAGCAATACGATCGTAGCGGGGATCTTCGGCACGGCGATGACGATTCTTTCAGGCGCAAGCCCGACCATGGCGGTGACATTTGCCATTCCGTTCAGTATGTTCGGACTCTTACTGAACCAGGTTTATATGACCGTAAACTCTTTCTGGATCCACAGGGCTGATGGAATGCTTGAGAAGGGAAATATCAGAGGGGTGAGGCTCATGAACTTTGTCCCGTCTTTCCTGGTGGCCTTTGCTCTGTATGGGATTCCCGCCTTTGCCCTCGTGATGTCCGGGAAGTCCTGGGGCACGGCCCTGATCAATGCGATTCCGAAGAGTCTTGTATCTGCGCTCCAGGTCGTCGGAGGGATCATGCCCGCCCTTGGAATCGCCATGCTTTTAAACTATCTTGGAAAGAAAAAGCTGATTCCGTATTTCTTCGCCGGATTTTTCCTGACGATCTACTTAAAACTGGATATTATGGCCGTTGCGATTTTCGCGGCAATCATTGCAATTATCATGTTTATGGCTGATAATAAAAAGGAAGAAAAAACGAAGAAAGTGAAGCGCCTGACTCTGAAGAAAAATGAAGAGCGCACAGACTATACAGACGAAACGCAGGCAAGAGATTATGAGAAAAAACTGTCAAAAAGAGATCTTGTAAAGACATGGCTTGCCACTACCAGCACAGAGGCATGCTACAACTATGAACGGCTGCAGGCACTAGGAATCGCCAACCTGATGATTGGGCCGATCAGACGTCTCTACGAATCCAATGAAGAACGGGTCAGAGAGCTTAAAAAGTATATGGTATTTTATAACTCAGAAGTCTTTACCATCGGGCCGATCATTAACGGGATCACGGTTTCTATGGAAGAGGCCAGAGCCAACGGAGAAAGCGTATCTGCAGAGGACATCAATTCTGTCCGCACCGGACTGATGGGGCCGGTAGCCGGTATCGGAGACACCGTTATGCAGGGAATCCTGTTTCCGATTTTAGCAGGTATCGGCTGTACCATGGCTCTGGACCGGAATTTCGTCGGACCGGTATTCTTTACGGTATTGTTTGAGATCCTGATTTTTACATGCGGATATTTCATGTTCATGAACGGCTATAAATACGGAAAATCTACTCTGCTGAAAATTCTTAAAAACGGTGTGATCGATAAGGTGACCAATGCGTTCAGCATTGTGGGCCTTATGGTTGTGGGATGCATGGCTTCCACAAGGATTACGGTGAATACACCGTTTAAAATTGCCGTGGGCAGTGGTGTCGTGAAGTTTCAGGAGATCTTAAATTCCCTTCTTCCGGGACTGATTCCTTTGGCTATTACCCTGATCGTATGGAAGCTTGTTTCAAAGAAGATCAATGTCACATGGATCGTTATAGGCATCTTCATTGTAGGAATTGCGGCATCCTATCTGGGAGTGCTGGGATTTGTAGGATAGAGGGGTGCTGTTATGATACATATTATATTAGTAAGCCACGGGCGTTTCTGTGAAGGTCTCTTAGAAAGCCTCCAAATGGTGGCAGGAGAACAGGAGGGGATATCAGCTGCCCCTCTCATGCCCGGAGAGTCGCCGGAAGCATACAGAAACAGACTGGAAAGTGAGATAAAAGAATACGAATCAGAGGAAGGCACTTTGGTTCTTACGGATGTGACAGGGGGAACCCCTTTTAACAGTACAGGATACCTGGCGAAAGACCATAAGATCGGTCTGGTTTCAGGTATGAGTATGCCGATGCTGATCACTCTGATTTTCGCGAGGACGGAAAAGAGCACACTGGATGAGCTGATACAGGAAGCGGTCTCTCCGGGAGCATTGGCAGTAAAGGGAATGAATTTAAGCGAAGGAGGCAGGAAGCATGGAAAACTTAGTCTTAACAAGAATTGACGACCGGCTGATCCACGGGCAGGTGATGACGGCATGGATCAAGCAGAAAAATGCAGTGCAGGTTGTCGTGGCTGATGATGAAGTGGCAGAAGATGAATTTATGATCAATGTGCTGGAAATGGCAGTGCCCGATGAGATTGCCATCGGAATCTTTAACAGGGATGACGCGGTGGAATTTATGAAACAGGGGCTGGAGGCTCCGACCATCCTTCTTGTGAAAGGACCGGAGATTTTAAATTACATGGTGGATCACGGAATTGAAATCGATGAGATTGACGTGGGAGGAATGGGTGCAAAAGAGGGGAGAAGTGTTTTGTATAAAAACATTTCCACCAACCCGGAAGAAAATAAAAACTTCCTTGATTTAATCCAAAAGGGAGTCAATGTTTTTGTCCAGGTGATGCCTCAGGATAAACAGGTCAATGTTGCGGAGTATATCAAAAAGTAAAGGAGGCTTTTAAAATGAATGTGGAGAGATTAGATGACAAGGTAACCGTCATCACCGGAGGCGGAAGCGGTATGGGAGCCGCTATGGCAAAAGAGTTTGCAAAGAGAGGAGCCAAAGTTGTGATCTTTGACTTGAATGAAGAAAAATCCATGCAGGTTGTGGATGAAATAAAGGCCGGTGGCGGTGAGGCCTGCTTTTTTAAGACGGATGTAACGAAGAAAGAGCAAATTGATGAAAACACATGTAAAGCAGCCGAAAGATATGGTAGAATCAATTCATGGATTAACTCTGCCGGATTTTCCAAAATGGCGCCGTTTCTGGAAAGCAGCGAGGAACTTTGGGATACGACAATCAATGTGAATCTGAAAGCTACCTTTTTATGCTGTCAGGCGGCAGTGAGGCAGATGCTTGACGGAGGCGGAACGATCATCAATATGTCTTCACTTTCAGGGAAAAAGCCAAGTTCCTGGCAGACCATTTACTGCGCAAGCAAATACGGAGTTCAGGGATTATCCCAGTCTATCGCAAAAGAGTTTGCGGACAAGGGCATACGGGTAAATACCATCTGTCCGGGAATCGTCCCGACAGAGATGTGGCAGAAGTTAAAATATGAATATGCAAAGAAAAGAAATTTAGATCCGGAAGAAGTGCTCCCGTATTTTGAGAAGAATATTCCGATGCATAAGCTGGTAGATCTGAAAAATGTAACGGATGCGGCGATCTTCTTATCTACGGACAGTTCAAGTTATCTGACCGGACAGTCCATCAATCTTGTGGGCGGGGAGCTGATGGAATAATTTTAGGAATATAGTTACAGAGAGGTGTAAGCGATGAAACACGAATTGGATTTCAGCGGAAGGGAACAGCTTTATTACCAGATATATGATTATATGTACCAGGACATTGTCACCGGAAAGTATCAGATCGGGGATCTGATCCCTGCGGAGAGTGAAATGATGGCATATTACAAGGTCAGCAGGGCTACGGTCAGAAAGGCGATGGATATGCTGGCAGATGAAGGGCTGATCGAAAAAAAACGCGGCCATGGGACTTATGTAAAGAACTTGAAGGCAAAAAGCGATAACCAGAAGATCGTCAATTTTTTACGGGAACACAGCGACGGCAAGAGAGTGGCGAGCAAAAAGGTTCTGGACAAGACGGTCATCAGTGCGGATCAGGAAGTTTTGGAAAATCTTCAGCTTGAAGAAGGGGCAAAAGTGATCAGGATTGAGAGGGTCCGGTATGCAGATGAAAAGCCCATGTATATTGAGACCAACTATCTGGATTATCAGTGGGTTCCGGAGGCCCTGGAGAAAGACTTTTCCAAGGAATCGCTGAGAGTGTATTATGTGAACCATTGCCATATCAAGCTGGCAAAAGCGGAAGAAAAGATTTATTCTATTCTGGCAGATGAGCGGAGGGCCAGGCTGCTTCAGGTGGAAGAGGGAGCCCCGCTGATCTATGTGAAACGTGTTTCCTATGATGAAAATAAAATTCCAAGAGAGTATGTAGAAGCTTATTACCGGGCAGATACTTATTATCTGACAGTTGAATTAGCATTATAATAGGAGACTGCCGCTTTGCCGCGGCAGTCTGTTTCTTTGGGAGAGATGTATGAAAAAAGCAATGATACTCCTTGCCGGTTATCCGGCGACAGGGAAGACATTTCTGTGCAGCCGTATTTTGAAGCGGCACAGTGAATTTATTGTAGTTTCTCAGGATGAAATGAAAGAGAAGCTGTGGGACCGTTTTGGATTTGAAAATATCGAAGAAAAGACTCGTCTGGAAGATCAAAGCTGGGAGTTGTACTATGAAACGCTGGAGGAACTCATGAGCGGGGAGCACTCGGTAATTTCGGATTATCCGTTCAGCGAGAAACAGAAGGGAAGGCTTGAAAGTCTGTCTTTGACTTATGGATATCAAGTGCTCACGATTCGCCTTACCGGAGACATTGATGTTCTGTATGAGCGTTCAAAAAGCAGAGACCTGGAACCGTCCAGACACCTGGCACATCTGGTGACACGATATCATGAAGGGGACGTACTGGAAGACCGGACGAAGGCGGATGCTCTGGTGACTTATGAAATATTTAAAGACAGGTGTTTAAATAAAGGTTATGATAGGTTTCAGCTGGGGAGCCTGATTGAACTGGACGTGACGGATTATGAGAAGGTTGATTATGAGGCGGTGTTGGATCGGGTGGATGAGATAATCGATAGAGACTGAATTGTGAAAAAATTTGTGTATAAAATGTGATGAATTAAATACTGCAGTTTTTTCTCCTAATAGCTTCAGAATTCGTTTCTGAGGCTATTAAAACATTTAGAGGATTGTACCAGTATTTTTTATAAATTCTTAAAATATATGGGAAAAAGGCAGTTGTTATAGTATGATATTTAATAAAGGTCGACCTATGATAGCGTAAAAAGTATGGGGGATCGACCGTTTTAAAAAATACGAGTTTATACGGGATGTAGAGATATATGAACTTTTTGGTAAGAATTGTTGTTTTAAAAGAATGACTATTTTATGCGGAAGAAATGGGTATTAGAAATAGCTATAGGCGATTGAAATCCCGGTGTCCCCGATCGTTCAAGTGTCAGGCTTAGTGTATTAGAGATAACTATAAGTGATTGAAATCCTGCATCCAAGTCATCCCACCGCTTTGGGTATACGTATTAGAAATAACTATAAGTGATTGAAGCTGCTGAAATACAAGAGATGTAAGTTAGATAATTTCGTATGAGGCAAAGAGAAAATGTTGAAGTATAAAAAGAAAGTTTATATATCTACAGTATAAGGAGTACTATGATAACAAAAGAATTAGACTGTTTTAACATTGCACAGATCTGCGATTCCGGTCAGTGTTTCCGCATGAGGCAGAAGCGTGACAATCTATATTCGGTAATTGCGGGAAATGAATATTTAGAAGTGACCCAGAATGGAGGCCAATGCACATTTCACTGTGATGAAAATAAGTATGAGACATTTTGGAAAAAGTATTTTGATCTGAATGCAGATTACAAAAAATACATAGAATCCATAGACGAAGAAGACAGTTACCTTAAAAAAGCCTCGGAATTTGGTTTTGGCATCCGTATTTTGAGGCAGGATTTGTGGGAAATGATCGTCTCATTTCTAATTTCACAGCAAAATAATATTGTCCGTATCCGCCGGTGCATTGACAACATTTGTGAGCGTTATGGTGAGAAAAGATCTGACGGGTGCGGGAATTTTTACTATACATTTCCCAAAGCAGAAATATTGGCGGAACTTCATGAGGATGCTTTAAAGGACTGCAACCTGGGGTACCGGAGCAAGTATGTAGTGCGGACGGCAAAGAGTCTGACCGGAGGAGAGGTATCTTTGGAGGCAATAAAACAGATGCCTTATAAAGAGGCAAAGGCCGAATTAATGAAACTGTATGGCATCGGGGAGAAAGTGGCAGATTGTATCTGCCTGTTTGCGCTGCATCATTTTGAGGCATTTCCGGTGGACACCCATATCAGACAGGCTCTGGAAGGCCATTATCCTGACGGGTTTCCGGCAGAGAGATACAGAGGGTGTGAGGGTGTGATGCAGCAGTATATTTTCTATTATGAGCTGTTGGGAAAGAAATTAGGATGATTTCAGTTTTGCTTTGGAAGCAGACTGCTCAGGGAATTAATAAGTTATTGAGTTCAGATTAAAGTTTTAAGATAACCTTAGAAAGAAATTTACATCAGAAGTCTCTTTATGTTTTTTAACGTAGAGAGACTTCTTTTTGTTAATAAAAAGAAAAACTATTATAATTATGCACAATAAATGATTGATAATAATATATAAATTATACAAAATGTCAAGAAACCATTGACTGATATACCGATATACCGGTATACTAATCGTATCAAAAGTATAGGTTCATTTTAGGTTTTTAGAGAGAAGGAGGTAGCTGCAATGTATTTATTTTTATCACACAAATTAGACCCTGAAGGATTCGCATGGCCGGGAGAGCCGGTTATTAAGGTGGAGCAGATGACGGATGTATCAGAGGATTGTCCGTTTTGTTCCTTTATCAGTACTTTGCCCAATCACTTTGGAACTCACATGGATGCTCCACGACACTTTGTTAAAAACGGGATCAGTATCAATGAACTGCCGATAGAATATTTCTTTCACAAGGAAACCGCACTTTTAGAAATACCAAAGAGCGATGCCCAGGGAATCACCAAAGAGGATATAGAACCTTTTGCGGATGTTTTATCACAGGTATCTTTTGCCCTGATCCGTACAGGATTTGAACAGTATAAGTTTACAGAGCCGGAGAGATACCAAAAGGAAGGACCGTATATTGCACCGAGTGCGGGTATTTACCTCTCCGAAAATTTTCCGGATTTAAAGGGAATCGGAATGGATTTTCTTGCTATTGGATCGCCGTCTGACAAAGTGCCGGAAGGAGAACTTCCTCCGGATTGTCACAGAAATATTTTGGGATTCTATACAGGGAAATTTGTGACAGGGATTGAAGACATGCATCTTTCAGAAATTCCAAAAGGTGCGAAAATACTGAATTTTATCAATGCGCCACTGAGAATTGAAGGACTGGATTCCAGCCAGGTTGTATGCATAGCGGAAATTGAAGAGAAATGACAGGAGACATAAAAATGACAAAAGTAGGATTTATAGGTCTTGGGATCATGGGACTCCCAATGGCCATTAATTTAAAGAATGCAGGGATAGAACTGATGGTGAATGATCTGAATCATCAGTCAGTAAAACAGATGACAGATCTTGGAGCTTTAGAAGGAACAAAGGCGCAGATTGGAAAGGAATGCAGCATTATTTTTATGATCCTTCCAAATGGTATGATTGTGAAGGATGCTGTTTTCGGGAAAGACGGGATTGCATCTGCGGTCAAAAAAGGGACGGTCATATGTGATATGAGTTCTGTGACTCCTGTACAGTCGAAAGAATGCTATAACAGATTGGAAAAGATGGGGGTCAGTTTTGTGGATGCTCCTGTCAGCGGCGGGGAGCCAGGGGCTGTTTCAGGAACACTTGCCATTATGGCGGGAGGCGAACAGGACGCTTTTGACAGACTGATTCCATATTTTGAGATCATGGGATCTTCGGCACTTCTGATTGGAGGAAGCGGCAGCGGCAGCATTACAAAGCTTGCCAATCAGGTGATCGTAAATATGAATATTGCTGCCGTTTCAGAAGCTTTTGTACTTGCATCAAAGGCTGGGGCAGATCCATCCAAAGTGTATGAGGCTATCAGAGGCGGACTGGCCGGAAGTGCTGTCTTAGATGCAAAAATGCCGATGATCCTTGAAAGAAATTTTAACCCGGGAGGGAAGATCTCTATCAATCACAAGGATATTAAGAATGTAGTTGAGACAGCCCATGAAATTGACGTGCCGGTGCCTTTTACCAGTCAGCTTTTTGAGATTTTTCAGGCTCTGAAGGTAGCGGGACATATGAACGACGATCATGCGGGGATCGTGCAGTATTTTGAGAAACTTGCACAGACAGTAGTAAAAAGTACAACGAAAGAATACTGAGAGGTGATGAATCATGGCTGAATATAGGAAGACAGAAGTTCTAAAGCAGTACAGTCCTGTAAATGAAGGGGTAATCGATCGTCTGTTGAACGAAGAAATTAATAAAAGTCAGACAAAGTTTGTTGTTTTGGATGATGACCCTACCGGAATACAGACTGTTCATGATATTTCGGTATTTACAGACTGGTCAAAAGCCAGTATGAGAAAAGGTTTTATTGATGAAAACAGACTATTTTACATATTAACCAATTCCAGGTCGATGACACCGGAACAGACAAGACAGGTGCATGAAGAAATTGCCCGAACAGCAGAAGAAATCTCCCGGGAATTAAATCAGAAATACGTGTTGATCAGCAGGAGTGATTCCACGTTAAGAGGGAATTATCCTTTAGAGACAAATGTTTTAAAGGAAGTCATGGAAAAGCAGGGCGGTCATTCTGTGGACGGGGAGATTTTGTGTTTCTTTTTCAAAGAAGGCGGAAGATATACCATTGATAATGTCCATTATGTAATAGATAATGAAATGCTGGTGCCGGCCGGAGAGACGGAATTTGCCAAAGATAAAACGTTCGGATACAAGAGCTCAGATCTGAGAGAGTATGTAGAAGAAAAAAATCAAGGGTTGTTTAAGGGTAAAGATACCGTCTGCATTTCTCTTGAAATGCTCAGAAACTGTAACTATGCACAAATCGAGCAAAAGCTGATGACTGTTAGAGATTTCAATAAGGTGATTGTCAATGCAGTGGATTACTGTGATCTTAAAGTATTTTGTACTGCGCTTTACCGGGCTATGGGAAAAGGGAAGACATTTTTATTCCGTTCGGCAGCATCCCTGGTAAAAGTGATCGGAGGGGTATCAGACCGGAAGCTTTTGACCAGAGAAGAGATGATAACTAAAGATACAAACCATGGGGGAATTGTAGTAGTGGGTTCTCATACCAATAAGACGACAGCGCAGTTAAAAGAACTCCTGACACTAGACGAGGTAACAGGGATTGAATTTGACTCAGATCTGGTGCTGAAGGGAGATCAGATTTTTGACGGCGAGATCAGCCGGGTGGTCAGTCTTAGTGAACAGATCATAGCATCCGGAAAGACTGCTGTATGTTATACAAAACGCAGGCTGCTGACGGTTGACAATGACAGCAAAATGGAAGCGCTGCTCCGGTCTGTAAAGATATCACAGGGGGTACAGGCTCTGGTGGGAAGACTGAAAATTGTTCCTGCCTTCGTGGTTGCAAAGGGGGGCATTACATCCAGTGATATTGGGACGAAAGCACTTTCAGTGAAAAAAGCAAATGTTATGGGCCAGATCAAACCGGGAATTCCTGTCTGGCAGACAGACGAACAAAGTAAATTTCCGAAAATCCCATATATTATCTTTCCGGGTAATGTAGGAGAGACTTCTACACTGAAAGAGGCTGTTGAGGAATTGATCCGCTGATAAAACGGCGGTTCAGGAAGGAGTGGCAGATGGAACATATGAATCTGTATCTTGCAGAACTGGTTGGAACTGCATTATTTATGGTGTTAGGATTGGGGGTCTGTGCCAATATTTCTTTGAGTAAATCCGGTATGTGCGGGGCCGGAGGTATTGTAGCGGCTCTTGGATGGGGTGTTTCAATGGTGACGGTAGCAGTGTGTTTTGGACCTGTATCCGGAGCTCACTGTAATCCGGCGGTGACGGTAGGTTTTTGGGCAGCAGGAAATTTGAGCGGAAGCCTTGTTCCGGGATACATCATCTCACAATGCATCGGGGCATCTGTCGGAGCTTTGATCATCTGGCAGCTGTATAAAGATCATTTGGATGAAGAAGAGTGTCCGGGTACCAAGCTGGGTGTATTTACCACAGGTCCGTCAATTCAGAATTCCTGGCGGAATTGTCTGTCAGAGATCATGGCAACCTTTTGTCTCATGTTTGTCCTGCTTTCCCTTGGACATCAAAATCCGGCAAATGGAGTGGCAATGTTCTTTGTATTCTGCGGAGTGGCAGGAGGGGTCATGTCTTTTGGGGGACTGACCGGTTATGCCATTAACCCGGCAAGAGATCTTATGCCCCGTATTATCTATACACTTGTCCCTATAAAAAATAAAGAAGGATCAAATTGGGGATATGCATGGGTTCCCATAGCAGGTCCTTTGATGGGAGCATTTCTTGCGGCAATGTTGTATAAAGTGATTTTTTAGCAATTTAAGATTTCAGCAGACATCCTTTTTTCAGAGAGATTAGAAAAAAGGATGTTTTTTTGTTCCATAATAATCTGCGGTGGATGAAAGATTCTGAAAGATATGCTATAGTATTAGGTAATTGTTAACAATATGAAGAGGCTTTTTATAGAAGATGAGGTAGTAGTATGAAAAGTACACAGCTGTTGCAGTCCAAAGCATATGATTATCTGAAAGATCTGATACTGAACGATAAGTTGGAGCATGGGGTCATCTATTCCCAGAAAAAAGTGGCGGAAGAACTGGGAATTTCAAAAACACCTTTGAGAGATGCTGTTTTACGGCTGGAGCAGGAACGATATATTGATGTCTATCCAAGCAAAGGCTTTATGATTCATGAAATGATGGAGGATGATATCAGGGAGACCTATCAAATACGGAATGCTATCGAAACCTTTTGTTTAAAGCAGCTGGTTGCAGATTTGGATTCAGCTAATGCACAAAAATGTTTGATTGATCTGCGGACAAAGATTAAACTGCAGCAGAATCTGATCGAAACAAATGGTTCCAGCGAGGAATTTGCGAGGATCGATTATGAGTTTCATAAAGGTATTGTAGAATTTCTGGGAAATGATGCAATGCTTCATTTATATAAAGAATATATGCACCGTATCTTTTGGCAGAATGTTCTTTCTTTTACACGGGAAGGAAGGATGCAGGAGACAATCAGGGAACATCAGGGGATCATGGATGCTCTGGAAAAGCAGGATGGAGCAGAGCTTGAGAAGCTGCTGAACCGTCACTTATCAGTAGCTGAAAATATTAATCTGGAGCTGATAAAAGAAAAACCAAGGATGTTGTAATGGATAAAAAAGAAGCGATTGTTTGGCAATAGAGAATAAAATAAACGATAGTTTGAAGGCAGAGGAAGAAGAACGAAGTATAAAGGTTTCTAAATCATAAAAACGAAAAGGAATTTATGCTGTACGATAAAGACATACGCGATCCTCTGTTTGATTTTCTGGAGGAGCGCTACCATAAAATTAGGATTATAGAAGAAAAACAGATGGGACGCTCCAGGGCTGATATTGTCATGGTTACAGAAGATTCTGTTTTTGGTATAGAGATTAAGAGCGATGCGGACAGTTATACACGGCTGAACAGACAGGTCAAAGATTATGACCGGTTTTTCGACTATAACTATGTGGTAGCAGGCACCAGACATGCACTGCATATAGAGGAAAAGGTCCCGGAATGGTGGGGAATCATTACGGCAGAAGAGATAGGTGATCAGGTGGATTTCTATCTGCTCCGGAGTCCGGTCAAAAATCCGAAACTCGTGTGGAGAGATAAAATGAAATTGCTATGGAGGCCGGAACTGGCTCATATACAGCAATTAAATCAGCTTCCTAAATACAAACAGAAGAGCAAGGCATTTGTTATTGATAAAATTATAGAGAGGGTTCCTCAGGCTGTATTAAAGACCCAAATCAGTGATGAGCTGTTTGAGCGGGATTATCACGCAATCGAAGATACTATCCGTCTATATAAATCTAGGAAAATTTGACAGGTGTAAAAGGTACTTGCATATTATTTTTTTGAGGATTATAATGACTTCAATGTATCAGCAGCAGTCCGAAAATGAATAGCGGATGATTTGGTCTCTTTATGTTTATCGACATAAGGAGACTTTTTAGTCCGTTATGAAAGCAAAGAAATTCCTCGGCGGAATAAATGAATATTCTGTGAGGCTGCATAAAATGAGAAAGGAAGGACAATATATGAGTTACTACAGTGTAAATCTACCCAGGTATACCATTGGAGAAGGCTGTTATCGGGAAATTCCGGAGAAGGCTCGTTTTCTTGGAAAGACAGCAGTTGTCATCGGAGGAAAGACGGCAATGTCAAAAGCAAAAGAGAAGCTTTTGGAGGGGGTGAAGGATTCTGACGTGCAGATTTTGGACTTTATCTGGTACGGAGGAGATTCTACATACGAAAACGGGAATGCTCTGATGGAGCAGGATGTGGTGAAGCAGGCAGATATGATTTTTGCCGTTGGAGGAGGACGTGCCTGTGATACAGGTAAATATCTGGCCAATGAGCTGGACAAACCGCTGTTTTGTTTTCCTACAGTTGCATCCAACTGTGCGGCAGTGACTGCGATTTCAGTGATTTATCATCCGGATGGTTCTTTTCGCGAATACTACTATCCCAAAGCAGCGGACCATACATTCATTGAATCATCAATTATAGCCGATTCTCCGGGACAGCTCCTCTGGGCAGGGATCGGAGATGCCCTGAGCAAGGAATGTGAGGCCGTGTTTGCGTCCCGGGAAGATGAGTTATCTCATACGCCTATGATGGGAGTCCAGCTGAGCCGTATTTGTACAGCTCCGCTGATAGACTATGGAAAAAAAGCGCTGGAAGATTTAAGGAAGAAAAGAGTTTCCTATGAACTGGAACAGGTGACGCTGGATATTATCATCAGTACAGGACTTGTTTCCAATATGGTCAGCAGTGCGCCTGATTACTACTATAATTCAAGTCTGGCACATTGTGTATATTATGGATCAACGGTTACGGAGGGAGGGCACCGTCATCTTCATGGGGAAGTAGTGGCCTTAGGAGTACTGTGTCTGCTCACATTTGCGAAAGAGTTTGAAGAACGTGATAAAATCGCAAAATTCAATCTGAGTATGGGGCTTCCGGTTTGTTTTGATGATATAGAAGTGTGTGAGAACGAATTTTATGCAATGGCAGATAAGGCTCTTACAACGACAGAATGGGAGTTTCGTCCAAAGAAAAGCGGAGTGACAAAAGCAAGTTTTATTCAGTGCATGAAAGAAACAAATATTTACGGAAGAGCATTGAAAGAATGTCTTACTTCATAAATTTGGTGAAATTATGTCTATATCTGAAAGAATATCTTGAAAAGAGTCTGAAACAGTTGTAAAGTAAACCTTATCGTGCGAAGCGCGCCAAGCCCCAAGGGCATAAAATACGGTGTGCCCTGTGGGTAGAGCTTATCGCGCAGAGCGTATTTCACTGAAAAATAGATGATCTCTGTAAAACCTAGGAGTAAAGAAAATGATTGAGATGAATCAAGATGAGTTTGATGCCCTGACAGAATACATTCAGAAAAGATATGGGATGAAGCTTTCCAACAAAAGAAATTTAATTCAGTGCAGGATTCAGCATGAGCTGGAACGGCTGCATCTGGAGAGTTTTTTGGAGTATGTAAAGACAGTAAAGAAAGATCCGGAGACAGAACAGAATTTAATTGATCTTACAGCCACGAATTATACATATTTTATGAGAGAAAGCGGGCAGTTTGAGTATCTTGAGCATGAAATATTACAGAGATTAAGAGATAGAGAAAACGTATTTCGCATATGGAGCGCAGGATGTGCCACTGGTGAGGAATGCTACACGATTGCCATTACAGCGGAGGAATGCCGCAGACGGGGGTGGAAACTTCCCAAAATTGAGATTACCGGGACAGACATCGCAAAACACGAACTCACACAGGGAGAGGAAGGAAAGTACCTGCCCCGGCAGCTTATAAAAGTTCCGGTGGACTGGAAGATGAGATATTTTAAGAAGGATGGAACTGTTTATGCAGTGACTCAGCTGATTAAGGATATGGTGCGGTTCCGCTATCACAACCTGGCAGAGCTTCAGTGGCCGGATGAGCAGTATGATGTGATTTTCTGCCGGAATGTGATTGTGTATATGGATATCCAAAAGAAAAAAGAGATTTTGCAGGGTCTTTATCAGTCTTTAAAACCGGGAGGATATTTATTTCTCGGGAACGGAGAAATTATTCGGCCGGGGCACGGGAAGTGGGAGTTTTTAGGACATTCTGTTTATCAAAAAAAGTAATACGGACAGTCTCAGGTTTTTGATCTGGGGCTGTTTTTTCATGTATTAGATAAAGTAATACCTATATTGTTTAAAGGGTATTTGTTATAATATTTTAGATCAAAAGATATCTTTACATGGCAATGAGCAATTATTTGCAGCGAAATATAAATTGTATTTGCCCACATGATGAAGAGTTGAGAGCGGAAACAGAGAGTCAGAAAGCAATAAATTTTTATAGCAGAAGGAGAAAAAGGACGAGGAATTATAATGGAAGCTACATCTGAAAGCAAACCAAAGAGATATACTTGTATAGGAATTTTAGCCCATGTGGATGCGGGAAAGACAACCTTGTCGGAAGGTCTGCTCTATGAGAGCGGCAGCATCCGGAGCATGGGAAGAGTTGATAATAAAGATGCGTTTTTGGATACCCATGAGATTGAGAGGAACCGGGGGATTACTATATTTTCAAAGCAGGCAGTGTTCCGGTTCGGAGAAATGGAAATTACACTCCTGGATACACCGGGTCATGTGGATTTTTCTGCCGAGATGGAACGGACTCTGCAGGTTCTTGATTATGCGGTCCTTGTGATCAGCGGTGCCGACGGGGTGCAGGGTCACACGCAAACGCTGTGGAGCCTGTTGGAGAAATACAAAATTCCGACCTTTTTATTTATCAATAAGATGGATCAGCCGGGTACTGACAAACAATGGATTTTGACAGAATTAAAAAATCGGCTCGATGAGGGCTGTGTTGATTTCAGCAGGGAGTGCGGTGAGGATTTTTATGAAGATATCGCAGTTTGCGACGAAGGACTGCTCAACACATACTTAGACAGCGGAAGGATTGGCAGCAGGGATATTGCAGAGATCATTGCAGAGAGAAGGGTATTTCCCTGCTATTTCGGGTCTGCATTGAAAGCAGACGGAGTCCGGGAATTTCTGCAGGGAATTGGGTCTTATACCCGGCCTGTGGATTATCCCGAAGAATTCGGAGCAAAGGTGTTTAAAATCTCCAGGGATGAGCAGGGCAGCCGCCTGACTCATTTAAAAGTCACAGGAGGTGTGCTGAAAGTAAGATCGGCGCTGATACAAAAACCCAAAGAGGAAAAGGTCAGTCAGATCAGGATTTATTCCGGAGAAAAATATCAGACGGCGGAGGAAGCACAGGCAGGAATGATCTGTGCGGTCACAGGGCTTGCGGATACCCGTCCGGGAGATGGGTTTGGTATCGAGGATACCGGGTATGAGCCGGCGCTGGAACCGGTGCTTACTTATCAGGTCATACTGCCGGAAGGAGTGAGTGCTGGAGTAATGCTCCCAAAATTGAGGCAGCTTCAGGAGGAAGAACCTGAACTTCATATTGTTTGGAATGAGCAGCTTCAGGAGATCCAGGTGCAGATCATGGGGGAAGTGCAGCTGGAAATACTGAAAAGCCTGATTGCAGAACGGTTTGATACAGAAGTTGAATTCGGGACTGGAAATATTGTCTACAAGGAGACTATTAAAAATACAGTGGAGGGTGTTGGGCATTTTGAACCTTTGAGGCACTATGCGGAAGTACATCTTTTCATGGAGCCGTTGGAGCCGGGAAGCGGTCTTCAGTTTGATACTCAGTGCAGTGAGGACATGCTGGATAAAAATTGGCAGAGGCTGATCCTGACTCATCTTCAGGAACGGGAGCATTCCGGAGTCCTCACCGGTTCGGCGATAACTGATATGAAGATCACGTTAGCGGCGGGCCGGGCACATTTAAAACATACCGAGGGCGGTGATTTCCGGCAGGCTACTTACCGGGCGGTGCGCCAGGGCCTGAAACAGGCGGAGTCGGTCCTTTTAGAGCCGTACTATGAGTTTCGCCTGGAAGTGCCTCAGCAGATGGTGGGACGGGCTATGTCGGATATTGAGCGGATGTACGGAGAGTTTGAGAATCCTCAGACAGAGGGAGAGATGTCAGTTCTGACCGGAAGTGCTCCGGTCTCAGAGATGAACGGCTACCAGAGAGAAGTCATAGCTTACGCGAAGGGAAGGGGCCGTCTTTTTTGTGCCCTTAACGGTTACAGGCCCTGTCACAATGCAGACGAAGTGATCGAAAATACCGGCTATGATTCTGAACGGGATACAGATAATCCGACGGGTTCTGTCTTCTGCTCACACGGGGCAGGATTTACAGTGAGCTGGGACAAGGTCAAGGATTATATGCATGTGGACAGCCAGCTTACAGATAATGAAAAAGAGACAGAGGAAGAGAATGCGGTGCGCCGTTCTTATACCGAAGAAGAATGGATTGATACGGAGGAGATCGACCGGATTCTGGAACAGACTTATTTTGCGAACCGAAAGAAAAAGACCGGATGGGCCAAAAAGAAACTGGAGAGGACAATAGATGATTATAAGAGTTCGGCTTTCAGGGCTTCAGTGAAGAAAAAGCCGGGTGAAAAATATCTGCTGGTGGACGGCTATAATATTATCTTTGCCTGGGAGGATTTAAGAGAACTGGCAGAGGCAAATATCGACGCTGCCAGAGGAAAACTTTTGGATATTATGAGCAACTATCAAGGAATCAGAAAATGTCAGCTGATCGTTGTTTTTGATGCCTACCGCGTTGTGGGCCATGATACGGAGATACTCGATTATCATAATATCCATGTGGTATATACGAAGGAAGCGGAGACTGCAGATCAATATATAGAGAAGTTTGCGCACGAACATGGACGGAAATATGATGTTACGGTGGCCACCTCTGACGGCATGGAACAGATCATTATCCGGGGCCAGGGGTGTTCTCTGCTCTCAGCCAGGGAACTGCTGGAAGAAGTGAATCTCGCCAATCAAACACTCAGAGAAAAATATTTAGAAAAGCAGCAAAAGGACCGCAGTTATTTGCTGGACTCTATGTCTGAGGAGGAGCTGAAAAAGATAAGAGATTTAGAATAAGCCAAAAGCGAGGAGGAGAACAAATGCAGCTGGGGATTACGATTACGTTACAAAAGCATCTGAAGGTAAAACAGCCGCCGTATGGGCAGCCCACCGACTTGTTTTTTTGCTGGGAACTGCATGTTATACGTTTTATGGGAAAAAGAGCATTGGCTATGGTCAATGCAAACAATCGGTTCTTTGTGATGCTCGCGGGAATGAAAGCAGCGGACTGGAAAGTGCTGCCCGAAAGGGCAGAAGAAGCCATAGAGGCCGGTCTGCGCAGTGAGGGATATAAAGAGGAGCAGATCAATGCTTACTTTAATCTGGCCGGAGCGCTAAAGATCACAAAGACTCACGGGCGGAAGCCTGTGGCAGGGCTTAATAAGGCAATAGAACGCCTGGATTATACAGATGAGCCCTGGAATCTGGGAGAGATGTATCAGGAGGATATTTGTCATTGGGTGAACCGAGATATTTGTTCGCCGGCCGGTTTTGAGACATATGATCATCCGTGCGCATTATTGGAAGAGGATATGAAACGGGTTGGAATTGTTAAGAGAGGGAAAGGGCAATGATGCTTAGGAGACAGGATAAGGTTGGAATAGTATGCTGTTCCAACGGACTTTCAGACTCGGCCCGGCCCGCTGTGATGCCGCTGGAAAATGCCCTGAAGGAGCTGGGATTAAAACCAGTCTTCAGCCGGTATCTTTATGCCGGTTCCTCAGTTTTTGACAGAACCGGGAGGCAGCGCGCAGGGGAACTTATGGAGTTTTACCGGAATCCCGGAATCAGGGCGGTCTTCGATATTTCGGGAGGAGATCTGGCCAATGAAGTTCTGACGAATTTAGACTTTCAAGTCATAAGAGAACATCTAAAACCATTTTTCGGATACAGCGATCTCACTGTAATCGTAAACGCAGTCTTTCAGCAGACAGGCCGGAAATCTTATTTGTACCAAGTCCGGAATCTGGTCATGGATCACTCAGAAGAGCAGAAAAAGAATTTTAAAGATTCACTGCTTGGAAACGGTAACGGCCTGTTTCAGTTCAGGACCAGGCTGATCAGAGGAACATCAATGGAAGGCATGGTGGTGGGAGGAAATATCCGCTGTCTGCTGAAGCTGGCAGGAACCCCGTTCTGGCCGGATATGCAGGATAAGATCTTATTCCTGGAGAGCAGAGGAGGGGAGGTTCCTCAGATGGTCACGTATTTAAACCAGTTAAAACAGATTGGAGTCTTTGAGCAGGTCAATGGAATTTTACTCGGAACATTTACAGCAATGGAAGCCGGAGGATGTCTTCCAAGGATGGAGGAGTTGGTGAAGAATACGGCTGGTCCGGGAATTCCCATTGCAAAGACGGAGGAAATCGGTCATGGGACAGATTCAAAATGTCTGATTATTGGAAAGAAATATAGATTCGGCGTATAAATACTTGACAGGCTAGTGTTCACTACCCTATACTGAAGATGACAGAAGCTAGCAATTACTAGCCATATATGGCGTGTCAAAGGAGGGCAAGAGTATGCAGGATTTTCGGCTGGAGAAGTATTTAAGTGACGGGGTTGAACGTATCCTCCGCGGTATTTTGAGAGTTTCAGATCCAAGGGGAAGCTTTTTTATGCTGAAATTTATGGCGGCGGAAAAAAGAGCACGAAGATTAAGAGAAATTGCAGAAGAAGAGGGCGGGCATATTCCGCCATTTTTAATTGCAAGTATTACGAGTCAATGCAATCTTCACTGCAAAGGATGTTATGCCAGGGCCAGCGGAGCCTGTGCTGAAGAGCTGCATGAGGGGGAACTCACCGGTGCACAGTGGGATGATATTTTTGGTCAGGCAGAAAAACTGGGCATAAGTTTCATCTTGCTGGCCGGAGGGGAACCTTTGATGCGCAGGGATGTGATAGAATCTGCAGGCAGGCATAAAAAGGTGATCTTTCCGGTGTTTACGAATGGGACTATAATGCAGGAAGACTGCCTTACATTGTTTTCGGAAAACAGGAATCTGCTTCCGGTGCTGAGCATTGAAGGCGGCAAGGAACAGACGGATGCCAGGAGAGGAAGCGGAGTCTATCAAAGGCTCAGACAGGCCATGGGAAGTTTAAAAAAACGGAGCCTTTTATTTGGCGCATCGGTTACGGTGACAAGGGAAAATCTTTACGAGGTCACGTCGGAAGAATTCCTCGGTGAACTTGGAACAAATGGCTGTAAGGCGGTCGTTTATGTGGAATATGTACCGGCTGACGGAAAGACAGAGTATTTAGCTCCGGGGGAAGAAGAGAGAGAAGCGTTGGAAAAAAGGATCCGAAAGCTCAGAGAGGAACAGGAGGATATGGTGTTTATATCGTTTCCGGGAGATGAAAGGGCTTCGGGAGGATGTCTGGCGGCAGGCAGGGGATTTTTCCATATCAATGCATCCGGCGGCGCAGAGCCCTGTCCGTTTTCTCCCTATTCAGATACCAGTTTGGTACATACAAGCCTCAAAGAGGCACTGCAGTCTCCACTTTTTTCGAGACTGCAGGAAAGCGGAAGCCTTGAGAAATTTCATACCGGAGGCTGTGCCCTGTTTGAACAGGAACAGCTGGTAAAAGATTTATTACAGGGAGAGAGATGATGAATACAAAAGAACGGATTGTGAAAGAAGCGCTCACGCTATTTTCTAAACATGGGTATCAGGGGACCAGTGTGAAAAACATTGCGGATGCGGTAGGCATAAAAGACAGTTCCTTATATAAACATTTCAAAAGCAAGAAAGAAATATTTGATACGATTGTTCAGGAGATGTCGGTTCGGATGGAACAGATGTCCAAGGAGTACGGTCTGCCCGATGAACACGATATGGCAGAAGCCGCAGAGCTTTATGGAAGTATCAGCGAGGAAGGGATTCTTGCTCTCAGTGAAAAGATTTTCCTGTTTTATCTGAAAGATGAATTTGCGTCTAAGTTCCGCAGGATGCTCGTGATCGAGCAGTACAGGGACAGAGAGGTGTTTGAAGTGTACCGGGGGCTTTTTATGGATGCGGCAGTGTCCTATCAGACAGAATTGTTTGCGGAAATGACCGCCAGGGGCATTTTCCATGGGAAAGACCCAAAAGCCATGGCAGTTAATTTTTATGCCCCGATTTTTTTCCTGCTGAACCGATATGACCAGGAACCGGACAAGGAAGAAGAGGCATTGGAGGCGTTGAGAAAACAGGTAATGGAATTTTCGAGGCTGTATAAATAGACAGAACTTATACTATGAGAGGGGGAAATATGAAATTAATCATTCATGATCTGGACGAAGAAGAATTCAAAAATATATTTTCTGAACCGGACGAAGATGTAGTCCTGATAGGAAACAGCGGGGAAATCCTTAATTGTATCGGCTGTTTCGGATGCTGGATCAAGACTCCGGGCAAATGTATTATAAGAGACCAGTATGGTGATATGGGAGAACTGCTTGCCCGGTGTGAGGAGGCCCGGATCATCAGCCGGTGCTGTTACGGAGGCTACAGTCCTTTTGTGAAAAATGTGCTGGACCGGAGCATCCCTTATCTGCATCCGTATTTTAAGATTAAGAATGGCGAAATGCACCACAAACAGAGATACGATAAAATATTAAAATTAAAAGTGGGATTTTACGGAGAATGTATATCAGAAGATGAGAAGCGGACTGCAGAGGAGCTTGTTAGAGCTAATGCGGTCAATCTGTATGCCCAGGTGCAGGGAGTACGGTTTGTGAAAACACCGGATGAGTTAGGAGGAAGGTAACATGAAGATTGTATGTATCAACGGAAGTCCTAAGCCTTCAGGGAGCAGTTCCGGGGTTATTTTAAAGGAACTCAGAGATTTGCTGAAAGGGCAGAACATAAAAGAAATTTCTGTCCGAAAGCCGGAATTGACGGAAGTAATGAAAGCAGCAGTCATGGACAGCGAGTGCCTTGTATTTGCGTTTCCTCTATATGTGGACAGTGTACCTTCTCATCTGACGGCTGTGCTGCAGCAGATGGAAAAATTCTTTCAGGAATCTGAGACTGACAGGATGGTCTATGCGGTTGTAAACTGTGGATTTTACGAAGGATATCAAAATCATATTGCCCTAAACATTATGAAGTGCTGGTGTAAGAAAGCAGGTCTCTCATGGGGACAGGGCCTTGGCCTCGGCGGGGGAGGAATGATCCCCATGCTTTCTGATATACCGGAAGGAAAAGGAATCAA
Organism: Anaerostipes caccae L1-92; assembly: GCF_014467075.1. NCBI lineage: Bacteria > Bacillati > Bacillota > Clostridia > Lachnospirales > Lachnospiraceae > Anaerostipes > Anaerostipes caccae. Next base: position 415,418 of record NZ_AP023027.1, read on the forward strand.
GAAAGATTTCTCCGCTGTGCTGAAAGAGATGGCGTGCAGTATCAGCACCGGGCGGAAAGCCGAAGACCGGTTTGTTTCTCCGGGGATACCGAGAATCATGTATAAGCTGGCTGGCCAGATGGGATGGAGAAAACAGATCAAAGAAAATGGACTTTCAGTAAAGGAACTGTCCAGAAGGATTTTAAAATAAGTATTTTACGGGGGACTGGATCATGAGAAGAAAAGATAGGGAAATCACAGATCCTGCGAAGATCAGGGCAATTATTTCGGCGTGCAGCTGCTGCAGGCTGGGATTTGCGGATGGAGAAAGCGTCTATATCGTGCCTTTAAGTTTTGGATACTGTGAGGATGGCGAGAAGAGGACTTTTTATTTCCATAGTGCAGGTGAGGGCAGAAAAATTGAATTGATCTCCAAAAATCCCTGTGCAGGGTTTGAACTGGATACAAATTATAAGCTGAATGAGAGTACAAAAGCCTGCGGCTATTCCGCCCGGTTTCAGAGTGTTGTAGGAAGCGGAAATGTATCATTTGTGGAAGATACGAATGAAAAAAGAAAGGCGCTTTTGGCTATTATGTATCAAAACACCGGGAAAGAAGAGTGGGAGTTTTCAGAGGAAATGTTTGACGCAGTATGTACTTTTAAGCTGGAAGTGAGTGAGATGTCCTGTAAGGAGCATTCCTAAAGCAAGAAATGTAAAATATTTCTAAAATTTAAAGAAGGGTATACCACACCCGGGGAAATTGTTATATAATAGCAGTATTCATGAAAACCAGATGTTGATGGAGAAGGTATATGGACACTTTAGAATATTTAACAAAAGAGGTACAAAAGTTTTGTGAGGACAGAGACTGGGATCAGTTTCACGGGCCAAAGGATCTGGCCATCGGGTTGTCAACCGAGTCCAATGAGCTTCTGGATCTGTTCCGGTTCAAATCAGAGGAACAAATGGGGGAGATGATGGATCGGGATACAGCACGGGAACGCATATCGGAAGAACTTGCGGATGTGTTTTTCTTCCTTCTCCGCTTTTCTCAGATGTATGAATTTGATTTGAAAGATTCTCTCCTTGCTAAAATTGAAAAAAACGGAGAAAAGTATCCCGTGGATAAAGTAAAAGGAAAGAATTTAAAGTATACGGAGTTAAAAACTACTACAGAATGAAAGGTTACATATGGAGGATGCACGCGGATTACTGAAACAATATTTCGGATTTGATGACTTCCGGGAAGGCCAGAAGCCTTTAATCGACGCGGTTTTAGACGGGCGGGACGTTTTGGGTATCATGCCCACGGGTGCCGGGAAATCGCTCTGCTTTCAGATCCCTGCGCTGATGATGCCGGGGATTACGCTGGTTGTTTCCCCTTTGATCTCTCTGATGAAGGATCAGGTGGGAGCATTGAATCAGGCCGGGATACATGCAGCTTTTCTGAACAGCTCATTGAGCATGGGACAGTATAGAAAAGCCCTGGATCTGGCACGGGAAGGCAGGTATAAGATCATATACGTGGCTCCGGAGCGGCTGGAGACAGAGGGATTTTTACGGTTTGCTCTTTCGCCCGGCGTGGATATTTCTTTTTTGGCTGTGGATGAAGCACACTGTGTATCTCAGTGGGGACAGGATTTCCGTCCCAGCTATTTAAAGATTCTTTCCTTTTTGGAGAAGCTGCCGAGGCGTCCGGTTTTAGGGGCGTATACGGCTACGGCCACTGTGGAGGTAAAAGAGGATGTCCTGGATATCCTAAATCTGAGAGACCCGCTGGTCGTGACAACAGGATTTGACCGGGCAAATCTGTTCTTTGGAGTTAAGAAGCCCAGAGATAAATACCGGGAATTAGAATCCTATTTAAGAGAGAAAGAAGAAAAAATGCCGGGAAGCAGCGGCATTGTGTACTGCCTTTCCAGAAAAAGTGTGGAAGAAGTATGTTATCAGCTCAGAGAAGCAGGATTTTCGGTGACCAGATACCATGCGGGACTGTCGGATACAGAACGGCGTGAGAATCAGGATGACTTTATTTATGACCGGAGACAGATCATGGTGGCAACCAATGCGTTCGGCATGGGTATTGATAAACCGGATGTGCGTTTTGTCATTCATTATAATATGCCGAAGAATATGGAAAGCTATTATCAGGAAGCCGGAAGGGCAGGACGAGACGGAGAGCCAGCAGAATGTATCCTCTACTTTGGTGCCGCCGACCAGAGGACCAATCGTTTTTTGATTGAACACGGCGAGGATAATCAGGAACTGGACGAGGAGACCCGCAGGATCGTCATGGAAAAGGATCTGGGGCGGCTGAAACAGATGACATTCTACTGTGCAACCAGCGGCTGTCTGCGGCATTATATCCTTGATTATTTTGGAGAAGAAAGCAGCGCGGAATGCCGGAACTGCAGTAACTGTTTAGAAGAATTTGATCTTTTGGATGTGACAGAGCAGGCAGAGGCAGTTGTCAGATGTATCGAAGGCTGTCAGAGAAGTTTTGGAGTCAATCTGATCGTGGATGTCCTGAGAGGGGCAGACAATCAAAAGATTCGTCAGAGAGGACTGGAGGAAAATCCGGAATATAAGGCATTGCCGGATATGACAGTTCCGAGACTGAAACAGCTGATCAATGAGATGATGATGCAGGGATTTTTAAACCTGAGCAATGATGACTATCCGGTAATAGAATTGACAGACCGGTCCGAAGAGCTTTTGAGCGGTGAAAAACTTGTCATAAAAGTTCCGAAGAGAGAAGAAAAACAGGCGCCGAAAGCCAGGAAAAAGAAGGCCGGAGCTGCTTCTGCCCTGGAAGAAAAAGATATGGGTCTGTTCGAAGAACTCAGGAAGCTTCGGATGGAGATCGCAAAGGAGGAGAAGATACCGCCGTATATGGTATTTTCGGATAAGACGCTGGCAGGCATGAGTGAGGTAAGACCGCAGACTCTGGATGAGATGCTTAATATAAGCGGAGTGGGACAGTTTAAGCTTGAAAAATACGGGGAGAAGTTTCTTGAGAGTATTAAAAAGTATGAAGAATAAGAAAGACAGAGAACTGAAGGAGGAGATGAAATGGCTGTCAGAAAGATCCGTACCGGAAATGATCCGATATTAAAGAAAAAGTGTAAGACGGTGCCTGAGGTGGATGACAAGGCAAGGCAGCAGCTTGACGATCTGATGGACACTCTGCACAGCTCAGATAATGGGGCGGCTCTTGCCGCGAACCAGGCGGGCATTCTCAGGAGAATGATCGTCATCGACTATGAGGGATATTATTTAAAGTTGGTAAACCCTGTAATCGTTGAGAGCAGCGGATCACAGGAGTGTGTGGAAGGGTGTTTAAGTTTTCCGAACCGTTTCGGTAAAACCATACGTCCGGCCAGAGTGAAGGTAGAAGCGCTGGATGAAAACGGACATGAAGTATCTTATACGGTGGTAGGTGAGATGGCAAAGTGTTTCTGCCATGAGATCGATCATTTGGATGGAGAAGTATTCATAGATAAAGTATATGAATACGTAGGAATCGATGAGTAAAGAAAAGGTCCTCGTTTTGTTCGGTGACTCTCTCACCGACTACTTTCCTATGGAATTGTTTCAAGATGTGGAGGCGCAGGTTTATAACAGAGGTGAGGCGGGCAATACAGTGCCGGAGATGGCTGCCAGGGCAGAGATGGATGTGGTTTCGCTGAAACCGGATTTAGTTCTAATGCAGGGCGGGGCCAATGATTATCTGCTTCCTTTTTACCGGGGCGCAGAGGTGGTAGCCGGTCAGTTGTTGAGGACGGCAGAGCGGATTTTGGAGAAACTCCCGGGGACAAGGATTTGTATCGAATCACTGTATCCAATGTATACGAAAAAAACAGGAAATGGAATTCCTTTCTGGTCAGAAGGGAAGTCAAACAAAGAGATACAGGCTGTTAATTCAGAAATTGAGAGACTTTGCGGGGAAAAAGAAATACCATATGTGGATGTTTACCGGGAATTGATCGGGGAGGATGGAGAACTGCCGCTTTCTTATACGGTAGATGGTGTTCATCTCAGCAGAAAGGGATATGAACAGGTGTGGAAGGTATTGTCCGGGGTGTTGACAGCGGAAAAATTCCTGAGATAGAATTGTGGATAAAATGTGCCTGAGACGGAAAAGGAGAAAAATATGGGAGAAAAAAGGCTTTCAGACAGTGCGGCAGAGGAGATCCTTGCGATGATCACGGTTGAAAAACGGTTTCTGCCCGGTGATAAACTGCCCAATGAAAATGAACTCTCACAGGAGATGGAGATCAGCAGGACGACACTTCGGGAAGCGGTCCGGGCCTTGGTCGCCAATGGTATTTTGGAGATTCAAAGGGGCCGGGGGACATTTGTGAAACAGGATATCGACACGGATGATGTGAAGCTGCTCACGCCTTTGAAAGATGTCAAGGTGAATGCTGGGGAGCTCTATGAGATGAGATTGATCTTCGAGCCGGAAGCGGCCTATTATGCGGCTTTGAGAGCCAGTGACAAGGAACTTGACCGGATTCTTTCTTTCGGGCGTCAGGTGGAAGAAAAGATCCGGAAGAAGGAAGACCGGACAAATGAAGAGCAGATGTTTCACAGATCCATTGCTAAGGCTACTCACAATGAGTTTATGAATCAGCTGATGCCTGTGATCTATCAGGGAATCGGAGAGGGAGTCACGCTGTCCAGGCAGAAAGAGATGGCGGTACAGGATACCTTAAAGGATCATCAGCTGATCATGGAGTTTCTGGAAGCCAGAAATGCGGAGGGAGCCAGGAGCGCTATGAGGATTCATATCCTACATGCAATGAAAGAATTAAAAATATAAAGTTCAAGAGAAGGCGCAGGCCTTCTTTTTTTTATTACTTAGGAAAGACCTTGTCACGCTAATGTGTGAAAGTGTTTCCTGAGTAATAAAAAACGCTCCGCGGGTTGTACACAGATGCGTAAGGAAATCATTTGACTACGTCAAACCGCATCTGGTACGCAAAGTTGTCAAGCCCCTCAAAGAGGTAGGGTTGGGAAGCTGAGGTAGGCTTGCCCACTTTATTCTTTCTAAAATAGATACTATGTATATATTGACATTAGACATCATATGAATTATAATACAACAAACAAGAGGTATGATGTCTTAAATTAAGAGGAGGTTATTATGATGAGAAGTGACCGCATAAAACAAGGTGATAAAGCAGCCCCGCAGCGTTCTCTGCTGTATGCTCTGGGTTTCACGGAAGAAGAAATGGAACGGCCGCTGATCGGTATTGTCAGCTCAAAAAATGAAATTGTCCCGGGACACCGAAATTTGGATAAAATTGAGGAGGCAGTTAAGCAGGGGGTGGCTTTAGCAGGAGGAGTGCCTGTTGTATTTCCGGCTATCGCCGTATGCGACGGCATTGCCATGGGACATGAGGGAATGAAATATTCTCTGGTGACCAGAGAACTGATTGCCGATTCCACGGAAGCTATGGCCGAGGCTCATCCTTTCGACGGACTTGTGATGATACCAAACTGTGATAAAAATGTGCCGGGACTTCTAATGGCGGCGGCAAGGCTTAATATTCCGTCCATCTTTGTAAGCGGCGGGCCGATGCTGGCAGGAACCATGAAGAAAAAGAGGATCAGCTATTCCACGGTATCAGAAGCAGTGAGCAGACATCAGACAGGTGAGATCACAGCAGAGGAACTCAGGGTGTGTGAACAAAAGGCATGTCCCACCTGCGGTTCCTGTTCCGGTATGTTTACGGCCAACAGCATGAACTGTCTGACCGAGGTGCTGGGCATGGGGCTTCCGGGAAACGGTACAATACCGGCGGTTTACTCTGAAAGAATCAGGCTGGCAAAGAGAGCGGGCATGCAGATTATGAAGCTGGTGAAGAAGGGGATCAGGCCATCGGATCTTATGACTGAGAAGGCATTTGAAAATGCCCTGGCAGTGGATATGGCTTTGGGATGCAGCACAAACAGCATGCTCCATCTTCCTGCTATTGCCCATGAGTGCGGAATCCGAATGGACTTAACCATGGCGAATGCTATTTCGGAAAAAGTACCGAATCTGTGTCATCTGGCGCCGGCCGGAGAGAGCTATGTTGAAGACCTGAACGAAGCCGGCGGCATTCCTGCAGTTCTGCATGAGCTGGATAAACTGGGACTGATCCGCACGGATCTGCTTACCTGTACTTTAAAGACAGTGGCTGAGAATATCAAAGGAAAAGAAATCAGGGATAAAACGGTGATCCGGCCTGCAGAGGACCCATACAGCAGGACCGGAGGGATTGCTGTTTTAAAAGGCAATCTGGCGCCGGAAGGATGTGTGGTGAAGCGGTCTGCGGTGGCAGAAGAGATGCTCTGCCACAGTGGAAGAGCAAGAGTCTTTGACGGTGAGGAAGCAGCCCTTGAAGCAATCTATGCCGGCAGGATCGAACCCGGAGATGTAGTGGTCATCCGGTATGAGGGCCCCAAAGGGGGACCAGGTATGCGTGAAATGCTGAATCCTACTTCTGCTATTATGGGCAGCGGTCTTGGAGACAGCGTGGCACTGATCACGGACGGCAGATTCTCAGGCGCCACAAGAGGAGCGGCCATCGGACATGTTTCACCGGAGGCGGCCGTAGGAGGACCTATCGCCCTGGTGGAAGAAGGGGATCTGATTGAAATCAATATCCCTGACCATAAAATCCAGCTTCTGGTAGATGAGGAAGAGATCAAAAACAGAAAAAGCAGATGGCAGCCAAGACAGCAGAAATTAAAAAACGGATACTTGAAAAGGTATGCCAGAAGTGTCACATCAGGCAGCACAGGCGCCATTTTAGAGTAATACTATTTGGGAAATATAAAGATGACAGAGGTTTTTTGGAACCTCTGTCATATTTTTTGCGTCTATAAAAAGAGATGACGCACAAAAGTTAATTAGAGGAATTAACCAAATATTAGATTGAAATGAAGCTATTGTTCCTTAATGTCTTGGTTAAATTGTGGAAAATGAACTTAATGATTGACAGCCTGAAATGATTCTTCTATGATGTAGTTGTAATTAAGGAATAGTGTTCCGGATAACGGAACAAATGAAAGGAGGCAGTATGAAAACATTAGTTTATGCCGGACCTGGAAAGGTGCAAGTTCAGGAGAAACCTTTTCCTGAACTAAAGCCGGGACAGGTGCGCATAAAGGTGCATTACTGTGGTATATGCGGCTCTGATATCGGGATTTTTTCGGGGAAACATCCCAGAGCAAAGGCACCGCTTGTACTGGGACATGAATTTATCGGCATCATAGAAGAAACTGCAGAGGACAGCAAAAAATTTAAAAAGGGGGACAGGGTTGCGCCATATCCGCTTTTGTCCTGCGGGGAATGCTTTGCCTGTGCCAATGGGATCCCTCATGTGTGCAGTACTTTAAAGCTGATCGGAATCGATGTGGACGGAGGAATCGCGGAGTTTGTCTGCTGCGATGAGAATGTATTGTTTAAGCTTGATGACGGTATTACGGATAAGGCGGCAGCAGTGATTGAACCTTTGGCAGTGATCATAAGGACGATGCACCAGGCAGATTTTCAAATGCTGAATACAGCGGCGGTCATCGGGGCAGGACCGATCGGAGTACTCACTGGAATTGTACTAAAACATGCGGGAGCTTCCAGAATCATTATTTCTGACGTAGATCAGCAAAGGCTGAACATCTGCAAAGAGTTCGGACTTGAAACGGTGAATGTACAAGATCAGAACCTGGAAGAGTACATAGAACAACAGACAGATGGAGCCGGTGTTGATACAGTGTTTGAGTGCAGCGGTTCTGCTCAGGCGGCGGCACAGATGACAAAGATATGCCGGATCGGAGGCAGGATCTGTCTGACCGGCGTACATAAAGAACCCCATGCAGTCAATCTGCAGGATGTAAACTTTAAAGAGCAGACATTGGTGGGAAGCCGTGTCTATACAAAGAGGGAATTCGGGCAGGCAGTCAAATATGCAGAAATGATCTGCAGTGACCTGGAAAAAGTGGTGACACACATAGTGGATCTCAAAGATGCAGATACTGTATTTGATTTGATCGGTGATCCGAAGCAAAGCACACTGAAGGTTTTAGTAGACTGCAGTATGAAAAATGAAGGTTGATGACAGGGGGTCAGAAAATGAAGAAGTTATCAGATGCAACTTTATTGCCGCAGTCAGGCATCAGAAGGATGTTTGACCTGGCAAAGAATAAAGAAAATACCATCAGTTTTGTTCTTGGAGAACCGGACTTTGACACACCTAAAAATGTAATAAAGGCGGCACAAAAAGCACTGGAAGAGGGACAGACCCATTACACGGACAACTCCGGAATTCTGCCTTTAAGACAGGCTATTGCCAGAGAAACAAAGAAGTATGATCATGTGGCCTATAATCCGGAAAATGAAATCCTTGTATGTACCGGAGGCATGGAGGCCCTGTATCTGAGCATGGCTACCCTCCTGGATCCGGGGGATGAAGTGCTTATTTCAGACCCGTGCTATGCAAATTATTATGGGCAGATCAGCATGAATCACGGGGTGCCGGTTCCGGTTCCCGTGTACGAAGAGAATGGTTTTAATTTTACCTATGAGGGGCTTTCAAAAGCAGTGACAGACAAGACAAAAGCCATACTGCTCAATTCTCCGTGCAATCCTACGGGGGCAGTGGCAGGACGGGAAGTCATGGAAGATATTGCAAGAGTGGCTCTGGAACACGACCTGTATGTGGTCTATGATGCGGTTTACAAACATCTGCTGTATGAGGGTGAATATGTGAATATCGCATCTCTGGACGGCATGAAAAACAGAACAATTTACATTGATTCCTGTTCAAAGACCTATGCTATGACAGGATGGAGGATCGGATATCTGGCAGGACCGAGGGAGATTGTGAGTCTGATGCCAAAACTTCAGGAAAATGTACCTTCCTGCGTCACCACATTTGCCCAGTACGGTGCGGTAGAGGCGATCAGCAATGGGCAGGAATCCATAAAGCAGATGCATGACCAGTATGCAGAGAGAAGAAAGGCACTCCTGGAATGTATTGAGAATATCGAAAAGATTTCCTGCAGACCGCCGAAGGGAGCCTTCTATGCTTTCATTAACATTAAGAAAACAGGCCTTGGATCTGAGGAGTTTGCAGAGCGGCTGCTGAATCAGCAGGGAGTCGTGGTTGCACCCGGATCTGCATTCGGAGAGCAGGGAGAAGGTTATATAAGGATCTCCTATGCGACTTCCGTGGAGACGATCAGAAAAGGAATGGAAAGAATACAGAAGTTTGTAGAGAGCCTGTAAAGGGGAAAGGAGGATATTGAATAATGAAAAATGAATCAAATACACAGTTAAAAAGAAGTCTTGGACTTAGTACGGTTATGCTGTCGGTCATCGGCATGGTCATTGGCTCCGGAGTATTTTTCAAACCGCAGGCAGTCTATACGATTACCGGCGGAGCACCGGGGATCGGGCTTCTGATCTGGGTGTTCGCAGGGCTGATCACACTGTTCGGAGGACTAACTACCGCAGAGCTTGCCGCATCCATTCCAAAGACGGGAGGGCTGGTATCCTGGGTGGAAAAATGTTTCGGACAGGGACTCGGCTATCTGCTTGGATGGTGTGAATCCGTTGTTTTCTGGCCGGCCAATGTAGGAGCTTTAGGAACCATTTTTTCTATACAGGCGCTGAAACTTATCGGGGTCAGTGATAAATATACGATTCCGTTCGCCATCTTCATGGTATTTTTCCTGATCGTCTGCAACTGCCTGGGGGCAAATGTAGGAGGCATGATCGGAAATGTATTTACTGTTGCAAAACTTGTGCCTCTGGCTGTCATTATCCTGATGGCTTTTACATCCACACAGAGCAGTCCGGAAAATCTGACGCCGTTTATTCAGAGAGGAGACTCGTTTATTGCCATCTTTGCCACCGGAATGCTGACTTGTATGTATGCCTATGACGGGTGGATTCATGTGGGAAATGCGGCAGGTGAAATGAAGAATCCGAAAAAAGACCTTCCAAAGGCCATTGTGCTGGGACTCAGTATTGTCATACTCGTATATGCAGTTATCAACATTGGTTACCTTCTCGTTATACCGGCAGACCAGCTGGCAAATACGGCTACACCGGCAGCAGACGTTGCAGCTAAACTGATGGGAGGCAATATGGGTGCCAAGCTGATTACAGTGGGTATTTTGATTGCAGTATTTGGTACTTTAAACAGTAATATTATGATGGGTATGAGAATCCCCTATGCCATGGGAGTGCAGAATAAGCTGCCGTTCAGCAAACAGTTTGCCTATCTGCATCCGAAGTATGCAACTCCGGTTGTAAGCGGTATTTTCCTGCTGGCAGTGACCTCTATTATGATCATTTCAGGTTCTTATAACTCTCTGACCGATATGTGTATGTTTGTTATCTGGATCTTCTATACGATAGCATTTTATGGCGTGATCAAGTTAAGGAGGGATGAGCCGGACCTCAAGAGGCCTTATAAAACCCCGCTTTATCCGCTGATTCCTATTCTGGCTATCCTGGGAGGACTGTTTGTAGTAATCATTACAGTCTTTACACAGCCGGTCAATGCGCTGATAGGCGTAGGACTTACTTTGCTGGGCCTTCCGATTTATCTGTCCAGAAAGGATAAATTTAAGGATCTGAGTCATTTGGATGAAGACAGCAAAGGAGAAACCGGGGATCTGTGATCTGTGTAATGAAACTGCAGATTGTGGTATAATAGCTGTAATAGTCGAGAATTAGGAGGGTATTATGGCGAAAGAAACAGTACAGTCTGTGGAGAGAGCATTTCAGATCATAGAGCTGATGGCAAAGAATGAGACCATGGGGATTCGGGAAATCCACCATGAGACAGGACTTACGGTGACGGTGGTCCACAGGATCATCAACACTTTAGCAGAGCTTGGATATGTAAAGCAGGAAAAAGAAACAGAAAAATATTTTCTCACATACCGTCTGCTTGTGATGGGCAACTATGTGCAGGAAAGAAACAATGTAGTTCGTTTGGTGCACCCTTATTTGAAGCAGCTTTCAGAGGACTGTAAAGAGACAGTACATTTTGTCCAGAGGGCGGGAAATAAGATCCGTTATATCGACAAGGTACTTCCAACGGCAAACATTTTTGCCACAGGATCTTACATAGGACTGGAGCTTGAGATGTCAAGCACCGCAGTGGGAAAGGCAATCCTCGCGGAACTTCCTGAGGAGGAAGTCAGGAAGATCTGGAATCAGGGAGAAAATGTCATCTTCACACCCCATACTATTCAGAGTCTGGACCAGCTGTTAAAAGAGCTGGAGGAAGCGAGAGAAACCGGATTTGCGTATGACTGGGAAGAACGGGAAGCGGGACTGTGCTGTGTCGGCGTCAGCGTCCGGGATTACAGGGGAATCTATAATTATGGAATCAGTATTTCAGCCCCGGTCACCAGGACAAAAGAAGATAATTTGACACGGATACAGGAGAAACTCTGGGAGACAAAGCAGATCGTGTCAGAGCTGATCAGCGGAAATTAAGAGTAAGGTGCTGTGAAAAACGCGGCACTGTGCACCTTTCGGATGTAAAAAACATGTAGAAAAGATATATTTTGTATGTTGATATGTGCGGAAGGAGATAACATGGGATATTTAGATTTGACCGGGAAAGGCGCTATCGTGACGGGCGCGGCAGGAGGACTCTGTCTCGGTATGGCAGAGGGATTGATGGAAGCAGGGGCATCTGTCTGTATTATAGATATTAATCCCGGGGCTGAAAAGACGGCTCAAGAGATGACAGACAGAGGATTTCAGTGCAGTTTTGTGATCGCAGACATTGCAGATGACAAGGAGAGGGAGCAGGCATTTTCAGAAGCGGTGAAGCTTCTCGGAGGAACATTGGATATTATCGTCAACGGAGCGGGAGTACAGAGGCGGCATAAGAGCGAAGAATTTCCCATGAAAGACTGGAAGTTTGTGCTGGATGTGAATCTGACGGCGGTATTTTCCCTGTGTCAGATGGCAGCAAAACAGTTTATGGTCCAGCAGACAAAAGGAAAGATTATTAATATTGCGTCGATGCTTTCTTTTTTCGGAGGGTATACAGTGCCGGCCTATGCGGCATCTAAGGGGGCAGTGGCACAGATCACAAAGGCATTCTGCAATGAGTGGGCCGAGAAGGGGATCAATGTCAATGCGCTGGCGCCGGGTTATATGGCTACGGAGATGAATACGGCGCTTCTGGACCCTGAAAATCCGAGAAACAAAGAGATCACGGACAGGATTCCTGCCCACAGATGGGGGACCGGCGAAGATATGAAGGGACCGTGTGTCTTTTTGGCATCGGAGTGTTCCGATTATCTGAACGGCGCAGTGATCCCGGTAGATGGGGGATATTTGGTGAGATAGGAGGAGACTGATTATGAAGGTGATTATTACAGACTGCGATCATGAAAACATTGATATCGAGACGAAAGTCCTGTCTGATGCGGGGATTGAATTTAAACTCACATGTGCCAGAACAGAAGATGAAGTGATTGAACAGTGCGCCGGGGCAGACATATTTATCGTTCAGTATGCCAATATTTCGGAAAAGGTTATGAAGGCACTGCCGGAGCTTAAATATGTGGTGAGATACGGGGTCGGCGTGGATACTGTGGATCTGAAAGCGGCAGCGGAGTATGGGATACAGGTTGGAAATGTACCGGATTACGGAATGAATGAAGTGGCAGACCACGCACTGGCTCTGCTTCTCATGATGCTCAGAAAAACTGATCAGATGAACCGGTTTACAAAGACGACTGGCTGGGATTATACGCAGGCGATCCCGATCCGCCGGTTTTCTGAACAGACCGTGGGGGTTGTCGGTCTGGGCCGTATCGGAAGAAATTTTGCTGAGAAAGCAGCAGCTCTCGGATTCCGGGTGATCGGATATGATCCCATGGTAAATCAGGGTGAACGGATCGGAAATGCAGAGGCCGTCAGCTTTCAAGAACTGCTGAAGCAGTCCGATGCCGTTTCTCTTCACTGTCCGGCAGACGGAAACCAGAATCTGTTTGATATGGAGGCATTCAGGGTAATGAAGGATTCAGCGGTCATCGTCAATGCAGCCAGAGGAGGGATCATCAATGAAGAAGACCTTGACCGTGCACTAAAGGAGAAAGTGATCGCAGGGGCAGCTCTTGACTGTATGAAATCGGAGCCTATGATGCCGGATTCTTCCATCTTCGAGAATGAGAATCTGATCGTGACCCCGCATATGGCGTGGTATTCTGAGGAGGCGGCTATGGAACTTAAGCGAAAAGCGGCCGAGGAGGCCGTGCGGTTTGCAAAGGGAGAAGCGATCCATTATCCGGTGAACCGGATCGAAGGGGGCAGATACCATGAATGAACTTTTGTGTGAGATTGAGAGTATAGGAATGGTGCCAGTGATCAGCCTTAAAGATGCAGAGAAAGCCGGGGCTCTGGCAAAGGCCCTCAGTGAGGGCGGGATTCCGTGTGCGGAAGTGACATTCCGCACCGATGCCTGTGTGGAATCGATCCGAAGGATGAAAAAAGCCTGCCCGGAGATGCTCGTGGGAGCAGGTACGGTTACTATGAAAGAACAGGCAGAGGAGGCAGCCAAAGCCGGAGCAAAGTTTATGGTCAGTCCGGGTTTTAACCATGAGGTCGTTGAATACTGTATGGGGCATAACATTGCTGTGATACCGGGATGTTCAAGCCCTACGGATGTAGAGCAGGCAATGAAGTATGGGCTTCATCTTGTGAAATTCTTTCCGGCAGAGGCTGCAGGAGGGGTCAGGATGTTAAAATCTCTGTCAGGACCTTATTCCGGGATGAAGTTTATGCCTACCGGAGGGATTACGGAAGCCAACATGGGGGAATATCTGGAGCTTAAACAGGTCGCGGCCTGTGGAGGTTCGTTTATGGTACCGGAAAACCTCGTTGAGAAAGGCGATTTTATCACAATCAGGGAAATGGCTAAAAAGGCGGTCCATGAGATGCTTGGTTTTGAACTTGCCCATATAGGGCTGAACATGAAGAATCGGGATGAAGCCATGCTCGCCGCTGGAATGTTTGAGTCTGTTTTTGGATTCCAGAAGAGTGAAAACGATAATTCCATTTTTGCGGGAAGTTATATTGAGGCTATGAAGAGTCCGTTTTTAGGGGAGAAAGGCCACATTGCGGTGAGGACGAACGATGCCGGAAGGGCACTAAGTTATTTTAAAAGAAGAGGTTTTTCATTCAGGGAAGAAAGCGCAGTGTATAAAATGGATGGGACCCTTGGAGCTGTCTATTTCAGAGAGGAGATCGGGGGATTTGCAGTCCATCTGGTCCAGAAATAAGGGGTGATACAATGGGAAAAATAATGACGTTCGGGGAGATCATGCTGAGACTCTCGCCTCCGGGAAACCAAAGATTCATTCAGGCCTCTTCATTTGATGTGACTTACGGCGGTACGGAAGCCAATATTGCGGCAGGGCTGTCTAATTTTGGACATGAGGTCTCCTACGTGACAAAGCTTCCGAACAATGCCGTCGGGGAATGTGCGGCAGCCGTGCTGAGGAAATCCGGAGTGGACTGCTCCGGGATCAGTTACGGCGGTCCAAGACTCGGCATTTATTTTCTGGAAAACGGAGTTTCTGTGCGGCCGTCCAGTGTAATTTATGACCGTGCAGGTTCTTCCATGGCAGAGGCGGTGCCGTCGGATTTTGACTGGAAATCCTTGCTTTCGGATGTATCCTGGCTGCATACATCGGGGATCACTCCGGTTATCAGCAAAAATGCGGCGCAGATCACTCTTCAGGCACTGAAAACAGCCAAAGAGATGGGGATTACGGTTTCCTTTGACCTCAACTACCGGGCCAAACTCTGGACAGAGAATATCCCAGAAAAGCAGGGTATCATGCGGGAACTGATGAATTATGTGGACATTTGTTTTGGAAATGCAAGGGATGCGGCGCTGGTGCTCGGATATGAAGAGGCAGGCATGGATTTTATCAGCGGAGACTATGAGGACTGTGTAGATGAAGAACATATGCAGAGAGTAAGAAGACAATATGGATTCACGTATCTGATCAGCTCTCTCAGGGAGAGCATTTCTGCTTCTGATAACAGTTATGGAGCGGAAGCTGCGGGGGATTTCGGCCTTTACCGGGGAAAACGGTATATGGTACACATTGTTGACCGGGTAGGATCAGGAGATGCGTTTGCCGCAGGGTTCATCCACGGGATCACGGAGGGCTGGACACCTCAGCGGGCGCTGGAATTTGCCACGGCATCGGCGGCACTCAAACATACGATACCCGGAGATATGAATTATGCCCGGGCAGCAGAGATTGAGACTCTGGCATCGGGCGGGGGCGCCGGCAGAGTCGTGAGATAGCATATTCATTGCCATGTGGATATATAAAATGAGGCTGGACGCTTTGATGCGTCCGGCCTCATTGTTTTATATTTCAAAGGTTTCCAAACCTTCAAACTGCATTTTATAATATTTTGCGTAGATTCCGTCCTGTTTTAACAGTTCTTTATGGGAACCCCGCTCCTGAATGGTGTGGTCATCTATGACGAGGATCTCATCGGCATGTTTGATCGTGGATAGACGGTGGGCGATGGTGATCGTCGTCCTGTTTTTAGAAAGCTCTTCCAGACTTTTTTGAATGTGGCGTTCACTTTCATTATCCAATGCACTGGTTGCCTCATCGAGAATCAGGATCGGAGGATTCTTTAAAAATACACGGGCAATCGAGATCCGCTGTTTCTGCCCGCCGGAAAGCCGGGTGCCCCGCTCTCCCACAAAAGTGTCATAACCGTCGGGAAGTTCTGTGATAAAATCGTGGATGTTTGCTTTTTTGGCAGCCTCAATGATCTCTTCCATGGAGGCCTCCGGTTTTCCGTATGCGATATTATCCCGGACAGTCCCGCCGAACAGGTAAACGTCCTGCTGAACGATGCCGATGGAATTTCTCAGGCTCTGAAGAGTCATCCTGCGAATATCCTGGCCTCCGATTGAAACGGTGCCGCCGCTCACATCATAAAATCTTGGGAGCAGGGAACAGATCGTGGTTTTTCCTCCTCCGGACGGTCCGACCAAAGCCACAGATTTTCCTGCTTCAATTTCAAATGAAACGTGGTCCAGCACTACCTCATTGTCTTCGTAGGAAAAACTTACATCCTGATAAGAAATGCTGCCGTCCGGATCGGTGATCGGTTCTGCACCCGGCAGATCCACGATCTCAGGTTCTGTCTCAATAATATCCAGGAACCTGCGGAAACCGGACAGGCCTTTCTGCATCATTTCCGTGAGTTCCACGAGGATCTGGATCGGGCTGATAAAGATACCGATGTACAGGGCATACATCGCCAGGTCTCCGGGCGTCATCTGCCCGGCGGCGATGAAGCAGCCTCCCGCTACGAGAGTCACCAGATACATGATACCCTGAAAGAAGGTATTGCCGCCCTGGAAGGTTCCCATGGCTTTGTAGTTATCCCGCTTGGACGTGAGAAAGCCTTCATTTCCCTGATGGAACTTTTCCCGTTCAATATCTTCGTTGGCAAAGGACTGTACGATCCTGATGCCGGCCAGAGAATCCTGAAGGGTTGCATTGATATTCCCGATTTTCTTCCGGTTATCCAGGAAGGTGGCCTGCATCCGTTTATTCTGGCGGGCGGAAAAGAGGATCATCAGAAGGACTACGGCTGACAGGATCAGAGCCAGCTTCCACTGGATGATGAACAGAAAGACAAATGATCCGGTGATCTTTACTACGGAAATAAATAAATTTTCCGGACCGTGGTGCGCAAACTCAGAAATATCAAATAAGTCGGACACTAACCGGCTCATCATCTGTCCTGTGTTGTTCTGGTCGTAATAGGAAAATGAGAGATTCTCATAGTGTTCAAACAGTTCCCTTCGCATATCCCGTTCCATCTGGGCGCCCATGATATGCCCCTGACAGCTTACATAATACTTGCATAATGCCTGGAGGATATAAAAGACCAGCAGAATTCCTCCAATGATAAAGATGTTTTTAAGGATCACGGAAGATTCCTTTAAAAACAGTGTATTTGTAAGGGTTCGGAGTATCTGCGGGTATGCCAGATCTACGATGCTGATGAAGGCGGCGCAGAGCAGGTCAAAAAGAAAACAGTCTTGTAAGGACCGTAATATTTGATGAATTTTTTATAAGTATCCATAATATAAGACTCCATTCTCATAGTTAATTTCAGTGATAGTAAAGATTCTAACACAGGACAGAAAACATGTAAACAGAGAAATGTAAAATGCACTTGACATTAGATGTAAAGCGAGCTATACTAAAATTGTAAAGCAAACTATACAAAAAAGGGTGTGCATATGAAAACAAGAATTCAGGAATTGAGAAAGGATCAAAAGGTGACGCAGATGGAGCTGGCCGAATCCGTAGGAGTGACCCGGCAGACCATTATCTCTCTGGAAAACGGCAGATACAAAGCCTCGCTTGTGCTGGCTCATAAGATTGCGCAGTTTTTTGGAGTAACGATCGAGGATATTTTTATATTTGATCAGGAGGAGGAAAACTTATGATAGGATTATTTTGTGCAGGAAATGCAAGAAACGATGAGGAATACAGCAGGGCAGTCAGGAGAAAGCAGAGATATCTCATTTTACTGTTCTTAGCGGGAGCAGCGGCACTGGCTGTTTCACTTTTGGCGGGAAGTTATTGGGAGGTCAAGATCAATGAACATATGATATCAACATATGCGGGGGTGGGGTCAGGAATCATGACAGCAGCCGTGGTCCTTTGGATACGGTTTCAGCTCATATTGAAAAATCCGAAAAAACTGAAAGAAATGCGCCTCAGCAATACGGACGAGAGAAATCAGGAGATCGGAAAGAAGGCATACAGATTTGCTTCCACCGGACTGATCACAGCACTTTATCTTATCTGTCTGATCGGAGGTCTGTGGTATCCGATACTGATCAGGGTCATAGGAATTGTCATGTGGATTTTTCTGCTCACTTATGTAATCTCTTATAAAGTGTTTGAGAAGAAAATGTAAAAAACAAAACATCCGGGAACAGCCAATCTGCAGGCATCCCGGATGTTTTTATGATCTAAAGCTTTCGGAAGCGGTTGAATGCCGCATGAATCTCCTGGCGTCTCGGCATTGCCAGATTGGACTTTACATATCCGCTGTCAAGGATCGCCGCAAGCCCTTTGTCATTGATGAGAGCTAAAAGTTCCTCTGCGATCTGGCACAGGTCTCTTTTGCCGTCGATCAGATGCAGCTGGGCATAAAGCAGAGCATAGGCGAGAGCTGTTGTCTGTTCAGAGTCACAGATCTGTTCTGCATACCGCAGGTCCACGGTCTCTTTGTTGATCTGGAAGGCATCTTTTCCGAGAGTTTTTATTTTATTCCGGCCGTTTTTTGGGGATGTACGGCTGGGTTTTACGACACGGTGAAAAGAAGGGCTGTCCGGCTTTTCATTCGGAAGTGTTACCGGCGGAAAGGCTTTGGACTCCTCTTTTGCAAAGTCTGTAATTTCCTTTGGCATATAACGGTCCATCTGTAAAATGTGGTCGGCAACCTGGAAATAGGCCCCGGAGCTTCCCGCCACGATGACGGAAGAAATACCGTGGTCTTCATACAGGCCCCGGACCCGCTCGATAAACGGTGTGATAGGCTCATGATCCCTGTGGACCACTCTCTGCATCAGTTCATCACGGATCATAAAGTTCGTGGCGCTCGTGTCTTCATCGATGAGGAAGAGAGAAGTTCCGGCCTCCATACTCTCGATCACATTGGCCGCCTGGGAGGTGCTGCCGCTGGCATCTTCCGTGGAGAAAGAAACCGTATCTTTTCCATTGGGAAGATTGTTGATAAACAGAGATATGTCTGTATTTTTGATGCTGCGTCCGTCTTCTGCGCGGAGTTTTACCGCTGTGTCATCGGTGATGACATATTCACGGCCGTCATTTCTTCTATGGTTGTAGACGCCTAATTCCAATGCTTTCAGCAGGGTTGATTTCCCGTGATAACCTCCGCCTACGATCAGGGTAATACCTTTTGGTATCCCCATGCCGGAGAGGGGACCGTGATAAGGAAGATTTAATGTGACTTTCAGGGAGTCCGGCGAGTGGAAGGCCACAGCCTGCCTCATCGGACGGGAGGATACACCGCTCTCCCTTGGGAGGACAGAACCGTCGGCCACAAAAGCACATAGATTCAGCTTGGGAAGCTGGTCCCGGATATATTTTTGATCTTCGGCAAGGCTTAACACATCTTCGAGGGCGCCTGCGTTAAGCTTCTTATAATAGAAGGAAGACAAAACGCATTCGGGGAGAAAATCAAACAGGATTTTGATCAGCTCAAAAGCGGCGATGGTCCGGCCTCTGGCGGGAAAGCCGATCTCAAAATGGACAGAGATATCACCGGACTCGGGATGGATGGACAGGGCGGTCCGCTCTAAAATCTCCTGTCCGCATCTGCTGACGGAAATGAGTCCGCTTTTTCCAGAACCCTTTGCCTTAAAATTATAGGATTCCAGTTTCCTTCCGAAAACGCGGGTCAGATAGTCCTGCAGTGCGATCCGCTTATGGGGCAGATCATACAGCCGGGCAGGAAATCCGGCGTTTCTGCCGGGAATGCTGATGCTCACTTTGGAGGGAGAGGCAAAGGGATCTCCCTGTACATGGTCAATATGCAGAGTATATCCGCCGAACCGGTAGCTCCCCCTGGTGTCTTTATAGGCAGGATAGCCTTTATGGTCGATGCGCTCTAACAGCGATCTTAAATCATCTGAAGTCTTCATACGTTCTATCACCTTTCAATGCATGAGTTTTTTATCATTATTCCTGTCACGCTTTAAAATGCGTTCCTCCAATAGTGTTAAAAAACTATCGTTGGATAAAGCTATTTGTTTGATGGATACTTATCCAGTAGATATTACGTCCATTTTGACCAGTTCGGAGGCCTTGCATTCGAAGGAAGATTAGTTTTTCTTCTTTCAACGAAGGCTCGCAGGAGGTGCGCGAAGCGCAGTGAGGCTGTCTGAGCGTCAGCGAGTTCCGAATGGGCCTCCGGAGAGACTTTGTTGAAAGTTAGAAAATCTTATCTTCCTGAGACAGCAAGCCGCAGAACTGGTCAAAATGTCATCATAAGTATCCCACGATTATTTCAGTCAGTCAATCTGGTTCAAGTATTTTTTTCTTTCAATGGCAAACACTGCGTGCAGTTGATATAATAGATGAAAGGAGGATTGGCCGATGGAAATTGATAGAGTCTGGGCAGTTTATTTCAGCGCCACAGATACAACAAAAAAAATTGTGACGGTTTTAGCCGGGGAGGCAGCCCGGACACTGCGTGCAGAGTACTGTGAATATGACTTTACGCTGCCTGCTTCAAGAAAGGATCTTCTTGTTTTTGGACCGCGTGATCTTGTGATCTTTGGGACGCCGGTATATGCGGGGAGAGTGCCCAATGTTCTGCTTGACTTTCTGAAAGAGTATAACAAGGGAAACCATGCCTGCGCGGTGCCCGTCACGGTTTACGGCAACAGAAACTATGACGATGCCCTGATCGAGCTTCGGGATGTCTTAGAACAGAACAGGTTTCATACTGTGGCAGCGGCAGCCTTCGTGGGCGAACACTCTTTTTCGGATACACTGGGCAGAGGGAGGCCGGATGACAGGGATGTGAGCCTTATAAGGGAGTTTGCATTCGGGCTTTGCGAACGCTTGAAGAGGACTGAAAAAGAAGATTACAGCCGTCCGGTATATGTAAAAGGGAACCGAAAGCCATACAGAGGATATTACCAGCCCAGGGACAGAAAAGGAAATTTTATTGATATCAGAAAAGTGAAGCCCTTAACCTCAGGAGACTGTGACGGCTGCGGGATCTGTGCAGAAGTCTGTCCTATGGGTTCTATACGGCGTGAAGATATTCGCACAGTGGACGGAATCTGCATCAAATGCGGGGCCTGTATCAAGAAATGCCCGAAACATGCAAAATATTATGAGGATGAAGGATATCTGTACCATAAGACGGAATTGGAAGAACAGTATACAACAAGGGCTGAGCCTGAGATTTTTTTCTGAATACATAACGGGAGGAACGGATGATTAAAAATGTGATATTTGATATAGGAAATGTTCTTGCAGATTTTGGGTGGGAGAGATTATTTTTGAGGCTGGGTTTTGAAGGAGAAGTATTTGAGCGTATGGCTGATGCGACCGTGAGAGGGCCGTACTGGGTAGAGTTTGACCGGAGCCGCATGCCGGACCGGGAAATTATAGAAGGATTCTATTCGCTGGCGCCGGAATATAAAGATCAGATTAACCTGCTCTATGAGCACATTCATGAGATGACCGAAGAATATTCTTATGCATCAAGCTGGATCAGGGAGCTGAAAGCGGCGGGTTATTCCGTGTATATTCTGAGCAATTACGGGAAGACAGCTTTTGAGAATCGGGAGAAGCCATTTTCGTTTCTTTCGGAGGCTGACGGAAAAGTGATATCCTTTGAAGCAGCATCAGTAAAGCCGGAGAGAAAAATATTTCAGGCTCTGGAAGATAAGTACGGCATCCATCCTAAAGAATCTGTCTTTATTGATGATATGGAGGAAAATGTTACCGCAGCAAAACTATATGGATATGAAGGGATTGTATTTAAAAGCAGGGAACAAACGGAGAAAAAGCTTGCAGAGCTTGGCATATGAAAATAAAGATTGTGCTGGGCATACTATATGATTTATAATCATATAACAATAATCTGCCAGAGGAGAGGAGGGCATATACATGAAAGACAGTTCTGTGATGAAAAGAATCCTGCTTTTAATAATTGTGCTGTCTCTTGGTCTGTTTTCTTCTCTCTATGTGTATTCCCGTGCACTGCATCGGAATCTGGAAAATGAAGTGATAAGTTCTCTCCATGAGGTCTCGGGTCAGAGCGTCAAGATTTTAAGAAAAGAGATTCTCAGTGAGATCAATCTTTTGGATGGAATTTCCAATGAGATCAGTGAAAAGAGGCTGAGAGATCCGAAGAAACTCGCCCAAAGCTTTCAGAAAGTTACAGAGAAGTATCAGTTTAAGCGGATGGGCATCATTCTTACGAACGGAAAGGTTTACACAAGTGACCGGAAAGAAGGAAATCTTGCAGACAGAGAATATTTTCAGTCAGGGTTAAAGGGGATTTCTTCGATTTCCGGGACGCTGACCGACCGTCTGGACCCCCAAAGGCCCAAAATCAACGTTTACAGTACCCCGATCATCCGGAACAAGAAAGTACTGGCCGTACTGTATGCGGCTTACCGTACGGATGACTTTAAGAAAGCTCTGTCGATTTCCACCTACTACGGGGAAGGATATACATACGTTGTAAAAAGGGACGGAGATGTAGTGGTCGACTCAGACAACAAGAATAGTTTTCAGAGAATGACCAATATTTTCAAAGCCCTTCAGTCCGCTTCAGACCAAAATATACAAGCTTCTCATAAGTTAAAGTACGCATTAAAAAAGCAAAAAGAAGGTTATATTGAGTTTATAAACAAAGAAAAAAAATATATGTATTATACCCCGACCGGGATTAATGACTGGTATCTCCTGACAGTTGTGCCTATGGAAGTTGCCAACACAAAAACTATGAACATCATGAAGCTGAACTATGTGCAGTCAGGAATCGTTGTTGCGGTCTTCCTTCTTCTTTTGATTTATATTGTCAGATCTGAAAAGAAGAAACAGACAAGACTCATGGAAATCGCCTACACGGATGTCATAACAGGTGGAGATAATTATAAGGCCTTCTGTCTGAAAGCAGAGAACGCACTTGAAAAGGATACGGCAAAAATGGCGCTTCTTTGCATGGATATTGACCGGTTTAAGCTGGTCAACGACCTGTTCGGATTTAAAATGGGAGATGAGATCATACGTCTCATATGGAAATTATGGGGCGATATGCTCTGCGAAGGTGAGCTGGCTGCACACAGGGAAGCAGACCGGTTTGTGGCACTCATGCATTATCACTCCGAAGGAGAACTGCTCAAGAGACTGGATAAGTTCTGCAGCCAGATCCGGAAGATAAAGAATATGAACTACAAAATAAAGCCGAGCATCGGTATTTATCTTGTGTCTGACCGGAGCATGTCCGTGGATTCCATGTCAGATATGGCGCTTATTGCTCAGGCTACGGTAAAAAATCAGATCCACAGCTACTACGCTTTCTATAATGAAGAACTGAAAAGCAGGATCATTCACAACAAAGAGATGGAAGACAGGATGGAGACTGCTCTTGCCCATCATGAATTCTGTGCTTATTTCCAGCCCAAGTATGATACAGAGACAAAAGAACTGGCAGGAGCGGAGGCACTGGTGCGGTGGAACACCGGGGACGGCAGGATTATTCCGCCGACGGATTTTATTCCTGTGTTTGAGGAAAATGGACTGATTGTGGGACTGGATGAATTTATGTTCCGGGAAGTCTGCCGGCAGCAGAGGGAGTGGATCGACCAGGGACGAAGGGCCGTGCCGGTATCGGTCAATCTGTCCCGGTATAATATTTTTTATAGTTCGTTTATTAACAAATATCAGGATATTCTCAGAGAGTATGAGATCTCTCCGAAGCTGGTCCCGCTGGAGATTACGGAAAGTGTCATGTCAGAGGACGAGGTGCTGCTGAGAAATATTATAGATGAACTTCACAGTATTGGTTTTTCTGTGCTTATGGATGACTTTGGAACGGGCTACTCTTCCATGACAATGCTTGGCTCCATGCCGATTGATGTGCTGAAGCTTGATAAAAGCTTTGTGGACGATATCGGGGACAGCAAAGGAGAGAAGATCATAAGAAGCATTATCGATCTGTCGAGGGGCCTGGGCATCCGTCTCACGGCAGAGGGAGTCGAGACAGAGGAGCAGTATGAGTTTTTGAGGAAGATGAAGTGCGATGAAATCCAAGGCTATTATTTTGCAAAACCAATGCCGGGTTCTGATTTTCAGGCATTATTGAATACGGAAAAATAAAGTACTGAAAAATATACAATAATTTTAAAAAAAAATGAAATTTCCTCTTCCATTTTGGGGCCAGACGTAATATAATAGCAAAAGCGGGGCATGGCTCAGCTTGGTAGAGCGCGTGGTTCGGGACTACGAGGTCGCAGGTTCAAATCCTGTTGCCCCGACTGCTGAAAGCATCAGACGAAGGTCTGGTGCTTTTTCATTTTCAAAGAAAAGTTCTGAGCCTTTCCCACTTTGTTTTTTGAAAATCCTGGTGCCCCTTGTTATCTTTTTTTTCACGTCGTATAATAGTATTTTGCGGGGCAGACTGTTTTCTGCCGTTCAGAACAAAGAAAAATAGGGAGAATTATTTTATATGAAGAAGAAAAAATTAGGCCTGCTGACCCGGCTGCTGATCGGAATCACAGCGGGTATGCTGATCGGCTCTGCCGGAGATATATTTGGCGTCGGGGATACGTTTATCTTTAAAGGCGTAATCCGTCTTTTTGTTACTTTTACTACATTATTCAGTACATTTTTAAATTTTATTATTCCGCTGCTGATCCTTTCTTTTGTGGCCGTAGGACTGGCCGACCTGGGTAAGAAGGCCAACAAGCTGTTTGGGGTAACTCTTCTGCTCGCATACGCATCTACGGTGATCGCAGGGATCAGTGCTTTTTTTGTGGGAAAGGCACTTCTTCCTTCACTGATTCACCGGATCACTGGCAGTGAGATTCAGACCAGATCTTTTGAAGCCATCTTTGCGATCCAGGCTGACCCGGTGTTCGGAGTTATGACGGCTCTGATCCTGGCATTCCTTTTGGGACTTGGAATCGCAAACAGTAAAAATGATACGCTGCTGCTCTGTTTAAAAGATCTTCAGGAGATCATCACCAAGACATTAAACAAGATCATCATACCAATGATCCCATTTTACGTGGCAGGGCTGTTCAGTAAAATAGCAGCCGAAGGGAAGCTGCTTCCGACCATAAAGATGTTTGTTAAACTGTATGTGATGATCCTGATCTTTCAGTGGCTTTACATTGCATTTCAGTTTTTGATATCCACACTGTTTACGAAGGAGAATAAGTTTAAGAATTTAAAAGGCATCGCGCCGGCGTATTTTACGGCACTGGGTACACAGTCTTCTGCATCCACGATCCCGGTAAACCTTGAAAGCAGTAAGGACAGCGGTGTTTCAGAAGATATTGCAGACTTTGTCATCCCGTTATGTGCAACGATCCATCTCTCCGGAGATACGATCTGTCTGGTGATCGGTTCCATGGGCATAATGCTCGCCAACGGACTGACACCGACATTGTCCATGTTCCTGCCGTTCATTTTTATGCTGGGTATTACTATGGTGGCAGCTCCGGGAGTTCCCGGAGGCGGAGTCATGGCGGCTCTGGGCCTCATCAAATCTATGCTTCATTTTACAGATCCGATGAGCCAGCTGATCATTTCTCTTCACTTTTCCCAGGACAGCTTTGGGACGGCCTGCAATATAACGGGAGATCAGGCAATCGCTTATATGGTCGACAGCATCGACAGAAAAAACGGAGAAAAGAAATAGGGGATGGAAAAAAGAGAGGTACTTTTTACCAACAAGGATTTGAAAAAACTGATCATTCCGCTGATCATCGAACAGCTTCTGACGGTGACCGTGGGTCTTGCCGACTCCATTATGATCTCCAGTGTGGGAGAGGCGGCGGTCTCAGGGGTATCTCTGGTGGACAGCATCATGATTCTTCTCATCAACATGTTTTCGGCACTGGCCACCGGGGGAGCCGTGGTGGCAGGCCAGTATCTGGGACAGAAAAAGCATGTGATGGCCTGCAAGACCGCAGATCAGCTGATCTTATTTATCTCAGCTTTGGCTGTGGTGATCATGGCGGGTATTTATGCTATGAGAGGCTTTATCCTTCACGGAGTTTTTGGGGCTATTGAACCGGCCGTTATGCACAGTGCGGAAGTTTATCTTCTGATCGTGACAGCGTCGATTCCATTTCTGGCAGTTTACAACGGATGTGCGGCCTTGTTCAGGACTATGGGGAACTCAAAGACAGCCATGCAGATGTCACTCTTTATGAATGCCATTAATATCATAGGCAACGCTGCCCTGATCTACGGTGTGGGAATGGGTGTGGAAGGAGCGGCAATTCCTACGCTGGTATCCCGGGTAATCGCTGCGGCAGTGATTCTTGTGCTTTTGAAAAACAGGAATCAGGCAGTCCATATCAGCAGAAATTTTCATTTCAAATTCAAAGGCTTTTTGGTCAGCAGAATCTTGAAGATCGGCGTCCCCAACGGAGTGGAAAACAGTATGTTTCAGCTTGGAAAGATCCTTGTTTTAAGTCTGGTGGCCGGGTTTGGGACCGCATCCATCACGGCCAATGCGGTCAGCAACATGGTGGCTATGTTTGAGATCATCCCGGGAATGGCCGTAGGGCTTGCAGTGCTGACGGTTGTATCCAGATGTGTAGGTGCCAGCGATTATGAGGCGGCCCGGTATTATACAAAAAAACTGTTAAAGATCGCATACGCTTCCCTGATTGTGTTTAACCTGTTCATTGTTGCCATGCTTCCCGTGATCATCCGGGCATATCATCTGTCGCCGGAGACCGCGGCCATTACGAGGAAGATCCTGCTGTACCACACGCTGTGCTGTGTGACGGTCTGGCCGGTTTCCTTCACTTTGCCCAATACTCTCAGGGCGTCCAATGATGTAAAGTACACGATGGTCACCGCGATTATTTCCATGTGGATCTTCCGGATCTTTTTCAGCTTTGTCCTCGGCAAATGGCTCGGATGGGGAGTGTTTGGAGTCTGGGTGGCAATGACACTGGACTGGGCTGTACGGGCCGTGCTTTTCTTTATCCGGTACATAAGAGGCAAGTGGCAGTACAGGACGATTTAACTTGACAAGGATGAGACAATCGTGTAAATTAATAGACATAAGCTATTGGTTTGATAGACAAAAGTTATTAATTCAGAACGAAAGCATCAATATCAGGAGATTCTCATGTCAGCAAAAGGTAAAATGACAAATACATATGGTTTTTCATTTTATTTCTGGGGTTATTATTTTAATCCCGGCTTTTTGCGCTACAATGAATCATCTCCTGAAACCCGGTAGAAACATCGTCGGTAAAGTTCATTTTTAGGACCTGTATTCTTGTAGTGGGATACAGGTCCTTTTTATTTACCGCATTGCAGCAGTCAAGGCAAATATCCATTTTATTTTCAAGGAGGAAAAATTCAATGATCATTATTTTAAAGAGTGACGCCAGGAAGCAGCAGATAGAGGCATTAAAGGAGGAGATGGTATCCCAGGGTTTTGCCATTCATGAATCCGCAGGAATCAATACACAGCTTTTAGGGCTGATCGGGGATACCTCCAAGGTCGATGTGGACCACGTGATGGCAAATGACATTGTGGAGACCGTGCAGCGGATTCAGGAACCATACAAGAAGGCAAACAGGAAGTTTCACCCGAATGACACGGCTGTAGATATTGGAGGAGTAAAGATAGGCGGGGGAGAGTTTCAGGTGATTGCCGGGCCGTGCTCTATTGAAACGAAAGAGCAGATGACAGAAGTGGCACAGAAGGTAAAGGAAGCAGGAGCAGGTCTTCTGCGCGGAGGAGCATTTAAGCCGAGGACGTCACCTTACGCTTTCCAGGGACTCCACGATGAGGGGCTCAAGCTTTTGCTGGAGGCTAAAAAAGCCACGGGTCTTCCTGTGGTGACAGAGATCATGGATGCCAGCCACCTTTCACTGTTCGAGGACGTGGACCTGATCCAGGTGGGAACAAGAAATATGCAGAACTTTGAACTGCTGAAAGAACTTGGTAAGATTGACAAACCGGTTCTTTTAAAGAGAGGGATGGCCTGCACCATAGACGAATGGCTCATGAGTGCCGAGTATATCATGGCAGGGGGAAACGAGAATGTGATTTTGTGTGAGCGGGGGATCAGAACTTACGAGACTGCGGTGAGAAACACACTGGATCTGTCTGCTATTCCGATGATTAAGAAGAAATCTCATCTGCCGGTCATCGTAGATCCTTCTCACGCCACAGGCATCCGTTTCATGGTAGAGCCTATGGCTCTTGCCGCCATCGCAGCGGGTGCTGACGGCCTGATGGTAGAGGTACACAATAATCCGGCGAAAGCGCTCTGCGACGGACCGCAGTCACTGACACCGGAAGAATTTGACCATATGATGCAGAAGGTGACGAAAACAAGAGACTTCTTTCAAAATTTATAATCTTTTGTTATACTGGTTCCAGACTTATTTGAAAAGAAAAGGAATCAGGACAAAGGAGCAGCAAAATGAAAGTAATCGTCGGACTGGGCAATCCCGGAAGGCAGTATGAACGGACCAGACATAATATCGGCTTTGCAGCCATTGATTATATTGCCGGGAAAAACCAGATAGAAATTTCTTCAAAAAAGCATAAGGCACTCATCGGAAGCGGATACTTAGGAGGGCAGAAAGTACTGCTTGTAAAGCCGCAGACCTTTATGAACTTAAGCGGGGAGAGCCTCCGGGGAGTCATGGACTTTTACAAGCTGGAGCCTTCAGACTTTATCGTAATATTCGATGATATTTCTCTGGATGTGGGGCAGCTCAGGATCAGGAGAAAGGGAAGCGCCGGAGGCCATAACGGGATCAAGAGCATTATCAGCCATCTGGGAAGCATGGATTTCCCGCGGATAAAAATAGGCGTGGGAGAAAAGCCCAAGGGATACGATTTGGCAGATTATGTGCTGGGCCATTTCTCCAAAGGTGAGATAGAAATTTATGATGATGTGTTTCCGGATGTGGACGATGCGGTAAAACTTATGGTGATGGATGACATATCCGGGGCAATGAACCAATATAATAAAAAAGCGAGGAAGTAACCGCAGCAGAAAGTAAGGAATGAGACGTGTTAGATCATATTTTTGAGAATGATGCAGTGTTTGAACAGATAAAAACAGGCCTTGAGAACAATCAGGGCCCTGTTTTAGTGTCCGGATGCACGGACGGGGCAAAAGCCCATCTGGTCAGTGCACTGAGAGGAAAAAAGAAGCGCGGCAGCTATAAAGTGATCGTGACAGCAGATGAGAATAAGGCCAAGGAGTGGGTGGAAAACTATCGGTTCTTCGGAGAAGACGCCGTCTACTTTCCTGCCAAAGATCCGCTGTTTTACAGCGCTGACGTCCACGGAAATGCCATCGCAAAAGAGCGGCTCAGGGGGATCGAGAGTATTATCAAGGGACAGGGAGGCGTCTTTGTCCTGTCTGTCGACGCCCTGATGGACCGGGTTGTACCTCTTGCGGAGATCAAGAAAAACCGGGTGATGATCAGTCTGGAGACAGAGGTTTCCGAACAGGATATTACGAAAAAATTTACCGCTATGGGGTATGAGAGGACTCCGTTTGTAGAGGCGGCCGGAGAATTTGCGGTCAGAGGCGGGATCGTCGACATTTATCCGTTTACTTCGGACTGTCCGTACAGAATTGAACTCTGGGGGGAAGAGGTCGATTCGATCCGCAGTTTTGATGCCCAGAGTCAGCGGTCCATTGAAGAAGTAAAGAGTCTGACTGTCTATCCTGCCACGGAGATTGTTTTAAGCGAAGAACGGATCTCACAGGGACTGAAAAAGATCGAGGCCGAATATCAGGATTTGAAAGAGACGTTTCATAAAGCCTTTGAGACGGACAAAGAGGTCAGACTCACGAAGGAATACCAGAGGATCAGAGAAGAACTCTCGGAACTTTCCATGCTCATCGGAGTGGAAGGATATCTGCCGTATTTTTATGACCGGCTGGTGTGTTTTCTCGACTATTTCCCGAAAGATACCGCGGTCTATGTGGATGAGCCGCAGCATGTGGAAGAGAGAGGACGGGGCTTCTTCCTGGAGTTTACGGAGAGCATGAAAAGCCGTCTGGAGGCCGGATATCTGCTGCCTGGACAGATGGACACGGTAGCTTGTTTTGAGGAGGCACTGAACCGTCTGCTGAAACAGCCGGTGGCCTTTTTATCTTCACTGGCATCTGAAGTGAAGGCAGCGAAGGTGACAGACACGTTTTTCATAGAGACAAAGTCGGTACAGTCCTATAACAACAGCTTTGAACAGCTGATCAAGGATCTGAAAAGATATCAGAAAAAAGAATATCGGATTCTTGTTGTCTCCCCTTCGGTAACCAGGGCAAAGCGCCTGGCCGAGGATATGAGAGACAGCGGGCTGACTGTCACATACGATAAGAAACCTTCAGAAGATATGGTTCCCGGACAGATCGTTATCACGCCGGGCAAATTAAAGAGCGGCATCGAATATCCGGAGACGAAATGGGTGCTGATCTCCGAGAGCGATATCTTCAGCGGAAGGAAAGAAAAACGCAGGAAGAAAGCCGCCTTTAAGGGAAAAGGCGAGAAGATAAAGAACTTCGCGGATATTTCCATCGGCGACTATGTTGTTCATGAAAAGCACGGCGTTGGAATCTACCGGGGTATTGAAAAAATCACCGTAAACAACGTCGAGAAGGATTATATCAGCATCGAGTATAAAGGCGGGGACAATCTGTTCATCCTTGCCTCTGCTCTGGACCAGATCGCAAAATATGCCAGCGCCAATGCAAAGAAGCCCCGGCTTAACAAGCTGGGAGGCAATGAGTGGAAGAAGACTACCAAGCGGGTCAAAGGCCAGGTGCGGGAAACCGCCAAAGAGCTGGTGGAGCTGTATGCGGTCCGCCAGGCCAAAGAAGGGTATGTCTATGATAAAGATACAGTTTGGCAGAGAGAGTTTGAGGAAATGTTTCCTTATGAGGAAACGCAGGACCAGCTCAATGCCATAGAGGATGTGAAGCGGGACATGGAGAGCACCAAAATCATGGACCGGCTCATCTGCGGGGATGTGGGATACGGAAAGACGGAAGTTGCCATCCGGGCGGCTTTCAAGGCTGTAACCAACGGAAAACAGGTGGCATATCTGGTGCCCACTACGATCCTTGCCCAGCAGCACTACAATACATTCTGTGAGCGCTTTCAGAATTATCCGATGACTGTCAGGGTGATGTCCAGATTCTGTACTCCCAGGGAACAGAAAGAGACGATGGAAGGCCTGAAAAAAGGAATCGTGGATGTGGTCATCGGGACACACCGGCTTCTTTCCAAAGATGTGAAGTACAAAGACCTGGGACTTTTGATCATCGATGAAGAACAGCGTTTCGGCGTGGGACATAAAGAGAAGATCAAGACAATGAAGAAAGATGTGGACGTGCTTTCTCTCTCCGCAACACCGATTCCCAGGACGCTGCATATGAGTCTGATCGGGATCAGGGATATGAGCATTTTGGAGGAACCTCCCCACGACCGGAGAGCGATCCAGACTTATGTGATGGAGTATAATGAGGAGCTTGTAAAAGAGGCAGTCCACCGGGAAATGACGAGAGGCGGTCAGGTATACTATGTATATAACCGGGTCAACAACATTGCGGAGATCACGAGTGAGCTACAGAAACTCCTGCCAAATGCAAAAGTGGCCTTTGCCCACGGACAGATGCGGGAAAGAGAGCTTGAAAATATTATGATGCAGTTCATGGAAAAGGAGATCGACGTACTCGTCTCCACGACAATCATTGAGACCGGGCTGGATATACCGAACGTGAACACGATGATCATCCATGATGCCAACCAGCTGGGACTTTCCCAGCTATATCAGCTCAGGGGGCGTGTCGGACGCTCCAACAGGAACGCATTTGCATTTTTAATGTACAAAAGGGACACTTTATTAAAAGAGACAGCCGAGAAAAGACTCCAGGCGATCCGGGAATTTACGGACCTGGGATCGGGATACAAGATCGCCATGCGGGATCTGGAGATCCGGGGAGCAGGAAATCTTTTAGGAGAAGAGCAGTCCGGCCATATGGAAGCGGTGGGATATGATCTGTACTGTAAGATGCTCAACGACGCGGTGCTGAGGCTGAAAGGAGAACTTTCAGAGGATACTGATTTTGACACGACACTGGATCTGAACATCGATGCCTTTCTTCCATCTGCCTATATCAGAAACGAAGTGGAGAAGCTGGAGCTTTACAAGCGGATATCTGCCATCGAGACGAAGGATGAGCTGGAAGATATGCAGGATGAGCTCCTGGACCGTTTCGGGGATCTGCCGGCAGCGGTAGTCAATCTGCTCCATATCGCCCTGCTGAAGTCGATGGCTCACCATGCCTATATGACCGATGTAAAACAAAAGGGAGAGAAAGTATCCTTTGAGATGAATCCGGAGGCAAACGTGCAGGTAGAGAAGATCCCGGATGTGCTGAGCGAATTTCCGAAGGAACTCTCCGTCAGTGCCGGGGAGCATCCCGTATTCGTACTGGATCTTTCATCCGCGAAGAAAAGCGCATGGCTATCAAAGATTGAACATTGTGTGAACTCATTGGATGCGTTGATTATCAGATCGTAATGTAGTATAATCCAAAATGGAAATAAATTAAACGGAGGAAACGAAGAATGAAACGTGTAGCGAAGAAGATCGTATGTCTTGCGGCGGTTATGGCTTTGTGCGCGGCCTTATTAGCGGGCTGTAAGAAGCAGGATGACAAGACGCTGTTTGAATATGCAGGAAATGAGGTGACCTATAAGGAAGCCCATGTATATGCCAGAATCATGCAGTACAGCGCAGAGCAGCAGTACGCATCTTATCTGGGAGATAAACTGTGGTCTACCCAGGTCGGCACCGACAAAAAGGGCAAAAAGATCACAATGCAGGATTCTATTAAAGACAATGTCATCAACCAGATCAAGACTGTAAAAGTACTGGCTGACCACGCAGATGACTACAAGGTAAAGCTAACTTCCGATGAGAAGAAACAGCTGGACGAATCCGTCAAATCTTTTACTAAAAATGAACTTGGAAAACGTGTGATGAAGGTGACCGGGGCAGATAAAGATTACATCAAAGAGATCCAGCAGGAAAACCTGATTGCCCAGAAGGTTATGAATGCGATCATCGAAAAGGCAGATGTGAAAGTGACAGACGACGAAGCGAAGACCGTAAAAGTATACAAGCTTGTTTTTACAACGAAGAAAACAGACAGCAAGACCGGCAAAGAAGTAAATATGACTGCAAAAGAAAAGGCAGCTCAGTTAAAGAAAGCCAAAGAAGCATTAAAGGCGATCAAGAAAGGCCAGAGCGTCAAGGCAGTAGCCAAAAAGTATAAAGTCGATACAGACAACGAAGAAAGCTACACAAAGGGAAAAGCAGTTCTCGGAACCAAGTTTGAAGATGCGGCTTCCAAATTAAAGAAGAATCAGGTCAGCGGCGTAGTCGAGACAGACGATGCGTATGTCATCATCAAGATGCTCAACCCGAATGTAAAGAGTGAGCTTGCCACATCCAAGAGTACGCTTCTGCAGGAAAAACAGCAGGAAGCATACCAGAAGGTATATAAAAAGTGGACGAAGGATGCAGACAAGAAGTGGGACGATGACAAGAGCATCGATCAGGAACTGTGGAAAAAGATCACATTTAAGTATAAGGCAACGACCACAGCTACCGAAAAGACGACCACAGAAGCCACAACCACAGCAAAGCAGAAAGCAACGACAGAGAAGAAAAAGTAATACAGCTCTTTGTGAAAGGCAGCCCATGATCCGGCTGCCTTTTTCGTAAAGATTTGAGAAAAGGAGGCAGTGTATGGAATTTCAGATCGGTGATGTAATCAAGATGAAAAAACCTCATCCGTGCGGGAGCAGCGAGTGGGAGATATTGAGGGTCGGCATGGATTTTCGGCTGAAATGTATGGGCTGCGGACGTCAGGTGATGGTGTCCAGGAAGCTCGTGGAGAAGAATTTCAGGGGATTTGTGAAAAAAGCTTGCGGTTAAAAGGAATTTATGGTAACATATCAACTTGTGATATATAAATTTATCCTTGCTCTTGGCAGAAGATCAAGAGCCGAAAAGACCAGAAGGAGGTGCAGATAACATGAGTAAATATGAACTCGCATTAGTCGTGAATGCTAAGATCGAAGACGAAGCAAGAGCGGAAGTAGTGGAAAAAGCAAAAGCTATGATTACAGAAGCAGGAGCTGAAATCACGAATGTCGATGAATGGGGAAAGAAGCGTTTAGCTTACGAGATCCAGAAGATGAAAGAAGGATACTACTACTTCATCCAGTTCGACGCAGAGACAGAAGTTCCGGCTGTTTTAGAAGAAAAACTTCGAATTACAGAAAATGTATTACGTTATTTAGTCGTAAAACAGGATGCCTAACACTTTGGTAGGCAGGAGGAATCCAATATGAATAAAGTGATTTTGATGGGCCGTCTTACCAGAGACCCGGACGTGAGATACTCACAGGGTGAGAGAGCGACGGCAGTTGCAAGATATACTTTAGCTGTAAACAGGAGATTCAAGAGGGATGGCGAACCGGATGCAGACTTTATCAACTGTGTCGCATTTGGACGTGCCGGCGAATTTGCTGAGAAGTATTTCCGCCAGGGAATCAAGATTGTCATCTCAGGAAGAATCCAGACAGGCAGTTACACCAACAAGGACGGAATCAAGGTCTATACCACCGATGTTATTGTAGAAGAACAGGATTTCTGCGAGAGCAAAGCGGCAACGGACCAGTACAACGGAGGAGGAATGCAGACAGCAAATCCTTCGAAACCGCCGCAGCCGAGCCAGGCCGCAGGAGACGGTTTTATGAACATTCCGGACGGATTGGAAGAGGAACTGCCATTTAGTTAAATTAGGAGGTTTAATCATGGCTTATAATAGAGGTGATTCTCCGAACAGGAGAA
This sequence comes from Anaerostipes caccae L1-92, assembly GCF_014467075.1. Lineage (NCBI taxonomy): Bacteria > Bacillati > Bacillota > Clostridia > Lachnospirales > Lachnospiraceae > Anaerostipes > Anaerostipes caccae. The sequence goes on from NZ_AP023027.1 coordinate 450,146, forward strand.
GAGGCGGACGCAGAAGAAGAAAAGTATGTGCATTCTGTACAGAAGCCGATGCCGTTATCGATTACAAAGACGTAGCGACATTAAAGAAATATGTTTCTGAGAGAGGCAAGATCCTGCCGAGACGTATCACAGGAACATGTGCAAAGCATCAGAGAGCTGTCACAAGCGCGATCAAAAGAGCAAGACATCTCGCTTTAATGCCTTACACACAGGACTAATAAAAGACAAGCCGCCGTATCCCTATGGATATGGCGGTTTTTTTGACCTTGCCTGCCAGTCATGCTATAATGAAAAATACAATATTTGAATCCGAGGTTTAAGGAGCCGTATCATGAAAAATAAGAATACAAGTATAAGCGTCAGCAAAGATATTGTCTGGCCCGTTCTGGCCGGACTGTTGTTTTTGATGGCAGACATTCTGGTGTTTTCCATTGACGTGAAGTCCGGGATCATCCTGGCCTGTTTTGTACTGATCTTCTTTTTGTTTTCCGTGATCTATTATCCGTATTATAAGAAGATGACACAGGAGACGATGGACTTTCTATTTGAGCAGAGCCGGGTCCAGAACCATTTGATCAAAGAGCTGCCTCTTCCCTATGTGCTGATCGGCGGGGACGGGGATATCATGTGGTATAATCAGGCATTTGAAAAGATTTTGGACGGGAAGAACATTTCCAAGCTTCAGCAGATGTTCCCCGAACTGGACAAGAACCTGCTTCCGTCGGAGATGAATCACGCAGTCTCCCATGTGAAGAGAGAGAGCCGGGAAAAGGATCAGGATAAGACCTGCTTTTACAAAATCGAATTCGTGAGGATCCAGATGGACAGTCTCATTGATGAGGAGACAGAGAGCAAGTCAAAACAGTGGCTCAGAGACCAGTCGATGATTGCCGCCTATATCTTTGACCAGACCATGCTCAAGATGTATATGGAGCAGAACGAAAATCAGCGGATGGTGGTCGGACTGATCTATATTGATAATTATGAGGAACTTCTGGACAACGTGGATGAAGTAAAACAGTCCATGCTTCTGGCGCTGACAGACCAGAAGATCAATAAATTTATTCAGAATATTTCCGGCATTGTGAAAAAGACGGAGAAAGATAAGTATTTGATTATATTTCAGCAAAAGTATCTGGAGAAAGTCAAGGCAGGGAAGTTTCACATTTTGGAGGAAGTTAAGAGTATAAATCTTGGAAGCAGCGGTAATATGACGCTGAGCATCAGCCTTGGGATCAACGGTCAGAGCTACCAGGAAAACTATGAGGCCGCATGCACGGCTATGGACCTGGCTCTTGGACGGGGCGGCGACCAGGCGGTGATCAAAGACGGCGAGGATATTTCCTATTACGGGGAGAACGCCGCCGTAGTTGAGAAGAATACGAGAGTCAAAGCCAGAGTCAAGGCCCACGCATTGAGGGAACTTCTGGAGTCGAAAGAAAATGTAGTTATTATGAGCCATAAAATACCCGACCCGGATGCCATGGGGGCTGCGGTGGGATTATACCGCCTGGGGCTTTCACTGGGCAGAAAGGCCCACATCGTCATGAACGAGGTGACAATTTCCGTGCGACCGATCATGGAAGAACTGCTGTCGTGTGAGGAATACGACGAGGACATGTTTATCTCCAGCGATACGGCCAGGGAGATCACGGATGACAACACCCTGCTGATCGTTGTGGACGTAAATCACGCAAGCTACACCGAGTGTGAAGATCTGCTGGAACAGACCAATACGATCGTCATCCTGGACCACCACAGAAAGGGAAAAGAGACGATCAAGTATCCGGTTCTCTCTTATATTGAGCCTTACGCTTCTTCCACCTGTGAGCTGGTGGCGGAGGTGCTTCAGTATATCACTACGAAACCAAAACTTCTCCCGGTGGAAGCCAATGCCATGTACTTCGGCATGCTGATCGATACCGATAACTTTGTCAATAAGACAGGGGTACGGACATTCGAGGCGGCGGCATTTCTGAAGCGGAGCGGGGCAGATTTAAATAAAGTGCGGAAGATGTCCAGGACCAGTATGGATTCTTACAGAATCCGAGCGAAGGCGGTGAGTGATGCTGAGATTATGTATGGTTCCTTTGCCATTGCCACTCTGGTGGGGATTGGCATCGACAGTCCGACGGTGGTCGGGGCCCAGGTGGCCAATGAACTTTTAGATATTGACGGGATCAAGGCATCCTTTGTGCTGACCGGCGTGGAAGAGCGGGTCTATGTCAGTGCCAGATCCATTGACGAGGTGAATGTACAGAAGATTATGGAGCAGTTCGGAGGAGGAGGCCATCTGACCGTGGCCGGTGCCCAGATGGTGGATGTGTCCCTGTATGACGCAAAACAGATCATCAAGGGGACTCTGCAGTTTATGAAAGAGGAAGGAGACATATAAAATGAAAGTGATTTTATTGCAGGATGTAAAAAATGTAGGAAAGAAAGACGATATTGTGGAAGCTAACGACGGATACGCAAGAAATGTGCTCCTGCGCAAGGGACTCGGTGTGGAAGCGAGCAAAAAAGCGGTCAATGATCTGAAGCTTAAAAAGGCCAATGAAGACAGAGTGGCAAAAGAGAAGCTTTTAGAGGCGAAGAAGTTTGCAGAAGAGCTCAGGGAGAAGGAAGTCATCCTGAAGATGAAAGTGGGAGAGGGCGGCAGAACTTTTGGTGCCGTATCCACGAAGGAGATTGCTGAGGCCGCCAAAAAACAGCTGGGCTATGATCTGGATAAAAAGAAGATGCACACAGAGCCGATCAAAACACTCGGGGTACACAATATCGAGGTGAAAGTGCACCCGAAAGTGACTGCCACATTAAAGGTAAAAGTACAAGAGGATAAATAAAGACAATGGATGAGGCATTTATCAAGAAAATACAACCCAACAGCATGGAGGCGGAGCAGTCTGTCATAGGTGCCATGATCATGGACAGGGATGCGATCGCTGATGTTTCCGATATTGTCACCAAAGAGGATTTTTATCAGAAGCAGAACGGGATTTTGTTTGAATCGATGACAGAGCTGTACAAGGAGGGAAAACCCGTAGATCTGGTAACTCTCCAGAATAAGCTGAAAGAAAAAGATGTGCCGGAATCCATGAAAAGCCTGGAGTTTATAAGGGATCTTCTGGAGGCGGTTCCCACGTCTGCCAACGCCAAGCAGTATGCCCAGATCGTGAAGGAGAAGTCCACCCTGCGGAAGCTGATCAGGGTGACGGAGGAGATCACGAAGGACTGTTATCTCGGAAAGGAAGAGGTTCCGCAGATCCTGGAAAAGACGGAAAAAGACGTGTTCGGACTTTTGCAGGAAGCCAGCGGCCGTGAGGATTTTGTCTCTATTGACCAGGTTGTGTTAAATACGCTGGAGAGCATAGAGGAGGCAGCGGCATCCGACGGAAGGATCACCGGGGTTGCCACAGGGTTTGATGACCTTGACTTTAAGCTGACCGGCCTTCACCCGTCGGAGCTTATCATGGTGGCTGCAAGACCTGCCATGGGTAAGACTGCATTTGTCTTAAACATCGCCCAGCATGCTGCGGTTAGGAAACAGGTTCCCACAGCGATCTTCAGCCTGGAAATGTCCAAGGAACAGCTGGTGACCCGTATGATCTCCATGGAGGCCATGGTGGACTCCCAGGCGATCCGTACCGGAGAGCTTCAGGAGACCGAGTGGGAGAAGATCATGGAGAGTGCCGGGACCATTGGGCGTTCTCCTCTGATCATCGACGATACCCCGGGTATTACTGTGGCGGAATTAAGGTCCAAATGCCGCCGTTATAAGCAGACTTACGGGCTGGGCCTGATCATCATCGACTATTTGCAGCTGATGTCCGGAGGGAAAAAGTCTGAGTCAAGACAGCAGGAGATCTCCGAGATCTCCCGTTCCCTAAAGGCGCTGGCCAGGGAGATGGATGCGCCGGTCATCGCCCTTTCGCAGCTGAGCCGTATGGTGGAGCAGAGGAAACCGCCGAAGCCTGTCCTTTCCGACTTAAGGGAATCCGGTTCCATCGAGCAGGATGCCGATGTCGTTATGTTCATCTACAGGGATGACTATTACAACGAAGACTCTGAGAAGAAGGGTCTTGCGGAGATCATCGTGGCAAAACAGAGAAATGGTTCCACAGGAAGTGTGGAACTCGTCTGGTTAGGACAGTATACGAAGTTTGGAAATAAAGAGAGAGTCAGGATGTAGCCTGCAGATTATGATAGAAACCGTCGTCTTTTAGAGGGCGGTTTTTCTTGTCCCGCAAAGAGCCCCCACCTTATAATAAATAAGAAGAAAGGAAGGGACTTATGAAGGAAAAAAGACGAATGATTTCTGAAGCAGCCAAAGAATTGGGGTTAGAAACCTATACTTTAAGGGCCTGGGAGGAAGAGCTGAAGCTTAACATTCCGCGGAATGACAAGGGCTACCGTTACTATGGGGAAAAAGAATTACATACATTTATGAAGATCCGTGATATGAGGGATGAGGGCATGAGCATGGATGAAATCAAGGAGGCTCTGCCAAAGAATGTCATTCCCTTTCCCGCAGGCGGGAGCAGTGTGGGTCCGCAGGATAAAATGGAACAGTTCCAAAATGTTATGGTTAAGATTATGGGACGGGCCTTAAACGAACAGAAAAATCAGCTGAGCCGGGAAATCGGCGATCAGGTTACCAGACAGGTGGCAAAGGAAATGGATTATCAGTTCCGTCAGAAGGAGGAATCGGAAGAAAAGAGATTCCAGAAGCTGGACGAGCTGATCCGTCTGCAGCAGCAGAGCAGAGAAGAGATTGCAGCTACAAAAGAGAGAGGATTCTTTTTTAAGAAGAAAAAAAGAAACCGCGATTAATAAATTTTCTTAAACAAAAAAGAGATGCCGAACGGCATCTCTTTTTATGTATCGATTATTCCTGGCTGATAGCGCCGGTTGGACATCCGTCTGCGCAAGCTCCGCAGTCTAAGCATGTATCTGCATCGATTACGTACTGTCCGTCCCCTTCGCTGATAGCTCCTGCCGGGCAAGTACCTTCGCAAGCTCCGCAAGAGATACAAGCGTCTGAAATTACATATGCCATATCTATATTCCTCCTTTAAAAAGTTGTGTATGAAATGGCGGGTGACCCGCCTTCCAGGTACTTTTCATTTTAATATACTTAATATACAATATCAAGGGAATTCCGGTGAATTATTGTATTTTTAATTATAATGTATTATACTAAATAAGATTCTTCTTCAGGGATTTATGGAGAAGAACGGCGACTGTTAAGAATGGAGGTATTATAAATGAATACAATCACAAAGGACATGGTGATCGGTGATCTGCTTGCCATCGATGAAAACTTCGCGGCTATTTTAATGGCATCCGGCATGCACTGCGTGGGCTGCCCGTCTTCACAGGGAGAGACACTGGAAGAAGCTGCTTTTGTGCACGGAATGAATGTAAATGAACTTCTCGGCAGACTGAATGAATATATGGAGACAAAACAGGCCTGACACCCTGTCACCGTAAGATTTAGAGGACAACCCTCAGATGAGATTCTGGGGATTGTCTTCTTTTTTTGCACGGATTTATATTGTTCAGTGCGTTGCGCAATCGGATTGCGCATGCTTGTGATGAGCAATTCAATGAGCAACTTTGGGACCCAATTCAGATTGTTTTAGTGGGTATTACAGGGTTACAATTTAAGAGTACTAAGAACGAAATGAAAATAAAAAGAAAAGGAGTGATAATGTTTGAAACGCGACATGATTTACAAAGACCTGATCCAGCTGGATATGGAAGCGGCAGACACCGATGACTTTTTTGACAAGATGGCCGCAAAACTTGAAGAACTTGGTTTTGTAAAGAGCTCATTCGTGGATGCGATCAAGACAAGGGAGAAAAACTTCCCGACGGCATTGGCAGTAGAGCCGTATCCGGTAGCGATCCCTCATGCAGATCCGGAACACATCTTAAAGCCATTCATTGCGCCGGTCAGATTAAAAGAACCGGTCAAGTGGTGTGAAATGGCGGCAAACGATGTGGAACATGATGTGAAGTTTGTCTTTATGCTTGGTTTTAAGCGTTCTGATGAGCATGTGGAACTGCTTCAGATCCTTGTGGCAAACTTCCAGGATGAGTCCCTGATGAAACGCCTTATGGATGCAAAAACCGAAGAAGAGTATATGGAAGCAATTCTTTCCATGAAAGGACTCTAAACACTGAATGAAAGTAAATGAAATTAAGGGTTTATCTCAAGAAAGGAAATAAAAATTATGAAAAAGATCATTGTAGCATGCGGAAGCGGAGTAGCAACATCTCAGACAGTAGCAAGCAAGGTGAACCGTTTATTAAAAGAAAATAAGGTAGACGCTCAGGTGGAAGCGGTAGATTTAAAATCCGTAGACCGCTATATGGATTCCAGCGTGGCATATATCGCGATCACAAAGATTGACAAGGAGTATCCGATCCCGGTGATCAACGGAATCGCATTCTTAACCGGAGTAGGCCAGGATGCAGAACTGAAAAAGCTGATCGAGGCATGTAAATAAGAGGAGAAAAACTACAAAAGACACATCATAAGAGGATGAAAGGAGAGATTGTATGCAAGTATTGAGTTCAGTTGTCAATTATCTATTAGGTTTGGGGGCTGCGATTTTCGTACCGATCATTATTATCATCGCCGGACTGATCGTTCGGATGAAAGTAAAAGATGCGGTTTCCGCAGGTATCACACTGGGTGTGGCGTTTACCGGAATGACGATGCTCATTTCCTTCATGACAGAAACTATAAGTCCGGCGGCAGAAGCGATGCTTAAATCAACCGGTATTGCACTGCCGATTGTCGATGGAGGGTGGACGACCATGTCAACGATTTCATGGTCCTGGCCGTACGCATTCTTAATGTTCCCGCTGCTGATCATCATCAATGTCATTATGCTGGTGATTAATAAGACAAATACATTCAACGCCGATCTTTGGAACGTATGGGGAAAGATCTTTACGGCGGTTGCTGTTGTAGCCATTACAAAACCACATTTCGGAGCGGCAGGTTCTATTGCCTGTGCATTTGTTGTAGCAGCGATCCAGATCGTTTTTGAATTAAAGGCTGCAGATATGCATCAGCACAGAATTGAAAAACTTTCCGGAATTCCGGGTGTTACCTGTACCCATAAAATGACGTTCCTGGCAGCTGTAATGTATCCAATTGACTGTATTTTAAAGAAATTACCAGCCTTAAATAAACAGTTTGATGCTGCAGCATTAAAAGACAAGGTGGGAATTTTTGCAGAAAACCATATCCTTGGATTCATCCTTGGTATCGTTTTCGGAGTTCTTGCCAGATACAGCGTTGCAAATACATTGACACTGGCGATCAAGGCAGCAACAGCCCTGACCTTATTCCCGGTTATTACAAAATACTTTATGCAGGCTCTGGCTCCGATTTCAGAGGCAGTCAGTGACTTCATGAACAAGAAATTCTCAGGAAGAACTTTGGTAGTAGGGCTTGACTGGCCATTCCTTGGAGGATCCAATGAGATCTGGCTGGCAGTTATTTATTCTGTGCCGATCACACTGTTATTCTCAATGTTCCTTCCGGGCAATGAACTTCTTCCATTTGCCGGAATCATTAACATCGCGCTTGCTGTACCGGCCTTCCTTGTAACAGGAGGAAATCTGATCCGTATGATCATTCTGTGTACTATTTTTGCACCGGTCTTCTTATGGGTTGGTACTGCGTTTGCACCGTTTATGACAGACTTGGCACGGACAACAGGAGCCGTATCATTGAAGGCAGGAGAAATGATCTCCAACAGTTGTATTGACGGACCGATTCAGACCTATGCTTTCTCACACGTATTTAAAATTCTGGACGGAGAATTCATTCCGCTGGTGATCCTGATCGTCTGGGTGGTATGTTTCGTATTCTACTACAGAAGTCTAACTAAAGAGGCAAAACAGGAAGCCAACAACTAATTTGAAGGACATAGAAGAGGAGATAGAAATATGCAGAGGTTTGTGAATGATCCGGATTACGTTGTAGAAGATATGCTGAAGGGGTTTTTAAAGGCTCACGGGGATCTTATCGTCAAGTCTGAGGCCAACGACCGTGTCGTAAAATACATAAATGCACCGGTAGAAGGGAAAGTCGGTCTGGTGACAGGCGGCGGAAGCGGACATGAACCTGCTTTTCTTGGCTATGTCGGAAAGAATATGGTGGATGCTGTGGCAGTCGGCGAAGTTTTTTCTTCGCCGTCAGCCCAGGCATTCTACGATGCATTTATGGAAGCAGATGCAGGGAAAGGTGTCGCCTGCCTGTTCGGCAACTATGCCGGAGATAACATGAATGTAAAAATGGCTGTCCGAAAAGCGAAAAAAGCCGGTGTCACTGTAAAGTATGTAACCGCAAACGATGATGTGGCTTCATCTCCGAAAGAAACGAAGGAAAAACGCCATGGGATCGCAGGCGGCGTTTTTATGTGGAAGATCGGGGGAGCCAGGGCAGCAAAAGGCGGAGACCTGGATGAGGTCATTGCATCTGCCCAAAAAGCAGTGGACAATACAAGAAGTATCTGTGTAGGATTAAGTCCATGTGCCATACCCGCAGTTGGTCATCCTAATTTCCATATTGAAGAAGGAAGCATGGAGGTGGGGATCGGACACCACGGGGAGCCGGGCATCAATGTGCAGGACCTGGAGCCTGCCGCAAAGATTGCACAGAACATGGCTGAGACAGTAGTAAACGACTTGGAACTCGGAGAAGGGGAAGAGGCGGCGGTGCTGCTTTCCGGTCTCGGGGCGACACCGGTCATGGAACTGTATGTACTGTACGATGAAATTGAAAGATACTTGAGAGAAAAGGGAATTTCCGTTTATAAGACTTTGATTGGGGACTATGTGACTTCCCTTGACATGAACGGAGCTGCGCTGACTGTCATGCGCCTGGACGATGAATTAAAGGAACTGCTGGATTACGAGGCAAAATCACCAGGCATTGAGGTTACAAAATAGCAGCGGAACGATGAAAGAGGGATTCTAGTGTATTTAGACGAAAGAGGCTATTTAGTATTAAAAACAATTGTAAATAATCCGTCTATAACTGGAAAGGAAGTGGAGCAGTCATTAGATTTGTCCAGGAAGCAGGTCAGCTATACGATGGATAAGATCAACCAGTACCTGGCGGATAACGGACTGCCCAAGATAGAAAGACTGCGCACCGGAAAATTTGTGATACCGGTTCCTGTGCTGGAACAGTACCAGACCGAGGATATTGGGATCAAAGACAGTACCTATGTGTACTCCGACAAAGAACGGGGAGCGCTGATCTTCCTGATCCTTCTGTGCGCAAGGGAAGAATTATCAATTTACCATTTTACATCAAAGCTGGATATCAGCAAGAATACATTTTTGATCGACGTTAAGAAACTGGAGGAAAGGCTGGCGCCGTACGGCCTTGGAATCCATTACAGCAGACAGGACGGATACCATCTGGCCGGAAGTGAATTCTGCAAACGGGAGGCCATGATCCCGATTGTGCGGCAGATCCTAAATATGCCGAACGGGCAGGAAGCCATTCTGGAGATTTCCCAGGTCGATCCGGAACTCATGGAGCAGGTGCGGGGGCAGATCAGTGAGATTGAGAATAAGTTAAAGATCCGTTTTACCGATGAAAGGCTGAGGGAACTTCCTTATATTCTCTGTCTGGTGCTGATCCGCATCAAGAAAGGGAGAATCCTGGAAGATCTTCCTGAATCCTTTCAGCATATTGCCGGGACAAAAGAGTATTCTGTCATGGTGGAATTTGCAAAAGAGCACGATGTGGCATGGCAGACGGAAAAGATCTTTTTTGCCGCGCAGATTCAGATTTCCAACTATCACAGGTTCCAGTCGGATAATCTGAGAAGTGAAGTGGAGATCATGGAGGCGGCCAGGCAGGTCATCGACAATTTTGAAAAGATTATATGCGTCAACATCAAGGAGCGGGATATCCTTCTGGAAGCTCTGTTTCAGCATGTGAAGCCGGCGTTTTACAGGGTCAAATACCACTATCATATCGAACAGAGTATTGTAGACATGGTACTTCCCAGATACAGTTCCCTGCACGCCATGGTAAAGCGGTCCATGAAACCTCTGGAGGAACTGGCTGGAAGTGAATTTCCCGATGAAGAGCTGGTCTATATTACAGCACTCTTCGGGGCATGGCTTCAGAGAGAAGGAATCCTGGACATAGAAAATCAGAAAAAAAGAGCTGTAATTGTCTGTGCCAATGGGGTGTCGGTTTCCAACTTCTTATTTTTTACACTGCGGGAGCTGTTTCCGGAGATCGAGTTCCTCACATGCCTTTCTATGAGAGATTTTACCGAATACAAAGAAGAATTTGAATTAGTCTTTACTATGGTCCGTCTGGAGACGGATAAACTTCAGTTTCTTGTAAAACCATTTCTCGATGAAGCTTCCAAGCATAAATTCAGGGAAAAGGTATTGAGTGAGATTAACGGTATTATGCCTCACGAAGTCGATGTGACAGAAATTGTAAGGGCTGTGGAACAGCACGCAGTCATTGAGGACCGGGACGCGCTGGTCAGAGAGATCAACAGAGTTTTAAACCCTGTAAATGTTCAGGGAACTGCAGAAAGAACGGCGGAGATGAAAGAACAGCCTATGCTGGCAGATGTACTTACAAAGGAAACGGTCCAAATATCAGAGGAGCCCATGGAATGGGAAGATGCCGTGAGGACGGCGTCGGCTCCGCTGCTTGCACAGGGAGATATAGAACAGCGCTATGTAGAGAGGATGGTCCAGATCATCCGGGAAGACAAGCCATATATTATGATCGCTGACGGAGTCATCATCGCCCATGCGGGAGTGGAGGACGGAGCCGGACGGATTTGTATTTCATTGTTAAAGCTTCCGGAAAGAATTGACATCAACGGGTATTTAAACGCGGACATTGTCATAGTTCTTGGGACTCCGGATGCCACCAATCATTTAGGGGTATTATTTCAGCTGAATGAGATCCTGGAGGACCCTTCTGCATTGAAGAAGCTGAAGCAGGCAAAACAGCCGGAAGAGATCCTTACCATTGTTCAAAAAGAAAAGGAGAAATCATTATGTTAGAATCATTAAAAAAGGATGTAGTCCAGATTGCAAAAAGAGCACAGAAGGACGGATTATGCAAACATTTGTCCGGAAACTTCAGTGCCAGGGATAAAGAAACAGGCTATGTAGTCATTACACCGACTCAGGTGGACAGAGAGCTTTTAACGGCAAGAGACATGGTTGTCTTAGACTTGGATGCCAATGTCGTTGAGAATCTTTCCGGACTGCGTCCTACCAGTGAGTCCCTGATGCACTTACAGATCTATAAGACAAGACCGGATGTCAATGCGATAGCACATACACACTCAATGTACGCCACCACATTTGCAGTGCTGAAAAAACCGATTCCGGCTGTTGTATACGAAGTTGCAAACTTAGGAGTGAGCAAGTCAAGAATTCCGGTAGCTCCATACGGACGCCCGGGTTCCACGGACCTGTCTGACAGTGTCATTGAACCGGTTCAGGAAGCAGACTGTTTCCTTCTGCAGGGACACGGCGCTGTTGCTGTAGACGGCAGAGAAATTTACGATGCTTACCTGAAAGCTTCCTACATCGAAGAACTGGCTCAGTTATACTTTAACTGTCTTGCTGCCAATGGAGGACAGGAGCCGGATTACTTCCCACCGGAAGAATTACAGAGCTGGGCATATCCTTCACAGATTAAATTCCCAAATAAATAAGGAGTGTGAGAGATGAAGAAAATTATCAATGAGCCGGACAATTATCTAAAAGAGATGCTAAGCGGCATCTATATCGCACACAAAGACATGGTGACCTGCACGGATGATGATCTTCAGTGCCTTGTGTCTAAATACAAGAAAGAAGGAAAAGTAGGCATCGCCACAGGAGGCGGTTCCGGACACCTTCCTCTGTTCCTTGGCTATGTTGGAGAGGGCATGCTGGATGGCTGCTGCGTAGGTGATGTATTCCAGTCACCGAGTGCAGAACAGATGCTTGCCGTAACAAAAGAGATCGACAGCGGGGCAGGCGTGCTCTATATCTATGGAAATTACAACGGAGACATCTTTAACTTTGATATGGCGGCCGAGATGGCGGACATGGAAGAGGATATCCGCGTGGAGACCGTTCTCGGGGCCGATGATGTGGCTTCTGCCGGTCCTTCCGCACCGGGTGAGAAGAGCACCCGCCGGGGAGTGGCAGGTATTTTCTTTGTATTTAAATGCGCAGGGGCTGCCGCAGACAAGATGATGGATCTGGATAACGTGAAAAGAATCGCCGACAAGGCAAATGCCAATGTGCGGACTATGGGAGTCGCCCTTACCCCTTGTGTCGTGCCGAGAGTCGGAAAAGCCGGATTCTCCATCGGGGAAGATGAGATGGAGATCGGTATGGGCATCCACGGGGAGACCGGTATCAGACGCGGAAAAATTGAGCCGGCAGACCAGATCGTAGATGAGATGTTAGGTCAGATCGTTGCGGATCTTCCGTATGAGAGCGGCGATGAAGTGGCTGTCCTCGTCAACGGCCTTGGAGCCACCACTTTAGATGAACAGTATATTGTGACCCGTCACATTGACGAGGTGCTCTCAGAAAAAGGAATCAGTGTTCACAGATATTATGTGGGAGAGTATGCCACTGCACTGGAGATGGCAGGATTTTCAATCTCTCTGCTGAAGCTGGATGACGAGCTCAAAGAGATGCTGGACAGTGATGCGAAGACACCGTTCTTCCGCCAGTAAGTGAGGAGGCAGAATTAAGGATGGACAATAGTTATTTAATCAGGCTTTTGAAAGAGATCAGTGATATCATGGCAGAAAACAGGGATCATCTGATCGAGATGGACAGCATCGTGGGAGACGGTGACCTGGGACTGACCATGGGGGATGGATTTAAGGCCGCCTATGAGAAAGTCGCAGACGGTTCCGTTACGGATGCCGGAAAGCTTTTATACCAGGCCGGAAAGGCCATGGCATCTGCGGTGCCGTCTACGATGGGCACACTGATGGCTTCGGGACTTATGCAGGCGGGCAAAGTCCTGAAGGGTACGGAAATGCTTGAGAATGCGGATGTGGCAAAGCTTTTTGAGGCCTATGAAGCAGGTGTTGCAAACCGCGGAAAAGCCAAAGTGGGAGAAAAGACGTTTATTGACGGTATCCACCCGGCGGTGGAAAGTCTGAATGCCGCTGCGGCATCGGGTGCTCCTCTGGAAGAGATGGCAGCCGGTGCAGTAAAGGCAGCAGAGGACGGTTTCAAGAATACGACCACCATGCTTGCGGTTCACGGACGCGCCGCAACCAGGGGAGAGGCTTCCAGAAGTCTTGAAGATCCGGGGGCATATGTGGCGGTGCTTATTATGAAGGCGTTTGAGAAGAGTACAAAATAACTAGCATAAAATTACAATAAGAGAGCCAAAATTTCTATTTTATAATAAATTTTGGCTCTCTTATTTATAATGTAAATTAAACAATTTAATAAACAAATATTTGTAAATATGATTGAAATTGTATAATGATATTAACAGAGCCCACCACGCCTCTGATTTCTATGCGCAACCCGGTGGGACTTTTTTCATTTATAGAGTGTTTCATGTATTAGTATCCAAAACAAATATTAACGATAACGCAGCAAATACAATCGTACATTGATTCAGATATGGAGATTGTCTCTCAAGAGGATGCAGAAAAAGCATTAAAAATAATTGGTTATTATCGGCTGAGGGGATATTCGTTTCAATTATATAATAACTCTACCAAAAAATATATTTTGGGAACCAAATTTGAAGATATTCTGACATTATATCGTCTCGATCAAAAGCTCTCTGACCTGATATTCTCAATGATATCTAAAATAGAGGTTGCATTAAAAGCTCATTTAGTAGAAGCTTTGCTAATTCATGGAGATGCATTGATTCTGAAGGATTCTTCAATTTTCAAAAGAACATCTCAGTGTATGAATACATAAAATAAAGGACAGAACTAATCAAGTATATTATGTACAAATCGCTTAGGCTTCTGGCGGAGTGTTGTGATAAAAACCCCGCCATTTTTATAGCCTGTTTTTTATTTTATAAGAAGTCGCTACAATTCACCTCTGGCTTCACGGTCGATCAATTCTTTCATAATCGAATCGTACTGTTTATCCAGTTTGTAGAACGAAAGCGTGATGACCGCTAATGCCGCAACAATGACCGGCCCTACTTTATAAATGTTGATGATCATGTTCAGTGCAGATCCTGGCTGTGTCACAGCACCGGCGGCAGAACTGATATATCCTGACAGAGAGAGGAGTCCTGTCATGGCGGCAGATGCCACACCTGCGCCGACTTTTGTGCCGATGGAGCCTCCTGCAAAGATCAGGCTTTCCTGACGGATATGTGTCTTCCACTGACCAAATTCCACCACATCGCCGATCATTCCGAAGACAACTGCATTTAATGGAGCGAGTCCGACAGCACGAGTCACACAGCTCATGACCATCCACGGAAAGCTGTAAGGATTCAGGAAGAACAGAAGCTGCCCGGCCAGTGCGATAAATGCTCCGGCAAATGCAACGTTTCTTTTTCCGAATTTTCCGATCAGAGGCGCACAGGCAAAGATGCAGGCTACCAAAGTAAGAGTTTCCGTCAGATACAATGTACTGTACATCCAGGTATCGTTGTGGAAAATGTATTTACAATAGTATGGAAGGATGGTCCCTGAGATACCAAAGGATACACTCTGAAGCATCCATAATACGAGAACTGCCCAGAAGTATTGATTTGTGACAAGGGCTTTCAGGCCCTTTTTCAGAGGGATACTTTTTACTTTATCTTTGGCCGCAATGACAACGGTCTCTTTGCATTTGAGGAAACAGTTGATGAGCAGGATCAATGCAAGAACCGCCCAGATAGACATTGTCTTAACCCATGCAGCCTGATTATCCCCGAAGATCTTTACTAACGGAAGAGTAAAGGTAACGGCTACGATACGTCCGATCGGTGACAATCCCATTCTAACGACACTCAGCATATCTCTCTCAGAAGAGACGCGTGTCATCATGGCAGAAAGGCTTCCATATGGAAGATTAATAGCTGTATAACAGACTGTGGTACAAAAATTATATGTAACAAACAGGTAGATTCCCTGAACGATTCCGGTTGTATGAGGCACAGTGAAAAGCAGTACGGCTGAAAGAGCATAAGGGATGCTCATCCATAAGATCCACGGCCTTGATTTTCCCCATTTTGAGTTGGTGTGCTCAACGATGACACCCATGATTAAGTCAGACACTCCGTCAAACAGCCGGGAAAGCAGCATGACCAATCCGACAGTTGCCGGATTGATTCCAACATAATCAGTATAAAAAAGCGTAAGCAATGTACCGATCATTCCGAAGATTACATTACATGCCACGTCCCCGCCTGCGTAGGAGACCCGGGTTCCCCAGGTGAGTTTGTGGCCTTTGACATAGTTTTTATCCATTTTTCTTCTCCTTAATTTCATATGGCATGACAGCCTGCCCGCCGGGAAAACCGGCAGGCTGGTGTTTCTTTATACCGTGATTTCAGAAATTTTTACAGGGCGGTGTTCTTCCAGTGATTTCTTAGCTGCAAGCCCCATGAGTACCGGCTCAAGTCCGTCCATAACTCCCAGAGGTGTGTCTGTGTCTTTTTCAATGGCGTCGATAAAGCATTTAATTTCTTTTGCGTAAGCGGCCATATAGCGCTCCAGGAAGAAGTAAAGAGGTTTTTCTCCGGTTACACCGTCTGCATTGCTGATCACGGCTGAGGATACGGAATCATTTGCGGTAGCAACCATTCCTTTTGATCCGAATACTTCGGCTCTCTGATCGTATCCGTAAACAGCTTTTCTTGAGTTGTCGATGACTGCGAGCGCGCCATTTTTCATTTTTAAAGTAATGACTGCAGTGTCCACATCCCCTGCCTCACCGATGGCCGGATCTACTAAGACGGCTGCTTCCACATATACCTCTTCGGCATCACATCCTGCCAGGAAGCGTACCATATCAAAGTCATGGATCGTCATGTCAAGGAACATTCCGCCGGAGACTTTTACATAATCAGCACTTGGCGGTTCAGGGTCTCTGGATGTCACTTTGATGATCTGTGTCTCACCGATCTTTCCGGCAGCCACGGCATCTCTTACTGCTTCAAAGTTGTGGTCGAACCGGCGGTTAAATCCTACCTGATACTTTACATTGCTTTTTTTCAGAGCGTCTACGACTTCCTGGATTTTCTTTACGTCATGATCGATCGGCTTTTCACAGAAGACATGTTTTCCTGCCTCGATGGCTTCCACTGATATTGGAGAATGTGTATCTGTGGAAGAACATATTAAAACAGCATCAATCTGAGGATCATTTAAGATATCTTTGTAATCTCTGGTTGTTTTTTCAACACCCATTTCTTTTGCCCATGCCGCTGTATCCTCTGCCATAAAAGGATCTGCAAGTGTTTTCACCTTTGCGTTGCTAACTTGTGTACAGATGCTTTCTACATGTACTCTTCCGATTCTTCCTGCTCCAATAATACCTACATTTACCATAATAAAAACGTCCTTTCTTATATTCAACTGGTCTGATTTCTTTATGAGTTAATCATATCAGGACAAAGATATTACCAAAACTAGTACTTTTTTTGGATTATGTAGTATTTTTATATAAAATTATGGGTGAATTATTTTTTGTGTCTTTTTTTTGGAACAAAAAAAGAACCCGCATCAATAAACACAGGTTCTTTCCTTTTTATTATGTTAAGTTAAAATTCGGCTATCTGCCGGATCGCATCCTCAGAAAGGATGGTTTGAAAATGTTCATCAAATAAAGCCTTAGTCGCATAAGTATTTGGGATACGTTTGCTGTACTCTGAAAGTCTGCTGCGGACTTTTGTAAAGTCATACTTGTTGTCCTCGGCAGACAGGCAGAGATAATAACAGTTATTTTCGGTATCTTTATATAAGCGGCTTTCATGCGGAAAGCTTATCACCAGTTTTGCTGCATAAGCTACTTCTTCCAGGGAAGAAAAGCAGTATACGTCACAGTTGGAATCCATAATGGCCAGATGCATTGCATCAGCCAGTTCGGACAGATCGCTGTCAGAAGCATCGTCGAGGAAATTGAGAACTCCGTCGGAATCTTCCAGGTTCATATTGCCGGATGAAATCTTTGAGTTGACTAATTTCTCGTAACGGTCATTAAACTGATCGGCGTCTTCCACTTTCGTGACGACGAGTATCAGACATTCCTGGGAGACCGGGATCGCTTCTACCATAAGAGGAATGTTATTGGTCTCAAAACCTAATTCCTGAGAAGCTTTCTTCATCAGTTCGCGGAACAGTCCTTTGGCCTTATCGGAACCAAATGCCAGTTCGTTGAGCAGTGTCTCTTTTCCAGCAAGGTCAGCTTTATTCAAAGTACATCGGATTTGATTGTCACTAATTCGTTCTATCTTCATAGTCATCACTCCCTTACTTTATATTATAGTATAGTATCTGAATGCATATGTGTAAAGTGTTTCTGAATAACTTACAAAAATATACAGAAATACTTGAAATAATTTACAGAATTTGCTATTATAAACTTACAGCATATGGAAAAGAGCTCTTTCCTTCGCTGAGGCGCCGCATCTTCGCTGCCTTTTCGGCAGTGTCTTAAATTTATATATCATAGCACTTTTCTGGCTCATTTCACAAACATTTCAGAATGGAGATTATCATGGGACATCGCAGTGATTTATTGGATTATTTAGAACTTGGATTGGCAGTCCAGGTCGATGGAATACCCGTAGACAACAGCAATCAGGAACAAATGGATCTTATGCTTGAGGAAGATGATTCCTACATGAAAGACTTCATTGATGATGAGAAAGGGGAGATCTGTGCCGTCTATTATCAAAAAGTAACCAATCATTAAACAATGCGTCATCTATACCAGTAGTATCTCAATTAAGCCAAGGGATTATTTCTCTTGGCTTAAATAGGATTGAATTCCCTTATAGATGGCCTGTGCTGCTTTCTCCTGATAAGCTTTATCCTGAAGTTTCTGCTTTTCTTCTTCATTGCTCAGAAAACCGCACTCTGCGATGACAGTTACATAAGGATTATCCCGAAGAAGAAAGTAATCGCTGTTTGCTTTTGCCACTCTGTGGTTGTCTGGATCTAAATTTTCAACCAGAGAACTTTGCAGGCAGTCAGCAAGCTGTTTCCCTTTTTGAGACCCCTGATAGTAAAATACCTGTGCACCGTGTACTTCACCGCTGGGATAGCTGTTCTGATGAACACTCACCACAAGAACCGGCTCGGCATCAAAGATAATCTGCTTCCTGTTGGAAAGATCGGAAACTTTCACGTTGGTCGTGCTGGTGGCCAGATTGTAGTCGCCGTCCCTGGTCATTTTTACCTTGAATTTTTTCTTCTCCAGGATCGTTTTTAATTTTTTTGATATGGCCAGATTGATGTCTTTTTCCAGCACATCTCCGCTGCCGACTTTTCCGGGATCATTGCCGCCGTGTCCGGGATCGATGATGATGACATTCTGTTTCCCGATCGTCTGGTTTACAAAGATCGGAAGGGTGATCGAGGAAATATAGAGCAGGACGATGATACAGAAGATCGCGCCCCCTAAAAGTTGTTTACGATATTTCATTTGGAGACCTCAGGACTTTTGTAATATTATATTCAGAACAAGGCCTGATATATGAATGACATTTTCCGCATGATTTCCGCTCGGCTCTTAGAATGCCTCGCTCCAATCATGCAGAAAATGGACATAATGTATGATTTGTTAAAAGTTCTGATCTGTGATTTGGTCATTTTGGAAATTTTCTTTTGATGTCGTGCCGTCCCAGGTATTCGCCGGTCATTTTTACGACCTGGCCAGACAGCAGTGTGATGGAGATCAGATTCGGTATGGCCATCAACCCGTTAAAGGTATCCGAAAGGTTCCAGACAAAGGATAAGTGCAGAATGGAGCCTAAAAATATAAAATAGAGAAAAACAAGTTTATAATTGGTGACGGCTTTTCTGCCAAATAAATAGACGGCTGCCGTCTCACCGTAAAAGGACCAGCCGATGAGGGTGGCAAATGCAAAGAATACGATGGCGATGGATACGAAGGCGGAGCCCCAGGAGCCGAAGACTGTGGAGAAGGCAGCGCTGGTCAGGGGGACTCCGTTGGGCAGTGAATCAAAATGAATCGTGGTGCCCTGGGCCGCATCCAGAGCCATAGCCTTGAGATAGGTTCCCTCGTCATAGACACCGGAAGTGAGGATCGTAAGGGCTGTGATGGTACACATCACAACCGTGTCGGTAAATACTTCAAAGATACCCCACATGCCCTGGACAACGGGTTCTTTTGTGTCGGAGTTTGTATGTACGGTGACGGAACTTCCCAATCCTGCCTCATTGGAAAAGACCCCGCGGGAGATTCCTTTTTTCATAGCAATGGTGATCCCGTAGCCAAGGACACCTCCTCCGGCAGCTTTTGGTGAGAAGGCACCGTGGAGGATCGAATGGATTGTGGATGGAATCCGGTCCATGTGGACAAAAATAATCACAATACAGCCCAGTGTGAATAAGGCAGCCATGACCGGGATGATCTTTTCTGTCACGCCGGCGATCCGTTTGATGCCTCCCATTATGACGAAACCTACCATGAACAGGGTGACGAGACCTGTGATCACCGGGGAAATTGAAAAGGTGGAGGAGAGCGCGGAGGCCATAGAGTTTGCCTGTGCCATGTTTCCGATCCCGAGAGAAGCGAGAATACAGAATGCGGCAAAAAGAGAGGCCAGCCATTTTGCGCCGAGGCCCCGTTCCATATAGACCATGGCACCTCCGGCCCATTTTCCGTTTTTGTCCCGATAACGGTATTTCATTCCGAGTGTGACTTCCGCATAATGTGTCATCATTCCCAGGATCGAAGAAATCCACATCCAGAAAATAGCCCCGGGTCCTCCGGCAGTGATGGCAGTGGCGACTCCGGCGATATTTCCGGTTCCCAGGGTCCCGGCCAGGGCGGTGCAGAGGGACTGAAACTGTGAGATGGAAGCCGAATCCTTTGTTTTTCTTACCTCAGATTTTTTCAAAGAGGACAAGAGCGTGGAAGAGATCCACAATCTGAAATGTCTTAACTGGAAGCATTTTGTCCTAAGTGTAAACATCAGGCCGACACCTAAGAAACAGGCCAGCATAGGAGTTCCCCAGATAAAGGAATTGAATGCATCATTCAGACGGCTGATCAGAGAAAATATTTGAACCATATATCAAACCTCTTTGCGGCAATTAAAGTATTATATTCAGCCAGGCAGCAGGTTTATGATTTATGGCGGAAAACTCCCTGCTTTATTTTTTAGGAAAAGTTTGTTATAATGATTGTTAATGGGTTTTTCTCAGAAGAAGGATGGGTTTTATGAAGACAATAGTGAGAAACGTTGAAAACAAGGACAATAAGGAAGCGATCCGGGAAGCTGCCGGGCTTCTTCGGGAGGGGAAACTGGTAGCTTTTCCCACGGAGACAGTCTATGGACTTGGAGGCAGCGGCTGGATGGAAGAGGCCGCATCCAGAATCTACGAGGCAAAAGGGAGACCCTCTGACAATCCTCTCATCCTTCATATCGGGAGCATGGAGATGATCGATGAGATCGCATCTTGCGTACCGGGGCCTGCCAAAAAAGCGATGGATGCTTTCTGGCCGGGTCCGCTGACCGTGATCCTGCCCAAAAGCGACAAGGTTCCATACCGGGTTACCGGGGGACTCGATTCCGTAGCCGTCCGGATGCCCAGTCATCCTGCAGCGCTGGCCCTGCTGAGAGAGGCGGGTGTTCCTGTGGCCGCGCCCAGCGCCAACACTTCGGGAAGGCCCAGCCCCACAAAGGCGGAACATGTGGTAGAAGACCTGGACGGCAAGATCCCGATGGTATTGGACGGGGGAAAAGTAGAAGTGGGCGTCGAATCGACGATCGTTGATTTTACCGGAGAAGTACCGGTCATTTTAAGGCCGGGAAAGATTACAAAAGATGAACTTGAGAAGGCTCTTTCGACAGAGGTGCTGATGAGTACTCTGTCAGTGAAAGAGGATACAGTGCCCAGGGCACCTGGAATGAAGTACAAGCACTATGCGCCGAAAGCTCAGCTGGTCCTTATCCTTGGAGAGGACAGAGAGAAAGTAGCAGAGGAGATCACGAAAAGGGTCCGTGACTGCCGTGAACAGGGCATGAAGACCGGAGTTATTGCCACGGAAGAGACAATGGGCGGTTATGATGCAGATGAGGTAATCTCTGTGGGGAGCCGCAGCCATATGGAGACAGTGACGGCAAACCTCTATGACGTGCTGAGAGAATTTGACCACAGAGACGTGGATGTGATCTTTTCAGAGGGATTTGAAGGTGAAGAGTATGAAGAAGCGGTGATGAACCGTCTGGTGAAAGCAGCGGGACATCAGATGATCCGTGTTTAAAAGGAGATTAGTTTGAAAAAAATTATATTTGTAAGTACGAACAACACCTGCCGCAGTTTTATTGCGGAATCGGTGCTGCGGAAATATTTAAAAGACGCTCACAGAAGAGACATCCAGGTGGAGTCCAAAGGACTCGTCGTATTATTTCCGGAGCCGGTACACACAAAAGCAGCAGACCTGGTCAGGAAGAGCGGGATTGAGATCATAGATTTCAAAGCGTCCCAGCTCACACAGGAAGATGTGGAGACCAGTGATCTGATTCTCACCATGAATGATAAGCAGAAAGAAAAAGTACTGGAAGACTATCATGGATATAAGGAAGTGGCCACCATCAACGAGTATGCCAATGATGAGGGGGCGGTCATCGACCCTTACGGGATGGATGATGAAGACTATGAACATTGCTTTGTACAGATTACACAACTAATCCATAAAATCTGGAACCATAAGTTAGGAGGAAATGAAATGATAGGTATTGGAAGCGATCACGGCGGGTATGCGCTGAAACAGGCGGTTATTAAGCACCTGGAGGAGAAAGGGCACGCGGTAAAAGACTACGGATGCTACTCAGAGGAGTCTTGTGATTACCCGGTATATGCAAAAGCGGTGGCTGAGGGCATACTGAAGGACGAAGTGAAGCAGGGAATTCTGATCTGCGGAACAGGAATCGGTATTTCCATTACTGCCAATAAGATCAAAGGTATCCGGGCGGCACTGTGCGGAGACACATTCAGCGCAAGAGCAACAAGAGAACATAATAATGCCAACATACTGGCACTGGGGGCAAGAGTCACCGGAGAAGGCCTGGCACTTGATATCGTGGACACATTTTTAGAGACAAAATTTTCTAACGATGAGAGGCATATCCGCAGGATCAATATGATCGAGGACTAAATTTTAAGAAGATATTATACGGCATGGACAGCACTCGCGGCTTCTGTGCCGTATAACATTTTGACCAGTTTTCCGGCTTGCTGTCTCAGAGATGTAAGATTTCTTTATTCATTAGCCTTCTCCAGAAGATATTTCGTGTATTTCGTGCAAAAAGCTGCCGCACCTTTTTAGTGCGACAGTTTTTTTAGAGTTTTTTAAACCACTATTTCCGTCACGCTTTGAAATGCGCACTTCCAATAGTGCTAAAAATATCGTTGGATAGCTTCTTGTGTTCAAGGAATACTTGTCCGGAAAACAAGAAAAAGAATAAATACCAGATAAATATGGAAATAATAGCTACTGTAAAAGGAATGCCCTCGGTTACAGAGCTTTTTTTCCTAGCCATAATATGCTTTGGATGATATAATTACAAAGTGTGAGTAGAAACTTTTTTCAAGGAGGTCTTTATGAAGATCAATAAGGACATTGTCCGTTCGTTATCTCTGATAACACAGCTGGGAATTACGATTCTGACATCGACATTTCTGTGCATGTTTTTAGGCCTCTGGCTGGACCGAAAGTTTTCTACCCATTTTTTTATCCCGTTATTGATTCTGGGCATTGGCGGAGGACTGAGCGGTGCCTGGAAACTCATAAGGAATGTCAGTGAAGACCAGGAGGGTGATGATGACAGAAGAATTTAAAGAAATCAATCCCGTTCTTTTGGAATTGCTGGCCGGATTGGGGATCTACGGTGCGGCGGCCGGTGCAGCCGGCATGGTCACATCAGGGGGATCTCTGTACTTTCTGGCAGGGATTCTTGCGGGCCTGTTTTTTGCAGTCTGTCTGATCCTGAATATGTATCTGACCATTGATACTGCGCTGGATCTGGATCCCGAGTCTGCAAATAAGTATATGGTAAGGCGGACTCTGGTCCGCAAGGTTCTGACTGTCCTTGCGGCAGCTGTTGGGATTAAGATCCATATGCTGACATTTTCAGGGATCATACTTGGAGTTTTGGGGATTAAAATAGCCGCATATCTGCAGCCGCTGATCCACCGCCGTGTATCGGAAAGACGATCCGGCAGGAACGAAGAAGTAGAAAGTAAAATGAATTAAAAAGGAGGGAATGCTATGGGAATGATTCAGGCCCCCATGTTGGCTGCCGCATCGGGAAGTGATGTGGACTTCATGGTGCATGGGCTGATACCATTGAATTTTTTCGGGCATAAGGTATGGATCACCACCACTCATGTGACAACACTGATTGTCATGCTCTTTATAATGGTGCTGGCTTTGATCGCAAGGCGGAGCATCATGAAAGATTACGAAAAGCCGAGCGGGCTGGCCAATGCCGTGGAGCTGGTGGTAGAAATGCTGGATAAGCTGGTCAAGAGCACCATGGGAAAACATTGGAAGCCGTTTGCCAACTATATCGGAAGCATCATGTTTTTTATCTTTATCGCCAATACATCGGGACTGTTTGGGCTTCGGGCTCCGACGGCCGATTATGGGACTACCTTAAGCCTTGCGCTGATCACATTTGTGATGATCCAGTACAGCGCATTTAAGACACGGAAGTTTCGTATGTTTACGGATCTGTTTCAGCCGATTCCAGTGCTGTTTCCGGTCAATGTCATCGGTGAATTTGCAACTCCGGTGTCGCTGTCGCTGCGTCTGTTCGGAAACATCATGGCGGGGACCATTATGCTTTCGCTGTGGTACGGCCTGCTTCCGATCTTTGCGAAGCTGGGGCTTCCGGCATTTCTGCATGTATATTTTGACTTGTTTTCCGGTGCGATCCAGACCTTTGTATTTGCCATGCTGACCATGACATTTATCGCAGACAAGAGGAATGTATAAACCGGAAGAAACTATCAGGAGCAATAAAAAGAACAATTTTATTTTTTAGGAGGATTTTCTTATGAATATTTCAAGTGAAGCATTTGTATTAGGTTGTTCAGCAATCGGAGCGGGACTTGCGCTGATCGCAGGTATCGGACCTGGTGTAGGACAGGGATACGCAGCAGGACAGGGTGCGGCAGCCGTAGGACGCAATCCGGGCGCCAAGGGAGATATCATGTCTACGATGCTTCTCGGACAGGCAGTTGCAGAGACCACAGGTCTTTACGGATTGGTTATCGGCCTGATTCTGTTATACGCTAACCCGTTATTCGCTAAATTATAATCCGGGAGATAAAACGGCGGCAGAAGCCGTCGGAATATGACAAACCGGAGAGAATTCAGGGAAAGGAGGACAGGACGTGGACAGAATCTTTGGACTTGATATCCAGCTTGGATTTGACGTTTTATGCCAGGCAGTCGCGGTCTTCATCATGTTTGCATTTTTATCTTATGTATTATTTGAACCGGTCAGGAAACTTTTAAATGACCGCAAGAATAAAATCGCAGATGATCTGGATACTGCGGCGGCCGACAAAGAAGAGGCGGCCAGACTGAAAGCTGAGTATGAAGAAAAGATCAGGGATATAGAAAAAGAAGCCGATGAGATTTTAAGCCAGGCCAGAAAGAAAGCCCTGAAAAGGGAAGACGAGATCATTTCGGAGGCCAGACAGGAAGCGCTGAAGATCACAGAGCGGGCGGAAAATGAGATTGCGCTGGAAAAGAAAAAGGTCCGGGATCAGGTGAAACAGGAAATGATCCAGGTGGCAGTGGCTATGGCAGGCAAGATCATAACGGATAAGATCGATCCGGCAAAGCAGGATGCCCTTGTGGAAGAGACCTTAAAGGAGATGGGTGATCAGACATGGCGAAGCTAGTCAGCAAAACATATGGAGATGCCTATCTTTCGCTGGCAGAGGAAAAAGGAAATCTTGACTCTGTCAAAGAAGAAGTCCTCAGTGTGCGCCGGGTGTTTTCGGAGAGCGGGGAGCTCAATCAGATGCTTTCTCACCCCAAGATCGTAAAAGAAGAAAAAATGCGGATCCTGGAAACAGCATTTAAAGGCAGGATTTCTGAGGACATGATGGGCTTTTTGTTGGTCATTGTGAAAAAAGACCGATACCGTGACATAATGTCTGTTCTCGACTATATCATCGGCCGGATGAAGAAGAAAGAGGGGATAGGGAGCCTTTGGGTTGCCTCCGCTTTTGAACTGTCAGAAGGGCAGAAAAAGGACATTGTGGATCGTATGAAAGAACTGACAGATTACAGGGAGTTTGAAGTGGACTATGAGATCGATGAGCAGCTGATCGGAGGGCTGGTGCTCCGGCTCGACGACAGGGTCATCGACAGTTCCATAAGGACGAAGCTTCAGACCATGGGGAAAAGTCTGTCAAAAATACAGTTGTGATTATAGGCAAGGAGGCAAAAAAGCAAAATGAATTTAAGGCCAGAAGAGATCAGTTCTGTCATTAAAGAGCAGATCAAACAATACTCTACCAAGCTTGAAACCTCTGATATTGGAACCGTGATTCAGGTAGCCGACGGAATTGCAAGAATCCATGGCCTTGATGAGGCCATGCAGGGAGAACTTTTAGAATTCCCGGGGGAAGTATACGGAATGGTGCTGAACCTTGAGGAAGACAACGTCGGAGCCGTACTGCTGGGAGACCAGAAAAACATCAGTGAAGGAGATGTCGTAAAGACCACCGGAAGAGTCGTGGAAGTGCCGGTAGGTGACGCGATGACCGGACGTGTTGTGAATTCTCTGGGACAGCCGATCGACGGAAAAGGTCCGATCGAGACAGAAAAGTACCGTCCAATAGAAAGAGTAGCATCAGGAGTTATCTCAAGAAAATCCGTAGATACTCCGCTTCAGACAGGAATTAAAGCGATCGATGCCATGGTGCCGATCGGGCGCGGGCAGCGGGAACTGATCATCGGTGACCGCCAGACGGGTAAAACTGCGATTGCAGTGGATACGATCATCAACCAGAAAGGCCAGGGCGTCCATTGTATTTATGTGGCAATTGGTCAGAAATCGTCTACGGTTGCGAACATCGTAAAGACATTTGAAGAGTACGGAGCCATGGATTACACCACAGTGGTGGCATCCACAGCCAGTGAGCTGGCACCGCTCCAGTATATTGCCCCATACGCGGGATGTGCCATCGGGGAAGAGTGGATGGAAAACGGGGAGGATGTTCTTGTCATTTATGACGACTTGAGCAAACATGCAACCGCATACCGTACCCTGTCCCTTCTGCTTCGGAGACCTCCGGGACGTGAGGCTTATCCGGGAGACGTCTTCTATCTTCACTCAAGACTTCTGGAAAGGGCAGCCAAGCTGTCCGATGAACTGGGAGGAGGTTCTCTGACAGCCCTTCCGCTCATCGAGACCCAGGCAGGCGATGTATCTGCCTATATTCCGACCAATGTTATTTCCATCACGGACGGACAGATTTATCTGGAGACCGAGATGTTCAATGCGGGATTCCGTCCTGCGATCAATGCGGGTCTCTCCGTATCCAGAGTAGGCGGTGCGGCACAGATCAAAGCGATGAAAAAGATCGCCGGGCCGATCCGTACCGACCTTGCCCAGTACAGGGAGCTCGCCGCTTTTGCCCAGTTTGGTTCAGAACTGGACGATGATACGAAAGAGCGTCTGGCACAGGGTGAGAGGATTAAGGAAGTTCTCAAACAGCCTCAGTATCAGCCGCTTCCGGTAGAACAGCAGGTGGTGATCATTTACGCGGCTACCAGAAAATATCTCCTGGAGATCAAGGTGGATGACATCTTAGCCTTCCAGAAGGAGCTGTTTGAGCTGATCGACACAAAATATCCGGATGTGTTCCGGTCAATCCGGGAGACGAAGGAGCTTGGAAAAGAGACGGAAGAAATGCTGATCACTGCGATCAAAGAGTGCAGGCAGCAGTTTGAGGCAAAGTAAAGAGGTGAGCTTTTATGGCATCAATAGTTGATATAAAAAGAAGAAAAGCCAGTATCGAGAGCACCGGACAGATTACAAAGGCGATGAAGCTTGTCTCAACGGTAAAGCTTCAGAGAGCAAGAGCGAGGGCCGAGGAATCCAGGACTTATTTTGACAAGATGTACCGGACCGTATCTTCAATCTTAGCCCAGTCAGATAATATCGACCATCCGTATTTAAAGTCTAACGGTTCGCAGAAGAAAGCAGTGATCGCTGTATCCTCCAACCGGGGACTGGCCGGCGGTTACAATAACAATATTGTAAAAATGATCCGTGACAGCGGACTCGCAAGGGAAGATGTAATGATCTACGGAGTCGGACATAAGGCTATGGACAGTCTGGCAAACAGGGGTTATCATATTGTCGCCGATGACTCTGAGATGATCGACGAACCGGAGTACGAAGATGCCGTCAATCTGGGAAACCGTGTCTTAAAGGCCTTCGAGGACGGGGAGATCGGTGAGATCTATCTGGCATATACCAATTTTAAAAATACGGTAGTTCATGAGCCGACCATGATCAAACTGCTTCCTGTGGAGATCGATTCAAAGGAAAAAGACGGGGAAGACTCCAAGACACTCATGAACTATGAGCCGGAACCGGAAGAAGCTTTATCCATGCTGATTCCCAAGTACGTCTGCAGTCTGATCTTCGGTGCGCTTGTCACATCGGTTGCCAGCGAAAACGGTGCCAGGATGCAGGCCATGGATTCGGCAACGACCAATGCCGAAGAATTAATTGACAACTTAAGCCTTGCCTATAACCGGGCAAGACAGGGCGCTATCACGCAGGAATTGACAGAAATCATTTCAGGAGCGGAGGCGCTGGAATAGAAGTAGGAGGAATTATTAAATGGCAGATAATCATACAGGGAAGATCACCCAGATTATTGGTGCGGTTTTAGATATCAAGTTCAGTGACGGGCATCTGCCGGAGATCAATGACGCCATTGATATTATGACAAAGCAGGGCGGGAAGCTGGTTGTAGAGGTTTCCCAGCATCTGGGCGATGACACCGTGAGATGTATTGCGATGGGACCGACGGACGGTCTGGTCAGGGGGATGGAGGCTGTCTGCACAGGCGGGCCGATCTCCGTCCCGGTAGGAGAGCAGACCCTGGGAAGAATGTTTAACGTTCTTGGAGATCCTATCGACAATAAACCGGCCCCTGAGAATGCAAAACGCCAGCCGATCCACAGAAAGGCTCCGGCTTTCAAGGACCAGTCCACAGAGACTGAGGTGCTGGAGACAGGCATCAAGGTCGTAGACCTTTTATGCCCGTACCAGAAAGGCGGAAAGATTGGACTGTTCGGCGGTGCCGGCGTAGGAAAGACGGTCCTGATTCAGGAACTGATCCGAAACATTGCCACAGAGCACGGCGGATATTCCGTTTTCACCGGAGTAGGAGAACGAACCAGAGAGGGAAATGACCTTTACCATGAAATGAGTGAGTCAGGAGTTATCGACAAGACTGCTATGGTATTCGGTCAGATGAATGAACCGCCGGGAGCACGTATGCGGGTCGGCCTTACCGGACTGACCATCGCAGAAAACTTCCGTGATGAGGGCGGAAAAGATGTCCTGTTGTTTATCGACAACATCTTCCGTTTCACCCAGGCGGGCTCCGAGGTGTCAGCACTCCTTGGACGTATGCCGAGTGCGGTTGGATACCAGCCGACTCTCCAGACCGAGATGGGTGCTCTCCAGGAGCGGATTACTTCGACCAAAGACGGTTCCATCACATCCGTGCAGGCAGTCTATGTGCCGGCCGATGACTTGACGGACCCGGCACCGGCGACAACCTTTGCCCATCTGGATGCCACAACCGTACTCTCCCGTGCCATCGTGGAACAGGGAATTTATCCGGCAGTGGATCCCCTGGAGTCCACATCGAGAATCCTGGACCCGAAGATCGTCGGGGAAGAACACTACCAGGTGGCCAGAGGGGTGCAGGAGATTCTTCAGAGATATAAAGAACTCCAGGATATTATTGCAATCCTCGGTATGGATGAGCTTTCTGATGAAGAAAAGCTGATCGTAGACCGGGCCAGAAAGATTCAGCGGTTCCTGTCCCAGCCGTTCTTCGTGGCAGAACAGTTTACGGGTACAGTTGGAAAATATGTAACCTTAAATGATACGATCCAGGGCTTCAAAGAAATATTAGACGGAAAGCATGACGACATTCCGGAGGGTATGTTCCTGAATGCGGGAAGTATTGATGAGGTTGTGGAACGTGCGAAAGCAAAGTAGGCAGGTGATCCTATGGCTGAAAATCTGATGAAACTGGAAGTAACGACTCCGGACCGCTCTTTTTATGCGGGAGAGGTCCGGATGGCTGAGTTTACGACCACAGAAGGGAATGTGGGAATCTACCCAAAACATATTCCGATGACAATGATCATAGCTCCTGGTATCCTGACCATCACGGAGTCAGACGGAACGAAGAAACAGGCTGCTTTGATGAAGGGGTTTGTGGAGATCACGAAGGAGGCTGTCAATATCTTAGCAGAGGTTGCGGAATGGCCGGGTGAGATCGACTTAGAGCGGGTGGAGCGTGCCAAAAGGCGTGCCCAGGAACGCCTGAAACACAAGAGCGATACAGACCTTCACAGAGCTGAAATGTCTTTGAGGAGAGCTCTGGTCAGAGAAGAATTATCAAAAAGGATGTAGACAGAACATATTTCTGGACGGGCAGCTGTGAGAGCCGTGTTCAGAAATATGTTCTTCCTGTTTTATGGAAAGGGGCTGTAAAGACATGAGGAGGTTATATCAAAAGCTTGGGCCTGCAGTGACCGCTTCGGTTGTGGCAGCCGTTGTGATTCTCTGCAGTCTTTTTAATTTTAACTGGCAGATCCGGTCTGATTTAAGAGGCGGCCGGGAGGATTCGGCACAGTCACATCTGGAGCTCGTTGAAAAAATGGGGAGACTGCTCACTGCTGAACTGGTAGGCACCATGTCCGTTTTGCTGGCAGTTGTGGTGACGGAGCGAAAGAAAGAAAAAAAGCGGCTGGTTCTCATGAAAAATGCCTATCACACGGCGCTCAGCAAGTCCAGTGACCTGTTTTTTGAAGTGGATCTGTCTGCGGATCGGTTAAAGATTCATTCCTGCCGGGTGGAGGGTGTCTGGGAGCAGAGAGATCTGCCGTACAGCGAAATTGTATCATGTTCGGCAAAGAAGTGTGCGCCTCAGTTTCAGGAAGCCTTTACAAAAACTTTCAGCCTGGAGTATATATGGGACGCGATCAAGAAAAGCATCCCTTCTGTCTGTTTTGAGTATGAGGCCGCCGTAAAGGAAGAGGAACGCTGGTATTCTGCAACTCTGGTCCCGGTGTTTACCGGGGACAAGGCTTCGGCAAGGCTGTTTTGTATGGAAAGAGACATCACAGAGCTGAAACAGCAGCAGATCAAGCTGAAGACGTCGGCTATGCTGGATGGATCTACGGGGCTCTATAATAAGAAAACATCAGAGCATATGATCAGGCAGCGCCTGGGAAAACAGAGTGAAGGCCAGAAATATGCGCTCTTTATGATAGATATCGATGATTTTAAAGCAATAAACGACAGCTACGGACATATGGAGGGAGATGCTGTCATTGCCCAGACTGCCCTGCAGCTGAAAAAATTGTTTAGTCCGGCTGATATTACAGGGAGATTCGGCGGCGATGAGTTTATTGTTTTTTTCGATGAGATTTCAGACAGAAAAGAGATAGAGGAAAAGGCAGAGAAAATAAAAGAAATGCTCCGTTCCGCGGGCATGAATGTTTCTTTCAGTGTAGGGATTGCTGTCTCCGAGGGCAGAAACATGACATTTGAAGTACTTTATAAAAAGGCAGACAGTGCGCTATATGCCACAAAACAGCGTGGAAAAGATGGATATACGATTTATACGATGTCTGAAGTCTGACACTGCAATATTACATAATAAAAACCCTTCCTGCGGTGAGTGCAGGAAGGGACATCATATCAAAAGAGTTCATCGGTTAGCCAAATTGTTATTCTGATACCGTGGATCCAATGTTACTTCATCTTCAAACCACTCAGGCCCTTCGTAATCCAGAGCGGCTTCTTCAGACGGAAATTCAACTTCGGCCATCATTAGTCCTTCGTGGTCTCCGTGGAAGATATCCAGTTCAATGGTAAGAGAGCCTGAGGCAGGGATCTGGTAGCGCGTCTTATAGATGAGGATACCGTCGATCTTGCTCTTCAGGTGCTCATAGGCCTGCTTTGTCAGAGGAAATTCATGCTCGGCCCGTTTCATCAGCCCTTTGGACTTATAGGTCAGGATGTAATCATGGTCGAGTCTGCGGATCCGGATCACCGGTTCCATGCACAGATATCCCTGCTCGATCTCGGAGTGGGGATAGGAATCAAGGTCTTTCGGCGGGTCGGTAACAATAAACTTGCGTTCTATTTCCATAGTGCGTTCCTCCTTTTTCCTCATTATATACGCAGCGGAGACAGAATGCAAAGGAAATTGACAACTGAGCAGAAAGCTTTTAAAATGTTTTAGAAACATGAATACAGAGAAGGCGAGGAAGATACAATGCGTTTAAGGAATGTGCCGGGAGCGGCGGATATGATAGCGGCCAGTCCATTTTCCGTCAATCAACCGGAAGAATGGAAAGGCAAGTGGAGGGAATTGTTTGGCAATGACAGGCCGGTTCATATAGAGATCGGTATGGGGAAAGGAAAATTTCTTTTGACATTGGCAGAAAAGAATCCTGACATCAACTATATTGGGATCGAAAAGTTTTCCAGTGTTCTCGTGAGAGCGGTAGAAAAAACGGAAGAGTTCGAGGGGAATAACTTAAGACTGATCCGCATGGACGCGGAGAATCTCCAGGATGTTTTTGCCGAGGGAGAGATTGACCGGATCTATCTGAATTTCTCCGATCCGTGGCCGAAAGAACGCCACGCAAAGCGGAGGCTTACTTCTACGAGATTTTATGAGAGGTATGACCACATCCTTGCGAAGGACGGACAGGTTATTTTCAAAACAGACAACCGCGGGCTGTTTGACTTTTCCCTGGAACAGACGGAGGAAGCCGGATGGAAACTTCTTGACTGTACATTTGATCTGCATCACAGTGAGTTTGCAAAAGACAATGTTATGACAGAATATGAGAAGAAATTTTCTGAAAAAGGCAGTCCAATCTGCCGCCTTACAGCCTGCCGTTAATATTTTTATCCGTATTGCATACTATAATAAAAAAGTGGTAAGATAATTATGAAACAGAAAAAGTGTCAAGTAAAGGTAAATCAATTTTTCTACCAGCATCCAAAGCACAGGAAATGGTTCTGCCGCCTGCTGGCATCGCTGGAAGAGGCAAAAGATTGTTTATGCCGGTCAAGATAAGGAGAATGATTATGGAGTATACGTTTACGAATGAAAATTTCCAGGCAGAAGTGTTAGACTCAGAGCAGCCGGTACTTGTCGATATGTTTGCAACATGGTGCGGACCGTGCAGAATGATGGGGCCTGTTGTGGAAGAACTGGCAAAAGAGTACGAGGGAAGCGTTAAAGTCGGAAAGCTGGATATCGATGAGAACAGTGATATCGCAGGGCAGTACGGCGTGATGTCGGTACCTACGTTCCTGGTCTTTAAGAACGGCCAGGTGGCAGCAAAAGTTGTAGGAGCTGTGCCTAAGGAAGAGTTAAAAGCAGCCGTGGATAAAGCGCGTTAGGGGTCAGGAAATGACTGTATAAAGACGGATGGACGGAACGTAAACCGGCCATCCGTTTTTCTGTGGGTCTGCACCGGGATTTCGTTTGACAAGATGTAAGACAGCAATTAAACTAAAAAACAGATAGTCAAGGAAGAAAAGGTGGATCCATGAATATATTAAACATAGAACATATCAGTAAAACTTTTGGAGATAAGACCATATTCGATGACGTCTCTTTAGGAGTACATCAGGGAGATAAGATCGGAGTGCTGGGCGTCAACGGGACAGGAAAATCAACTCTGTTAAAGATCATTGCAGGACAGGAAACGGCTGACGAGGGAGAGGTGATCTTCGGCAGAGGTATCCGCACGGCTTTTCTCCCACAGAACCCGGAGTTTCCGGACGGGGCAAAGGTGCTGTCTTATGTGACGGAAGGGAAACATGATCCGGATGGGAATGAGCCGGTGAGTGAGGCCAAGACGATTCTTACAAAACTTGGAATCTGTGATTTCGATGAATCTGTGGATCATCTGTCCGGCGGGCAGAAGAAAAGAGCCGCGCTGGCCCGGACCCTTGTGGACCCGGCGGATGTACTGATCCTGGACGAGCCAACCAACCATATAGACAATGACATGGCCCTCTGGCTGGAAGATTATCTGAACCGGTTTAAGGGAGTCCTGATCATGGTGACCCATGACCGCTATTTTCTGGACCGCGTAACCAATAAAATCGCAGAGATAGACGAGGGAAAGCTGTACACCTATGACTCCAACTACTCAGGATTTTTGGCTTTAAAGACACAGAGAGAAGAGATGGAACTGGCCACGGAGCGCAAACGCCAGAGTCTTCTGCGGACCGAATTGGAATGGGTGAAGAGAGGGCCTCAGGGCAGGGGGACTAAACAGAAAGCAAGGCTTGACCGGTATGAACAGCTGAAAAACATGGAAGGCCCCAGGGAAGTCCAGAACGTTGAGATGGATTCTGTGGGCACGAGACTCGGAAAGAAGACGATTGAACTCCATCGGATTTCCAAGGCATACGGGGAGAAAGAGCTCATAAAAGACTTTACCTATATCTTGTTAAGGGATGACCGGCTGGGAATCATTGGGCCGAATGGCTGCGGCAAATCCACTCTGATGAAGATCATAACGGGACGTCTGGCCCCGGACACCGGAGAGGTTGTGACCGGGGATACAGTAAAGATCGGATATTTTGCACAGGAAAATGAAGACATGGAGGACGGCATCCGAGTCATCGACTATATCCGGGATGTGGCTGATTATATTCAGACACCCGGCGGGAAGATCAGTGCGTCTCAGATGCTTGAACGTTTTTTATTCACGCCTTCCATGCAGTACACACCTCTGTCCAAACTTTCGGGAGGAGAAAAGAGGAGGCTCTATCTGCTCAAAGTTCTGATGGATGCGCCGAACGTGCTTGTACTTGATGAGCCAACCAACGATCTGGACATAGCAACTCTGAGAATCCTTGAGGATTACCTGGATTCTTTTCAGGGGATCGTTTTGGCTGTCTCCCATGACCGCTATTTTCTGGACCGCATCGCCGGCCGGATTTTTGCATTTGAGGGCGGCGGTGAGATAAAGCAGTATGAGGGCGGGTATACAGACTATCTGAGAGCAGGAAAACCGGCGGAGGAGCCAAAGCCAAAGGAAAAAACGGATAAGAAATCATGGAAACAGAAAGATACCAGGCTGAAGTTTTCATATAAAGAACAGAGAGAATATGAAACTATAGATGAGGACATTGAACGGCTGGAAGAAAAAATCATATCTGTCGGACAGCAGATGGAGGAAAACGCCAGCCAGTATACAAGGCTCGCAGAACTGACGGAAGAAAAGTCGAAACTCGAGGAGCAGCTCAACGAAAAGATGGAGCGGTGGGTTTACCTGAACGATTTGGCAGAGAAAATTGAATCCCAGAATTCCTGAGAGGTGGATATGAATGAAGAAGAGTAAAAAACATAGCAGGGTAAAGTTTCTGTGTGCGGTTCTTTTGTGTGCTTTGCTCGGTGGAAGCCTGTCTGCCTGCCAAGTGCATGAGTCTGACGAGGCAGAGAATCCTAAGTATGTGATCGGTGTCGTGACAAAATCACGGAGCAGTGAATACTGGATGTCAGTCTGTTCCGGCATGGAAAAAGCGGCTTCAGACCTGGGGGTAAAGGTCATTATTATGTCTCCGGATACGGAGACGGATGAGAAGACTCAGCAGCAGATGATCGGCAGCCTTCTGAAAAAAGATATTGATGCCCTGGCGGTATCCCCAATCAACTCACATAATGCAAAGGGCTACTTAAAAAAGGCGGAAGAAAAAGGGATTCAGGTTGTATCCTATGACACAAAGATTCTCGAGAAGGGAGTTCCTTATATTGGAATCGACAATGAAAAAGTAGGCAGAGAACTGGCCCAATATATGGCGGCACAGATGAAAAAGAAAGGGCTTGTGGGCATTATATCAGGGAATCTGAAACAGAGCTCCCATGCCTCAAGGCTGAAAGGCTTTCGGGACTATATAGATAAAAATACAGACATAAAGATTGCCTTTACCGAAAGCGGATACAGCAATCTGCGGATGCCGGAGAAAGAGATTTCAAGGCTTATGAGAGAACATCCGGATTTAAACGGAATTTTTGCTACGAGCGCCGTGACCGCACTCGGAATCATGGAGTACCTTGGAGACCGGCCGGTGCTGATTGCCACAGTGGATGCCCAGGAGGATGCGCTGGATGCGGTCAAGAAGGGGAAAATCGGGGCTTTGGCTTATCAGCCGGGTTATGAAATCGGCTATGAGACGGTACGCTATATCGTAAACCAAAAAGAAGGAAAAAAGCAGCCTGAACAAAAAATCATTCAGGCAGATCTAAAAATAAAACCACAAAAATAAAAATAGTACATATATCTGAGGACCTTTGGCAGACCAAAGGTCCTTTACTTTCATCTATTAAATAACAGCCGGAATGCGTTACAAAAATATAATATCAAATCTAAAAAAATCCATGGATACGACTTCGGATACCGGAAGGTAAAATAGAACCAAAGGCACAGATTATAAGAGATCAAAGTAGGAAGCTATTGGAAGGCGAAATATCAAAAAAGGAGGGAATATATCATGGGAAAAGTAA
The DNA here is from genome assembly GCF_014467075.1 of Anaerostipes caccae L1-92. Taxonomy (NCBI): domain Bacteria; kingdom Bacillati; phylum Bacillota; class Clostridia; order Lachnospirales; family Lachnospiraceae; genus Anaerostipes; species Anaerostipes caccae. Next base: position 486,190 of record NZ_AP023027.1, read on the forward strand.
AAGTTGGTATTGCAGGGCTGGGGAGATTAGGAAAGCTGCATGCAAATAACCTGGCATTTAAAATCCCGGATGCGGAACTTACGGCAGCCTGTTCGATTGTTCCGGCGGAGCTGGAATATGCAAAAGAACAGCTGGGAGTTGCAGATGTCTATGCAGATTACCGTGAAATGCTGGAAAAAGCAGATATCGATGCAGTTGCCATAGTGACGACGAGCGGGGAGCACTGCTGGCAGATCGAAGCTGCTTTGGATGCGGGAAAGCATGTGTTTTCCGACAAGCCGCTGGGAATAACGGTAGAGGAATGCAGGACAGCCGAGGCTGCTGTGGAACGCCACCCGGAACTTACATTTTTCCTTGGATTTATGCGGCGTTATGATCCGTCTTATGCATATGCAAAGGAAAAGATCAAAGAAGGAGCCATTGGTACACCATATATGGTGAAAGCGGCAGGAATCGATCCGGAAGCCCTGGCAGAAGGAGCGATTAAATTTGCAGCGACCAGCGGCGGGATCTTCATTGATATGGCCATCCATGACATCGATCTGATGCGCTGGTTTCTGGAATCCGATCCCGTGGAAGTATATGCGGCAGGAGCCACATTCAAACATCCGGAGTTTAAGGAAGCAGGAGATGACGAGACCGGTGCGGCAATGTATAAATGCGAAAACGGTGCACTTGGATTTGTGCATGTCGGACGTACTGCGGCACATGGATATCACGTTGAGACAGAGATTGTCGGCACTGAGGGTTCTCTAAGGATCAGTCCGGTACCGGAAAAAAATCTGTGTATGATCTATGATAAAAATGGGGCTGTGAAAGAATGTGTCAGCGGCTTTCCGGAGAGATTTGCAGAGTCTTATCAGCTGGAAATGGCAGAATTCATTCACTGTGTCCAGAAAGGTGCGAAACCGGATGTCACCGTATATGACGGTACAAAATCAACACAGATCGGTTTTGCAACTACAAAAGCCTGGAAAAAGGGAGGCATTGTAAAGATCGAATATTAAAAATCGGTTAGCTTGACACTCTTTGGGTGTCACGTATAATTAGAAAGAGAAGAAGATATCAGGGAAGGGAGAGTGAAGTCTGATATGATACGCAGTATGCGGAGTAAAGTTTTCTTAGCCATCATCAGCATCACATTTTTGACTGCCTCGGCCATCACCCTGATATTTTATTTGAAATCTACTCAGATGATTGAGGACAATTACGGGACAAATCTCTATGGCCGCATTGAGCAGGTAGGGAATGCTTTCGATGATGCCATGAAAGAGATTTATTACATTACGGTACAGGCATCCAACGCAGAAGGGCTTTCCCGGCAGGCAGAAAGCTATCTGAGAACAGAGGATGCAGGACAGCTGGAGAAGATGTCCGGTATGCTGGGAGGATTCAAGAAACGAAACAGTGATATCGGATCAGTCTGTCTGGTTCTTCCGGAACAGAAAGTCATTGTTACATCGGAAGATTATCCGGTTTATGTAAAGAAAGTAGAGGACTCTGTATTAAAGCATATTGCAGAGGTTTCTCTGGAAGACCATCCGGTTATTATCAAAGATCCGGTGAGAAAACAGAATAAAGTGCTGTCTTTTATTGAGCCCGTCATAAAAGACGACGGAAGTGTCCTTGGATTTGTCATGTGTAATGTTGAAGAGAGGGCTGTCTATTATAAGTATCTGGATATTTTAAATGACGGCAGATCTTCAGACGCGGTCCTCCTCAATAAGAAAAATGTCATTGTCTCTACGAAGAATGCCGAATCCATGGGCAAAATTTACAGGAACAGCAATTTCCCCGATATCCAGCAGAACGGCATTTATAATAAAAGTAACCCGGCGGTCATAGGCATCAGCTATAAAACGGCATTCACGGGCTGCAGTTTTTTTATTACGGCGGAGAAGAGTGTCGTATTGAGCGACCTGAATCAGCTGAAATATTTTTTGCTGGCATTTTTATTTCTGTTTCTGGGCATGTCACTGATTCCCGCCTATTTTGCCACGAGGGCTATGTATGAGCCATTGAGGAATTTGACGGCGGCGATGGATGAAATCAGCGCCGGAGAGCTGGATAAAAGGGTTCAGGTCCGCACCAGAGATGAGATTGGACGGCTTTCCAATGACTTTAACAACATGCTGAACCAGATTGAAAAGCTGATCGAAAAGCTGATCAAAGAAGAAGGACTCAAAAAAGATGCAGAGCTGGAAGCACTTCAGTATCAGATTACCCCGCATTTTATGTACAATACTTTAAATTCCATTAAGTTTGCGGCACTTCTGAAAGGGGAGAAGGAACTGGGAGGCCTGATCGGTGATTTTGTGGAGCTTCTGCAGGCAAGTGTCAACAAAAAAGGTACGTTTGTCACAGTCTCAGACGAGATACATATTTTAAAAAATTATATTCATCTCCAGAAAATGAGATATGACGGTCATTTTCATGTGGATTATGAGATAGGGAAAGACGCGGGCAGCTGTTTTGTCCCGCGGCTGATCCTTCAGCCTCTGGTGGAAAACTCTATTTTGCATGGGCTGGATATGAAGATGGACAGCAGCCGGATCGAGATCAGGGCCGTGATCGAAGAAGACTATTTATGTATCAGTGTCAAAGATAACGGAAGAGGAATGACACAGGAACAGATTTATGAGCTGCTGACAAAAAAGACAAAGAAAACCAGCGGCCTGAGCGGGATAGGAGTTGTCAATGTCCGTGAGAGGCTGGAACTGTATTACGGAAATAATGCCGGCCTGGGCTATGACAGTACTTCCGACGGAACAACAGCATATCTGTATCTGCCGGCTTACAAAGACCAGAATCAGTATGCAGTGTGAAAGGAGAAAACGCCATGTACCGAACAATGATTGTCGATGACGATTTTTTAGTGCGAAGTTATCTGAAGCAGCTGGATGCCTGGGAGAAAGCGGGTTACGAGATCACTGCCGATGTAAGGGATGGGGAAGAGGCCTTACATGCAGTCAGGGAGCAGGCTCCCGACGTGATCGTAACCGATATCTCCATGCCGCTGATGGATGGGATCGAACTGATACGCAAGGTACGGGAAATGGGACTTTCTGCATATATCATCGTACTGAGCTGTCATGATGATTTTAATTATGTGAAAGAAGCTATGCGCCTTGGTGCAAATGAATATGTGCTGAAAAATTCTCTGGACGAGGATTCCCTTTTTGAGGTGCTGAAAAATGCGGAACACCATATGAACAGCCTAAAGAAACGAAACAGTGAAGAAGAACGGACAAAAAAGCTGATCGAGGCCGGAAGCCAGTCTTTGAAGATCCGATTTTTTAACGAGATTGTGGCGGGAGATATGAGCTCTAAAGAGCGGGAAGAAAGGCGCATCGAGGCGGGGATTAAAGGAAAATATATCAACAGTGCGGTCGTCAACATGTTTATCCCTGCCTGGATGGTTATCAAAGACAGCCAGTCACCGGCTGAGTCGGAACAATACGCCGCAGGGTTCATAGAGCGTCTGTCTGCTCAGCTTCAAATGCTCCTGGGAGAGGAGCACAGCAGGGCCGAGACAGTTTCTCTGGGAGGAGGCATCTTCTGCTGTTTTCTGGATCTTTCTGATCTGAGCAGGAGCAGTGTAATGAAGCAGAAACTCACGAGTGTGGCCTCTGCCTGCTTCAAGTGCTGCCGGGAGGAGATTTTTGACTACGATATTGCAGTCAGCAATATCTGCATTGGAGAAGGGGGCATACGTCAGGCATATCAGCAGGCAAGAGAGACCATTAAGCTTAGTTTTTATGAGGACAGAGATATTTTATATTTTGACAGCCAGAAGACCATTGGGACCAAGATGCCGGAGTGCGCACAGGAACTTTTAAATCATGTGAGGGATTATGCGGCAGGAAGAAAAGAAAAAGAGATGAAAGAAGAGTTTTTTCGTGTGATAGAAGCATGCCGGGAGACAAGGACGGACCCAAAGATCATTTTCCGGTGGATTCGGAAATTAGATACGGCAGTGGGGACAGAGCACAGTCAGGAAGAACTGTTTAAACTCACTCATGTGGATCAGCTTTCTGATATCTTTAAGGATTACAGAAGCAGAATATTTTTGGGTACAGGAAAAAAAGTCCCCGAAAATGCGGGGACACAGACGAGACAGGCAGTGCAGTATATTCGTGAACACTTCAAAGAGCAGATCGGGCTTCAGGAGGTTGCAGATGCTGTAGGACTGAATTTTGCCTATCTTAGTTATCTGTTTAAACAGGAAATGGGGATCGGCTTTTCGGGATTTCTTCTGGAACTCCGTGTAGAGTATGCAAAAGATCTTCTCAAAAATACAAGCTACAAGATTAAAGATGTTGCAGTGGAATCGGGATTCAACGATTACCACTATTTCTCAAAGGCTTTTAAACGGTTAAATGGGGTCAGCCCGGCAGAGTACCGCAGGAAGTTCTAAAAATAAGACACGAAATCGGGAACATCTATTTTTAGTACAACAAAGCTAAAAATATTCCCGATTTTTTTGAGCTTCTTCCATGGTATCCTTTATTCAGATCATATAAAGAACACGGATAAAGGAGAAGTGCTATGTTTAACAAAGAAAAAGTAAAATTAGGAATTGCCCCGATCGCATGGACAAACGATGACCTCCCGGATTTGGGAAAAGAAAACACGTTTGAACAGTGTGTCAGCGAGATGGCTTTGGCAGGATTTACCGGCTCAGAGGTGGGGAACAAATATCCGAAGGACCCCGAAGTGCTGAAAAAAGCTTTAGAGCTGCGGGGAATTGAAATCTGCAATCAGTGGTTTTCGTCTTTCCTGATTACGAAACCATTTGAAGAAGTGGAGAAAGATTTTCGTGCACAGCTTTCCTTCTTAAAGGCTATGGGAGCAAAGGTCATCGGAGCATCCGAGCAGAGCCACAGTGTACAGGGAATGACGGACACGCCCATCTTTGGACATAAGTATGTGATGAATGATGAGGAATGGGAGACATTCTGCACGGGTATGAACAAACTTGGGAAAATCGCAAAAGAAGAGTACGGCATCAGCCTTACTTTCCACCATCATATGGGAACCGTGGTGCAGGACCCGGATGAGGTTGAGCGGATGATGGCAGATACAGATCCTGCATATGTCAGCCTTTTATTTGACACAGGACATTTTACATACTGCGGCGCCGATCCTCTGGAAATGGTGAAAACTTATGTGGACCGCATCAAGCACGTACACTTAAAAGATATTCGTCCGGAAATCGTAGAAAAAGTAAAGGCAGAAAACCTGAGCTTCTTAGACGGTGTGCGTATGGGAGCATTTACTGTGCCGGGAGACGGATGCATCGACTTTGATCCGATCTTTAAGGTGCTGGAAAACGCAGGATATGAGGGATACATGCTTGTGGAAGCAGAACAGGACCCGGCAAAGGCGAATCCACTGGAGTATGCGCTGAAAGCAAGAAAGTTTATTGCGGAGAAAACCGGATTATAAAAAATAAAATGATTTATAAAATACTGCTGGATGGCATCCGGCAGTATTTTTTTTGCCCATAATGTCCGGTAGAGCTGTGGTATGGTTTCTAATATAGAACATATTGTGGAAAGAGGGGTAATAAATTATGAAACTTTGGGAGAATACAGCGCTTACGGAAAAGGGTACAGCGCTGCAGAATAAACTGTTTGACGGACAGACGTTAAAAATTACAGGGGCAAAGGCCGGAGCAGGAGAGGTGCCTTCTGTGAATCTGAGGCAGCAGACACAGATCACCGACGAACGGCAGGAAATTACACTGCAGCCGGTACGGACAGAGGACGGCAAAGCCGTGATTCCTGTACTGCTGGAAAATATAGAGGTGAAGGAAAGCTATGAACTGCATCAGGTAGGATTTTATGCACAAGATCCGGAGGAGGGAGAAATTTTATACTGCATTGCACAGACTTCGGAGGGAAAGAAAATTCCATCAGCGGCAGAAAGTCCGGGATTTTCCATCACATGGAACTTTTGTTTTCAGAATTCAGATACGGCACCGTTTGAGGTCGTTTTGGACTCGGCGGGACTGGTTGGGGTTGAGCAGCATAAAAAACTTTTAGATTCTGTTGATGAAATAAAAAACAGAATATATGAATTAAGCTCTGAGTTAAATAAAAAAGCAGATTCCACTGTTGTGTCACAAGGGCTCGCAGGGAAGGCAAATCAAACTGATTTGAATACACTTTCTTCTCAGGTCAACAACGTAAAGAATATGAAAATTGTTACAGGAAACGGACCGATTACAGTGGGACCATATGGGAACGCAGATAAGTGGGTGAATTTCCCTTCAACATTTTCGTCTCCGCCAATCGTTATCATCAGTAATGCATACAGTTCTTACAGCAGAGGTTTGGCAGCAGTAGATATCACAAAGACAGGATTTAATGCAAGAGACTCCAATATGGGAAGCGGAACGACAACATTTTATTATAGCTACGTAGCCATAGGAAAATAATACCTGAAGTTACCTGCCTGTTTAAAGGAGGCCTTCTACGGCAAATATGATGTTCATTTTCTACATGATTGGAGTGAGGCATTCTAAGAGCCGAACGGAAATCATGTAGAAAATGTTAAATAAAAGACCCCGCATGCCTGCGGGGTCTTTCAATGAAAAGAGAGGATTAAAATATATATGAAAAACTATGTCTTAAGTATATCAGCTTTATGTGCGAATACAATGTATAGAAACTAAACAATTCTAAACATCCTATAAACAAATATTAAGGAAAACTTGTGATTCTTATGAAAGGATCGGGTGATTCCTGATATATTCTTCCATAATGTAAGCAGCACAGCCGACGATCTGTTCGCATGGGCGCTTCCGGTAATAGTCTTTTGTGCGCTCTTCCGGAACATAAGATTCTTTTTTTTGATCAAGTCCCAGCAATTCACGGCATACGATGGAACCGTTTAATTCTTCAAATGAGCGGGCGAGTTCCTGAATCCGTTTGTAGTGCTCTGTCTTTGAGGAACGGTCTTTCGGTGAGTCGTATCCGTACAAAATTCCCGCAGTGAGAAACATACCGCTGACAGAGCCGCATACTTCCCGGAGTCTTCCCATGCCTCCGCCAAAAGAAGAACTGAGCTTGAGGGCAGTGTGCCGGTCTATGCCGTACAGATCTTTGAAAGCCAGAAAAACTGACTGAGAACAGTTGTATCCTTCTTTAAATAAATTCATCGCCTTTTGGGCATATTGACTGGAAGTGAGATCAATGTTCATAGGGGGCTCCTTTTCTTTTGTGCCGGTTCATACAGTTTTCATTTTACGAAATAAAAAAACACCATCCCCAGCCCCAAACAAGCCAAAAATAGTGTTTTAATACGCGATGAGGGGCTCGAACCCTCGACACCCTGATTAAGAGTCAGGTGCTCTACCAACTGAGCTAATCACGCTTATTTCATGATGCGCTGCATTTTCAACGCAAGAATTATTATATATGATGTTTTCCATAATTGCAAGTAAAAATTGAAAATTTTTTTGTATCTTTTTGTCGATGACAATAATAAATGTATTTGTGATGCAGAAGTCATTGAAAAGACCGGGTTCAAAAGGCGCCGGACCCTATACTTTTCTGTGTCTTTGTGCTAGAATAAAGCCAAAATTCGATTGTGACCTGAGGATAATAGAAGGAGTGTAAGAATTGAAAAACAATAAATTTGAATCCAATAAAAAATATTTTACCATATCGATTTATTCGATTGTTGTAATCCTTATCGGGTGTATAATATTCCGCCTGGTCAATAACTGGGCGTCTACGGTCGGGATTCTCACGGATCTATGGAATACGATTTTCCCATTTTTTATTGGTTTTCTGATCGCATATGTGATGAACCCTGTCGTTACCTTTTTTAACGAAAAAGTCTTTTCATCATTATTCGGTGAAAAACGAAAAAGATTATGCCGTGCATGTGCGATCCTCACTACTTATATCATATTAGTCGGAGCACTAACGATCTGTCTGATCTTTATCGTACCTCAGCTTTATGACAGCATTAAGGAACTGTCCAGCCAGATTCCGGTCATTTCAGACCAGATCATGGGACTGCTGGATCACTACAAGGAAAGCGGTTCCGGAGTATTCCCGGCCGAGCTGATGGAAACACTGGAGACCAAGAGTCTGCCGAAGCTGGTGCAGCTTTCCAATCAAATGCTCACAGAAGCCATTCCGATGCTGTACAATTTTTCGGTTTCATTTGTAAAATGGCTGTTTAATCTGTTTATTGCTTTCGTAGTGTCCATCTACATGACGGCCGATAAGCAATTATTGAAAAGTGCCTGCCGAAGACTTATTTTTGCAGTATTTCCTTATGATGCAGCGGTTCCGGTCATTCATGGGCTGAAAGAGTGCCATAATATTTTTTCCGGCTATATCATTGGAAAGTCACTGGATTCCCTCATTATCGGGTTCCTCTGCTTTTTGCTTATGAGTCTTTTAAACCTGCCGTATACCGTGCTGATCAGCGTTATTGTCGGGGTAACCAATATGATTCCTTATTTTGGACCTTTTATCGGGGCCGTTCCGGGCGCATTTATTCTTTTTATTGTAAGCCCATATAAAACACTGATTTTTCTTGGAATGATCCTGGTGCTGCAGCAGTTCGACGGACTGGTGCTGGGACCGAAGATCCTCGGTAATTCTACGGGAGTCAGGCCGATCCTGATCCTCTTTTCCATTACAGTCGGAGGAGCGTATTTCGGACCTTTGGGTATGTTTTTAGGAGTGCCGTTTTTTGCGGTGGTCCAGTATCTGGTCAACAACTGGGTCAATTACAGATTATACAAAAAGAATCTGGATATCGAGTAGGAGGCATATATATGAAATCCATTGCTGCCATTGCTCAGTGCAGAGCTTCACAGGAACCGGAAAAAAATCTCTGTAAGGCAGAATTCTTCTGCCGGGAAGCCAGGGAAGAAAGCGCATGCTTTGTCATATTCCCGGAGTATTTTATGACGTATTATCCTATAGAGGGAAGTGCTTACTATGAAAAAGCCCAGACTCTCGACGGACCCTTTGTACAGGGAATGAAAAGACTGGCCGCAGCACATGGGCAGTGGATTTTATTTGGAATGAGCGAGAAGCCCGGCAGGGATTCAGGAGGGAAATGTTTCAATACGGCGGTCCTTTTAGACGACAGAGGTAATCTCTGCTCTGTTTACAGAAAGACTCATCTATTTGATGCATTTTCATGGAAAGAATCGGACAGTACGCTGCCCGGGGAAGTTCTGCATGAACCGGTGAATACACCGCTTGGAAAGGCAGGACTGGGAACCTGCTATGATCTCAGATTTCCGGAACCGGCCAGGATACAGGCACTGAAGGGTGCAGAGGTTCTGATCTATCCTTCAGCATGGGTAGACGGTCCGGATAAATTTATGCAGTGGGAGGCTCTGCTTCGTGCCAGGGCCATTGAGAATACAGTGTTTACGATTGGCTGCTGCCATTACAGTGAAGAACACTATATGGGCAGAAGTCTCGCCTTCGATCCCTCCGGCAGAAAGCTTGCAGAAGGGGAAGCAGGAGAGGAACTGATTGTCCTGCCGGTAGACACAGACCAGAGAGATGCCATTATACATCAGGTTCCGGTAATGAAAAACCGCCGGACAGATCTTTATGACATAAGGACAGGAAAATGAAACTCAGTTTGGAAAAAATACTATATAATTCAGCATCAAACGGAACTTCTCTTCTGCATTTTGAATGCCGGAGTGATATCAGTGAACTTTTGCTGGAAACATTGACCAGTCTCTGTAAAGATGTTGGGGCTGTTCTCCAGAATGAAGGATACTATGACTATATGACCGTGAATTCCTATCTCAAATTATTTGCGGGATTATCGGGTTCTGATGTCACACTGGATTCTGCAGTCCGCACCATGCAGCTTGATGGATTTCTTTACTGTAAGATAAAATCGCTGACACCTTCCCAAAAGTACCGAGTTTCATTGGCGAGGGAAATCATTATGGACCGGGATATCTTATTCCTTCAGGAACCTGTCCTCGGGACAGACAGAGATTCTGTACAGCCGATGATACAGTGGATCGAATCGTGTGGTGATCAGGGGAAAAAGGTTATTACTACTTCTCAGTCTTTAAAACATGTGTATATGCTTCCGGGAAGGCATTTTTTTGTGGATGAGGAGCATGCGGAAGAACTGCCGGAAAATATTTTTTCGAAACAAGAACAGAGCGGGCCTTATATGGCGGAAAAGATTCCGGCCAGGATGGGTGATAAAATCCTGCTTTTTGATCCGGACGAGATCGATTATATTGAAAGCATGCAGGGAAAAAATTATCTGCACGTCAGACAGGACAGGTTCCAGTGTTCTATGACTATGGACGAACTCTGCAGCAAGCTGAAGAAATTTGGTTTTTTCAGGAGTCACCGTTCTTATATCGTCAACATGCAGAGAGTTTCGGAAGTTATGAAATGGACAAAAAATTCTTATTCCCTCAGGATGAAAGGCGGGGAAGAGGAAAATATCCCTCTCAGCAAAGGAAGGATTGAAGAATTGAAGGAATATTATGGATTTTAGGGGCTCTTTTCATGGACCTATATCTCCGTTCATCCGTTTTTCCTTGTGAAAACCGGGAGAATCCAATAAAATGCATGTATTACGAGGAGGTATTTACATGAATCAAGACTGCATAACAATGGAACATGTCGGCATTTCATTTCAGAAGAAAATGGCATTGGACGATGTGAATATCCGGGTATCGGAGGGAGAAATCTTTGGTTTTTTAGGGCCCAGCGGAGCCGGAAAAACAACGACGATCAAATTATTGAGTGCACAGCTTCGCCAGGACTGCGGTCAGATCTCTGTCATGGGAATGGAACCGTTTGAAGATGTCAGCAGGCTGTATCAGAACATCGGAATTTTATCCGACAACAGCGGCTTTTATGAAAAAATGTCTGTGGAGGAAAACCTTAAAATATTTTCTGAGATTTACAGGCTTCCGAAAACAAGAATTCCGGAGGTGCTTGATCAGCTTCATTTAACCGAGGACGGGAAGAAAAAGGCGGAGAAACTCTCAAGAGGAATGAAACAGAGGCTTTTGTTCGCCAGGGCGATCTTACATAAACCAAAGCTGCTCTTTTTGGATGAACCTACGGCCAATCTGGACCCATCTACAAGTGAGGATGTACACGATATCATCAAACAGCTGAACCGGGACGGAACGACTGTTTTTCTTACGACTCATGATATGGAGGAAGCAGACGAACTCTGCAGCAGAGTGGCATTCTTAAACGAAGGGGTCATCAAAGAGGTCGGAGTACCGGAAGAACTGAAGATCAAATATGCAAAAGACAGGGTGAAGATCCTTTACACGGACGGAACTGTAAAAGAAATTCCCAAGGATAAAACGGCTATAGCAGAGGAACTTTTAAGTGCAGACAAAGAGGTTGTGACGATCCATTCAGTGGAACCCGACTTGAAAACGATATTCTTGGACTTGACGGGGAGGGAATTAGCATGAAATTAAGAGCGAGAATCATAAAAGCACTGATGAAAAAGGATTTCCGGATGCTTGCGGGCAATAAAAATACTTTTTTTATTTTACTGCTTCCGATCTTATTCTGTGTCCTTTACACAAAGGTACTGCCGATCGGAAAAGAGACGGGGATGTTATACCCCCTGCTTCTCTGTGAGGTGCTGAATCTGATCTGTGCGCCGATCTCACTGCTGAGCATGATGGTGGCGGAGGAAAAAGAGAAAAATACCCTGCGGACTTTGATCATGTCCGATGTCAGGGCTATGGAGTTTCTGGCCAGCAAGATGTTTGTTGTACTTTTATTGATGGAAGTGATCTCCGTGGCGAATTATCTGCTGGTGGGACTTGATATGAAGTTTTTTGCGGGTTATATGCTCATCTCCACTTTGGCTTCGGTCGGTATCCTGTTTTTAGGTGCAGCTGTGGGAATTTTGTCTGAAAATCAGATGTCAACCGGAACGATTTCCACACCGCTGATGCTTCTGCTGATGCTGCCGCCGATGTTTGCCGGAATGAACAAGGTACTGGAAAAGATAGCATTTTGTCTTCCCACAAACGCCTTTATGGAGATTATGAACGGAGAATACCAAAATAAAGCTGCCTTTCTTTCCGGAGCCAATATGAAACACTATGCGGTCTGCCTTGTATGGATCGTTATAGGCATTGCGGTGTTTAATATCGTCTACAAGAAAAGAGGGGTAGACAGCCAATAGTTTATAATATGTTTAGAATTGTTTATTTTCTATATATTGTTTTTAAAGGAAAAGTTGTTATAATGAAGACATAGTTTTTCATATATACTTAATCCTCTCTTTTTAAAAATGCTCTGCCGGTAACAGAGCACATATTGCAAGCAGGCAGGTGCCGGAAGAAATTCCGGCACCGTTTTTCTGAGTTTTTCTCCATTATCTCCAGTCGGCTCTGGAAAGGCCTCCTTCCGACAATGGAGAAAAACTATCGCAGGTGGCACCTTTGATTTCTAAGCAGCCTGCTCCAGTAGATAATATGTCCATTTTCTACACGATTGGAGTGAGGCATTCTAAGAGCCGAACGGAAATCGTGTGGAAAATGTCATACTTAACACTCAACAATTTTTATATAGAATCTCCGGTTTCTGGGTCCGTCGAATTCGCAGAAGTAGATGTCCTGCCAGATTCCGAGTACCGGTTTTCCGTCAGAGATGATGATTGTCTGTGACGGGCCGACGGTTGATGTCTTCAGGTGGGCATTGGAGTTACCCTCTGCGTGGCGGTAATTTTTGTCATGCAGTGGATATACCTTGTCAAGCCCGAAGAGCATATCGTGGACCACATCCGGGTCCGCATTTTCATTGACTGTGATCCCTGCCGTCGTGTGGGGAGAATGGATGACGGCGATGCCGTCTCTGATCCCAGAAATTCTCAGGTCTTCTTTCAGGAAGGAAGTGATTTTAATCATATCTTCCCGTCCGGTGTGATTTAAATGATGTTCAAAAAAAGTCTGTTTCATCTGATCTCTCCTTTCTTTTATTCCCAGTATACCTCATCAGCCAGACCATGCCAACTTGCTGCAGATCTCAAGTTTTTTCGATTCGATTATATTGTATTTTTTGGAATTTTCTGTCGTATATTCTTGTTCTGTGACAATATTTGTGATATTATGAATAAGGTTTAACGATAATATTACAGAAATCTTACAATAGAATGAGTTTCCGGAGGATAAGAGAGTTGAGGAACTATAAAAAATATATCACAGTCTGGGCCATGGCATTGACTATGGCAGCAGCATCTGTGCCGGTTTCAGCGGCACCAAAAGAGGGCGGCAGAACAGAAGATATTCAGGAAGATATAGGGCAGAGAGAGACATTTCAGGTCAGGTTTGACGGAGCGGGCGGCACGGTGAGAGAGGCCGTGCGTCAGATGGAAGCAGGAGAACTTATTTCTGAGCCGGAGACACCTGTCAGGGACGGATATGTATTTAAGGGCTGGAGTGATCAGAGCGGAGGACAGACGGGATACTGGAATTTCAGCGCCGATGAGATGCCTGAAAAAGATCTGACCCTCACGGCTGTGTGGGAAAAGGAATATACGCTTGACCGTTCACAGGTGACTGTGGCAGTCTCTGCACAGGCAAAGGTGGGAGTCAGAGAATCTTCGTCTCCCAGGGCTGTGTGGAAGTCAGGTGACGAACGCATCGCAACTGTGGACAGCAGCGGAAATGTAAGAGGAAAAGCGGCGGGAAGGACTTATGTACAGGCCGTAGTGGGCAGCCAGGTCGTGACAGCAGGCGTACAGGTTACAAATCCATATCTGTCAAAAAGCAGCGGAACTGTGGCAAAGAACCGGACTGCGAAAATACCGATCAGGGGGCTGAGTTCTACCAGCCAGACATCTGTCTCTGTGAGCGGCAGCAGGGCGAAAGCTTATATTCAGGACGATCAGCTGGTTATATATCCAAAAAAGAAAGGCATAACCAAGTTTTATGTCAAGATAGACGGAAAACAGAAAACCTATAAGGCGGAGGTCACTTCCTATAAGGCGGTCAAAGCCATCGCGAAGGCAAAAAAAGCGAAGGGATGCCGATACAGCCAGCCAAGGAGAATGAGGAAGGGATATTATGACTGCAGTTCTCTGATCTGGCGCTGCTACAAGCCGTACGGCATACATTTCGGAAGCCGTTCTTACGCTCCGGTGGCGGCCAGTGAAGCCAAGTACATGAAGCGCCATAAAAAAGTCGTTTCTTATAAGAGGGTGAAGGCCAAAAAGCTTCTCCCGGGAGATGTGATCTTTTATTCCTACACAAGAAACGGGCGGTACCGGAATATTTCCCACGTGGCTTTGTACATAGGAAACGGCAGAATCATCCATGCGGCCAACCGAAGAGTAGGGGTTGTGGAGGCAAAATATAAGTACACCAAGTGCATCAAAATGATTGCACGTCCGGCTAAATAAATATTAAGAAAAGAATCGGCTTTCTTTAAGGAAGACCGGTTCTTTTTGTGTTATACTGATAAAAAATAAGGTTCAGGGGAGGGAAGCTGCATGAAAAAAGTAATATCTAATCTTCTTTTGGCTGTGTGCATCGTCGTCTTTTTATTCAGCGGATGGAAACTCGTGGGGTATTATCTGGAATATAAGAAGGCAGATGATGAATATGATAAGATAGCACAGGAAGTGGTCAAAACAAAAGGGAAAGAACGAATCATTGATTTTGAGAAACTCAGGAAGATCAATCCGGATACCATCGGCTGGGTCTATGCCAAGGGAACCAATATCGATTACCCGGTCGTCCTTGGGAAGGATAACGATTATTACCTGCACACCACGTTTGAGGGGACAAAAAACAGCTCCGGAGCAGTCTTTATGGACAGCCACGGGGATAAGGATTTCCGCGCGGAGCACAATATTATATACGGGCACCATATGAGAAACGGATCGATGTTTGCAGACCTTATGGAGTTCCGCGAGCAGAGCTTTATCAAAAAACAGGATACGATCACCCTGTATACTCCGAGTGGGAAGAAGGATCTGAAGGTCGTTGCTTCTTACGCAAGAAAGGCCGACAAGCTGATTCCGATCACATTTGGGGACAGGAAGGACATGAAGAAATATCTGGAGGAGATTTTGTCCATGAGTGATATCCAGTCCAGGATACCGAAGAAGACTGTGATGAAAACAAAGAAACTGTATACGTTTGTCACATGCAGTTATGAACAGGAAGATAACCGTACGTTTGTACATGCGATTGAGAGCAAAGATTAACGAGGACTTATATGTTCAAATTTACAAGGAAAAATAAAAGGGAACTTGCAGTGATCTGCACGTTTCTTTTTATTGTCACTTTTATTTTTATATGGATCATCCAAAATATCGGGCTGCCGATCGAGACGAAAGTCGAAAACGGCCATATCAAGGTGATCGATGTTTCAAAATATAACCATAAAGTCAACTGGAAGAAAGTAAAGGACAGCCAGATCAACCACGCTGTCTTAAAGATCGGCTCCGGTGCGGGAAAAAAGAAAAAGGGCACAGAAGATCCAATGTTTATTTCCAATTACCGGAACGCAAAGATCTCATCCATTCACTGCGGAGTTTATTATTATTCTTATGCCAAAGACGCGAAAGCGGCAGTGAAAGAGGCAAAACACTGTATTTCCCTGCTGAAAAAGCATGATATTGACCCGGAAGATCTGAAGCTTCCAGTGGTATTTGACATTGAGGAAGAGGAAGTCATGAAAACCGGAAAAAAGAATGTGACGGCGCTGACAAGAGCTTTCTGTGAAGAGATCAAACGGGCGGGTTACGTGCCCATGGTCTATTCCAACGCTTACTTTTTGAAACACTATTTTGATTATGAAGGCATTAAAGCATATAAACTGTGGGTGGCCCATTACACGAAAGAAGAGGAGCCGGATATTCCATTTCAATACCACATGTGGCAGTTTACGGATCAGGCTTCTGTTCCCGGGGCAAACACGGAAAGCGGCCACTGCGATCTGAATTACTATTTAACAGATAAGGAAGGAAACCTGTTATGAGAGAAATCAAAAAAGCGGCATTGATAGGACTTGGGGCGATCGGAGGATTCGCGGCACCGGGGATTTGCAAAGCGCTGGGCAGTGAAAATTTCTGCGTCATCGCGGGAGGAGAGCGCAGAAAGCGTCTGGAAAGAGACGGAGTTATCATTAACGGAAAACAATGGAAATTCCAGACGGCCGAGCCCTCATGGGAGAGAGAGCCGGCGGATCTTGTTATTTTGAGTGTGAAATATACGGCCCTTGACCAGGCCATCAAAGATATCAGGAATCAGGTAGGGGAACACACTGTCATCATGTCTCTGCTGAACGGAGTGGAAAGTGAGGAGAGGATCAAAGCCGCCTACCCTGATAATGAAGTATTATATTCGGTGATACGGGTTCCGGCCCTCCACCATGGAAATGAAATTTCCTTTCCGGAGGGTTCCGGCAAAATTTCTTTCGGCCATGCGTATAATGATACATGGTCGGAGACCGTGTGTTCTGTGAGGGAGGTATTTGAAAAGGGAGGTATTTCATATGAAGTGCCCAAAGATATGCTGAGGAATATGTGGCATAAGTTTATGACGAATGTCAGCGAGAATCAGAGCGCTGCCATTCTCCGTGTCCCCTACGGCATCTGGACCATCAGTGAAGACGCCAATGAGCTGAGGGAGCAGGCGGCCAGGGAAGTCATCGCTATTGCCGGAAAGAAAGGTATTCATCTGACAGAGGAAGATCTTATGGAACACAGGACCTATTTTGAGGGCGCTCCGTTTTACGGGAAACCTTCGACTCTTCAGGACATCGAGGCCGGAAGGAAGACGGAGGTGGAGATGTTTGCAGGAGCGGTCATAAGAATGGGAAAGGAGCTGGGTATCCCAACTCCTTATAATCAAATGTTTTATCACTGTATCAAGACCCTGGAAACGTGGAATGACCACCAAAAGGATCACAAATAAGATGACGCATAGGATACAAGTTCCAGTAAAACCGCATATCCGAAACTGATGATCAAAGCCGCATAGTAGGAGATACCGGCGGCTTTTTCATTTGGCCAGCTTCGGCGGATATCCTTGTTAAGCCACGTCTTCAGATAGCCGGAACGGCCGCACAGGCGGGAAATGGCTATGAGGATCAGAACACTCAGCACCAGAAAAGCAATGCTTACAGGAATCAGGACTGCGATGGCCTGAAGCCTCTGGGCCGTGGATACGGTCTGGTTCATAAGCGAAGAATTGCCGGTCAGTCCGTAGATGATGCTGGTTATGACGCTGACGCCGTTAAATGCGGCGTGGAGCAGCATACAGGAATAAATACTGTCGGAGGCCTCCAGAAGCAGACCCAGGACCAGTCCCAGGACAAAGGCATAGCTGAACTGATTAAAATTCATGTGTGCGATGCCGAAAAACAATGCGGTCAGCAGGATTCCTTTGATGGGACGAGCTTTCCGAAGACCGGAATAAAGAACGCCTCGGAACAGCACTTCCTCCACGATCCCCGGAAGTACAGACAGCGCCAGGATAGACAGCCAGGGATTCTGTGAGGCCGTGGACACACTGGAAGTAATGAAATCCCGGAAAATCAGCTGGCTTACATTGTTGATCAGGCTGATAAAAGGCAGGATTGTAAACGCCAAAAGGACGGAAAGCAAAGCAGCCGCCGGTCTCAGAGGCTTCAGATGAAGTCTCTTTTTTACATCTTCTCTGCAAAGCTTCAGATAACCGATGCCAAGTCCGAGCAGCACCAGATAAAACACGATCATAAACAAGTATCGGTCCTGTACTGCAAACTGCAGCAGAGGGGAAATAAAAAAGTACACAAACAGATACATCAGGCAGAAACAGCCCGGTGTCTTAAAATATTTCATACAATATCCAGCTCCTTGTAAGTTTATTTTGCACGAATGGTTCCGCCGGTGATCTCGATTTTATTCTGCTTTAGTAATCGTCCGACGGCCCGCTTAAAGGCATTTTTGCTGAGGCCCAGCTCTTTGTCGATCATGGCAGGACTCGCCTTGTCGGTGAATGGGAGTACCCCGTCGTAGCTTTTGATCGTTTCCATGACCAGTTCGCTGTCTGCATCCATCTGAAGATATGCTTTCTCTCTCGGGGAAAGATCCAGTTTGCCGTCTTCCCGGACGCGGACTACCCGGACATTTACAGAGTCCCCCACAGAAAGTCTGATGTGGCATTCGCTGAGCGGGATCAGGCCGAAATACTGGTCATCTACGGCCACAAACGTACCGATCTCAGGGTTGATGCTGTATACGGTGCCTGTCACCCAGTCATCCTTCTCATAGTCATGTTCACTGCTCAGTGCCTGATAAATCTTCATGGAAGCACAGAGACGCCGGCTTTTGTCGATATAGAGCCTGACCAGATAAGAATGATCCGGCCGGATCTTGGAGGTCTGCTCTTTAAACGGGAGGAACAGGTCTTTTTCCAGTCCCCAGTCCAGAAACGCGCCGATATCTGTGATTTCTTTGACTTTGAGGACAGCCAGATGTCCCATCGTAATGAGAGGATGGGAAGTCGTGGCGATCGGACGGTCTTTTGAATCCTTGTAGACGAAGACGGATATGCGGTCTCCGACTTGGGCTCCCTCCGGAACCTGTTTTTTGGGCAGAAGGATGCTCTGCTCTGTCACACCTTCCTCATCATTTAAATATGCGCCGAAATCGGCAAATTTTACAATATAAAGTTCTTGGTTTTCTCCTAATTTAATCATAGTTCTTCCTTTCTTTGTTTCATTATTATAGCATAAATCCCTTTTCATTTGCAGAAAATGTGATACCATAAAAAGAAAACGGAGGGAGTCTTAAAATGCAGGAAAAAGAATACTATACAATCGAAGATTTTATCCAGGTAGTAAAAGAACTGCGGGGAGAAAACGGATGCCCGTGGGATAAAAAGCAGACACATGAATCCCTGATTCCCTGTCTTGTGGAGGAGAGCGGGGAAGTGGTGGAAGCCATAGAACATCATGACATGCAGAATCTGGAGGAGGAGCTTGGAGACGTTCTCCTTCAGGTGGTGATGCATGCAAGGATTGCCGAGGAACGGGGAGATTTCAATTTTTCGGATGTGGTGGACGGAGTGTGCAGGAAAATGATTCGAAGGCATCCTCACGTGTTTGGAAATGAGACATTTTCCACTCGGGAGGAACAATTATCCAGCTGGAGGAAGATTAAGGAATTAGAAAAGATAGAAAAGAAGCGCAAAGCCCGTGAATTGGCTGAAAATAAGGAATAAAGCGCATTTTGGCTTGACATGCTGTCACCTTAATTATACAATGAACTCATGTAATCGAAGAGCAGAAAATGCTTATGACGAAATTAGGAGGAATATAATCAATGAACAAAACAGAATTAGTTGCGGCTATCGCAAGCAAGACTGAATTATCTAAAAAAGATGCAGAAAAAGCTTTAAAAGCTTTCACAGATGTCATTGCAGAAGAATTAAAGAAGGGTGAGAAAATTCAGTTAGTTGGTTTCGGAACTTTTGAAGTTTCTGAGAGAGCTGCAAGAGAAGGAAGAAACCCAAGAAGCGGTGAAGTGATGAACATTCCTGCATCTAAAGCTCCAAAGTTCAAAGCCGGAAAAGCTCTGAAAGATATCGTAAACGAAAAATAATCACAGAACGACAAATCAAGCTGCCCTTCTACATTGTATGGGCGGCTTCTTTTATATTAAGGAGTTATATGGAATGAGACTAGACAAATTTCTGAAAGTATCCAGGCTGATCAAACGCCGGACCGTTGCCAACGAAGCGTGCAGCGCCGGGAGAGTGACCGTCAACGGCAAAACTGCCAAAGCCGGGACAGATGTAAAACCGGGGGACGAGATCCGCATCCAGTTCGGGAATAAAGAGGCGGCCGTGGAAGTCCTCCGGGTGGAAGAAACCGTAAAAAAAGACCAGGCGGCAGAATTATACAAATACATTTGATGTTTTTCACATGATTTTCGTTCTCCTTTCATATAGTGTATAAACTATGAAAGGAGATTTTTTCATGATAGAAGATAGACAACCTATGAAAACACATAAAGTGGATCTGCTGAACCGCTCTCTGGGTGTCATTACGGGAGTGAGGGATGTAGTGTCCTTCGACCTGAATGAGATCATACTCGATACGGAACAGGGACTCCTGATGATCAAGGGGTTTAACCTGCATGTGAAAAAGCTTTTGGTGGAAAAAGGCGAGGTGGAGATTGACGGCAAAGTTGACAGTTTCCTGTATTCAGATGTGGATGACCATAACGGAGGCAAAAAAGAAGGGCTGCTCGGAAGGCTGTTAAAATAATGCAGGAAGCAGTGTTAGGCCAGCTTTATTTCTTCCTGGGGGCTGTCTGGTTCGGGGCATGCCTGCTCCTTGTCTATGACGGCATCAGGAGTTTCCGCATCGTATTCCGGCACAAATTATGGATCGTATCAGTGGAGGATGTGCTCTACTGGATTTTTGTGGGCTTCTTGTGTTTTCGGTTTCTCTGCTGGTATAATTGGGGAGAGCTCCGCGGATTTTTCTTTTTAGGACTGATCATCGGCATGGCGGTCTATTATATGCTCATCAGCCCGAAGGTATTAGAAGGCCTTGTGTTTTTATTACATAATATCAGAAGGGTTTTTGGGAAAATATTTCGTATTATCCGCCATCCCTTTGCAAAAGCGGGAATAAATATGAGATGGAGATTGAAACAGGAGAGAAAAAACGTTAAAATAGCCTTAATGAGGAAGGGGCACAAAAGAGGTGAGACACATGGGGAGAAAGATAAGCAGTTATAAAAAGGGACTCAGGAAGCGCACAAGAGTGATCTTATTTGTCGTCATTGTGTTTGTCATTGTGATGTCCATTGCTTACCGGAGGCTGTGGGAAAAGTCGGCGGCGCTTCAAAAAGAGGAGGCCCAGCTGGAACAGCAGATAGAAAAGGCGAAAGATAAAAAGCAGGAGCTGAAGGATAAGAAGGAATATATTAAGACCAAAGAATTTATAGAAAAGACTGCACGTGAAAAATTCGGACTGTTTTATCCGGATGAGTATGTAGTTAGACCATCAAAATGATGGAACCAAAAGAAGTCTGACATGGATGTCAGGCTTTTTTTTTGCCTTTCTTTCCGCTTCAAGCGGAAATTTACGAACTATCATCAAAAATGCCATATACCTATAATGAATAACAAAGAGGAGGAAACTATGGAGAGATACAACAAGAGGCTGATCAAGATTCTGCGCTTCTTTTTGGAAAATGAAAAATGGATTACCGGGGCAAGCATTGCACTGTCTGTGGGCGTTTCCACAAGGACAGTCAGGAATGACATCAAAGAGCTGAATCAGATGCTTGCGGACAGGGGAGCAGAGATCACGTCAGAGATCGGGCAGGGATACAAGCTTACTGTGAGTGACAGCCGGAAATTTGACCTCCTGAAAAAAGAGATCCGAAAAGAAGAGAGTTCAAAGCCCTTTCAGAATATCATTCCCTCGGATTCAGAGGAACGGGTTCATTATATTATTTCCAGACTTTTGCTGAATTCTCTGAACAGCGGGGAGAGGATCGACTTCTTTGATCTGGAGGAAGAACTGTTTGTGAGTACTTCCACCCTGAAAAAAGACCTGAGGACCATCGACGGAATACTCAAAAAACATGACCTTCGGATCCGTGATACGAAAAAGGAAGGAATGAGAGTCGCAGGGCAGGAGACGAAGATCCGGTTTTGTATTTCGGAATACATTTTCAACAGTCAAAAAGACACAGGAGATATAGGAAACAAGTTTTATAAAGATATGTTTTCGTCCGATGAGGTGGAGAATCTGAGGATCATTCTCATGGAAGCGATCACAGATTTTAACCTTAGGCTTACGGATATCGCGTTCCGCAACCTGCTCGTACACAGCCTGATCATGCTGAAGCGTTTCGAGAAGAAACGGCATGTAAAATACGATGAAGAAGAGATTGAGCTGTTCTCGGGAACAAAGGAGTTCCGCTGTGCCCAGCAGATTATAACTGAGATTTCCGGGAAACTGGGCATCTCCCTGGGAGATGAAGTCTATTATCTGACCCAGCATCTGATTTCCAGCCAGCGATTTCTGATCGAAAATCTGGACGGGGATTACGAGTATAAGGAAGAAATTGAGGATATCTTAAATACCATCCGATCGGGGACAGGAATCGATCTGTCCGACGACAATCAGCTGATCAACGGGCTGGCCATGCATTTGAGCGCGGCTCTGCAGAGGCTCCGGTTTGACATGAATATCAGAAATGAGTTTCTGGACAGCATCAAAAATCTGTATCCGCTTGCCTTTGAACTTGCAGTCGTGGCAGGGGAGGTGATTGAAAAGAAACATAAGCTCAAGGCAAAAGAGTCGGAGATCGGATTTCTGGCCATGCATTTCGGAGCGGCACTGGAGAGAAAAGGTCTGAACCGAAAACAGGAGCCAAAGAAAGTCGTTCTGGTCTGTATCGCAGGCATTGCCACGGCTCTGCTTTTAAAAGAAAAATTACAGCATAAGTTCGGTCAGTACATAGAGATCGTAAAATCCTGTCCGGTGCAGGACGTGGATGAGGAATTGATCGACGGCGCCGATCTGGTGCTGACTACGGTAGAGCTTCCGGATTTTCAGTCCGAAAAAATAAAAAAGATCAAACTGTTTCTGGATGACGATGATTTGAATCATTTGGCTACGGTGATTACAGACAGCGGAAACCAAATGAAAGTAATTGATTACAGCAGCATCTTCCGGGAAGATCTCTTTTTCACCGATATGGAGTTTAAGGATAAACAGGAAATCCTTGAATTTATGACCGATGCCATGGTCGAAAAGGGCTATATCAACCAGGAAATCAAGCAGTCCATCTTTAAAAGAGAGGAGATGTCAACCACGGAACTGGGAAGCCTGGTGGCTATCCCCCATGCACTGTTTAACGATATGCAGGAGGCGGCGGTTTCCGTCATGGTCCTGAAAAAACCGGTCATCTGGGAAAATGAAAAAGTCCAGGTCGTCTTGATGTTAAACATTCCCCAGAGCAAATACGATGTCTGGGAAGTTGTATTTAAAAACCTATATCAGTTTTTGATCGGAAATTCCGGCGTGGCGAAACTGGTGAGGCACCCTTGTTACGGGCAGTTTATCAAAGACTTATTAGAACAGGAAGAGAAGCTTAAAGAAACAGCAGGGAGGATATGAAGTGGAAAAGCTAATCTTAAACGAAAACAATGTGCAGCTGCAGACAGAAGCAAAAGACTGGGAGGAGGCAGTGAGGATCGGAGCGGAAATGCTGGTCAGCCAGGGATGCGCCGAACAATCCTATGTGGAAGGAATCATAAGTGCCATCAAAGAACTGGGGCCGTACATCATCGTGGCCGAC
The DNA here is from genome assembly GCF_014467075.1 of Anaerostipes caccae L1-92. Taxonomy (NCBI): domain Bacteria; kingdom Bacillati; phylum Bacillota; class Clostridia; order Lachnospirales; family Lachnospiraceae; genus Anaerostipes; species Anaerostipes caccae. The sequence goes on from NZ_AP023027.1 coordinate 509,521, forward strand.
GGCCTGGCTATGCCGCATACAAGGCCGGAATGCGGGGCCACCGGCATCGGCTGCAGCCTGATCACCTTAAAAGAACCTGTCTACTTTGACGGGGATAAGGAACCGGTGAGAGTCCTGATCTGTTTTTCGGCGGTGGACAGCGAAAGCCATCTGGACATTCTGAAAATGATCGTTGGCTTCGTGGAAAAAGGATGGATTCCGGAGATCGCCGCAATGAAGGATCAGCAGGAATTATTTGATTTTCTCAATAAGAATAGTAATGCCTGACAAGGCTTCTATAAAAAGAAACACGACAACCAATTTAAAAGGAGGATAGAACATGTTAAAAATTTTAGCAGTGTGCGGGGCAGGACTCGGAAGCAGTTTTGCATGCCAGATGAGTGCGGAAGCGGTACTGAAAGACCTGGGAGTAGACGCAAAGATGGATCACACGGATATTTCCAGTGTATCCGGGGCACAGGCAGACATCATCATCGCCGCAAAGAATTTCGAAAAGCAGTTTGAGCGTTATACGATCAGCTGCCCGACCGTATTTTTGGAGCGTCTGGTAGACAAAAACGAAATCCGGGAGAAGCTTGTACCGGTGTTAAAAGAACTGGGAGAACTTTAAAAACAAGAGGAAAAAGAAAGTGAGGAAAAACTATGCAAGTATTGAATTTTATCATCAATAATATTTTAACGCAGGCCTCCATCATCATCGCATTGATTGCGCTGCTCGGTCTGGTCCTGCAGAAAAAACCGGTGGGAGCCGTCATCTCAGGAACAATGAAAACCATGCTCGGATTTCTTGTACTGTCCGCAGGTTCCGCTGTCATCGTCTCATCGCTGACGTATTTCGGAGATATCTTTAAGGCCGCGTTCGGACTGAAGGGTCTGGTGGCCTCCATCGAGGGAATCAACGGACAGGCCATGAATGAGCTTGGTCTTGGAAGCGAGATCGCCATCACCCTTGCGGGAATTTTCATCGTTAATATTATCATTGCAAGATTTACAAAATTTAAATACATATTCCTGACAGGCCAGGCACTGTTGTGGGAGGCGACGCTCTGTGTGGTATTCGCTTATTACTGTGGTTTAACAGGTGTACCGCTGATTATCATCGGAAGTATCGTGGGAGGATTCTTTGCGACCTTCATGCCTGCCTTTGCACAGCCCATTGTAAAGAAGATCACCGGCAGCGAAGATATCGCGCTCGGACATTTATGTACCATCGGTTATATGTTCACGGCTCTTATCGCAAAACTGACCGGCGGAAAATCAAAATCCACAGAGGAAATCAATCTTCCTAAGAGCCTGGAATTTTTACAGGATACGTACCTTTCCGTCATGGTTGTCATGGTACCGCTTTATGTAATTACAGCCGCGTTTGCAGGGCCTGCCGCATGTGCAGAATATGCGGGAAATACAAACTTTATCGTTCATGCATTTTTACAGGGTATGCAGTTTGTCGTAGGTGTCTATGTGCTGATGACAGGAGTCCGTATGCTTTTGGCCGAGATCGTTCCTGCATTCCAGGGAATTTCTATGAAGCTGGTTCCAAACTCAGTGCCTGCACTGGACTGTCCGGTATTGTTCCCATATGCACCGAATGCGGTCATATTCGGATTTGTCTTTACAACCATCGGTTCTATCATCGGAATGTTCCTGACTCCGGTATTCGGACTTCCTATGGTACTGCCGGGTGTACTTTCCAACTTCTTCGCAGGCGGAACTGCAGGTATATTTGCAAACCAGGTAGGAGGAAGACGCGGAGCCATGATCGGATGTATCGCCCACGGAATCTTTATTACCTTCCTGCCGGCGATGCTCTCACCGATGCTTGCCGACATCGGATTCATCAATACGACCTGTACGGATGTGGATACGGTAGTGACCGGCTTCCTGTTCATGCTGTTTAAATCAATCGCTGCAATATTTTAGTCCGTAAATAAATTGTTTATGATGCGGCAGGAGGAAATAAAAAATGTTTTTGTTTAAAAAGAAAAAAGAGAAAGCGGTCAAAGAAGAGGCTGTGCCTGAAATCAGCCGGGAAGAGCTTTTAAAAAAGGCTGAGGCCATACAAAAAGAGCTCCCGGAGCTTTCAGGGGAGGAGCGGAACAAGGCACTGAACGAGCTTGGAGGCCTGTATTTTGAGGCTGAGGAGACAGACAAGGCGATCAGCGCATATGAAACCAGCCTTTCAGAGAGCAAAGCCCTTGGGAAAGCATATACCGATCTGCTGAAGCTTTATAACATAAAGAGAAGAGAAGCTTCAGAGGCAAAAGATGATGCAAAGATGAAAGAATACATGGATAAAATTGACGGGCTGATGAAACTGTCAAAAGATGTAATTCGTGGAAAAGCGTAAAGGAGATAACCGATATGTATAGAAATTTAATAGACTTGTTTAAAGAAAATGAAGGTAAGGGGGCTGTGGGTGCTTTTAATGTGCACTGTTTCGAGATGCTTCCGGCAATGGTCCAAGCGGCAGAGGAACTCGGCGTGCCCGTGATCCTTCAGACTTCTCTCGGCACTGCCAGATACATCGGATTTGAACCGCTGATCGCCGCAGTGAAAGCGATCGCAGAAACATCTTCTGTAAGTGTTGCCTTACATATGGATCACTGCAAAGATATTGATGCGCTGAAAGAAGCTATTGACAAGGGGTATTCCTCTGTCATGTATGACGGGTCTTCCCTTTCTTTAGAAGAAAATATCAAAAATACAAAAGAAGTGGTTGCCTATGCCCATGAAAGAAATGTATCTGTGGAAGGTGAAGTAGGCTCCATCGGCGGCGCGGAGGAAGGTGTGGTCGTTGCGAAAGATGATGCCATGTATACGAAACCGGAAGATGCCCTTTATTTTGCCGAGAACACCGGGGTGGACGCACTGGCTGTTTCCATCGGGACAACCCACGGGCAGTACAAATCCAAGGCAAAGATCAACTATGAACTGCTGACCGAGCTGAAAGCGAAACTTGGGGATACCGGTCTGGTCCTCCACGGAGGTACCGGAGTGTCTGACGAAGATATGAGGCGCTGCGTCAGAGAGGGAATGAAAAAGATCAATGTTGGAACAGAACTTAACAAATCCTATATCGAAGTGGTGAGGGAAACCTTTACCGGGGAGGATGTGACTCCTCTGACTTCACTGAGAAATCTTCTCGGGCCTGCAAATGACAAGATTGCAGATGTTGTAAAAGAGAAAGCATCTTTATTCAGAATCTAAGAGGCAGAAGATAAAACCGGGAAAACGCATCTTACTTTCCCGGTTTTATCTGTTACAATAGAAAGTAAGAAACCAGTCAAACAGCCGCTTTAGTTTCAGAGAGAAGGAGCCTTGTTATGGAGAGAAATGAAATCTTAAAAACTGTTGATCACACACTGCTTGCACAGACGGCCGTATGGGAGGAGATCAGGGTGATCTGTGACGATGCCATTGCCTACGGGACAGCTTCCGTCTGTATTCCGCCGTCTTTTATTAAAAGAGCCAAAGAATACGTGGGGGATAAGATGAAGCTTTGTACGGTCATCGGCTTTCCCAACGGTTATTCTACCAGTGCAGTAAAGGAATTTGAGACAAAGAATGCCCTTGTAAACGGTGCAGATGAGATCGACATGGTCGTAAATCTGGGAGATATAAAAGAAGGCAGGGACGATAAAATTATAGAAGAAATTCGTCTTTTAAAGAAAGCCTGCGGCGACAGGATTCTGAAAGTGATCGTAGAGACCTGTCTGCTGACGGAAGAGGAAAAGATCCGTATGTGCCGGGCAGTGACAGACGCAGGGGCTGACTTCATCAAGACATCTACGGGATTTTCCACGGGCGGCGCCACGTTTGAGGATGTGGAGCTGTTTAAAAAACACGTGGGAGAGGGTGTAAAGATCAAAGCCGCAGGCGGGATCGCCTCTTTTGACGACGCGGAACGCTTTCTTTCACTGGGGGCAGACCGTCTCGGAACCAGCAGGCTGATCAAGATCATGAAGGAGGAATAGCCTATGGCAGTAGTCTGTGTAGGGCAGTCTGCCTATGATATTGTAATCCCATACGATGGGGAGCTGACAGAGAATCAGAAGTACCGTGTCAGAGACCGGCTGGAATGCGGGGGAGGCCCTGCCATGAATGCGGCTTATCTCTGTGCCCTGTGGGGAGAGGAAACCAGTCTCATCAGCCGTATCGGGGACGATGATTATGGAAAGAAGCTTAAAAAAATCCTGAGAGAAGCTGGAGTCGATACGGCCCATCTCGTGGAGGAAGACGGGATAGAGACGCCTTACAGCATCATCCTTTCCAATACAGGAAACGGAGCCAGGACCATCTTTAATTTCCCGGGAGAAATACGGTACCGGCAGTATACCTATCCCAAACTTGATGTGAGTGTGATCTTAAGCGACGGACATCTTCCGAAACTCAGCATCGGTGCTATTGAGGAATATCCGTCGGCACTGTCTGTACTGGATGCGGGGACCTGCCGTGAGAGCACTATGGAGGTGGCGCCATATGTGGATTATATTGTCTGTTCCGAAGATTTTGCCAGACAGTATACAGGGAAGGCCATGGATCTGAATGACCCCGGACTGTGCAGAGAGATATTCAGTCAGATTCAGAGCATCAACCGGAAGCATGCGGTGATCACTCTCGGAGAAAAGGGACTGCTGTATGAAGAGGACGGGGAACTGAAACATCTTCCCGCCTATCCTGCCAGGGCCGTTGATACGAGTGGTGCCGGGGATATCTTTCACGGGGCATTTGCCTACGGACTGGCAAGAAAGATGTCTCTTGAAGATATTTTAAAGCTGAGTTCCATGGCTTCTGCGATCTCGGTGGAAAGTCTGGGAGGACAGAGTTCCATACCGTCTCTGGATCTGACGGAACGAAAGCTAAAGGAGCAGGAGAGATGAAAAAGACATTGATTTTACTGGCGGGGTATCCGGGCACCGGAAAGACTTATATGTGCAATAAGATTTTGGAGCAGGAGAAGGATTTTCAGGTGATTTCCCAGGATGACATGAAGGAACAGCTTTGGGACGAATTTGGCTTTGACAACATGGAAGAAAAGACGGCTCTGGAGAATAAAAGCTGGACGCTTTACTATGAGCAGATAGAAGATGCCATGAATCAAGGGAAACGGCTGGTATCTGATTATCCTTTCAGCGAAAAGCAGAGAGGAAAGCTTAAGAGACTCTGTGAAGAATACGGATATCAGCCTGTTACGATCCGCCTGGTGGGTGATCTGGAAGTCCTTTTCGGGCGGTCAAAGCAGAGAGATCTGGACACAAGCCGCCATTTAGGCCATGTGGTGAGCCGTTATCACAAAGGGGATGTGCTTCTGGACAGGACGAAAGGCGACTGCTTTGTGGATTATGATATTTTCATGGACCGGTGCAGAAACCGGGGATACGGAGAATTCTGCCTGGGGAAACTCATCGAAGTAGACGTGACCGATTACAGCAAGATCGATTATGATAAAATATTAGGACAATTGAAAAAGTGGCTTTAGAGACAGCCGTAAACCTCATTCTATTATAGGATGAGGTTTTTTTAATAAATTCTTACGAAAACCGCGATTAGTCTATTAGGTTTCTTGTAATTCCGTTTCTGCTGTGCTATAATTATGCTAAAATATTAAATGAATAACAAAGGAGAATTTAGTTATGAGAGAAAAAGATTTGACAAACAGGGAAATATTGATTATGAAGTGTGCATGGGGTTCAGAAAAAGAATTGTCGGTTATGGAGATGCAGGAAAGGCTGAGAGAAGAATTCGGCTGGGATGCAAAACATTCTACGCTCCGTACATTTCTTGTGGATATGGAGGGAAAAGGATTTATAACGCTCGAAAGGAGGGGGAGACATTCCTATATTAAGGTGTTGTCCGGGGAAGATGAGTATAAAAAGACCGAGACAGCAAAGATGCTGGATTTCTGGTTTGACGGGTCAAGTCAAAGGATGATGAGTGCATTGACAAAAGAAGTGACCGAAGATTCAGTGGATCATCTTATGGGGGTATTAGATGAGCTGGGAGATGACTGAAATCCTTGTCCGGGTGTTTTCAGGGATTTTTTTGTGTTCGGTGACAGGAAGTGTTTTATTTCTTTATTGGAAGCCAGTCAGCAGATACTTAGAGAAAAAAGGAGACGCAAAATTAAATTATACGATCTTAAAGATCATTGTTGTTTCATTTTTCGTTCCTGTACTTTCTGTAGTATTTGAAGATCTTTCACATAAAACCTGGCTGTTTTCGACTACAAGTACAATTAGAACAATCACAGAGATTGTGGGGAGTATCTGGCTTTTGGGGGCCATTGTTTCAGGAGTTTTTTATTTATCTAAACACAGGCGCCTGAAGGCCGCTTTGAACAATGCCTCTATTTGCAGCAGGCAAACGCAAAAAGTTGCAGAAATCTGCAGAAAGAAAATGTCTGTAAGACGAAAAATACATGTTTTTCAAAGCTATCAGGCACCAGTGCTATTTATCTGCGGAGTGATCAGACCTAAAATCATACTCCCTGAAGAGCAGTTTACGGGAAAGGAACTTGAGATCATCCTGCTCCATGAACTGGAACATTATAAACAGAAGGATATATTTTGGAAGCTGATGTGCAATGTTCTGGCCTGTGTTCACTGGTTTAATCCGGTAAAAAAAGAAATTTGCAGTCAGATCGAGGATTGGAGTGAAGTATCCTGCGATGTCCGGGTACTGAAGGTATATAGAAGCCTAAAGCAGTATTTTGGGACTATCATTTCGATCGCTGCAAGAAAAAGCGGATACCGCCAGTATCTGGCCTCTGCACTTTATGAAAACACCAGGGGGCTGGAGCTGCGGATGAGGAGAACCGCCTCTATCAGGAAGATGAAGGGAATCCCGTGGAAAAGCGCACAGATATTTTTCATCTGTTTTTGTACTCTGGGAGCAGCAACCATTTCTGTAATATCGTATGGGTATTTTAAAGGGTATCTCTATTTAGAAGATAAGACCTGCATCAAGATAGAAGAAAAGGCAGATCCGCCCAAGATAATGAAGGAGAAAAAAAGAGCAGGAACATCATTGTCAAAGCAGAGAATCATGAAAGATGCGGTGCCGGGTAAAGAAAAAGATATATGGATTGACTGGTGGCCGGAGGCGAAAGAATTCTTGATGAGTAAAAAATTCCGAGCAGAAAAAGGGAACAGGATCCAGATGATGCTGCTATGTTCTGAAGATGATAATCCAAAGGTTAAAAATAATGAAATTCTTGCAGGGATTATAGAGCCGGACGGAACGCAGAAATTTGTCTGTGATAAAGATTATCTGCAGCACAGTTTTTTGATAAAGGAAAGCGGAGAATACCAGTTTTTTGTAGAAAATCAGACAACAAAGAAGATCCAGCTGGCAGGAGACTATGAACTTATTACAGAAGCAGAAAGAGATGATTAGAGAGGAGGGTATTAGATGAGCTGGGAGATGACTAAAATTCTGATCCGGGTATTTTCAGGTATTTTCTTGTGTTCAGTGACAGGAAGCGTCTTGTTTTTTTACTGGAAGCCAATCAGCAGATACTTGGAGAAGAAAGGAGATGCAAAATTAAATTATACGATCTTAAAAATAATTGTTGTTGTATTTTTTGTTCCTGTACTTTCTATTATATTTGAAGATCTCTCACATAAATCTTATTTGTTTTCTACTACAACAGTGATCAGAGACATTACAGAGATCATAGGCGTGATCTGGCTTGCAGGAGCCACAGTTTCGGGGTGCTTTTATTTTTTGAAATACAGGCGTCTTAGGAAATCACTTGAGAATTCCTGTATTTGCAGCAGGCAGACTCAGAAAATTGCGGATGAGTGCAGAAAAAAACTGTGTGTACGGCGAAGAATCAATGTTTACCAAAGCTACCAGGTTCCCGTGCCGTTCATCTGCGGAGTGGTCAGACCTAAGATTATATTGCCGGAGGAACATTACACAAAACAGGAACTTGAGATTATTCTTCTTCATGAGATGGAACATTATAAACAGAGGGATATTTTTTGGAAACTGATGTGCAATGTCCTGGCGTGTGTTCACTGGTTTAATCCCCTGAAAAAGCAGATCTGCAGCCAGGTGGAGGATTGGAGTGAAGTATCCTGTGATGTCCGGGTACTGAAGGTGTTTGGAAGCCTGAAGCAATATTTTGGAACGATTATTTCGATTGCCGCAAGAAAAAGCGGATACCGTCAGTATCTGGCCTCTGCACTTTATGAAAACAGCAGAGGACTGGAACTGCGGATGCGGAGAACCGCCTCTATCAGGAAGATGAAGGGAGTGCCGTGGAAAAGCGCACAAATATTTTTTCTCTGTTTTTGTACTTTGGGAGCGGCGACGATCACTGCGATATCTTATGGATATTATAGGGGATATATATTTTTGGAAGATAAGACCAGTGTGAAAATAGAGGAAGAGATGGACCCGCCTATCATAATGAAGGAGAAAAAAAGGGCGGCAGTTTCTGATGTAAGACAGAAAGAAATGAAAGGAGAGGTGCCTGGCAAGGAGGAAGATATATTAATTGACTGGTGGCCGAAATCACAGGAATTCTCAATGAGCAGAAAGTTTAGAGTACAAGAAGGAGAGAAGATCCAGATTTTGATGATGACTTCAGAGGACGAGGGAACAAAAGTCAAGAATGATGAAATTCTTATAGGAATCATCGAACCCGATGGCACGCAAAGATATGTATCGGATGCAAGAGATTTTGAGCACATATTTGCAGTAAATAAAGAGGGGGATTACAGAATATTTGTAGAAAACAAAGCAGATAAAAAACTGCAGGTGGTAGGAGTCTATAGCTTAATGCACAAGACAAAATCTTCCTCAAAGTAAGTATGTTTTCACAGGGAAATTCACAAGGAGATGGAGGAGCAGGTATGAGAAATAAGATTTATAAAAGTACATTACTGATAATTCTTTGCACTATGATTTTAGTGCCGGTCAAAGTATCAGCTGAGGAGATCGACGGAGAGACAGAGTATATTTCTATGGAGGATGATCCGGAGGTGACAGTAGAAACAGTAGATGAAATATTAATGCCTACATATTCAACGGCTTATGCCTTAAATTGGTCAGTTGGAAACAATGTATTGAAACAGACGAAGGATTTCAGCAAATCAGCCGGAAGTACGATATCTATCTCTGTAAAGATTGGACCAACAGTAAAAAATGTTAAGATTGGAATTAAAAAAAACAATAGTATAAAAAAATATATAAAAGCAACCAATACTGTAAATAAAATTTTTACAATTACCGAGTCAGGAAAATACAGAGTATTTGTTGAGAATAAATCCGGCAAAACCATTACTGTCAAAGGAAATTACCGGCGGTAGTGATGAGATAAATGGAAAGGTGGTGATGCCGAAGAAGAAACAGACATGACCTGCAATAGAAACGACACATAAGAAGGCGTTTATAATAAAGATCCATGCAATACAAATGGCGGCCAAACCAGACATCTGCAAATGCAGATAACGTATCACATGGACGTCTTTATTATAACAGACAGTACAACTGGATAAAAGGAGAAGAGTTATAATGAAGAAATTGGTAAAGCCAGCAGTCTGTGCGGCTCTGTCCTTTGTTTTGATGTTTACATCTGTTCAATGGAGCGGTATGATTGCCGGATCAGGAGATGTAAAAGCAGCAGAGCCAAAAGCAGCACAATCAAAAGAAGTTATTGATAGTGAGAGCACAAAAAATTCAACCACATTCCGCCTGTCCAACGGAAAAAAGGAATCTGTATTTTACGGACAGGATGTAAGGTATGAAGATGAAAATGGAAACTTGAAAGATTATGATCCGACCCTTGTGGAGATTCAAGACAAGACCAGCGAGCATGGACATAATCTGAAAGATTACCAATATGAAAACAAAGACGGAGATAAAAAGCAGTATCTGCCCAAGAAACTGACGGAATCCACGCCGGTTTTAATGGAGCATGATAAGTATGAAATCTCTTTTGCTCCAATCACAGGAGAAGAAGAAAGCGGCATTGAGACACAGGACCGGCAGAAAGAAAAAATAGAGGAGAATGCCTTCTCTTCTATTAACAAGCTGAAAAGGACAAAACTCCAGAGAGAGGAAGTCCTGACGGCAGAAGACAAAAAAGAAGAATTGCCGGTCAGTGTGGCATACGAGTCAGAGGATAAAAACTGTACGTTTTTATACCAGTCACTGGACGCGGGAGTGAAAGAAAGTGTCACATTAAAAGAGATCCCGGACAGCAATCAGCTGAAGTTCCGGTTTTATGCCAAAAATCTGACGGCAAAGAAAAACATCGGAGACGGAGGTATCACGTTCTATGACAAAGAAAGTGAAGACATCATTGCTTCACTGGAAGCACCGTCAATGAACGACGACACGAAAGAAGCATACAGTGAAAAATTATCCTATGATATTGAACCGATCAAGGACGAAAAAGATACCTATGAACTGACACTGACACTGGATGAGGAGTATCTGAAAGACAAAGACCGCAAATACCCGATTACGATTGATCCCACGGTCACATGGAAAGGATCAACAGACTTCTGGGATGTGTACGTGATCAACGGAAGCTACAAAAACACCAACTTTTATGATTCCGGCGTAACGGCAATGATGGCGGGAAAAGCCAGCAAAGGAACATATCGTACATATCTGAGGTTTAAGGATTTCACGGCAAAGATTAAGAATAAGTACGTGGATACTGCCACTCTGACCATGTATGAAACCGGTGACAGTACAAGCGGCCAGACGATTGAGGCAAGGAGAGTCACTTCTAACTGGTCAAGACCCGGACTTACATGGAGTAACCGTCCCGGATATTCCACAAACTATGGAAGTGTGAAGACAACGGGAACCACCCATAAAGCAAGGAGCATCAATCTGACCAAGTATGCCAGAGAATGTGCGAACGGCTCCATCACTTCCTACGGCGTTATGCTGAAAAATGCAGATGAGACAAAGAAGTATGGGCAGTTTTATAGTTCCAGATATTCTAACGCAAGTTACCGGCCGAAGATGAGTGTGACTTACTATGATGGACCGACAACTCCTACTTCCGTTTCTGTGACTCCGCAGTACATGAAGAAAGGGCAGACACTGACCGCTAAGTGGGCAGGCATCAGTTCCAAGTCTTTAAACAGGGCGGAATACAGAGTTGCCACCTATGACCCGGCAAAAAATGCAGAGGTGAATGCCAACTACCGCGCTTATTCTGGAAGCACAAAGCTTGGGACCACAGGAAGCGGAAGCGCATCAGTAGCAGACAGTAAGAACTGGCCGGAGGGATGTTATAAGTTTGTTATCCGCGGTGTGGACAACGGAGGGATTAACGGTACCGGCAAAGGATATATTTTCTATGTGGACAGCACTGCCCCGAAGATCAACAGCATGACCATTGATGCCGGTGATGGAAAAGGTGGTTCTGAAGAAAATCCGTCTTCCAATATGTCCCCAGCACTAAAATGGAATGTTACAGAAAAATATTTGTCCAAAGTAGAGTATAAGGTAGGAAACGGAAGCTATGTCAATGCGGGAAGTGCAGTGAGCGGTCAGGTTTCCATACCGGCGTCTAATTTTAAAGATGCAGGCACCTATCAGATTACCATGAAGGTCACAGACAAGGCAGGGTATACCGCCGAGACTTCAAGGAGTTATTATTATATTGACAACTCCCAGGCGGCTGATTATAAACCGGTCAATGCGAAACTGAATAATCTTTATGGGAAAAACATGATCTCATGGGACAAAAAAGCAAGCCTTCCGGGAAGCATTTATTATGAGATATACCGCGGGGAGAGCGCTGATTTTACGCCGGATGCTTCCAATCTGGTGAGAGCGGCGGTAAAGGATTCTTATTGTGCCGATACCAGGGTTGGTGACGGAAAGGATTATTACTATAAAGTCCGGACTGTTAAATTATCGAAAAAAGGAAACGTGATCGGATCAAGTGATTACGTGACAGCAGGCCATAAAAAGCAGTATGCCAAATCCGAATATGAACAGTGGCTGGGTTCCAAAGATTACAGGGAAACCATGGAATTCAGTACACCGAACGGAAATGGAACCGTAGATAAAGCCGGAGGAAACCTGAATTACCAGGCAGAAGATTATGCGATTCCTGCGGGACAGCTCAGCATGGGACTTACGAGAACTTACAACAGTCAGTCTGACAAAGCGGGAATGCTCGGAAACGGCTGGTATGACAGTTATCATAAGGAGCTTTATCAGGTAGGGGCGAATCTTGTATTTCAGGACAGCGACGGTACTTATGTTACATTTGAAAAGCAGGGAGATTCCTATGTTTCCAAGGAGAGCAAAGATTATAAACTGAGCTTTGATAATGTGGCTGCAGCAAAAAGTGTTTCTCAGAGTCCAAACATGAAGGCAGCAAATCAGTATTTGAGCGAATCATTTACTATAGAATCCGGAATTTTAAGTCATACAACATTAAAAGGATGCAGTTATGAAGCCAGCCACAATGTATCTTCCGGCTCATCCGAAGGACAGACGGAACAAAAGACTGTAACAAAACTTATTTCTTATGCATGTACTATTACAGCTAAGGATAACACGATTTATCAATTTAACAACAATGGTCAGCTGACTGCAGTGAAAGAGCCAAATGATAATTTCATTCTCTACGAATATGACAGCAAAGGCCGGCTGAAAACTGTTACATCGAATAAAATCAAAACACTCACCATGAAATATTTTGACGGTGAGGAAAATAATGCAGACCTGTTAAAGGAAATTGTCCTGCCGGATGGAACGAAGATGGAGTATACTTACTCCGGAAGCAATCTGGTAAAAGCTGTACACAGCAGTGCTGACGGAAGTAAATCGGTTGCATATGAATATGGTTACGATGCAAAGAGCTTCTTAAATGCAATAAAAGACGCCAAAGACGTAAAAGACGCCAAAGACAATTCATATGACATCACATATGAAAATAATCGGGCAGTGAACGTAAAGAAGCCTAATGGAGAATATCAGAAGCTTACCTATGGGGACGGCAAAACGACAGTTTCTCTCCATAAAGCAGAGGATGAAAAGATTTCAGAAGATTCCATTACCTATGATAAGTCCAATGGAAAAGTTCTGACATCTGTCAATGCAGCAGGAAACAAAACCTCTTACCAGTATGAAGACGCTTCTAATGACCTGCTTTGCACAGGAACAACAACCAAAGTATATCATCAGATGGTCACAGACTCCGGCAAAGTGAATTTCACATCAGAAGAAGTGACCACAAAGACACAGTATGACTCCAATGAAAATGTCACGATGGAGAAGGACGAGACCGGGCAGGTGACGCAGACCACTTACGGAACAGGCGCGGAAGCCAATCTTCCCAAGACAGAAGTGACAAAGCAGGGTGATAAAACTGTTTCTGATGTGTCCTATTCCTATGATAAGAGTGGAAATACGATCAAAGAGACTGATTCCATCGCAGAGACAAAAACTGTATGCGACTATGATGAAGACGGCGACCTTATTTTAGAAGAGGACTATGAAGAAGGGGAACTCACATCCAGAGAAGAGACGCACTATGATGAAAAAGACCATATCATCACAGAAGACAGCACCGTCACCCAGGGAAATGTAAAAGAGGAATCTACTACGGTCCTTGACCCGATGGGAAGAGAAACCAAAAGCCAGGATGTAAACACAACCGAGATAACGACCACTGAGTACGATTTCCTGGGACGGCAGGTCAAGATCCAAAAAGAACTGAACGGAGTCGTAAAGACAGAGGAAAAGGAATACAATGCCAACGGTACATTGAAATTAGAGACTTCAGACACAGGAGTTACCACTTCTTACACCTACGACGAAAATAACCGGGTAGAAGAGGCTGTCGAAGTATCAAAGGACGGCATCACGAAAACTACAAAGACAGACTATGGATATGCTGACAGGGAGATCCATACACTCTCCGGAATGAAAAGCTATCAGAATCTTTCTGTCGTCACAACAACCGTGAACGGAAAGGTCCAGGGAGAGACGTATACCGACGGTTCCGGAAATACCGTCCGGGAGAAAAGCAATGGCATTTATACGGACCATGTATTTACAGAAGACGGCAAGGAGACAGCATCCATTCTTCTCGGAACAAAAGACGGAGCAGATGTCAAAGGAAAGATTACGTTAAACCTGTATGACAAAAACGGGAAACAGACACATACCGTCCAGAATCCTGTGATTGCGGGTGAGGATGTTTCCATTGATCCGGAGAAGTCCATTGTCAATCAGACATCCTATGATGACAAGGGAAATGAGACAGCCAAGACAGACGGAAACGGAAACACGGTGGCGTACACTTACGATGACCAAAACCGGGTGACCAAAGTATCCCAGGGGGATAACAGCACTTCCATATCCTATACAATGGGAACAGACGGGGTGAATACCACAAGCATCACGGATGCCATGGGTCATGAAAACATCGAAGTGACCAATGCAGCCGGGCTGACAGAAACCACGACGAGCAAAGGAAACCTGGGCGAGAGCATTTCCACTAAGTTTACTTATGATACAAATGGAAATAAGACGAAAGAAACTTATGAAAACGGGGCCTATAAGACGTATCATTATGACAAAAAGAACCGTCTGACCGAAACCAACACCTATGAATCACCTGAGGCAGGAAGCGAATCAGGTACGAGGACTCTCAAGACTTCTTACAGCTATGACGGAAATGACCAGCTCATCGAAATGGTGGACTACCAGGTCAGCGGAAACACAGAAACAGCTTACCGTTATACAGAGTGTGAGTATGACGGGCTTCAAAGAAAGACAACTTATGCAGAACTGAGCCAGTCAGAAAAACCAACGGCGGATGAGATCAGGAGTCATGCGATCAAATATGCTTATGACGCAGAAGGCAAACTTACGAAAGTTATCTATCCAACGAAAAAAGATGGGGTCAGAAGCCTTTCTTATCATTACACCAGTGACGGCTGGTTGTCTGTGATCAAAGCGGATGTATATAAAGGAAGTGATGCGAAAGAAGCAACGGTCCGGACCTATGCTTACGATGATTACGGAAAAGTAACAGAGATCAAAGATTACCGAAACCTCTTATCAGACGGTGATAAGGCAGTCAAAAAAGTATATACCTATGATACTTTTGACCGTGTGTCAAAGATGGTCTACACAGATCTGGAACATCCGGATACGGTGGTGGAGTCTTATGCCTACTCCTATGATAAGAATTCCAACATCATCGAGAAGACACAGATAAACAACTATCCTCAAAAGGATGAAGAAAAGGTCAATGAGACGAAACACTATACCTATGATTCTCTGGGAAGACTTGAAAAGACAGTTACAACAGACCATAGGAAAGACGACAGCAAACAGACTGTGACCTATACCTACGATAAGGTTGGAAATCGACTGGCCGAGGAGAAAGGGGATACGAAGACGACCTATGACTATAATGGTCTGGATCAGGTGACAACTTCTACAACCTGGAAAGACGGCACAGCTCAGGAAAACAAGCAGTATGCCTATGACAAGAATGGAAATGAGATCGGACAGACCAATAGTAAAACCGGAGAGATCCTTTACCGTACTTATGATGCGGAGAACCGGCTGACCGAAGTTTCTGTCAACAAAGATGGCAAAAATGCCATTGTGCAGCAGAACCGCTATAATGGAGACGGGCAGAGAATCCAGAGAGTGGAAGGAGATCAGACGACCAACTACTATTATCAGGATGGAGTGGTCTCTTATACGACCAATGGAAAAGGAGATCAGACGTCTCAGGATCTTTTGGGAACAGACGGAAATATTATAGGAACCCAGAGGTATACAGGCAATGATGCTGCATACTATGTGTATAACAAGGATGTTCAGGGCAGTACGACCAATCTTCTGAAAGACGATGGAAAAGCGGATGTTTCTTACCGCTATGAAGACTTTGGAGAAACAACCAGTGTTGGAGAAAACACATCCGGAAATGAGACTTGTTATACTGGCGGACGATATGATGAGACGACGGGGTTTTATTATCTGAATGCACGGTATTACAATCCGGAGGACGGAAGGTTTTTGTCTGAGGATACTTATCGTGGGGAGACAAACGAGCCGGATACACAGCATTTGTATGCGTATTGTGCGGATAATCCTGTGAATTATGTGGATCCTAGCGGACATAAGTTTTTAGGATATTGGAGTTCAAAACAACATTACTATGCATTTAATCAAAATGCGCCGCAAAAGTATGCAGGATATAATGATTTTTATGATATGAATTCTTGGGCTGTAGGTGACTTGACTACAAGGAAGATTGAGACTTCACATTGGCGTTTACAGTTTTGGAAAGGTATATATGGGCCACCATATGTACCAGCGGTAGCAAATGGATGTGAGATTGGTTTATACTATAGAAAATCAACCTGGAGCAAACACTGGAATTGTGCATATGACTCGAACAAAAGGTTAAGAATGAGAATGTCTTTATATGCAAATGGGAAAAAATTATTTACACGTGATAGTAAAACATCGACTGACCAAGGAAAAGCATGGTGGTTAACAGGATTTACTCCTAGACCATATTTACCAAAAAAGAAGACATGGGGAAAAACTACGTTAAAAATGACAGGTACATTGTGGTTTCCTTCAAGTGGAAAATACAGGAGTCAAATGAGGGATTTATCTAAAAAATTGGCTAAGGTGAAAAGTCTGAATGTAAAAGGGTCATTAACGAGGAGGACATTTTCATGGAAAGGACGGTAGGCTAATATTGAAAAAGGGTTGGATGATATTTATTTTAAGTTTAATTATTAGTTGTATAACTGGATGTAATAAGCAAACAGATACGGCAAAAGAACAGTTGTATGCATCTATTTGTAGACCAAATATCCAAGGTGTAAAGGAAGCTTTGACGAATGATAAGAAGATTTCTAATAAGAATATTAAACGTCATCGCAAGTTGAAGCCGCTGGATCTGTCTTTGAGAGAAATAGAAAATGAGCGCATCCAATTACAAATCTGCTCCATGCTAATCAAGGCAGGAGCAGATGTAAATGAGATTGGAGAAGATAAACTTTCTCATTTGTGTTGGGCTATTGAAAATGATAGATATAAGATAGCAGAGGAACTGATAAAAGCAGAGGCTGATGTAAATCAAAAAAGTGATGAAGGGGATTCTCCTATAAGGGCCGCACTAAGTAAATTATCCCCTAATAACTACACAAAGAGAAAAAAAATAATTGCACAGCTTTCAAATCATGGTGTGAAAATGGATCGGGAGCTATTTACATATTTTTATCAACATAATGATTATGGAATGAATTATTATTTCGCACCAGAGATCTTAAAATTAATGCAGAAGAACAAAGTGGATCCTAATATACCAAAAGAAGTTCTATATGCAGTAAAAGGAGATGACAAGAAGGTACAAAAGTATTTAAAAGAAAACAAATCCAAAAAACATTTAAACAAAAATAGTTTTTTAGCATTTGCTGTGGCCTACTGTAATGTCGATACATTAAGTATTATGAAAGAAGTTGGTTACGATTTTTCTTGGAAAGATAAAGATGGTGTGAATTGTTTACAAATAGCAGCTCTATGTAATGATTCAAATGTTGTGAAATATCTGTTGCAGGAAGGTTTAGATGGAAATGGCAGGACTGATTACTATAAAGCA
This sequence comes from Anaerostipes caccae L1-92, assembly GCF_014467075.1. Classification (NCBI taxonomy): domain Bacteria; kingdom Bacillati; phylum Bacillota; class Clostridia; order Lachnospirales; family Lachnospiraceae; genus Anaerostipes; species Anaerostipes caccae. The sequence goes on from NZ_AP023027.1 coordinate 527,150, forward strand.
GATGCTATCTCCTTTGCAGTTCTTGGAGGGCAATTAGAAAATGCCAGATTGTTAAAGGAGGATGGGAATGTGAATTATGAAAAAAATAAGGAGGATGGAGAGGTAGTTTCATGGCAGTTTATTACTGCATTTGGAAATCAAAAATCTTTTGCAACTATGAATGAATTGGGGTATGTACCAACTGATATTGAATTGTATCATGCCTATGAACAAGTGAATGATGAAACTTTCAGATATCTATTAGATCATCACTATTCAATTAAAGTTAAGGAAGAAGGAGATAACTTATTGGACAGTGTATGCTTAAATTCAACTTATAAAGCTCAGGAATTATGTAAAAGAGGCTTAAAGGCCTCAGAGGAGAATTTAAAAACATTAATTTGGATTGGAGGCAGCGACTTAGCAAAGGAGATTATGGAAGATGGAATGACGCAAGGGAAAATCAGGAAAAACGTATTGCTTCAGGAATCAATCAACATTGGTGATTTTTCTATGGTAAGATATCTCGTTAAGAACGGTGCAGAAATAAATAAGTATGTGAAAGATGAGACAGAAAAATTTTCATGTACATCAATGAATATGGCATGTGGAAGAGAGAGCATTAAGATAATTGAGTATTTGAAAAAGAATGGAGGAGATATTAATAAAAAGGATTCCAATGGGAAAGATTGTAAGCAAATTGCGGAAGAGGCGGGATACACGTGGAATATCAATTATTTAAAAAGTGAAAACTGATTTTCATGAGATAATGTACTAAACTTTAAAGATATGTTTTTATAAGCCATAACATAGCTAGTTTAGGTGTGTTATGGCTTCTATTATATTAAATGTCATACTTATGCTGTAGAGTATATTGAATAATTATTATTATCCATTAGGTACTTGATATAATAGAACTATATTAAGATTTACATATTTAAAAAGACATGGAGGAGATATCCATAAAGAAAATTCTAAAGGAAGAGAACGCAAAGAAATAACGAAAAAAGCGGGATGTATTTGAAATTTAGAATTCTTATAAACATGATTTTAGAGGGTTTTATGAAGAATTGAAGATTATTTTACTATATACATAAAGGCAACTTTCAGTTTTTTTAGTGAGAATGAAATTATTAATAAGGCGGAGGTCATAATCTTGTATCAAGAAATTTGTAATACTCAAATAGTAAATTTTGATAGGGAGCTTATAGTTGATGTTTTTATTCAAGCCATGTCATTAATTGTTTGCCTAATTTTTATTAGTGCAATTTTATTTGTTATATACTGTATAATTAAAAAAATGAGGAAGGCTTGTAAAAAAGAAAAATGAAGTCATATTAAGTTTATCACTATCAGAAGAACAAAAACATTTCAGGTGAGGAGCAAACTGCATTTAGGTTAGTAAATACAAAAAGGTAAAGAATATGAATGTTTATGAACTAAGTTTTTGGTATCAGGATGAAGAAAATGATGATGAGGATGAAATAACAATAGCAGTGTATTCTTCATTGAAACTGGCTGAAGAGGCGAGAGAAAAGTTTAAGAAGCATCTCAGATTTATTACACATGAAAATGAGTTTTATATTGATGAGTACAAATTAAATGAACCAGAGTGGAAAGAAGGTTTTATCACTGATGAGGATTTATGTTAAGGGGGATGAAAACAAGAAGGAGAATAGAGTCAAATGAAGGTGGGTGATAGGAAGGACAATTTATGAATTGACATTTTACTATTGGGATGAAAATCCTGAAAATGATGATGAGACTTTTATCGCAGTATATTCTGCATATGAACTTGCTCAGAAAGGATTAGAGAAATTTGCAGAACAGCCTAGATTTAAAGGTAAGAGAGAAGCATTGTTTATAAGTGAACATGAGTTAAATGTTGAAAATAGTTTTTGGGCAGAGGGATTTTTTACAGATGAATAGGAGGGGTTTCAATATGTATATATATCAGTTAACACATAACCACGACGGAGATATTAAATTGATAGGTTATTTTAGCAGTTGGAAAAAGGCAAGAATCATAATGAAAAAGTATCGGTCATCAGTCGAAGGGTTTAAAGATTATCCAACGGGCTTTAAAATAAGAAAAATTAAGGTGAATGAGGATCATTATATTTTTATATAGACCTTGTATATAGAGGAAGAGTGTGCAATGAAAAGTATATTAAAAATAGCAGCGATTATATGCACTATTTTCGGAATCTTTAATTTGTGTTTGTTTTTTATTCAGAAAGCTAGAATTAATTTTCATCATACAGCAGAATACACCAATATGTCTGAGTCGTATTCAAAAACAAATTACGTCTTGGTTCGCAAAAAGAATTCCATCAGAAATTTCCCATTTGTTTTTGGAGAACGACTGTACTTATATGATATTGGAAAAGACAGGGAATACTTGATTAGTAACTATGTTCGTCCATTTTATACTTATGGTGATATGCTTGCAGTCCATAACAATAAAGTGTTTTACAATGTTTCTGGTGAAGGCCCGGGTATTGAATTATACTCGAAAAAACTGCGGGATATTGGAATGGGTCAAAAAATATTAGATCAGGCAGGGCTATATACTGTTTCGTCAAACAATATTTATTATTTAAAGAATCAAGAGACAACCTATAAAGAAGAACAAAATTTTCTGTATAAAAAGAATTTAAAAAATGGGAAGACAAAAACCATATTGAAAGAGAATTTGTCCAATGTATTACGTTTTGACAATGGTTTTATTTATAGTTGGAATAGATTTTCAAAAGAGCTGCTTGAAATAAATGAAAAGAATAAAACAATTGTAAGATGTCCGGCAAAAGAGGAACCACTTTGGATTGGGTATGTAGATCCACAATATTTTTTGAGCATAGATGAAGCAAATATTGTTTTATACAATAAGAAAACGAAACATAAGAAATACTTAGTTAAAAATATAAAAAAAGAAAAAGAGCTATTAAATCGAAAAGCTAAAATTGAAAAAGACTATTTGTATTATAATAATGAAAATTTAGATTTTTATTGTTTAAATGTTTATACAGGAGATAAACAAAAAATAATATCATTTTCAGAAAATGATGAGGTGAAAGATTCTATTAAATACAATGAGTATTATGCTGACGTTAATTATTGTAATGATTATGTAGTAATAGATTTAAATTATGTTTCGAATAAAAAATTAAATCTTATGAAAAGAAGTTTACTGGTTTTTGATTATAATGGGAAGTTAGTAAAAAACAAAAAATTGAAAGCATTACTTTAAATTAAACTCAGTGGAGCAAATATATGATAAAAAAGCGATACATTGTTATCGGAATTATTCTATTTTGGGGATTATGTGGAGCAATACATATACAGGATTTAAGACAATACCCATATTGTTATGCGGAAAGCAATGATGGGAAATGGAGATTGTATGGATACATTGTTTATGAAGGGGGAGATTGGACTGGAGATTTATATTATGAAGGAAATAATACTGGAGATATCGGTGTCATAGATGTAAAAATAAATTACAACGGTGATACTCATAAATACGGAGGTAAAATAAAATCAAGAGTTAATGGAAAAGGCGATTCAATAACAAAAGATCGATTTATTAATGAAAATAAGGAGAAATATTATCTAGTATGGGAATTTGGAGGTGTCGATATTCCTGAGGTTATTTTAAAAGTAAATTGGATGGAAGGAAAAATATCAAAAAGTGCTATTTTAAAACCAGAGCTTCGCTATGGCGGGCCCATAATAAGAAAGATTTGGGTTAGATAACTGATTAACTAAAAAATTACGGGAGATAAAATGAACATAAAAATATTACTGCTCTTAGCTGTTTATATTTTTGCACATATCATTCACGATGTTTTTATTTTGTGGATCAATGGAGACTACAAATTGATAAAGCATCACTTTAAATGGTGTTTGTATTTGCTCTTAACTTGTGGTATTTACGCGGTCACAGACTTTATTGATGATCATTTTAAATTATCAGTTTCTTTAAAACAGTTTGTTGGAATCATAGAATTTGTAATTTTAATTGGTATTGGTTTTTATGCAATAGTAAAAACAAAAGACAAAGAAGAGAAGAATAGTGGAATAATTTTTCTTACTGTGATGATGTTAATTGTGATTGTCAGTGATGTGATTTTAAAATGGATTGAGCTTATTTAAGTTTATTCATACGTTCGCTAAATAATAAATTATGAAAAAAGCAAAAAAGTTACGGATAAATCACTAGGAATTATAGTAGTTGTAAAAATTATTTTGAATGGAGAATAAAATGAAATATGTATTGTTGACTTTAGGTGTTATGTTGTTTATACTCTCATTTTTTCCGAATTTAATGGGTGGAGTCTTAAATTATATTCTAGTAATAAGTCTTTTTATAACAATATTTTTATATCTAAAGAAATAGTATAATATTAGATTTTGAATTCGCAAGAAGAATATAAGAAAAAAATAATGTTTTATCAACAACAGCAGGGTGTACAAAATTTATAATGATAAAAGAGAAGTTAAAATGGGAGGGAGAAATGAAGTATATTTTGTTTTTCTTAGGAATGGGACTTTTTATATTCAACAAATTCTTTCCTGAGTTGAGGGAAGGAATTTTGGGTGACTTTCTAATTACAGCGATTATGGTATTTGCAATTATAAATCTTATGATACAGAGGAAGAAGAGTAAAAAAGATATTGACAATGAGGAATAAATGAAAAAAAATAATACTTGGTTCAATGATACATAATCGTGTGAAGCACGCCAAGCCTAAAGGGCATAGAATGTGGTGCGTCTTACTGTGTATAGTTTTAGCGGTTATAGGAATCTATCAATGGAACCGTCCCTATGTAAAAGTGGCTGTCAATTATAGTGCGGAGGATATCACAGGGACAAAAAATAAGACAAGCCGAATAAAGATCAGACAAACGGATAAGAATGCGCAGTGGTCTTACCATGATGGTTTTACATTAAAAGATGGAAATGCGGACTATGGAGAATATGCGATTATGATTCCGCTGGATTCAAAAAGTTTAGAATTTCAGGGGACGTTAAAGATTTTATATCTTAAATTAAATAATTGGTATAAAACCAAAATAGATGTGAACTTAGATATAAAACATCATGAGGGACAAGCCTATTTAACCGTGGATACAAAGTTGTCAGAGGGCAGCAGATTTCAAAGGAATCAGACAGTGAATCACAAGAAATTTCTGCTGAAAAAAGATCCTCAGGAGTACAACATGAGTTTGGAGGAATAAGAAACATATCATGAGATATAAGAACCTCTGGAAAACATTAATAATCATTCTGCTTATCGTATTGGTTTGTATGGCGGGTATGTATATTTCTATTTATATAATGCTTCAGAGGGATTACGATGATTTTCTCGACAACGATCAGGCAAGTAATGTGATGATCGGGTATGACGGCAAGGAGCACACACTGGTATACGATATCATGATCTGTGACTATGACAGGGTGGAAGAACATTTGAAGAAGGGTGCAGAGTTGAATCAGTTTGTAGATTCAGTGGAACAGTCACCGTTAGAACTGACGGTAACACTCCCAAAATCAGAAGATGTTTATAAAATGTCAGACCTACTTATTAAATATGGGGCAGATGTGAATTTTCGGGACAAGCATGGAGCCAATATATTGTTTTATATTCTGTATGACAGAAACAATTATATAAATGTTTCAAAAGAAAAGCTTTTAAAATATTATCTGAAAAAAGGGGCTGACAAAAATATAACCATAAAAAATTTTGATAAAAATGAACCGGACCTGAAGGGGAGCATAACTTTGATGGAATATTGTAAGAGAAAAGGATACAGTCGTGAATTAGAGGTTTTAGAGGAGTATGAATGAAAAAGAAATCGTTTTTCAGGGGCAGTATATTATTAGGCATACTGCCTCTTTTTCTTTTTGGATGGGCAGTCTATCACTTTACACTGGATACTCAGTCCGTCCCTAAAGGGGAATTGATAAAAAGTATAGAATCCCCAAGCGGCAGATACACCGCCAATGCCTACCACGGACAAGACAATACAACGGTCGATTTTTCAGTGATCGTTGAGATCGAGGATAAACAGAACTCAAAAAAGAAAAATATTTATTTTGAATATCACTGTGAAGATGCCGACATGAAATGGCTGTCTGATTCCAAAATAAAAATTAATGGGAAAACACTGGATATCCATAAAGATGTATACGACTTCAGATATGAATAATATTTTCCTGTGTGACATGGTCACAGAGTAATCACTGCATTTCAGATATGATATTTAAAAAAATATGAGGTGGAAAATATGAGGAAAAAAACAGTGATCATCGGCGGTGTGGCAGGCGGCGCGACGACAGCGGCCCGTCTTCGGAGAAAAGATGAGAGTATGGAAATTGTGCTTCTGGAACGGGGTGAATATATTTCCTATGCCAACTGCGGGCTTCCGTATCATGTGGGCGATGTGATCAAAAACAGGGAGTCTCTGCTTCTTCAGACTCCGGAGGCCATGAAAAAGAAATTTAACGTAGATGTCAGGGTGCAGAATGAAGCCGTGAAAATTAACCCGGAAGATCATATAGTGACCATAAAAGATTTAAAGGCGGGCAGAGTGTATGAGGAGAACTACGATTATCTGGTGATCGCCACAGGATCTTCTCCGGTCGTGCCTCCGATCCCGGGTATTGACGGACCGGATATTTATACTCTTTGGACGGTTCCGGACACAGACAGGATAAAGAAAGTCATAGAGACAAAAAAGCCGAAGACAGCAGCGGTAATCGGCGGCGGATTCATCGGCCTTGAGATGGCAGAAAATCTTCACAGGGCAGGCCTTGAGGTGAGTATCGTGGAGATGCAGGACCAGGTCATGGCTCCTCTGGATTTCGAGATGGCCCAGCTTCTTCATGAAAACATAGAAATGAACGGTGTCAGCCTGATACTGGGAGACGGCGTGGCATCTTTTGAACATAAAGACGGGAAAACGTTGATCACACTGAACAGTGGGAAGGAATTACAGACAGATATGGTCCTGCTGTCCATCGGAGTGCGTCCAAACAGCGAACTTGCGGGGGAAGCAGGTCTAAAACTTAACGGCAGAGGCGGTATTCTGGTTGATGAGATGCTCCGGACTTCCGAAGAGAATATATATGCAGTAGGCGATGTCATAGAGGTTGAAAACTATGTATTGAAAGAACCAGCAATGATTCCTTTAGCCGGACCGGCCAACAAGCAGGGAAGAATTTGTGCGGATAATATTGCAGGGGGACAGAAGAAATACAAAGGGACTCTTGGGACTTCAGTTGCTCAGGTATTTGACCTGACAGCTGGGGCAGCCGGGGTTAATGAAAAGACGCTGATCCGTAAGGGGAAGGTCCGGGGGAAGGACTATGAAACTGTACTGATCAATCAGAAATCCCATGCGGGATATTACCCTGGTGCTGTTCCGGTTACGTTAAAGCTGTTGTTTGACCTGGATGGAAATATTCTTGGCGCACAGGCAGTAGGGCAGGAAGGTGTGGATAAACGAATCGACGTGCTTGCAGGCGCCATGCGTTCTGGAAATACGATCTATGATCTGGAAGAGCTGGAACTTGCCTATGCCCCTCCTTATTCTTCAGCGAAAGATCCGGTAAATATGCTTGGCTTTACGGCAGAGAATGTTTTGGAGAAGATGGTCTCTTTCATGAGCTGCCGGGAACTGGATGACAGGATTGAAACAGAAGGATGGGAGAAGGACTTAACCATTTTGGATGTAACCGAAGAGATGGAGCGGATGGTGTTCCATATTCCGGGCTCCGTTCACATTCCGCTGGGGCAGCTGAGACAGAGAATGTCTGAGCTGCCGAAGGACCGGATGATCGTGACTTACTGTGCCATTGGAGTCCGTTCCTACAACGCAGCCAGAATTCTTATGCAGAATGGTTTTTCAGATGTAAAGGTGCTGGAAGGAGGAACGAGTTTTTATCAGTCTATGCATTACAAAGACAGCCGGCCATCTGCCTGCCGGGAAGAAGAGCAGCTGAAAGCAGCAGAGGCAGAGCCAAAAGAAGTAAGGCTTGTTGACTGCTGCGGCCTTCAGTGTCCGGGGCCGATCATGAAGGTTCACGAGACCTTAGAATCCATGGAGGATGGCGAGACAGTCAAAGTAGCAGCCACAGACATGGGATTTCCGAGGGATATTGAGTCCTGGTGCCAGAGGACAGGAAATACGTTAGTCAAGAAGGAGCGGGACGGAAAACAAAATGTAGTCTTTATAAAAAAAGGAAAAGAAGGGCAGCAACTGTGTGCGGCAGCCACTGACGTAATCAGCGGTCAGGGCAAGACGATGGTCGTGTTCAGCGGAGATATGGATAAGGCCCTCGCCTCCTTTATTATCGCCAACGGTGCCGCAGCTATGGGCAGGCCGGTCACCATGTTTTTTACCTTCTGGGGGCTGAATATTCTGAGGAAGCCGGAAAAACAGCATGTAAAAAAATCAGCTGTGGAGAAGATGTTCGGAGCTATGATGCCGAGAGGAAGCAGGAAGCTTAAACTGTCCAAAATGAATATGGGCGGCATGGGAACAAAGATGATGAAGCGGGTCATGAGAGAGAAAAATGTGGAAACTCTTGAAAACCTCATGAAGCAGGCCATGGAAAATGGTGTGAAGCTGGTGGCCTGTACCATGTCCATGGATGTGATGGGCATCAGAAAAGAAGAGATCATTGACGGTGTGGAGTTCGCAGGAGTGGCCTCCTATTTGGGAGACGCGGAAAATTCCGATGTAAATCTTTTTATCTAAGCAATAAAATGCAGCAAAACGGCATCTGTCCGTTTGCTGCATTTTATTTCAGCTGATCAGCTGTTTTAATCCCTTTTTATCAAGGATCGTGACTCCGCCTCTGGACAGTTTTACCAGCCCTTCCGATGAAAAGTATTTCAGCATACGGCTCACAACCTCTCTGGCGCTTCCGGTGTATTTGGCGAGCTGTTCATGGGTCATATGAATGTCGTCAGAACCTGTTTTTCCGCTCTCATCCAGAAGAAAAATTGCAAGCCTCTGATCGAAACTCATGAACAAAATCTGCTGCATGGTCCACATCACATCAGAAAAACGCTCGGTAGCCTGTTTATAGGTAAAGGCTTCGGCATAAATATTCCGGTCAACAATTTCGGAATAAGCACCTGCGCTGATCTGTATGATCTCACTTTCTGTTACCGCCTCCATCTGTACTTCAAAAGTAATGGCAGACAGTACGCAGGAAGCAGAAAGGACACAGACATCTCCCTGCTCCAGACGGTACAGAGTAATCTCCTTCCCTTCTTCTGAGAGCATGTAAGTCCGCACACTTCCGCTTTTGATGATCAGCACGCCGGTACATTCACAGTTCTGGCACCGGATAATCCCTCCTTTTTCGTAGCGTATAAGCTGAGACCACTGGGAGAGAGTCTTTTTTTCTGTTTCTTTCAGGTGCTCCCAAAAAGGAAGGGACGACTTTAAGATAGGGATCATTTCGTCTGCATGCTCCATTCGTTACCTCCAATCAATACTTTAAATTTATTTTAGCTGTCCCAAAGAGAAATAACAAGAGCTGTTTGTATGGAAATCGGTTCCTTAGATCCGTTTCAGCAAATTATGACACAAGACCCTTGTATAATTAGAAGCTGAAGGAGGGTCCAGGATGCCGATTATAAAGAAAAAAGAACCAGTAGAAGAGATATTTTTCAATGAGCTGGAAGATATCATATCATATAATATGAAACAGATGGAGCACTGCCTCACTACGATCGGAAAGCGGATGTGTGCAAAGCAGGATGAAGACTTGGAAAAAAAGACCGGAAGAACGATCATAGAGAGCACGATTTTAAAAGAATGTATGCTGTGCCGGGAAAAAGATAAGTGCCGGCTGACTCTCGACGACAGGGACAAGCTGGGGGAACTTCTGGAGAAGCAGGGAGGCCTCAGCGTGCAGAATATCCGCTCTGTCTGCAAATGCCAGCGGGAGAAGGAGTGGGTGGAAGAGATCAATACGATCTATGAAAGAGAGCTTTTTTTGTATGCCTGTGAACAGCGTTTTATCGAAATGCGCAGGATGATCGGGGAACAGTACATAGAGGCGGGAAGGATGTTTAAAAGCTTCTCGGCCCAGAAATATCAGCTGTCCGGAGTCCGCCCCATGCAGGAAGTTATTGAGAAGGGGCTGAAAGCCCATCATCTGAAAGTGAAAAAGGTTTACATCTATGAAGATGACATGAGGGGAAAGCAGATATACCTGTTTTTAAAAGCCCAGAAGGGAAGGGAAGTAACGACCAAAGAGGTAGCCCGCTGGCTGTCGGTCATTTTACAGGAAAAACTTCAGCCGCTGCCCAACGGTAAGCAGGCCATCGGGGAGAACTATGAGATGATGGGGGTGCAGGCGGCGACCAAATTTCATGTGCTGACAGGGGTGATCTCCAGGGCGGAGAAAGAAGATATGAAAAATGGGGATAATTTTTCTATGGGTACTGTGGGAAATCACAGGTTTGTCTCTATGATCTCCGACGGCATGGGCACAGGAACCGCTGCAAACAGAGACAGCAAAGCGGTGATCGAGACACTGGAGGAACTTTTGGAGGTGGGATTGGACGAGAAAAGAGCCGTCCAGCTTCTGCAGTCTATTTTTGTGTTCTGGCCGGAGAAGGAGCGCTATTCGACCCTTGATTATCTGCAGATCGATCTGCACGCCGGAATCGGTAGTTTTCTCAAATTGGGTGCCTGCCCGTGTTTCCTTAAGCGGAAGGGACAGGTGGAGATGGTGCAGCTTCCAAGCCTGCCGGTAGGTGTTTTAAAGGAAAAGACACTGCCGATACACCGGAAGAAGCTGGAGGCGGAAGATTTCATTTTACAGGTCAGCGACGGCATCATTGACTCCATGGGCGAAAAAGGAGTGGAACTGCTGATGGAGTATATGAAGCAGATCCATACCACACGGCCCCAGGGGTTTGTGGATGAACTGATGGAGAAAATCGAAAAAACCGAGGGATACGAAAAAAAGGATGACATGACGATGATCGGTCTCGGAATTTGGGATAAGTATTGAATCCTTGGATTGGGAATGATAAAGTATTGATATGGATAAAGTACGAAAGTTTATGGAAAAACATCATATGATCGGTCAGGGAGACTTTATCGCTGTGGGAGTCTCCGGGGGAGCAGACTCTGTGTGCCTGCTCCTGCTTTTATGTGAGCTTAAGCAGGAGTATGATCTTGAGCTCTGCGCAGTCCATATCAATCACGGTATCCGCAGGGAAGCGTTCAAAGACCAGGAATTTGTGGAAAACTTATGCCGGAGACGGAAGGTGCCGTGGATAACTTTTTCAGAAGATGTGAAAGGCACAGCTGAAAAACAATCTATGTCTCTGGAAGAGGCAGGGCGGATGATCCGCTACCGGTGTTTTAGGAAAGTTCTGGATATGCACGGAGGCGGAAAGATTGCAGTGGCTCATCACCAGAATGACCAGGCGGAGACGATGCTTTACCGGATGTCCAGGGGGACCGGAATACAGGGACTGAAAGGGATGGAAGCCGTCCGGGCAGATGTGATCCGGCCGCTATTGTGCCTTAAGAAAGAGGAAATTCTTGCTTATTTAAAAGAAAAGGACCAAGACTGGATGGAGGACGCCAGTAATGAAGATAATACGTTTGCCAGGAATAAGATCCGTAATCAGGTTATTCCGGCGCTCACAAAAGTCAATGCAAGGGCGGTGGAACATATCGTTTCATTGTCTGAAGAAATCGAAGAGTGGAGCCGGTATTTAGAAGAGCAGCTGTCTGAGGCATGGAAAGCCTGTGTAAAGCAGGAAGGAAAGGGACGTCTCATCGATACTGGCCGGTTTCTGGAGGAACCGGAGCCGATCAGGAGGCTTTTGGCAAAACAGGCCATAGAACAGGCCGCAGGGAGAAAAAAGGATATTGAGAAGGTCCATATCCAGAGTTTCTGTGATCTGGCTTTCAGGGAAACCGGGAAATCCATCGATCTTCCATATGGACTTATTGGGAGAAAAACATACGGGGGACTCTTGGTGGAGGAAAAGCAGACAAGAGCAGAAACAGGGACTGCGGGACAGCTGGTCCTGACCGAGACGGACCGGTATGAAAAAATGGAGGAAAAAGATTTTACCAAAATCATTGATTATGATAAAATAGACAAAGACATCCAACTGCGGTACAGAAAGTCAGGAGATTTTTTTGTATTTTCAAAAGATGGAAAGAGTAAGTCTCTGAGCCGGTTTTTTATTGACCAGAAAATCCCGCGGGAAGAGCGGGACCGGATACCGCTTGCGGCAGACGGAAGCCGGATCATATGGATCATCGGTCACCGCCTGAGCGAGTTTTATAAGGTTTCTGAAAAAACGAAAAGATATTTAAGATTGGAATACAATTAGGAGGAAAACATTAAAATGGAACAAGCAGAGATTAGAGAGTTGATCTCAGAGGAAGCTGTGGATAAGAGAATCAAGGAGATGGGAGCTCAGATCAGCAAAGATTATGCGGGGAAAGAAGTACATTTGATCGCGATCTTAAAAGGCGGCGTCTTTTTTGCATGTGAGCTCGCCAAGAGGATCACAGTCCCTGTTACGATTGATTTTATGTCCGTGTCCAGCTACGGAGATTCCAGAGAGTCTTCCGGTATCGTAAAGATTGCCAAGGATCTGGATGAACCGATCGAGGATAAGGAAGTTCTGATCGTGGAAGATATCATTGATTCCGGAAAAACACTGAACCACTTAAAGCCAATGCTTTTGAGCAGAAAACCTAAAAGCATAAAGATCTGCACCCTTTTAAATAAACCGGAGCGCCGGGAGGTGGATGTGGAAGTGGCATACACAGGATTTGACGTGCCGGATGAGTTTGTCGTGGGCTATGGCCTGGATTTTGCTCAGAATTACAGGAATCTTCCATATATCGGAGTCGCAGAAGAATAGCAGAGAGGAGACAGTAAGTTGAACCCAAGAAGAGGAAACAGCAATTTTTTGTTCCTTGCAGTCATCTTATGTCTGGGGATTATTTATTTTTCCAGAATGATGAACAGCAGCGAGGACAATTATAATTACGCACAGTTCCGTCAGGACGCAAAAGCGGGGCAGGTTGTGGGAATCACCATGAAGCAGAACAAAGAGGTCCCAACCGGCACTATGACGGTAGAGTTAAAAAATGAAGTGTATAAAAACTGTAATATTACCGACGTTGACGCGGCGGTAAAAGAGATCGAGAATAAATATCCGAATCTCTACAAAAAAATGGTAGTGAAGCCGATCGACCGGAGCGGGGACTGGATCACGACCCTGCTGCCGAACCTTTTGATGGTGGGAATCCTTGTATTTTTCCTGATCATGATGATGAAGCAGAATGGCGGCGGCGGAAAAATGATGGATTTCGGAAAGAGCCGTGCCAAGATGGCAAATCCGGACGGCCCCAAAGTTACATTTGACGATGTGGCGGGTCTTACCGAGGAAAAAGAAGAACTGGAAGAAGTGGTGGATTTCTTAAAAGATCCCAAGAAGTTTATCGGCATCGGGGCAAGAATCCCGAAAGGTGTCCTCTTAGTAGGACCTCCGGGAACCGGTAAGACACTGATAGCAAAAGCCGTTGCCGGAGAGGCCAATGTTCCGTTTTTCAGCATTTCAGGTTCTGATTTCGTTGAGATGTTTGTCGGTGTCGGGGCTGCCAGGGTCAGAGACCTGTTTGGAGAGGCAAAGAAGAACGCGCCATGTATTATTTTTATTGACGAGATCGACGCGGTGGCAAGACGGAGAGGTTCCGGACTGGGCGGCGGCCATGACGAGAGGGAACAGACCTTAAACCAGATGCTTGTGGAAATGGACGGTTTCGGTGTCAATGAAGGCATTATTGTCATCGCAGCTACGAACCGTGTGGATATCCTTGACCCGGCGATTCTCCGTCCGGGCAGATTTGACCGGAAAGTCGGCGTGGGACGTCCGGATGTCAAAGGAAGAGAAGATATCCTTAAGATCCATGCTAAGAAGAAGCCATTGGGCGATGATGTGGATCTCCACGAGATCGCCAGAACGACAGCGGGATTCGTGGGCGCAGATCTGGAAAACCTGATGAACGAAGCGGCCATCCAGGCGGCTAAAAATAATCGGGGATACATTGTGAAAGAAGACATTGACAAATCCTTTATCAAGGTGGGCATCGGCACAGAGAAAAAGAGCCGTGTTGTCCCTGAGAGCGAGCGGAGGATTACGGCTTACCACGAGGCAGGCCATGCAATCCTGTTCCACGTGCTTCCGGATATGGGACCGGTCTATACGGTTTCCATCATACCGACCGGCGTTGGCGCGGCGGGATATACGATGCCGCTTCCTGAAAACGACAATATCTTTAACACGAAAAATAAAATGCTGCACAATATCATGGTAAGCCTCGGAGGAAGAATCGCAGAAGAGCTGATCTTTGAAGATATCACGACCGGTGCCTCCCAGGATATCAAGCAGGTTACCCAGCTTGCAAGGTCTATGGTCACAGAGTACGGCATGTCAGACCGTCTCGGCCTGATCAATTATGACAGCGGAGAAGGGGATGAAGTCTTCCTCGGAAAAGAAATCGGCCAGCCCCGTCCGTACGGAGAGCGGGTGGCGACTATCATCGATGAGGAAGTAAAAGACATCGTGGATGACTGCTATAAGAAAGCCAGAGCGATCATCGAGGAGCATATGGAAGTGCTCCACAGCTGTGCAAAACTGCTGTTGGAAAAAGAACGAATCAATCAGAGTGAATTTGAAACCTTGTTTGAAGGTACAGAAGCGTGACATTTTCCACATGATTTCCGTTCGGCTCTTAGAATGCCTCACTCCAATCATGTGAAAAATGGACATAATGTCTGCTGGAGAAGTATTATTCGATTAAATGGGCTATTCAATGTAAGATTTCTATATTCATTAGCCTTCTCCAGAAGATATTTCGTGGATTTCGTGCAAAAAACTGCCGCACCTTTTTAGTGCGACAGTTTTTTTATGACATTTTCCACATGATGTCTGTTGGACAAGTATTCCTAGAACAAAAGAAGCTATCCAATGATAGTTTTTAGCACTATTGGAGGAACGCATTTCAAAGCGTGACGAAATAGTGGTAAATAACTTACAGGTTATTGGATATGTTTAGTTTTCTCCGCGCTTCTTTCCGTTTTTCCATGGCATCTACGCAGATCGTGCAGGCTGCATCCCCGGTGATGTTGACGGTGGTTCTCGCCATATCGAGGATACGGTCGACTCCGGCTACGAGGGCGATTCCCTCTAAAGGAAGCCCGACACTCTGAAGCACCATGGCAAGCATGATGACCCCGGACCCCGGAACTCCGGCGGTTCCTATGGAAGCCAGGGTCGTCGTCAGAATGACCATCAGCTGCTGGGTTAATGTCAGATGTACACCGAAGATCTGGGCAATGAAAATAGCGCTGACTCCCTGGTAGATTGCGGTACCGTCCATATTGATCGTAGCGCCAAGCGGCAGGACGAAGCTTGCGATCTCTTTTCTGGCACCAAGTTTTTCTGTACATTCATAGTTAAACGGCAGAGTGCCCACACTGCTGGCACTGGAAAACGCAAATAGCATGGCCGGGCTCTGTTCCTTAAAGAATCTGAGCGGGCTGATGCCGCTGAATCCTTTGACCGCGCTGGAATAAACTACAACCATATGCACGATGCTGGCCAGATAGGCCACTCCGATCAATTTCAGAAGAGGAAGCAGTACGGACGGACCATTTGCGGCCACGACCGGAGTGATCAGTGCGAACACGCCAATCGGCGAAAGGTTGATGATGAGGCCCATAATGTTGATGCAGACTTCGGAAAGACTCTCCACAAGGTCTGCCGCGGGTTTTCCCTTGTCACCGGCAATGATGATGCCGAATCCGAAAAACAGTGCGATGACAATGACCTGGAGCATTGTGGCGCTGACTAAAGGCTCGACTGCGTTTGACGGAAAGATATTTACAAGGGTTTCGATAAGAGAAGGAGCCTTGGTAGCGCCTTCATATGCCTCCAGAGAGGAGCTGTTCATTACATAGCCGCCGCCTACGTTCAGTACATTTGCGAACAGCAGGCCAAATGTAACCGCAAATGCGGTGGTAACGATGTAAAAGCAGATGGTTTTTCCTCCGATGGAACCTACCTTTTTGATGTCCTGGAGAGAGACGACCCCCTGGATGATAGAGAACAGGACCACAGGGACGACGATCATTTTGATCAGATTCAGAAAAATAGTCCCGAACGGCTGAATGTAATTCTCAGCGATCTTCGGATGGCCCTGAAGCAGAAGACCGGACAGGATACCTAAGAATAGAGCTGTCAGGATCATCACGGTCAGGGATAATTTCTTTTTTTGTTTTTTTGTATTCATACTTTCTTTTCTCCTAAATTTGTAGTATAGCCACGAAATATTTTAAAGGAAAAAGGCGGAAAAAACAATGGGATTCATCGGAATTCTCAAAAAATACTTGCATTTTCATATTTCATACAGTATAATTTTAAATTGTCAGGAACGCGGTGGGATTCCCGAGTGGCCAAAGGGGGCAGACTGTAAATCTGTTGGCAACGCCTTCGAAGGTTCGAATCCTTCTCCCACCATCAGCCGTTGTGGCGGAACTGGCAGACGCACAGGACTTAAAATCCTGCGGGACTTATACTCCCGTACCGGTTCGATTCCGGTCAACGGCATATTTCAGGATAAGACTTATATACAGTCAGGGGCAAAACTAAAAACGGGTATACACACATTTTACAGTGCGTATACCCGTTCTTTTTGTGAGTAAATCCTTGCTATTATGCAGGACTGGTTTCCATTTCTTCGGTTTCCTCATCTTTTTCTTTTATATGCCGATTCAGTTTTTTTATCTCCGGAACGACAAAGAGGGCCACGATCACGGCCGATGACATATCTGCGATGGGTCCGGCAAAGAGGATTCCGTTAAGCCCCAAAAAGAGCGGCAGGATCAAAATCAGGGGAACCAGAAGCAGAAGCTGGCGGAGCATAGAGAGGACAGACGCCTTGAGAGGCTGCCCCGTAGCCTGAAAATAGTTTGTGGCCACGATCTGAAATCCAGCGCAGAAAATACCGAACAGATAAATCCTCAGACATTTCTCAGCGAAATTCACAAATGCGGAATTTCCTCCCCCGAATAAATTTACGATCAATCCCGGAAACAGCTGGCATAACAGCCATCCGATCAGTACGGAAACAGTAGCCGCCGCCACCGCATTTTTAAACAGATGTTTGATGCGGCGATATTTTTCTGCCCCGAAATTAAATCCGAAGATCGTCTGGGAGCCGATACCAATGCCGATACAAACAGATGCCAGGATCATGGCAAGCTTCATGACGATCCCCATGGCACTCAATGCAACATCCCCGCCCACGGCACTTTTGTTTCCGTAATATACGAGAGAGTTATTCATCGTAACCTGCATGATGCAGGCTACCAGCTGGGTGATGCCTGAGGAAGTGCCCAGTGCGATCACATTTTTGCAGACAGAGCCATCCAGCTTTAATTCTTTTAGATGCAGTCTCATCTGGCTCCGTTTGCAGAAGTAGAGAAACAGGATCAGTGCGGAGATGATCTGTGATGTAATTGTTGCTATGGCCGCGCCTTTGACACCCCAATGAAAGATAAAAATATAAATTGGATCAAGAATGGTATTCAATACCGCCCCGATCAGGATTCCATACATGGAAAGGCGGGGACTGCCGTCTGTCCTTGCCATATTAGAGAGACACGGTCCGATGACACTGAATGGAACACCGATCAGGATGATAGACGCGTAATCCTTTGCGTAGGGCATGATACTCTCTGTTGCTCCGAATAAACGAAGGATCGGTTCCATAAAAATAAAGCCGATCACGGCCAGCACGATTCCAGTGATAATGGAGAGCATAAAGTTATTGTTTAATGTTTTCTCGGCTTCCTCTTCTTTTTTCTGTCCCAGCTTGATTGCCGCATAAGCACTTCCGCCGGACCCGAGCAGAGTGGCGAATGCCATGATGATCGTAATGATAGGAAATGTAACCGTTGTGGCCGCATTTCCAAGGTAACCCACTCCCTGCCCGATGAAAATCTGGTCTACGATATTATAGACAGAGTTTACCAGGACAGAGATCGTGGAAGGTACTGCAAATTGGAGCAGCAGCTTTCCGACCGGTTCATATCCCAATGGATTTTCTTTCTTATTTGTCTGTGTTTCCAAATGATTTCAACCTCCTGTTCTGTATATATGAATATGCATTGTCTGAAATTTTTGTAAGCAGGGTTTCTGCCTGTTGGACTTCTTCCTCGGTAAGATTCTCTAAGAGTACTTCGTTCCACTGTCCCCGCAGATCATAAATCATTTGGAGAGCAGGTCTTGCCTCACTGGTTGTGAACAAGTGCTGGATTCTCTTATCACAGGCGTCCGGCTCCCGTCTCAGATATCCCTGATCTTCCATTTTTTTTACGGCTTTTGTGACGGTACCCTTATCGAAATGACCGATGCTGGCCAGTTTCTGCATGCTGATTCCCGGATTTTCATAAATGCACACGAGAAAGAACTGCTGTCCCGGACCGATCTCTGTGTCAGCCAGGGACCAGTCAAAGAATCTCATTCCGTGACGGTGGATAACAGAGATCAGTCTGCTGATTTTTTTCATAAAAGTCTCCTTTTTCGAATAAAGTTGAATACACAACTATTTTGGGCCAAAAAAATTAGTACTTTGAACATAGATGAATCAAAATACTATCTTAGATAAATATAATATAGCATAAATTAGTTGCATATTCAACTATATGTAAGAATAAAATAGAATATCGGCATGCAATTACCATAAATTACCAGCAACTGATGCGCATCGCTGGTGATAAAATGAGAATATAAGAAGGAGGGAGAGCATGGGATATGGGAAAACAGACAGTAAAAGTACAGACGAACATGATCGCCAAGGTGCATTGGACCCTTCATTGATACCGGAAGATAAGCCCACGGAGAGACTGAACAGACGAATGAAAAAAATATTTGATGAGGCCAGAAAAAAGGAAGCGGCAGAGGAGGATAACAAAGACTTTTGAATACCGGACACGTTGTATTTTATGCCCTTTGGACTTGGCGCGTCCGGCGCAGTAGGGTATAATACTTACTAATATAATAATTTTTATGGAGGAATGTATTATGGAAATTACAAGTCTGCTGCCGGGCGTGAAAATTGTAAAAGAGGACGGAGAAGTAAAAGAAGACGTTTTTATCTCCCAGGGGGACAAAGTTAAGGTGACAACTGTGGATGAAACGGTGACGGGGACTTTCATGCTTGTGGAGTTTGCACGTTACAGTGAAGAAGATGATATTCTCCATATGGTGAGAGATGAAGAAGGATTTGCTGTGCCCTTCGACCAGATCATTGATATTGTAAGAGCAGATTAATCCTCTGCAGGGAAGACACCAGCAACTGTATGACGCGACCGCTGCAGAACAAAATGTCATAACAAAAGAAATCAGTGTTTCCAAAATTAATAAAAAAAGATGCTCAGCGTTGTGCTGGGCATCTTTTCAGAATGATCAAAGCTATTATGCAAGACAAACGTTGACAGCCTGTAATCCGCGGTTACCCTGAGTTGTCTCAAATGTAACTTTCTGTCCGTCTTCTAAAGATTTAAAACCTTCTGCAGCAATTCCTGAAAAATGTACGAATACATCTTCTCCTGTGCTTTCGTTTGTGATAAATCCAAATCCTTTAGTGCTGTTAAACCATTTTACTGTACCGTTATTCATGTGGTACCTCCTAATATTTTTATTGTATTTGAAGCAAAAATAAAAAAATCACATATTTTTTGTAAATCATCAAGAAGTGGTAATGATTTACAAAAAATATGTGAAAATCAAAATCTTATCAAAATACTTGTTTATAATAACATGAGGGAATATAATTGTCAAGCAATTCTGAAAAATAATTCACTGTCTCAATATGGCATAAAAATAATGATCAAAGATAAGAAAATTTTTAGGCATGGCTGAAAAGTGTCCAACACTATGATAGAAGTGGAAATCAATAGCATACGCACAAGATACGTATAAATAAAAGGAGGAAATGATGAAACAAAAAATGGCTTACCCAATTGTCTTAAAGAGGACAGATGATGGATACTATGTATCAATCCCTGATTTTGATACGGGTACTCAGGGAGAAACCATTGCAGATGCAATGGAAATGGCGAGAGACGCTATTGGATTAATAGGAACTGATATGGAAGATGAAGGAAAAGAACTTCCGGAGCCCAATACGATCAGTCCTGAAATTGTACCAGGAGATATTGTAACATTAGTAGACGTTGATTTTTTAGAGTATAGAAAAAAGTAGATAATAAGGCAGTAAAGAAAAATTGTACTATTCCATATTGGATGAGTGTAGAAGCAGATAAAGCTGGAATAAATTATTCCAGATTATTGCAGGAAGCGATTTCAAATGTACTCGGAATCGAAAGAATAACAAAGCATTGACTAAATTTCAAAGATATATGAAAAAAGGTACCTTCGGTTACCTTTTTCATATATAGAGGAGTCCATTATTGGGTGTATTGCAAAATAAAATTATTCATAAAAATGAGTAACAGCTATGAGTGAGATAATAAAAGAACTGGAAAGAAGGCAGTATGCGCAATCATAGTCAGTGGGACAGAAAAGTGAGAATCCTTTTATTAGGGAGTACAAAATAGAGTGTGTAAGTTCTAAAGGAACTGCATACTCTATTTTTTGTTTGAAGCCATGTTGAAAGAAGAAATGAAGGATTATTTAGGTTACGAGAGCAATG
This sequence comes from Anaerostipes caccae L1-92, assembly GCF_014467075.1. Classification (NCBI taxonomy): domain Bacteria; kingdom Bacillati; phylum Bacillota; class Clostridia; order Lachnospirales; family Lachnospiraceae; genus Anaerostipes; species Anaerostipes caccae. Next base: position 547,922 of record NZ_AP023027.1, read on the forward strand.
AATGCAGAGGAAAATACGAATATGGGAGCGCGGTACGGAAGATCATGTGTACAACAAATGCGGTGGAAAGTATCCATTCAATCTTTTGAAAGATGACTATTTAAAGAAAAGGCTGAAAGATCAACATTTTAGGGCTTGTCATTATATGATGAGTCGGAGGATATTGGGTTTTTGGTGGCAGTCAAATTAACAAGTTTTGACCATTTGGCCAGAAATTAAAAAAAGGTATGCAAAAAACTTTAAAGCAATAAATAGATAATTAAAAAAATACATATAGAGCAGCCCTTCTTCAATATTTATAGTTTAATTTTTAACTATATAAATAATAATAACTATTATAATAATATTGACTATTCTTGTAGTTTATGATAGAATATTTTTACCAAATGGTTAAAACCATTCAAAAAATTGGAGATTAAAAAGGAGCTGTAAATGAAAAAAGTTTTGATATATAAATTGATGAATATAAAGGCTATCCTTTTATTTACACTGTGTTTTTCTTTAATGGCTTGTAGTTCTCAAAAAAATGTAAGGAACAAAAATTATAATAAACAGTGGGCAATTTATAACTCTGGACAAATTGTTAATGGAAAAAAGGGCAAACAGGGAATTGATATAAATATTCAAAAAACATGGAAAAAAACAAAAGGAGTTAAAAACATAATTGTTGCTGTTTTAGATACAGGAATTGATAAAACAGATCCGAATATAAAAAAATCCATCTATAAAAATAAAAATGAAAAACTTGACGGGCGAGATAATGATCATAATGGATATATTGACGATATATCAGGGTGGGATTTTTATCATAAAAATAATACAGTATATGATGATTATATTTCTGATGCACATGGAACATATATTGCAAATATTCTTGCTGGATCGCATCAGAAAGATTCATATTTTGGTGTGGCTCCAGGGATAACAATACTACCTGTTAAAATTTTGCATGGAGCAGATGGGAATCTTGAGGATATCCCGGAAGCTATAGACTATGCATACAATAGAGGAGCAAGAATTTTTAATTGTAGCTTTGATTTTGAAGCTAACAATAAGGCAATTTATAAAAAAATGAAAAAGTATTCAGATGCAGTTTTTGTTTGTGCAGGAGGAAAAGCAGGGGTCAATTTAGATAAATACCCAATATATCCGGCATGTTACCAGCTAAAAAATATTATATCAGTTGGCGCAATAAATAGTAAAGGGGAATTATATAATGCTTCGGGATATGGGAAGATAATTGATATATATGCTCCTGGCGAAAATATTGAGGTGGAAATTGGGAAGGGTGATCGTACTTTTGTCGACGGAACATCAGCTGCAACAGCTTATGTATCAGGAGCATTTGCGCTTTTAAAAAGTATTGATTCAAAAATAAGTAATGATGAAATAAAGGATATTATTATCAAGTATTCCTATAGTTTAGAAAATAAAAAAAAGGAGGGGATTGATATAAATATACTTAACGTTGATAAGGCATCAGAAAAGATGAAAAGGAGGTGAAAAATGAAAAGAAGTAAATGGTTAATTTTAACATTGGTAATTTTAATGGGTATTCTATATTACAAAGTTAGTAACAGTGAAAGAACCATTTCTACAGCCTGTTTTACAAATGAGATTCAGAAAGTGAAACAAGAAGGAAAGTACTATTTGGAGATTAAGACAACAAAGGAGAAAGTTAGGTGTATGAAGGAAGAGTATGACAGAGTTAAAAATGGAGATGGGAAATTACTATACAGTCTTATGTACAAGAAAAATCCATTTCTGACAAAGTATTTCCGTTATGAACCTAGATTACTGTGGTTGGAAGTAAAGAAATTAGAATAAGGAGAAACTGTTATGATAAAGATTATAAAAAAAGAGTTATTTATTGCAGCAATTTTATTAATCTATGTATTGAGTATGAATGATATAATATGGGCAAATACTGACGAGAAACAAACAGATAATCAGAATTTTACTCAAAGTATATCACACAAATATAATTTAACAGAAGAAGAACAGAAAGGCTTAGAAACGTTTACTCAAGATCAGCAAGAAGAAGTGGAACAAATGTTGAGAACGAATCGACAGGCAGTGGAAATAACATATAATCTAAGTGAATTAGATGAAGTGGGTGAAATCAGAAAACTCTCTGAAGCAACAATAGAGGAACTTCAAAATAGTGGGATGTCTCTGGAAGAGGCTCAGAATGTCAAACAGGAAATTAAAGAAATAGAATCAAAGACTATAGAAGTGATTTCGGAGGAATATAAATGCTCTACAACAGATGCAAAAATGTTGCAAAACGCAGTAAAAGTCAACAATAGTAAAAATATAGATGGTTTTAAAGATATAGATTATAAAAATAAATGTTCGGCTTCTGGAAGTATAAGTGCAAAAAAAATGGCTACCTCTATGGTCAAATATGATAACAGTAAAAAGGTAAAAGGAAAAAGAAAAAATGCTGATTATGAAATTTTAGTACATTATCAGTGGAAATCTGATCCTATGTTTGTTGCTTCCTCAGATCGAATAGCATGTGCCTGGGGAGGAGGATTAAATATAACTACGAAAAAGGTTGAATCAACATATAGATATTATAATCCGTCTAAAAGCAGATATATATTTGTTAATAAGACACCATCCAAAGATGAAAAACCAAATAAAGGTATTATATATACATTTCCACAAAAGTATTCAAAGGGAACAATATATTCAGCATATGCAAGATTTAGATTATATCAAGGAACATTTAAAAATTATTCCACAAAAGCTATCTCAAATTATGCTCATAGAATTATAAAAGTTACCGGGGGTTCCATATCAATTACGGGTACACCGGGAATTTCTATTGGATCAGGTTTTGATAAATCTAAACAAGTATCACAAGGGTTGCTAAGGTAAAGTCAATGGAGCAGACATGTGTATACTGGATAAAGGAATTATAGACAGAAAAATAAAATTGTGAATAAATAATATTAAAAATTATCTTATAAAAATAAAAATGGCGGTAGTTTTATAAAAAACTATCGTCATTTTTTACCGAAAAGGCCACCCAACTTTTTGACAGCAGTTATCTTTGCTGTTTAAACTGCTAGTAACCTTTACAAACACTAGACTTTCTGAAATTAAAAAAAGAGCGATAGACGGGACTCGAACCCGCGACCTCAACCTTGGCAAGGTTGCGTACTACCAACTGTACTACTATCGCATATTATCTGAAGTTCTTTGCTGAGAACAAAATTTATTCTACAATATCAGGGCAGAGATGTCAACTATATTTTTTACTTTTTACTATTTTTTTGCTGTATGAAAAAAACAATTAACGGATTGACAAAAAGATAAATATAAGTTAAAATATGGAAATAAGATATCTTATATCAAAATACAGCCAATCACTTCTACATCTATTTCAAGACAACCCCATTTCCATTGATCAGGAGGAACTATGCAGAAATTTGCAATCGAAGACAGGTATTTTGGGCCGCTGCTGCCTTTCATTCAGGACGATATGGTCACCGACGTTAACTGGAACGGAAAAGAGCTGATCGTTGACGACCTGGAGCGGGGCAGGCATACTGTTGCTGGAACAGAGATTTCAGAAAGTTTTATCAGCCAGTTCAGCGCAAGAATAGCCAATGCAGTCTCTGCTCCGTTTAATAAATATGATCCTTTGGTGGAAGCAGAAGTAGATGGACTGAGGATTTCCATTATACATGAAGATGTATGTGCCACCGGGCGGAGTATTTCTATCAGAAAGTCACCGGCACTTGTAAGGCTCAGCGAAGATAAAATTTTTAAAGAGAATTACTGCGGCAGAGAAATCCTGAATTTCCTGAAAAACTGCATTCTGGGACATATGAATATTGTGATTGCAGGTCAGGTAGGCAGCGGCAAAACAGAACTTTTGAAATATCTGACCAGGTTTATTCCGGACATGGAGAGAGTTATCACGATTGAGGACAGCTTAGAGATTCATTACCGGGAGATTAATCCGGGAAAAGACTGTGTGGCCATTGAGGTCAATGAAGATACTTTTGGCTATGTAGATGCCATTAAAGCATCTTTAAGACAGCTGCCTACGTGGATTCTTCTGTCGGAAGCCAGGGGCGAGGAAGTACAGCATTTAATACAGTCCCTTACCACGGGACACTATTCGCTGACAACCGTTCACACAGATGATGTGCGAAGGATACCGGAGAGGATGAAAAATATGGTGGATGATCCTATCGCATCGGAACGTATAGAGAGGGACGTCTATGGATTCGTTGACTTGGGGATCCTGATACGGAAGGAACAGAGTCCGGATGGCAGAATTCGCCGTTACATTGATCAGATTGCCTGTTTCTATCTGGACAAGACCGGACAGAAAACAATACAGTTGATCTTAAAGGACCGGAGGATTATAAATAAAGAACTTCCGGAGAAATTAAAGAAGAAATTTTTGGTCAAAGATCCGTTCCGATGGGAGGGGAGTGAACCATGAGACAACATCATAAACGAACAATTCTGACAACATTTCGGTACATCAAATATACAAATCTAAAAAAAGAGATTCGTGGCTATGGATACTCTTATTCATTTAAAAAATATCTCGCATCTTTACTTTTATCTTTCCTTGGAATTCTTTTAGCAGGAAAATTTTTTCATCTGCAAATACCTTATATCATAGGCCTGGGTCTGGCATATCTGTGTTTTTTTCCGATTATTATCATCCGGCAGTTTAAATATATGTATGAACAGCAGAGATTCAGGGATGTGGTGAATTATTTGGAGCAAATGATGTATTCTTTCAAAAAACAGCCTAAGATCATTGTGGCATTGGAGGAGACAAAACAGCTTTGTGAAGGCCGTATCCTGGAGCTTATCGATGAGGCAGAAAAAGCCATCAGCAGTCCGGGTGCAGTGGACGATTTATACCGGCACGCACTATCCTGTATCGAGCAGGAGTACCGCTGTGACCGGATGAAGATGCTGCATGACTATCTGGTCAAGGTGGAAAATCTGGGCGGTCAGTACCAAAGTACATTAAATATCATATTAGACGATGTGAAAGAATGGACAGAGCGGACATATCTCTTTCAGAAAGAGAGAAAAAGCATGAAATTTAAGATCGTACTATCTCTAACCGCATCTCTGGCAGTCGCGGGGACCACAGTTATGATGCTGGCCAGCGATGAGATGCTTGGAAAGGTGCTCAGGGGACCGCTCTATCAGAGAACGACGTTTTCTCTTTTGGTTTTATTTCTGATGTTATATCTGGGAGCACAAAAACTGCTCACAGGCTCGTGGCTGAAAGATACACTGGATGAAAATCCGGAACAAATCAAAAAAGATTTTAAGACAATGCGGGAGGAAAAGGACGGAAAACAGCCGTGGATCATTACTATACTGAGTTTTCCCGTTTTACTCCTGGGGTTTGACTGGCAGAATCTTTATATTATAGGGGCGGTAACAGCCCTGATAGCCGCAGCGTGGTTCACGCCGTCGTTAAAGAGAAAGAATGCCGGGGGAAGAATTCTAAAAGAGATCAATCAGAAGTTTCCATATTGGCTCAGGGGGATCGCACTGAGCCTTCAGACAGAAAATGTCTATGTTGCGATAAGGGATTCTCTTGATCAGGCACCTTATGTATTAAAGGAACAGATAGAGATACTTCTTCGTAACATTGATGAAGATCCCGAATCTATACTGCCGTATCAGAATTTTCTGTCGGAGTTTGATCTGCCGGAAATACAGTCTGCCTCCAGAATGCTGTATTCCCTTACCAACTGTGGGAAAGACGATTCCGAGGCACAGATCAATACCTTGATTCACCGGAATAATGTATTGATGGACAAGGCAGAATGGCTTCAAAATGAGAATGATGTAGCAGGGATAGGAGCGTTGACGTTTGTGCCCATGATACTGGCAACTTTCAAGATGATCATGGACCTGGGATTGATTTTTGGAAGTTTCTTTACGCTTTGGACGAAGCTTCCGTAATAGACAGGAGGATATATGCAGGATTTTTTTGAGGAACTGGGAGCGGTTTTATTTTTGCTGCTTACAGGCATTGGTATTTGTGCAGTCTACATTCATTTTGTTCAGCTGATCAGCTGAAAGGAGGTGACACCTATGAAGACAATCATTGACGAATACGGCAGCATCATCTTGTGTGTGATCGCGGGAACCGCGGTGCTTGCGTTTCTGGGAGTACTATTATCTGCTGCTGCCCGGTTTGGAACGGCCTTTTTTGACTCTATCAGCTGCGCATTGTGTTAGGAGGATGAGGTGAAGCAGACCATTGAGAATTACGGAAGGATTATTGTGTTATTAGCAGCAGCTTTTGGAGCAGTTTTCCTCATACGAAATACAGTCTATTCACAGCTGAAAGCAAACGGCGTGATACAGGATACCAATCATATCTCATCCAATGAATTTTTTCAAAAGCAGGGCAGACCAAAGTTGTCTGGAGTCCGTGGGGAAGACGGCACGGCAAAAAGACTTGTCATTAGAAAAGAAGAAAAGCTGAATCCGAGAGAGCTTGTAAAGGCAGAGGATAAAAAAGACGGTGACTTAACAGAAAAGATCAAGATTTTTGTTGTCACGAATGAGGGAGGGAAAGAAGTGAGATCTCTGTTTGAGTCAGAATATCTGGATACGAGTCATGATAAAGAATTCATTCTTTTATATACGGTTAAAAACTCCATAGGGTTAGTTTCGGAAGGAAGAATTAAGATACTGGTAAAGAATTATGGTGAAAATCACAGTGAATGAAGATGTGAAGCGGTTCCTTATATATTATACAATTTACAGAATCTGCGGACAGCTGTGCAGCCTGATCGGAATTCCCGGTCTGTATCCAAATCTGATCAGCGGCCTGTGCCTGATCCTTCTTTGCAGCCCCTTTTTGGCAAAGGATCAAAAGAAAGGATTCATAGTCCGCAGAGAGCTGATCTTATTTACAATATCTTTCTTTTTCCTCACGCAGTACATCTCTGTTTATCTAACTGATATTTTTCATAACAGCAAATTTATAATGAATCAAGAGGCTGAGAAAAGCCCGATCTTAGTAAACGCAGCTGCGGCAGGGATTGTTGGACCGGCAGCCGAGGAACTTTTATTCCGCAGATTCTTGTATGAAGGACTAAAACCAATGGGAAAAGTAAAGTCGTCTCTGATTTCCAGCGTTATTTTTGGGCTGTGTCACAGACAGGTGATCCAGGGAATCTATGCATCACTGTGGGGGAATGTCTTTTGTTTTGTGTATGAAAAAAATCAAAGCTTAAAAGCACCTTTTTTAGTACATATGATCAGCAATATGCTGTCTTTTTCACCGATTCTTTGGATCAGTCTGAATCATGTTTGTTTTACCGTCTGTATTACTTTTATTTCCGCATGGATCGTCTGCCTGGCGATTAAGAAGAAAGGGGAATGTTTATGAAGATGCCTGTCGAATTAGTCGTCAGTGTGATTCTGCTCTGCCTCGGTGCCTTTATAATGGCTTCATATAACGGAGCGGCACTGGAGGAGGCCGGAGCGAGAGCTGTTCATGAGGATATGATAGGGAGAATTGAGGCCAGTGGTTTTGACCCTTTGACTATTAAAGAGTGTGAAAAAGAGGCGTCTGAAAAAGGATACAGTCTTTCCATAAAAAATGACGGCTTTTATGATGATAAGCCAAAGTATAAAGTAGTGCTGGCTTATCATCTGAGGATAAAACTGCTGGGAATTGCCAGCCGGCAGGAGATTGAAGGGTATGCATTATGAGGAGGATAAAAAATGAAGCTGGCTGTAGAGACATTTGTATGCTGTTTTATTATAGCCGCAGGAATGTTTTTAAATGTCGTTTATTGTGCCAATACGAAGGTGGTCTCCAACGCAAAGCAGTACCAGTCGGCCGCAGTCCATAAGATGGATGCGGCAGGTTTTTCAAAAGCAGTGGTGGAGCAGTGCCGGAAGGAGGCAAAGGAGGACGGGTATGTTTCTTTGGATGTATTAAAGGAACAGGCTGATGAGAACAGGGCCCGCTCTCTTGTAACATTGAAGTATAAATTATATGTACCTCTGCTGCGGATAGAAAAGGTTTGTCAGATCAGAAGCTATGCGAACAGTGTAACAGAGGATGAAGAATGACTGAAAGGAGTTATTTATGAAAAGTTTTTTAGAAGATTACGGATTGATTATTGTAGCGGTGATCGTAGTGCTGGCTTTATGTGTTTTTGCCAAAGGTACTTTTGTGACGCAGTTTCAAAAAGCGCTGACGGATACCATTTCAACATTTTTTGAGAAGTCAGGTGCAAACAGCTCGTTTATTCTGCTGGGATGACACGGCGGGGCATAAAGCAGAGGAGGAGCCATTATGAAAGGGGCAGTCACAGGAATTATTTTACTTGTCATCTTAATCTACTCTGTGTTTATAACACAAAATATTGCAGGCCTCACAACCAGAAAAACAGAACTTACGATGGATGTCTCCAATGCGGTTGAACAGACTTTGGACAATATGAAGGAGGAACAGTATGAATCCAGAGAGCAGATGGCAGAGATATTTGTCCGGGATTTAAAGACACAGATTACATCAGATGCCGACATAGAAGTGGAGATTATCGGAGCCGACCATATCCACGGCCTGCTGGACGTCAATGTCCGTGAGACCTTCCTTACTTCAGACGGAAAGAAAAAAACGATCGAGGTCAGAAAAACAGCAGTGCTGGAACAGTTTCAGGAAGAAGCATAAGGGGGCATGTCAGAATGAAAAAATGGGGAAAAAGAATCATTTCCGGTGTGATTGCAGCAAGCCTGCTGACGGCAGCTGCGATATCGGGATCAGAACAGGGCACAGGCACAGTGGCTTCGGTCGTTCAGGCCGGCACAGAGACGAGCTTTATGGGAAAACTGCTTGAGGGTGGATACATCGATGTATTCACCTCCGGGACTCAAGAAGAACAGAATAAATTTTATGACGGGTTAAGTCCGCAGCAGCAGTCTGTGTTTTTGGAAGTGACAAACTGTCAGATTACAAGGGAACTTATAAAAAGCGAACGTTCAAAGGAGGAGCTGGAACAATTTTTTGACCGGCTGCAGCCTTATTTTTTGATACTGAAGAAGGGAAATCAGGAGAAGCCGGATGATGAGATCGTCATAGAGTGTATAAATCAGATTGAGGGAACAGATTATCATTCTTCAGAGCAATATATAAAACAGCTGGTTTCAGGAAAAAAGGATCATTATTTGGAATTTTACAACGCCCTGAAACTGGTGAAGGACGGGAAACTGGAAATTGAGAGCGCAGTGGATGATTTCTATAAAGAACTTGGCTTTCTCAAGAAAGATAGGGTTCCAGCAAACTCAGCAGAAGTATCCCGGCAGTCAGTCCAGGTACAGAAAAAAGCGGCGGCAAAAGCTGTTTCAGACGGATATTCCAACTTTAAAGCCGTGAGTTCTTTGAAAGCTTTGAAAGATGCTGTGGCTTCCGTAAAGAAAGGTGAGAAAATAGCCGTCCGTGTGGACAAGGGTTTTAATGTGACATCAGTGATCAGGACGAACGGCCGGCATGTGAAGATTTACGCGGACGGTGAGAGCGGACATAATCTCAACAGGACTGCAGGATATAAAGATGTCATGTTGGAAGTAAATGGAGGATCACTCACATTAGGGGCTTATGACGGAGATGGAAGAGCAAAAAATAATCTGTACATCAACGGAAAAAATATCGCTGCGTCAGCTCCTTTGATAGAAGTTACATCAGGGCACCTGTATCTAAATAAATACAGCCGTATCATAGACGGATATTTTTTGGCGGACTTTGCGGGAGGGGCAGGAATTGCACTGAATTCCGGTACATCCTGTTATATGTTTGGCGGCAGGATCGACAACTGCCGGGCAAAGAGCAGCAAAGACGTATCTTCCGGTTCACCGAAATCTTCTCACGGAGGAGGTGTCCTGGTCGGCAATGGTTCTTCTTTTTACATGTTTGCGGGATCAATAGAACACTGTCAGGCGATTCATGGCGGAGGCATTATGAACTATGGAACCCTGAGACTGTACGGAGGTGCGATTTCAGACTGTGCAGCGTCCAACCAAAAGAAGGATGCTCTCGGAGGAGCGGTTAAAGTGCAGGGAGCGATCGAAACGGATGGAAAAGTAAGCTCTACAAAAGGTGACTTGGGCGTCTGGAAGTACAGGAGATCCGCTGCATGGATTGTGAATGGAAAAGATGGATATCAGCAGGTAACCACCACGGGTGTGGTATTAAAAAACAATCAGGCCGATGCAGGCGGAGCCATATGTTTGAACAACGGTTCAAACGGAGCCATCCAAGACTGCAGCATTAATGGAAATCACAGCACCGGAAACGGAGCAGGCATCTGTCTGTCAAACGGCAGTTATAAAAAGGGCGCCGCTTTGGAACTAAAGATGGGAGCCGTGATTCACGGAAATGAAAGCAAAGGTTATGGAGGAGGTTTTTACTGTGCGGATTCTGTGAAAGGCTCTTTAAGCGGAGGAACTATGTATGATAACTCGGCAAAATATGGCGCAGGCATCTATCACGAGGCAGAATTCCGCATGAGTGGAGGAACTGTAAGAAATAATCATTCCGGCAATTCCGGGGGCGGAATCTATGCAAAGGGAAAACTTTCTATGACCGGAGGAGAGATATCTGCCAATACAGCCGCCACATACGGGGGAGGAGCCATTTTAAAAACTGCCGGAGGTTCTGTAAGCGGAGGAAGTATCAAAGGCAATTCCGCCTCTGCCAATGGTGGGGGACTTCAGATAGACGGAACAGTCTCACTTTCAAACGCATCGGTAAGTTCTAACAGCGCTTCCGGGAAGGGCGGAGGTATCTCAGTAAGTTCATCCGGCACATGTAATTTAAGCAGCGGCAATGTCAGCGGAAACACCGCAAAGGCGGGAGGCGGGGGTATTTACATTGACGGCACCTGCAAGGCAAACGGGAGCAGCTTTACTGGAAATCAATCCTCCGGAGACGGAGGAGCTGTTTACATAGCCAGCGGTACTTTTACAACGTTTCAGGCGAATCAGGCAGTAAACATCCAGGGAAACAGTGCGTCCGGAAATGGCTCAGGTATTTATAACAGAAATATTACGGTTCTGAACAACAACGCCCATATCTTGAACAATCATTGCAAAAATGGTACACAACGGGGTATTTTTCATCAAGGAAGTCTGTTTTCAATAGAAGGAAATACGGAGATACAACAGGAAATTTATCTTGCAAAGGACCGGTTTGTTACGGCTTCCAACCGATACTTTTCCAACAGCAATTCATTGAAGGCCAAAATTTCTCTGGATACTGCCAATATACGAAACGGCTATGCGGTAGTAAAAGGGAATGTATCAAATTCTGCGGACGGTAATTACAAGACAGGAGAGGCATTGCTGAATAATCAGTCTGCGGGCGGAAGATTTGTGTATGCAGGCAGCGGATATGTCATGAGACCGGGAAATTTAAAGAAATCATCTTCTGGCTGTGCTCCATTCAGCATTGTTCTGAGTCAGGCATATCAGATTCGCTATGATAAAAATTCAAAAGAGGAGGTCATGAACATGCCGACGGCAGCAGTTAAGTATTGGGAGGAGGACATAAGGCTGTCGGCGCTGACACCTGCCAGTGGGTCGGGCGCGTTTGTGGCATGGAATACGAAAGCAGATGGGACAGGAGACGGGTATCAGCCGGGGAATGTTTATACGGCAAATGCGGATGCGACTCTTTTTGCTCTTTGGCCCCATTACAGAGTGGAGTATCTGCCTGGAATTCGGAGTGCCGCTGGCACGACGGACAGCCAGGAACAAAACAAATCTGAGGATATACTGCTGAGGAAAAACGGGTTCCGGTCATCAGAAGGGAAGTTTGTAGGCTGGAAACAGGATATCAGCAGTGCCCGCAAAAGAATGGAATTAGAACCGGTGGGATATAAAGAATTAAAAGAAGAGCGGGAAAAGGGTAAATTAAATCATATATTAGACTTTGCAGAAAGCAATAAAAAAGTCAATTCATCTGAAAATTTGGATAATATAAATAGCTTATTGGATGTTGAAGATATATTTTTTATGGAAGGCCAATGGGACAGTAAACCAGATATTATTTTGAACGATAAAAAGACTTTTTTAGAGAATGAAAAAATAAAGAAGAATGATTTATTAAAAGTTGTAAAGGGTTGTTATGATGAAGAAGATGGAGAATTGACAAAAAAAGTACAGATTATAAAACTAGATTACGCAAAAAGTATGAAAGGATACCGGCCGGAAACCCAAAATTTTTCTGGAGGAATGAATGATACAGATGTAATGGACACTTATTTTATGAAGCTTGAAAAAGATGAGACAGTAGAAGTCAAAGTTACTTTTCAAGCTGAAGACAGCGTTGGAAATGTTGCAGAAAAAGAAGGCACGGTATGTGTAACTTATAACAATCCTCCCAAATTACATTCACAGAATCTTGCATTTTATCAAAAAGATCTAGACAACAATCCACAGACCATTCTTAAAGAAATATTTGAAAACTATCAGGTAGAAGACATAGAAGATGACAAAAAAGGCCTGAAAGTACCAGTGTCTGTTATTGATCCAATACCGCTGCAAATTGAAAAGTTAAATTCGGTAGGTGAGCATAAAATTGTTTATCAGGCAATAGATTCTTTGGGGAAGAAAACAAAACTTGATTCGATAGTATATATCGCCGAGAACAATCCTTTTAAAGACTCATATAAATATAATGTAAGATTTATAAATAAGAAATATTTGTATACCTTGAAAGAGTCGAGCAAATGGAAGAAAGACGAGGAATTAAATGCTCAGCTCACAAGTCAGCTGGAAAAAACAAAGGAAGATGCTGTGTTAAAATATGAATTTGAAATAAAGAAATAAATATACAGGGAATGGCGAAAGTCGTTCCCTGTATATTTCAAATTAATACATGGAATTTTTTACTTATTTTGCTATAATATATTTATGAGAGAAAAGATACTAAAAACCATCATTATATTAATCATGTGGAGATGTTATGAAAAAAGAGGTTAAAATTATATTAGTATCTTGTTTATTTGTAATCGTGAATTTTAGCATTAGAAGCGGAACGACAATTCATGGGGAAAGTTTTATTGGGCAGACTTTTAAAGCTGGCAGTTTTTCATATGAAGTTATTTCAAAAAATGAAGTTTTGGTCTATAAGTATGACCATCAGGAGCCGGATACAATGGAAGTGGTTTCGTCGGTGGAATACCAAGGGAAAAAGTACAATGTTACAAAGTTTCATTATGATCATTCGGATGCGATAACTAAGAAGATAGTAATTCTAAGTGGTGTAAAAGAAGTGATTATAAATCCTGACGGAGTACCCGGCTATGAATATCCAAATCTGGAGGAACTCATTCTCCCAGATACTTTGGAGTACATCAACCCCGGCTTTTCTTTTACTATGACCAATTTAAACTCCATCCAGCTGTCCGATAAAAACAAATATTATAAAGTGGAAGATAATGTTCTGTTCAGCAAGAATGGTACTGACCTGATTGCCTTTCCAAGCGGAGATGACAGGATATCTTACCGCATTCCGAATGGCGTCCGGACAATAAAGAAAGAAGCCTTTGCGTCCAATCAAAATTTACAGGATGTTTTAATTCCTGTTTCTTTAACAGAGTTAGAGCCGTGGACATTTGCCGGTTCCCACATTCAGCGATTAGATCTTTCCCATGTAAAAAAGGCTGGGAGAGGAACGTTTGAATTCTGCCATAACTTAAAAGAAATAAAACTTGGAAGAGAAACGGTTCTAAATGGAGGGCAGTTTTATGAAAACCGTTCACTGAAAGATATTTCCGTGGAGGAAGGAAATCCGAAGCTATGGTCAGAAGACGGTGTGCTGTACGGCCGTTCCGGTGATGATAAGACATTGGTCTGTTATCCATCGGCAAAAGAAGAATTAAGCTATGCTGTTTCTCCCGGTACTAACTGCATTGAAGACAGCGCATTTCATATGTGCCGTCTGGATCAGGTGTTCCTGCCGCCGAGTGTACAGAAGATCAGCAGTTCTGCATTTAATTATGGAAACGACGGGAAAGCTGAAAAGCCAATCCAAATTTATTTATGCGGGGACAGGCTGCCGGAGATAAAGAAGGCAGCTTTTACCGACTTAGCTTCCGGAAGTGTAATCTATTTAAAAAACCAGGAACTGAAAAATCAGTTTGACTTAGGAAATCAGAAAAACCGGTATATTGATCAGCAGGATAAGGAGTCAGTGATCCAAGTTTCAGGTATGGAGCAGCAGCCGGCTGAAGATATCATATTGGATAGTGAGTCGGTTTCTCTGGACATGGGGAAGGATGGAAGACAGGTAAGCCGTTTGCTGGAAATTTCGCTGTTTCCTCTTTCATCCACGGATAAGATCATAGTTTCGGGAAGTGACCATAGAATTTTAACGGTAAGCGATCTGGGGAGGATTACTGCAGTTTCACCGGGGACTGCTTTCGTTACAGTAAAGGCAGGGAACGTGAGGAAAGAGTGCCGCGTGACTGTGTATGGCCCTCTGGGGAATTCAGATGATATCCCAAAGCAGTTTTATACAGGGGCAGAAATACGTCCGGAACCGGTTGTGAGAAATCATAACGGCCAGGTGCTGAAGCGTGGAAATGATTATACAGTGGAGTATAAAAATAATAAAAATCCCGGCAGGGCAGAAGTGCTGATAGAAGGTATCGGCTGCTTTCAGGGAAGTATAAAGACATCTTTTGATATACGGATCAAGGGGAATGATGTTTCCGGAGCAAAAGTTGTCTATCCGCAAAGGTATTACTATTATGAGGGAAAACCAGTCACGCCGAAACCATCGGTGAGCCTGAATGGAAGACATCTGGAAGAGGGAAGAGACTACTGTATAGAGTACATGGGGAACAATGGCATCGGCTTTGGCTGTGTATGTCTGACCGGGATCAATGATTACTATGGTCAGAATTTTTCTTATTACCAGATTATACGGAGAAAAGACAACAATAAAAAATACGAAAAAATCAGCTTTGTCTCTCAGCCTAAAAACAGTGTATATACCGGGAAATCAATCTTCAGGACAGTCAGAGTAAAAAGCGGCAATCGGGTTTTAAAGTTAAACAAAGATTATACGGTGAAGTATACTGCAAATAAAAACTGCGGAAAAGCCAGGATGGAAGTCATAGGAAAAGGGGGTTATACAGGAAAGATCAATAGGTATTTTGTAATTGTTCCAAAGAAAGCACGGATCAGGAAAATAAAAGCCGGGAAAAAGAAGGCAAAAGTTTATATCAGGAAAAGTCCCGGCAAGCCAAGCGGTTATCAAATCTGCTGGTCAGCAGGAAAAAACTTTTCTAAATCAAAGTCGGTATCTACCGCCGGAACAGTGCGTTGGATGAGAAGACTGAAACGAAAAAAATATTACTGCATAAAGGTACGGGCATATAAGACGATAAATGGAAAGAAATATTTTGGAAGTTACAGCGGGATAAAAAGAGTGAAGATAAAATAAAACAGGACTTATCCCGGAATTTCCCGGAAAACGAATGAAAGTAATGCTGCGTCTTGATATAATAGAAAAGGTACCAGTTATATAAAGAGAAAGGGATGGAGCATATGAGAGCCTTTGATAAATGGCGGTTCCGGGTAAAGCCTCAAAAGATCATTTTTTTAGATATCGACGGTGTGCTGAACTCTATGGAACTGTTTGATAAACTGGAAGAAAGAGACATGGAGCCGTTCATGGGCATTGATGTGGATGAAGATAATTTAGAACAGCTGAGATATATTGTGGAGAGAACGGGGGCACAGATTGTACTGTCGTCAAGCTGGCGCCATGCGTGGCATGAAAAAGGGCCGATGATCAGGGTAGGGAGAGCATTGGATCAGGCCATGGCTTCCTATGGCCTGAAGATTATATCAAAAACGAAACATCTCCATAAAGGAAACCGTTCGCTGGAAGTAAAAGACTGGATGCGCGGGAAACGCATCCGGTCTTTCGTGATTCTTGATGATACGGATTATGATTGGGAAGAGTACAGCCTGGGAGAACACTGGGTCCGCACAAGCTTCATGGAAGGCGGGCTTACCAGAGAGCTGGCCGGAAAGGCAGTGGATATTTTAAATCAAAGTTCTTAATCCAGGATGATCCCTTCGGTAGAAATGGTGATAACATTGAGCGGAATGGATTTTTTGCTCTGTTCAAGGGCAGTGCGCACCGCATTTTCCAGCCCTCCGCAGCAGGGGACTTCCATCCGGGTGACGGTGATGCTCTTTAAATTGTTTTGGCGGATGATCTCTGTCAGCTTTTCTGAGTAGTCCACGGGGTCCAGTTTTGGACAGCCGACTAAGGTGACTTTCTGTTTCATAAACTGTTCGTGAAAGTTTCCGTGTGCGAATGCGGTACAGTCGGCGGCAACCAAAAGGTGGGCGTTGTCAAAGTACGGGGCGTTCACAGGCACCAGCTGGATCTGTACCGGCCATTGGCGCAGCGCACTCATATTATTCTTTCTCTGGTTTTCAAGAACTGCCGCTTTGTTGTAGTCCGGGGCCTCCCTGTCTTCAAAGGAGATGGCGCCGGTCGGACACATTGGAAGGCAGTTTCCGAGTCCGTCGCAGTAATCATCCCGGATCAGTTTTGCTTTTCCGCCGATCATCTGAATGGCACCTTCGTGGCAGGCAGAAGCGCAGAGACCGCATCCATTACATTTTTCCTCATCTATTTTAATTATTTGTCGTATCATTTTTAATTTCCTCCTTGAGTTTGTAATCTCATCATACTATAATGAGCACGAGTTGTCTGTTGAAAAATCAACATATTTAGAGGAGAGTTGTAAAATGGAGCAAATATTATCTCATTGTCCCCTGTTCCGAGGAATAAAAGAGGAGGACTTAGAGGGCATGCTGGGCTGTCTGTCAGCCAGAAAAGAAACGTATGCTTCCAGGGATACTATCTGTCTGAATGGAGACAGGATGGATGAAGTGGGGATCATCGTGGAAGGAGAAGTCCTGATCGTCAGAGATGATTTTGAGGGGAGGAGAGCGATTCTTGCCCATATTGGGCCGGGTGATGTGTTCGGAGAGACCTATGGCTGTCTTCCGGATGCGGAGCTGCCTGTATCGGTTGAATGTGCCAGAGATTGTACGGTGCTGTTCTTGAATTACCATAAGGTACTGACGACCTGCGACGCCAGCTGTGCGTTTCACCAGAGGCTGATTGAAAATATGGTTGTGCTTTTGGCTGAAAAGAATGTACGTTTAAATCAAAAGCTGGAGTGTCTTGAAAAAAGGACTACAAGGGAAAAGATTCTCGCATATATAAACCAGGAACAGGAGAAGCAGAAAACATCCCGGATTAAGCTTCCTTTTTCTAAAAAAGATCTGGCCGATTATCTGTGTGTGGACAGGAGCGGTATGATGGTGGAGCTGAGAAAACTCCAGACGGAAGGTGTTTTGTCTGTTGAGAAAAATATCATTGCGGTTGAAGAGAGACAGGATAATTCCGCAGGGTGACAAAAAATCTAAAAAAGTTCTTGATTTGGGCTTTATGATATGGTAAAGTATAGAAGTCGCAGAAATGAGACATGCCCAGATAGCTCAGTCGGTAGAGCAGAGGACTGAAAATCCTCGTGTCGCTGGTTCGATTCCGGCTCTGGGCATTACAGAGAATTGAAAAGACTCTGTCATATATGCGGGTGTAGTTCAATGGTAGAACTCCAGCCTTCCAAGCTGATCACGTGGGTTCGATTCCCATCACCCGCTTAGCAAGCCGTTTTAGAGATATCTCTAAGATGGCTTTTTTCTTTCTTCCGCGGCAGCTTTGACCGGTATGCAAAAGCTGCGGGATCAAAAGAGTGAGAAAAAGGAGTGGATTGTACATGGAACTTACGGTGAGACAGTTTAAAAAAGAAGATTTAGAAGAGATGACAGCGATATGGAATCAGGTAGTGGAGGAGGCCAATGCGTTTCCGCAGGAAGATACTTTTTCTTTAAAGGAAGCAGAAGAATTTTTTGCAGGCCAGTCTTATACTGGGGTGGCTGAATCGGATGGAAAGATTCTTGGACTTTATATACTGCATCCGAATAATGTGGGCAGGTGCGGACATTTATCCAATGCCTCCTATGCGGTCAGCAAAGATGCAAGAGGACGGCATATTGGAGAACAGCTGGTTTTGGACTGTATGGAAAGGGCGAGAGAGCTGGGATATAAAATTCTGCAGTTTAATGCGGTGGTAGCGTCTAATCAGGGTGCGCTGAGACTTTATGACCGGCTTGGATTTCAGCGGCTCGGGACAGTGCCCGGGGGCTACCGCTTGGCAGACGGCAGATATGAAGACATTATTTTATTTTATATCACACTGTAATATAATAAAAGAAAACCGTAGATGAAAGAGATTCATAAAGGAGAAGGTCATGGATTACAATGAATTGGCGCTGAAGATGCACGAAGAAAACAGAGGAAAAGTGGCGGTAAGGTCAAAGGTGACGGTTGAGACGAGAGAAGACCTGAGTACAGCTTATACACCCGGAGTGGCAGAACCGTGCCGAAAGATCAGGGACTGCAAAGAGGATGTGTACCGCTACACTGCAAAAGGAAATCTGGTAGCTGTGGTTTCCGACGGGACAGCAGTACTCGGCCTTGGTGATATCGGACCGGAGGCGGCCATGCCGGTCATGGAAGGAAAAGCGATTTTATTTAAAGAGTTTGCCGATATCGATGCGTTTCCGATCTGTCTGGACACGAAAGATGCGGAAGAGATCATAAAGACAGTAAAAAATCTGGCGCCTACATTCGGAGGGATCAATCTGGAAGATATCTCTGCGCCGAGATGTTTTGAAATAGAACGCAGGCTGAAAGAAGAGCTGGATATACCGGTGTTTCATGACGATCAGCACGGGACAGCCATTGTCGTGGCAGCAGGGCTGATCAATGCGCTGAAATTTGCGGGAAAGAAGCTGGAAGATGCAAAGATAGTGATCAACGGAGCGGGTTCTGCCGGTATTTCTATCTGTAAGCTTCTGCTTCAGTTCGGGGTAAAAGACGCGGTGCTCGTTGACCAGAAAGGCGCCCTGTGTCCGGGGGAAGCATGGATGAATGATGCACAGAAAGAAATGGCGGAAAAAACAAATAAAGACAGACAGACAGGAGATCTCTCTGAGATTATGAAGGGAAAAGACGTGTTTATCGGCGTTTCTGCACCGAATATTGTCACATCAGAGATGGTCGCGTCTATGGCAAAGGACCCGGTAGTATTTGCCATGGCAAATCCAGTGCCTGAGATTATGCCGGATGAGGCGAAAAAAGGCGGGGCGAAGGTGGTAGCTACCGGCCGTTCGGATTTTCCGAATCAGATCAATAACGTGCTGGTGTTCCCTGGAATTTTCCGCGGGGCTTTGGATGCCAGAGCTTCTCAGATTACAGAAGAGATGAAGATGGCGGCGGCCCGGGCAATCGCGGGAATCATAGCTGAGGAAGAATTAAACGAGGATTATATTATCCCCGGAGTGTTCGATAAGCGGGTTTGCAGTGCGGTTGCAGATGCGGTAAAGGCAGAGAGCCGGAAATAAATTAATGGTTGAAATTTTTGGTCCAGTCTTGTAGAATATGTAGTGCACTACATATGGAGGCGGATTATGAACCAGGAACGGGAAATCGGAGCCAGATTTAAACATATCCACGATAAGTTTACTCAGCATATGAATCAGAAACTGCGCTGCCTGAATGTGACTTATTCCCAGATGGAACTGCTTTTATATCTGGCAGAACATCAGAACCGGAAGATAACCCAGAAAGATATCGGAGAATTCATGAGAGTGAAACATTCCACGGTCATCGGTATTTTAAGGCGTCTGGAGACGAAAGGATTTTTATACTGTGTTGTGGATGAAGAGAATAAGAGATGCCGCAATGTGATTCTCACACAGAAAGGGCTGGATTTAAAAAGTGAAATGGAAGTCCACCTGAGAGAAGAAGAAATGCGCATCAGAAAAGCATTGTCGGAAGAAGAGTCACAAAGACTCTGTGAATTGCTCGGAAAAGTACTCGAAAGCCTGGAATAAGATAGAAAACAGCAGATGAAAGTGCCCTGCGGCGCTTTCATTTTTATTACAGACGTGAAATTTTATTAGAGTCCATTATGTAGCTGGCTGCATTTACGATAAAAGGAGGAAGAAACGAATGGATAATAAGGTATTTGAATCATATCCGGTGCCTAAAGCGGTGGCCACGCTGGCCCTGCCCACAGTGCTGAGTATGCTTGTAACTATTTTTTATAATATGGCCGACACTTTTTTTGTCGGACAGACCGGAGACCCAAACCAGGTTGCGGCAGTGTCTCTGACGACGCCGGTATTTATGCTGCTCATGGCGGTAGGAAATATTTTTGGCATCGGCGGATGTTCCTATATCTCCAGGATGCTTGGAGAGGGAGAGACAGAAAAGGTAAAGAAGATCAGCAGTTTTTGCTTTTATGGCAGTATCATAGCAGGCGTCATCATGATGATCGTCTTTCTGGGAGGAATGCCGGTTATTCTGAAACTGATCGGATGCAGTCCCAACACAGAAGAATACGCGCGGAGCTATCTGACCTATATCGGTCTGGGATCTGTCTTTGTCGTAATCTCCATGGCCTTTAACAATGTAGTCAGAGGAGAGGGAGCCGCCAAGATTTCCATGATCGGAATGATGATCGGGACCATCGTCAATATCGTGCTGGACCCGGTGATGATTCTGGGCATGAACATGGGAGTCGCGGGTGCGGCCATCGCAACTATCATCGGAAATATTTGTACGGTTGTGTTTTATCTGTTTTTCTTTGCAAAGATGAAGACAGGACTTTCAATTTCGCCGAAGCACTTTACGGCAAAAGAAAGAATCCTTTCGGGGGTATTTGCCATTGGGATACCCGCGTCGATCAATAATATTCTGATGAGCACAGCAAATATTATTCTGAATAATTTTCTCGCATCTTACGGTGACATTCCGGTGGCGGCCATGGGTGTAGCTATGAAGGCAAATATGCTTGTCATTCTCGTGCAGATCGGACTGGGCTCAGGTGTCGCTCCTCTGATCGGATACTGTTACGGGTCAGGAAATCTGGAGAAGATGAAGAAGACGATGAAGTTTTCCATGGCATGCAATGTGATCATGGGAACAGTGCTGTCACTGCTTTATCTGCTGTTTACAGAGCCGATCATCCAGGCATTTATCAACGACGGATCGGTGGTAGCCCACGGTGTGAGAATGCTGAGAGTCTTAATGATCTCCGGCCCGGTTATCGGCATCATGTTCGTCTTTATGTTTGGGTTCCAGGCGATGGGAAAAGCAATTCCGTCCCTTATCCTGTCACTGAGCCGGCAGGGGCTTGTATTCTTCCCGGTTCTGCTGATCACAAATTATTTATTTGGACTTGAGGGAATCGTATTTGCCCAGCCTGTGGCGGATTTGGCGTCGCTGGGTGTTTCCTTCCTGCTGTTTATAAAGATAGCAAAGGAATTGAAGGAAAGAGAGAAAGAACTGGAATTACAAAAGGCGGAAGCATAAAAAGAGCCATGGAATCGGTATTTAAAACCATTCCATGGCTCTTTTTGAGGCAATTATTACTCGATTTCTTCTGTCTCGATCATGAATTTGACACTGCCTTTTGTTCCTTTTGCTTTTTTTGTAAAGGTCTGATACTTATCGCCCTGTTTTACCGTGTCATTGATCCGATCCAGAGTGTTTTGGACATCATGGTCCATGATGTTTACCAGACGTTTTATGCCGTCCTGGTTAAACTGAATCAGGCCCGTATTGAGGGTGTCAGCCCCTGTGTACAGTGCATCTGTACCGGAGGAAAGTTTGCTGCCGCCGGATGCCAGCGTGCCGGTCGCGGAACTCAATTTTTTGCCCCCGGATGCTGCGGTGTGGATTCCCTGTCCCAGCTGGTTGGTTCCGGATACCAGACTGCTCTGCCCGGATGACAGATCTCCGGCGCCTTTATTCAGTTTCACTGCCGCCGAACGGAGACTGGATGCAGCAGTGGTCAGTTCTCTGGTGTCCAGGCTGTTTAATTTTTTAAAGGATGCTTGAGTGGACGGATCGCTCAGTTTCTGGATCAATGCCTTTGCGGGAGCTAAGGAAGAGGATAAAGCCTTGCTCTGCTGGTCGATAGTGTCATTTTCGTCTTTCATCTTGCCCTGAATGGCCTGCATGGTTCCGATTGCAGTTTTAATATCACCAATGTCAGAGGCATCCGTAACCGTTCCTCTGCCGAGCATAGCGGTAAGGCTGTCGATCTGTCCCTGAAGTGCCTGGCTGTACTGAGTGTTGGCGCTTTTGATGGTCTCAAAAGAGGAAGTAATGGAGTTCAGGCCGGAAGCAAGCTCCTGAAGTTTTTGCTGGCTCGGAAGGCTGCCGGTCAGAGACTTCATACTTTCCAGACCGGAGGCAAGCTCCTTCATCATAGATGGAAGAGACTTTGTTTTCTTCTCCAGTTCGCTGGTCCCTGCCTTTAGATCCTTGGTGCCTTTGCTGAGTTTTTTGGCTCCGGAAATAAGATCATCCTTTTTATCGTCCAGAGTATTTAAGCCTTTGGACAGTTCTTTGGTCTTTTTGTTGAGGACTGCGGTGCCGTTTTTCAGAGTTTTGGAAGCATCTCTTAACTCCTTGACTCCTGAGAGCAGTTCCCCGGAACCATTTACCAGTTTCTCTGATGCATTGGAGAGAGTAGTCAGAGAATCATTCAGTTCATCGATCGAATCCGCTTTATCCAGGCCGAACTCTGAGAGAGTGTCGGCAGATGCCACAGTTGCGGTTACTGTCATCTGGAAATTCTTCACATCCGCAGTAAATTCAAAGGAATCCGGAATATCAAATTTTTGGCCGATGGCACTGTCTTTCAGCTTCAGGCTGTCTGACAGTCCGGGGAAGGCCACACCCATGAGAATGTGTTTGCTGCCGTCGGAAATATCCTTGGCGTTTTCCATTTTCACGTTTGAGAAATGTTCTGTGGGCAGTACCACAGCGGTGATCATGGTAAACGGCGTATAGATCCCGTTGTGTACATCATGGTTTGTAAACTCATAGCGTACCCGGACTTTTCCGCTCTTTCCCACCAAATCCTTCGGGCTGATTTCTTTGCCGTCCAGATAATAAGTTACCTGCATGGAGACCGGAAGTTCTTTGTCGGTTTTTCCCTGATAATAGATGTCATTGCCGTTGGCATCCCAGGTGATGCTGTGTTTGCCGCCTTTCTGAAAAGTCTCGTCACCTTTCACATTTTCGATGTCATTTAAATCAGTAGCATCTTTGATTTCAGCCGATTTCTTTTTGTTTTTCAGCCAGTCGCTGACAATGACTGTCTGTGTATTGCCTTCAGCGTCTGCTTTTACATAGACAGTTTCCTCTTTTTCCTGGGAATCGGCTGCATATACCGGAGCTGCGGCCATTGAAGCGCACAGAACCAGTGAAGCTGCCATGGCCAAAGCCCTGCTCAATGTCTTTTTCCTCATGTTTAGTCCTCCTTTATTTCCTGAATATGGCCCATGCCAAAGGTTGTTTTGCAAATTAATTTATCAAATATCATAAACATCGCCGGAAGGATGCACACAACGCTGACCGTACTGATGACGGCTCCTCTGGCGAGCAGAGTACAGATCGAACTGATCATATCGATCTTGGAGTAAAGCGCTACTCCGAACGTTGCGGCAAAAAAGCTGAGTCCGCTTGTAATAATAGAAAGCATGGATGTCTCGTGGGCGATGCGGATGGATTTCCGTTTTGTATTTCCGCGGATACGTTCTTTCTGATAGCGGCTGGTCATCAGGATCGCATAATCTACGGTTGCGCCCAGCTGAATGGTGCCTATGACAATGCTTGCCACGAAAGGCAGTTCCTCCCCGGTATAATATGGGATAGCCATATTGACGCAGATGGCAAATTCAATGACGGCTACCAAAATAACCGGAAGGGATGCCGATTTAAATACGATCATAATAATGATAAAAATGGCTGCGATCGAAGCGATGTTGACATTGCGGAGATCCACATTGGTTACGTCTGCAAGATCCTTTGTAAGGGGGGCTTCCCCGATTACCATGGATTCTTTGCTGTAACTTTTTACGATGGTATTGATCTTCGCGATCTGCCGGTTGACCTGATCGGTTGCGGTTTTGTAGTCGGAACAGATAAACTCCATCTCATAATGGGGACTGATGAGGTTTTCGCTGATCGTGCCCGGAATCATATCGGTCGGAACGGCGGAACCTACTACAGAATCCATGCCGAGAACCCATTTGACACCGTCTACCTGTTCGATCTTTTTCTGCATCTGAGACTTTTCCTTTGCGGACATGCCGGATTTCAGCATGACCATATGGATATTGCTCATATGAAAATCGTCGCTCAGCTTCTTATTTGCAACATTGCTCGGAAGAGACTGGGGCAGTGATTTATCAATGTTATAGTAGATCTGTGTGTTGTTGTTTCCGTAAACGGCAGGAAACAAAAGGATCAGAAAGATCAAAATCGCTGCCTTGTAATGCTTCGTGATAAAGTGGGAAGCGTTGGACAGATCCGGGATGATGGATTTGTGTGTCGTCTTGTCGATCCATTTGTCAAAGATCAGGATCAGGGACGGCAGAAGCGTTACGCAGCAGATCACACCGATGACCACGCCTTTGGCCATGACCACACCGATGTTCATGCCGAGGGCAAAGGTCATAAAACAAAGGGCTGCGAAACCTGCAATCGTCGTAACGGAACTTCCGGCAACAGACTTAAAGGTGTTGGAAATTGCATGAGCCATGGCTCTTTGTTTGTCGTTGTCAAACCGTACCTTGTTATCTTCATAGCTGTGGAGCAGGAAGATGGAATAATCCATCGTCACACCCAGCTGAAGAATCGCCGTCAGTGCCTTCGTTATGTAAGAGATTTCTCCGAGAAAAATATTGCTTCCAAGGTTATACAGGATCGCGATGCCGATGCTTGCCAGAAACAGGACCGGCGTCAGCAGGGATTCCATTGTGAGGCACAATACGAGCAGAGACATCACCGCAGCGATGACCACATAGATTGGCATTTCTTCCAGTGCCAGGTTTTTAATATCCGTAACGATGCCGGACATGCCGCTGATAAAACACTGTTTGCCGACGACGTGGCGCATCTGACTGACTGCCTCCATCGTTTCGTCGGATGATGTGGTGTTGTCAAACAGGGCAATCATCATTGTCGCATTCTTGTTAAAGAAAACATTCCGGATCTTTTTCGGCAGCATTTCCTTTGGAAACGTGGTATCTGCCAGGTCGTCGTACCAGAGAACCTTTTTTACATGGTCTACTTTTTCAATTTTGTGTTTGATCTTCTGGACGTCTTTTACCTTGGCGTCTTCTACGACGACCATGGAGAAAGCCCCGGTTCCAAATTCATCTACCATAATGTCCTGACCCTTGACTGTCTCCAGTGAATTGGGGAGATAGCTCAGGATGTCATAGTTGATCCTGGTTTTGGAAATGCCGATCAGTGATGGGATCAACAGCAGAACGGAAAGCAGAACGATCAATTTCCGATGCTTTGCAATCCATTTTCCAAATTTAATCATAATCAGTCCTCCTAAATGAATGACCAAAAGTCATTTTTCTTATTAATGGTATACTATAGAAATGACTAAAAGTCAATAATTATCCGAAAGATTCTTTGGTTTTTTGAAAAATATTGACTTATGGTCATTTTTAAGTATAATGATGTTATAACATAGGCAAAAGCAAAAGGGGGATACAGGCCAATGAGTAAAGTAGAAGAAAATAAAAAGAGAAAGAAAACAGCGCTGCTTGACACGGCATATCACCTCTTTACACAAAATGGCTATCAGAAGACATCAATCTCGGATATTGTAAGCCAGGCAGGGGTTGCCAAGGGGACATTTTATCTTTATTTTAAGGATAAGACAGATATCCGTTATAAGCTGATCGCACACCGGGCCGGACTGATTTTTAAAAAGGCTTACAGGGATCTGGAACGAGCTGATATCCGGCTGTTTGAAGACAAAATCGTGTTTTTGGCAGACAATATTATTGATCAGCTGTACCGGAATCCCACACTCCTGAAACTGATCTCCAAACATCTGGGATGGGGCATCTTTAAAAATGCGATCAATGAACCGATGGACGGAGACTATGAAAATATATATGAAGCTTATATGAATCTGATGAAGGAATCCGGAAGGGAATTTGAGGAGCCGGAGACAATGATCTACCTGATCGTGGAATTGATTTCCGGAAGCTGTTACAATGCAATTCTGTTCGGACAGCCCGTCACACTGGAGCAGTTAAAGCCGTTTTTGTATAAAACGATCCGCAGTATTATAAAAAATCATCAAAAATAGTACGATGTACGTTATTTTAAGCAAACAACCACAGGAAATCATGTTATAATGAGGGATACGAAAACTGTTAATCAGATGATGAGACCCTCATCAGTAGTTATAAGGAGTATTGAATGAAATCTTGTGGTATTTTGCTGCCTATCTTCAGCCTGCCGTCTTCATACGGCATCGGGTGCTTTTCTAAAGAAGCCTACCAGTTTGTAGACTTTCTGAAATCAACAGGCCAGTCTTACTGGCAGATCCTGCCTTTGGGTACGATCGGGGAGGGGAACTCTCCATATTTATCCTATTCAAGCTTTGCGGGAAGCGTCTTATATATTGACTTAGAGCAGCTCCAGGCAGAAGGCCTTCTGACTCCTGAGGAATGTGACGGCTGGGAGTTTGCGGACGGCGAGGACAAAGTAGACTATGACAGAGTCTTTATGTCCAGGGAGATCCTGCTCTGGATCGCATACAGCCGCTTCCGCGGAGGAAAAGACTACGAAGATTTCAAACATGTCCACAAAGAGTGGCTGGATGACTTCTGCAGATATATGGATTTAAAACAGCCGGGAAAAGGGAGAGAGTATTTTTGCTTTGTTCAGTACAAGTTTTTGAGCCAGTGGCTGAAGCTGAAACAGTATGCCAATGCAAACGGCATCAGTATCATTGGAGACCTGCCATTCTATGTGGCAAAGGAAGGCGCCGATTTTCTGGCACATCCGGAAATGTTTCAGCTTGACGAACAGGGAGAGCCGAGAGTTCAGGGAGGATGCCCTCCGGATGCTTTTGCGGAGAACGGCCAGCTCTGGTCAAATCCTGTCTATGACTGGGAGTATCACAGGAGTACAGGATATGACTGGTGGATGAAGCGGTTAAGCCACAACTTCCTCTTATATGACGTGCTGAGGCTGGATCACTTCCGGGGCTTTGATGAATACTTTGTCATTCCGGCAGATGCCGAGACAGCAGCAGGAGGCAGATGGGAAAAAGGGCCGGGGCTGGAATTTTTCACGGCATTAAAAGAGAGAGTCGGGGATGTGAAGATCATCGCGGAGGATCTCGGTTTTCTCACAGATTCTGTGAGAGAGCTGCAAAAGGAGATCGGTTATCCGGGAATGAAAATACTGGAATTTGCCTTTGGGGCATGGGATGACAGTGCGTATCTGCCGCACAAATATGAAGAAAATTGTGTGGTTTACACGGGAACCCATGATAATGATACGGTCCTCGGATGGTATGGTGACATGCCGGAGGCAGATAAAAATTTCCTGCATCACTATTTAGACCACAGCACGATTGTGCGCACCGGAGAGGTGAACCTGGATCTGATTTCTCTGGCCCTTGAGAGCAGAGGAAATACAGTGATCATTCCGCTTCAGGATTATCTGGGGCTCGGAAGCCGGGCCAGGATCAATACGCCTTCCACGGTGGGGGACAACTGGGAGTGGAGAGTCACAAAAGAGCAGCTGAACAGTGAACTGAGGAAAACGATCCTCACACTGCATGACCGCTACCGGTCAGAAGAAACTATCGGAGGAAACTCATAAGGAGCAGAAACCTATGGCGAAAGTATCCAAAAGAGTAACAAAGGAACGAGTGAGAAAGATCTGTGATATTCTGAACGAGACTTATACGACAGAATACAAATGTTATTTAAACCATGAAAATGCATGGCAGCTGCTGATTGCGACGATGCTAAGCGCACAGTGTACGGATGCCAGAGTCAATATTGTGACAGAAAAGCTGTTTAAAAAATATACGAGTTTAGAGGCATTTGCCCGGGCAGATATCAGGGAACTTGAGAGAGATATTTATTCCACAGGATTTTATAAGAATAAAGCGAAAAACATCATCGGAGCCGCGGGCCAGATCATTGAGCGGCACGGAGGGGAAGTGCCGGAGAGCATTGAGGAGCTGACCGCTCTGGACGGAGTGGGAAGAAAGACTGCCAATGTAATTCGGGGAAATATCTTCCATGAGCCGAGCATCGTGGTGGATACCCATGTAAAAAGGATCTCCAAAAAATTATATTTGACAAAGAACGACGATCCGGTGAAAATAGAGCACGATTTGATGAAGGTGCTGCCGAAAGAGCAGTGGATTCTCTACAATATTCAGATCATTACCCACGGAAGGAACGTCTGTATCGCCAGACGGCCGAAATGCGGGGAATGTACCCTTCAGAGCGTCTGCCCTTCATGTGAGGTATAGCCTATGAGAGAGTACGTTGCCTTTGACCTGGAAACCACAGGACTTTCCGTGGAGGAAGACCAGGTGATCGAGATCGGGGCGGTGAAGGTCAAAAACGGCAAGATTGCCGGAAAATACAACTGTATTATCTATCCGGAGCGGGAAGTGTCAGATTTTATCATCCGGCTGACAGGGATCACGAGGAAGATGCTGGACGGCGGAATCCCCATGCGCGAAGGCGTGGAGGGTTTCCTCGCATTCAGCGAGGGTTATCCGGTGCTGGGACATAATCTGATGTTTGACTACCGGTTCATGAAAACTGCGGCAAAGAGATTTCGTTATGCTTTTGAAAAAGAAGGTGTTGATACCCTCAGGGCCGCCCGGCTGCTGCTTCGCGGGCTGGAGAGCAAAAAGCTTTCGAGTCTCTGTGAGCATTATCACTATGTCAATCAGGCGGCTCACAGGGCCTATGACGATGCACTGGCAACCGCGGTTGTATTTGAGTCCATGAAGAGAGAATTCGGAGAGGACCAGAAGGTCTTTGTTCCGGAACCGCTTCAGTACCGTCCCAAAAAACTCCAGATGATCACGGCAAAGCAAAAACGGTACTTGAACGAACTGAGGAAATATCATAAAATAGAGGATAACGACAGCATAGACGGACTGACAATGAGTGAAGCTTCCAGGACAATAGACGAGATTATTTCAAAATATGGGGTGATGCGATGAAAAAGAAAAGAATGATCGCCGGGATCATAGCGATCCTTTTGGTGATCGTAATGGTCGGCACGACAGTCGCCGGTTATTTAATGGTGTAATTAAGGACAACAATTTTGCAGACGTGAACATTTTAGGAAGGATAGGTATGTCAAAAAGAATGAAAGCCGGCATTGCTGCCGGGATTTTAGCCGTCATCTGCATTGGTATATTTGTATATATCAGTCAGACGGTAAAAGGGGCTACCAAAGATCATAAAATAGTCCAAGGGGTTATATTTGAAGGGAAATCCCTTGGAGGAATGACGAAAGAAGAAGCGAAAAAAGAAATTGAAGATTATATAGAGAAAGAACAGGCAAAGGATATTACATTCTATGTGGACGGCAAGAAAGCGGTGACGAAACTTTCAAAGACAGGTGTTGCGTGGGATGTGGAGAAAACAGTAAAGGATGCCTATGACGTGGGACGTTCGGGAAGCATTATAAACCGCTATTCCCAGGTCAAGAAAGACAAGATAATCGTAAAGATTGAGCGCAGCTATGACCAGAAGATATTTGACAGGGAACTGGACTCTGCGGCGAAAAAGATTGTCTCAGAGCCCAAAAATGCATCTTTAAAGAGAAAGAACGGAAAGTTTATCATCATAAAAGAAAAGACAGGGTATGCGCTGGACAAAAAGAGTACGTTTAAGGCGTACAAAAAGCAGGTTGAGGCGGAAAGTTTCAAAGTACCTCTGAAAGTTACAAGGAAAAAGGCGGAGTATACCAGCGAAGACATGGCAAAAGTCAAAGATAAGCTGGGGACAAAGACAACCTATTACGGATCTTCCGCACCGGGGAGAAAAGGAAATGTTGCCAACGGCGCAAAGATGATCAACGGAACAGTTGTATATCCGGGAGAAACTTTTTCCGTGTACAAAGCGGTTTCTCCGTTTACGAGCGAGAATGGCTATTACCTGGCAGGCTCTTATGAGAACGGCCAGACAGTGCAGACTTACGGAGGAGGAATCTGCCAGGTCTCTACGACACTTTACAATGCGGTGATCCGGGCGGAGTTAAAGATCAAAGAACGCCACCCTCATTCTATGACCGTATCCTATGTGCCAAGATCTGCCGATGCAGCCATCGCCGGAACTTATAAGGATCTGAAGTTTGAGAACCAGTATGACTTCCCTATATATATAGAAGGAATTGCCGACGGTTCTAATATCACGTTCAGCGTCTACGGACAGAAAACCAATCCGAACCGGCACGTGGAGTTTGTCTCTGAGACGACTTCAGTGAGAAACAGTTCCGGAGAGAAAGCGATCAAGGACCCGACACTGGAAGAAGGGAAACGGGTTGTAGAACAGGTCGGGCATACCGGCTACACTGCGAAGCTTTGGAAGATCGTTAAGGAAAAGGGTAAGAAGACACAGAAGATTCTGTTCAATACGTCCAGCTATATGGCGACTCCGAACACGGTGCGAGTAGGAACCAAGAAGAAAGATAAGGACAAAGACAAGAAGAAAAAAGACACAGATAAGAAAAAGAAAGACAGCAAGCCGACTGAAAAATCAACGGAGAAATCCACAGAGAAGAAAAAGACTCCTGCGAAGAAATCCACAGAGAAGAAGAGTACTCAGGCAGCTCAAACATCCAAAGAGAATTGATCAGGGGAATATCATGAAGATAGGAAAAATTCCGGAAGCCACTTTAAAAAAAGTTATATTAGAACAGCTGGGCACCAGGCGGGACGAAGTCCTGATCGGTCCCGGTATCGGAGAAGACTGTGCGGCTCTGAAGCTTGATGAGGGGGAAGTATTTGTGCTTTCCACTGATCCGATCACCGGGGCGGCCAAAGAAGCTGGCAGGCTGGCAGTGCATATCACCGCCAATGACCTGATCTCCTCGGGAGCCGAACCGTTGGGTCTTATGCTCACAGTCCTGCTTCCTCCGGAGACGAAGGAAAAAGAACTCAGGCAGCTGTCGGCAGAGGTGCAGGAAGAGTGCGTAAAGCTTGGCATTGCGGTGATCGGTGGTCACACAGAGGTGACTGATGTGGTCAGAAAGCCCCTTATTTCTGTTACCGGGATCGGTAAAGTCAAAGAGGAAGAACTTGTTTCTACCAGAGGCGCCAAGCCGGGACAGGATATCGTGGTGACCAAATACATCGGCCTGGAAGGAACCGGTATTATCGCCAGGGAACAGGAACAACTGTTAAAAGAACGTTTTCCGGAAGAGTTTCTTGACGAGGCGAAGGCCTGTCTTGAACAGGTTTCGGTTGTCCCTGAGGGGAAGATTGCGCGAAAGTATGCATCCTCCATGCACGATATTACAGAGGGCGGGATCTACGGTGCTCTCTGGGAAGTGGCTCAGGCCTCAGGTGTGGGACTGGAAGTTGCTGTCGAGGATATTCCGGTGAAGCAGCATACGATTGAGCTGTGTGAGTTTTTTGATCTGAATCCGTACCAGCTGATCTCCAGCGGCTCCATGCTGATCGTTACGGATCACGGGAATGCCCTTGTGAGGGAACTGGAACAGGAAGGGATCAAGGCCTCGGTGATCGGCCGTACCACAGGTTCCAACGATAAGATCATTTACAGACAGGGAAAGGCGGCAAGCCTGGAAGCTCCGAAACAAGACGAATTGTATAAGATTGGAGAGAGATCATGAACCAAGAGCTGAGAGAATCAATATTAAAATTATTAGAAAAGAACAGCCGTCTGGACTTAAAAGAGCTGGCGGTTCTTCTTGATTCTACGGAAGTAGACATCGCCAATGAAATTGCCGAGATGGAGAAAGAACACATTATCTGCGGGTACCATACACTGATCAACTGGGACCACACAAGCAGGGAACAGCTGACTGCCATGATCGAGGTGAAAGTGACACCCCAGAGGGGAGAAGGCTTTGATAAGATCGCAGAACGCATCTACAATTTCCCGGAAGTAAAAGCATTGTACCTCATGTCCGGGGCTTATGATTTCATGGTCATGCTGGAAGGAAAGACAATGAAGGAGATTTCCATGTTTACTTCATCAAAGCTCGCTCCTCTGGAAGCAGTGCTGAGTACAGCAACTCACTTTGTGCTTAAGAAATACAAAGATCACGGAACAGTGCTGGAGGCAAAAAAAACAGATAAAAGACAGGCGGTGACTCCATAATGAAAGATATGCTGTCTAAAAAAGCCGTGATGCTGGAACCGTCCGGTATACGGAAGTTTTTCGATATTGTGAGTGAAATGCCGGAAGCAATTTCCCTCGGCGTGGGGGAACCGGATTTCGACACACCGTGGAGAATCAGAGAGGAAGGTATCTACTCTCTTGAGCAGGGAAAAACGTTTTATACATCCAATGCCGGACTCGTTGAGCTCAGGGATGAGATTTGCAGATATTTAAAAAGAAAATACCACATGCGCTACCACAATGACGAAGTGCTTGTTTCAGTGGGCGGCAGTGAGGGGATCGATGTGGCTCTCAGGGCTATTATAAATCCGGGAGATGAGGTCATTGTGCCTCAGCCGTCATTTGTCTGCTATGTGCCGTGTGTTATTATGGCCGACGGAGTCCCGGTCACTGTGGAGCTGAAAGAGGAAGACAAGTTCAAGCTGACGAGAAAACAGCTTGAGGAGGCGGTGACAGATAAGACGAAAGCCATTATCATGTCGTTTCCGAACAATCCGACAGGCGCTATTATGACGAAAAAAGATTTGGAGCCTATCGCTGATTTTGCGAAAGAGCATGATCTGCTTGTAATCTCTGATGAGATCTATTCCGAGCTTACATACGGACACAAACATGTCAGCATCGGTGCGCTTCCGGACATGAAGGAAAGGACTATCGTTATCAACGGTTTTTCCAAGGCATTTGCCATGACAGGCTGGAGGCTTGGCTATGCCGCTGCTCCGAAAATTATTATGGAGCAGATGGTGAAGATTCACCAGTACGGCATCATGGCTGCGCCGACCACGAGCCAGTACGCGGCGGTGGAGGCACTCCGCGCCTGCGATGACGAAGTGGAGGAGATGAAAAATTCCTATAACCAGAGGAGGCGGTATCTGCTTCACCGGTTCCGGGAATTGGGGCTTGAGTGTTTTGAGCCGGAGGGAGCTTTTTATGCATTTCCGTGTATTAAGGAATTTGGCATGAGCTCAGAGAAGTTTGCGGAAGAACTTTTGAAAGAACAGAAGGTTGCGATCGTCCCGGGAACAGCTTTCGGCGCCTGCGGAGAGGGATATTTGAGAGTGTCCTATGCGTATTCCATCGACGAACTGAAAGAAGCCCTCAGCAGGCTTGGCACATTTATTGAGAAACTAAGGAGATAATCATGCTGCATATTGTTCTGCATGAGCCGGAGATGCCGGCCAATACCGGAAATATCGGAAGGACATGCGTTGCCTGCGGTGCGGTCCTGCATCTGATCGAACCGCTGGGATTTAAACTGAATGAGAAGATGATCAAAAGAGCAGGACTGGACTACTGGGAACACCTGGATGTGAGGACTTATGTGAATTTTGAGGATTTTCTTGAGAAAAATCATCATCCTAAGATTTACATGGCAACTACGAAATCCAGGCAGACCTATGCAGATGTCACTTATGGGGGCGCGGATGAAGACGTCTATCTGATGTTTGGCAAGGAGAGTGCCGGGATTCCGGAGGAAATTCTGCTTGACTACAAGGAAACGGCAGTCAGGATTCCGATGCTTCCTGAGATCCGTTCCCTGAACTTGTCCAACTCTGTGGCGATTGTGGCCTATGAGGTGCTGAGACAGCAGGGATTTGACCATTTCCAGAGAGAAGGGCAGCTGCACCGCTACGAGTGGTAGCAAATAAGGAGAGAGAATATGAGAGAGAGAATGAGGGCAAAGGATATAAGAGAATTTGCTAAAGAAAAACTAAAAGAAAATTTAAAGGTGCTAGTGCTGATTCAGATCATTATTGTACTTATCACCATTGGGATCACAGTATGGGGAAACATGTTCCAGAGACTGATTGGTTCTATGATATTGAACTTTGTGATACAGATTGCAGAGATGTTTTTAGTCTATGCATTTTTTGCAGGAATTACTTTTGCATATTTCATGTGTTCTGTTGGCCTGAAACCAAGAGTAGAAGATGTATTTTATGTGTTTTTAAAAAAGAAGAAATCGATTTTATGGGTGATTTTAAGAAAATGTATTATGATTCAGGTGTACGCGGCAATATTTAGTTTCTTTGGTGGATTATTAGGCGCAATACTTTACGTTGACAGCAGTCCTTTCATTCTTACCTCCAGCGTATTAGCTGTGGTCATAGTGGAACTTCGTTATTTTCCTGCAATATATTTGCTGATAGATGGGGAAGAAAAAGAAGCAAAGAAAGCAGTATGGCGGGGCACTGATTTGATGAAAGGGAATTATAAGAGGCTGATTTTCTTATATCTTTCTTTTATTCCGTGGATGCTGCTCGGTGTCCTGACCCTTGGAATTGGCTTGTTTGTGGTCGCTGCATGGCTGCAGATTTCTATGGCTGTATTTTATAAAGACTTGAAGGAACAAGAAAAGGCAAAGACAGGGACGGCGGCATAAAAGAGAATGAAATTCAGGGATATTTGGGAATTAGCGAAGACAAGGGCCAAAGACAGCCTCTGCACTTTGGTTATAATTGAAGTCATTATTATAATGATCGTCATGGGTCTTCAAACATGGAAAATAGGCTTAGTGATGTTGTTCCCTTTTCTGGCGCCTGCATTGCTGATACAAATTTCAAAACAGCTGCTGATGTTTATTTTTTGGACAGGAAATATTTTTGCTTGTATGATGACAGCTATGGGTGTGGAAGCGAACGTAGAATATATCTTTTATGTATTTCAGAGTAAGTCAAAAGGAATTTTATGGCTGCTTCTGAGAAAAGTTTTAATGATGAATGTGTATTTACTTTTGTTTTCTTGTACTGCCGATATTTTAAACATAACACAATATCTGAAGCCTTCATATTGGTCATTAATTGAACTCATACTGGCTGTCATCGTCGTAGAGCTGCGTTATTTTCCCGCATTATATTTACTTCTGGACGGGGAAGAGCAGAAATGCGGCCCGGCAGTGCGGCGGGGAATCAGCATGATGCATGGTAATTACTTGAGATTAATCGCGTTTTGGCTGTTTTTTCTCCCGCGGCTGTTCATCGGTCTGCTGTTCCTGGGAGTGGGCATTCTGGTGGTCGCTCCATGGGTTCAGGTTTCTCTGGCCACATTTTATATGGAATTAAAGCAGCAGGAAAAGATAAGAATACGCAGTAAGACGGAAGATGACATCAGACAAGGCAGTACATGAGAAATAAAAAGATATTTTAAATAAATTAAGAGATAAGAAGGAGATCAATCACATGGCAAAAGAAAAGAAGCTGGTAGAAGCCATCACTGCAATGGATGAAGACTTTGCACAGTGGTATACCGACGTTGTTAAAAAGGCAGAATTAATTGAATATTCCAGTGTAAAAGGATGCATGATCCTTCGCCCCAACGGATATGCCATTTGGGAAAATATTCAGAAAGTAATGGATGCTAAATTTAAAGAGACAGGTGTGGAAAATGTGGCAATGCCGATGTTTATTCCGGAAAGCCTTTTGGAGAGAGAGAAAGACCACGTGGAAGGCTTTGCGCCGGAAGTTGCGTGGGTGACTCACGGAGGGAATAAGAAGCTCGAGGAGCGTCTCTGTGTAAGGCCGACTTCTGAAACTCTGTTCTGTGATTTTTACTCTAATATCATCCAGTCTTACAGGGATCTTCCGAAGTTATATAATCAGTGGGTGTCCGTAGTCCGCTGGGAAAAGAGCACGAGACCGTTCCTGCGCACCTCTGAGTTTTACTGGCAGGAAGGCCATACGGCCCATGCGACAGCCGACGAGGCTGAGGAGCGCACGGTTCAGATGTTAAATATGTATGCGGACTTCTGCGAGCAGTACCTGGCAATTCCGGTTGTCAAAGGACAGAAGACGGAGAAAGAAAAGTTTGCAGGGGCCAATGCCACTTATACGATCGAAGCGCTGATGCATGACGGAAAGGCTCTTCAGTCAGGGACAAGCCATAACTTCGGAGATGGATTTGCTAAAGCGTTTGATATCCAGTATACCGATAAGAACAACAAACTGCAGTATGTCCATCAGACATCATGGGGCATGTCCACACGTATTATCGGGGCGATCATTATGGTCCACGGCGACGATTCAGGGCTCGTGCTGCCTCCGAAAATCGCACCGGTACAGACGATGATCGTGCCGATCATGCAGAAAAAAGAAGGAGTTCTCGAAAAAGCAGAAGAGATCAGAGAGTGCCTTTCTAAAAATTATAAAGTAAAAGTAGACGATTCCGACAAGAGTCCGGGATGGAAGTTCAGTGAACAGGAAGTTCAGGGAATCCCAACCAGGATCGAGATCGGACCGAAAGATATCGAAAAGAACCAGGCAGTGATTGTGCGCCGCGATACGAGAGAAAAGATTTTTGTTTCTCTTGACGAGATCGAATCAAAGCTTTCCGAAGTGCTTGACCAGATGCAGAAAGACATGCTGGAACGGGCGAAAAAGCATTTAGAGGAGAATACTCACGAGGCAGGAAACTGGGATGAGTTTACGGAGATCATCGAAAAGCAGCAGGGCTTCGTAAAAGCTATGTGGTGCGGGGAAACCGAGTGTGAAGAAGCCATCAAGGACGAGACAGGGGCTACCACCAGATGCATGCCTTTTGAACAGGAACATCTCGGGGATGTGTGCGTTCACTGCGGAAAGCCGGCCAAAAAGATGGTTCTTTTCGGAAAAGCATATTAAAGGAAGTTTATGTTTAAGATTGAGATACCTGAAAAAGCAAAACAGATCATAAATCAGCTGGAACAGGCCGGCTACGAAGCATATGTCGTAGGCGGCCCGGTCCGGGACTGCATTTTGGGGAAATGCCCTACGGACTGGGACATTACCACATCCGCATCTCCTTACCAAGTAAAGGAGATTTTTTCATATACAATTGATACGGGAATCGCTCACGGTACGGTGACAGTGATGATGGGAAAAGAACCATTTGAAGTGACGACCTACCGGGTGGATGGAGAATACAGAGACCACAGAAGGCCGGAGGAGGTCTGTTTTACCAAATCCCTGAAAGAAGATCTGCTGAGAAGAGATTTCACCATCAATGCCATGGCATACAACGACAGGGATGGACTGACCGATTATTACGGAGGAGTGGAGGACCTTAAAAAGAAGACGATCCGCTGCGTGGGGGATGCCCGCAGGCGTTTTGACGAGGATGCGCTCAGAATTTTGAGAGCGCTGCGCTTTCAGGCACAGCTTGGCTTCGTGATAGAAGAAGAGACAAAGCAGGCCATACAAAAACAGGCAAAGTTCTTAAAGGATATCAGCGCAGAGAGGATTCAGACGGAGCTCACAAAACTTCTCCTGTCCGATCACCCGGAAACGATCCTTGACGCATATGATCTGGGCGTTACAAAAGTGGTGCTCCCGGAATTCGACCGGATGATGGAGACACCTCAGAATAACCCTCATCACTGCTATAACGTAGGAGTTCATACGGTGGAGGCTTTAAAAAATACTGAGCCGGACCATATACTGCGGTGGACGATGCTGCTCCACGATGTGGGAAAGCCTGAAGCCAGAGTCGAAGGGAAAATAAAAGACAGTTTTCAGGGACATAACACTATCGGAGAAGAGGTGTCCAGGAAGATTTTGAAAAGACTGAAATTTGACAACCAAACCATAAAGCAGGTGACCAGACTTGTATATTGGCATGACGTACGGTTCGGTTCTTTGGATGAGGTCAGCAAAAAGACTGTGAGACGCTGGGCCAGCAGAATTTCGGTGCCGCTGTTTGAGAAACTTTTAAAAGTCCAGCAGGCAGATATTTCAGCCCAGAGCACTTTTATGCAGGAGGAAAAGCAGCAGATCCTTGACCGTACGAGACTGCTGTTTGAGGAAATCAAAGAGGAAGAGGACTGTCTTCAGGTGAAAGATCTGGCTCTTGACGGAAAGGACCTGATCAGTCTGGGGATGAAACCCGGCAGAGAAATAGGAGAAATGCTGGCAGGACTTTTAGAACTTGTTTTAGAAGATCCGGCCAAAAATAAAAGGGAAGTATTGGAGCAGGCTGTCAGGAAGAAAAGAGGAGAGTTATGATCATACTTGTGATTCCGTTTTGTATCTTTCTTTACCTGTATATGATCTATCCCGGGAAGCCAAGAAAACATCCGGTGCTGGAAACGAAATGTTTTGCTCACCGGGGGCTCCACGGCTTTCACGGGATACCGGAAAACTCTATGGAGGCTTTCAGGAATGCGGTTACCTACGGATATGGGATTGAACTGGATGTACAGCTTACAAAAGATGATGTGATGGTCGTCCATCATGATTACGATCTGAAGAGAACCTGCGGTGTCAACAAAACGATTCGTGATCTGACCTACCGGGAGCTTAAGAGATATTCTCTGATGGAGACAAAAGAACGGATTCCCCGGTTTGCGGATGTGCTGGCTTTGGTAGACGGAAAGGTGCCGCTTCTGGTGGAACTGAAAATGGAGCACTGTGACCGGAAACTCTGCCGGCTGGCGGCGGAAGTGCTGGATCAATACCGGGGACTCTACTGTATGGAATCTTTTCATCCGTTTGCACTGTTCTGGTTCAGGCTAAACCGTCCGGAAGTCATACGCGGGCAGCTGTCCATGAATTTCAGAAAGGATCACCATAAGGGGAACCAGCTTGCCTACTGGGCGGAACAGAATCTTTTGACGAACTTTGCCACAAAACCGGATTTTATTGCATACAAATATATTTACTGGGAGGAGCCGTCCCTAAAGCTGTGCCGGAAGATTTCGGGAATCCCGGTCTATGGATGGACGTTCCGGAGCAGAGAGGAATATGAAAAGTACCGCAGAAAGTTTTATGGATTTATTTTTGAAAAGTTTATGATATAATGTACGCGAAGCGTGAATATGATAGCATTGCGCACTCGGAAGGAGATGTAAGTCAGAGATGAAGAAAAATATCGCTGTGATCTTCGGGGGAAGATCCTCCGAACATGAAGTGTCCTGTGTTTCGGCTGCCACAGTCATACGAAGCCTGGATGAAGAAAAATATAATGTGATTTTAGTGGGGATAACAAAAGACGGCCGCTGGCTGCTTGTGGATAAATTAAAAGAGATTGAAGACGGAAGCTGGAGAGAATCCAGGGTGAATGCGATTATTTCTCCGGATACAGAAGATAAGGCATTGGTACTCCTCGCAGAGGGTACATACCGGCTGCAGCCTGTGGATGTAATCTTCCCGGTGCTTCACGGTTTAAACGGAGAAGACGGGACCATTCAGGGACTGTTTGAAATGGCTCAGATCCCGTATGTGGGATGCGGGGTACTGGCTTCCGCGGTATCGATGGATAAGGTTTATACAAAGATCATTGTGGAAGACCTTGGAATCCGGCAGGCACAGTTTGTCCATATCCGCAGGAGTGACTTAACTCAGATGGAGGACGCTCTTGACCGGGCAGAGGCAAAGCTTTCTTATCCGATGTTTGTGAAGCCTTCCCGGGCAGGGTCTTCCGTGGGAGTTTCCAAGGCGGAGGACAGGGAAGCACTTTCAAAAGCACTGTCAAAGGCTGCCGAACATGACCGCAATATTTTAGTGGAGGAGACCATCGTTGGACGGGAAGTGGAATGCGCCGTCCTCGGAGGAAAAGAGATCAAGGCTTCCGGTGTGGGAGAAATTCTGGCCGCTGCCGATTTCTATGATTATGATGCCAAATATAATAACCAGGAATCAAAGACCCTGATCGATCCTCCGATGCCGGAGGAGACGAGAGAGGAGATCCGGAAATCCGCAGCTGAGATTTTTAAGGCTGTTGACGGATACGGTCTTTCCCGCGTAGACTTCTTTATTGCAGAGAATGGGGAGGTCGTGTTCAATGAGATCAATACACTTCCAGGATTTACGTCCATCAGCATGTATCCGATGCTCTGGGCGGCCCAGGGAATCAAAACGCCGGCCCTTGCAGACGAGCTGATCCGTCTTGCGGAAGAAAGGTTTGAATAAAAATGAGCAGTGTACATGACAATGCACCCATCGGAGTATTTGACTCAGGGGTCGGGGGGCTTACCGTAGCCAGGGAGATCATGAGACAGCTTCCCGATGAGAGTCTGATTTATTTTGG
The DNA here is from genome assembly GCF_014467075.1 of Anaerostipes caccae L1-92. Taxonomy (NCBI): domain Bacteria; kingdom Bacillati; phylum Bacillota; class Clostridia; order Lachnospirales; family Lachnospiraceae; genus Anaerostipes; species Anaerostipes caccae. The sequence goes on from NZ_AP023027.1 coordinate 588,305, forward strand.
AGATACGGCCAGGGTACCCTATGGTACGAAGTCGAAAGATACGGTCATCCGGTACTCCAGGCAGATCGTAAATTTCCTGTTGAGCAAAAATGTAAAGGCCATTGTGATAGCCTGCAATACGGCCAGCGCCCTTGCTATGCACAAGCTCCAGCAGGAATATATCGTTCCCATGATCGGCATGGTGCGTCCAGGGGCTATTGCGGCCGCCAGGGCCACGAAGAATCACCATATCGGCATCATTGGAACCAATGCCACTGTAAAGAGCGGCCAGTATGGAAAGTATTTAAGGGAACTGAACCCGGATGTAACCGTGGTGACAAAAGCCTGCCCTCTGTTTGTGCCCCTCGTGGAAGAGGGACTGATCGACGACAGGATCACAGAAGACATGGTATCCAGATATTTGCGGGAGTTTGACCAGTATCAGATCGATTCCCTGATCCTTGGATGTACCCACTATCCTTTGCTGCAAAATCCCATCAAAAATTTTGTGGGTGACAATGTAACCTTGATCAATCCCGCCTACGAGACGGCGAAATCTCTGAGGGAACTTCTGAAAGAAAGGGAGATGGAGGCGGAGAGCGGCCATACAGCTGAGTATCATTATTATGTCAGCGATATGGAAGATCAGTTTCTGAGTTTTGCGGACCGGGTTCTGCCCTGTCATGTGGAAAAAGTACAGCCCATAGATATTGAAAGGTATTAGAGGAGACAAATGAACAAAGAAGTGATTATCAATATTTCCGGTCTTCAGCTGGATGCCGGTACGGAAGAACCTATTGAGCTGATGACGACAGGGGATTACTATCTGAAAAACGGAAAGCACTATGTCATTTATGATGAGCTGACCGACGATTCCCAGGTCGTAAAAAACCGTCTTAAGATCAGCCCCAAGGTCGTGGAAGTAACAAAAAAGGGAGCCAGCAGCTCCCATATGGTATTTGAGCGGGGAAAAGAAAACCTCACTTATTATGACACTCCTTTCGGAAGTCTCTTGCTTGGGATCAACACAAGCAAGATCGACTTTGAGGAGAAAGAGGACAGCATGGCGCTGCACATCGACTACGGACTGTCCATTAACTCAGACCACGTTTCAGACTGTTCCATCGACGTGTCCATTGCGTCGAAGCAGCAGGAACACAGTGACTGCACAGACAGTGCCCAGTAGGATCCCGCCGAGGACATCGGTTGGATAATGTACATACAGATACAGCCTGCTGAACGCGATCAGTGCTGCCAGGACAAAAGCTGGGATTCCCAGCTTTTTGTCGTATAAAAACAAGGATACGGCGGCACAGAAAGAAGAAGCTGTATGACCGGACGGAAAAGAATACCGGCCCGGAGGAGGAATCAGAAGTTTGATATCCCGATAGGTAAAAGGTCTTGCCCGGCCCACCAAAGGTTTGATGATATGATCCCCCAGTATGTAAGTAACCAGCATGGCAATGAGCATGCCGACACCTGCTTTTCTGTATTTTTTTGTGAACAGAAGGATAACGGCGATCAGAATCCATATCGTGCCCGCGTCGCCTAAATGTGTGATCCTGGAGAAGAAATCATCCAGGAACGGGGTTCTTACATGTGTTTGGATAAAGTCGAGTATTTGAAAATCCATAAAGGCTCCTCACTTTTTTTATTAAATTATATCACAAAACCGGGCTTCGTGTTATAATATCAAAATGAATTACAACAGATAGAAGGAATGAAGATGATTACACTAGTTGCAAATCACATCGGAGTGGATACCTACCTTTGGCTCCGGGAAGCCGTAGGCTTTAAAAAGCTCACCAGGACTCAGGCCGTGAAGGCGCTGAAAAACAGTCTTTATGTGGTGGCGGCCTATGCGGATGACAGGATCGTCGGCATGGGGCGGATCGTGGGGGACGGAGCGGTCATCTGTTATATCCAGGATCTCATGATACATCCGGACTACCAAAAGGCGGGTGTAGGAAGCAAAATAATTGAAAATCTGATTGCTTTCGTGGAGAGTATCCGGGAGGATGACACAGAGATGATGCTGGACCTGATGTGTGCAAAGGGAAGGGAAGCCTTTTATGAGGCCCATGGTTTTATTTCCAGGCCAAATGAGAGTCTGGGACCCGGCATGATAAGATACCTAAAGGAAAGGAGAGCATAAAAATATATGGAAGAGAAGAGATATGACCCTTATACGGGAGAAGAGATCAAGGAACCGGTGCAGGAGTTTGAAAGTCAGGAAGAGAATGATATCCAGAGAGAGACTGAAGTTCAAAGCGAACCGGAAGCAGAGGAGGTGCAGTCTCAGACAGCTTCATCTGATACGATTGTAGTAGGTGAGAGCGGATATTATTATCAGCAGAATCAACAGGCGAATTACGGATATCAGGGAGGCCAGACCGGCGGACCGGCATATCAGAGTCAGGAAGAGCCCCCTCAGAACAATTATGCAACGGTCTCTCTTGTGCTGGGTGTCCTGGCGATCGCACTGGCCTGCTGCTGTTTTCCGGTATCATTTGTCCTTGGCATCGTTGCGATCGTATTATTCTGTATTTCCCCGAAATACATGGGAAAGAAAGACGGCAAGGCTGTGGCAGGTCTGATCTGCGGCATCTGCGGACTGGTCCTCTCCATCATGATCACTGTTTTCGTGGCTGTAAATCTTGCAGGCGGCGATTTTGAGAGCTACATTAATAATTATGATACTCATGACACCAAGCCTGATAACGATGATTTTTGGGATGATACGGACGATGTAGACACAAGTGACAACTGGGACGAAGAAATCTAAATGATGCAGAAGATTCTAAAATTTATTCCGGCATTTCCATGTGTATTTAAGCTGGTCACCAATCTTTACTGCCCCGCCTGCGGAGGGACCAGGGCGGCGCTGGCTTTTTTAAGGCTTGATTTTTTGACATCGCTGAAATGCAATCCAACGTTTGCCTATCTTGTATTGATTGCGGGGTGGCTTGGCATTGGAGCATTGGTCAGGAAAACAGGAAAGGGAACTGGGGAAATCTTTCGTTTCCGTATGTGGATGCTGTATGTGGGACTGGCAGTATTTTTTGGATTTGGTATACTGAGAGATATAAGATTATATTTTTATCATTATGATTATTTGGGAGATTTTTATTAATTAAATGCGTGTAACACAGAAAGCAGTGCGGAAACGAAAAAGGTTCCGGCACTGCTTCATTATTTGAATACTTTCTGCTTCTGCATTGTATCCTTCCATTTTTCAAATTCATCGATTGTCAGGGGCTTGGAAAAATAATACCCCTGAACCATCTCACAATGGAACTGTTTTAAAAGTTCCATCTGTTCCTTTGTTTCTATTCCCTCCGCTACCAGATGGATACCTAACTTCTCTGAAATTTCAATAAATCCGGAGATGATTGTCTGGGCCTTTGGGTTTGTCATATCGACAAAGAACTGACGGTCCAGCTTTATTGTATCCACATCAAAATCCTTCAGCAGTGCAAGTGCAGAATACCCAACACCGAAATCATCCAAGGCACAATGAAATCCCAGCCTGTGCATTTGTTTAATGCAGTTCTTCACCATCTCCCGCTGCTGCTTGTCTAAAAAACTGTATTCGGTTAATTCAAATTCAATCATACCGTCGGGAATCCCATACTTGGCCTTTAATTCAGAAAACTTTCTGAGAAAATTCAGGTCCTTGAAATGCGCTCTGGATAAATTAACGGATATCGGAAACAGATCCTTCTGCTGTTCTATCCGCTTATGAAGATAAGCGCAGACTGTCTCGTATACATACAGATCCAGTCTGCAAATTTTACCGTTCTCTTCAAACAGCGGTATAAAGTCTGAAGGACAGATCATGCCTTTATCCGGATGAATCCATCTGACCAATGCCTCGGCTCCGCTGAGTGTCAGATCAGCCAATCTGACCTTGGGCTGGAGATAGATCTGAAAATCTCGTTTTTTTATGGAGTCTTCAAACATAGTGTTCAGTTCATACTCTAACTGCATCTGTTTTGCCATCTCCGGATGAAAGAAAGAACACGGATCTGTTCCGTGCCGCTGTCTGCAGGCTGTCCTGGCCCGGTCAAGTACGATCGTGACATCCAGTTTCGGGTCATCAACAAGATAAATGCCCTGCAGAATAGTAAACTGATATTCAATATCTGAAGATGCATTAAAAGAATTGATATCTGCAGTCATTTTCTGGAGCCGGTATCTGATTGCTTCTTTGCTGTGTTCTTTCAGACAAAGAAAAAAACAGTCTGAATTGTCCCGGGCAGCTATTTCTCCGGTGCAGATGTGCCGGATGAGCTTACTGTAGATATACTTTAATGTATCATTTCCTGCAGCAGATCCAAAATATTCATTTATAAATTTAAAGCCTTTTATATTTAGAAAAACGACCGCATAAGTGGAAGGTTCCATCCGAGCCGCCAGTTTTTCATATGCTGCCCGAAATGCCGTATCATTCATTCCTCCTGTCAATGCATCTGTGAATGCGATCCTTTCAACCTGCTTTTGTCTTAGCCTGTAAAAAAGAATTACAGAAAGAAAAAGAAAACAAACTAAATAAGTCATTATTATCACCCCAATAATACTCCCTTAGAATAATACCACTGTCTCACAAATTCATCAATCATAAATCTGTGTACATATACGCATAGCCTGCCAACAGTACAGTGTCAGTGTCTCAACAGTGAGGAGAGTATTTTCCATGTTAAATAAGCTTGGATTTGCCCGGGCAATGAATGCAAAAGGAACCGGAGCTGTTTTTCAAAATGACGACGCAGCGGTTCTGGACTTTGACAAAATAGGAAGGAGTTACAGCAGCTTAGAAAACTGATAAATCCTGAGCACGAATGAAAATCAATAAAATTCCAATTTCCTATTGACTTTATATGAAATGCTTTTTATAATACAACAAAACAATTCATACCAGTCATATAGGAAATGGAGAGAAAGCCATGTATCAGAAGAAATCCAGAGAAGAGAGAAATTTGAAATTTGAAACACTGCAGCTGCATGTGGGACAGGAGCAGGCTGATCCGGCTACTGACGCCAGGGCAGTTCCCATTTACCAGACATCTTCTTATGTCTTTCACGACAGTGAGCACGCAGCGGCCAGATTTGATTTAAGCGATGCCGGAAACATTTACGGCAGACTGACCAACCCGACTCAGGATGTATTTGAACAGCGCATAGCAGCTCTGGAAGGAGGAGCGGCGGCACTTGCCACAGCGTCCGGCGCAGCAGCCATTACATATACGATCCAAAACCTTGCACAAAACGGAGATCATATTGTAGCAGCAAAAAATATTTATGGCGGAAGCTATAATCTTCTGGCCCACACGCTGCCGGAATTCGGAGTGGAAACAACGTTTGTGGACATTTTTGAGGATGGAGCCGTGGAAGCAGCTGTCAAAGAAAACACAAAAGCAGTGTTTATTGAAACATTGGGCAATCCTCATTCGGATGTGGCGGATATAGAGAAGATGGCAGAGATTGCACACAGACACCGGATACCTCTTGTAATCGACAATACATTCGGGACTCCTTATTTAATCCGTCCCATTGAGTATGGAGCGGATATCGTCGTACACTCTGCAACAAAATTTATCGGAGGTCATGGGACTGCCATTGGAGGGGTTATTGTAGACAGCGGAAATTTTGACTGGGAGGCATCAGGGAAATTTCCTTCCCTGACCGAGCCAAATGCAAGCTATCACGGCATCAGCTTTACGAAAGCAGCGGGCAGAGCAGCATTCGTCACAAAGATCCGCGCAATTCTGCTTAGAGATATGGGAGCAGCCCTTTCTCCATTTCACGCATTCCTATTTCTCCAGGGATTGGAGACATTATCTTTAAGAGTGGAAAGGCATGTGGAAAATGCACTGAAAACGGTAGAATTTTTGAGCCAGCATCCCCAGGTGGAGGCGGTGCATCACCCTTCTGTGACCGCAGATGAAGAACAAAAGAAATTGTATGAAAAATATTTTCCAAACGGCGGCGGTTCGATCTTTACGTTTGAGATCAAGGGAGATGACAGGACGGCAAAAGAGTTCATTGACAATCTGGAGATCTTTTCGCTGCTGGCAAATGTAGCCGATGTGAAATCTCTCGTGATTCATCCGGCATCTACGACTCATTCACAGCTGAATGAGGAAGAATTGAAAGAACAGGGGCTGAGAGCAAATACTATCAGACTTTCCATCGGAACAGAGAACATAGATGATATTCTTGAAGATCTAAGTGAAGCTTTTAAGGCAGTTAAAAAATAGAAAGATTCGGATAAAACGATGTCTGCTCAGGCTGAAAGAAGCCTGTCAGACATCGCTTTTTCTGTGTAGACAGAGAAAATCGAACATGATAAAATTGCTTTAATGTATTACAGGAATAAAGGAGAAGCAGATGAAGATATCAGAATTACTAAAGGAAAAGGCCACCATTTCATTTGAAGTATTCCCGCCCAAGAACAAAGAAGGGGATATTTCTTCCATTTACTATACCATTGAGGAACTGGCAAAACTGGACCCGGATTTTATCAGTGTTACATACGGAGCCGGCGGATCTTCCAAGGGAAAGACCGTGGAGATCGCATCGGCCATTAAAAATAAGTATCAGATCGAGTCCGTAGCCCATCTAAGCTGCATTACATCCACAAAAGAAGATATTCTCACAGAATGCAGGGCATTAAAGGAGCACAATGTCGATAATATTCTGTCACTGAGGGGAGACTATCCTGCGGGAGAAGAAGAAAAATACCGGGGAATGGATCTGGAGTTTCACTATGCCAGCGAACTGAACGGATTTATCAGAGAAAATTTCGGGGATTCCTTCTGCCTTTCCGGGGCATGTTATCCCGAAGTCCATCAGGAGGCAGACTGTTTCCGGGATGATTTAGAAGCACTGAAAAAGAAGGTGGATGCGGGGGCAGAATACCTGATCACCCAGATTTTCTTTGACAACAGCTATTACTACCGGCTGGTAAAAGAAGCGAGAAAAATAGGCATTGATGTTCCGATTCTTGCAGGGATCATGCCGGTGACAAATGCAAAATCTCTTCTGCGCACGGCCAAATTGTGCGGCTGCTCCATTCCGTTCCAGCTTTCCACGATGATCGAGACATATTATAATTATCCTGAGGCTATGAAAGAGATCGGGATTAACTATGCTGCCCACCAGATCATAGACCTGATCACAAACGGGGTGGACGGAATTCATATCTATACGATGAATAAGCCGGAGATCGCGCAGAGGATCTTTGGAAATATTCCGACCGTGTTAAAAGAGCTGAATCATGATTAAAGAAAATACACTGAAATACTTAGGGCATTCGGGGCAGCAGATCACGGATGAGATGGAAAGCCTGCTGGATGATTGTATCCGGGAGGTGAAACAGGCTTCCCAGCCCAAGGTTATCTCACGCAGATTTGAGCTGTCAGGGGAAACGCCCTATATAAAAGAACTGGGACTTCATCTCCCCGGGGATCAGATACAGGAGGCTTTCTTGCAGTGCAGCCACTGCCTTTTTATCGGAGCGACCCTCGGGGTCACCCTGGAGCGAAAGGTAAAGTACTACGAAAAATGCAATATGACAAAAGCAGCCGTTATGGATGCGGCGGGAAGCGCTTATCTGGAAGCTTACTGCGATGAGTATGAAGAAGGGCTGGGGTATCCAAACAGATCATACCGGCTCTGTCCGGGCTATGGTGATATTCCGCTGTCCTTCAACAGGGAGATCGCAAGAGTGCTCGATGTTGGGAAAACTCTCGGGGTCACACTTACGCCGGATCATCTGATGATACCTCAGAAATCCATGCTGGGTTTCATAGGTATCGGCACGCCTGAGAGGAAAAAACAGTGCGGACAGTGTGTAATGAAAGAAGACTGTGCATTTAGAAAGAGAGGCCAGAGATGTTACTAGACAGAATCGGAAAAGAATTACTCATATTTGACGGGGCCATGGGGACCCAGCTTCAGGAGGCAGGACTCCGCGCCGGAGATATCCCCGAAGAATTAAATATTGACAGACCGGAGCTGATCGTATCGATTCATGAAAAATATCTTGGGGCAGGAGCAGACTTTATCACGACCAACACATTCGGATGCAATGAACTGAAAATGCAGGAGTCAAAATACGAATACCGGGATATGCTGCGCGCCGCGGTTTCCAATGCAAATGAGGCAAGAAAAAATGCAGGGCGTGAACAGGATGCCTATATCGTACTCGACATCGGTCCCATCGGACAGCTTTTAGAACCCATGGGTACCCTTACGTTCGATGAAGCCTATGACATCATCCTTTCACAGGTGGAAACGGTGAAACATGATGTGGATGCGGTGCTGTTTGAGACGATGAGCGATCTGTATGAGGTGAAAGCCGGTATCCTGGCAGTAAAAGAAAACACATCTCTGCCGGTGTTTGTGACTATGACATTTGAACAGAACGGGCGGACTCTGTCCGGAAATGATCCGGTCACCTTTGTAAATACAGTGCAGGGTCTGGGAGCGGATATGCTGGGCGTCAACTGTTCTTTAGGACCGGCAGAGCTGGGGCCGATCATTGAAGAAATTTTAAGCGTATCTTCTGTGCCTGTGATGATCCAGCCAAATGCAGGACTTCCGTGCCTGGAACACGGGGAGACCCATTATCATGTGACCAGCGATGAATATGCTGAGCTTATGCAGGGATATTTGAAAGACGGCATCTCCGCCGCAGGAGGGTGCTGCGGAACGACTCCGGAATTTATCCGGAAGTTAAAAGCCGCGTCTCCGAAAAAAGCGGCACCGAGAAAGATTGAAAAAAAGACGAGGGTGTCCAGCCAGACAAAAACCGTTACATTCGGAGACCGGGTCATCGTCTGCGGGGAACGGCTTAATCCAACCGGAAAGAAGAAACTGAAGCTGGCCCTGAAAGAGGAGCGGTATGATGAGCTGGTATCGGAGGCAATCAAACAGGATGAGGCGGGAGCCGATGTGCTGGATGTAAATGTGGGTCTGCCGGGTATCGATGAACCGGAGACGATGAAACATGTGGTAAAACTCCTCCAGGAAGTGATTACCCTGCCGCTTCAGATCGACAGTTCCAATGCCCGGGCCATTGAGCTGGCATGCCGGTATTACAACGGAAAGCCGCTGATCAACTCTGTCAACGGAAAAGACGAAGTCATGGAAGCCATTTTTCCGATCGTGAAAAAATATGGCGGCGTTGTAATCGGCCTGACGTTAGATGAGGGAATACCTCTGAAAGCAGAAGAGAGATTTGAAATCGCACAAAAAATCATTGCGAAGGCGGCGGAATACGGCATTGGGAAAGAAGACATTATCATCGACTGTCTGACCCTGACGGCTTCTGCACAGCAAAAGGAAGTAAAGGAAACGCTAAAAGCGATAGAGATGGTAAAGAAACTGGGAGTGCATACTGTTTTGGGCGTCTCCAACGTCTCCTTCGGCCTTCCGAACCGTCCGCTCTTAAACCGGACATTTCTCGCACTTGCCATGCAGGCCGGGCTGGATCTGCCGATCATCAATCCTCTGGATAAGGAGCTGATGGGCACCATCGATGCGTTTCATGTCTTGTTTTATAAAGATATCGACAGTGAAAGCTACATCAGGAATCAGTCAAATGCGGCAGAGACGAAAGCAGCAGTTCAGACAGAGTTCTCTCTCCACGACATCATTCTCCACGGACTGAAGGATGAAGTGGAGGCAAAGACGAGAGAAGAACTGGAAAAGAAAGAACCGCTGGTACTGATCAATGAGGTGATTATTCCGGCTCTTAATGTGGTTGGAAAAGACTATGAGACGGGGAAGATCTTTCTCCCTCAGCTGATCCAGTCGGCAGAGACGACAAAAAAAGCCTTTGAGGTTGTGAAGCAGTGTTTCACCGCAGATGCAGGCGAGGAAAAAGGACCGGTGGTGATGGCCACTGTGGAGGGTGATATCCATGATATCGGGAAAAACATCGTCAAAGTCGTCCTGGAAAGCTATGGCTACCGGATTATCGACCTCGGCAAAGATGTGAAGATAGAAAAGGTAGTAGAGGCATGGAAGAAGTATCAGCCGAAGGCAATCGGCCTGAGCGCACTGATGACGACTACGGTCATATCGATGGAAAAAACCATTCAAAGACTCCGGGAGGAGGACTGCAGCTGTCCGATCTGGGTAGGAGGAGCGGTGCTCACAGAAGATATTGCAAATAGTATCGGAGCCGACTACTATGCGGAGGATGCCATGGCATCTGTGGCCCTCCTGGAAAAGCTTATTTAATGCCTGGAGGGTTAGAAACAGTGAGAAATACGAAAGAACATTTCAAATATGCAGTTACAAAATCCATACCGGTTTTCTTTGGATATATATTTCTGGGAATTGCGTTCGGCATCCTTATGTCAAAGGCAGGATACGGGCCGTTCTGGACACTGGCTGCAAGCCTGTTCATATATGCCGGTTCTATGCAGTTTGTCTTAGTGTCTTTTCTCGCAGCAGGAGCGCCATTGGGCCTTGTGGCGCTCACAACACTGTTTATCAACGGCAGGCATATGTTTTACGGTCTCTCCTTCGTGGAGCGTTTCAGGAAAATGGGCAGATATTACCCTTATATGGTATTCTCTCTGACAGATGAGACGTATTCGGTCCTCTGCTCCATTCCGGATGAGAAAACAGAGGCGGAACCCAGGATCATGTTCTGGATCTCAGCTCTGGATCAGGCTTATTGGGCAGCTGGTTCCCTGATCGGGGCACTGGCAGGAGGTCTGCTTCCATTTGATTTTAAGGGTATCGAGTTCTCCATGACAGCACTGTTTCTGGTGATTTTTCTGGACCAGTGGAAAAATTCCAAAAAACACGGCGCAGCGGCAGCAGGACTTGCTGTTTCCGTTTTCTTCTTGATTCTGTTGGGACCGGACCGGTTTTTACTGCCCTCACTGCTTATACTTGCGGCAGTCATGTGCCTTGGTTTTATAAGAGAGGAGCAAAAGGGGGAATGTAAGGAATGATGAAGGCGGTTTCTATTATGGCAGTGGTAGCATTTGTCACACTTTTTACGAGAGTACTTCCGTTTGTATTATTTGGAGGAAAGAAAGGCATGCCTAAAATGATCGGCTATCTGGGAAAGGTACTTCCGGCGGCTATCATCGCGGCACTTGTGGTGTATTGTTTTAAAGAACTGACAATTCAGCCTGCTCTTCAGAAACTGTGGAGCCTGGCGGCAGGGGCGGCAGTCATTCTGCTTCACCTTTGGAAGAGGAACACCCTGCTCAGCATTGCAGGCGGAACAGTGCTGTATATGCTGCTCATACGGATATAAGAGCAGGAACGGCTGGAATAAATGCAGTAAGTTTTCTCTGTTAGTCCCGGCTTTTTTGGGAACCCTGTGACTTGCGCAACTTGGCCAAATAGGATATAATAAGTTTGATGTGAAAAAAATAACAATTCATTAAAGAATTATGGAGGATTTATCATGTTAGTATCAGCAAAAGAGATGTTGAATAAGGCAAAAGCCGGACACTACGCTGTAGGACAGTTTAACATCAATAATCTGGAGTGGACAAAGGCAATCTTATTGGCAGCAGAAGAGACAAGATCACCGGTGATCTTAGGTGTTTCTGAAGGTGCCGGAAAATATATGACAGGATACAAGACAGTGGTTGGAATGGTAAACGGAATGTTAGAAGGATTAAACATTTCTGTACCGGTTGCCCTTCACTTAGACCATGGTTCTTATGAAGGATGCAATGCTTGTATCGAAGCAGGTTTTTCTTCTGTTATGTTCGACGGATCACACTACCCGATCGAAGAGAATATTGAAAAAACCAAGGAATTGGTTCAGGTAACAAGAGGAAAAGGAATGTCCATCGAAGCTGAAGTAGGTTCCATCGGCGGAGAAGAAGACGGAGTCATCGGAAAAGGTGAATGTGCAGATCCTGAAGAGTGTAAGGCAGTCGCTGACTTAGGTGTTACGATGCTTGCAGCGGGAATCGGAAACATCCACGGAAAATATCCTGAAAACTGGGAAGGATTAAGCTTCGAGACACTGGATGCGATCCAGAAGCTGACAGGAGACATGCCGTTAGTACTGCACGGCGGTACAGGAATCCCTGATGACATGATCAAAAAAGCAATCACTCTCGGAGTCGCAAAGATCAACGTAAACACAGAGTGCCAGATTGCATTTGCCGAGGCTACACGCGGATACATTGAAGCAGGCAAAGACAGAGAAGGAAAAGGATTTGACCCGCGTAAATTACTTGCTCCTGGTACAGATGCGATCAAAGACATGGTGATCACAAAGATCAAGTTATTCGGATCTGAGGGAAAAGCAGACGAGTAAAATAATATATGAAGGAAAGCGCATCTCCAGATGGGATGCGCTTTTTGTGTGAAAAATTTTAAGTGAAAGTTTCCGGCAGTATTTTTATGAATGTCTGTGATTTTTTCAGCAGTATTTAGTATAATAAAAAAAGGCTGAAAATCAGTGGGAAAGGACTGACAGATATGAATATACTGGTGAATCTCCTTGTGGCTCTGGAAATGCTGACCGTCAATATGAACGTAGTAAATCTGTGCTGCACGAGAAAGTATTCTCTGATAAAGACAGTTTTTGTCATCGCAGTATTTTCTTTGTTTTTGGTTACTGTATCATATGCAGTCCTGTCCAGAGGAAAGAATTTCGGAAACGGAAATGGGATGTTTGCTCTGATAGGAGCCATGTATGTGTTTCCTCTGAAATATCTGTATGCGGAACCATGGAAAAGGATCATCAGCATTGCCTGTTCATCCTGGATCTATACGATGCTCATTTTCTCTGTCTCAGTCCATGCCGTGAAGATATTTCAGACAGAAAATTTTGCCGGTACGGTCCTTGCAGTCCAGACCCTCCTTTATTTTATTACGTCAGTATTCTTTGTCTCATGGATCAGAGAGAAGCTGGTAAGAGCACTGAAGTTCATGGAAGACGGAACAAAGAATATTTTCCTGATCTTCAGTCTCAGCTGGTTTTTAACTATGGTATTGTTTAATGTACAATTTACTTATCCCCAAAACCGTATTCTGAAAGTCATATGTCTGCTTGTGCTGGCGCTGAATGTCACCTTGAATTTTATTATTATATATTATCTGGTAGTAAATTATAAAAATATAAATGATTTAAAAGAGATCGCCTATATGGACAGCCTGACAGGATTAAAAAACCGCAACAGCCTGTTCCATGACGCGCAGGAATTGATTCGGAAGAATCAGAGATTTTATCTGATTTTTATCGATCTGGACTGCTTTAAACAGGTGAACGATCTGTACGGGCATCTGGCCGGAGATGAGTATCTCTGTGTATTTGCAGGGAAGACAGAAAAGTTTTTGAAAAATCAGGGTATGCTGTACCGTATGTCGGGCGATGAGTTTATCTGTCTGTTTATGGAAAAAGACCCGGAAGAATTTTTAGAAAAGCTTTCACACCTCAGCTTCAGTGTGACTGACTGTTATATACCGTTTAAGGGATGCAGCGCAGGGAGCGCTGTGTTTCCGGATGACTGCCTGTCGCTGGACAAGCTGATTTCTTTGGCGGATAAAAAGATGTACCGTAAGAAAAATAAGAAGCACAGCTGCTGAATGATCATTTTTTTATTATCGTTTATTGACAAAAAAATGTCGCCGTATTATAGTATTCCTATAAAGGAACACGAATGGAGGCGCAGAATGGAAAATGTTGAATGTCTGATGAATTTCGGGCTGACCAGGCAGGAAGCGAATCTCTATGTTCTTCTGGTCTTGGAGGGAGAACTGAATGGATATGAGGCAGCGAAAAAAAGCGGCATCTCCAGGTCCAACACCTACAATGCGCTGGCAGGACTTGTGGAAAAAGGGGCCGCCTATATGTCCGAGGAAGACACTGTGAAATATCAGGCAGTGCCTGTGGAGGAGTTCTGTGACAATAAGATCCGGGACTTGAAAAAAAGCAAAAAAGAGCTTGCTGCAAAACTTCCGAAACAGAGGATTAATAAGGGGGCATATCTGACCATTAAAGGGGAAAGACAGATCCTTGACAAGTTTACGAATATGCTGAGGGAGACAAAAGAACGGGTCTATGTGTCTGCTTCCAACGAAAAGCTGAACATGTTCCGGGAGTATTTTACCGATTTAGCCGGCCGCGGCATCAAAGTAGTGATCATTACCAATGAGCCTTTTGAGCTTAAAGGGGCCATCATCTATCTGACGGAGCATAAGAAAGAACAGATCCGCCTGATCACAGACTCTACCTATGTGCTCACGGGCGATCTTGTGGACCGGTATAATGCAGCCTGTCTGTATTCCAGCAATCATAATCTGGCAGAGGTATTCAAAGACGCTCTCGCCAATGAGATAAAACTATTAGAAATCAAGAAAGGGAATCAATAAAATGGCAAAAAAACCGTTTGTAACAAAAGAACAATTAGACGAAATCGTAAAGAAGTATCCGACTCCGTTTCATTTATATGATGAAAAAGGAATCCGGGAGACTGCAAGGAATTTAAATAAGGCATTTTCCTGGAACAAAGGATTTAAAGAATATTTTGCCGTGAAAGCGACACCGAACCCTACGATCTTAAAGATTTTAAAAGAAGAGGGATGCGGAACCGACTGTTCTTCACTGACAGAACTTATGATGTCTGACCGCTGCGGATTTGATGGAAGTGAGATCATGTTTTCTTCCAACGACACACCGGCTGAAGAATTTGTGCTTGCGAAAAAACTGGGAGCCACGATCAATCTGGATGACATCACACATATTGACTTTCTGAAAGAAGCAGCAGGCATTCCGGAAGTCATTTCCTGCCGGTACAATCCGGGCGGTGTGTTCTCTCTCGGAACAGATATCATGGATAACCCCGGAGACGCTAAGTACGGCATGACGAGGGCTCAGATGACAGAGGCGTTTTTAAAACTGAAAGAACTGGGTGTCAAAGAATTCGGAATTCATTCTTTCCTGGCCAGCAACACAGTGACTAATGAGTATTATCCGACCCTTGCAAAACAGCTGTTTGAACTGGCAGTGGAACTCCAGAAAGAGACCGGTGTGCACATCGGATTTATCAATCTCTCAGGCGGCGTTGGTGTCCCTTATCTTCCGGATCAGGAGGGCAATGACATCGCAGTGATCGGTGAAGGGGTACACAAGGCTTTTGATGAAGTACTTGTCCCTGCGGGTATGGGAGATGTGAAAATCTTTACGGAACTGGGCCGCTATATGCTGGCGCCGAACGGTCATCTGGTGACAAAGGCGATCCATGAAAAGCACACCCACAAAGAATATATCGGCGTGGATGCCTGTGCGGTCAACCTGATGCGTCCGGCGATGTACGGAGCTTACCACCATATTACTGTGGTGGGAAAAGAAAATGAGCCGTGTGACCACATGTATGACATCACCGGATCTCTCTGTGAAAATAACGATAAATTCGCCATCGACAGAAAGCTTCCCGAGATTGAGAACGGAGATCTGCTGGTGATCCATGATACCGGAGCACATGGTTTTGCCATGGGATATAACTACAACGGAAAATTAAAATCAGCGGAGATTTTATTGAAAGAGGACGGAAGCACGGAGATGATCAGAAGGGCTGAGACGCCGGAAGATTATTTTGCTACGATTGAAGGGTTTAACTTCTAAAGAATACGATAATGAAAGAAGGCAGGTTCTGTATGCAGACAGGATCTGTCTTTTTATGTGGCGTAATTTTTTGAAATAGTTTGCGGCAAAATAGTCTTATGATATAATGATTGTAATGATAGTTTTGATTATTGAATTAGTTAATAATGACTGCCGTTGGAGGATTGCAGGATGCAGAAATTTATGAAGGAGATAGAAGTAATAACATTATTATCGCTGATGTTTTTGTTGACGGGCTGCCAGAAACATGAGTCTTTACAAACGAATCCGGAAGATCAGCTTGCGATCTCTATTATGACAACCAGGAACGGACAAAAGGCAGGTACATTTGAGAGTGATATTTATCTGTTTGACATGAAAACTGCGAAAACAAAAAAGATAGCAACGGTTCCGTATACTTCTCAATATCCGCTTTCTGTATATGATCCTCAGAAAAAGCTGCTCTATTATTCATCCAGGTTAAAAGGGACACATGAGGATGAAGTCTTTGTATATGACTGCAGGACAAAGGAAACAAGGCAGCTGACCGACTGGTGTGATGTCCTGAATTATATGTTTATCAAAGAAGATAAGCTGTATCTTGCTGCAATGGATACGAAAAAAACAATCATTACATCATACTGGTGTGACAGAGAGACAGGAAAGCCAACAGATTTAACATGGGATCACGATCTCTTTGTGGATTACGTGACATACAATCCTTTGACAAAGGGTTTGTACTGTAATCTTTATTCCGACAGAGAATCATATAAAAGGCTTAATGAACCTGAAAATGGGATCAGACAAAGATTCTATCAAATCAAACCGGATGGATCTTTCAGACTGATCACAGAAGAGAAAAGGAAGATCATCGGTTCTCTTGTGGCAAACAGCCGAAAGATGCTCTACATAAGGAAAAATACAAGCGTGCCCAATGTTCCCGAAATGAAAGGCTTAAAAGAACAGATCATAGAAGTGGTATCCTATGATTTTCAGTCAAAAAAGAAAACGGTTTTATCAGAGAAAGATAAATCATTATACCAAATGGGTTTTATCTACCTGGACAGGAAGGGAACGACTCTCTATGGGCTGAAAAAGGGGCAGGGACTGGGAGATCCCGATAAACTGGTATCCTATGACCTGAAAACTCACAAAGAAAAAATTTTGTTTCGATATCCCGGAACAGAAGGTGCCATCAACAATGCATGTGTTGTAAAAAAATAAAAGGCTTGCAGGAGGTGTATGAATGTTAAAGAGAAAATTATTATGGTGTTTCGTAATCTCCTGTTTTCTTCTGCTGATGTTTGGCACCGGCAGTCAGGCAAGGGGACGAGAACAAATAATAGAATCAACCGAGATACCTGAACCAATGCAGCCGGGCAGTGAGATTGTGTTTGTAGACAGCAGTCATTATAAAATTTTAAAAGGGGGACTTCCGCACAAAAAACTGAGAGAAGAAGATAAAAATCTTTCAAAAAACTCGGAGTTAGAAGAAGGACTTGTGATCAGAGAAGAATATCCGGTTCCAAAAAAGGGGGTAAAAGTAACTTATGCAGATGACGGATACATTAATCGGATTTTATATCATGGAGAGGACTACGAAGGTTCCGATCATGTAGAAATAAACAATGTTGATATAGGAGAGATATTTTCAAAATGGACTGCTCCTGTTCTTTTGTTTTTCTTTGAGAAGGTATAGTCATCGGCCGTTATTCACTCTGTCAGAACAGTTAATCACTGGAAAAGCATTTACATCATAAAAACCTCCTGTTATATTTGCGTCATAAAAGAAACCGGATGAAAAGCAAAGACAGGAGGTTTTTATGGGTACATATCGAAGATTTGCATTTAAAGATGGAGTTTATATTAATAAAAATGCAGGGCGGGAATTTGATGAGGGAATCAAAGATTTGTTTCCGGATGTGTCGGCAGTGTGTCATAATTTTAGCTTTTCTCAGATAGAGAAAACAATTTTTTATACACTGTCAAACTTTTCTGATAATCCGGAAGCCGCAGCAGCGAATCTGCATAACCTTTCTCTTGCAGTTGCACATTTAGATCAAAACTCGGAAGCCTATCTAAATTCAATAGAATTGATAAAAATTATTGCAGTTAACCTTGAGCCTCAAAGTCCGGAACAGGCGGAGAGCCTATGTGACTGTTTGAATAAGCTTCTATATATCTTAAACAGTGCTCCTGAAAATCTCAGGTATGGAAACAGCAGGTGGAATTCTTCCATCGGAGAGGAGTTTGACCCGCAGTTCTGGTGTTATGTGAATAATGAGGGTAATCTTCTTTCTTCAGATACCGGAATACAGAATTCAGAGGATATTCAATTACCGGATGATCCCATAGAGGAAGGATTTTATCTCTATGATGAGGAAGAAGGATCGGTATTAGATTATATTATTGAGCAAGTAAAACCTGAGTCCCAGATCAGTATTTATACTGCATTAAATGAACTGTATGATAAACCGTTTATTTATTCTTCTTCTAATCTGGGAGGAGAGTTTTATCCGTCAACACATTCTAAGATCAAGCCATCTGACAAGCCGATCTATCACTGGGGAGTGACAAAACGTGATTCCCAAGGGACAGAATTAGAATGGGGATGGAAAAAGCTGTAATGTATGAATTAAAAATTTGGTGATGCGGAACTCATTGACAATACTGGACTCCATGTGTAAGATTAACTCGTTACAGAGAAAGAAGTATTTTTGTAAAAAGAGAGGTCATCATGGGTAATATTCCTGTCTACGGAATGGAACATACATTTTTGGATGAAAAAACCGGGCTCCTGTATCGGAATTCCCGGTTTCGGCAGACGGCGTCCATCCATACCCACACCTTTTATGAATTTTTTATCGTCGCAGAAGGAAGTGCCCTGCACCTTGTCAATGATTCCATCCAGACGATCACACAGGGGGATCTTGTCTTTATACGGCCGAAAGATACCCACAGCTATCAGTTCTACTATTCGGATGACTTCCGTATTATAAATATCGGATTCAGTGAACAGCTGCTGCAGAATATACGGTTATTTCTGGATCACACGGCCATGCTCCGGACGCTGACGGAGTCGGAGCTGCCGCCGTGTGTCCGCTTAGATAAATCCGGCAGGGAGGAAATCAGTGTACGGTTTGAGGAGATCGGCGCCCTCATGGACACACCAAAGATTCAAAAAACCGTATTTTATGCCAAATGCTGTCTTGCAGACGTATTTACAAGGTATTTCTTTTCCTATGACACGGAGGAGTTTCCCACAGCCAGCTGTCCTTCCTGGTTTCAGCCCATGCTGAACGAGATGCAGAAATTTGATAACCTGAGGATCGGGTTTCCGAAAATGATCGAATTGTCCTCATGTTCTTCCAATCATCTGTGCAGGGTATTTAAGTCTGTGATGTCCGTGACTCCAACTGAGTATATCAACAGTAAGCGTCTGGAATATTCGGTTTATCTTCTCACACAGACCTCTAAAGAGATCATAGAGATCAGCATGCTGTGCGGCTTTTCTTCCCTGAGTCATTTTTATCATCTGTTTAAAAAGAAATACCAGTGTCCGCCGTCCAGGTTCCGGAAGATGAATGGAAATTACATTCAGGATTCCAGCCCTAAAACAACAGGAACGGATTTGTAGCCGACACCCATTCTGTCGATTCCCATATCGATCAGCTGTAAGAAATGTTCTCTCGTGCGGATGCATCCGCTTCCCTTGATCTTACACTTCTCACCTACTTCGTCCATCATGAGCTGTATGACATCCGGCGCCGCTCCCCGCAGTTCATATCCGGTGAGGAAACCTGTACTTGTCTTCACAAAATCTGCACCTGCCTCCATACAGCAGCGGCAGGTTTTTTTAATCTGTTCTTCTGTGAGAGCATCAGTCTCAAAGATCACTTTTAATTCCTTGCCGTATTTGTGTGCAGTATCGGCACAGGCTTTCAGGTCCGCAGTGACCTTTTCATATTCTCCTGAGCGGATCAGGCCAAAGTTTGCCACAACATCGATCTCCGTCACGGTATCGTATCCGGCTGCGATCTCGACCTGTGCGGTTTTGGATTCGGTAGAGCTGGTTCCGAAAGGAAAATCCGTGACCGGACAGAGGCCCGTTTCAGTGCCTTCCACATACGGGGTACAAAGCTCAATATAACCCGGATTGATGCAGATGGTGGCACATCCTAATTTCACTCCGTCTTTTGTCAGTTCTATGATCTGTTCTTCTGTAAACTCCGGTTTCAGAACGGAATAGTCGATATAAGAAGCCAGTTCTTTTACCGTCATTTCTTCAGCCTTTTTTGATATCTTTTTCATAGTATACCTCCTGTATTTTCATTGTTTATCACTGTAATTGCAATATATCATCATTTCAGCTGCATTTCTTGTCTTATAAAATCATTATTTTGTACTATATTGATATGAAGAGGCGGTTTCTCGTTTTGGAACATCTTAAGAACTTCTGCATATGTGGAAAGCTTTTGGCATAGCTTTCAGGCTTTCAAATGTGCTACAATTTTGATAAACCCCAGTAGAAGGAGAGAGGACATTGTTGACGGAAAGACAGTTGCAATTAGTAAAATACCTGCAGGAATGTGATGGTTATACGACGGCGGGAAAACTGGCAGAGGTGTTTCATGTCAGCAGCAGATCGATCCGCAACGATCTGGATGCAGTCCAATATTATTTGAAAGAACTGCCGGTGGAAATCGAACGCACACCAAGACTCGGTGTCCGTCTCATTGTCAAAAAGGGATTCGATATCACAAGCCTTTATTCCAGCAATGAGATCAAAGTCCATTCCAGGGAAGAGAGAGTTATCATTATTACTGTTCTGCTGATGATCTCAGAGAAAGTGACCATCGAGCAGCTGGCTGAGAAGCTTCAGGTCAGCAAGAATACGGTTGTACAGGATTTGAGGCCGGCGGAAGAATTTTTAAAGAAGCATGAGGTACGGCTCATAAAAAAGTCCTATTACGGCATGTCCCTGAAAGGCGAGGAAGAACAAATACGGAATACACTGTTTAATTTATATATAAAGACGGCCAGCGAAGGCTCCCTGAACATACTGCACATTTTGAAAGATCATGCAGAAGTGGACCCGGAAGCAGGAAGGAACATGATCCGGAGAGTGGAGGCGGCCATGGGCATCCGGTTTGCGGATGAATCCATCGGGGAACTGGAAAGCATGATTCTTGCATCACTGTGCCGAATCCGGTGCGGGTTTCATGTCAGGGGCCGCACTTTGGACGACGCGGACGGCGTTTGCAGAGAAGCGATTCTTTCAGGCCTCCCCGGTTTTCAGGTGACAAAAGGGGATCTGAGCTATTTTGTCATGCTGTTCCAGAGCACGAAGCGGATGGACGGGGAGAGTCTTGAAAATTGGGATGAGGACGGCAGGGTGATGCAGGCTACAGAGCAGCTGATCCGGAAGTTTTGCAGTGATTTAAAGATCAGCAGTGAGATTGACCCGGAGATTCAAAGACAGATCATGATGCATTTAAAAGTGGCGGTGTTCCGGCTGAAAAATAAAATAAAGATCAAGAATCCCCTGATGGAGGATATCAAGTACTCCCATTCCTTTATGTATGAGCTGACGGAACGGCTGCTTAAAGGGCAGGAAGAAATGCTGGGCGTGGTATTTCCCGACGCTGAGATTGCCTATACGACCATGTATTTTGAAGTGCTGTTTCAGGAAAACTTCAGCCTGAATCTGTCACCGGAGGTCGTGCTTGTCTGCGGGGGAGGCACGGCGACAGCAGTGCTTTTAAAACAGCGGATTTCAGAATACTTTCCGGAACTTCGGGTCAGAAAAATCTGCAGGGTCAGTGATGTGGAGGAGGAAACTGAAAGAAACCGGCCCGACTTTATCATCAGCACAGTTCCGCTGAGTCTTAGAAATCAGCAGGTCATTCACGTAAATCCGCTCTTGAATTCTCCGGATATCGACCGGGTGAAAAATATTATTTCCGTCCTCGCATACAACAGAAAGAACCAGTATCTGGTTCACAGAATCCACCAGACGATGCAGAGGGGCATCGGGGACCTTTTAAAAGAAGAATACTGCCGGTTTGATGCAGAAACAGATGACTGGAAGGAGGCCATTGCCATGGCCTGTGAGCCGCTGATCAAAAATGGACTTGTGAAGCCGGAGTATGTGGAAGAGATGATCCACATTGTGCAGAATCTGGGGAACTATATGGTGTTTATTCCGGAGATTGCTTTCGTTCACGGGAGGAAAGACAATGTTCGGGAAAACTGCATCAGCCTGATGAAGCTAAAACATCCCATTGATTTTGGGAGCAAGGCAAAGGTAGATGTGAAAGTCATCATTGTCCTCGGAAATATTACCGAGAACGAGAATCTGGCAGATTTGGTCCGGATTCTGGCGTGGGAGAACAACATGGAAAGAATTAAGCATATCAGTTCTTATGAGGAACTTCTTTCTCTTAGATCTGAAGAGGGAGGCGGCAGCCTATGATCTGTGCCGAAATCTTGGAGGAAGTCAGTGAATATACACAGGCTATCAGAAAAAGCTGTGAGATACTCGAGCGGTATGGGATGGTGACCGGGGAATATTACCGGGGGATCATTGACAATATCGGAGAATACGGTGGATATTTCTATCTGGGAGAAGGGGTATGCATGCCCCATGCGAAACCGGAGACGGGTGTTTTGTCCACGGGACTGTGCATCATAAAACTAAACACACCGGTGGATTTTGAAGGAAAAAAAGTGCGCATATTTTTTACGCTGGCGGCCAGGGATGAGGCGGCTCATTTTGTGCTGATGAAGCAGATAGCGGAAATCTGTTCGAAAAAGCAGAGCCTGAAAAAGATGCTGGAATGCAGAAGCAGTGAGGAGATGCTTATGATGATGGAGGAAGAACAATGAAAAGAATCATGACAGTCTGCGGCACCGGCCTCGGATCAAGCTTCCTGGTGGAAATGAATATACAGAAGATCCTGAGAGAGCTCGGGAGAGAGCAGGAGTTTGAGACATGCCATTCCTCAGTATATGAAATGAGTGCCATGGACGCAGACTATTTTATCGTTGCAAACGATTTAAAGGACAGTATTCCGCCTGTGGAACATCTGATCGTACTGGAATCCCTGATTGACGAAGAGGAATTGAGAGAGAAACTGACAACGTTCTTGTCTTAAAGATAAAAGAGGGATATATATGTTAAAAATGCTGAGAGACCTGGTACTGGAACCGTCCATCGTGGTCGGAGGCATCGTCTTTTTAGGCTTGGTGCTGCAGAGAAAGAGCCTGGAGACCACGGTAAAGGGGACTCTTAAATCGGTCATAGGGTTTATGGTCATCCGGATCGGGGGAAATATCATCACAGAGAGTGTGGAACCTTTCGGAAGGATGTTTCAGTACGGATTTCACGTATCCGGCGTGATCCTGAGTGTGGAAGGAGCCGCGGGAATTGCAGTGGGCAGGTTTGGGATGGAGATTTCCGTCGTCATGCTGCTTGGGATGGCGGTCAATCTGATTTTGGCCAGGATCACCAGATTCCGCTATGTGTTCGTGACCGGCCATCAGACGTTATTCATGGCAGGCATGATCGTCGTATGCATGAAAGGCGCGGGAATCAGCGGATGGATCTTTTATGCCATCGGGGCCCTGGCTCTTGGGATTCTGATGGTATTTTCTCCTGCCATTCTGCAGAAATATACGAGGCAGATCTGTAAAAATGACTCGGTGGCTTTGGGACATTTCGGCGGGAGTGCTTACTTTCTGGCTGCATGGCTGGGAGGAATCTACGGAGAAAACTCTAAGTCCACGGAGGAAATGCGTCTTCCGAAAAAACTTGCATTTTTGCGGGATTCTTCTGTTACCGTTTCCATTACGATGATTGTCATGTATGTGGTGGTTGCTCTTGCCTGCGGCAGTGAATTTGTAGAACAGAATCTGTCAGAAGGAAAAGATTATCTGGTCTATGCCATCGTCCAGGGGCTGACCTTTGCCGTGGGATTTACTGTGGTCATCACAGGAGTGCGCTGGTTTATCAATGAGATCGTGCCCGCAGTGAAGGGGATTGCGGATAACTGGATTCCCAATGCCAAACCGGCAGTGGACAGCCCCGTCGTCTTTCCGTATGCGCCCAATGCCCTGATCGTGGGGTTTATCTCGTCATTTTTGGGAGGGCTTCTTTCTCTCGGTATCATGATCGCATGTAATCTCACCGTGATTCTTCCGGGAGTTGTTCCGCATTTTTTCTGCGGAGCCACGGCAGGAGTCTATGGAAATTCTACGGGAGGAAGAAGGGGAGCTATTCTGGGCGGCTTCCTGAACGGAGTGCTGATTTCGTTTCTTCCGGTGATTTTTCTGCCGTACTTGGGGGAACTGGCAAACGCCTCTGTCACATTTCCGGATGCGGATATGGGATTTGCGGGAGCATTTCTGGGAGACTGGCTGAACCGGATCGGAAGCTACGGGACTCTGACCATTCTGATCGGCATTGTGATCATCATGATCCTGATCCCGGAAATGATGGATGACATGGAAGAAAACCAGGACGAATGGTTTTCATTTGACACCGATGAGATCTTAAAAGAATCAAAAATGGCGAATAAGAAATAACAGGGGAAAGCGGGGATCTGCGCCGGGGCAGATCCCCGCTTTCCGCATTTCAGGAAATTAATTGGTATGGCGGCAGTTTTCTTATGCCGGTAGACTATACATATCAGATAACAGAAAAGGAGGAAAGTATTATGTTAATTTCAGCAATCTTAGTCGCGCTGATCGCCATTGGAAGCCAGTGGTGGTTCAGCCACGCAATCACCCGTACATGGCTGTATCCGATCTGGGCAGGTTTCCTTGTGGCGGTAGCTATGGGAGAACCGGTCCTTGGCATGAAGGCCGCAGCCTATATCCAGCTTACATACCTTGGATGGATCACAGCCGGAGGAACCATGCCGGGCAACCTGATGGTAGCCGGAGTGTTCGGAACGGCGCTGACCATCATTTCCGGGGCATCTCCGAACCTGGCGCCGACCTTTGCGGTGCCGTTCAGTCTGCTGGGAATCCTGATCAACCAGGCCTATATGACTATCAACAGTTTTTGGGTACATAAGGCAGACCAGTACTTGGAGAAAGGCAACATCCGCGGATTAAGGCTTATGAACTACCTGCCGTCCGGAATCACTGCCACAGTCCTCTACGGAATTCCGGCATTTGCCCTCGTATATTTCGGAGGAGATTTTGCAACCAACGCCTTAAAGGCAATACCGGAGCCGATGATCGCAGCGTTAAATGTGGTTGGGGCACTGATGCCGGCACTTGGAATCGCAATGTTGTTAAGCTTTCTCGGCAAAAAGAAAATCGTGGCATTTTTCTTTATCGGTTACTTCCTGACCATCTACGCGAAAGTTGATACCATGGCGGTGACTGTATTTGCAGCGGCTGTAGCAGTCCTGATCTATCTCTTTACAGGAAAATCAGAACAGGCCGCTGAGGCGGAACAAATCGAAACAGCTTCTCCTGAGGAGGCCGATGTGCAGACCGGCGGCAAAAAACTTTTGAAAAAAGATCTGGTCAAACATTTTCTTCTCGGATACTCCAGCGAGACCTGTTATAACTATGAGCGTCTCCAGGCACTGGGTACAACCAATGCCATGGTACCGATCGTGAGAAGGCTCTATGAGACAAAAGAACAGCAGGCAAAAGCATTAAAGAAGTATATGGTATTTTTCAACACGGAGCCTTCATGGATTGGAACTGTGATTCATGGAGTCGCCGCATCTATGGAAGAACAGTCTGCCAACGGAGCGGACATTGACGCGGAAGACATCAATGCGGTTCGTACAGGATTAATGGGACCGATGGCGGGAATCGGGGACACAGTTTCCCAGGGTATCGCTTATCCGATCTTAGCCGGAATCGCCTGCAGCCTGGCATTGGCCGGAAATGTAGCCGGACCGATCCTGTTTGAGGTTGCGTACAAAGTTCTGATGATCGGTATGGGATATGCCATGTATATGATGGGATATAAACAGGGAAAAAGTGCCATCGTAAAAATCTTAAGTGCAGGAACTTTAAACAGAATCACCGAAGCATTCAGTATCGTGGGACTGATGGTTGTCGGAAATATGGCGGCTACAAGGGTTAATATCAAGACTCCGATCGCATTTAAAGTCGGGGAAGTAGGAATCAATCTTCAAAATATCTTAAATTCTCTGCTTCCTGGAATGCTGCCTTTGATCGCGACGCTGCTCGTGTGGAAGCTTCTGAGCAAGAAGGTGAAGCCGACCTATATCATCGTTATTATCTTTGTGGTAGGTGTTATCACATCCCTGATCGGCCTGCTGGCTGTGGCATCATAAGACGGAGGAATGAGACATGGTTGGAGTTTTATTAATCAGTCACGGACTGCTCTGCCAGGGACTTGCTGACAGCGTCTCCATGGTAGCAGGAAACATAGAGCAGTCAGAATGTATATCTCTGAAACCGGGCCAGGACCCCGGGGAGTTTAAGGAAAAGGTAAGACAGGCAGTGGAAGAGCTGGACACCGGCATGGGAGTCCTTGTGCTGACGGATCTTTTAGGAGGGACACCGTTTAACAGCATTGCCATGCTGTGCCAGGAATATCCGGCAGCGGTCATCACCGGAGCCAATATGGCTATGGGGATCGCCGCGGCGCTTCAGAGGGAGGAGGACACGACACTCTCAGAACTTGCGGAGATCTGTGAACAGGCGGGACATGACGGTATAAAGAGGCTCGACATTCAGGAGAAAGGAACGGCGTGAAGATGAAAGCAGTGAGACTAAACAAAATCGGAGATTTCCGGATGGAAGAAGTGCCCCTTCCGGAGGTAAAGGGAGAAGAACTTCTCGTGAAGGTGGAGGCCTGCGGGATCTGCGGATCCGATCTTCCCAGAGTATTTGAGCTGGGAGCACATGTTCACCCTATTACCATAGGACATGAGTTCGCGGGGACGATCGTAAAAGCAGCAAGGGAAGAGGACCAGGAACTGGTGGGGAAGACGGCAGCCGTCTTCCCGCTCATCCCATGCGGAGAGTGTGAATTTTGTAAAACCGGGCACTACGCCCAGTGTTCGAATTATAACTACCTGGGGTCCAGGTGTGACGGCGGTTTTGCGGAGTACTGTGTCATCCCTTCCCGTTGGAATCTGGTATTTTCAGAAAATCCGGAAGTGACAAAGGAAGAACTGAGTCTGGTGGAACCGGCCACAGTGGCACAGCATGCGGTGAGAAGATCAGGGATCAAAGCCGGGCAGACCATTGCCATTTTTGGCGCAGGACCCATAGGAATCATGGCGGCCCGCTGGGCAGAAATTTTCGGCGCCGGGAAAGTGGTCTTGTTTGACATCAGCGAAGAAAAAATTGCATTTGCAAAAGAGCGGGGACTGACGATTTTAAATTCCATGGAAGAAGATCCAAAAGACGGCCTCCTGAGAGTGATGGGAACGGATCATGTGGATGCAGTCATCGAGGGAACCGGAACTTCCGCAGCACTTAATCAGGCGGTGGAAATCGTAAGAACCTTCGGACGGATCGCCATGCTCGGAAATCCCCACAGGGACACTTCCTTAAAACTTGCAAATCACAGCAGCATTCTGAGAAAAGAAGTCGATATCGCGGGAGTATGGAATTCTTATTACGCACAGATGCCTCTCAATGAATGGCAGTATACGGCGGATATGATCGATGCGGGCAGGCTTAAAGTGAATGATCTGATCACCCATACGTCCGATCTGGAACATTTGAGTGAGCTGTTTGAGCAGATTTATCAGAAAGAAATCACGATCTGCAAGGCAATTTACAGCTCTAAGGCTTGAGAGAAAGGAGACGATTTTATGAAAGAGAAGTTTGCTGTCTCCCTGATGTGTATGGATTTTCTGAAAGTCGGGGAACAGCTTAACATATTAAATGACTGGGTGGGAATGTACCATGTGGACATCATGGACGGTCATTACTGTAAAAACATCACCCTGTCACCGGACCTGGTGAAAAGTTTTAAAAAGGTCTCCAAACTTCCGCTGGATGTACATCTGATGACGACAAATCCGGAAGACTGGATTGACCCGGTGGCAGAGGCAGGTGCGGATATCATATCACTGCATGCTGAGACCATCAACGGTCAGGCATTCCGCCTGTACAACAGGATTGAGGAACTGGGATTAAAAGCAGGGCTTGTTTTAAACCCGGCAACTCCCCTGTCTGAGGCCGCCCATTACCTGAACCGGATCGACCTGCTGACTATCATGACCGTGGATGTGGGTTTTGCCGGGCAGCCGTTTATCGAAGAAATGCTCGATAAGATCCGGGAGGCAAAGCGGATAAGGGAAGAAAAGGGATACCACTACCAGATACAGATCGACGGGTCCTGTAAAGCTTCAACATTTAAAAAACTCACCGAGGCAGGTGCGGACATTTTAATCCTCGGAAGCTCCGGGCTGTTCGGGCTGGACAAAGACCTGAAAACAGCCTGTGCGAAAATGACGGAAAGTTATAAAGCAGCGCTGGGGTGACAGGGAGGTTAACGTGGAATATAAAGATTTTAAAGAATTGATTATGGGAGAACTGGACCAGTCACTGGCGGCGGTAGACGGACAGGAGGTCCGGGCGCTGACGGAGATGGTGCTTCATTCGGAAAAGATATTTGTCACAGGCGTCGGGAGAGTCTTTATGATGATGGAGGCTTTTGCTAAAAGGCTGAATCATCTGGGTATCGATGCATTTTGTGTGGGAGATGTGAATGAGCCCGCGATCACCGAGAAAGACGTGTTAATTGCCGGTTCCGGCTCAGGGGAGAGTCTGATTCCCCTGGGGCTTGTGAAAAAGGCAAAACAGTTCGGTGCGTCGGTGATCCATATCGGTTCCAATGCGGATAGCTCCATGGCTCCCTATGAGGATCTGTTCGTGAGGATTCCGTGCAGGACAAAGCTTGCCCTGCCGGACGAGATCGAGTCCGCACAGATCATGAGCAGCCTGTTTGAGCAGAGTCTTCTTCTGCTCTTGGATGCGGCGGCGCTGATGATTATGCAGGAAAAGGAAATTGACGACGTGGATTCTCTGTGGGAGAAGCACGCAAACCTGGAATAGGAGGAAACAAAAATGGAACAATTATTGCTTGCGAGGGTAGACGACCGGCTGATCCACGGACAGGTGATGACCGCGTGGATGAAGCTTCTGCCTGCAAAAGAAATATTGATTGCAGATGATAAAGTGGCAAAAGACCCATTTATGACACAGGTGCTGACTATGGCGGCTCCGGCCGGGGTAAAGGTGAAAGTTTACTCCGTAGAAGAGGCGGCAAAAGCGCTGAAAGACGGCCTGAAAGTCCCGTCCATTATGCTGGCAAAAACACCGCTTACCTATGAAAAAATTGTAGACCTGGGAGCTCACATCCCTGCAATTAACATCGGAGGCATGGGGATCAGCGGCGAACGAAAGACTTTGTATAAAAATATCGCAGCCGACCCTCAGGAACGGGATGCGATCAGAAAATTTCTGGATCAGGGAATCCAGGTGAAGATCCAGGTAATACCTGCCGACAAGGTTGTGGATGTTGCCGGGCTCTTATAGAATGGGGGATACATTAATGAAAGCGATGAGACTTCATGAGATAGGGAAATTTACATTGGACGAAGTGGAAGTTCCAGAGCCGCAGGGACGGGAGATTCTCGTGAAAGTGGACGCCTGCGGGATCTGCGGCTCCGACATTCCGAGAGTCTATGAGCTGGGAACAAAGGTTTATCCGGTAACCCTCGGACATGAATACGTGGGCACGGTTGTGAGTGTCGGAAACGATGAGGATCAGGAACTGATTGGTAAAACCGGGGCTGTCTATCCGGTAGTTCCGTGTATGGAATGTCCCAGCTGCCGGATCGGCCAGTATGCTCAGTGTGAGAGCTACAAAAACCTGGGTTCCAGAACAGACGGCGGCTTTGCCGAGTACTGTCTGCTTCCATCTCGGAAACACCTTGTATTTCCTGAAAA
Organism: Anaerostipes caccae L1-92; assembly: GCF_014467075.1. Lineage (NCBI taxonomy): Bacteria > Bacillati > Bacillota > Clostridia > Lachnospirales > Lachnospiraceae > Anaerostipes > Anaerostipes caccae. Next base: position 617,853 of record NZ_AP023027.1, read on the forward strand.
TACAGGGGTTTCCCCAGAACAGCTGGCACTTGTGGAGCCTGCCTGTGTGGCTCTCCATGCGATCCGCAAGGGGGAGATCAAAGGCGGGGATACGGCAGTGATTTTCGGGGCAGGCCCCATCGGGATCCTGACGGCCCGCTGGTGCGGAATGTTCGGCATTCGGGCCGTATTGGTGGAGATCAGTGAGGAAAAAACAGAGTTTGCCAGGGAAAAAGGGCTGGAAGTCATAAGTCCTGCAGACGGAGAGATACCGGAACAGATCCGGACGATGACCGGAGGACATATGGCGGATGCGGTCATCGAAGGGACTGGAAGTTCTCCGGCATGGAATCAGGCCGTGGAATGTTTAAAGCCTTTTGGTATGCTGGTGCTCCTTGGAAATCCTCATCAGGACACGGTGCTCAAACTTGACAGCCACAGCCAGATACTGAGAAAAGAATTACGGCTTACCGGAGTCTGGAACAATTATTATAATGACCTTCCGTTTAACGAATGGCAGTACACTGCGGACAGGATCGCCGATCAAAGTCTGAAAGTAGACGACCTGATCACCCACAGTGCAGATCTTGAACACTTGAAGGAATTGTTTGACCAGATATATAACAGAGAAATCACTATATGCAAGGCTGTCTGCCGGCCTTAATAAGAAAAGTCTGTATCATGCCCTGAGCGATGAAGGGAGAGATACAGACTTTTTTCAGATGCTTTATATTTTAGGGGATGCATATTTGGGGTTGGCTGTCCGTATATTTTCAGAATAGATATCCTTTAATTCTACAAAGGCGTTTTGGACCGTGTCAGGGATGTCTACTTCTGCGATATAGTTACAGCCTTTTGGTCCATATCCATTTGTATCGTTGGACAATCGGGGGATTTCTCCCATAAGGAGTGTTATGTACTGTTCCATGCTCCACATTCCCCATAGAGATTTGTCGCAAAATTCCAGCTTTTCATTCTCTACGATAACTTTATTGCGGTATGCGGCAAAATTAACGGCGGTGATGTCTGGTGTATGTTTGGCAAAACCTGCCCACATCCGGCGCTGCATTGCGGCATCCTGCATAAGGATTACATTTTTTGTTTCAACGCGGCTGTTTTTAAGAACTTCCAGTGCGTTCGTGATATTATTGCCGCAGTTTGTGGAGGTCCGTTCGATCAGAATATTCTGAATTCCATATTTTTGTGAAATATATTCCTCCATGATGTCGGCTTCCATTCTTCCGTTCGTCTCAATTTCAGGGCATTGATCGTGAATGTTTTGGCGCAGAAACTCTGTCGTATGTCCTTCTCCGCCGACGATCATCAGTCTGCGGGCAGCACCATTCAAATAGCCTGCTGCGGCCGTGTCACAGCCCGCTGGAATACTCCCGCCGAATAAAATGAGAACATCCGCTTTTTCAAATCCATATTTTTCTTTCAGTGCGTTTTGCCTCAGTTCCTCAATGTCTCTTACTCCGCAGAAGTCGGCAAGGATATTTATATTTTCAGCTGTTTTTTTCAAATCCATTTGGTATCATCTCCGGTTTTTGATTTCAATTTCAGATTATAAAGTCTTTCTTCTTTTATTCTACACGAGAGACTCAATTCGTCCAGCATATTTTACTGTGTTCAAAGCCGAATGATTCATAAAATCGGAAAAACGAAACATACTGATGAAAAGTAAAAAACAGACAATGGAGAAAAACTCATGACATTTTCCACATGATTTCCGTTCGGCTCTTAGAATGCCTCACTCCAATCATGTGGAAAATGGACGTAATGTCTGTTGGAGAAGGGCCTCTGTCAAAAAAGGTGCCACTTTTCGAAAGTTATTTACCGCTATTGTAGGAGCGCATTTCAAAAGCGCGACGGAAATAGTGGTAAATAACTTATGACATTTTCTACATGATTTCCGTTCGGCTCTTAGAATGCCTTACTCCAATCATGTGGAAAATGGACGTAATAACTGCTGGAGCAGGCTGCTTAAAGACAAAAGGCACCATCTGCGATAGTTTTTCTCCATTGTCGGAAGGAAGCCTTTCCAGAGTTGACTGGAGATAATGGAGAAAAACTTATGAATTTATATGATATTATGGGGCCGGTTATGGTAGGCCCGTCCAGTTCCCATACGGCAGGAGCTGTCAGAATCGGCTTGATTTCGAGAAAGCTTTTGGGCGAGCAGGTCCAGAAAGCTGAGATCTTATTTCACGGTTCCTTTTTGGCCACAGGTACCGGACACGGCACAGACCGGGCAGTCATCGCGGGACTTTTGGGAATGGCACAGGATGACCTGAGGATTCCGAAAAGTTTTGAGCTGGCCAGGAAACAGGGAATGGAGTGGACATTTGGGAGAGCATATCTGAAAGATGTTCATCCAAACAGTGTAAAGCTGCGCCTGACAGGGGAAAGCGGAAGAAACCTTGAAATTGTGGCCAGCTCTCCCGGGGGCGGAAGAGTGGAGATCTGTCAGATGGATGGCCTTTCCACGACTTTTTCCGGGGATATCCCTGTACTGATCGTTCACAACGAAGACAGCCCCGGACATGTGGCCGCTGCTGCCTCTCTGCTTGCGGATGCAGGAATAAATATTGCGTCCATGCGGCTTTCCAGGGACCAGAGAAACGGCAGTGCGGTCATGGTGCTGGAGTGTGACCAGGAGATACCGGAAGAAACGGTGAGAATGATTGAGAACATGAAAGGAATTCAAAAAGCCGCCAGTCTGGCGGGTATGGATTGAGGTGAAGAAATATGGGCTTTGAATCAATGGCAGATATGGAAAAGGCAGCAGCCGCGGGGAAGATTCCTCTTTGGAAAGCGGTCATGGAGGAAGATATGAAAGAGCGCAGTGTTTCCATGAAAGAGACAATGGATAAGATGAGGGAGCGCTATCAAGCCATGAAACAGGCGGATACAGACTATGAGGAAAATTTAAAATCTTTCAGCGGCCTGTCCGGCGGTGACGGAGCAAACATGCAACGTTTGGTCCGGGAAGGAGAAGCCGTTTCCGGCGGCTTCATGGGGATGGTCGTCACAAGAGCATTGAAGATGGGAGAATCCAACGCCTGCATGAAACGGATCGTAGCCGCACCCACGGCAGGAGCCTGCGGCGTGGTGCCGGCAGTCTTTCTGACATATGAACAGTTTTATGGGATACCGGAGAGAACGATGACCGAGGGGCTGTTCATGGCCGCCGGGACCGGTCAGGTCATAGCCCGCAGAGCCAGTATCTCCGGTGCACAGGGAGGCTGTCAGGCGGAGGTCGGGACTGCGTCTGCGATGTGTGCGGCGGCACTGACCTCCATCCGGGGAGGGAGTAATGAACAGATTTTATCGGCAGGAGCATTTGCCATGAAGAGTCTGCTTGGACTGGTCTGTGATCCTCTGGGAGGACTGGTGGAAATACCGTGTATCAGAAGAAATGTAACGGGAGCCGTCAGCGCAGTGGCCTGTTCAGATATGGCGATGGCCGGAATTCTTACGAGAGTGCCCTTTGACGAGGTAATTGATGCCATGGGAGAAATCGGGGAAATGATGCCTGGAGGACTCAAAGAGACAAGTCAGGCGGGACTTGCCGTCACAGAGACTGGGAAAAGGGTCGCTCTCGATCTGGCCAAGAGGAATCAGACGCCCCAATGTTAAAAAAACCCGGCCTGTAAATGATAAGGCCGGGTATCAATATCTTTATTTCAATTTAGTAACGGTTCTGGCTGTTGCACATCCTGATTTTTTCTTCTACAACAGCTGCCATTGCTTCTTTTGCTTCCTTTGTATAAATCCTTGGATCGTTGGCTTCAGGATTTTCAACCAAAGTTTTTCTCAGTTCCTGAGAATAAGGAATTTTTAATTCTGTAGCAATGTTGACTTTACAGATTCCAAGCTCAATGGCACGCCTCACAGCGTCGCCCGGGACACCGGATGCGCCGTGGAGCACAAGCGGTACAGATACTTCCTCACTAATCTCTGCCAGACGGTCAAAGTCAAGCTTCGGTTCTTCTTTATATAAACCGTGGGCAGTACCGATGGCTACGGCCAGAGAGTCAATGCCTGTGCGGGCCACATAGTCGGCAGCCTGTGCAGGATTTGTGTACATGGAGTCTTTTTCGTCTACTACGAGATCATCCTCGCGTCCGCCTAAACGTCCGAGCTCTCCCTCTACGGTAACGTCGTGGAGATGAGCATAGGCCACGACTTTTTTTACTTTTTCTATATTTTCTTCATATGGAAGGCTGGAAGCATCAATCATTACAGATTTTGTGCCCAGGTCAATAGATTCTTTAATGGCGTCAAATTCTTCGTGGTGGTCCAGGTGAAGTGCCACCGGAACATTATATTTTTTAGCAGTTGTCTCGACGATCGCCTGAAGATAATCACGGTTTGCATAAGAAAATGTGCCCGGAGTACCTGCCAGAATGATCGGAGAGCCAAGCTTTGCAGAAGTCTCTGCCACGACCTGGATCGTCTCTAAGTTGTGAATGTTAAATGCCGGCACGGCATATCGTTTTTCCTGTGCATCTAATAACATATGTCTGGTTGATACCATCTTACTCATATTCATCCTCCTAAAGCTTTCCTGCTTTTTGTCTTAGTTTAACCATTTACATTATAAAAAAATCAGCTGTGAAAATCTTTTCAAGTTATGAAAACGGATGAAAATCATGTATAATAAAAAAGATCTTTCACACAGACAGGAGGACGAGTTATGATTATTGAGATAAACAGCAAGATTGCCGAAAATCTTTCCAAGACCGAATTGGGAGTTGTCAATTATATTAATGACAATGAAGACAAGCTCTCAGAACTGTCCATCGTAGATATTGCATTTGAAACATTTTCTTCCCCGGCAACTGTGTCCAGAGCCATCCGTAAATGCGGGATCAATGGGTTTAACGAGCTTCGGTATAAATTAACGGCGAAGACGGAAAATACAGAAGTGAAAGACTTGAATGAAATCATGAACAAGTCTCTGATTGAGGCGACTTCCGTGATTGAGCACATGTCTATTCCAAATGTGCTGAATATTCTGCACACCATGAAGGATGCAAAGAGGGTCCTGATATTCTCCAGGGGACCGACACACCTGGTGGCACAGGAACTGAGCATGAAGCTTCAGGTACTGGACTTTTTTGTGGTGGATGTGGAAGACCCGCAGATTATGAGAATTATGTCGAAGAATCTTCAGGAAGACGAAGTCGTAATCATTTTATCTCTGAACGGAGAGACGAAGGAATTGATCGAGTCGGCGAGAAATGCAAAGCTTCGGGGCTGCAAAGTGATCACTCTGTGCTGCAGCAGCTCCAGTGAATTGTTTGAGTATTCGGACTATACATGGCTTGGGTATAAACATTCCCATATTGCGATCAGAAACTATGAGGTGACATCCAGGCTTCCGCTGTATATCATGTGCAGAATTTTGGTGGATTTCCTGGTAGAAAATATTGAACACAGGGATTAGAAAATATAGAGGGAACAGAGAAAACGATAAATTTCTCTGTTCCCTCTATATTATTCTTATTTTGACTTTAATATTTTATAAATTTTAAAAAGCAGGACAGTTGTCGCTATGAGAGCTGTACATAAAATAGCTTTGATTAAAAAAGAAATTATGAAAATTGCTGTTGGCAGTAAATTGTAAAGTATATCCATGGATGTCTCTTTTCTTTTTTGATATTGAGAGTTTCTTCTATATTTTACCAATAAAAAGTAACTATTGTAAATTTTATTTCCAAAACAGTAATTTAAAGTTTATTTTCAGGATATGAAAAGATTTTCATGGAATACTTGTCTATAATGAAAACTGTAAAAAGAAATTGTATTCTATGGAGGAGCAGTATGATTTATACCTTAACTACAAATCCTGCCATCGATATGAACATATCCACAAAAGGAATGGAACGTGCCAAGGTAAACCGTACATTCGATACGGTTTACACACCCAATGGAAAAGGTGTCAATGTGACTCTTACATTGAAACATTATGGGGTGGATTCCACGGTAACCGGATTTTTTGGAGGATTTTCGGGAAAATATATTGTAGAGGAACTGGAAAAGAGACAGGTTCCGGTGAAACCGGTCTGGGTTGATGACACGACAAGGATCAATATATTTTTGAATGATGGAGAGGGAGAATTCAAATTTGTCAACAGCGGGTCCTTCGTGGGGAGAGATCAGCAGGACGAGATGCTGCATCTGTTTGAGACGGCCGAAGATTTGAGCTGTCTGGTGATCAGCGGCAGTCTTCCGCCCGGAATCGAACCGAGTTTTTATGAAAGCATTTTATCCATATGCAAAAAGAGGGGCGTCGATGTTGTACTCGACATCAGTTCTCCGAAACTAAAAGACTTATTGAAATACGAACCTTTGCTGATCAAACCCAATGACGAAGAGATCGAAGAAATCTTCGGAATTAAAATTAAGAACGAGGAAGATATCCTTCATGTTCTTACCTTCCTGAAAGAACAGGGAGCAAGAAATGTACTGCTGACGCTCGGAAGCAAGGGAGCATATTTCAGCAACGGAGAAGATGTTTACTATTCATCTTCCCAGCCGGTTAAGTTATTAAGCTCGGCGTGTGCGGGAGATGCCGCACTGGCAAGCTTTTTAAGCCTTTGGCTTGGTCATCCGGAAAATGTTGAGGATGCATTGAAGCGTTCTGCTGCCACAGGGGCAAACGTGGCGGAGAGCAACGCGCTCGGTGATTTTGCCAAAGTAGATACTTACTTTCACAACATCAAAATAAGAAAGGTGGAGAAATGATATGAAAAAACTATTAGGTGTTACAGGATGCCCAACCGGGATCGCCCACACTTACATGGCTGAGGAAGCTTTGAAAGAAGCTGCCGAAAAGCTGGGTGCCGAAATGAAGGTTGAGACAAACGGAGCTGTCGGTGTGGAGAATGAACTGACTGCTGAAGACATTGCAGAATGTGACGGAATTATCGTAGCTTGTGATAAAAATGTAGATATGGACCGTTTTAACGGTAAACCGGTCATCGAAGTGCCGGTTGCAGACGGAATCAGCAAGGCAGAAGAATTAGTACAGAAAATGCTTAATGGAAATGTTGCCGTAAGAGGCGGACAGGTAAAAGCAGAGGGTACAGAAACAAAAGCAGAAGAAGGAAAAGATTCCATCGGACATCAGATTTATAAGCACCTGATGAATGGTGTATCCCATATGCTTCCGTTTGTTGTAGCCGGCGGTGTCCTGACAGCAATCTCTTTCTTATGGGGTATTTATTCTTTCGATCCGAGCTCAGATCAGTACAATGTAATCGCTGCGACGATCAAGACAGTCGGCGGTACTTCTATGGGAATGATGGTTCCTGTGCTGGCGGCATTTATCGCTCAGTCCATCGGTGACCGCCCTGGTATGATCGCAGGTTTTGTAGGCGGTATGATCGCCAATAATACCGGTTCAGGATTTATCGGAGCCATTATCGCAGGTTTCGTTGCAGGATATTTTTGTAAATTTGTTGTAAATGCATTAAAAGGACTGCCTAGACAGTTTGAAGGTTTAAAATCTATTTTCTTTATACCAATCATTACAGTGGCGGTTGTAGGTATTCTGATGCAGGTTACTGCTGGGCCGGTTTCAGGCATCAACAAGGGAATGATGGACTTCCTGGCAGGACTCCAGAACTCAAGCCCAATCATCTTAGGACTCGCTGTTGGATGTATGTCTGCATTTGACATGGGTGGTCCGGTAAATAAAGCTGCATATGTAACAGGAACAACACTTTTAGCTCAGGGTAACTTCTACTTTATGGCAGGTGTATCTGCGGCATGTATCACACCTCCGCTCATCATCGCACTTGCAGCTACTTTCGCACCGAAGAAATTTACTAAGGCTGACCGTGCGGCAGGACTTGTAAACTATGTATTGGGATGTACCCACATCACAGAAGGTGCGATTCCATTTGCGGCAAAAGACCCTGTGAGAGTACTGCCGATTCTGATGGTAGGTTCCTCTATCTCAGCGATTCTTTCCTACGTGATGAAAGTTCAGGTTCCTGCACCTCATGGCGGATTTTTAATCCTTCCGTTAGTACATCCGGCTGTAACATGGGTATTATGTATCTTGGCAGGTTCTGTAGTAGGAGCAGTACTTTATGTTCTCACTGCAAAGGATGTAGAGCAGAAATAATAGATTACCCTAAAGGGCATCCCGTATTTTATGCCCTTGGGGCTTGGCGTGCTTCGCACGATAATGTATAAGAAAGGTTGGTAACTTTTATGGAAATTATGGAATTATTTGATGAATCAACAATGAATCTTGACTTACAGGGTGAGACAAAAGATCAGATTATTGAGGAAATGGTAACCCTTTTGGACGAAGGCGGAGTGCTCGCCGACAAAGAAGCTTATAAAAAAGCGATCTATGCAAGAGAAGAGCAGTCCTCCACAGGACTCGGATTTGACATCGCGATCCCGCATGCCAAGACCGCAGCAGTAAAAACTGCACGGGTGGCCTTCGGAAAGTCTGACAAAGGATTTGATTTCGGAGCCGAAGACGGGACAAAAGCACACCTGATTTTCATGATAGCGGCCACCGATACAGACAGCAACCTGCACCTGCAGGCGCTGGCAACACTCTCAAGAAATCTGATCAAAGCAGATTTCAGGAAAAAACTGCTGGAAGCAAAGACAGCGGGAGAAGTCATCGAAGTGTTAAAAACTTTATAAATAATAGCAGACCGGCAGCGGAATTAATTTTCTGGTGCCGGTTTTTCTGAGATGAGACAGAACTCCTCCTCCGGTAAATAGGATATCTATTTTTTACATGATTAGAGTGAAGCATTCTAAGAGCCGAACGGAAATCATGTGGAAAATGTCATACCAGGATAACTTCCGTTAATTCGCTCAGTGTCTTATAAGTGGCGGACGGCAAATCTTTATCGGTTATAAAGTAGTCGATATCTTTCCAGTTGGCATACTGTACCAGAGAACAGATATGTGCCTTGGAACTGTCGGAGATGACAACAATGATCTTGGACTGGGGAATGATCGCCTGCTTGATCTGGGCGTCCGTAAATTCAGAGACCGCAGGACCGTTGTGCTGTTCAAAGCCGCTGGTGCCTAAAAATGCGATATCCACCTTGATTGTGTTGATAAAATTGGTCGTCTGAAATCCTTCTGTGGACATATTGTTGGGATTGAGCTGGCCTCCGGTGAGAATCGTCACATTGTTTCCGTTATTCAGATGATAGGTTGTATTGATGGAATTTGTGACGATAGTATAGCCTGACTTTTGGCTCAGGAGCTTTGCCATGCACTGCATGGTGCTTCCGGCATCCAGATAGATGACGCCCTGTTCCGGAATCAGTTCCAGGCCTTTTTCACAGAGAGCATATTTGACGGCGCTGTTTTCGCTGATCCGTGTCTCTATAGGAATGGGACGGAAACTGGAGATCAGTGTAGCCCCGCCGTGGCTGCGCTCGATGGCTCCGATCTCCTGAAGATGGGTCAGGTCCCTCCGGATCGTCTCTTTTGTCACCTCAAACTTGTCCGCGAGCTCCCCGATCTTTGCACTTCCCGTGCTGTTGATATATTCAATGATTTCCTTCTGCCGTTCTTTTGCGAGAAGTTTTCCCATGTCGGTTCCTCCTTTTCTGCTGTTATATTTATCATAACAGATTCTCAGATTCATTTCAAATTGAAATCCACATAAACAAAAACAAAACAACAGAAACAAACATAATTTAGGGCAAAGTATTGACATGACAATGAAGAAATCATATAATTTACCCATAAAACAAAAATAAACGGACATAAAACAACGTAAACAAAATTTAATGAGGTAGATCATGAAAAATTGGAAAGAGTATGTGTTTGATGTCAACGGATTTCAGATCAATACGGTTTACAGCGGGGAAGCCATAGAAACCATTTTTCTGCCCATGCTGAGAAAGCTCACCGGGATGCAGAAAAAACTGGGCCGGAGACTGATCGTATTTCTGGCGGCGCCGCCGGCAGTGGGAAAGACGACATTGTCCAAGTTTCTGGAATATCTGGCTTTGCAGCATGAAGATCTGACAGAGATACAGGCTATAGGCCTGGACGGTTTCCACTACCATTCAGATTACATCAATTCCCACAATGCGGTCGTGATGGGAAAAGAAGTGCCGATGAAGAAAGTCAAGGGATGCCCGGAAACATACGATACTAAAAAACTGGAAGACAAGCTGAAAAAGATTAAAGAAGAGGACATTCTGTGGCCCATATATGACAGAAACATCCACGATGTGGTGGAAGATGTAGAAAAGATCACGAAGGACATTGTGCTGATCGAAGGCAACTGGCTGCTTCTTGACGAGGAGCCGTGGAAGACATTAAAGGATACCGCAGATTATACAATAATGATCCGCTCAGAAGAAGAGACGTTAAAGGAACGGCTGATCGGAAGAAAGATGAAGGGCGGACTTACGAGAGAAGAGGCAGAGGACTGGTACATAAACAGCGACAGCGTGAATGTGAGAAGGGTTTTGGAGACTTCTCTGGACGGGGATCTGATGTTAAAAGTAGAAGCAGACGGAGATTATATAGGAGGATAAAGGATGAAATCAACAGCAGCAGTTCTGGCAGGGAAAAATCAGGTATATGTAAAAGAAGTGGAGCTTCCGGAAATCGGGGAAGAAGAACTTTTGGTAAAGGTTGTGTCAAACAGCATCTGCCTTTCAACTTATAAGGCGGCACTGAGAGGCGGGGAGCACAAGAGAGTGCCGGATGATCTGAGTCCGGAGCACCCGACGATTACCGGCCATGAGTTTGGCGGATACATCGTAGAAGTGGGAGAAAAGCTGAAAGACCGCTTCAAGCCGGGAGAGAAATTCGTACTTCAGCCGGCTATGGGACTTCCGAGCGGATATTCTGCCGGATACAGCTACGAATACTATGGAGGAAATGCAACTTACTGCATCATTCCGAAGGTTTCCATCGACATTGGATGCGTACTTCCATATGACGGTGATTATTTTGCAAATGCGTCTCTGGCAGAGCCGATGTCATGTATCATCGGGGCATTTCACGCTACCTACCACACAACACCATATGTGTATGAGCACAGAATGGGATTAAAGGACGGTGGAAGTGTTGCGCTGTTAGGATGTGCTGGCCCGATGGGAATCGGAGCCATTGATTATGCATTAAATGGACCGTACAATTCAAAGCGCATCGTTGTAACAGATATCAATGAAGAAAGGCTTGAGAGGGCAAAATCCCTGATCACTCCGGAGGATGCGGCATCTAAGGGCGTGGAACTCATCTATGTGAACACCGCAGGAAAAGAAAATGCGGTAGAAGAACTGAAAGAATTAAACGGCGGAAAGGGATACGATGAGGTGTTCGTATTCGCACCGGTAGAATCCCTCATCGAGATGGGAGACGACCTTTTAGGAAACGACGGCTGCCTGAATTTCTTTGCAGGTCCTACGGACAACAACTTCAAGGCAAAGTATAATTTCTACAATGTCCACTATGAAGGAACCCATATCTGCGGAACTTCAGGGGGAGCGCCTGCGGATATGATCGAGTCTCTGGAACTGTCTGCGGCTGGAAAGATCAATCCGTCTTACATGGTCACACACATTGGAGGCATTGACGCGGCACCGGATACGATCCTGAATCTGCCGAAGCTTCCGGGAGGCAAAAAGCTGATTTACCCTCATATCAAGATGGAGTTGACTGCCATCGAAGATTTTGAGAAACTGGGAAAAGAAAACGAAATGTTTGCACATCTGGCGGAGATCTGCAAGGCAAACAACAATGTGTGGTGCAAAGAGGCAGAAGAATATCTTCTCGATACTTTAGCGCCGGAAAAATAAGAGAGAATGATGCAGAAGGAGTCCTGATTAGTTTCAGGGCTCCTTTTTTCGGAAATTGTTGACTTTGAGTGAGCTCCAAGTGCTATGATAGAGAAAACCATTGAAATGAAGAAAGGTCAGGGACAAATAATATGAGATATCGTATGCTTGGGAATACAGGGCTTGAGATCAGTGAGATCGGGCTTGGATGTGAGGGATTTGTAGGAAAAGACGAACATGAAACAGAAGAACTCTTAAATCTGGCACAGAAAAAAGGAATAAATTATTTAGACCTATATACGCCTGATTCGGATCTCAGAGATCGAATCGGAAAGATGCTGAAAGGAAGGAGAGAAGAGTTTTTCCTTCAGGGGCATCTCTGTACGATTTGGAGGGACGGACAATATAAGCGCACCAGACAGATTGATGAAGTCAGGGAAGGATTCGAAGATATGCTTCAAAGACTATGTACCGATTCTTTGGAAGTAGGGATGATACACTATGTAGATTCCTTAAAAGACTGGAAGGAAGTATACGAGGGCCCGGTCATGCAGTATGCCAGAGAACTGAAGGCTCAGGGAAAGATTCGCCATATCGGGCTGAGCAGCCACAATCCGGAGGCTGCCATGGAAGCTGTAAAGAGCAGAGAGATCGAGGTTCTTATGTTCAGCATCAATCCTTGCTATGATCTGCAGCCCGCCGGGGAAAACTGTGAGGCATTATGGGATGACAAAAATTATAAAGGGGATCTTGTGAATATGGACCCGGCCAGGGAGGAGCTGTATGAAATGTGCAGTAAACAGGGTGTGGGCATTACCGTCATGAAAGCTTTCGGAGGAGGGGATCTGCTGAGTGAGGAATTATCACCCGCAGGCAGAGCGCTGACACCGAGTCAATGCATTCACTATGCACTTACCAGGCCTGCCGCAGCATCTGTCCTGGCTGGGGCTCACACTGCCGAAGAACTTTCAGACAGTCTGAGGTATGAAGAGGCAGGCGAAGATGAGAAGGATTACGCCCGTGCCCTGGCTGAGTTTCCGAATATCAGCTGGAAAGGCCACTGTATGTACTGCGGCCACTGCGCGCCTTGTCCGAAGGGAATTGAGGTGGCCTCTGTCACTAAGTTTTTAAATCTGGCAAAGGCTCAGGATGATGTTCCTGAAACAGTGAGAGAACACTATGCGGTTCTGGAACATAAGGCATCAGAGTGCATTGGATGCGGTATTTGTGAGAATCGGTGTCCGTTTGAAGTGTCCATCATTGAAAACATGAAAAAAGCCGCTGAAATATTCGCACAATAAGCCAAAGGAGAATTCGCATTGTACTTATTATTTTTTATACTGCCGATCCTGATTCTCATACCGGCAGGGATTTATTTATATATTTTCTTCCGCAGGATTTTAAGCCTTTTCTTAAAAAGAGACGTACGCATGGTGAAAGTGCTGAGTGCGGTTTTGGCACTGGCTTGTGTGTTTTCAGCATGGCCGGCCTATGGATGGGGAGGAGTGGCGGTCCTGCATCTTGTGGGAGTCTCTCTGGTCCTTGAGCTGATCAATCTTCTCTTAAAAAGAACGCCGTTTGTTTTCAAGAAATGGGATCTGATTTACAGAAGCGGGATACTGTCTTTTCTCATCATTGCGGTTGTCTTTTCCTACGGATATATTAATATGCAGCAGATTAAGAAGACCAGTTACAGGATCGGGACTCCTAAGATACAGCAGGAGGAAACGCTCAGAATAGCTCTCATGTCAGACATCCATCTGGGTGTTACGATGAGTGCCAAAGATCTGGAGAATTGGTGCGGCAAAATACAGAGTCAGGAGCCGGATCTGGTTCTTTTGACTGGAGATATCTTCGATGAGGATACAAAGAGAGAAGAGATGGAACGGGCGGCCAAAGCTTTGGGATATATGAAGAGTACTTATGGAAGTTTTTATGTATATGGGAATCATGATTCCAATCAGTACAGGGAAAAGCCGGAGTACACTTCTGGTTATCTCAGGAATACGTTAGAAAAAGCCGGAGTCCGTGTGCTGGAGGATGAGGTGTTTAAGACAGGGAAGGATATCTGTATCATCGGGAGAAAGGATGCCGGTGACCGGGACCGGAAGAGTCTGAAAGAGATCATGAAAGATGCACCGGAAAAAAGTTTCAGAATCCTGATGGATCACCAGCCCGGAGATCTGAAGGAAAATAACAGGCAGGGCATCGATCTTCAGGTGTCCGGACATACCCATGCCGGGCAGATCTGGCCGACCGGGCAGCTGATGCAGCTTCTTGGAATCAATGAGATCAACTATGGTTACCGGAAGACCGGGAACCTCCAGACCGTGGTGACATCCGGCATGGCGGGATGGGGGTATCCGATCCGCACGGGAGGCCACTGTGAATACGTGATCATAGATGTGGTGTTAAAGAAATGAGGTCTCACTGCGGTGCATTTTGTCTCTGTATTCGGTTCCCCACTGCACCATGGAGTCCAGGATCGGTTTTAAGCTCAGGCCGGTTTCAGTGAGAGAATATTCTACTTTCGGAGGGACCTGAGGGTAGACTTTCCGGTTTACCAGTCCGTCGGCTTCCATAGAGCGCAGATTGCTGGTCAGGACTTTCTGCGTGATTCCGGTCACGGAGCGCATCAGTTCGCTGAACCGTTTCGTTCCGGTCAAAAGATCACGTATGATTAAGACCTTCCATTTGTCACCGATCAGCTGCAGTGTCATTTCCACAGGACATTCCGGGATGTTTCGTTTTTTTGACATTGTGTACTTCCTCCTTGCTATGTTTATTTTATATCTTCCCATTTAGAAATACAATAAGTAACCTGGCGGCGGCATAGTATCTTTTGGATACCATGCCACCTTTTTGTGCGTGGTTTACGGAGTATGGAAGACCGATTAGAATAAAAGAAGAGAATGAAAGGTGCAAAAGGGGGATGAAATATGGGGACAGAAAATCAAAGGGTGTTAAAACAAAAGCTTTCGCAGGCAGAAGCCATTGTAATTGGCGCAGGCGCAGGGATGTCGGCGGCAGCCGGACTGCTGTATTCCGGAGAACGGTTTGAGAAGAATTTTAAGGACTTCATAGAGCGGTACGGACTCAGAGATATGTATTCCGCAGGTTTTTATCCGTTTCCTTCCCCGGAAGAAAAGTGGGCTTACTGGAGCAGGCATATTTATTTAAACCGATATGATATGCCCTCAGGAAAAGCATATACAGATCTGTTTCAGGCAGTGAGAGATAAAAATTATTTCGTGCTGACAACCAACGTAGATCATCAGTTTTGGCTGTCCGGATTTGAGGATCGGAGAATTTTTGCCGTCCAGGGAGATTACGGCCTGTTTCAGTGTAAAAAAGCGTGCCATCCGAAGCTCTACGATAATGAGACTCAGGTGAGGGCCATGGTACGGAAGCAGAGGAACTGCAGGATACCAAAGTCCCTGATACCAAAATGTCCGGTCTGCGGCGGAGAAATGGAAGTAAACATTAGGAAAGATGAATATTTCATAGAAGATGAGAAGTGGCATGAGGCGGCCGGACGTTATAAAAGATTTCTCAGTGAGAACAGAGACAAAAGAATCCTGTTTTTGGAACTTGGCGTCGGAATGAATACACCGGGGATTATAAAGTACCCTTTCTGGCAGCTGACTGCGGAGAATCCAAAGGCAGTCTATGTCTGCGTCAATTCCGGGGAAGCGTACTCTCCGAGGGAAATAGAAGCGCAGTCGATTTGTATTGACGGGGATATTGGGAAACTTATAGATATTTGTGTTTCGAGTCAGAAAATTGATTTGATTGACGAAAAAAGAATTCTTGCAATTAAGAAGTGGATATGGGGGTTACACTGATGGGGTAAAAAAAACATCAGGAAGGGAGAAAGAAAAAATGACACATGACGAGCAAAGAAAATATCTGATTCAGAAACTTCTTGATGAGGATATTCAGTATAAAGATGTGGTTATTCCAGCAGATGTGCAGCAGCAAAAATTACTGCTGCGCAGTTTAATGAATGTTAGACCGCCAAAGGCTGTCAGCCGGGAATTTATGGAAGTGCAGGATAACTACTTGTCCAATGAACGTGATGCAGCAGGAGTTGTTGATGCGGCATCCCTTCCCGTGGTTCCTCAATATCCGCGTCTTGTATTATGGCAGGGTGATATTACCGTGTTAAACTGTGATGCGATTGTAAATGCAGCGAATAGTCAGATGTGTGGATGTTTCCGGGCTTTGCACTCCTGTATCGATAATATCGTGCATACAAAAGCCGGTATTGCCCTGCGTCTGAAATGCAATGAGATTATGCAGAAACAAGGCCGCGAAGAACCTGCCGGGCAGGCGAAGATTACACCAGCATACAATTTGCCGTGCAAATATATACTTCACACCGTTGGCCCAATCATCGAAACGGGATATCCAAGTGAGCAGCAGAAAGAGCAGCTCGCGTCCTGCTATCGTTCCTGTTTACAGCTTGCATCTGAATACGGGTGCAAGAGCATTGCTTTTTGCTGTATCTCAACCGGCGTTTTTATGTTTCCAAACCGGGAGGCAGCCGAGATTGCGATTAAGACAGTCAAAGATGTTCTCGCTGTGGATACAAGGATTGAGAGAGTTATCTTTAATGTATACAAAGACTTAGATAAAGAAATCTACGAAAAATTACTTGCGGTAAATTGAGCGTATCATCACATAGAATTTTTACATCTGGTATGGTATGATTTTGAAAGTGAGAAAACATTACAAATGGGAATTATTAAAATGACAGGAGATAAAAATGGATAAAAAAATCATTTGCAAATTACTGACAATAGCAAGTGTAGGTTTGTTACTATCCGCTGCAATATTTATTTGTTTATGCCTTTTTTCAGCTGAAAGAAACAACATATATTTAGGTATTGCATTAGGCAGCCTTATATTATCAAGCTTATTCAATATAATTAAGAGACAAAATTCAAAGTAGTCACAAATTCCAGTTTGTATAAAACATAAAACAACGTGATAATCGCTGCTTTCACAGTAGTACTAATGAGCAGGAGATCCGAAAGGACTTCCTGCTTTTCTGTCATGAAAAAGGAGGGAAACCGAAGAAGAACATGGACAGCGCCCTCAACAAACTTCTGGATTTCTTGAACCCTGCCGAACTGGCAGTCCTTTTAAAGCTCCTTCAGCAATGCTTCTTTCCCAGCATCCAGAAGCCTGAAAAAAGTGCGGTGGAGCATGCGGCGGTTTTCCGGAGAAACATCCAGCAGACGTTTGGAAACCTTACGAAAATTTTTGATCCAGCAGACCGGCAGGTCCTGAAGTGTCTCCGCATCTGTGGCTGAGAAAATCTGATAAAGGCTGTTGAAAAAATCTTTTCGTTCGGAGCTGCTGAGGCCGGATAGCCAGTTTTTTAATGTGCGGTCAATAAATTCGGAGGAGGTGCTGACTGACTTTACCCGGATAAACTCAGGTCCCATGACCTCCCAGGAATATGGATCGTGCTGTAAAAGTCCGGTCTGTGTGCTGTGAATGACAGTATAATCGTCTTCATGGTCCAGAAGCATGCCTACGACCGAAGACTGGGGAAGGAAGGTATGGATGCGGTCTGATACAGAAAGATAGCCTTCGCTTTTTAACATTTCTTTTTCAAAGCCCGGACCGTCATGATTGTAGACTGTCTGTATGCGCCTCTGCATGGCTTTTGGGCAGGCAGACGTCGCGAAGACAGCCAGATTTCCTCCTTTTGAGTGTCCTCCGCATAAAAGTGGACCGCCGGTCTGCTCTGCTCCCCGGATCAAATACTCCAAGGCTTCCTTCTGGGCGGGAATCACAGGCATAAATGCCATGTTAAAGTCTTCTTTCCAACCGACAAGTGTGCTGTCTGCCCCGCGAAATGCAAAAAAGGCGCTGTGATCCTCAAACAGAATCGTAACGGCGGAAAACTGTTTTTCCTGTTCCCGGCTTAAACGGTCGGCATAACGTGAAAGTCTCAGCGGCCCAAAGCGTCTGCTCTCTCCGAGCATTCTAAGCAGTCTTTCATCTTCTTTCGTTCTGGTACGGCGGTTTTCTCTGTCCTGAGAGAAAAATGCATCGGATGCCTCCTTGATTGTCACCGAGCCGGATTCCGAGATACCGGGGACAATGCCAGGGAAGCGGATGTAGGAAAGACAGGACAGGATCAGGCTGTCAACCTCATTGATCCTACATTCCTGAAAACTTAAATCTCCCCTCCAGGCCAGATAATCAAAAATATTTGTGGACATAGGCGAGCTCCTTTGCGTGCTGAGACAATATCCTTCTATCTTCATTATACTGTAAAAACAGATTCCTCAAAACACTGTTTTATATTATAATAAACTGAACTACAAAAGAAAGGATTTAAGAAACCTATGAACCAAAATACAAAAGGTGTAATCTTTACGATGCTGGGCGGAATCTTCTGGGGGATTTCCGGGATTATCGGGAAATATCTGTTTGACGAAAAGCAGCTCACGGCCGTCTGGCTTGTGACGCTGAGGCTTTTGTCAGCAGGACTGCTTATGCTTATGCTGGCGGCAGTCCAGAAGAAGGGGGATATATTCCGTGTCTGGAAAAAGAAACGGACGGCAGTCAGCCAGCTGGTATTTTGTCTGTTTGGGATGACAGCCTGCCAGATGTCTTATTTTCTTGCAATCCAGTATTCTAACCCGGGGACAGCCACGGTGCTCCAGTACATTGCCCCGGCGCTGATCATGCTGTTCTGTCTGGCAGTGGAAAAGAGAAAGCCGAAGCGCCTGGAAGTGATTGTTTTAGTCTGCGTTATAGCCGGTGTTTTCCTGCTGGCGACTCACGGAGATCCGGGCAGCCTGGCTGTCACAGGCAGGGCTTTGTTCTGGGGACTTGCGGCTGCCGTGGCTCTGGCTGTCTATAACATTCAGCCGGAAAAGCTCCTCAATGAGTTTGGGTCCATGGAGACCGTGGGATGGGGGATGTTTATAGGGGGACTTCTTATGATACCTGTGACGGGATTTTTTCATGTACCCGGTATATGGGATATGACAACGGTCCTTTTGGCACTGGCCGTTATCATCTTCGGAACGGTGATTCCGTTTGGATGTTATCTGGAAGGCGTCTGTCTGCTGGGACCCGTGAGAGCCAGTATGTTTGCGTGTGTGGAACCGCTGGTGGCGGCAGTCATGTCCGCGCTGCTGCTGGGAGAGGTCTTTGTCGGTGTGGATGTTCTGGGATTCGCCCTGATCATAGGAGGGGTAACATCCCTGGCAGTGTTTGACCGGTCGTAATCTAATGAAGAGGATTTGTCTGTGTCCTTCTGCATGGATGAAAAGTTTATAAATAATTGCTGTTCTGTTGGATATATTTGTGCAATATGCTATAATAAATCAGACATAACGTGTGGGAGCACAGAGAATTAACGGAGATCTAGGAGGGCAATATGGAGAGATACATTATGGCACTGGATGCGGGAACAACGAGCAACCGGTGTATCCTGTTCAACAGAGAAGGCAAGATCTGCAGTGTGGCTCAGAAGGAATTCACTCAGATATTTCCGAATCCGGGATGGGTGGAGCATGATGCGGACGAGATCTGGTCTACGCAGCTTGGAGTGGCGGTGGAGGCCATGCAGAAGATCGGTGTCACGGCGGAACAGATTGCAGGCATCGGCATCACCAACCAGAGGGAAACTACGATCCTTTGGGACAAGGAGACAGGGGAGCCGATCTACAATGCCATTGTGTGGCAGTGCCGCAGGACCTCACAGCTCTGTGATTCCCTGAAAGAACAGGGACTGGAAGAAAAGATACGGGATAAGACCGGTTTGATCATCGATGCCTATTTTTCCGGGACGAAGGTCAAGTGGATTCTGGACCACGTGGAAGGAGCAAGGGAGAGGGCGCAAAAGGGAGAGATTCTCTTTGGAACCGTGGAGACATGGCTGATCTGGAAACTCACAAAAGGAAAAGTCCATGTGACGGATTATTCCAATGCGTCCAGAACCATGCTGTTTAATATCAAAGATCTCACATGGGATAAGGAGATCCTTGAGATTCTTGACATCCCGGAAGCGATGCTTCCGAAACCTGTCCAGTCAAGTGAGATATACGGTGAGGCAGACCCGTCATATTTCGGCGGTGCGGTTCCTATCGCGGGCGCGGCGGGAGACCAGCAGGCGGCTCTGTTCGGACAGACCTGCTTTAAGGCGGGCGAAGCCAAGAATACATATGGCACGGGAGGATTCCTTCTCATGAATACAGGCCGGATGCCTGTAAATTCCCAGCACGGACTCCTGACAACCATCGCATGGGGACTGGACGGTAAGGTGGACTATGCGCTGGAAGGATCTATTTTTGTGGCGGGAGCTGCCATCCAGTGGCTGAGGGATGAGTTAAAACTCATCGATTCTTCCCAGGATTCTGAGTATATGGCCCAAAAAGTGAAGGACAGCAACGGCTGTTATGTAGTGCCGGCGTTTACGGGACTGGGTGCTCCTCACTGGGACCAGTATGCCAGGGGAACGATCCTCGGCATTACCCGCGGAGTCAATAAGTGCCACATTATTAGGGCGACATTAGAGTCTATTGCATTTCAGGTCAATGATGTGCTGAAGGCTATGGAGGCCGACGGAGGCATTCATTTAAGTTCTCTCAAGGTAGACGGAGGCGCCAGCCAGAACAATCTTTTAATGCAGATGCAGGCAGATATCAGCGGTGCCCCGGTACACCGTCCGGCCTGTGTGGAGACGACAGCTATGGGAGCGGCATACCTGGCAGGCCTTGCAGTCGGCTATTGGGATAGCAAAGAGAAGCTGTCCGAGAACATGGAGATCGACTGTGTCTTTGAACCTCAGATCAGTGAGGAAGAAAGAGAGAAAAAAGTATCCGGATGGAAACGGGCAGTCCGCTATTCATACGGATGGGCAAAAGAAGAATAAGAGAGTTGATTTTTTCACCAGTCTTCCCACTGGTGAAAAAATATGATAAAATTGGTTGGACCAATTAAGGAAGATTGTAAAAAATATTGACTTGGAGTGAGCTCCAGGTGATATAGTAAATTCAGGAGCACACAGTGGCCGGCAGGAAGATGCCGCGGCCTTCAAATAAAAAAGTAAGGAGTGCGCAGAGATGGAAGCACATGAAGTATTAGAAAAAGTCAGCCGGGGAGAAATGTCCGTTGGGGAGGCAGAAGCATTTTTCCGCAGGGAGCCCTTTGAGGATATGGGGTATGCCAAACTGGATACCCACAGAAAATTAAGGAACGGAGCTGCCGAGGTTGTCTTTTGCAGCGGTAAAGCTGATGACCATCTGGTCAGTATTTTTCAGAGATTATGGGAACAGAACGGGGAAGTATTCGGAACGAGAGCTTCCCGGGCACAGTATGAACTTGTCCGGCAGGAACTTCCGGAACTTACATACGATGCAGTATCCCGCATTATGAAGATTGAAAAGCCCGGGAAAAAGAAGATTGGAAAGATTGCCGTATGCACAGGAGGCACGGCGGATATTTCTGTGGCCGAGGAGGCGGCCCAGACAGCGGAGTTCTTCGGCAATCACGTGGACCGCATCTATGATGTGGGAGTCAGCGGCCTTCACCGGCTCTTGTCCCGGCTGGATGTGATTCAGAGTGCCAACTGTGTCGTTGCGGCGGCAGGAATGGAGGGCGCTCTGGCAAGTGTCATCGGTGGACTTGTTGACAAGCCGGTGATCGCGGTGCCTACCTCTGTGGGCTACGGGGCCAGTCTGAACGGCATTTCGGCTCTGCTCACGATGATTAACTCATGTGCCAACGGCATTGCGGTTGTAAATATTGACAATGGATACGGTGCCGGCTACATGGCATCACAGATCAACAGACTGGGGGAACGATCATGAATCAGACACTTTATTTAGAATGCTATTCCGGGATCAGCGGCGACATGATGACAGCGGCTCTGCTGGATCTCGGGGCCGATGAAAAGGTCCTTTCAGAGGCTCTTGAAAGTCTTCCTATAAAGGGATTTCGGACAGAGGTGACAAGAGTATCTAAGGCAGGACTGGACGCGTGTGACTTTCACGTGATCCTGGATCGCCAACATGAAAACCACGACCACGATATGGAATATCTTCACGGACACAGCCACGACCATTCTCACGGAGATCACGGACATCATTCTCATGACCACGAACACAGGGGGCTCGCAGAAATTCTTGAGATCCTTTGCAGGGCACAGATCACGGACGGTGCAAGAGAGAAGGCGGTGAGAATTTTTGAGATACTCGCAGAGGCGGAGGCCAAGGCTCACGGGACCAGTATAGAAAAGGTCCATTTTCATGAGGTGGGAGCCGTGGACTCTATCGTGGATATTACGGCAGCAGCTGTCTGCCTCGACAACCTTCAGATTGACAAGGTCATTATTCCTGTGCTCTGTGAGGGAAGCGGGTCTGTGCGCTGCCAGCACGGTGTGATCCCGGTCCCGGTTCCGGCAGTTACCGCCGTCACGTCTAAATACTCCATTCCCCTGCACATGACGGATGTGCAGGGAGAACTGGTCACTCCGACCGGCGCCGCTATCGCAGCGGCCATCCGGACTTCCGCCCGGCTGCCGGAGCGGTTTGTGATCGAGAAAACCGGGATCGGGGCCGGAAAGAGAGAGTATGAACGGCCGAGCCTGCTGCGGGCCATGCTGATCCGGGAAACAGAAAACGCAAGCGCCGGCGATTATATATACAAGCTGGAGAGCAATATTGACGACTGTACCGGGGAAGCGCTGGGATACGTGATGGAACGGCTGATGAAGGCAGGGGCAAGAGATGTCCACTATACACCCGTATTTATGAAGAAGAACAGACCGGCCTATCAGCTCAATGTCATCTGCAAGGAGGAAGACATAGAGAAACTTGAGGGGATCATTTTCCGGGAGACGACGACCATCGGCATCCGCAGACAGAAGATGGAACGAAGTGTACTGAAACGGCAGGTGAAAACAGTGAAGACTTCTCTGGGGGAAGCCCGGATCAAGGTGTGTTTTATGGAAAACGGAATGAGAGCCTATCCGGAGTATGAGAGTGTCAGGGAACTGTGCAGAAAGAACGGGCTTTCTTTCCAGGAAACCTACCAAAGGATCGCAGAGGAATGCTATGGACAGATATGAGGAACACTGCGCAAATTTAAAAGAGGCAGTCAGAGGCTTTGTAAAGGAAGATGTGGCGCTTGCTTTTTCCGGAGGAGTGGACAGCAGCCTGCTCTTAAAGCTTCTGTGCCTTGCGGCAGAGAAAACCGGGAAAAAGGTGGCGGCATTTACGATGGTGACAAAACTTCACCCGTCTGGGGATGCCAAAATTGCGGAGAGAGTTGCCGGGGAAGCGGGAGCCGTTCACCGTGTCATTCATGTGGATGAACTTTCCCATGCGGGGATCATGGACAATCCGGAAAACAGGTGTTATCTGTGCAAGAGATATCTGTATACAGAACTGCTGAAATCGGCGAAAGCGTTGGGGATACAGACGGTACTGGAAGGAACCAATGCGGATGACCTGAACGCCTACCGTCCGGGAATCCGGGCAGTAAAAGAGCTGGGAATTCTCAGTCCTCTTGTGCAGGCCGGGATGACCAAAGCCGATATCCGCAGGATGGCATCGGAATATGGGATTTCTGTGGCAGAGCGGCCGGCAAGTCCCTGTCTTGCCACGAGATTTCCCTATGGGACCAGACTGTCTTGGGAGAAAATGAAGATGGCAGAGGAAGGGGAGAAGTTTCTGAGAACATTGGGCTTTTACAATGTTCGTGTCCGTATTCACGGAGATACGGCGAGGATCGAAGTGGACGAGAAAGATCTTCCCGGTCTGGTCAAAAACAGAGCGGCTGCGGTAAAGCGGCTGAAAGAAATAGGCTTTACATACATTACGGTGGATCTGGAGGGATTCAGGTCCGGCAGCATGGACACTCACTTGAAACAGGGAAAGGAGAAATAGGATATGCATATGGCAGATGCGCTTGTGGCCCCTGCGGTGGCAGGCACCATGTATGCCTGTTCTGCGGCGGCAGCAGGATGGGCGGTAAAAAAAGTACAGGAGGAAGATGACCCGAAAAAAGTTCCGCTGATGGGGGTCATGGGAGCCTTTGTGTTCGCAGGACAGATGATCAATTTTACGATCCCGGGCACAGGTTCTTCCGGGCACCTGTGCGGAGGAATGCTCGTGTCGGCAGTACTGGGACCATTTGCGGGATTCCTGACCATGATCGGGGTACTGCTGATCCAGTGCCTTCTTTTTGCGGACGGAGGGCTTCTCGCACTTGGATGCAACATTTGGAACATGGCGTTTTACGGCTGTTTTATAGGAGCCGGGCTTCTCTGGAGGCGGTTCATGAAAAACGGACCGGATAAAAGGAAAATTACATATGCATCCGTTATCGGATGTATCCTTACCTTACAGCTGGGAGCACTTTCCGTGACAGCAGAGACACTTGCTTCGGGCATTACAGAGCTGCCTTTTGGAGTGTTTGCAGCTGCTATGCAGCCGATCCATCTGGCCATCGGACTGGTGGAAGGACTGATCACTGCTGCGGTGCTCTGTTTCCTGTACGAGGCCAGGCCGGAGCTTATCTGGACCGGAGACTCCGGGAAATCTGTGGCAGGCGCAAAGAAGCCGAAGCTCTCTTTCCGAAAAGTGCTGCTTGCACTTGCAGGCGCATTTGTACTGATCGGAGGCGCATTATCCCTGGCTGCATCCTCAAATCCGGACGGGCTTGAATGGTCTATACAAAAAATCACAGGATCCGCGGAGCTTGCGGCTTCCGGTCCGATTCACGCTGCGGCCGAAAGGATTCAGGGCCTGACCTCCCTCCTGCCGGATTATTCTATCCCGGATCGGGAGACGATGCTTGGAACTTCTCTGTCAGGCATCTTCGGAGGAATCGCGGTGATCGTGTTATGCACAGCCGTCTGTTACCTGTTCGGCCTGTTTAGGAAGAAAGGGAAACATGAGCAGAATCAATGAGGCAGTACATGAAATACACCATCTGGATGCCATGGCCCAAAGAGAGGGGCAAATCAACAGGATTCATCCTCTGAGCAAGCTTCTCGTGACGGTCTGGTATATCGCTTTTACCATGTCATTTCCGGCCTGTGACCTGAGCGGAACCTTTTGTATGATCCTGTATCCCGCAGTAATCATGCGGGCAGGAAACATTTCTGTGGTCAGAAGCATAAGAAAATTAGGTCCGGTTCTTCTGCTCGTCTGTGCGGTGGGGATCGCGAATCCGTTTTTTGACCGGGGCGTACTCTTCCGGGCCGGACCTATACCGGTAACCGGCGGCATGATCTCCATGGCGACACTGATGCTCAAAGGAGTTTTTGCGGTGCTGGCGTCTTACCTGCTGATCCTGACAACGTCCATGGAGAGCATCTGTTATGCTCTGCGTCTCCTGCATGTGCCGAAGATCCTGGTGACCATGGTGCTTCTGATCTATCGGTATGTGATCGTGCTGCTGAAAGAAGCCGAACGGATCTCCCAGGCGTACTCATTGAGAGCACCGGCTCAGAAGGGAATCCATTACCGGGCATGGGGGACCCTGCTGGGACAGCTGATGTTAAGAAGCATCGACCGGGCCCAGACGGTCTATGAGAGCATGCTGCTCCGGGGCTTTGACGGAAGTTTTCATCTGTCAAAGAAACAGAAAATGGACCCGGGCAGTGCCGTTTATCTGGCAGGCTGGCTGGGTATCGTTGTCTTGCTGCGGTATGTTTCTGTTTTTAAACTTGCCGGAAGCCTGCTAAAATAAAATACGGAGGAAGTATGAACAAAATAGAAGTAAACGGTCTCACTTTTTCTTATGAAAAAAGAGCCTCATCAGGCAGAAAAAATGTGCTTTCCGATTTAAGCTTTACGGCAGCGGAGGGAGAGCGCATCGGCCTGATCGGGGCTAACGGAGCAGGGAAGTCTACACTGCTCAAACTCATGGTAGGGCTTCTGACAGATTATGAAGGAGATATGAGAATCGGCGGGGTCAGTGTGGAGAAAGATTCTCTGGCGGATATCCGAAGAAGGACGGGATATGTATTTCAGGACTCGGAAAGCCAGCTTTTTATGTCTACGGTATACGAGGATGTGGCTTTTGCGCCACGCAATTACGGGCTCTCTGAGGAGGAAACAAGAGAGAGGACGATGAGAGCACTGGAGAGTGTCCATATGGAGCAGATGAAAGACAGGCATATCTACCGGCTGTCCGGAGGAGAGAAAAAAAGGGCATCCATCGCATCAATCCTGTCCATGGAGCCGGAGGTGATCCTTATGGATGAGCCGTCGGCGGCTCTGGACCCGAAAAACAGGCGCAGCCTGATTCATCTCCTGAACGGACTTTCCGGGACGAAAATCATTGCGTCCCATGACCTGGATTTCATCTATGATACGTGTGAGAGGACTATCCTGATCGCAGACGGAAGACTTGCAGCAGACGGACCTACGGGAGAAATATTAAGGGATCAAACACTTTTGGAAGACAATGGGATGGAACTGCCGCTGTCATTTTCCAGGACTTTGAATTGAATGGAGGAATGTATTTTGACGATCGCAGAAGTGAGTAAGAAGTATGACATAACCGCAGATACGCTGAGATATTATGAAAGGATTGGGCTGATACCCGCTGTCCCGAGGAAGCCGAACGGCATCCGGGACTATGACCAGGCATCCTGCCAGTGGGTGGAACTGATGAAGTGCATGCGGAAAGCCGGGGTGCAGATCGAGGCACTGATCGAATACGTAGCGCTGTTTCGTCAGGGTGACGAAACGATGGATGCCCGGAAAACGATTCTCATTGAACAGAGAAAACGTCTGGTACAGAAAATGCAGGATATGCAGGAAACACTGGAACGCCTGGATTATAAAATAGAGATGTATGAGCAGGGGAAAATGACAAGTGACTATCAGCTGCATATCAAAGACTGCCAAAAATGATTCTGTTTCACATTTAATTGAGCTGCCGGTCCCGGCAGCTCTTTTGGATGATCATAAAGATTCTGTTTTTCTGCAGATGCACATGTAAGAAAAACTGTCTGTACTTCCGTTAATCGGGCTGGCCTCCAGTGATATAGCGAATGATTCTTTCTGAGGAAAATGTATGTTGACAGAAGCCTTAAATTCTGAATTTTTTTTCATGGCTTTTAAAAGGTCCTGTCTTATCTGTCTTAGATTTTCAGGATGCACGGTATCGTTGTAAAAACGGGTTCTGACATACTGGTCCAATGATTCTGCTGTATAGCCATATTCCGCAAAAAAGCCCTCAGAGAGCAGCCTGAATTCAATTCTGCCTTCTCTTATTCGAAGCAGGAAAATACTTTCCGGAAGATGGACAAACAGATGGCTCATTCGGTTTCGGAGATTGACAGTCTCTGTAATGTCCGTGATGATCCCCTGTAAAAACTGCCGGCCCTGATACTCCATATACCTGCTTTGATCTATGACCCAGATGTATCCGTTTTTGCTGAGCATACGGTATTCAAAATTGACTATCACATCCTGCCGCTCAAGTTCTTCTACTCCGGCTGACACCAGGTGTCTGTCGTCAGGGTGGACCATGTTCATAAACTTATTGCCGAAGCGGTCCTTTATCTCCTGTCTGGTAAAGCCAAAGATCTGGAGGAAGCGGTCACTTATATAGAGAAAATCATAATCCGGAGTGTCTTCACACCGGTGATAACCTCCGGGCATATCATTGTTCAGGAATGCCAGCTCCTGGGATTTCCGCATCAGTATGGCATTGCGCTCCGCCAGCTGCTGCTGGACGCTCATCGGTTCAGAAATATCAGTGCAGGCACTGACGATAGCCAAGCGGCCGTCTTCTGCTTCTATGACCTTTCCTTTGTCCAGGGACCAGAACCAGGAACCGTCTTTTTTGGGCATCCGGTATGTAGTCGTATACTCAAGCCCGGCGTAGTATTCCGGACCGATATCTTTTGCCACCTGTTCCCTGTCATCCGGATGAATGGTATTGATGACTCTGCCGTCTATGGCCTGCTCGAATTCTTCAAAGGAACCGTAGCCCAAAAGCCGGACCATTTCATGGTTGGCGAAATAGAGAGGGAAACCGTCTTCACAGTAGCCGCCGATCATTCCTCCCGGCGACATCTGGGCGAAGATGGAGGCAGCAGTCCTGCGGTTTTCTTCCGTAAGTTTCATAAAGGACGGATCTTTTTCCGAGATATGGACAACAGCAGACAGAGCCCGCTGGGATGCATTCAGCCTCTGTTCTCTCTGTTTCTGCTCAGTCACGTCACTGATGGAACCATAGTAGAGTTTATCCCCTCCCTGTTTCTTCAGAAGGTACACATGCATATGAATCCAGATGGTGCTCCCGTCATCTTTAAGGCGCCGGACGTCCGCTTCGGCTCCGTTTAAAATACTGCGGTCAGCGCTGTCGAATAAATCAAAGACTGTCTGATGATCTTCTTCATAAATATTTTCCAGGATGATTCTGCGCTGTTCTTCCAGATCAACGGCATTGGAACCCGTAACTTTAAAATATTGTTCATTACAGCGCACAAGTTCGATCTCACGTCCATGGATTTTATAAAAAGCTACACCGCCCATAATATTATTCAGCATTGCCTCACTGACAATATTCTCATTTAGCAGCTCTTTGATATGGAGACGTTCCAGCTGGCGTGCCTTGATGCCTCTGAGATCGAGATTGTTCTTATTGGCCAGTAAAGGCTCAAACACGCTGATGGGCATAGGATGGTAGAAGTAGTACCCCTGTCCATAGGTACAGCCCATATTTAAAAGATAATCCATCTGTTCCTTTGTCTCAACGCCTTCGGCTATGATTTTCATACCCATGAAACGGGCCATGCTGATAATGGCTTCCAAAATGCCGTATCCTTTTTCGGCGCTCTGTTCATCCATCTCCAAAAATTTCATATCAATTTTTAAGACATCTACGTTGACGTCTTTCAGCATGTTCAGGGAAGAGTAACCGCTTCCGAAGTCATCCATCAGGACAGTAAATCCAGAGGCTCTGAGTTTTTCAATCGTATCGTTGATGAGCTCGTATTCTTCCGTATAAGCGCTCTCTGTAATTTCGATCTCGATCAGATGCGGTTCCAGACGGTATTTTTCTGTAAGATCCTTAAAAGTCTGTACGATGTCCAGTGAATAAACATCTACCCTGGAAACATTGACAGAGATCGGAATGGCTCTGTGGCCCCGGTCAATCCAGTCTCTGACCGAACGGCACACCCTGTCCCACACATAAAGATCCAGATTTGTAATAAATCCGTTGCTTTCCAGAAGCGGGATAAATTCTCCCGGAGATATCATGCCGCGTTTTGGGTGATTCCAGCGGACCAGAGATTCCAGACCGATGATCTTTCCGGTAGCCATGTTGCACTTCGGCTGAGCATAAAACGTAAATTCTTCCTGTTCCAGGGCATGCTGGACTTCCGACAGGAGAATATGGTTATTCTTCATTTTCTGCATCATGCCGCTGTCATAAATACAGGACCTCTTTGTGTAATTTCCTTTGACAGAAGACATGGCAATGGCTGCACGGTCATACATGGTCTGAATGGCTACGCCGCAGTCTTCGATCATATATAAACCAAAGGCAGGCAGAAACCCTACATTGCCCTGATAGTGCCTGATATAACCCATGATCTTTTGCTGGAGAGAAGAAATAACTGCCTGATCGTTGGGGAGAATAATACAGAAATCATCGTCTCCCATATAGCCGGCGATCCCTTCGTGCTCCTCCTGTGCCTTTTTCAGATGGAGGCCGATGTCTATGAGAAACTGGTCACCCGCCTCCTGTCCGTACCATTCATTGAAAAGCTTGAAATGTTCTATGTCAATGACCATGAGACAGTGCTCATGTGTTCCTGATGTCTGCAGCAGCCGGACTGCTTTCTGAACGAATATATTTTTTCGGTAAAGTCCTGTCAGAGGGTCAATAGAAGTGGAAGGAAGCGGCTTATGTTCCTGGATTTCCAGGCTTTTTTCCTTCTGCTCATGAATGTCCTGAACAAAACACATAATGATCTGGTCATCATCTCTGCTCTGGCGGACAGCCACGGCAGTCTGGGCAACCCAGCAGTAGCTGCCGTCTTTTTTTGCTTTCCGGAACTGGCCTAAAAGAAACGGAGACGGAGACGCGCTGCTGAGCCGTTCCATGATCGTATCCAGATTCCAGAAGTCAAGATAGTCCGCAATATCATCGGGATGAACTAATTTCCGGGATATAACTTCTGCCATCATCGTGGATAAAGATCCCTCTTCTGAGGGAATAATATATTTGTCAGAAAGATGAAATAAAACTTTGAAGGAATCTTTTGTGAGATTCAGTTCAAATAATTCGTCATAGGCAGAGAGATTCGTGAGGTTATAAAATAAATTTTTATTGCCCTCATAGATGGCTTTGGACAGGACAACGTGACAGAGCCCTTTCCCCGGCCAGTCTATCGTGCCGGTGCTCACATCGATCCACTGATGGATCTTCTTATTATAAAAGAGCGTGCTTTCATTCTCAGATACATGAAGAGGACAGCCGCCGCACGGTGCTTTCTCCCCGCAGAAGACTTCATAGCATATATCGCCGCAGCAGATCTGTGGAAAGACCTGCTGAAGCTCCCTGTTGAAATGCACGATCCTGTAATGATCGTCAATGATATAAATACTCGTTTCCGAAGTAAAATTATTAGAATTCATATGTATATTCCTGTCAGGCGGATTTACTATATAGTACTTTATTATTATAGTATTTTTTGTGTAAATCAGTCAATCACAAGAGAGGAAATATAGAAAAAGAGAAAAATAAATTGACAAGACAGACAAAACTGAACTATAATGATCCAAAAAGCGTAGATTGAGAAAAGTAGCATAAATTATCGCTTCCAGTGAGCGGGAGACAGTGGGAACTCCGCAGAGTGAATTTATGTGAAGAACACTCAGGAGCTGCAATCTGAACATCCTAAGGATTAGTAGGTGCGCCGCAGGCTGTGCGTTATTCAGCATACCAGAGAGGCTGCAGGGCAGCAAATCAGGTGGTACCGCGGAACTTGTACAGTTGTCCGTCCTGAATGATTTTTTAGGATAGACGACTTTTTTTATTACAAAAAAGTTTATCACGATGAAAGTAAAAGGAGAAAAAGAAATGTCAGATATGTACCGCAGCAAGACTATGGATAAGATTTCTGAGAGTGATATCGGGTCCCAGTTAAAGATTGCCGGGTGGGTGGAAAATATCCGAGACCACGGCGGAGTTTCATTTATTGATTTAAGAGATATGTACGGCGTCATGCAGGTCGTGTTAAGAGACGCAGATCTTTTAAATGAAGTGAGAAAAGAAGAATGCCTTTCCATCGAAGGGGTCATTGAGCACAGGGACGAAGAGACTTACAATCCGAAAATTCCTACGGGAACTATCGAACTGGAAGCCCATAAGATTACAGTGCTCGGCAAGGTATATACTGACCTTCCGTTTGAAGTATCAGGTTCCAAAGAGATCCGTGAGGATGTCCGCTTAAAATATCGGTATTTGGATTTGAGAAACCGCAAAGTAAAGGACAATATCAAATTCCGCTCCGAAGTCATCAGTTTCCTGAGAAGAAAGATGGATGACCTTGGATTTATGGAGATTCAGACACCGATCCTCTGCGCATCTTCACCGGAAGGGGCGAGAGACTATATCGTGCCGTCCAGAAAATACAAAGGGAAGTTTTATGCCCTCCCTCAGGCTCCGCAGCAGTACAAACAGCTTTTGATGGTATCCGGCATCGACAAATACTATCAGGTAGCGCCTTGTTTCAGAGATGAGGACGCCCGCGCCGACCGTTCTCCGGGAGAGTTTTATCAGCTGGACTTTGAAATGAGTTTTGCCACACAGGAAGATGTCTTTAAAATCGGTGAGGAAGTGCTGGCAGAGACTTTTAAGAAGTTTGCGCCGGAAGGGTCTGTTGTGACAGACACGCCATTCCCGGTGATCAGTTATCAGCAGGCAATGCTGGAATTCGGAACGGACAAACCGGATTTAAGAAATCCTTTGAGGATCGTGGACGTGACAGACTTTTTCCAGAGATGTACCTTCAAGCCGTTTCATGACAAGACGGTAAGGGCCGTGAAAGTTCACGCAAATCTCTCAAAAGGATTCCATGAAAAGCTTCTTAAATTTGCACAGTCCATCGGCATGGCCGGACTCGGATACCTGGAAGTAAAAGAGGATATGTCTTACAAGGGACCGATCGACAAATTTATCCCGGAAGATATGAAGAGTGAGCTTGCCGAAAAAGCACATCTTGAGGCTGGGGACGTGATCTTCTTTATCGCAGCCAGTGAAAAACCTGCCTGTCTGTTTGCGGGACAGATCAGGGACGAACTTGCCGCGCGCCTGGATCTCTGTGAAAAAAATGCCTATCGTTTCTGCTACATCAACGATTTCCCGATGTATGAGACAGACGAGGAGACAGGTCAGGTGACCTTTACACACAATCCGTTCTCCATGCCGCAGGGAGGACTGGAAGCGCTGAACGAAAAAGATCCTCTGGATATCCTCGCATACCAGTACGATATCGTCTGCAACGGAGTGGAACTTTCCTCCGGTGCGGTGAGAAACCATGATCTGGACGTCATGGTCAAGGCATTTGAAATCGCAGGATACGACGAAGAGACATTAAAAGAAAAGTTCGGAGCGTTATATCATGCGTTCCAGTTCGGCGCACCGCCTCATGCGGGAATGGCGCCGGGTATCGACCGTATGATCATGCTCCTTAGAAATGAAGAAAATATCCGCGAAGTAATCGCCTTCCCTATGAGCGGAACTGCACAGGATCTCATGTGCGGGGCTCCGGGAGAAGTGTCAGAGCTTCAGTTAAGGGAAACACACATCAAAGTAAGAGATTAATAGTTAAAAAAGCCGTACATTCAGAAATGAATGGGCGGCTTTTTGCATATATATGGTAAATAATAAAGTTTGCACAGGGGGAAGGCCTTTTGGGTACGCTTCTTCAGATTATTTTTATCAACCTTGTCGTGTCTCTGGATAATATCGGCGTCATCGCCATGGCAACCAGGGGGCTTTCAAAGCGCCGGGCCAAAGCGGCCCGAGATCTGGGCGTCTGGCTGTCTATCTTTCTTAAGATGATCTTTGTGGGGATCATCGGATTTTTGTTCAGGATTCCATGGCTTCACATCAGAATACTGGGAGGTGTGATGCTTTTATATGTCACTTTCACGATGATGATGGAAAGCGGAACGGGAAGTGAAAAGCGTGAACAGACAGGACGGAAGGACAGCTTCTGGTTTGCAATCATTTCGATCGTGGCAGCAGATGTGAGTATGAGTTTTGACAACGTGCTGGCTATCCTCGGAGTCGTGTCTGCGGACGGCGGCGGTCTGCATATGAGAGAATTTCTGCTGATCTTCGGCGGCCTGGCATTTTGTGTGCCGCTGCTTCTCTGGTTCAGCGGAACCATTGCAGAGTGGATGGAAGAGTTTCCGGTCCTAAACGATATCTGCGCCGGATACCTTGTCTACACAGCAGTCAAGATGATGATGGAAGATGAGTTCGTATCTCTATTCCTTCAGGAAATCAATTTTTCCATCGCGGCACCGTGTGCGGCACTGGCCGGTATCCTTGTGGCCTGTTTTAAAGTCTATTCGGAGGGAAGA
Source organism: Anaerostipes caccae L1-92 (assembly GCF_014467075.1). NCBI lineage: Bacteria > Bacillati > Bacillota > Clostridia > Lachnospirales > Lachnospiraceae > Anaerostipes > Anaerostipes caccae. Next base: position 651,232 of record NZ_AP023027.1, read on the forward strand.
GATTTTCAATATCACAGCGGGAAGATTCTCGTGGCCTGTGTCACGGCTCTGTCCTGCTATGCGGTCATGGACATGGCAGTGCTCTCGTACCTGAGCACCGGGCCTTCTCCAAAGGGATACCAGCTGAGTCTGGAAACTCTTTACGGATTTCTTCCAAAAGGGATCAATGCGGTCCATCTCACCTCCATGTCCTCCGGAATCCTGGAACTATGCGTGGCAGTTTATACAGCAGATGTGATGAGGCGGAGGGAGCCGTCCTCATTTTTCTGGAAATACATAAAAGTAGAAAATACGATGGCAAGGCTTTTGCTGTTTCAGACAGCGCTCTATGTCATAGGGCTGACGCTTAACTTTGGGCTTGGAAAGCCGGATGTGTGGATGTTCATCCTGGAACTGCTCTTTGAATTCCTGCTGCTGAGTGTCTATGCGGCAGTCTTCGGGCTTTTGTGCTTTTCTTTTAAAAACGGGGGATTGGGACTGGGGATGAGCCTTTTGTTCCTTCTGCTGGAAGCAGTCATATCTTCTGTGCTGATGCTCGACGAGACCAGCGTGCTGGCGGGAATGTTCCCGAATTATTATCTGGAGAACCTGGAAAGTCATATGCACGATATGATCTTTGTCATGAGAGGGATCTTTATGTCGGCAATTTATATACTGCCTGCGCTGATGATTGGGGAGAGAAAAATGAATTGATAACCACGTATTTACGTGGCATACTATACAGTATAGAAGCTCTGGTATAATGGCTGCAAAAAATTGGACAAAAGGATATGGAAAGGGAAAGAATGATTGATATAAAAGATCTAAATAAATACGAGCGTGATTTTTCTACTTATTATGGAGGGAGAAGTGGATCTAAATATGCGATTATAATTGACGGAGAACGATGGATGATAAAGTTCCCAGAGAGTACAAAGGATTTTATGGGAAGACAAAAAAAGAACGCCCACTTTCCATCTTATACAGCCAGTCCATTAAGTGAATATATTGGTTCTCAGATTTACCAATCATTAGGGATTCCTGTGCATGAGACAATGTTAGGAATAAGGGATAACAAATTAGTTGTTGCATGTAAAGATTTTGATCCTTTACACAGGCTGGTAGAATATGGACAGATAAAAAACTCATTGACAGACACAGAGATAGAATTGGTGCATAGTTCATCAGGCCAGCAGGGAGAAGCTTTGATGGATGTACTGAATGTTATTTCCACAGCGCCGGTTTTTCAAAAGACTCCTGGGGTGAAAGAAAGATTTTGGGATATGTTTATTGCAGATGCCTTTATTCGGAATAATGACCGCAATAACGGAAACTGGGGCATTTTTATTAATGCAGACGGAACAGGAAAATTGGCACCTGTTTATGACAATGGAAATTGTCTGTTTAATAAACGCAATCCTTCTGTGGCAGAAAGGAGAATTGCAAATGAAAGAGATATCTATCAGGATGCCCTTGGTACCGGTGTTTCATTTTTTACAGATAAAAACGATAAAAATATTCATCCATTTCAGTATATCGAAAGCGCTGAAAATCCTGACTGTACAGCTGCATTATTAAGGTTTGTAAAGCATTTGGATGTAAGAGAAATAGATAGGATTGTCGAAGAGATTCCTGAGAATTTTCAAGATATACAGATTATAACAGCGATACAAAAAGAACATTATAAAGCGGTATTCCATATGATGCTGAACAAGAGCATTTTTCCTGCAGCAAATAATTTTGAAAAAAACCTGATAAAATAAGGCTTTAAAGCACCTTTATTCATAGGAATAGAAGTTAAAAAATTGAGCAAAAAACAACTTATGTAATGAGAGTTAAGTTGTTTTTTGCTCAATTTTTATAATGATACCACTTACAGAGAGATTTTCCCATTAACACACTATGTTGGCATGGTTTTTGCTTTCTATTTTGTCATATCAACGGAACAAAAAGGAGGTACGTGTATGGTAACAGAGCAGGAGTTAAGAGAACTTACTGATTTTGCGCAGGAAATCAGGATCTGGACAATACGGCAGATGGCAGAGAGAGGGTTCGGACACATGGGAGGGGCTATGAGTATCTGCGATCTGCTGAGTGTGTTATACGGGAAACGGATGAAGGTTTGTCCTGAGGACCCTTCCTTTGAAGAGAGGGACTGGCTGGTATGTTCCAAAGGACATGCAGGGCCGGCGGTGTATGCGGCACTGGCATTAAAGGGATTCTTCCCGAAGGAGTGGCTGTATACGCTGAACCAGCCGGGCACAAGGCTGCCGAGCCACTGCGACGCGGGAAAGACACCGGGGATCGATGTGACGACCGGTTCTCTGGGACAGGGGCTCTCAGCAGCCTGCGGCGTGGCTTTGGCAAAGAAACTGGACGAAAGGAAAGAACGGGTCTACTGTATCATCGGCGACGGCGAGAGCCAGGAAGGACAGAACTGGGAGGCTGCAATGTTTGCGGCACAGAACCGTCTGGGGAACCTGACTCTGTTTGTGGATAACAATAAAAAACAGCTGGACAATGACACAGAAAAAATCTGTGACATGGAGGATTTTGAAGAGAAATTCAAAAGTTTCGGCTGGCATACAGTCCGGGTAAACGGACATGACTGCAGAGCCATTGATGATGCGGTTGGCCAGGCCATACAGGAACAGGAGCGGCCTACGGCGGTGATTCTCGATACACTGAAAGGAAAAGGCTGTAAGTTTGCGGAAACCATATGGAATCATCATATCAATGTGACCGGAGAGCAGGCCAAGGAAGCGATCGAAGCCTTAATGGCGTAAGGAGGGAGAATATGAGCGTAGTAATATCCAATACACATGAAAACGGCGAGAGATCCATGGCGGAGATCTACTCAGAGACCATGATGGAACTGATGAAAGAAAACCGGGACATTGTGGAGCTGGAGGCGGACCTGGGATTCTGTCTGATGGGAAACCAGATGAATGAACTGGCAGAGGAAGTTCCGGGACAGATCATTGACTGCGGAATTCAGGAAGCAAACATGACAGGGGTTGCCTGCGGCCTGTCTTTTGCCGGGAAAATCCCGTTTGCCCATTCCTTTGCGCCGTTTATTTCCAGAAGGGCCAATGATCAGATTTTTATTTCCGGATGTTATGCGGGTGCCAATGTAAAACTTGTGGGATCTGATCCGGGGATCATGGCGGCATACAATGGCGGAACTCACATGCCTTTTGAAGATGTGGCAGTTTTAAGGGCATTTCCCGGGATGACCATTGTTGAGCCGACGGATCATGTGATGTTAAAAGATCTGGTAAAGCAGCTGGCAGAGAAGAAAGGAATGTACTACATACGCTGTGCGAGAAAAAATGTACCCAGGATTTATGAACAAGGTTCTGAGTTTGAAATCGGAAAAGGAAATATCGTGAAGGACGGAACGGATGCATCTGTAATCGCCAGCGGCATCATGGTGGCAGAAGCGCTGAAAGCAGCCCACATATTAGAGAAGGAGGGTATTTCCGTAAGAGTCGTGGATATGTTTACGATTAAACCGCTGGACTGTGGACTGACAGTGCGCTGTGCACAGGAGACGAAGGCTGTCGTGACGGCGGAAAACCACAATATCCACGGAGGACTGTATGGTGCGGTTTGTGAGGTGCTGGCAAAGACAAATCCTGTCCCGGTGGAGGCCGTGGGAATAAAAGATGAGTTCGGTGAAGTGGGAGATATGGAGTATCTGAAAAAACGGTTTGGCCTCACGGCAGATGATATCGCTCAGAAAGTCAGAAAAGTCATAGAGAGAAAGCGGGTGGAGAGATGAAACGCAGGATTGCAAAGCTGACCGGACCAAAAACATTTGAGTTTTTTGAAGAAGACCTGCCGGAGCTGAAATCAGACGAAATACTGCTCAAAATGGTCAGCGCGGGACTTTGTCATTCTGACATTCCGGCATATATGGGCACCAGCGCCATGGGAAGAAATCCTCTTGGATATGAAGATGTGGTTAAACCTCATTATCCTATGGGAATCGGCCACGAACCGACCGCTGTAGTGGAAGCCGTGGGAAATGCTGTGACAAAATTTAAACCGGGCGACCGGGTGACTGGAGTGACATCAGAGTGTATGGCGACACACAAGATCATCAGGGAGGAGGAGAGAATCCTCAGAGTGCCGGAAATGGATAAACCTTTTGAATGTTGTCTTGGAGAGCCGATGATGTGTGTGGCAAATATCGTTCAGGCTGCTAAACCGGCATTCGGTGACCATGTGGCGGTGATCGGATGCGGGTTCATGGGCCTTTTGACCATCGCCGGACTGAAGAATGACCGTCTTGGAAGTCTGACGGCCGTTGATTTGGTGGACGGACGGCTGGCTGTGGCAGGAGAATATGGAGCGGACCATACGGTGAATCCGGCAAAAGAGTCTTTAGAGGAAGCCATGATGAAGATCACAAGAGGAAAGGGATTTGACGTCATCGTGGAAATCACAGGAAGTCTCAGAGGATTGGCTTCTGCCCTGTCTATTTCCAGGATCAGCGGAAGAGCAAAGATCCTTCTCCCGTCTATGTATACGAGAAATGAAGTGTTTACGCAGAAAATGGCCTATCATATGATGTACCGCTCTCCGATCCTCCATGTGGTACATCCGTGGTACTGCGAAGACTATATGGACACACTGGAAAAAGCAGTGAGTGCCTACAAAAAAGGAATCTTCCCCACAGACCGGCTGATCACCCACAGAATTCCGTTTGAGGAGATTTCCCGGGGATTTGAACTGCTTGAAAATAATCCTGAAGAATATGTAAAAGGAATTATAGTATTTGACTGACGGAAGATAATGGAAGAAGCCCTTTCTTGAGTTTATGTACTTCATTCGGTACAATAGTCATAAGAAAACCAGGACGCCAAAGAGAGAGCAGGGAGAGAGCGTATGAACCGGAAGGAGAAAATATTTCAGTATTTATCAGAATATGCAAGAATACAGACAGACAGCGGCTTTGAGCCGGAGGCGGACTCAGGCTATATTGCAGAAAGGCTGGGACTCGACCGGAGCAATGTGAGCAGAGATCTGAACGAACTTGCGCGGGAGGGATTGACAGTGAAGCTGGACGGAAGACCGGTCAAATTTGTTCCCGCAGAATTTTACCGGAAACCGGAGCCTGAGAAGAGGGAATCGAAAGAATTTGCTTTTATGATCGGGGAGGACGGATCGCTGAAAACGCAGATTCAACAGGGGAAGTCTGCGGTGCTGTATCCGCCCAATGGTCTGCACACGCTGCTGGCAGGTCCGACTGGAACAGGTAAGACTACATTTGCGGAGAAACTGTACCAGTATGCCAAAGCCATGAAGGTGATGAAGGAAGATGCCGGATTTATTGTCTTTAACTGCGCGGAGTATGCCCAGAATCAGGAACTGATTCTTTCCCAGTTGTTTGGCCACAAAAAAGGCGCTTTTACCGGAGCTGAAAAGGACAAACCCGGACTGGTGGAAAAGGCAGACGGAGGCATTTTGTTTCTGGATGAGATCCACCGCCTGCCTCCCTATGGACAGGAAATGCTGTTTCTCCTCATGGATAAGGGATGCTACCGGAGGCTCGGCGAGACAGAGGAAGTGAGAAAGGCGAGTGTCCTGATTATCGGCGCTACGACGGAAAATCTGAATACGACCCTCCTTAAGACCTTCCTTCGGAGGATGCCGGTGGTCATTCATCTGCCATCGCTGGAAAAGCGGCCGCTCATCGAGCGGCTTCGGCTGATTGAGGAGTTTTTTTCGGCAGAACAGAAAAAGATCGGGGCGCCCATCCAGGTATATAAAGATGTGGTCATTGCCCTTCTTTTGTATTCCTGTCCGGGGAACATCGGGCAGCTTTCTGCCGATATCCAGCTCTTATGCGCCAGAGCATTTCTGGAATTCAAGGTAGAACAGAAGGAAGTGGTGGAGATCAACTTTGAAATCCTGCCGTCCTATATACAGAACGGACGCCTGGAATCTTCAAAGAAAAAGAGCGATCTGATCGAATTTTTGCAGTACTCCGAAGATTATCATATGTTTCTGGACAGCGAGGCTGACGGTGAGCCGGGAACCGAGAATCTATACATGGAGATTTCCAAAAAGTACGAAAAATTCCTGGAGCAGGGAAGATCCGGCGGTGAGATCAGCGATATCATCGAGGATGATCTGGAGCAGTATATGAATGCGCTGCTCAAAAAGTATGATATGAAGAAGGAACACTATGAAAAGAAAAATCTTCTGAAGATTATTGACGCAAAAGTGTATTACGCGGTGGAGGACATCCTGCAGTTTGCGGAGATAAAACTTGGAAGGAAGATGCCGGAGCGGATCAAGGTCGGAATTGCCATGCATGTCAATGCCATGACCGAGAGGATTTCCAAAGGGATCATGCTTAAGGAAAAAGAATTAAATGACATTGTCCTGAATCATCCCCAGGAATTTCAGACAGCAAAGGTCATGTTAAGGCTCCTGGAAGAAGAACTCGGGATACAGGTTCCAAAGCAGGAGATCGGATATTTTACCATGTTTCTGTGTGCCATGGATGAGGAGGCGATCTATCCGAAAATAGCGGTCATCGTCATGGCCCATGGGGACAGCACAGCCAGCAGTATGGCAGAGGTAGCAAATAAGCTTTTAAAGACCGGACACTGCCATGCCATCGACATGCCTCTGGATGTGCCTGCGGAGGAGGCACTGGAAAAGGCGGTGGTGCTGGCAAAAGAAACAGATGAAGGCAGAGGAGTGCTGGTGCTTGCAGATATGGGCTCCCTTCTCATGTTCCCGGAAATGATTGAGAAACGGACCGGAATCCCTGTGAAAACAGTTCCCATGGTGTCCACCATCATGGTCATTGAGGCGGTAAGAAAAGCGATGCTCAGGGGTGCGGACATCGACCGGCTTGCGAAGGAGCTGAGACAGATCGGAAAGGTGTTTGACCAAAAGCATGGAGAACAAAATATCCATACAATCCTGGTCACATGTTTTACAGGGCAGGGAACGGCACTGAAGCTTTCCGAAATTATCAGGGATATGATCCCGGCAGAGCAGCAGAGCCGGTTTAAGATCCGCTGTATGGATTTTGAAGGGATGGATGCGGTAAAGGAAGCAGAAGGGCAGGAAGATCTGTCCGGGGCAGATGCAGTGGTCGGTACGGTTGATTTGAAACTTCCCAATGTCCCGTTTATCTCCGTGGACGAGTTCGTTGTAGGAGACGGAATGGCAAGGCTCAGCGAGATGATACAGGGACAGGCTGAAACTGTCTGTGAGACAAAAGATGAAGCAGTCATGGATGAAAAGCTTTTGACCGGAACTCTGGAACAGCTTTTATATTTTCTGAATCCTAAAAAAATGGCAGGCCAGGCCATGGAATCCTTAAAGGAATCTGTCAGGGCATTACATATGGAAGTGACAAGAGAACTGGCTGTGCGGTATGTGATTCATCTGTGCTGTATGCTGGAGCGCCTGATCCAGGAGGAAGTTCTGCCGCATCAGGAAACGGAAATTTTAAAAAAGAAATATAAGCACATATTTGATACAGTCAAAAAAAGCCTTCGTCCCCTGGAGGATTGTCTCCATCTGCAGATACCGGATTCGGAGACTGCGTACCTTGTAGAAATGATTCTAGAAGAAAAGGAATCCTGCTGATTGGACTAACTTTTTTTTGGAACCGTCTCACCTGATATAAAAACTCGAAGTGGTAAAAAATAATCAGGGGGAATACAGAGATGAAGAAGAAAAGACGCATTTGGATATTGGCCGCAGTGTTAGCTGTGGCGGCAGTACAGGGAACTGTTTTTGCAGAGGACCAGGAGTCCGGTAGTACAGCAGAAGCTGTGACAGAAACAACAACAGAGGCTGACAAACTTCTGAAGACGGAAGTGCTCATGGAAACTGCCAGAGAGCAGATTTCAGATGAAAAGCAGGAGCAGCCCAAGATCAAAAAGACTGGGAAGAAACAAAACATGCAGATGCAGAAGCCCATAAAAAAGGCGGCAGACGGGCAGACCTTATTGGATGTAAGCAAAGGAAACATCAGCATTACAAGCGCCGGAGCGACCGGGGGGGGGTACAAGCAGTGAGACATCTTTGAACCCCAAAGGCTACCGGATTACAGGTACAACCACTTCGAATATTATAAAAGTAGAACCGGACGTTACGACGGACATTACTCTGGATAATGTCAGTGTAACCAGCAGCGGAACTAAAAATTGCATGGACGTGTCCCATGCCAATGTAACGATTACACTGGTCGGGAATAACCTTTTGTCCTGCGGAGCGACAGCTTATGGCGCTTTGGTCAAGGACGGAATGGACGATACCAGATTAATCATTCAGTGTGAACATGCAGATGAAAAAGGACATACGTGTTCCGAAGGGACATGCGGAAAACTAAGAGCCGAGGGAACAGTGGAACATGCAACGGCAATCGGAAATATTACTTCAAACCGGACCATTGGCTCAGAAGCGGGATTTTCTAATCTGACCATCAGAGGCGGTATTGTGGAAGCACAGGCAGGAGGCCACAACTGTGCGATTGGAGCAGCCTGCGGAAGTTATACACACAATTCTGCAACGGATCAGAATAAATATGCCAAAAATATCAGGATCGAAGGAGGAGTCGTAACAGCCAGAGGAGGGAAAGACTGTGCCGGGCTTGGAGGCGGCAGAGCCACTCCGGTGGACGGCATTTATATTACGGGAGGGACGGTGTATGCATCCGGAGGCGCCCATTCTCCGGGGATCGGTTCAGGAGGGATCAGTTCAGACGCAGGCGGTGCTGACATGAATGATCCTGAGTCGATGAATGCGTCAAATATTCAAATTACAGGAGGAGATACTCTTGTTATAGCCGTTGGTGATAAAGATACCGCTATGCCGGGGATTGGCTGCGGCCGGAAGTATGACAATAAAGTGAAAGGTACGGCAGTGAATATTACTGCAGAACCGGATGCAGGATATCAGGGATATATTCAGGATGGCATTTCTGAGACAGAGTATAATTTTACAGCAGAATCTCCATTCCAGACAAAGCAGGATATTAAGGTGGATAAATATTTCACCATGGTTTATTTCGGCCCGTTCCGGGATGAAAATAAAATAAACTCAGAGACAAAAGAACAGCTGGGGGCCAATCATCTGATCAGCAAGACCGGAGGAAAAGGCTTTTCCGAGCAGCAGATCAAAGAGCTGGTGAAGGCAAACGGCAAGGACAAGGACGGAAATCCATTTGATACTAATGATTTTACCCTGCCGAACAAGGATCAGATGAATGTTATCAATGAGGCCAAAGAAAAAGGAGAAGTTGGGGATTATCAGCTGACCATTGCCACAGAAAACGGAACTCAGGTAACGGTTACGGTATCTTTAAGAGGAAACGGTACAGATGCTGCAGTGCCAGGGAGTGATACAGATTCCGGAATGATAGGTGCCAATGATGTAGAAAAAGAGACCGGAGGAAAAGGCTTTGAGATACAAGAGATTAAGGAACTGTGCGGGATCAAAGGAAAAAATAAAGATGGAAATAATCTGAAACTGGAAGATTTTAAAATTGATGAAGATCAGTTTCATGCAATCAATGAGGCAAAGACTTCAAAGAAGACCGGAAAGTTTCCGCTGACCTACGAGACGCCGGAGGGAGAGAAGGTAACGGTGGAAGTACTGCTCACCGGAACAGTGGAGATTTCATTTGACACTGGAGGAGGAACGAAGGCTCCGGAGATGCAGAGCATAGACAGCGGCCAAACAGTGGTAAAACCAACGGACCCGGCAAGAGAGGGATACGTTTTTGAAGGATGGTATTATACAGATAGAGAAGGGAACGAAGTCCTGTGGGATTTTGAAGAGCCTGTCTATGAAAATATAACTCTGAAAGCCAGATGGAAAGAAGTGCCAAAGACAGAAATTATAGAGCAGAATCAGATTACAACAGAAACGCCGGCAGATTCAGAACAGCCGACCACAGCAAAACAGCCGATGCCTGACTGGGAGTACAGCAAAAGGAAAAAGACAGAGAGGGCTCAAGAGAAAACAGCCAAAACCGGAGATAAAAAGGGAAGTCTGTTTTTCCTTATCCTCTTTGGAGGTTCATTGGCAGGGGCAGGAATTTTATTAAACAAGAAGATAAGATAAAACACATACCGGAATACTAATCAGATTAGTGTTCCGGTTTTTTGACAGGTATTGAGTAAAAAAGATAAGATATATAACAGCAAGTAAAATCAAGCAGAAGACAGTCTATTTCCTTATAATAAATTTAGGGTGGTTGAAACGAGGTGAACAGACGAATGTATGAGTGGCAGAGGCAGATCCAAGCGATCGTTGATGAAATTGACAGATGTATTATGAACTATAATGATGAAGCGCTGACACTGTGCTTTCTTTCCCGAAGGCTGGGTTATTCAGAGTTTTACACAACAAGAAAGTTTAAAGAAATATCGGGGATTCCGTTCAGGGATTATCTGCGGCTCAGAAAATTGGCCTTTGCGCTGAAAGAAGTGCGGGACAGTGAGAAAAGCATTTTGGATATTGCGTTTGATTATGGTTTTTCGTCACATGAAGCTTTTACGAGAGCCTTTAAGAGAACATACGGCGTGACTCCGAGTGAATACCGGAAAAGGCCGAAGCCAGTCGTTCTTCGTACAAAAATTACTCCGTTTGACCGCTACTTTTTTGGATTAGGAGAAATCGGCATGAAGAAATCTGAAGATGATATTAAAATTTATTTTGTAACGATTCCCGCACACAAATATTTGCATATTAAGAATTATGAGAGCAATGGGTATTGGGATTTTTGGCAGAAACAAAATCTCATTCCCGGACAGGATTATGAGACGATCTGTGGTCTGCTTGACAGCATCAAGGGAAAACTGGATGATGATGGAGGGAGTGAGCCTAACAGCGGCAGCGGCCAGATCATGGCATATATTAATGATCCGGACGGCAGGCTCTGTGACTGGGGTTTTCTGCGCACGGAGTCTCATGGTGTGCGTCTTCCGGCGGATTACACCGGCGAGGTACCGCCTCAGATGCAGCTGATGGATGTTCCCGAAGCCGAGTATGTAGTTTTCGAGCACGGTCCGTTCGATTATGAGCAGGAAAACCGAAGTGTGGAGGAAAAGATTGAAAAGGCAATGGCAGAATTTGATTTTGAAGGAACCGGATATCGCTATGACACGACTCCCGGCAGAATCATTTATTTTTATTTTAATCCGGAAAAACATTTTAAATATATCCGGCCGGTGCGAAAAGAAAAAAACTGATGACATTTTCCACACGATTTCCGTTCGGCTCTTAGAATGCCTTACTCCAATCATGTGGAAAATGGACATAATGTCTGTTGGAGAAGGGCCTCTGTCAAAAAAGGTGCCACTTTTCGAAAGTTATTTACCGCTATTGGAGGAGCGCATTTCAAAATCGCGACGGAAATAGTGGTAAATAACTTATACCTTATCGCGCAAAGCGCGCCCACCCGAAGGGTATAAAACACGGTGTGCCCTGTGGGTATACCTTATCGCGCAAAGCGCGTCCACCCGAAGGGTATAAAACACGGTGAACCCTGTGAGTATACAGCATCAGGCAGCAAAAATTCATTTTTGCTGCCTAGTTTTCTTTTTTATCGGAAAACTAACTTTTTTATAAAGGACGAGTACCTGATATAAAAACTCGAAGTGGAAAAGGAAAAATATTATAACAGGGGGATCACAAAGATGAGAAGGAAAAGACGAATCTGGATATTCGCTGTGGTATTAGCCATGGCGGCAGTTCAGGGAACTGTTTTTGCAGGGGCAGGGGCTCAGGATGTAGAGAGTTCAGTGGAAGCCATGACAGAGACAACGAAGACTGAAATGGTCCTGAATACAACAGGATCTGTGGAAACTGTAAAAGAGCAGAAAGATTTGCCAGAAGAGGTAAAACAAATTTCAGCCAAAGACCGAGAAGAAATTGACATGAAAAAAAGCAGTACGAGACAGGTCCAAAAGTCTGTAAAAAAGACGGCTGACGGACAGACATTGTTGGATGTAAGCAAAGGAAATATCACGATTACAAGCGCCGGAGCGACCGGGGGGGGGTACAAGCAGTGAGACATCTTTGAACCCCAACGGTTACCGGATTACGGGAACCACCACTTCGAATTGTATTAAGGTAGAGCCAGGTGTTACAACAGATCTTACTCTTGACAATGTCAGTGTGACGAGCAACAGCGGGAATAAAAATTGTATGGATGTGTCCCATGCTAATGTGACTATTACATTGGTAGGGAGTAACATACTTTCTTGTGGAATTCAGAGCTACGGAGCATTAGTGAAAGATGGAATGGATGACACAAAACTGATTATTCAATGCGAACACTCAGATGAGAAAGGACATCAGTGTACGGAAAATGCTTGTGGTTCTCTTGAGGCTAAGGGAACTGCGACACATGCAACAGCGATCGGAAATATTGTAAGAAATAGAACAGTAGCGGACGAGTCTGGATTTTCAAATTTGACGATCAAAGGAGGAATTATCAAAGCAAAAGCTGGCGAACATAACTGTGCTATCGGAGCTGCCTGTGGGAGTTTTACAAATGGTGGGAAATTTACGAAAAATATAAGGATTAGCGGAGGAATTGTTACTGCAGAAGGAGGAGAGGATTGTGCAGGCATAGGTGGAGGAAGGTTAACTCCTGTTAATGGAATCTATATAACGGGGGGAACTGTTTATGCAACTGGCGGAAAATATTCTCCTGGAATTGGTTCTGGAGGATTTGTTGATGGGACAGAGGATTTTATGCCTGAGGCTTATAATGTATCTAATATTATTATTAGCGGAGGAAATACCTTAGTCAGGGCAGTCGGAGATAAAACTACTGATGTACCGGGGATTGGCTGCGGTAAAGCAGGGAACGCTGTGATAGGCAGCGCTTCTAATGTAGCTGCAGTTCCAGACACCGGTTATCAGGGATATATCCAAGACGGAACATCCGAGACAGAATATGATTTTACAGAGGAATCACCATTTCAAGCTAAGCAGAATATTAAAGTAGACAAATATTTTACGATGGTTTATTTTGGTCCGTTCCGGGATGAAAATAAGATTAATCCGAATAATAAGGAACAACTGGGAGCTAATCATATTATCAGTAAAACCGGAGGAGAGGGATTCACCGGGGAGCAGCTCAAAGAGCTGGCGAAAGCAAACGGGAAGGACAAAGACGGGAATCCATTTAACTTAGAAGATTTTACTCTGCCCAATCAAGATCAGATCAATAACATTAATGAGGCAAAGAAGAACGGAGAGGTCGGAGATTACCAGCTGACGATTTCCACAGAAAATAACACTCAGGTAACGATTACTGTCTCTTTGAGAGGAAACGGAACCGATGCAGCAAAGCCGGACGGAGGAACCGAGTCCGGCATGGTGGGAGCCAACGACGTGGAAAAAGAGACCGGAGGGAAGGCATTTGAAGAGGATGAAATCAAAGAACTGTGCGGGATCAAAGGCAAAGATAAAGACGGAAATAATCTGAAACTGGAAGAATTTAAGATTGATGAAGGCCAGCTGAAAGCTATTAATGAAGCCAAGACATCCAAAAATACAGGAAAGTTTCCGCTGACCTATGAGACACCGGATGGAGAAAAGGTGACGGTAGAAGTGCTGCTCACAGGAACTGTGGAAGTATCTTTTGATACAAATGGAGGCAGCAAACCACCGGAAATGCAGAGCACGGACAGTGGGAAGAAGATATCAAAGCCAGAAGACCCGGTAAAAGACGGATATACATTTGAGGGCTGGTATTACACAGACAAAGAGGGAAATGAAACAGAGTGGAACTTTGATGATCCAGTGTATGAAAATATGACATTAAAAGCCAGATGGAAAGAAGTACCCACAACAGAGACCACAGAGCAGAGTATGCCTACAACGGAAACAAAGACAAAATCAGCATCTACAACTGAAAAGTCTGTACCGGACTGGGAATACAGCAGACGAAAAATCTCAGAACAGACTGTCTCAAGAACAGCAAAAACAGGGGATGAGACAAATATAGTTTATTGTTTGATAGCTTTGGGAGCTTCTTTGTCTTGTATCATTTTAGCTAAGAAAAAGTTATTTCGATGACTGGCACAGAGTTGTTTGACAATTTCGTGAACAGAGATTAAGATAAAAGAAAATTCAAGTATCGGACGAACAGTAATCAGATGGAGGACTATATTGTGGGTGAAATACTGAAATTTTCTAATAGAGAGGGCTTTCGTAACTGGCTATCAGATCATTGTGTTTCCAGTGAGGGTGTATGGCTGTTATTCGGCAAGGCAGGCGGACCGAAAACCATTAAAGCAGGTGAGGCACTTGAGGAAGCTCTCTGTTTTGGATGGATTGACGGACAAATGAAACGTATTGATGAGACGAGTTACAAAAAGTATTTTTCTTCGCGCAGGAAAAACAGCAAATGGTCTGAGAAGAACAAAGTGCTGGCCAAGAAACTTGAAAAGCAAGGAATGATGACTGATCATGGCAAGGAAAAGATAAAGCAGGCTAAAGAAAATGGTCAATGGGATGCTCCCCAAAAACCAGTAATTACAGAGGAAGAAATCGATGTTTTATCTGCTCTGCTGAGAGCATATGAACCGGCTTACTCCAATTTTCAGCAGATGTCCCCGTCGGTAAAGAAGACATATACGCGGGCATATTTTGATGCAAAAACGGATGCCGGAAGGGAGAAACGTATAAGCTGGATGGTCGGCCGGCTTAATAAAAATTTAAAACCTATGTAAAGCTACATATATTATGATAAAGCCAGGCAGCGATATTTTGCTGTCTGGTTTTATTTGAGGCAAAAGGGAACTAACTTTTTAATAAAGGACCAGTACCTGATATAAAAACCAAAAACTCGAAGTGGAAAAATAATAACAGGGGGATCACAAAGATGAAGAAGAAAAGAAGAATCTGGATATTTGCTGTGGCTGTGGCCATGACAGCAGTTCAGGGGACTGTTTTTGCAGAGGCTCAGGAGACTGGAAGTCCAGTGGAAGCCGTAAAAGAAACAATTTCGGAAACAACAGAATCTGAACAGATTTTGGATACAAAAGCACTTATGGAGAATTTAAAGGATCAGATAAATCTGTCGGAAGAGGCAAAACATATTTCAAACGAAGATCAGAGAGAAATCGACATTAAAAAACCCAGTAAGAAACAAGTGCAGAAGACTGCAAAAAAGACGGCTGAAGGACAGACATTATTAGACGTAAGCAAAGGAAGTATCATGATTAAAAGTACCGGAGCGACCGGGGGGGGGTACAAGCAGTGAGACATCTTTAAACCCCAAAGGCTATCGGATTACGGGTACAACCACTTCGAATAATATTAAAGTAGAATCAGGTATTACAACGGACATTACATTGGATAATGTCAGCGTGACCAGCAACAGCGGAAATAAAAACTGTATGGACGTTTCTCATGCCAATGTGAGCATTACATTGGTGGGAAGCAACACACTTTCTTGTGGGATTACAGGTTATGGAGCGCTGGTGAAAGACGGAATGGATAATACTGAATTGATTATTCAGTGTGAACATGCAGGTGAAAAAGGGCATCAGTGTACAGAAGAATTCTGTGGGTCTCTTGAGGCTGAAGGGACTGTAACGCATGCAACGGCTATTGGAAATATTACAAAAAATAGAGAAATAGAAGATGAGTCCGGATTTTCAAATTTGACGATTAAAGGAGGCATTATTAGAGCAAAAGCTGGTGAACATAATTGTGCTATAGGAGCTACTTGTGCGAGCTTTATAAAGAGTGGAAAATATACAAAAAATATATGTATCAATGGGGGAATTGTAACAGCAGAAGGAGGAGATTATTGCGCTGGTATAGGAGGTGGAGGAGGAGTCCCCGTTGATGGAATATACATAACAGGTGGGACAGTTTACGCGTATGGAGGCAAAAATGCACCTGGAATAGGTTCTGGTGGAAGTGTTGATCCGAGCCTATCCTCTTATTTCCAGATATCAAATGTTATAATTAGTGGAGGGAATACTTTAGTGAGGGCAGTTGGTCATAAAGATTCTGATATGCCTGGGATTGGCTGTGGAAAATCCGATCTGGGAGTAACTGGAGAGGTAAGAAATGTTGTAGCGGTTCCTGATACAGGATATCAAGGTTATATACAAGACGGCATTTCTGAAACAGAATATAACTTTACAGATGAATCACCTTTTCAGGAGAATCAAGATATCAAGGTAGACAGATATTTTACCGTGGTCTACTTCGGACCATTCCGTGACGAAAATAAAATAAATTCGGATACGAAAGAACAGCTGGGAGCCAATCATATCATCAGCAAGACCGGAGGAGAGGGATTCACCGGAGAACAGCTCAGGGAGCTGGCGAAAACAAATGGGAAGGACAAAGACGGAAATCCGTTCAATTTAGATGATTTTATCCTGACGAATCAAGATCAGATCAATGCCATCAATGAAGCCAAGAAGAACGGAAAAATCGGAGACTATCCGCTGACTATCGCCACAGAAAATAACACTCAGGTAACGATTACGGTCTCTCTCAGGGGAAACGGAACAGATGCAGCGAAACCGGACGGCGGAACTGAAACCGGCATGGTGGGAGCCAACGACGTGGAGAAAGAGACCGGCGGAAAGGCGTTTGAAGAAGAGGAGATCAAAGAACTGTGCGGAATCAAAGGCAAAGACAAAGACGGAAACAACTTCAAGCTGGAAGACTTTAAGATAGATGAAGAGCAGTTAAAAGCAATCAATGAAGCCAAAACCTCTAAAAATACAGGAAAGTTCCCGCTGACCTATGAGACCCCGGGCGGAGGAAAAGTTACGGTGGAAGTGCTGCTCACAGGAACGGTCGAAATATCTTTTGACACAAATGGAGGAAGCAGACCGCCGGAAATGCAGAGTACAGACAGCGGTAAAAAAGTAGTAAGACCAGAAGATCCGGTAAGAGAAGGCTATGTATTTGAAGGCTGGTATTACACAGACAAAGATGGAAACGAAACAGAGTGGAATTTTGAAGATCCTGTCTATGAGAATATAACATTAAAAGCTAAGTGGAAGGAAGTACCCAGAACAGAGGACACAGAACAGACCATGTCTACGACAGAAACGAAGACCGAATCAGTAAAACCATCTACAACTGAGAAAACCATCCCGGACTGGGAGTACAGCAAACGAATGAAGTCAGAACAGACTGTTACAAGAACTGCGAAAACCGGAGATGAAACAAAAGTCTTATATCTCTTTATGATCTTTGGAGTATCTCTGACAGGGGCAGGATTGATCTATAAGAAAATGAAATAATTGCAGCTGGAGCACCGCAGTATGATGCTCCGGCTTTTTGTGATTAAAATTTGCATATAAAATCTAACTATCCATAATCCAAACCGGACCTGATATAAAAACTGTGAAGTGGAAAAGGCAAATTTAATGCAGGGGGATCACAAAAATGAAGAAAAGAAAACGTATATGGATGATTTCCATGGTGTTGGCGATTACGGCAGCACATGGAACAATTTTAGCTGAAGCTCAGGAGACAGAAGGCTCAGTGGAAGCCATAACACAGACAACAGAGGATGGGACAGAACTTGACACAAAAATACTGATGGAAACTGTAAAAGAGCATATTGACTTGCCAAAAGAAACAGAACAGGTTTCAGGTTGTAAACCGACAGAAGACGCTGTAAAAAAGGGTTCTGTTCAACAGGTGAAACAAGTTCAGAAACCTGTAAAAAAGACAGCCGACGGGCAGACCTTATTGGACGTGAGCAAAGGAAATATCACGATTAAGAGCTCCGGAGCGACCGGGGGGGGGTACAAGCAGTGAGACATCTTTAAACCCTCTGGGCTACCGGATTATCGGAAAAACCACTTCATATTATATAAAAGTCGAAGCAGGAGTCACGACAGATATTACATTGGACAATGTCAGTGTCACCAGCAACAGCGGAAGCAAAAACTGCATGGACGTTTCACATGCCAATGTGACAATTACATTGGTGGGGAACAACATGCTTTCTTGTGGTGTACAGAACTATGGAGCCTTAGTGAAAGAAGGCATGGATAAAACTGAGCTTATCATTCAGTGTGAACATGCAGGAGAGAAGGGGCATCAGTGCGATAAAGACACCTGTGGTTCTTTGGAGGCAAAAGGAACCAAAATGCATACAACGGCCATCGGAAATATCATTGCAAACAGAACAGTAAAGGAAGAATCCGGATTTTCCAATCTGACCATCAAAGGCGGTATTGTTAATGCACAGGCAGGAGAACATAACTGTGCCATCGGCGCAGCCTGCGGAAGTTATGCCAATGGGGGAACCGATACAAAACAATATGCAGAAAATATTCGCATAGAGGGAGGTATCATCACTGCGAAAGGGGGAACCCTCTGCGCAGGCATCGGAGGAGGAAAGGTAACTCCGGTAGACGGAATCTATATTACGGGAGGAACAGTTTATGCGTCCGGAGGGAAATATTCTCCCGGTATCGGGTCCGGTGGTGCTGAGACGACGGAGTCAGAATGGGAGAAAACACCGGAGGGCTTCAATGTTTCCAACATCGTTATCAGCGGAGGCAGCACGCTGGTCAAAGCTGTCGGTGACAAGAATACATCTATGCCGGGAATCGGATGCGGTAAATACGGTACGAAGACACCAGGTACTGCGACAAACATATGCGCAGTCCCGGACTCTGGCTATCAGGGCTACATCCAGGACGGGACTTCTGAGAACAGAGTATGATTTTACAGAGGAATCCCCATTTCAGGAGCAGCAGGATATTAAGGTAGATAAATATTTTACGATGGTTTACTTTGGTCCATTCCGGGATGAAAATAAAATTGATCTGGACAGCAGAGAACAGCTGGGTGCGAACCATGTGATCAGCAAAACCGGCGGTGAAGGGTTTACTGACGAACAAATCAAAGAACTGACGAAAGCAAACGGGAAAGACAAGGACGGCATTCCATTTGATCTGGAAGATTTTACACTGCCCGACAGGGATCAGATCAATGTCATCAATGAGGCCAAGAAAAACGGAGAGATTGGTGACTATCCTCTGACAATCGCAACAGAACAGGGCACTCAGGTAGTCATTACAGTCTCTTTGAGAGGAAATGGAACGGATGTGACGGCTCCGGACAGCGGAACTGCATCCGGCATGGTAGGGGCTAATAATGTGGAAAAAGAGACCGGAGGAGAAGGTTTCGGAGTAGAAGAAATAAAAGAGCTGTGCGGTGTAAAGGGCAAAGACAAGGATGGGAATAATTTAAAGCTGGAAGATTTTAAGATAGACGAAGAACAGCTGAAAGCCATCAACCAGGCAAAAACATCAAAGAATACAGGGAAATTTCTATTGACCTATGAGACACCGGAAGGGGAAAAAGTGACAGTGGAAATCTTGCTTACTGGAACAGTGGAAGTATCCTTTGACACAGATGGAGGCAGCGAACCGCCCCAAATGCAGACCGCGGACAGCGGAAAGAAGGTACAAAAACCTGAAGATCCGGTAAAAGCGGGTTATGTATTAGAAGGCTGGTATTATACAGACAAGGATGGAAACGAAACAGAATGGAACTTTGGAGATCCGGTGTATGAAAATATGACGCTGAAAGCAAAATGGAAAGAAGAGCCTAAGAGAACAGAATCAACATCGGAGGAATCTGGGACAACTGCGGAGAATGGGTTTGAGACAGAAGAAAACGAAGACAGGACAGTAAAGAAACAGGCACCTAAATGGGAGTATCAAAAAAGAGTAAGAAAGAAGACAGAGCCTATGGCAAAGACCGGAGATTCGGCAGATATACAATTCTTGATTCTGATTCTTGGAATTTCATTGGTGGGCATTCAGGTAATAAAGAGAAGCAGGGAATAGAATTATAAATAACAGGCAGCAAATTTTTAGAATTTTGCTGCCTGTTTCCAAAATAAAAATTTATTACTGCCGTTTATGCCGCGCATTTGTTTGATAGGTGCTTATCCAGCAGATATTACGTCCATTTTCTGCATGATTGGAGTGAGGCATTATAAGTGCCGAACGGAAATTATGTAGAAATTGCCATTATTCCATAACTCCCACTTCATCAGGCACGATCACATCAGCCTCTGTGCAGGCGAGAATGTCTTCCACCGTATAGCCGGGAGCTAATTCTCTGAGGACCAGCCCCTCGTCCGTCACCTCAAAATAACACCGTTCGGTTACGATGTCAGTGACACATTTAGCTCCGGTCAGAGGAAGAGTGCACTTTTTTAGGATCTTAGAAGCGCCGCTCTTTTCACAGTGATCAGTAGCAACAATAATCTTTTTTACACCGGCGCAGAGATCCATTGCGCCGCCCATGCCCGGGGCAAGTTTGCCGGGAATGGTCCAGTTGGCTATATTTCCTTCCTGATCTACCTGCAGCGTTCCGAGTACGGTTGCGTCAACATGGCCGCCGCGGATGAAAGCAAAAGAAGTCGTGTGGTCACAAATACTGCCTCCTTTGATGATGGAAGCAGGCTGGCCTCCCGCATCAATAATATCCGGATCTGCATCCTCCCACTTTGGTGTGGAACCGCAGCCGACAATGCCGATCTCGGCCTCCAGCCAAAGTTCTACACCCTCCGGCAGATAGTTGACACACATCATGGGAACCCCGATTCCTAAATTAACAAAATCTCCGTCTTTAAAAAATCTCGCACAACGGGATGCGATCAGTGCACGTCCAGTAAGTCCTGCCATTACTTTCCACCTCCTTCTGCTTTTGCTCTCGCACGCTGCCACATCGGACAGAAAGGTTTCTTTTCGCCGGTTCTTACGTAAACCATATCGATGATTGGAGCAGGCACATCAATATCATCAGGACCTAATTCTCCTACTTCAACCAATTCTTCAACCTCGACAATGACGATATCTGCTGCAAAAGCCATGTAGCTGTTAGTGGCTCTTCCGGTGTATCGGAAAGCGATATTTCCGATCGTATCGGCTTTCCATGCCTTGATCAGAGCAACATCTGCGTGGAGCGGAAGCTCCAGGAGATATTCTTTCCCATCAATGGTCAGTTTCTGTTTTCCTTTCTCGATATCTGTTCCCACGCCTGTGGGAGTAAGGCAGCCGCCCAGACCTGCTCCGCCGCAGCGGATGCGTTCTGCAAAAGTACCCTGTGGAACAAATTCTACATTTAACTCACCCGCAAACATTTGATCACGGGCTTCCGGATTCAGACCGATGTGGGTTGTAATCAGATCCTTTACCAGCTTTTCGTGGATCAGCCTTCCGAGTCCCTGGTCAGGCATACCGCCGGATACAGCGATAGCGGAAATGTCTTTTACCCCTTTTTCCAGCATTCCGGTAATCAGCTCTTCTGCAGAGTGCTCTCCATGCCAGTCGCCAAACATGATCGTCTGGCCGTCATGGAATTTTGCGATTGCTTCTTCTTTAGACACTACTTTTGAGATCAATATCGTTACCTCCTTTCAGTGTGCTGCCTATTTTCCCTGGAACTCAGGTTTCCGTTTTTCCATGAATGCAGAACAGCCTTCTTTGAAGTCTTCTGTATTGGAACACTCATGCTGCGTTGGGATTTCCACATCATCCAGATAGCGTTCGTAATCAGAGAATGCCGCAGCATAGATCTGTTTCTTGATATTTTTATAGGATACCTGTGGTCCGGATGCTAATCTTTTGGCAAATTTGTAAACTTCCGCATCCAGATCTTCTTTTGCAGTGACTTTATAAACAAAACCAAGGTCTTTGGCCTCCTGGGCATCTACAGGACGTCCGGTGGCACACAGTTCCATCGTCTTTTTTTCGCCGATCTCTTTTGCAAGAAGATAAGCACCGCCGGTATCCGGAACGAGCCCGATGTTTACAAATGCCATAATAAACTTTGCGTTGTCTGCCGCAATGATGAAATCGCCGGAAAGAGCAAGACTGAAACCTGCACCTGCCGCAGCGCCGCTGACTGCTACAATGACCATCTTACTCATGGATTTCAGGCCATTTGTAACCTTTCCAACTTTGCCGATGAGTCCGTCCATATTGATGTCGCCGCCGCTTTTGATCAGGTCATAAAAATAGCCGATATCACCGCCGGCCGAAAATGCTTTCGGTGCGCCCTTTAATACCACAACCCTGGCATCCGGATCTGACTCAGCCTTTTCTACGGCATAAATCAGTTCATCTGCCATCTGTTCGTCGATGGCATTTAAGTTTTTCGGATAGTCCATTGTTATAGTCGCAATTCCGTCTGCCACATCATAATGCAGTTTCTGAAGTTCCATCGCAGTCCCTCCTTTTTGGGGTATAAAATTGTATGGATACGATCGACAAAATCCTCCTTTCCAATGTCTTTATAGTCCGTTCTTAATATGAGTTGATAACTATATTTTACTCCTAATGACAGATAAAAACAAGAATAATCAGACTTTTTAATGGCATAAATATGGAGAAAAAGCGGTTGTTTTACGGATATAAAGCGGTTATAATTTAAGTGTGGTGTATGCGGCATTGAAGGAGGGGTTCTATGACGATGGAAGAAATGAAACAAAGGAAAATAGAATTAGGGTATTCTTACGAGCAGATTTCAGTATTGTCGGGAGTACCTGTAGGCACAGTGCAGAAAATCTTCGGGGGAGTCACAAAATCTCCCAGATATGAGACACTGAGAGCGCTGGAAAAAGTCCTTAACAGGGAATCCGAAGCAGAACTGGGAGAATCGGCAGATTATATTTCGGGCAGTACTGCGGAAAACTGCACCATTTCAGATTATGATGCTATTTCTGCGGACAGAAGGATCGAACTGATTGACGGGATTATCTACGACATGGGAGCTCCGACCTATGTCCACCAGATGATCGCCGGACAGCTGTACCGCAGAATATATGATTTTATTGACAGGCAGGGAGGAGACTGTATCCCCCTCCAGGCACCCCTTGACGTACAGCTGGATTGTGATGACAAGACAGTCGTACAGCCGGACATTATGATCGTATGCAGCCGCGATAAGTTCAGAGAGGGCAGAATTTTAGGAGCACCGGACTTCGTCGCCGAGATATTGTCGGAGTCAACAAAAAAGAAGGATCTGACGATCAAGTTAGGAAAATACACAGAGGCCGGAGTGAGAGAGTATTGGATCATAGATCCGGATAAAAAAAGGATACTGGTTTACGATTTAAAACAGGACGCAGACCTGAGCATCTATGGATTTGATGAAACAGTTCCGATGGGGATCTTTCAGGGACTCTGTGAGATAGATTTTACAAAAATCCATGAGGCCATCAAGATATTTAAATAAGAAAAGAAGACAGGCAGAACAAAGGGCCGGAACATGCAGCAGTGTTCCGGTCCTTTGTCGTATAATTAGAGAATTTATTTTTATTAAAAAGACCACAAATAAAAATAAAGAACACCCTCCCTGGCAGATATTACGTCCATTTTCATCAGTTCGAATGCAAGCCGCAGAACTGGTGAAAATGTCATAACACACTAAGTTGGCATGGTTTTTGCTCTATATATAAATGACAAACACGAAACGGAGGTGAACTTATGATTGGAGTACTATTGGTAACCCATGGAAACTTCAGCGAGGCGATTATCAAGAGCATGGAGCTTGTCTTTGGCAGGCAGGAAAAGCTTGAAGCGCTCACGCTGAATCATGGGGATGATGTGGAGGAATTGACGCGACAGGTGAAAGAAAGAGCAAAAGAGCTGGACGACGGCGAAGGAGTCCTTGTATTGGTGGACTTGCTCGGAGGCAGTCCGTGTAACGTGACGGCGTCCTGTTTGAAGCAGGAAGGCCTTGAGTGTGTCACAGGATTAAATCTTCCTATGCTTATCTCAGTCCTGGAAGAACGGGAAGACGGCACCCTCCGCAGCATGCCAAAAGTAGCTATGGAAGCTGGTAAGACAGGTATTGTCAATGTGAAACAGCTCATCGGATGATAGAAAGGAAGCTGTGATCGATATGAAATATTTTCGGGTGGATGAGAGGCTGATCCATGGGCAGGTTCTGCTGAAATGGCTAAAGAAGACAGGATGTGAGAGGCTTTTTATCGTGGACAACCAGGTGGCAGCAGATCCTGTGATCCAAAGTGTGCTGAAGATGTCGGTGCCGGGGAATGTGAAAGCGGAATTTTTGACGGTAATTGAAGGACGGACGAAGATCAGAGAGGATACAGAAGACATTTTTATACTGATCAAAGAACTGGAGACAGTGTGCAGACTGGCCGATGCGGGAATTTTGACAGAATCCGTCAACATTGGCCGGCTCCCTTATATGAGGGGGAAGAAAAAAATTTGTGACAATGTTTTTATCGGAGAAAAGGAGGGGGAAGAGATGATGCGGCTGCTGGACCAGGGAACGAAAATATTTGTTCAGATGGTCCCGGACAGTGAACCTGTCAGTCTGACAAGAGAGATGATTCGAGGTGAAGTATGACAAAACTATTGCTTTTGACCCACGGGTGCTGGGGTGAAGAATTGATAAAGTCGGCGGAACTGGTCGTGGGAGAGATCCGCGATGCAGAGGCATTTGCCCTGGAACCGGAGGATGCGCTGGCTGACTACATGGAAAAGATCAGGGTGGTGATTGAAAAGAGCAAAGGGCAGGATATCCTGCTGATCTCGGACTTAAATGGGGGAACAACTTCTAACGTGGCGGCTGTTTTCAGCAAGACCTATGAAAATGTACATGCCCTCTGCGGTCTGGGAATGGAAATGCTCATAGCGGCCGAAGAACTCAGGGAAGAACTGAGCGGGAAGAAACTTGCAAAAGAGGTGCTTTCCTGGGGCAGGGAAAAGAACAGAGACTTAGAGGAATAAGGAGGAAGAAAAGAATATCATGCAGAACTTCAGATTTATCTGTCCGACGGATTTTATCTTCGGAAAAGACACAGAGAACAGCGTGGGGGAAGAAATTAAAAAGTACGGCAAAAGGATCCTGCTTCACTATGGAGGAGGACATATCAAAAAAAATGGCCTGTATGACAGGATCATCCGTTCTTTGAAGGCAAATGAGATTGAATACGTGGAACTGGGCGGCGTGAAAGCCAATCCGGATGTGGAAATGGTGAGAGAGGGCATCAGGCTTTGCAGGGAAGAGAAACTGGACTTTATCCTGGCGGCAGGCGGAGGGAGCGTTATTGATTCCGCAAAGGCCATTGCCATGGGAGTTTCTTATCCGGGGGACGTGTGGGATTTCTTTGTGGGAAAAGCACAGATTGAAGAGGCACTGCCTGTCGGAGTGATCCTCACGATCCCAGCGACAGGAAGCGAGGCCAGCAATACAACGGTTGTCACGAACTCTGAGGGAGGACATTCCAAGAGGGCCGCATCCGGAGACAACATTAAACCGGTGTTTGCCATCATGAATCCGGAACTTACCTATTCTCTGCCGGCTTACCAGACAGCGGCAGGAGGGGTGGATATTTTCTCACACGTGGCAGAGCGGTACTTTACACTGGAGCCGGACTGCGGTTTCACAGACAGGCTTTGCGAGGCCACGATGAAGACAGTGATCGGCTGTCTCCCGGAAGTGCTTAGCCACCCTCAGGAATATGCGGGCCGGGCAGAAATCATGTGGACCGGGACCATTGCCCACAACGGGATTTTGGGAGTGGGAAGAAGCGAGGACTGGGGCAGCCATATGCTTGGACACGAAATTACGGCTTTCTATGGTCTGACACACGGAGCTACCTTATCCATCATCATCCCGAACTGGATGGAGTATGTGTACAAGACAGATGTGACCCGTTTTGTGAAATATGCGGTGAATGTCTGGAACGTGGAAAACAACATGGATCATCCTGAAAAGACGGCTCTGGAAGGCATCAGAAGGACACGGGATTTTTTCCGGTCTGTGGGTATGCCGGTAACATTGGAAGAAGCAGGAATCGACGGTGACAGAATCGAAGAAATGGCAGAGAACTGCACGAAATACGGTCCGGTGGGAGGCTTTGTAACACTTAGGAAAGAGGACTGCATGGCAATCTATGAAAAATCAAAATAGGAGGGATAGCATATGGCGAAGATATCATTGGTAAGGATTGACAGCAGACTGATCCACGGACAAGTAATCACCAAATGGCGCAAGATACATAAGGTGACAAAAATTATTATCGTAGACAATGAACTGGCAAAAGATGATTTTATGATCCACATCTATGAGGCGTCCGCGCCTAAAGATGTAAAAGTAAAAATCTATGACATCCCGAAAGCCGTAAGGCTCTGGGAAAAGAACCAGTATAAAGATGGAGAAGTGATGCTTCTGTTTAAGGACATTAAAACATGTCTGGAACTGTACAAACAGGGTGTGCCGATGGAATATGTCCAGCTGGGCGGACTGCCCAAGGCATCGGATAAAAAGGTGATCCTGAGAGCGGTTTCGCTGGGAGAAGAAGATATCTCTCTGCTCCGGGAATTTGATCAGAGCGGGGTGGAAGTTGCGGTCCATATCGTGCCGGAGGAAGTGAAAATGCCGTTTGCCGAGATTGAGAAAAAATACAGAGAAAGTTAGGAGGGAAAGATATGAATTTTGTAATTGCCGTTTTTGTGGGTATATGGTTTTGGTTTGCGGGAGGAGCACCGGGCTATACCTTTCATTATGTGCTGAAACAGCCTTTGGTTATGGCACTTCCTATCGGCCTGCTGATGGGAGATGTGCCTCAGGCCATGATGATCGGTGCCGCCATTGAACTTGTATATGTAGGAATCATCTCCCCGGGAGCAAATGTTCCGGCGGATGAATGTCTGGCGGGTGTGATCGCTATACCCATCGCCATGAAAATCGGCGCTGATCCGGCTACTGCGGTAGTATTGGCCGTGCCGTTTGGGGTTCTGGGAGTTTTCCTGGACCAGTTAAGAAGAACCGTCAATGCACGGTGGGCCCATGTCGCCGATAAATATGCCCTGGCAGGGGATGAAAAAGGACTGTTCCGGTGTGCTGTTATTTATCCGATGGCAGTGGGATTCCTGATGAGATTCCCGCCAGTGTTCATCGCCAACTATTTCGGAGCGGACGTTGTGGAGAAATTCCTGAATGCCATGCCTCAGTGGATCATCCACGGTATCTCAGTAACAGGAGGCGTGCTGCCTGCCCTTGGTTTTGCGATCATTTTGTTCGTCATCGGGCAGAGATCCCTGCTTCCGTTCTACTTCATGGGATACTTTGCAGTTCAGTATTTAAAGATCAACACGATGGCAGCCGCGGTTTTTGGAATCTGTATTGCGCTGGTTATTTTATTTATGAAGAACGACGGACAGGAAGAGATCATGCAGCGGGTGAAGAAACTTCAGATCTGTGACGACGATGACGAATAGGGAGGAGGTACCTATGGAAAACAAAGAAATCACCAAAAAGGATATAAGGAAAGCGTATCTGCGCTGGTACAATACTGTGGAAGTGTCCAATTCCTATGAACGTATGCAGACCGTGGCGTTCTGCTATTCAATCTCAGGAATCTTAAAGAAACTCTATGACAAAAAAGAAGATTATGTGAAAGCTCTTCAGCGGCACCTGAACTTCTTTAATACCCAGGGTATCTGGGGTTCTCCGCTGCTGGGAATCTCCATTGCTATGGAGGAGCAGAAGGCAAAGGGCAGCGAAGTGGCAGACGAGGCCATCACAGGTATCAAGACAGGGCTGATGGGGCCTTTGGCCGGCATCGGCGATACCATTGACTGGGGAACATGGAAGCCGCTGATCTTTTCCCTGGCAGCAGGCTTCAGTGCAAAAGGAGGAATTGCAGGATTTTTCATATGTTTCATGTTTGCAGTCATCCCGTTTATGGAAGGATTTTACCTGACCAACCTTGGATATAAACTCGGAAGAAACGCGGTATCCATGCTGCTGGAGTCCGGATGGATCAAACAGCTGATCACAGGTTCCAGTATTCTCGGACTGTTTATGATGGGAGCGTTGTCAGCCAGTACAGTAAAATTGGAAATTCCGATCAAGTTTGCCATGGGAGGTTCCACGACCACGGTACAGGCCATTTTAGACAGTATTCTGCCGGGACTGCTTCCGCTGCTTTTAATCGTAGGGATCTACATATTCTTTAGGAAAAAAGGACAGAAATTCGGAAGAGTGGTATTTGCTCTTCTTGGATTGTGTCTGCTTGGTTCAGCAATCGGATTATTTTAAATTAGGAGGAGATAAAACATGATCATTTCAATGGCGGATATTTTAAAGAAAGCAAAACAGGAACATTACGGCGTGGCTGCGCCCAATGTATTTAACGATAAGACAATAGAAGCTGCATTTCAGACTTCCGCAGAATTCAAAGCGCCGGTTATTCTAGACGGCGCCGGATGCCATGGGATTGAGGAACTGGCTTATATCAGCAGATTTTATGAGAGAAGATACCCGGAGGCGTGCGTGGCGCTGAATCTGGACCACGGCGGGGCGTATGAGGAGATCATGCTCGCCATCCGAAGCGGATTTAGTTCCGTTATGGTAGACCGCTCCGAACTTCCTTACGATGAGAATGTACGGGAAGTAAAAGAAATCGTCAAGGCAGCCCATGCGGTGGGTGTCTCTGTGGAAGCGGAACTTGGGCATGTGGGACAGGGATTTGAATATGAATCAACCAGAGACTCCGGGCTTACAGACAAAAAAGAAGCATTAAGTTTTATTGAAGAGACAGGAGTTGACTGCCTGGCTGTGGCTGTGGGGACTTCTCATGGAGTATATAAAGGGACTCCGCATCTGGAATTTGAGCTCTTGAAAGAGCTGAGTGAGAGCATTGAGATTCCATTAGTGCTTCACGGCGGTTCCGGCACCGGAGATGAGAATTTGAAAAAAGCAGTAGAGACAGGAATCCAGAAAGTCAATCTGTTTACAGATTTGAGTGCGGAGGGAGTCGTTTCCCTGAAATCTTATCTCGGAGTGAACTTTGACCACATACCGAAGGATGCTGAAAAGGGAGAGTTTGGAAATTTGAATGCTAACCTGTACGATGCCATCGTGGAAGGGACAAAGGGCTGGAAGACGGCGCTGAAACATTATGTAGAATTATTCGGAGGAACGGACCGGCTGTAAAGGAGGATATCAATGAGTATAGAACAGATGAAGTTTGCGTATTTAAAAGAAAAAGGATGCGCCCTGACAGGAGTGAGGAAGATCCCGGATATGGGTCCTGATGATGTGCTCGTAAAACAGCTGGTCTGCAACATTTGTACCACAGACTACGGGCAATGGCTGGGACTCAGGGAACATCAGGGCTATCCAATGGCCGGGGGCCATGAAGGCTCCGGTATCGTCGAGGCGGTTGGAAGCGGTGTGAAGGATTTAAAACCGGGAGATCATGTGGCTGTCGCATATAACTCATGCGGGAAATGCGAGGCCTGCCGGAGGGGCCATGAGGGCCAGTGTACCAGCGCGGATTACAAAAACCTGACGGAAGACGGATACAGGGGAAATTTCGGATTTGCAGATTACAATGTGAGGAGCGCCAGAAATCTTGTGAAAATGAACCCGGAACTTCCTCCCTCAGAAGCAGCTTTTCTGGAACCACTGGCAACCGTGTGCAAAGGAATCTCCAAACTGCGGCTGGAACCTCAGGAGACGGTAGTTGTCATCGGAGCGGGGACTATGGGGCTCGTCAATGCGCAGGCTGCCAAGGCCAAAAATTGCAGGGTCATTGTGACGGAACTGATGGAAAAGAAGCTTCAGGCAGCCAGAGATATGGGATTTGAAGTCATCGATGTGAGCAAAGAAGACCCGGTGGAAAAGGTAAAAGAACTGACGGATCAAAAGGGAGCGGACGCTGTGATCGTGGCCGTGGGAAACACAAAGGCAAACACCCAGGCAGCAGAGCTTGTGAAGGAGCTGGACGGACGGATTCTCATGTTTGCCGCAGGCTATCCCGCTCCGGAGATCGAACTGGATTCCAATGTGATCCATTACCGCAGAATGGAATTGATCGGCACCTTTGGAGCGGACATGAAAGACTTTTTCAAGGCGGCCGAACTTTTAAATACCGGAGCTGTGGATGTATCCAAGCTAGTGGAACCGGAGAAGTTTCTTCTGGATGATATACAGAAGGCATATGAACATGCATCTGTTCCGGGAATGTACAGAGTCAGTGTTTTATTGAATGAAGAATAGATTGTAGCAGATAAAAATATAGGTGTTCTTTTGATTAAGAATGCCTGTATTTTTATGTTATAAAACTTAATCAACAAGCAATGCCTTTGCACAATCCACATCCATAATCAGGATATTTGCAAAATTTCCCCTGATACAGCTTTTTACCGCAGCGGCGTTTCCCGCCCCGCCTGTGATCAGCAGCTTATGTTCTACATTTTTATAGGCTTCTGCCGAGATTCCTGCAATCTTGCGGTTATATTCATCAAAAGGCTCTGTATTTCCATTTTGGTCAAGGAATCGAAGGATAAGATTGCAGACGGCACCGTTTTTCTTGAATCTGTCCAGCTGATCATCGGAGACATATCCCAGCTTTTTCACAGTCTCATACATGGAACTGGCAATATTCATACCGGAAATGACAATATCTAATTTTTCAAAGTAATCAAAGATAAAGCGTACCGCTTCCTCTTTTAAAAATTCGTTCATCAGATTTTCATTAGAGAAGACTGCGGGAGAAAAGAAAGACACATAGTTTCCGCCATATTTTTCGGCCAAAGCTTCCGCCACCTGATTGGACTGTACCTCTTCCATCCCGGTAGTATGCTGGCTGATGCCTCCGACCAGAGGAACAAAGGTGCAGTTTCTATGAAACGCTTCATGGCTCGTTTTTGCCAGATTCCTAATACTGGATCCCACAGATACTCCGACATAATCGCCGTCTTTTAACAGACGGTTCAGATAGTCAGCTGCCCGTTCGTTCAGTTTTGAGATACGCTCTGTCTTGGAATCCAGAGGGCTGCTTTCTGCTACGACAACATCTTTTAAGTGATATTTCTTTTTTAATTCTTCTTCCAGATCCTCATACATATATTGTGCCAGATGGCGTACTTTTATTTCCACTATTTCAAGTTCGCGTCCGGTTTGAAGCATTCTTGAGACAGAGGATTTTGAAATTCCCAGGTGTTTTGCAATCTGACTTTGTCCCATATGTTCTTCGTAGTAAAGACTGCAGCACTGGTAGATTAATCTTTCATCGTCTATGATTTTTCTCATGATTGAACCCCGCAAAGCTAAATAAGACCGAGTTTTTTGCAGCCGTTATAGATTCCATTTTCCGCAACAGTATCCGTTGTAAATGCCGCATAAGGATCCAATCCTTTGTAGTGACGTCCCATGACAATTCCCGTTCCCACAGTTTTTATCATGGAGACATCGTTATCACCGTCTCCGAATGCGTAAGTTGATTGAATTGGAATTCCTAAAGCATCCATCATGGTACGGATGCCGGAACCTTTATCGACCCCGACCGGTGTGGCATCTGTAAAATGATACCGGATATGTTTTGCCAATTCAAACCGGGAGGAAAGGTGTGCTTTCAGGAAATCATAGTCTTCATCATGATCATAAAAAAAGGTCAGTTTATTAATCCGGCATTTCTCTTTGGTATCCCACGGCAGCACCCAATGGTCTTTGACATCAAACACATATTTAAAAAACTGATAGCTTTCCTGCTCCATGCCGTCGCAATAGGATTGTGTTTCTCCATCCATCAGAAGCACGATATTTCTCGGTGCACAAATCTGCCTCAGATTCTCGATTTCAGATTCTGTGATCTCTATGCTCTGAATGACCTCTCCGTCAATCTCTACATAGGCACCCACTCCGGTTACATAACCATTGAAGTATTCTTTTACATCTTCGGAAAATTGCTTTGTTCTGCCTGTACAGATACAGACAGCGTATCCGTTTTCTCTCAGCTTTGTTAAAGCTTCTTTTGTGGAATCGGGCATCTGAAAAATACCGTCCACTTCATCAATCAATGTTCCGTCGTAATCAAAAAATACAATTCCTTTATAATCTTTCACTATCTTTCCTTTCTCCGCAGGTTATCATAGAATTTTTTTAGAAATCAGAATCTGAGGCGTTGGGTATTTCTGCAAACAAATGAGTTTGATTATTTGACGCTGATTTTTGCTCCGTTTTTAATACATGTCTCGGGATATCCAATACCTGAAAGCATGATAGAATCCGGTGTTGCCGGTGTGTGTTTTTCTGAAAAATTCATCGTGCAGGTACCGCGTGTCTGTAATTTTTCGTTTACATTTGCACCGAGACCTACGATACGGAATGAACTGCTGCCAATTTCTATCCTGTCACCCTTTTTTAGATCTTCTGACGGACGGCCTTCATATGACACAGAATAATCTGCTAAATCAGTGGGTCTATCGTTCGGTCTGAAATCAACCTGATTTGAAGCCCTTAATAATCCCATTACTTCTGAACCTGTTTCTGTTATGACTGCATTCCACTTCATAATTTCATACCTCTTTTCTATATACTTTGATGTTATAGTTTCAGGTAATCCATCTTCCGGAAGTTTTTGAATTACTTTATAATTGTATTTTATTATCTCACAATCTTTAGAACAAGTGATTTTGTTGAAATTATGCTTAAGTGGGATTTGGGGAACTGGAGAATAGAAATTAATTTCTATTGAAGAAAGAGAAGGGAGATGATGGAAATGGATACATACCAAGTTTTAAGCCTTTTATTTTTAGGCGGTACGTTCCTGATCGCATGCTGACCTACATTGATAGGAATAAAAAGCGAAAAATCAAAGTTGGCCTGCCCGCTTTGCGCGCCACATACAATTTGCCGAAGGCAAATTGTATCCTTATGCATCTGTGTGCATTTCGCAAAGTGTTTTTTATTTATAGAGAGGATTTTTAATTTTCTCTATAAATAAAAAATACCTACCCTGTCGGCAAACGGGATTGGCGCGTCCTTTTATAGGACGTAAAAAACCCTAAAGGCTTCCACTTTGTGGGCGGCGGCTCTTTTCTTATAATTTATTATATATGATATTTTTTACGCAAAAAGGAATGTAATTGTTTGATGGAAAGGAGACTATCTAACTTTTTATCATGTCCGGATTTCTTATAAAGTCAAAGAAAAATGAAATGTCCAAAAGAAAGTACACTTGAGGACGTAAAAAGAAAGGACGGAGAGAACAATGAAAAAGCAATGGATAAGATGTCTGGCCGCAGTTTCTCTGATCGTGACCATAGGGACCGGAGCAGGAACTGTTCTGAAAGCCCATGGAGAGGAAATGGCTGGAAAATCCGGGGGGGGGTATTTCCAGAATTGAGGAGCTGACCCCGGAAGAGCAAGTGGGAAGCGAGGCCGGTACAGCCACAGAGCAAAGCAGTACAGAAGAGGAAAAACCGAAGGAAATCCAAGCTTCCGGTAAAACTGCCGCGGCTAAAAAGAAAACCAAAGGGAATCTTAAAAAGCAGCTGGCAGATAACGGACAGATCTTCCTTGATGTGAGCAAGGGAGATGTCCGTATTACATTAAGTGGAGCGACGGGAGGCGGACTTCAGCAAAGTGAATCAAGCTTGAATCCGAAGGGATACTGGATCACCGGGACTACGACCTCCAATAACATTGAAGTATCAGAAGGGGTAAAAACAGATATTACTCTGGAGGATGTAAGTATTACCATAGGTAAGGCAGATACAACAACAACGAAAAGAGACTGTATCAATGTATCTCATGCAGACATAACGTTGACCTTGATCGGGGATAACAAGCTAATATGCAATACGGGTTCATCTGTAACCGGGTTCTTTGTAAATACCGGAAATGCTCTGACAAAGGATGGGATGGACGGTAGTCTGACACTCCAGTGTGAACACGCAAATGAAAAAGGACATAAATGTGACAAGTCATGCGGTTCTCTGCTTGCTAAAGGGAATCCTGAATTATGGCATGTGGGAGCAATCGGAAGTACACTGCGGAATATGCAGAAAGCAAAAGAGAGCGGATTTGCCAATTTCACAATTCGGGGAGGCAATATTGAAGCCTTGGCAGGTATCCATTCTCCAGGCATCGGTTCTGCATGTCTTTCCGAGAATTCGAGCGGAGTCTATATTTCAGGCGGAAGAGTAGAAGTTTACGGAGGAGGACATGCTCCTGGAATTGGAGCGTCAAATGATGGAAGAAGCAGAGAAACAAAAAATATTGAGATCAGCGGAGGGGATACAGTCGTCATTGCGGTGGGTGACAAAGAAACCGGGATGCCGGGCATCGGAGCCGCAAGCGGAAATGATTATGTCTCCAATGTGACAGCAGCTCCGGACTTTGGATATCAGGGTTATATCCAGGATGGTATTTCCGAGACAGAATATACATTTGCGGACGGAACTCCATTTAAAGAAAAGACGGATATCCGGGTAGGACAATTTTACACGATGGTCTATTTCGGACCGTTCCGTGATACCAATGAAATAGAAAAGAATACGAAGGATCAGATTGGAGCTAACCACGTGATCAGTAAAACCGGGGGAAAAGGTTTTACGAAAGAACAGTTAAAAGGATTGACGAAGGTAACAGGGAAAAATGAAAATGGAATCGATTTTAATACATCAGATTTAACCTTTACCAGAGAAGATCAGATCCAGGCGATCAATGCGGCAAAGACTTCAGGAAAAACCGGAGAGTTTCCTCTGACCTTTGCAACACCAAATGGGACAGAGACGACGGTCACGATATATCTGAAAGCGGACGGGACTGATTCCGCTTTGATGGACCCGGAACAGCCTGAGCCAACGATCGGGGCAGACGATTTTTGTCAGGATACCGGCGGAGAAGCACTCAGTGAGGAGGATGTCAGGAAGCTTGCATCGGTGCAGGGAAAGAACTCTGATGGAACGACCTATCCGTTGGACGAGTTTACAGCAGATGCCGGTCAATTAGAATTGATCAATCATGCCAAGACAGCAGGAGAAAGCGGAAGTTTTGAACTGACCTTTACTTCTCCGGATGGAAAAAAAGCCACTGTGGAAGTAGTATTGAAAACTTATGATGAGATCACAGTTAATGAGACGACCGGAGAGCAGATCAAAGGACTGGATATCATTGGAAAGACCGGGGGAAAAGCCTTTACAAAAGAACAGCTGATAAAGCTTTCGGATGCCACGGCCCTAAATGGAGACGGTTCTGCCATTGCAGGAACAGAATTAGTAATTCCGGATGAGAAACAGGTCAAAGCAATCAATGGAGCCAAGACTAATGGGAAAACCGGAGATTTTCCGCTGACCATAGAGACGCCGGGCGGGACAGGAATTACGATCCGGGTGTATCTGAGAGACAGCGGAACGGATGAGACAAAAAATGGAGAGCAGCGAGGAAGTCTCGGCGCTAATGATACTGCACAGCTTACCGGAGGAATTGGCTTCAGTGAGGAGGAAATTACAAAACTTTGCAAAGCCAAAGGGAAAAATAAATACGGTAATAATGCAGCAGTGATCGTGGATAAAGGACAGCTGGGAACAATTAATGAGATCAAGAAAGCAGGAAAGACCGGAGACTTTCCACTTACCTTTTCTCTGGAGGACGGTACGAAAGCGGAGGTAACCGTTACTTTGACGGGAAATCACACAGTAATATTTGATTCAAACGGAGGAGATTATCACCCGGACGACCAGATTGTTGCAGGCGGCAGTCCTGCGGCAGAACCGAGAGAGCCGAAAAAAGAAGGGTATGTGTTTGAAGGCTGGTATTATACGGATGAAGACGGCGGGCAGAAGAGATGGGATTTTGCAGATCCGGTGAACAGCAGTATGACCCTGAAGGCCAGATGGAAAAAGATTCCCGAAGCTGCTTCAGGGGAGGAAAAGGATTCCACAGCAAGTCAAGACAGGACAGGATCAGAGAATCATGATAAGGACAAGTGGAAGTACGGCGAAGTTAAGGGAAATAAAGAGACAGACAAAAACAGAGGTGCGGATACAGCAAAGACAGGAGAGGACGGGAAACTGATTTGGCTCCTTGGTTGTACAGCAGGCAGTTGTATCTTTGGGTGGAAAAAGAAAAAAGCAGGTTTATCATAAATATAGTGGAAAAGGGGCAGAGCAGTTTTTAGTTCTGCCTTTTTAAATCTTTGTCTAACCATCTGTGAGATATGATTTTCTTATAAAGGTTAAACAAATAAAATATGCCTGGAAAGCGCGCAAAGGGCATGAGAAAGGACGGAGAGAGAATGAAGAAACCATGGATGAAACGATTGGCGGCTGTTTCTTTGACTTTAGCTTTAGAAACAGGGGCAGGAACACTGCTCAGAGCATATGAAGAGGAAATATCTAGAAAAACCGGGGGGGGGGTATTTGTGAAATACAGGAAATAGCCCCGGAAAGTGAAACACAAGATACAGGAGGGGAAACTTCTGGAACCACAGAGACCCCAGAACAGACACAGCCGGGAAGTACGGAGAATACGGAAGAACAGCCAGCAGTAAAGGAAGAGACAGACAGCACGGAGACAGAGAAAGAAACTGTTTCGGTGAAAAATCCAGTCAAAAAAGCGGTACAGAAAAAGAAGCTTGCTCAGAACGGACAGACCCTTCTCGATGTAGGACAGGGAGATATCCGGATCACGGAACACGGAGCCGAGGGCGGAGGACTGCCGGAAAATGAGACAGCCCTGAACCCGAAGGGATACTGGATTACGGGAACAACGACTCAATATAATGTAATAGTGGAAAAGGATGTCACTGTTGATCTTACTTTAGACAATGTTGACATCTCTTGTGATACCAAAAAAATGGACTGCATCAACGTTTCCCATGCGAATGTCACGATAACACTTAGAGGGAAAAATCAGCTTTTGTGTAATTCCGGCGGAAACGGAAATGGTTTAGAGGGCTGCGCGCTGGCAAAAGACGGCATGGACGGCAGTCTGACGATACAGTGTGAATCGGCGGACAAAAAGGGGCATAAGTGCAACTTGTCCTGTGGATCGTTAACGGCCAAAGGGGACCCTGGAATAACGCATGCAGGATCTATTGGGAGTACAGTAAGAAATACTTATGGTTCGGGTACAACAAAAGAGGAGATGGGATTCTCTAACTTTACCATAGAGGGAGGGAATATAGAGGCTTCCGGCGGAGATCACTGTCCAGGCATCGGCTGTGCCTGTGTCAGTGAATATTACAGCAGCGGCTATGGATATACAAAGAATATCAGAATATCCGGAGGAAATGTTACTGCCACAGGAACTGCTTATGGTTCAGGCATTGGTTCTGGCTATGGAAGCAAGGTTGAGGGAGTTTATATTACCGGGGGAACTGTTATGGCCAGGGGAGGTTATCGGGCTCCGGGAATCGGGGCATCAGATTGTGGCACTTACACCCAATCCACAGAGACTGTGGATCTTGAGATCAGCGGTGGAGATACGGTGGTAACAGCAGTCGGTGACCAGTCTACGGATATGCCCGGAATCGGAGCTGCATTGGGACTGGACTACGTAAAGAATGCAAATGTTATTCCAAAAGAAAGGTATCAGGGTTATATTCAGGATGGAGAGTCAGAAGATAATTACTTATTTTCAAATGATACTCCATTTTCAGAAAAATCAGAGATTAAAGTTAAAAAGTTTTTCACAATGGTATATTTTGGTCCTTACCGGGATTCCAATGGAATCGACCAGGATACAAAAGAGCAGCTGGGAGCCAATCATGTGATCAGCAAAACGGGAGGCGATGAATTTACCCAGGGACAGATAAAAGCTTTAACTAAGGTGACCGGAAAGCAGGCAGACGGATCTACAATCCCTGACAGTAAGATCCTCTTTGATGATCCCAGCCAGCTGGAAGCGGTCAATCAGGCAAAAAAGGAAGGAAAGACCGGAGAATACCCGCTGACATTTTCCACAGAAAACGGCACGAAAGTGACGGTTACCATTTGTCTCCGGAGCGAGGGGACAGATTCAGCAGAATTGGATGTGCAGAATCCGTCTTCTGTGATCGGTGCAAACAGTTTCCAGTCAGAATCCGGAGGACCGGCTTTTACAGAGCAGGAGGTCAAAGAACTCGGTAAGCTGAAAGGGAAAGATAAGGACGGAAACAATATACCTTTTGATGACATAAAACTTTCCAAGGAGCAGCTGGATCAGATCAATGATGCCAAGACAGCCAATAAAAACGGGTCATTTACACTTACCTTTGAAACTCCGGATGGCAAAAAGGCAGAAATCACAGTCACTTTGACCGGAGGGCGTGACGTGACAAACGTGACAGAGAGCGGGGACAAGATCATGGCGAATCATGTGATCAGCAGCACAGGGGGAAAAGGTTTTACAGAAGCCCAGATAAAGGTTCTCACTGGCCTGGCAGGAAGCAAAGATGACGGCACGCCGTACACGATAGATGAACTGAGTTTTTCTGATGCTAAACAGTTGGAAAAGATCAATAAAGCTAAGACATCAGGCAAGACCGGAGACTACCCATTGTCTTTTCAGACACCCCAGGGGACAGAGATTACCGTTACGGTATATCTGAGAAAAGAGGGCAGTGATAATGCCGAATACCGTCCGGAAGCTCCTTCGGCATCCATCGGAGCAAATGACACGGTCCAGCCGACCGGAGGCAAAGCTTTTACCGAGGATGAGATCATAAACCTGTGCGGTGCAAAGGGAAAGGATAAAGATGGGGTCGATGCGCAGATCACTGTCAATAAAAAACAGCTGGATGTGATCAATGGAGCGAAAGCAGCAGGAAAAACAGGCAGTTTTGAGCTTACATTTTCTATGCCGGATGGTACAGAAGTAACGGTTAAGGTTACGCTGACAGGGGAACATAAGGTATCTTTTGATTCAAAGGGAGGAAGTTATACTCCGGATGTCCAGAAGGTAGAAGGAGGTAAACAGGCAGTCAAGCCGAAAGAGCCGCAGAAAAAAGGATATACTTTTGAGGGCTGGTTTTATACAGATGAAAATGGAATTGAGACTGTATGGGATTTCAGCACACCGGTACATCAGGATATGACATTGAAGGCCAGGTGGAAAAAAGCAGCGGAACAATTAAATGTACAGGAGATGGGGGAAACATCAGGAGACAAAAAAACGAAAAACAAAAAGGATGAAAGCTGAAATTATAAAGAGCTCACTAAGAACGGCACAGAAACGGCATCATCGGCAAAGACCGGGGATGAGAACAGAGTGCCGTGGCTGTCCGGATGTATAGCCGGTGCAGCTGGTATTTTATTCTGGAAGAGCAGCCGGAGACGGAAGAGAAAGTAAAATTATAGAAGGGGATAACTTATGGTATTATCTGTAAGTTATTCCTCTTTTGTATATACAAGAATAGTAAAAATATGGTAAAAATAGATGTGCGGATATATAGGTCAGCAGATATATTATTTTTGTAATATCAAATAAAGGAGGTATTACAATGCCATCAGTAGAAAAAATAATTAGTGATATAATATGTGCTGAAAAAAACAGCAATATTAAGTTTAGAGATTTGCAAAGGGTGCTTGACGTTATGGGTTTTAGATGTAGAATAAAAGGAGACCACTTTATATATTA
Source organism: Anaerostipes caccae L1-92 (assembly GCF_014467075.1). NCBI lineage: Bacteria > Bacillati > Bacillota > Clostridia > Lachnospirales > Lachnospiraceae > Anaerostipes > Anaerostipes caccae. The sequence goes on from NZ_AP023027.1 coordinate 690,619, forward strand.
TAAAGACGGAATTAATGAAATTATTAATATACAGCCAAAAGGAAATAAGGCAAAACCTTACCAAGTAAAGCAAATTAGAAACTTGATTCTGAAATATAAGTTGGAGGTATAGCTAATGTTTAAATATGAAATTATTATATACTGGAGTAAAGATGATGATTGTTATATAGCCGAAGTGCCGGAACTTCCCGGATGTATGGCTGATGGAAAAACACAGGAGGATGCACTGTACAATGCCCAGATCGTGATCAAAGAATGGATTGAAACGGCAAAAGAAATGGGCAGGGAAATTCCGGAGCCTCAGGGGAAACTGATGTATGCTTAGCAGAATCATGACTGCTTATTATATTTGTGTTTAACTCTTGCAAAATATTTCTATAAGGGGCTGTAAAATAAGCCCTTAATTAAGAATCGCCAGTTCCGGCAGATGTCGGAACTGGCGATTCTTCGCTTTCATATTCACTATTTAACGAAATTCTTGATTATAAAAATGTCTATCCCGCCGTAATCTCTCCGCAGATAAGCTGGAAGCTTTCCGTCACCATTCCCAGGTAGTCTTCCTCCACCAGGACAACTAGCGTATCGCCGGAGTGTACCACGGTGCTTCCTTTGGCGATGATCTCTTCCTTGCCCCGGCTGATGGTGACGATCAGGCAGTGTTCCGGCCAGGCCACATCTTTGATTTTTTTCCCTACAGCAAGGCAGGTTGTTCCGACAACAAAACTTGAGAGTACTTTACCCTCTGCGGCATCCGTTGTTTTTAATCCCTTTTTTGCGAGAATGCGGCCCAGAAGACTCTCGTAGATCGGCTCGCTTTTCAGAAGATGGGCAATCACATAGGCAGTCAGTGACACAACGGCCAGGGAAAGAAAGTGTTCAAATGTCCCTGTCATTTCCGCAATCAGAATGACGCCGGTGATCGGGGCCCTGACGATGGCAGTGAAAAATCCGGCCATAGCAAGGATAATAAAGTTGATGATGTAATCCTGACTGATGCCTGTAAGTCCTGTGACGGAGGTTCCATAGATGGAACCAATGTAGGCACCAAGGATCAGGAGAGGGAAGAAGATGCCTCCCGGTGCTCCGGAGCCAAAGCTGACTGCCGAAAACAGAAACTTTCCAAGGAGAAGAAGCACCATAGACCCGATCAGGAGATGGCCGCTCTCCAGGCGTGTAATCATGGCATGGCCTCCTGCGAGTACGGAAGGAAGGCAGTAGCACAGCACACCCGATACTAGGAACGGGATTACGGTCCTGTACTCCGGTTTCAGGAAGGAAAGTTTTTTGTAAATATCCTGACCCTTCAGCATGACACAGTTGTATAAGGCCCCGGCAGCGCCGAGGATGATCCCGAGCAGGATCAAAAGGCCGTAGTATTTAAGCGGAAGGGCAGATTTCAGCTGAAACTCAAACACCGGAGACAATCCGAATACATTTTTAGAGATAAAATCCGAGGTCAGGGCACCGGCGGTGACACAGACCAGCATGGAACTGTTAAAGTTCTTCTGAATTTCTTCCAGAGCAAACATAATGCCTGCCAGAGGCGCGTTAAAAGCAGCGGCCAGACCCGCGCCGGAACCGCAGACTTCCATGATCCTTTCTTTTGTCTTGCTCTTTCCTGTGATCTTTGCAAGTCCTTTGGCGGCCATAGCGCCCAGCTGGACAGAGGGGCCCTCGCGTCCAAGGGACAGACCGCCGAGGATCGAGAGAGTGCCGCCTGTGATCTTTGTGATCAGTACGCTGACCCAGTTTTGACTTATGTATCCTTTCATCTCCCCCTGTACCTGGGGGATACCGCTTCCGGAGCACATTTCATCCCATTTGACCAGTCTTCCTACGATCAGACCCAGGATAATCAGAACGGCAAACCAGCCTGCAATATAGAAGGCGTTTCCCTTTGTAAAGTCTATGATGCGGAATAAAAGAGACTCCGCGTGATTTAATAAAATACGGTAGATGACGGCAATACAGCCGGCAAATATCCCCACCAGGAGTCCGTCGAATACAATCGAGATGGACAGAGAGTGGGGATTTTCCATTTTTGAAGTTTTCATATGCGACAATCCTCCTTTGTCATATTTATCTTATCACAAGATGTGCCAAAGAAAAAGGAATCTGCGCATTTCTCGGGTTTGCAAAACAGGGCCTGATAGTTTATAATACACACGTATATTATAAAGAAATTTAAGGAACAGATTGGAGAACAGAGTATGCCACCGATTACAAATGACTGGGCTGAGCATCTGAAAGAAGAATACAAAAAGCCGTATTATAAAAAGCTGTATCAGACAGTGACGGCTGAGTACGCACAGAAGAACATCTTTCCGCCGGCGGATGATATTTTTAACGCGTTCCACCTGACGCCTTTGAGCAGGGTAAAGGTGGTCATCTTAGGCCAGGACCCATACCACAATGTAGGACAGGCCCACGGGCTTTCTTTTTCCGTAAAGCCGGGAGTACAGACGCCGCCGTCCCTGGTCAACATTTACCAGGAACTGCACGAGGATCTGGGCTGCTACATACCAAACAACGGATATCTGACCAAATGGGCCGAACAGGGAGTTCTGCTGTTAAATACGGTACTGACCGTCCAGGCGCACAAGGCCAATTCCCACAAGGATATCGGATGGGAAGAGTTTACGGACGCCGCGATCCGCATATTAAATGAGCAGGACCGTCCGATCGTCTATCTTCTGTGGGGACGGAATGCCCAGAATAAAAAATGGATGCTTACCAATCCGAAGCATCTGGTACTTGAAGCGCCTCACCCGAGTCCTTTTTCTGCGTCCAGAGGGTTTTTCGGATGCCGTCATTTCAGCAGAACCAATGAATTTCTGAAAGAGCACGGCATTGAACCGGTGGACTGGCAGATCGAGAATATATAGGAGTGAAGCATGAATAAAATTGTATTTTTAGACATCGACGGCACTCTGTACTGTGACGGGATTGGTATTCCGGAGTCCGCTCAGAGAGCCGTGGCTGAGCTGATGGACAAAGGCTGCAAAGTAGTGCTCTGTACCGGAAGGGCTTACGGCATGGTGCCGGAATCCTATATGGAACAGGGCTTTCACGGAATGATCGCTGCGGCAGGAGCCCATGTGATCTGTGAAGGCAGGGAATTGTGCAATCAGAAGGTTTCCGGTGAGAATCTCCAAAAGGTCATTGATTACGGACAAAACAGCAGGATCGGGATTATTTTGGAAGGCGTCAAAGGAAGTTACTATGACCCGGATAATCAGGATGATTTATATCTGAAGGTGGTAGAGAGGCTGAGAGAGACTACGACCCCTTATGTCTATCCGTTATCACAGGCAGAGGAAGTCAACAAATGGACATATCACCACATGGATTTCGCACAGAAGGACTTTGTAGAGGAGATGACCGGGGGAGTCATGACCGGGATCATACATAAAGAGGTAAACTCCGTAGAGTTTATTCCTTCAGGAATTAATAAAGCCACCGGTATTAAAATGGTGCTGGATCACTTTGGAATCGACCGGAAAGACAGCTACGCATTTGGAGACAGCGCCAATGACATTGAGATGTTAAATTATGTTCAATACGGGGTTGCCATGGGAAATGCAGTCCCTGAACTGCTTGAGCAGGCCAAATACAAAACGGAGCCTGCGGACCGGGATGGCCTGGCGCTGGGACTGAAACGCCTGGGGCTGATCGGGTAGGAGCTGCCTATGAAAAAAGTCCTGAAAGCATTTGCATCTGTCCTTCTGCTGGTACTGGTCTTTACGCTGCCCAATATGGTGTCATCGATCCAGAGCCGCATTCACCAGAAGGAACAAAAGAAGATTGTCACAGAGGTAAAAAAGACCCACAAAGACCTGTTTGAGACCAAGTACGGTTATCAGAGCCTCTCAAAAGAGGGCAAAAGGGTTTACAGCCTCATGTACTACGGGATTTTCAACAGAAAAAAAGAGATCGAGATTGAACAGGTTACCACAAAGCGGATGGAGGACATTTTAAAACAGATGGAATCCGACTGTCCTGAACTGTTCTGGTTCGACTTTACCGGAAATATCAAATGGAAGACATCGGGAACGAAGAAAAACGTCGTGTTCCTGCCCCATTATATTTTTACAAAAGAGCAGACCAAACAGTACGATAAGAAACTGAAGAAAAATCTTGCATTGTATCTTTCCTATGCAGACAAAAAAGAGACGGAATATGAGAAGGCCTATACGGTTTATGAGCATCTGACCAGGAGGATCTCCTACCGGGAGGGCAGCAAATATAATCAAAACCTGATCAGCGGCATGGTCAATGAAGAGACCGTCTGTACAGGATATGCCAAGAGTCTTCAGTATATTTATCAGAAGATGGGCATCCCGTGCCGGATGGTGTACGGAAGGGCCAATGGACAGAATCATGCGTGGAATCTGGTACAGATCGAAGGTGCTGACTGTTATGTAGACCCTACCTGGGGAAGCAATAATCAGAAGATGTCCAAAGGGTTTTTTGGGATGACAGAGGAGGAACTTCTTCGGGGGCACACGCTGGATCAGGGACTCAAGGTGCCCAAATGCAGTTCAAAGAAGAACAATTATTATGTGAGACAGAATCATTACTACAGGCAGTTTGAATTGGGGAAGATCTATAACCAGCTCTGTGAACAGAAAAATCAGGGGCAGATCAGTTTTCAGATGGGCAGCCGGACGGAATATGAGAAGGCACACCGGCAGCTGATCGCCGACAGAAAGATTTTTGATCTGCTGAAAAGAGTGCCCGGTTTCGGGGCAAAAAAGATGGAAGTGACTTACTATACGGACCGCCAGCTATACATTATGACATTTAATTTCAAATAAGAATCATGAGGAAAAACATATGAAAAAATTTGTAAAACGATTACTGGTGATGCTCACTGCAGCTGTACTGGTGACAGCAGGGACCGTGCCGGCGAAGGCGGCAGAGAGAGGACTTGCGACAAAGGAAGACACAAACGCCGATAAGCCGTCGATCAACGGAGTCTGCGGAATACTGATGGATGCCAAGACCGGAAAGATCCTATATGCAAAAAACATTGACAAGAAAAGCTATCCGGCCAGCATCACTAAGATTCTTACGACCCTGGTGGCGATAGAAAATAACGATGATCTGTACTCCACGGTCAAATTCTCCAGACATGCCGTAAACAGCATTGAGCCTGGAAGCACTCACATCGGCATCAAGGCCGGCGAGGAGATCCCGCTCATGGACGTTCTGTACGGTATCATGCTGGAATCCGCAAATGAAGCCTGCAATGGTGTAGCGGAGCATACAAGCGGCAGTATCGAAAAATTTGCAGACCTGATGAATAAGAAAGCGAAAGAGATCGGCTGCAAGGGGTCTCATTTTATGAATCCCAACGGCCTTCACAATGATAAGCACTATGTCACTGCCAGGGATATGGCGCTGATCACGAAAGCGGCTCTTCAAAATCCAATGTTCCGCAAGATCGCATGTTCTTCCCATTATTTTATGTCAGGAACCAACAAGGAGAAAAAGGGCAGAGAATTATGGAACCACCACAAGATGGTAAAACAGACGATGTTTTTATACAAAGGCGTGGAGGGCGGAAAGACCGGATATACGACCAGAGCCGGCGGTACTCTCGTAACTTTTGCAAAGCGCGGGGATACGGAGCTGATCTCTGTGATCCTGCGGGGAAACGGATATGAATTGTACAGGGATACGATCAAACTGTTTGACTATGGCTTTAAGAATTATAAATCCGTGGCGCCTTTTGCGGGATTAAACTGCGACCTCTCTGAAAATCAGGAAAATCCGGTCACTCAGATGGCATGCAAACTCTCTCCGTACCAGCTTCCGCTGGGCGGCAGCTTAAGTGACTTTTCTGTTCTGCTGACCAAGGATCAGGACTCTGCCGAGCTGAAAGTATACACCGAGAACAATAAAATCTATGCCTCTTATGGGGATGAAGATCTGGGATCAACCAAGATCAGTTATTAAAAAATATCTAATGCCGGAAAAGTCTTTTCTAAAGATTTTTCCGGCATTATTTTAAGAATGTTCAGCTCTTTTGTAAATAATCGGATTGTCATATCCAAAAGTTTTCTTTCCGTTTACTTCCATTATTTCAGAAACTTCTAAATACTCTTCAGAAAAGCGTTCAAATAAGGTGAATTTCAGCACAGGGGAAAACATGCTTGTGCTGCCGCCTTCCCATATATTGTCCTTTTCCGTATACAGTGCCGGTGTGAATTTTTCTGATGGTTTCAGATCCTTGAAATCAACAGGGGTTAAATTTTCATAGGTAAATGTGTCTTTTTTATATCCATCGGGAGTCTCATAAGAAGTCAGTTTCACTCCGTCAGCTCTCTCGGTAAATAAAAACAGGTGGGGTGATGCGTGCGTTTTTCCGTCCGATGTATAGTAAGTTTCTTCAAGCATGAAGACTCCTTTGAAAGCTGGAGGCAGATTCCTGATTTTATCATTGCAGACCGTATTTACGTGTTCAGCAAAAGGAAATTCAATTCCATTCTTTTTCATAGTTTCATATTGTTCAGAGTTATGAAATCTGCCCGTTAAAAGGCTGATAAATTTGTTTAACTGTTCCATGTCAGAACCTCCCATCTTCCGAAAATGCTATTTTCTTCATCAGTTCCATTAAATTTTGTTTTTCATTGTCCGAAAGAGGATTTAAGATAACGCTGTCCCACTCCCAGAATAAATTATGGCTCATTTCAAAGGCTTCCCGGCCTTTCGGAGTCAGACTTATGATATTGGCCCGTTTGTCTTTGGTACTTTTCTTTTGCTTGAGCAGGCCGTTTTCTATGAGTTTTGAAAGTGTTCTGTTCAGATGGCCCGCATCCAGCTTTAAGGCAAGGGATATTTCTTTGGGCGAACATGTTTCTTTCTTGCCGACAAAAATAAGAATAAACAGCTGTCCGTAAGTTACATTGATCTCTGCGAGTTTTTCCGTACAATACTGCGTAAAATACTTACGGAGAACTGACACATAAAAAGCAAATGATTCTGTCATTCATGATTTCCTCCATTTATTTGACTAAGTCAAATATAATTCAAAAGATTGACTTTGTCAAGTAATATAAGATAGTAAAAAAACCGGTATCCCAACCGTCAGATTTTTGATCTGGTGTTTGGGAACCGGTTTATGAAGCTGTCTGGTTTTTATATCTGAGATCACTGTGGATCCTGTCTCTGCACAAGGATATTTAACGCTTCCGGAACGATAGAAATCCTTACAGGGAGCCCTTCGCTCAAAATCTCACCGTCGTAGTCAATGGCGATCTCGTTGTCTGTGGATGCCTGTTCGATAAAGATTTCTTTCGTCTGAAAATACTCGATGGACGGGTGATTTTGGTGGCTGCCCTGGAGCCATTTGACGATCAGATCCGGAGTTGTTAAAAACTCGATCTTTTTAAGGATCAGGACGTCCAGATAGCCGTCTGACACAGAAGCCAGCGGTGCGGCAGTCGGGAAACCTCCAACACTTTTTGAATTGGCCACTAAAAAGACCATGGTTTCCGTGGTCTCTGAAAATTCACTGCTGGTATACTTTAATACCATGTTTTTGGAAAACTGCTTTGGAAGTTCTTTGATGCCTTCCAGATAATATGCCATCTTCCCGAGGACTGCCTTCTTGTCTTTCGGAACTTTATAAGCAATATCGGTGAGCAGGCCGCCGGCAAGGACATTGATAAAATATTCATCATTGACCTTTCCGATATCTACTTTCTTCGTCTGGAAATTCTTTATCATGCTGCAGAATTCCCTGGCTGTTTGAGGCAGGTTCATATAAGTGGCAAAGTCATTGACAGTTCCTGCGGAGATGATAGCCAGGGGGATATTACTCTGGCTGACTACAAGTCCGTTGGACACTTCGTTTAAAGTACCGTCGCCGCCTACAGAGACAACATAGTCGTATTCTCCGGGCTTTAAGGCTGCCGCCCGGTGTTTTGCATCATCTTTTTTCTTTGTATAAAAAACATCAATGTGCGGAGTGATTTGTTTTAAAATCAAAGTCGACATGATTTCCTGCAGTGTGGCTTCAATATTTTGTTTCCCCGAAGAGGGATTGATGATAAATAAGGCTTTCATGAGATCCTCCTTGTTATATTCCATTCTCCGCGATTATGTACGGAAGATTATTTTACTTAGAGTTTACCATAGAAAAGTTACTGCCGCAATGTACAAAAAACTTGCTGTTACAATGAATTCCTTTTGTATTTATGAAAAATCTATTTTATAGTGAGAATGAACGAAGGAGAAAGGATAAGGAGAGATGAGGGACGGGAACTTCTATAAAAATCTTTGTCCGTATGTGAAGAGGGCAAAGCAGGGAGATGAGAGAGCATATGAATATCTGTATCGGCAGACATACGACCAGGCCAGACTGTTTGTATTGAATTTCTGCGGAAATGCCACTGAGGCAGAGGATATTTTACAGGATGTTTTTATCGAGATTTACAGGAATCTTCCTGCTCTGAAAGATAATATGGCGTTTTGTGCATGGCAGCGGCAGATTGCATACCGGTGCTGTCTTAGGAATGCCAAAAAGAACAGTCAGACCGACATACTTGGAAACGAAGTGGTGGATTTTGTCCAGAGTATGTCTTCTAAGGAGCCGGAACCTCAGAAGTTTATTTTGGAGGATGAGAAGACAAGAATCCTCCATGAGTGCATAAAGAATCTTCCGGAGAAGCAGAGAGCCGCGATTATCCTGAGTGCTCTGGAACAGCTGAAGATGAAAGAGATCGCCCAGATCATGGACTGTAATGTAAACGCGGTGAAAAACCTTTTGTTCCATGGACGGAAAAATCTGAAAAAACAGATCGAAAGCCTTCCGAAAGCAGACAGAGAGGCTTTGAAAATCAGGGGATTTGGTTTCTTTGCTTTATATCCGATTCTCAGGGGGTCTTTGTATACTGCGGGAAGCAATACGGGAAAAGGAGTGGTGGCCATGAAAAAGGCGGCCCTCGGAGCAGCAATTGCGGTCGGAGCCGGTTTTGTGATGCTTCATGAAGATCCTCTTCCGGCAGTTGATTTCGGAGGCTTCGAGACTCCTCAGGTGCAGATGGAGACAAAAAATCTGGAAGGGATCAAGATTCCCCAAAAGCCCAAACCGAAGCCTGAACCAAAAAAGATTACCCCGGCTTCTATACTCCAGGCAAAGGTGGAAAAGAAGGGCGGACGTTTGGCGATCTATGTGGACGGGGATGTGGATTACGTGAAGACTTATGCCCTCGGAAAATCCGGAAAGAAAGTCGCAGGACTCACCTGTGACACGAGCCGGGAGATCTTCTATGTACCGCCTAAGACAGAGGACTTTAAATTATATTTGATGGACAAGGCAGGAGATCAAAGAATATTTGAATTTAACAGGGAGTAAAAGAGGCTTTTAAAGGCCTTTTTTTCTAACCTTTTTCAGAATAGAAGTTTCTTATAAAGTCAAAAAATCACCCAAGAAAGAGTGCACTTGAGGGCAAAAAAGGACGGATAGAACAATGAAAAAGCAATGGATGAGATGTCTGGCTGCAGTTTCTCTGATCACAGTCATGGGAACAGGAAATGGCTGGAAAACCGGGGGGGGGGGTGAGGCTTTTACAGAAAAACAGTTAAAAGGGCTTTCCATAGTGACAGGCAAGCAGGAGAATGATTCAGACTTTCCTTATGATAATCTGACCTATGCGGATAAGACTCAGCCGAAATACCAGATGATAAATGGAGGTGAGAAGGCCGAAGAACCGGGAGCACCAAAAAGGGCCGGCTACACCTTCGGCGGATGGTATTATATTGATGAAAACGGAAAAGAAACAGAGTGGGATTTTAATAAACCGGTGAACGGTAATATGAGACTGACAGCGAAATGGGATCCGGTGCCAAAAGAACCCTCATCAGAAGAAAAGAAGCCGGCGGAAAAGAAGAAAATAAAAACAGAGAGAAAAAAGAAAATACCGCAGAAATGGAAGTACAGAGAGGTAAAAAAAGAAAGAAAAATCCGTGTTGTAAGAACCGGTGGGGCTGAGTATGTTGTGCTCTGCCCTGAAATATCCAGGGAGGAATTCCACAGCAGGGTGTCAGCGCTGAGGAGGGAAACCGAGCACAACGAGGAACTGAATATTTCCATCGGAGCAGTCTGGGATGCGGGAAGACGGGGAGTCAAAGAGCAGGTCAGCTATGCAGAAGACTTAATGTACATCGAAAAGCAGTCATACTACAAAAAAACCTTGAACGCAGAATACAACCGCAGATCGGCAGTTGCCAAGAAACTCTTAAGAGACATTGAACAGGGAAGGTTTGTTGTACATCTTCAGCCTAAGGTTGAAATTGAGACAGGAAGGATCATAGGGGCAGAGGCTCTTGTGAGAAAAATACAAAAGGACGGCAGTTTGATTATGCCGGATGCATTTATTCCGATCTATGAATTGGAAAATGTCATCTGCCACGTTGATTTATATGTACTGGAGGAAGTCTGCAGGATTCTTAGACAGTGGGAGCAGACGGGTTCTGACTCCCTTACGATTTCCGTTAACCTCTCGCGGGTTACTTTAATGGAGAAAGATATCGCAAACAGAATTCTGAATGTCTGCCGGAAGTATGACGTGGACCCTTCCCAAATATGTATAGAGATCACAGAGAGCTCGTCCAAGATCCGGCTGGAAGAGCTGAGCCGGAAGGCAGAAGAATTTATTGGAGCGGGATTTAAGATTTCCCTGGACGATTACGGAACCAAATATTCAAATCTGGCCATACTGTCTGCCATTGATTTTAATGAGATTAAGCTGGACAAGAGCCTGATTGACGGTTTGGAGAAGAATGAAAAGTCGCAGGTGCTCGTCCGGTATGTGATTCAGATGTGCCGGACCTTGAACCAGATGATTCCGATCGCGGAGGGAATCGAAACTGAAGGGCAGATCAATATACTGAAAAATCTGGGCTGTGACTTCGGACAGGGATATTATTTTTCAAAACCAATATCGGTCAAAGATTTCTTTAACAGATATATGGAGGCAGAAGTAAAGGCAAATTGAATCTTTCGGTGGGATGAGCAGGATATGCAAAGACACGGTGACACCGCTTACAAAGAGTGGTAAAATAAAAGCAGAACAATCGGAACATCAAACAGAGAGATGGGGTGACTGCTGTGAAGAAATTAATCCGATATACAAACCGTTTCATGAGACATGCAGACTGGAAGGATCTCGTAATGATTAAGCTCTGTGCCTGCGCTGCCGGAGTCATGTGGGGACTGGCACTTCCGAAGAAGCTGCACAAAGCGGCGGCCTTTACAGTGACGGCACTGTTTACCGCCACATATCTGCCGGAGATCATGAAATTTTTTAAAGTGAACAGATTATAAGGACGATGATTAGACAGCCGGGATATTAAATTCGGCTGTCTATTTTTCGGTCATAAGTCCCTTTAATCCCCATCTGTTCCCTGTATTTAGCCACGGTCCTCCGTGAAATAGAAAATCCCTTTTCTTTCAGAAGCAGCGATAGTTTCTGATCACTGAATGGCTTCTTCGGATCTTCCCGGGACACCATTTCTTTTAATATCCCTTTGATATCTACCGCACTGACCTGGGCACCAGCAGCAGGGGAGGAGCCGGAAAATAATGATTTCATAGAGATGATGCCGCAGGGAAACTGCAGGTATTTTCCTTTGACACCCCTGCTCACCGTGGAAACATGCATTCCAATATCCTCTGCCACTTCGTTCATTGTCATAGGTCTCAGAAAGCCGTGATTTTTTAAAAACTCCGGCTGTCTTGAGAGAATGGATTCGGTGATCCTGATCATCGTATTTCTGCGCTGTTCAATGCTTGCGATGATAAAACGGCATCGCTCATATTTCTGCTGGAAATATTCTTTCAGCTGGGGGTCTTTTGTGCCTCTGAGCATACGGACATAATAATCATTCAGAGAATAATTCCCCACCCAGTCGTCATTGAGCCGGATATCCCACTGATTCCCCTGACAGGTCACGATGATGTCCGGGGTGATGTATTCGATTTTTTCTGTGGAAAATCCCTGAAGAGGCTTGGAATTCAGGTTCCGGATCACGGCGATATGCTTTCGGACTTCTGCTGTGCTGATATGAAGGCTTCTGGAGACGGTGCTGATGTGTCCGAGGGCGATATCGTCCAGGTGATTTTGTATAATCTTTTCCATGACCGGCGTTCTTTTTCCGAGGAAATCAAGCTGCCGTAAGAGGCACTCCGGAAGGCTGCGGGAAAAAATGCCCACGGGCTCCAGGCCGGACAAAGTTTCATAGCACGTTTTTATCTCTTCCAAAGGAATTGCCAGAAGGGCCGAGACTTCTTCAAAAGAAATCCTGAAAAATCCGCCGGAGTCCAGGCAGTCAATCATAAAGTTCATTGTCCGCCATTCACTTTCTGTGTAATCATTTTGGTTCAGCTGATCCAAAAGATATGTCTTAACCATGTCGGTGGCTTCTTCCGGAATATCAAAATCCTGTGTTTCTGATACAGTGAAAGAAGAACCGGAAGGTGTATGGTCGAGAATCGGGTTTTCTATGTATTCATTCTGCAGAAATTCAGAAAGCTCTCCGTTATCCAGTGACAGAATATGCAGCGACTGGATCTGAGACTGAGACATCTGCTGTTTCTGGTGAAGCTCTAAAGCGGAGCGGTAAGACGGGGCCAAAAAATCTCCTCCTTTCCTGCGGTTTGATCCGTGAGGAACTTAAAATGTGTCACAGGCAGGGCACGCCTGATCTAAGAGCAGATTGCAGTAGCAGATCTGCTCCCTGGAATTGTCCACGGCTGTTTCCAACGCCTTTTTTGTGTCTGGGGCATTCAGACAGGAGACCAGTTCAAAGAGCAGCGGAAGATTGACTCCTGCGATCAGGTGGATATTTTTCTGTGACAGATATTTCATAAACTCATTGTTGACACTGCCGCCGAAAATATCGGTGGCAATGATCAGTTCTTCGTCCGGACCCAGTCCGTCTATGATCTCCCTGACCGGAGTTTCCACTTCTGACATATCGTCTGTATAGGCACAGAGCGTGGAAACAGAGTCCTGCCTTCCGGTCACCAGTTCCATTGCATTTCTAATTCCGTCAGCAAATGTGCTGTGGGTTGCGATCAATAATCTTTTTTTCATGTTTCTTTCACCTCGTTGAATGATAGTATATTTGCCTGGGCATAACACTGATTTACAACTGTATATAGAGCAAATTCCGTGCCAAGAACTAGTGTCAAAAGAAATTTGAATCTGAGAAATCATCTTGCGGAATGCCTTGATTGACAAATGGCAGGAAGCTGGCATAATGAAAATAAATTATGCAGTACAAATGAGATGAGGTAGAGGGATATGCTGAAGGAAAAGTTATTGTCATATATAAAAGAACAAACAAAACAGGCTGATTTTGATCATGTGGATAAGTCCTGCACGGCGGATGAGATGTCGGGGATCTTTACGGTGAAACGGAATACAGTCAGTCACTATCTAAACAAAGAAGTGGGGAAATCTTTATTTAAGGTCAATACAAGGCCTGTTTTGTTTTTTGATGCCAAAGTGTTTGAAGAGCGGTTTTTTAAGCCTGAGAAACCGGTCTATGCAAGTCTCGAGGAACTTTTTATGGAACATACAGAGGCAGAGAGAAAGTCCCGGGAGGCTGACGATCCGCTGGAAAGTATGATCGGGGCCCGGGGAAGTCTTAAAAAGGCTATCGAGCAGATCAAGACTTCCGTATTTTATCCGAATACAAGCCTGCCGGTATTTCTCCACGGGGATACCGGGGCCGGAAAGAGTTACATGGCCCGGCAGATTTATGAGTTTTCTGTCTGTCATGGGGTACTTCCGGAAGGGGCGCCGTTCATCACGCTGAATTGTGCCCAGTACGCCAACAATGTGGAGTTGTTGTCCAGCAATCTGTTCGGATATGTAAAAGGAGCGTTTACAGGGGCATACGGTACATCCAAGGGACTTTTGGAGGCAGCAGACGGAGGGATGCTGTTTTTGGATGAAGTGCACCGCCTGAACAATGAAAGTCAGGAAAAACTGTTCATTTTTTTGGACCAGGGAATCTTCCGCCGGATGGGAGAAAGTGAAGGGTGGCATAAGGCAAAAGTCAGGATCGTTATGGCTACCACAGAAGATCTCGCTTCCAATTTTCTGGACACATTTCTGCGCAGGGTGCCTATTGTGGTGGAAATCCCTGATCTCATGGAGCGGGGATACCAGGAGCGGATGCAGTTTATTTACCGCTTTTTTATTCAGGAGAGCAGGGTGCTGGGGAGAACATTTTCAGTTTCGGGAAATGTGCTGGACGCGCTGGCAGGACATAACTTTAAGGGGAATGTGGGCGAACTCCAGAATACCATCAAATATCTCTGTGCCACAACTTACGCAAAAAATAAAGAAAAGGAAAAGATCGCACTCCGTCTGGGGGATCTGCCGGATGAGATCATTTCGGAGATCGCCCAGAACGACGGAATGAAGATTAAGAAGAGCCAGGAAGTGCTGATCACGCCGGAGTCCAGGCCTGAGACGGCTGCAGGTGCAGACACGGAAGAATCTATACATTACAGGGAACTGTTTGAAAAACTCAATTCCATCTATGAAGAATTCCAAAGCCAGGGATATGCCCTGGACCAATTTGAGAAACGGTGCTTCCATGCGGTCAGCGACATGCTGGACCGCCTCATCTATCAGCAGAGTAAGGAGTCGGAAACTATGCTCATGCGCTATGTGATCGGCAGTGTCCACGAGGCTTTCCGGTATGTGGAATACAGCTGCAATGTTCGATTCGGGGGCAATGTCCTCCACGCTGCGGCAGCCTATTTCTTCTATCTGAACGGTCATCCTGCGGAATATGAGTCCGGGGGAAAAGTATCGGGGCAGTTTCTTTCGTTTGCGGAGGAACATTACAGACAGGAAACGCAGCTCGTTAAGAGGATGATGGATCTGCTTTCCGCGAAGATGGATTTAAATGTAACGGAGGCGGACCTGCTCCCTCTCGTGCTCTATTTTAAGAGCCTGAATGTGAAGTCACAGGACGGCAGGACTAAAGCCATCATTTTAGCCCACGGATATGCCACGGCAAGCAGTATTGCCAATGTGGCCAACCGGCTTTTGGAAGAAACAATATTTGAGGCGGTGGATATGCCCATAGATAAAAAGATGGAAGATATTGTCCTATGGATCAAAGAATATATTGAGCTTCATGATCTGAGCAGCGGCCTTCTGTTTCTGGTGGACACAGGCTCCCTGATGGACATTTATGAGGAACTCAGCGATATGCTCAGAGTGCCCGTAGCCATCGTAAACAACATTTCCACGCAGATGGCGGTGAACGCCGGACAGATGGTGAAACAGAAGTACCGTCTGGAGGACATTCTCTTAAGGCTGAAGAAATACAATCAGACCGAATACCAGATGATCTATCCGAAGATAGACAAGCAGAAAGTGATCCTGACCTGCTGTCTTACCGGGACCGGGACCGCAGAGCAGATCCGGGGCCTGATCGACGACAGTATTCCTTCGGACATTGATATTACGGTGGTCTCCTACGACTATGACCAGCTGAACAATCAGTCAACGGCCGATGCCCTGTTGGACGGCTACGACATCCTGGGAGTCATAGGGACTGTAAATCCAAAGCTTTCCGGCATCGAGTTCATACCTCTTGAGGAGGTTGTGTCAGGGGAGGCGGAGAGGAAGATGGAAAAGATCCTGTCCCCGGTTATCTCTCATGAGCGCATACAGGAGATCAATGACCATCTCGTGAGAAACTTTTCTGTCCGGCAGCTGATCGGTTCCCTGACGATCCTGGATACGGACAAGATCATGAACCACATCGAGGACTGTCTGAAACAATATGAGGTCACGGACGGGAAAGCACTTTCAAACAGTACAAAGATCAATCTTTTCATTCATGTGGGATGTCTTGCGGAGCGCCTGATCAGGAGGAGCCCGATCGAAGACTATCCTGATATCGATGCATTTGAGGCAGAACGGACAGAAGAGATTGCAAAAATACGGAGTGCCTTTAGTGGGATAGAAAACACTTACAGTGTCAAAATCCCACTGTCTGAAATCGGATATATTTATGACATTATAAATGGAATATAAGATAATCAGCGGTTTGCGGAGCCAGAGACAAAAGCGTGACACTAAGTTGGCACGCTTTTTGTTGTATAAATGGACAGAAAGCAAAAAACATCACATTTATATGATCTGGGAAGGAGAACTACATACAATGATTATTTCAATGGGAGAAATGCTTGGCAAGGCAAAGAAAGAAGGATACGGGGTGGCGGCCCCAAATGTATTCAACAGAGAGACGATCGAGGCATCTTTTCTGGCCGCAGGAAAACTAAAAGCGCCGGTGATCCTTGATGTGGCTTCTGTCCACGGCATTTACGAGTGTGCAGACCTGGCGAGGTTTTATGCAGCCAGATATCCGGAAGTACCCGTGGCGGTGAATCTGGACCACGGCGGCGCCTTTGAGGATATCATACAGGCGATCCACGCCGGATTCAGTTCTGTCATGATCGACCGTTCCACACTTCTGTATGAGGAAAACGTAAGAGAAGTAAAGGAAATCGTAAAAGTGGCTCATGCGGTCGGCGTTTCCGTAGAAGCAGAGCTTGGTCATGTGGGTCAGGGCGACGAATATGAGGAGACAAGAGATGCGGGACTGACCAAATTGGAAGAAGCACAGTCCTATGTGGAAGAAACCGGAATTGACTGCCTGGCTGTGGCCGTGGGAACGTCGCATGGAGTGTATAAAGGAACTCCTCATCTGGAATTTGAACTTCTCTCCACTTTATCAAAAGAAATCAAGATTCCTCTTGTACTCCACGGAGGTTCCGGCACAGGAGATGACAATCTTGCCAAAGCAGTGAAGACCGGAATACAGAAAGTCAATTTAAACACAGATTTAAGCGAGGCAGGAAAGAATGCACTGAGGAAAGCCCTTGAGAGCAGCGCGCCAAGAAAAGATGTTAAGGCCGCAGGAGAGTTTGCACCGAAGAAAATGAACATGCAGCAGACCATCGCAGCGGGAACCGAGGGATTTCAGGAAGTGCTGGAACACTACATGAGGCTGTTTGATTCACAGAACCGGTGGTAAACCTATGGATCTGATCGACAGGAAACAGCCCGCTCCCATGAATCATATCTTCCGCTTTTATGAGTTTAAGGACTATCTGAGGGCGGCAGCAGAAAGCGGCTATGAGAGCATTGACCTTTGGACATGCGGAGCCCACTATTTTGTGGATGCCCATACTCATGAGGAAACAAAAAGCCTCAAAAGGATGCTTGGAGACTATGGGCTGAAAGCGGTGAGCATGACGCCGGAGCAGTCCTGTCCGAAGCCATTTCACATGGCCGCAAAAAGACCGGAGATCAGAAAAAAGGCGAAACGCTATTTTCAGCATATGATCCGGGCGGCGTCAGAACTTGACTGTGACAGAGTGCTGATCACATCCGGCTGGCAGTTCTTTTCCGAAGACAGGGAAGAAGCCTGGAAAAGGAGTGAGGAAATGGTCGGGGAACTCTGCAGATTTTCAGAGGATTACGGCGTATATCTGACTATGGAGACCTTATCGAAGAAGAGCACCAGGCTGTGCAACCGGCTTGAAGATGTAAAACGGATGATGGAAGCGGTCAACTCCGGACAGTTTGCCGTGACCGCAGACATCCATACGATCCACAATGCCGGAGAATCCCTCCAGGACTGGTTTGATGCATTTGGAAAACGGCTGAATTTGGTACACTTTATGGATTACAGAGACGGCGCCTTTTCCCATCTCAAATGGGGAGACGGAACTTGTGACCTGGAAGGGACACTGAAATTACTGGATCAAAACGATTACAGAGGGCCGCTGGTGCTGGAGTATACAGACAGCAGATATTTTGAAGACCCGGCGGCAGTCTATGAGGATACGATGAAAAGATTGAAACCATATATCAGGAGATAGAGAAAGAGGTAAGCGAAATGGCAAAAACAGAGACGACAAGATTTGCAGTGATCGAACAGGAACGGGTGGTGAAAGTACATGAGCGGAAGATTCCGGAACTGAAAGCCGATGAGGTGCTGATCAAAAACGGAGCCTGCAACATTTGTACGACAGATTACGGACAGTGGACCGGGGCCAGAAAGAATCTGAAGTTTCCTATGGCATTCGGGCATGAATTCAGCGGGACGATCGTTGATATGGGATCGGAGGTAAAAGGATTTGAAATAGGAGAGCCGGTTGGCATCGGCTATGACAACTGCGGGAAATGTGAGTTCTGCAAAAAGGGCCTCACAAGTGAGTGTGTGACTCTGGGAGAAGGAAGGAATAAACTTTCACCGGACGGTTACCACGGAGGCTTCGGCTGCTCTGAGTATGTGGTCAAGCCGTACCGCTCTCTGTTTAAGATGGACCCGTCCATCGATCCTTCCGAGGCGGCATTTGTGGAACCGGTTGGCACGGTCTGCCAGGGACTGCGCAAATTAAGAGTGTCCGCGGGAGAAAAAGTGGTCGTCATCGGAGCCGGAACCATGGGGATTCTGAATGCACTGGCGTTAAAGGCAGAAGGATGCGATGTGCTCATCACGGAAATGATGGAGAAAAAACTTAAAGTAGCAAGAAATCTGGGACTTCACGCAGTGGATGTATCTAAGGAAGATCCGGTGGAAAAAGTAAAAGAATGGACGGACGGACGCGGCGCCGATGCGGTCATCCTGGCGGTAGGTGTCACGGCGGCCAATGATCAGGCCCTTGAGATGGTGAAACATCTTCACGGAAGAATTCTATTATTTGCCGCAGGATATCCGGCTCCGGAACTGCATGTGGATTCCAACCTGATTCATTACAGAAAAATGGAGCTGATCGGAACATTTTCAGCGGATCTCTGTGACTTTAAAAAAGCCGCGGAGCTGATCAGCGAAAAGAAAATTGACCTGTCTAAACTTGTGGAGGCAAAATATCCGCTGGATCAGGTGCAGGAAGCCTTCGAGGCCGCTGTTGTCCCCGGAGCTTACAGGGTCAGCGTAGTATTTTAAGAAAAGAATGAGGAGGGATTACCTATGATTAAGAAATTAAGAGTCGATTATCGTCTGGTACACGGACAGGTGGCGATCTCCTGGTCCAGGGCGCTGGGAGTGGATTGCATCCTGGTGGCAAATGATGAGGTGGCAAAAGATGAGATGCGCCAGTCTATGCTGCGTATTTCCAAACCCCAGGGAATTAAGCTGGTCATCAAATCTATGGAGGATTCCATTAAGGCCATCAAGTCAGGCGTCACTGACAAGTATAAATTGTTTATTGTGGTCAACAACGTAAAGGACGTGGAAAGGCTGACAGATGCCGTTCCGGAGATCAACGATGTAAACCTGGGAGTACTTCCGGCAGTGGAGGGAAGCAGGGCACTGAGTAAGGCAATCAACGTGACCGCAGACGACACAGAAACTCTGAAACACCTGCTTTCTAAGGGTATCCGCATGGAAATACAGCAGGTACCCACAGAAACCGCTGTAAAAGTTACGGAAAAACTGTTGGAGAGTTAGAAGGGAGAGAGGGATATGTTAACAAAAGCGCTGCTTGTGGGGCTGATTTTAGGCCTCTGCAAAATGGAATATTTTTTTGGGTACTGCATGATTTGCCGACCGATTGTCATTTCCACGCTGACTGGACTGGTTCTTGGAGATCCGGTGCAGGGTGTGATTCTTGGAAGCGTATTGGAACTAATGTTTATCGGGTCTTTTCCTATCGGAGCGGCAGTGAGTCCCGACTATGGCTCTGCGGGAGCTATCTGTACGGCATTTGCCATTATAACAACCGGAGGAAAGGCCGTGGCTACTACTCTTGCAGTGCCGATCGCCCTGCTCGGAGGCTTTATCTTTATCGGGTGTAAACTGATGAACGCGGCATTCGGACAGGTCATGATGAAGAAGATCGAGAAGGACAATACAAGGGCTGCAGGAAGAATTTATCTCTTTGGTGCATTTTTCACTAGTTTTGTTGTTTACTTTTTGTATGGCTTCCTGTCCATCTATGCGGGAAGCACTGCGGTGCAGGCAGCCGTCAATGCCATCCCTAAGGTGGTCATCAACGGGCTTGCCTCTGCGGCCAACCTGCTCCCGGCCATTGGTTTTGCCCTGCTTCTTAAAATGATCATCAGCAAGAAAATGGCACCGTACTTCTTTGTGGGATTTATGCTGGCGGCTTATCTAAAACTGCCGACCATTGCGGTGACATTGTTTGCAGTCATGATGGTACTGATCATCTTATCCAACCAGAAAAATACGCCGGAGACGGCAGAGGCCTATGGAGGTGACGAAAATGAGTTCTAAGTTAAACAAGAAAGATTTAAAACAGATTTTTATCCGGTATCTTGCGCTGAATGCCATGAACGATTATCCGGGACAGATGCACAATGGCTACACTTTCAGCCTGATGCCGGCCATTGATAAGATTTATGACAAGAAAGAAGACAGGATAGAGGCAAAGAAACGCCATATGGAATACTTCAATATTACTCCGAATATTGCGGGATTTGCCCTGGGGATTTCTGCGGCAATGGAGGAGGAAAATGAAAAAAATCCAGACTTCGACGCCACGAGTATCAATGCGGTAAAAACAGGTCTCATGGGCCCGCTGTCAGCCATCGGAGATACTTTATTTCCTTCTACGCTGAGAATCCTTGCCACATCCTTAGTCATCGGCATGGCTGCCGCGGGAAATGTGTTTGCTCCGGTCTTATTCCTGCTGATGTACAACATTCCGAATGTGCTGGCCCGCTGGTACAGCTTAAAATACGGGTACAGTATGGGAACAGAATTCCTGCTGAAATCCGAGAAGTCCGGAATCATGGACAAAGTTTCCTATGCCTGCTCTGTGGTCGGACTCATGGCCATCGGCGCTATGATCGTGGCTACGGTCAACGTGTCTACGCCAATCACTATCGGGGATGTGAAAAACGGCGGAATGGTACTCCAAACAACATTGGACAGCATCATGCCGAAAATTCTCTCCCTTGGCCTGGTTGGTACAATCTACTGGCTGCTCGGCAAAGGAGTCAAAGTCGTGCCTCTCCTGATCGGCACCATGGTTGTGGGAGTCGTCTTATTTGCACTGGGCATCATCGCATAGGAGGTCTTGACATTGAAAAAACAGAAAAAAGAACTGCTGGTCATCGGAGCAGGAAATATCGGACGGGGCGTCATCGGAGGGCTGTTTTATGAATCCGGTTATCATCTGTACTTATATGACATCATGGCAGAGCGGATGGAACAGCTGAAAAAACAGGGTACCTATCTGATCGAGAGAGTCGGCGCCGAAGAAAAACGGCGTGTGCTTGTAAAAGGATTTGACGTCCTGGACTGTTCAGACGAAAAAGATCTGGTCCTGCACATGGAACAGGTGGATCTGATTGCCTGCTGTGTCTATGAGGGGGCATTTGAGAGCATCGCGCAGAATCTGGCTCAGGCCATAAAGGTCAGAAGCAGGGAAAATGCAGGGAACTTTAACATCCTGCTCTGCGTCAACGCCCTTGGGGCTCCGGATTTCTTTGAAAAACGTCTTGGGGAATTGTTGAAAGGTGATGAGGAAGCGCTGGCTTATCTGAAAGAAAAGACAGGAATCTGTCAGGTTATGGTCGGCATGGCAGCTATGCCGTCTTCCAAAGAGCTGATGGAAGAAGACCCGTTTGCCGTCACAACCAAACTGGACGGACACATCGGTATTGACGCGGAAGCGTTTAAGGGAGAATTTCCAGAGGCAGAACAGGTAGGGAAATCGGTGAAAGCCAAAGCCCAGATTTACCGGAAAGTATATACAGGGAATATGAAGCACTGTATGACGGCATTTCTCGGGAAAGCAAAGGGATGTACTTACATTGCAGATACATATGACGATCCGTGGATCGATGACTTTATTTCCGGCGCCTTTTATGAAGCGGAAGAAGCGGTTTCCAGAGAGTATGGATTTACAGAAGAAGAGCGGAAAGAATGGGTGGATTTTATTATGAATGCGCCGAAAAACCGCAATTTAAAAGACGAGATCCGCAGAGTTGCCGCAGGGCCCAAAGGGAAACTCTCAAGAGGGAACCGTTTTACAGGACCAGCGCTTCTGTGTATGAAACATCATATCCTTCCGTATTATCTGGCGAAAGGAATCGCCTATGGATTCCTCTACCGGGATGAGGAAGAACCAGAGAGCATCGAGATCACGGATTACGTAAAGGAACATGGAATCCGGGAGGCCATAATGAAATACTGTGGACTGCTGCCGGATGAATGGGAGCTTTTAGATCTGATTGGAGCACAGTATCAAGAAGCATTGA
Organism: Anaerostipes caccae L1-92; assembly: GCF_014467075.1. Classification (NCBI taxonomy): domain Bacteria; kingdom Bacillati; phylum Bacillota; class Clostridia; order Lachnospirales; family Lachnospiraceae; genus Anaerostipes; species Anaerostipes caccae. Next base: position 712,902 of record NZ_AP023027.1, read on the forward strand.
AACAGAGATAGGATCAGGAGGAAATCATGAGATATAAACATTTTAAAAATGCAGGAGCAGATATATCAGCGCTGACCGTGGGAACATGGGGAATTGCGGGAGCCAATTCAGCGGGAGTCAGCTGGGGAGACGTGGATACAAAGGAATCCATCGCAGCCGTGCGCCGGATGGTGGAAAATGGGGTCAATATGGTGGATACCGCACCGATTTACGGGGAAGGACACTCAGAGGAGGTCGTTGGACAGGCGTTAAAAGGGATCAGGGATAAGGTATATTTGACGACCAAGTTTGGGTCTTATATTAATCATTTTACCGGTACGTCTGTGAGAGACTGCAAATATAATACCGTGGAGAGGGAGATTGACGAATCCTTAAAACGCCTTCAAACGGATTATATTGACTTTTATGTTATGCACTGGCCGGATGTAAATACGCCGATCGAAGAGACGATGGCAGCGGTCAATATGCTGAAAGAAAAAGGCAAGATCCGGTTTATCGGGATGTCCAACTCTCCGAAAGAGCTGATCATGGAAGCGCAGAAATATGCAAAGATCGATGTGATTCAGCCGCCGTTTTCTATGGTAAATCAGACGGAGAGAGAGCTGATGGAATGGGCGGAGACTCAGGGCATCGGCACCATGACGTATGGTTCCCTCGGCGCAGGAATTTTAACCGGGGCTATCAGGGAGTGTCCGGAGTATGATCCGAAAGATATGCGGCTCGTATTCTACCCATTTTTTAAAGAGCCGACATTTTCAAAGATCATGGAATTGTTAAAGACTCTGGATGCCATCGCAGAGGAACACGAAAAGCCGGTGGCACAGGTTTCGATTAACTGGAGTACACAGAAAAGCTTTGTGAGTACGGCGCTCACAGGTGTGAATACCCCGGCACAAGCCGATGAAAACTGCAGTGCTTTTGACTGGGAGCTTACAGAGGAAGAGATAGCAAGGATCGACAGCGAGATTAAGAGGCTTGAGATCGGATGAGTATGAGAAGAAAGATAAAGATCCAAAACAGCAGCGGTATTCATATTCGCACGGCGGCCGAGCTTGCAAATTTATGTGAAAATATGCCGTGTGACGTAAAGATCATGTGGAAGGACCGCACCTATGACGGAAAAAGCATCATAGAACTTCTCGATGCCAGGATACGTAAAGGGGACGAGATCATCCTTGAAGTTACAGGCAAAGAAGAAGATAAGACAATAAGAAAAATTGAAGACTGTATTCTTCGCTGGAGATAAGGAAGGACAGATGCCGAACAAAACGGGCATCTGTCCTTATTTACTTCTAGCGGAAATTATTTGACATTATAATTGACACACCTATCATAATCATACATGTTTGTATAAAAAGAGAAATTTCTGTTTAAAAAGGGGTATATTTTCAGTCATAAGAAAAGAGCATCAGATCAATACTTCCTAGAGCGACAAGGGACAGGTGTTCGACAGTTCTTCTGCAAAGAGTGGGGAAGACCACACCGTGAACTTCAAACCGGAGCCCGGTTACTATGTCGGCAAAGTAGTCGTGGATGGTGTCGGGAGAGATGATCTGAAAGACGCAGGAAGCATTCAGTTTAAGGGGGTGGCGTCTGATCATACGATTTACATAGAGTTTGTAAAGCATGATGGAAGCACAGCCGGAAAGCAGTTTGATATTTCTACTTCCATCGGAGGAGGAGAGGGAACGATTTCCCCGTCTTCCAAAGTTGAGGCCGGAACAAACAAAGAAGTACAGTGGAATCTAAAAGAAGGATATGAGGTTTCTGCAGTGATCATAGACGGAGTTACCAGGGATGATTTAAAAGAAGACAAAGGGAAGATATCATTCAGTGGCGCAGACCGGAACCATTCTTATGGAAGTTATTTATAAAAAGAAAGACAACAGTACACAGGGAAACCCTGACTTTATAGAGATTAAGACATCCAGGGAAGGAAAAGGAAGCATCACAGCAGGCGGAGATGTAGAAAAAGGTGGAAGCTATCAGGTTGTATGGAAGCCTGCCAAGGGATATGAAGTCCAGAAGGTCATTGTGGACGGAGTAGAACGGAAAGATCTTAAAAATGCTGGAAAAATTGACTTTAAGAATGTGAGCGGAAATCATACGGTAGAAGTTGTGTATCAGAAAGAACAGAAAAACAGCGGCAATACCGCAGATGATCCGTCAAAGAGCAAGAAGAAAAAGAAAAAAGATGATAACAGCGGTAAGTTTCATGCAGGCAGTTCAGAAACAAGATCCAATCGGGTTCTTAGAAAAGGCGTAGCTGAAACAGGAGACGAAGACAAGGGTGAAATGGAATTGATCTTTTTGATTGTGTCCGCGGCAGCAGTGTATATGGTCTTAAAGAAAAAGCGGGAGATTCATTAGGTCCCTGTTGTTGAGAAGAGCAAAAAAGGAATGCATTTAGGTGCATTCCTTTTTTGATGCGTAGAAAAATCAGCAAACGTATTTGACAATCACCGCAGATTGTTATACAGTGAAAGTGTAAATGCACAAATTAGTGAAAATATGTGCACATAACAGAAAGGAGAAACTATGGAGGAAAGATTAAAAGCTTTAAAACAGCAGATACAGCAGCGAAATGATATGGGAGTGCGGTCCACTTATCTTTATAAATATATTGCGGATTCATTAAGGACGACAGAGAATGAACCGGTACAGATCAGAAGGGCGAAAGCTTTTGCCAATATACTGGAAGAAGTAAAATTAGAAGTCCTTCCGTATGAATTGATTGCCGGGAGTATGCTCGGCATGTGCCCGGTGTATGAGGAACGGATGACAGAGGAAGAACAGGAAAAGAAGTCTGTACAGACGATTGAGAACTATCGGAAGGAAAAAGCAGAAAATAAGAATCTTGACGGATCCATCGTGTTTGAAGAGGGCCATGCAAAAAGCTTTGAGGACGATTTCACCAGCAAAAAAAGCCGCTGGTCGCTGATGTCCAGAGTCCACCATGACGCCAGCATCGAATTTAAAGATCTGCAGAAGCAGATTGCATTGATGGAAGAGCGGTACGCCGGATGTAAAGATCTGGAACCGTATGAGATCGGAAGAGAGCTGGAACGCGCATTCAAGATCCCATATGCGGCAGAGGACAAAAAGCTGTACAATGAGCTCCCGTGGTTTGTGGGAAATCATTTGAATCTCAATTACGGGAGGGCTTTGCAGAAAGGTCTTTTACAAATGAAAGATGAGATCATCAGCCGGCTTGGCAGTTCGTCAGACCCGGAAAAGTCTGAATATTATGAGGCAGCCCGTATTGCGGTTGACGCAGTGATCCGATTTATCAAACGGTATGCGGATGAACTGGATCTGCACAGCCAGAATACCAACGTGACGGAGGAGAGAAGCAGAGAGTTAAAAAGGATGGCAGACATCTGCCGGAAGATTTCAGAGAAGCCTGCAAAATCATTTTATGAAGCCGTCCAGCTGACCTGGATGCTGCATATCATTGCCAATATCCAGGGCGGTTCTGCATTATCTTTCGGAAGACTGGATCAGTATTTATATCCGTATTTTAAGAAGGACACAGAGGAAGGCAGAATTACATACAGCGAGGCAAAAGAGCTGGTGGGATGCCTGTGGCTGAAGGTGAATGAGCCGAAGATGCGTACTGTACAGAGTGTTACATTGGGAGGGATTACCCCGGATGGAAAAGATGCGGCCAATGAGCTGACCCGGATCTGTCTTCAGACAGCAAAAGACGCCGGGATGCCTTATCCAAATGTGGGACTCCGGGTGAACCGTCTGAATCCTGACTGGATTTATGAGGAGGCACTGGAAACGATCAAAGCCGGATGCGGGCAGCCGATGCTGTTAAATGACGAGATATGGATCACAAATATGAAGAAGCTTGGATATCCGGAGGACCAGGCCAATGATTATTACAATATGGGATGCGTGGAGATCATGATTCCCGGGAAACAGCCCAACTGGGGAGTTACAGAGGCCATCGCATTTCCGGTCCTCATAGAAGAAGTTATGAGAAAATGGGGAGCAGGGGAAATTAAGATCCGGTCATTTGATGAGTTCATGGACGCATATTTACAGGAGATGGATATAGCAATAGAAGCTGACCGGCAGGAGGCACTGCAGAAGAAAGCCAATATGACAGAACGGTGTTATGATCCCTTTTCTTCAGTCTTGATCGATGGGTGCCTGGAACATGGAAAAGATATGCTGCAGGGCGGAAGCGAGTGTCCTGTGCACTGGTCTGTCTATGCCTACGGCATCGGAACTGCGGCTGACTCCCTGTGTGCAGTGAAAAAATTTGTCTTTGATGATCAGAAGGTGACACTGGAGCAGATGAAGGATGCGCTGGAGGCAGACTTTGAAGGTTATGAAGAACTGCGCGCCATGCTGGACCGCATGACACCTGCTTACGGCAATGGATTAGAAGAAGTGGACAGTATTGCGGACAAAGTCCTTACTCATTTCTCCAAATCGGTCTTTGAGCTGAATCACAATTCAGAAAAGGATAAATATGTGTCGACGCTCTTCGGTTACTTTTTCCACATTTATCACGGGGAAATTGTCGGTGCGACACCAAACGGCAGGCATAAAGGAGAACCGTTCAGTGACAGCATGGGACCGGGACAGGGAAAAGACGTAAAGGGCCCTACCAGGCTGCTCCATTCTGTCATCCGGCTGAATGATGACTATATAACGGGCGGATATGCCTTGAATTATAAGCTGAATCCTGCATTTTTAAATGAGGAAAAAGGGAGGCAGGCTGCCATCAGCCTCCTTAAGACCTACATAGAAAACAGAGGACCGCAGATCCAGGTTTATACAACAAATTTGGACGATATAAAAGATGCCCAGGTCCATCCTGAAAAGCACAGGGATTTGATCGTACGCGTAGGCGGTTACTGCGAGTTTTTTGTGAATCTCGACAGAGTGCTGCAGAACGAAATTATTGCAAGAACGATGTACGGGGAAGGATAGAGATATGGAAGAGGAAGTGAAGGGGCTGATTTTTGGTATCCAGCATTTTTCAATTCATGACGGTGACGGAATCAGGAGCAATGTTTTTATGAAGGGATGTCCGCTCAGATGCCTGTGGTGTCACAACCCTGAAGGGCTGGCACCGGCCGCTGAACTGCAGTATTTTGAAAACAAATGCCGGAAGTGCGGCAAATGCGGCGGCATCTGTCATAATCTGCAGACCGTATCCAAAGAGTCACAGTCCATAAAAGAAACATATGCAAAAGGCTGTCCTTACGGTGCACTGGAACTGGTGGGAGAAGAAATGACGGCAGAGGAAGTTCTCGAAGAAGTCTGTATAGACCAGGCATTTTTCCGTACAAGCAAAGGTGGAATTACTCTTTCGGGCGGGGAGCCGATGATACAGGCAGACTTTGTTCTTGAGCTGTTAAAGAAATCGAAGGAGATGGGACTGTCCACAGCCATAGAGACCAGCGGGTATTCTGACCAGAGGAATTATGAACGGATTCTTCCCTATGCGGATGAGTTTTTATGGGACTATAAAGAGACAGACAATGTAAAGCACAGGGAATTGACCGGAGTGGAAAACAAGAAGATTCTTGAAAATTTAAGATTTCTTTACCAGAAGGGTGCAGTGATCACTTTGAGGTGCCCGGTAATCCCGGGAGTGAACGACACAGAGGAACATTTCAGAGGAATCGCGGGACTCATAAAAGAACTGAGGAATTTGAAAGGATGGGAAATCATGCCCTACCACCGGATGGGCATTGCAAAAGAAAAGAGATTAGGAAAAGGTGAGAGCATAGAATTCTCTGTGCCCTCCAAAGAAGTACAGGAACAGTGGAAACAAAAAATTTTATCATATATAGGAGAAGATTCAGATGTTAATGTTAATTGATGATGCAGATTTAAGAAATATTGAGGAATTGTACAGCAAATACCCATATGATGGGGTGACAACAAATCCTACCATTCTGAGCAAAACAGGAAATCCTGATCCGATGGACCAGCTGAAACAAATCCGCAGCCTGATTCCTTCAGATGCCATGCTTCACGCACAGGTATTATCTGTGGAAACGGAAGATATGGTGAGAGAGGCGAAATATATGGTATCTGTGTTGGGAAAAGATACCTTTATCAAAGTCCCCGTCACGGAAAATGGATTAAAAGCAATTTCTATTTTAAGCAGTGAGAATATCCGTGTTACAGCCACGGCCATTTACGGCACGATGTCAGCGTTTCTGGCAGCCAAGGCGGGAGCAGAGTTTCTGGCGCCTTATGTAAACCGTCTGGACAATCTGGGATACAACGGTGTACAGACTGCTCTGGATATCCACATGATGGTAAAAGCTGCAGGCTATAAGGCCGAAGTCCTTGGAGCGTCATTTAAAAACGCACAGCAGGTCATTGATATGGGGAAAGGCGGCATCGGTGCGGTGACAGTCAGTTCCGATCTGTTAAAGTCACTTGCATTTAACGGGATTGCAGAAAACGCGGTGAAAGACTTTATCCGTGATTTTGAGAGCTGCTGCGGTGAGGGGAAGACCATGCTGGATTTTTAGAAAAAAAGATAGATTATTTGTTGGCACGAAGAGCTCCGGAATTGTTTCCGGAGCTCTTTTGTGATTTTAACCACTAAAATGAAAAAATGTGCATTTTCTATTGACAAAGAGGAAACAGCTGGATATAATAACACCATAGAGAACATAATCACACTTATATGGAAGTATGAACAGGAGGATCGAATTTTGAAGGTTTACAGACAGGAAAAAATGAACAAAGACCTGCCGGGGATCATTTTATTAAGTCACGGACCGTTTGCAGTCTCTCTGGTAAAAACTGCACAGATGATTTTCGGAGACAGTGAAAACATCGCAGCCTTTTCTCTGGAAGCAGGAGATGATATTGACAAGTACAGAGGAGCTTTTACAGAAATGATCGAAGCATTTCCGGAGGGAAGCCTGATCATGGTTGACCTGTTCGGCGGAACGCCGTGCAACCAGGTTATGAGATACATTCAGGAGACAGGAAAGACACTGGAAGTTGCGGCAGGAATGAATTTACCGATGCTGATCAATGCAGTGATGTCCAGGGAAGAACTCATAGGAAAGGAATTCAGCATGGACACAGTGGAAAATGGCAAAAAGGGAATTTTCAGAATCGATGTGGAAGGATTTCTTAACGATGATGATGAGTAAATAACCATCAAAATAAAAGGAGAGAGCTTATGGCAAAGAAATTAGCAGTGAGAGTGGATGACAGGTTAATTCACGGACAGGTGGTAACACAGTGGGTCAATGTCTTTAAAGCGCAGCACATCGTGGTCATAGACAACAATGTGGCGAAAGATAAGATGCAGAAAAGCGTGTTAAAGTTTGCAGCGCCGCCGGATATCAAAGTAAGTATTTTCTCTGTGGACAAAGCAGTGGAAGCATGGGAGAAAAACCAGTTCGGGACGAAAAATGTGTTCGTACTTTTCAGAGATGTAAAACAGATCGCCGAACTCCAGGGAAAAGGGGTGTCCTTCGAGGAGATCACCATCGGACAAATGGCGATCATCAACGACAGAAAGCAGATTTATAAGCAGGTTGGTCTGTCAGAGAGTGAGGCACAGACTTTAATGGATATTGAAAAGACCGGAGTGAAGTTATACTTCCAGATGCAGCCCACAGACAAAAAAGAGTCGCTGGAAATCATGAAGAAAACATTTCCTGATCTGCACTAACTTATTTACATAGGAGGAGAGAAACTATGACGATTACAATTTTACAGGCAGTGCTGCTTGGCTTATTCTGCGGGATAGCAAAATGCTGTGTTCCTTATACGGCCGGAGCTTTCATGTTCAATACCGTCATCTTTAACGCGGTGGTTGTCGGAGCCGTGCTCGGAGACATGCCGCAGGCAATGATTATTGGTGCGTCACTGCAGCTGATTTACCTGGGAGTCATCTCAGCGGGAGGAAATCAGCCGTCAGATCCTTGTCTGGCCGCTTATATAGCAATTCCGGTTGCTATGGCTTCCGGACTCAACACTACAGCAGCAGTTGCTTTGGCAGTGCCGGTTGGACTGCTGGGAGCACAGATTACAAATCTGATTTACTTAATGGCCGGATTTTTTGCCCAGAAAGGCGATACATTCGTAGAAAAGGGCAATGCGGCAGGAATGACCAGATGGTCGGTGATATATTGTGCCATCGCAAGAATTATCTGCTTTGGTGTCCCGGTTGCCATCGCATTATATTTTGGAAGCGGTGCCCTTCAGGGAGTGCTGGATAATATACCGGCAGCAGTGACAAACGGTTTATCTGCCATGGGAGCCTGTCTTCCGGCAGTAGGATTTGCCATTATTGCAAACCTGATCTCAAAACCAAAATATATTCCATTTTTCTTCGCAGGATTTTTCCTGATCCAGTATACGAAGATCGGAACCATTCCGCTGCTGATGGTGGGAGGATTCCTGACATTCCTTTACATCACATTTAAATCCAACGAGTTCCAGGGAGAGACAGACGAGGATGAGGACGACGAAGATGAGGAAGAAGAACCGGCAGAAAAACTGCTGAGTAAAAAAGATATCCTGAAATCCTGGGTGATCTGGTGGTTCAGCGCAGAGACCTGCCACAGCTTCGAGAGAATGCAGGCGCCAAGTTTTTGTACATCATTGGTACCGGCACTGAAGAAGTTTTATCCGGGAGAAGAAAATAAACCGCGTTATATTGAAGCATTGAAAAGAAATATGACATTCTTTAACACAGAGGCACACTGGGGCGGAGGACCGATTCTTGGACTTACCTTAGCACTGGAAGAAAAGAAGTCACGCAACTATGAAGCGATTCCGGGAGAGGTTATCATGAACCTCAAAACCGGTCTGATGGGACCGCTGGCAGGTATCGGTGACACGATCTCATGGTCAACCCTGATGTACCTTTTAATCGGTTTATTCCTTCCCCTTGCTAAGAAAGGAAATCCATTGGGCGGCATCGGGCCAATCGTACTGCTGACTGTGATCTGCTTTGGAATCGGATATTTCTTAACACAGAAATGCTACACATTTGGATACTCTTTTGCAGAAAATATGCTGAAGTCAGGCTTAGTCAACAAGATTATTGCAGGAGCAAGTATTTTAGGACTGTTTATGATGGGAGGGCTTGCCTCTACCTATGTGACAGTATCCACACCAATAAAATTTGCCACAAGCGCATACACGACGACACTCCAGTCCATTTTTGACTCTATTGTGCCGGGACTGCTTCCGCTGATCGTTGTACTCTGTGTATGGGGATATCTTTCAAAAGTAAAACGAAACTATTTTGCGGCCACTTTGGGAGTTACAATAGTCTCTTTAGTATTGGGATGCTTGGGAGTTATTATTTAATTCAGCTGATTCTTTCGATTGACGTGTCCTTCCGGAGTTATGTATACTAGAAATAGAAAAATACCTTATCGTGCGAAGCACGTTTACCCGAAGGGTATAGATTGAAAACAGAAAGGCGTGGGCAAATTGAGAGAAGAAAGATTCATCATCAAAGTGGTAGAAATGCATTATAAACAGGGGATGTCACAGCTGGAGATAGGGAAAAAACTGAACGTTTCGAGGACGACCATATCAAGGACCCTGGCTCAGGCCAGAAAAGAAGGGTATGTACAGATCAAGATCAATTATCCTGACGGGGCCATGACAAGTACAGAGACGATTCTGGAAGAAAAGTTTCATTTAAAGGAGGCAGTGATCGCCTGTGTAAAAGATGGTGAAGACCTCAGTGAAGAAATTGCCTTTTATGCGTCAGACTATATACTGAGAACGCTGAAGAACCATATGACTCTTGCCTTGACAAGAGGAGTGACCCTGCAGAAGACGGTGGAGTGCCTGGCGAAGGACGTGAGGCTGAGATTCCTCAAGGTGGACGATGTTAAGGTGGTGCCTCTGATGGCCACGACCAACATTCCTCTTACTGCAGAGAAATCATTTCGTCTGGCTTACTCTAATTACCTGATCGATGAGGTGGCAAAGATCATCAACGGCAACGGCTATCAGCTGCTGGCACCGCAGTATGTGACGTCCTCGGAAATAAAAGAACATTTCCTCAACGAGGCCAGTGTGAAGGAAGTCATGGACCTGGCGAGAGCGGCAGATGTGGCGGTAATGGGAATCGGAACCGTGGATCAAAACTCCGCTATCATCAATGCAAAACTCATTCCAGTGGAAGAGTTTGAGCGGATGCAGGAAAAAGGCGGAACAGGAGAAATCCTTTCCCATGTGGTCAACAAGGACGGAGAACTGATCGAAGATGACTTTGAAGGAAGACTGATCAGTTTAAGCCTGGAAGACCTGAAAAAAATACCGATCCGCGTCGGCGTGGCATATGGCATGGAGAAAAAAGATGCGATCTTAAGCGTATTAAAAGGCCAGCTGATCAATGTGCTGATCACAGATGACAATGTAGCAGAATATCTGGCTAAAGTATGACATTTTCACCAGTTCTCCGGCTTGCTGTCTCAGGAATGTAAGATTTTCTAACTTTCAGCAAAGTTCCTCCGGCGGCCCGTTCGGAACTCGCTAACGCTCAGACAGCCTCACTGCGCTTTGCGCACCGCCTGCGAAACTTTGCTTCAAGAAGAAAAACTAACATTTCTTCGAATGCAAGGCCTCCGAACTGGTGAAAATGGACGTAATGTCTGCTGGAGCAGGTTGTTTAAAGACAAAAATCCCAAAGAACAAGCTTCTTTGGGATTTTTTCTTTTGATATAGAAAGGGAGAAAAATGAAGATTTGTGTGAAAGAAAAATTAGAAGAGATAACGCCCCATGCATTTGAGAAGAAAGTTCTGGAGAGGGAGATGGCAAAAGGGGAGCCGAGGGTCGGTATGTTTTATCAGAAAAATCAGATCCCGTCGGAGGATCTTGACCTGGCCCTTCTGCGCACGGAGATGAAACGGGAAGGTGAGGATATCACGACAAGTGAAATCTGGGAGATCTCGAAGATTATTAAAGTAAAAGATCATATGATCAATATCCATATATACGGGGGAAAGGACACCGGAAAGAAAAAGAATGCGGTGCTGTTTATCCATGGAGGCGCATTTTTTGGCGGGGATGTGAAGACAAAGGGGAATCAATGCCGGTATCTGGCGGAACAGGCAGAGGCAGTGGTGATCTCGCCGGAATACCGTCTGGCCCCGGAGACACCGTTTCCGGGAGCGGCAGATGATGTGCTGGGAACTTTAGACTGGATGACGGAACATGCGGGGGAACTGAAAATCGATGAGGATAAGATTGCAGTTATGGGAGAGAGTGCAGGCGGCACCCTGGCTGCCAACTGCTGTCTTATGGATCAGAAAGAGAGAATTAAGCTGGCGGTTTATATTTATGGAGCCCTCGACCTGACTCCGGCAGAGAAGACGCCGTATCACTGGGACTATTCTTTATATGACATGTATGAGGGGCAGAAGGATTATATTATGAACCGGCTGTTCCGCTTTAAAGAACTGGCAGGTTATATGGAAGAGCTGTATGTGCAGAATGGATATTCTACAATGGACGGAAATGTATCGCCTCTTTATGCAGAAGACTTATCAAAAATGCCTGAGACTCTGATGATAGAGGCAGAATTTGACTATTTTAAAATATGCAATGACGAATTTGTAAAGCGGCTCACTGAGGCCGGGATAAATACGGAGGTGATCTTATATGAGGGCCTGGACCACGGGTTTTTTGACCGGATCGGTTCACTGCCCCAGGCGGAAGACTGTATCCGGGAGATCGCCGAAAGAGTAAAACGCATGTAAAAAATGAGATCTGTCGTCTGTTCCGCTGATGATTGAAGTTTCAGTAAATGTGTGGTAAGATTCAGAAAGAAATGAAAACAAAATATGCTGGTGTGCCCGGATGAAATCCTGCTGGTCAGGAGAGAATAAGACGGAAGACTGCCGGAAGCGGACATATGCCTGAGGGCTGTGTCTGCTTTTGGCAGTCTTTCTGTTTTATTGGAATCCCCGGTGAAATAAAAAGATATTTGTACAGACAGCACACAAATGAGTATAAAAATGATTCTGAGGAGGCGTTAAAATGTATGTGATGGTGGATCACTATGATTCCTATGTTTATAATCTGGTGAGGGACTTTCAAAGTTTGGGAGCAGAAGTAAAACCGGTAAGGAGCGACTGCATAGATTTTGAATCTCTGAAGCGGCTGGACAGGCAGAAGGAACTTCAGGGACTGATTCTGTCTCCGGGTCCTGGCAGTCCGGAGGAATGTGTAAAATCCGTGGAGTTGGTGAGGAGGTTTACAGGCAGGGTTCCAATTCTCGGAGTATGTTTAGGACATCAGATTATCTGTCATGCCTTCGGCGGCCGAATTATCAAAGGATCAAGACCTATGCATGGGAAACTGACCCCGGTAAGGCACAGACAGGAGGAATTGTTCGCAGGGCTTCCTCAGGATTTTCTTGTGACCAGATATCACTCTCTGACTGCGGACAAAGCGGGCCTTCCGGAGACACTCAGAGTGGACGCTGTCTCCCCGGACCGGGAGGTGATGGCGGTCAGCCACAGATCAGAGCCGGTCTGGGGCGTCCAGTTTCACCCGGAAGCGGTACTTACCGAGTACGGGCCGGAGCTGCTTGCAAATTATATGAGACTGTGTGAGAGGTGGAGAGCATGAAGACAAAAATAAAAAAGCTGGATTTTTATAAGGAGCCGGAAGAGGCCTTTTATCCGTACAGGAACGAAAAATATGCCGTATTTCTTGACTCTTCTATGAAGAATGAACAGGGCAGATATTCTGTCATTGCCCTGAAACCTTATCTTATTCTGGAGGAGAAAAATGGAGTGTGCAAAATAAACGAAAACATTTCCCGTGATCCTATTGAGAAAGTTCTGGATCATTATCTGAACTTATATAAAGAAGAAAATATCACCGGACTGCCTGTGGTTTCCGGGGCATTTGGGTATTTGTCTTACGATTTCGGAAGAAAATTTGAGATGATCCCATCCAGACATGCAGACACGTTAAAGATTCCGGATGCCGTATTCGCTTTTTATGACCGTCTCATCATAGCGGACCAGGAAGAGAGACAGCTTTATCTGGCGTCAAGAGAGGAACTTACCGGCGCCGGTAAAGCATTTCTGGAGATGGAGGAGACACTGCAAAACAATACGGTTCCTGATTTTTTACAGAAACAGGAGGGGAGAGCAGAGTTTTTTCCGGATTTCAGGAAGGAAGAGTATGAGAAAGCGGTGGAACAGATGATTGCTCATATTGAAGAAGGAGATATTTATATTGCCAACATGACACAGCAGCTTTCGATTCCGGGAAACGGAAGGTGTTATGAGGTGTTCCGGTATCTGCGCACTTATAATCCGTCTCCGTTTGGAGCCTATATGAACTATGGGGAATTTCAGGTGATCTGTGCCTCTCCGGAACATTTTCTCAGCGTAAAAGACGGCGCCGCCGTGACAAGACCGATTAAGGGAACCAGAAGAAGGGGTGAAAACGCAAAGGAAGATGCACTGCTGAAAAGAGAGCTTTCAGAGTCGGAAAAAGACCGAAGCGAACTGCTGATGATCGTGGATCTGGAACGGAATGACTTAAACCGCGTGTGCACGCCCGGAAGTGTCCGGGTGCCGGAACATTGTGTGCCGGAGGAGTATGCGACCGTATTTCATTTGGTCAGCACCGTGACAGGGAAACTGGAAGATCAGATGTCTGTTGACCAGCTGATAAAAGCCATGTTTCCGGGGGGATCGGTAACCGGGGCTCCGAAGATCCGGGCAATGGAGATCATTGACCGGCTGGAGAGGAGCAGAAGGGGACTCTATACCGGCTCTATCGGGTATTTTTCACTGAACGGGGACTGCGACTTCAACATTGTAATCCGCACAGCAGTTTATAAGGATGGAACATACCATCTGGGCGTGGGCGGCGGTATTACATGGGAATCGGACCCGGAGTTTGAACATGAGGAAACGATGCAGAAAGCAAAAGCGGTGCTGGAAGCTATCGCGGCAGGAGAGAGGAGACAGGAGCAATGAGACTGCAGATGGATGAAGGGTATTATTTTGGAATCGGGGCGTTTGAGACAATGGCTCTGGAAGACGGAGAACCGGTATTTTTTGACCGGCATATGGACAGGCTTGAGGAGGCTGTTAAGTATTTCGGAATATTTTTTGAAAGGAAAACGGCAGAAAAAATGGTGTGGGAATATCTGGACCGGAACAAAGAAAAGCTTTCCGGGCATGATGCCCTGAAGACTGCGGTATCAGAGAAAAATTTTGTGATCTCTGTGCGCCCAAACCCATATGCGGGAAAAGAGCCAGATACAAAAATCCGTACAGCATACAGCGGGATTCGAAGAAACGAGACATCGCCGCTCACATACTATAAGACACTAAACTACGCAGAAAATCTGATGGAAAAGAGGAAGGCGGCACAGCAGGGATTCGGCGAAGCTGTTTTTCTGAACGGAAGAGGAGAGATCACAGAGGGAACCGTATCCAATGTGTTTTTTGTAAAGGGCGGGAAGCTTTATACTCCGCCCGTTTCCTGCGGGATGCTTCCCGGTATCATGAGAGCATATATATGCCGGTCTTTTCAGGCGGAAGAGACGGTCATCCGGCCGGAGGACATAGAAATGTACGATGAAATGTTTCTGACCAATTCCCTTATGGGCGTTATGCCTGTGGAGAGTCTGGGAGAGCATCGGTTTCATTCTTTAAAAACGGCAAAGAGACTGAGAAGCCGGTGCAGCCCGGGACATTTTCAGCCTGCCCTCTAGGTCTCTTTTCTGTCGTAGGTGCCTTTGATCCCCATCTGTTCCCGGTATTTTGCCACAGTTCTTCTGGAGATGGAGATTCCTTTGTCCTTTAAAAGATTGCAGAGTTTTTGATCACTGTACGGCTTTCTCGGGTCTTCTGAGGCTACCAGCTCTTTTAAGATCATCTTGATATCTCCCGTGCTGACAGACGCGCCGGAGGCAGGTGCAGCGCCGGAAAACAGGGATCTCATGGAAACGATGCCGCACGGAAACTGAAGATATTTGCCCTTGATGCCGCGGCTCACCGTGGAGACGTGCATGTCAATATCCCCGGCGACGTCATTCATGGTCATGGGCTTCAGACAGCCATGGTTTAAAAAGAAATCAGGCTGTCGTGCAAGAACGGCTTCTGTGATCTTTAACATGGTCTGTCTGCGCTGTTCAATGCTTGCGATGATAAAACGGCACCGCTCATATTTTTTTTGAAAATAGTCTTTCAGTTCCGGGTCTTTTGCGTCTCTGAGCATTTTTACATAATAGTCATTCAGAGAATAATTTCCTACCCAGTCGTCATTCAGCCGGATATCCCACTGGTCCTCCTGGTATGTGACAATGATATCCGGCGTGATATATTCGGTCCTCGCCGTTGAAAAGCCCTGGAGCGGCTTGGAATTCAGGTTTCGGATGACGGCAATGTTTTTTCGGACTTCTGCCGTGCTGAGCTTTAGTTTCCTGGAAATAGTGCTGATATGTCCCAGGGCAATGTCATCCAGATGATCCAGGATGATCGTCTCCAAAATATCGGTTTTTTTACCTTTCACCTCCAGCTGTTTGAGCAGACACTGGGACAGGTTTTCAGAAAAGATTCCGGCCGGTTCCAGATCGGAGAGCACATCATAGCACTTCCTGATCTCATCTTCCGGAATGGTTAAAAGAACAGAAAGTTCATGAACAGAAATCTTAAAGAAACCGCCGGAGTCCAGGCAGTCGATCATGAACTTCATGGTCTGCCATTCCATCGGTGTGAAATCATTCTGGTTCAGCTGATCCAGCAAAAAGGTTTTGACTTCCTCCGTGTTTTCGGCCGGGATGTCAAAACTCCGGTCTTCAGAAACGGTATAGGAAGAGGGGGACGGTGAATAATCCAGGATTGGATTTTCAATATATTCATTTTGCAGGAACTCAGACAGCTCCCCATTATCCAGTGCCAGTATATTCAAAGACTGGATCTGTGACTGGGACAGCTGCTGCTTTTGGTTCAGTTCCAGGCTTGTGCGGTAAGACGTATCCACGAAATCCTCCTCCTTTTCACGTGCTCATTTTAATATAGACATATTATATCATATATCGTTCTCCAGGGCACGCTCCGCGAAGCGGGAGATTTCTCCGGTATATAGGAGGGTCAGCCGGTGCATGGCTCTTGTGCAGGCAATATAAAGCAGATTTTTATCATGTTCGGCTTTGTAAGTTCTGCTGTCTGCATCGGGGAGGATGACTTCATCAAATTCCAGGCCTTTGGACATCCTGACGGAAGTGACCGTGATGCCGTTCTGAAAACTGGTACTCTCGGGAGTGAGGAGATGGACTTCAAATTCTTTCGTAAGCAGATTAAAAACTGCAGAGGCCCCGGCATTTGTTTTTGTGATGATCCCAAGAGAAGAACTGCGTCCCTCTATAAAATGTCTGACAGCAGTTTTAAGTCTGTCAAGATGGTCCGCTTCATCGGCACAGGCATAGAAGGCAGGCGGTTCACCGCGGCGCTCCACCGGCTCTAAGGAGTCAGTACCAAGAATACATTTGGCAAACGTCATGATTTCATACGTAGAGCGGTAGCTTTTCTTCAGTTCCGTAAACTTTCCAGCTTTATAAACAGTCCTGATATCTTCCAGGCTGTGAAGGTGATATGGATGTACGGACTGCCCGAAATCACCAATAATAGTTTTTGAACATGGAAATAAAAGATTGATGACAGCATACTGTATCGGAGTGTAATCCTGCATTTCATCGATCACCAGGTGTTTTGTGATCCTGCTTACGTTTAATCCTTCAAAGGCAGCGCTCAGGTACAGAAAAGGATATACATCAGGCCATTCCAGAGTGCTTTTTGCTGGCAGCACCAGCATTTCCGGTACTCCCGCTTTTCTGTAAAAATCTTTGTATAGTGCAAGAGTACTTTTCACAGAAAGCATAGAAGTCAGCTTTTTCAATATTTGACTGGCACTTGGCAGATCTTCCTGCATGGTATTTTCGGAATGAAACCGGTCACAGATATCGTCTGCCGTCATTTGCAGACGCTGCTTAACAGGGTGTTTTCTGTATGCGTCAAACCGTTTCGTGATCCATTCTTTTTCCGCCTTAAAATGGCCAAAGGACACATCGTCAGGAACAAAGATCTGATGGGGCATTTCTTCTATATAAATATCCATGAGACGTACAAAATCCAGCGATGACTTAAAACGGACTCTCTGTATATAGGACCCATCGTTAAATTCCAGAGGATCTTTTTCTGATTCAAAATCAACGTAATGTTCCAGCTGGATTCCGGCAAGTTCGGAGAAACTCAATTCATAGATGGGTTCCTCACCGAGTTCAGGGATGACGTTTGAAATATAATCTCCAAACACTTTATTTGGGGAAAGAATGGTCACGTTTTTGGAACTGAGACGGTCTTTCAGACGGTAGAGGAGAAAGGCGATGCGGTGCAGTGCTATGGAAGTTTTTCCTGAACCGGCAGCCCCCTGGATAATCAATGTCTCGGTTTCTTCATCCCGTATGATCCGGTTTTGCTCCTTTTGAATCGTAGAAATGATCGTCTTCATCTTTTCGCTGGAAGTATGGCTCAGTTCTTTCTGAAGGACGTCATCCTGTATATTTGCAGAAGTCTCAAGGGCATATGTAAGGATCCCGTTTTTGATGCCAAACTGCCGTTTCTTTGTAAGGCTTCCCTCAACCCTGCCCGACGGCGCATCAAATCCGGCCGGACCGATCTCGTAATCATAGAACATACCGGAGATTGGCGCCCGCCAGTCAAGGATCAAAAGTTCATATCCATGGCGGAAAGAAAAACGTCCGATATAATATGTTTCCGGCTTTAAGCTTCCTTTTTCACAAAAATCAATCCGGGCAAAATAGGGAGAATCCTTTAATTTGCAGAGCCTTTCATACATTTCGGCTGCAAATGCGCCTGTGTGGTCAGTCTGTTTTAAAAGCAGCTCATTTTGAAACATTTCATGAGGATCGATCTCTCCCCGGGCATCGGACATATATTGTCTGGCATCTGTGTACTGCCGGTCCAGCCGGCTGACAGATTCCTTCGCCTCGCCAAGCGCCTGGTCAAGCCTGGTCTGGATGAAGGTAAGGTGCTCCCATTCATCCGGGAACTGTAATTCTTTATTTTCCATGATTCTGCTCCTCCCTGTTCAAAACAAACCTTTGCGTGGGATAGCCGAATTCAATGAGCAGTTCCGCCTCTGCAAATCCCAGGTCCTGGATTTCTCTGCGGTGCCCTGTGTCTGCCTTATCCCCCTCTCTGAACGTGGTAATGCTGATTTCTTTTCCGTTCAGCAATTCTGTCATGACTTTCTCAAGAAAGGCTTTTGGTATGCCTTTTTTTCTATACAGAGGATGTACACCCATGAAATCAATCGCACCGGTTTGATACGAAAAGAGCATGGCACCCACTGCGCTGTTTCCGTCTTTTAAGATCAATGCCTGCTTTGCTCTGATCTTTTGGCGCAGAACTGTTTCATATTCATCCGCATGCAGGTGTGGAAACCCGTCAATGACAAGGCGTACCAGTTCCATCCAGCAGGGGATGTCATTTTCTGCCGCGAATGTCACATTCCAGTTCGAAGCTTCTTTGCTGTTTAACATAGGATAGTTACCTCCAAAATCAAATTTAAGCTGAAGGGGATAGAATTTTTCATTATCTCTGTATTTTCCCGGAGATGTCTTATACATTGCCGTAAAAATATTTGAAAAGGCCTGCTGGCTTTCATATCCTGACTTCAGAGCGATATCAAGAATCGGCTGTTCTGAAAAGACAAGCAGTTTAGCGGCCTCAGTCAGGCGCCGGCGCTGAATATAATCGTGCAGGGTCAGGCCCACAGCAGCAGTGAACATCCGGTGCAGGTGATATTTTGAATAGTGCATTGCTCCGGAGATGATTTCCAGGTCCAGTTTTTCGGACAGATGAGATTCAATATAGTCGATGACCGATATGATCTGTTCTATTTTTGTGTGATGCATTTTTCATTCTCCTTTCACTGGAATTGATTATAACTGCACAGGGCAGAAGGGTTTTCATCATTCTTGCGGTTTTCCTGAATAATAGAGAAAACAGGCTTATTGATTCATGATGAGTATGCAAATTGATCAAGCCCCTTTACTTTTTCTTTCGGGAAAGTAAAGGGGCTTATTCATGGAACGAAACAAACTATTCGGTTTTCCATCTGGTAATACAGCTGATGTCATTTCTCGGCCGGGGATCAGGGGATTCATCCGCATATCCGACTGCCAGTGCGGCAAAAAGCTGGCCTTCCGCGTGAAGCCATGTTGTCAGCTCTTCAAGGGCAAAGAAAATATCACAGATCCACAGGCTTCCCAACCCAAGTTCACAGGCGGTAAGAGTCATATTCTGGATTGCGGCTCCAATCGACTGGGCATTGCAGATTTCAGAAATACGGTCTTCTTCTGTCAGAGAGCGCGACAGGTCAAGGCCTAAAGCATTGGTGATGAAGATCGTAACCGGAGCCTGTCTCATAATTTCAAGGGTACAGCGCGCACCGTTCAGATGGGCGCTGCTGTCCGGCAGAAGTGGATTCACTTCTTCTCTTAGAATACCCTGTTCCATAACCGAGAGCATCCCGGCTTTTGCAGCGCCTGAGACGACGGTAAACCGCCATGGCTGCCTGGTTTTTGAAGACGGGGCCAGAATACCGGCCTGAATGATCTCCTCTATAATAGTAGGAGAAACATCAGTTTTTTTGAATTTCCGGATACTGCGCCGGTTTAAGATGGCGTCTATCATAATATAACCTCCTGACAGCATAAACTAATCTATCAACATATTCCTGAGAAATTTAAAATACAAAATTGGCAGGCTGTCACAATTTTTTGATTCTGAATTTTTAGAGTGCCTGACAGTTTTGTGTGCCAAATGCGATTTGACGCAGTCAAATCATTTCCTTACGCATTTGTGTACAGCCTCGCGGAGCGTTTTTTGTTTCTCAGGAAAAGCTTGTCATGTTCTTATGTACAAGTTTTTCCTGAGAAACAAAAAAAGTCCCGTTAAAACGGAACTTTTTATAAAATAGGCCTGGCGGGAATCGAACCCACAACGGCCCCTTAGGAGGGGGCTGTTATATCCATTTAACTACAGACCCGTGAAACACATCTATTATTGTAACGATTCATTTATGAAAAGTCAATGAAAAAAGTTGCACGGCGTTGACTTTTTCATTTTTTTTCATTAAAGTAGTTAAATAGGATCTTTCTGTGCT
Source organism: Anaerostipes caccae L1-92 (assembly GCF_014467075.1). Taxonomy (NCBI): domain Bacteria; kingdom Bacillati; phylum Bacillota; class Clostridia; order Lachnospirales; family Lachnospiraceae; genus Anaerostipes; species Anaerostipes caccae. The sequence continues at coordinate 733,102 of NZ_AP023027.1, forward strand.
CGGGCCGGAAAGATACAGGGAGGTAGTTTATGAAAGCGATCAATGATTTTGTATGGGGACCTGTCATGCTTGTGCTCTTGATGGGGACAGGTATTTTTCTGACCATACGCCTTAAATTTCTTCCGTGGAGGAATCTGCCCTATGCCTTAAAGATGGTGTTTGTCAGGGATAAAAGCGGGGGAGAAGACGGGGATATCTCCGGATTCCAGTCATTGATGACAGCTCTGGCAGCTACCATAGGAACCGGAAATATCGTCGGCGTCAGCACCGCCATGGTCATGGGCGGTCCAGGGGCATTTCTGTGGATGTGGATCAGTGCCCTCTTCGGGCTTTCCACCAAATATGCGGAGAGTGTTCTGGCGGTGAAGTACCGGGAAGTCAATGAAAACGGAGAGATGTGCGGCGGACCTATGTATGCCATGAAGAATGGTTTTAAAATCAAATGGATCGGTCTCGTGCTGGCATTTTTCTTTTCCTTATTTACTGTATTTGCATCTTTCGGCATCGGGAATATGACCCAGGCCAATTCCATTGCCGAGTCAATGGCAGGCCTTTGGGGGACTCCCCACTGGCTGACCGGAGCTGTGATCGCTCTGCTGGCATTGTCCATCCTGATCGGAGGGATCAAAAGCATCGGCAGGGTGTGCGGATTTTTTGTACCGAAGATGGCGGTGTTTTATTTTGTGATGGGCATTGCTGTCATCTATATGAACAGGGCCAATCTCGGGCAGGGGATCGCAATGATCTTCAAAATGGGCCTTTCTCCGAGGGCTGTGGCAGGGGGAGTCGGAGGTACGATTGTCTCAGGATTATTTTCTTCCATGAGGTGGGGAATCGCCAGAGGAATCTTTTCCAACGAGGCAGGTCTGGGCTCTGCGCCGATCGTTGCGGCAGCGGCTAAGACGGATCATCCCTCCAGGCAGGGATATATCAACATGACGGGGACGTTCTTTGACACGCTGGTCGTATGCAGTGTTACAGGCCTCATCGTGGCTTCCTCGGGGGTGCTCGGAAGCGTGGATTCCCACGGCAAGCTGATCACCGGAGCGGCGCTGACGATGAAAGCATTTGAAAAGGCACTTGGACCGGCAGGAGAGATATGCGTCGGTCTGGGGATCGTCATGTTTGCCTTTTCCACGATCATAGGATGGGAGTATTACGGAGAGAAAGCGCTGGAATACCTGGTGAAAAAGACTTCTTATATTAAATTATACCGTGTTGTATACTCGTTTGTAATCTTTGTGGGGGCCACCGTGCCGCTCCAGCTTGTATGGAATTTTTCGGACACAATGAACGGGCTGATGGCAGTACCAAACCTGATATGCCTGCTTGTTTTACATAAAGTAGTAGTAAAAGAATGTTTTCGTTTTGAACAGATTAAGAAAGGACGATGAACTTATGAATAAGGTATTTGTATTTTTAGCGGATGGATTTGAAGAGATCGAGGGGCTGACCGTTGTAGACATGCTGCGCCGGGCGGGAATTGAAGTGATTATGGTTTCTGTGGGACCTTCTAAGATGATCACAGGCTCCCATCATATCGAAGTGGAGGCAGACTGCATGTTCCACGAAGTGCTGGAGCCGGAAGGAGCCATGTACGTGCTTCCGGGAGGAATGCCGGGCACCATCGCGCTGAGAGAGCATGAAGGACTTGCGAAGCTTTTGAAAAAGGCGTATGATAATGGAAAATATCTGGCAGCGATCTGCGCCGCACCGACAGTGCTTGGAAAGTATGGATTTTTAGACGGAAAGAAAGCGACCTGTTATCCCGGTCAGGAGGATGGGCTTGGAGAAGCAGAATATGTGACGGAATCCGTTGTCGTTGACGGCAGGGTGATTACCAGCCGGGGTATGGGAACTGCCATTCCGTTTGTGGGGAAACTGGCGGAACTTCTGCTTGGAACAGAGGCCAAAGAGAAATTGTTGGAAAGCATCATATACGAGGAAAAATAAGAATGCAAAGTACAGAAAAAATAAGCATTTTGGAGCAGTTCTACATTGCCTGCACCAAACCGAGGCAGTATAAGAAACTGCTGAACGTGAAAAAATGGAAAGTAGCTATATTTACATTACTGATGGGTCTGGTGATCACTCTGCTTGGACCGGTGATGGATCTGGCAGGATTTGCTGTGAGTGTGGGAGGCCCGAGAAACTTTGTCATGAACCGGCTGCCAGCCTTTGAACTGAAAGACGGACAATTAAAGCTGGAACGCGCGGTTGATTTCAACCTGGGTGCACTTCATATCTCGGCAGATTCAAATAAAAAGTCCGTTGGGGCAGATGACTTCGATGATAAATATTCCGATGAAGTTCATTTTTCAAAGAATAATATGGTGGTCAAGACTTCTGTCATGGGACAGACCATAACAAAGAATTTCAGCACCATGAAAAATGTCACATTTACGAATCAGGATATGGCGAATATGCTTCCATTGGTCTACTTCCTGATCTTTGTCTCCCTGCTTTTTGTCTATGCAGGAATCGTCCTTCAGTATTTGTTTTACTGTCTGCTGATCTCCTGGCTGGTGTCTCTGAATATGAAAACCAGAAACCAGCCCATGGCATTCGGGAAGATTTTTCAAATGTCTATCTATGCCAGGGTACCATGTGAACTGATCGGAACCATCGGCCTTACGGCGGGGATTTCTTTCTTCACAGGAATTATATGGATCATGATCGGATATCTGGTGAGCTATCAGCTGATGATGATGGGGCTTGTGGAGAGGAAAGCAAAAGAGTAGAATCTGTATCATAATGTTATTGAAAAAGTGTCCCGGGAGGGGCACTTTTTTTGTCATAATAGAACTAACTTTTTTATTTCTTCACATTACCTGACATACGTAGCAACATGTCTGAAAGTACATAAAAATTTATCATGGAGGGATCACAGGATGAAAAGGAAAAAACAATGGTTTGCTGTCATTCTGGCAGCACTGCTGACTGTGGGACAAGGAATCGTTTCAGCAGCACCGGCAGAGAGAACGGAAGAAGCAGTAACTGCTGAGGCTGATGAGAGTGCTTTGCAGGAGGAGACGGGAGTACAGACAGAGGAACAGCCAGAGTCTGCATCGGCAGCAGCCAGTGAGAAAAATCAGGAAATAACAGAAAAGCAAGGGGTGAAAGAAGCAAAAGTCTCCCAGGAAATCGGGGGGGGGGTATTTCCAGAAAAAAGAAATCATCCCGCTTAGATGTTAAGAAGGCCGAAAACGGACAGACCAGGCTGGATATCAGCAAAGGAGATATCATCATCACTTCTAAAGGAGCCACTCTGAACGGCACTGCGGTGGACGATGCCCTGAACGAAAAGGGATACTGGATCACCGGGACCACGACAAAGTATCATCTGGTGGCAGAGCCTGGAGTGACCACGGCAATCACTCTGGACAACGTGGACATTACCGTGGATATCACAAAGCTCGACTGTATCAATGTCTCCCATGCCGATGTGGTCATCACACTGGTACGAAAAAACCGTCTGTACAGTCAGGCCGGAGGTACGGCTGACAAGTATAAGAACGGAAATGCGATCACAAAAGACGGGATGGATGGCTCCCTGACGATTCAGTGCGAGAACGAAGACAAAAAAGGACACCGCTGTGATGAAAGCTGCGGTTCCTTATCCGCAAAAGGAGATCCGAGCAAAAGCCATGCCGGAGCTATCGGGGGTACTTACCGGGTGGCCATCAATCCGGATACAAAGCCCATCGAGACCGGGTTTGTCAACTTTACGATCAAAGGAGGCAACATCGAGGCGTCTGCCGGAGCACACTGTCCAGGGATCGGAGCGGCCTGCCGGGCACAGGAAAGAGGCGGCTATACAAAAGATATCCTGATCTCGGGCGGGAACGTAACCGCTGTGGGGACCCAGTATGGCTCCGGTATCGGTTCCGGGATGGGCACAAAGGTAGACGGCATCAGGATCACGGGAGGAACGGTAAAGGCAACGGGAGGACAGTATGCCCCGGGCATCGGTGCGTCTGGTACTTTAGATGCTTTTACCTCTTTTCAAACTCAAGAGACAGAAAATGTAGTCATCAGCGGAAGAGACACGGTGGTCACGGCGATCGGGGATTCAGGATCCAGTATGCCGGGGATCGGGTCCGGCGGAGGAAACAGCAAGGTGAAAAACGTCAAGGCATCTCCGGATACCGGCTATCAGGGGTATATCAAGGACGGTACTTCATTGACAGACTATACGTTCATGGACGGCACGCCTTTTTCAGGACCGACGGATATCAAGGTCGGAAGGTTTTATACAAAGGTCTATTTCGGACCGTTCCGGGATGCCAATGACATTGACAAGACCAGCAAAGAACAGATCGGAGCCAACCACCTGATCAGCAAGAGCGGCGGAGAACCGTTTACCGGGGAACAGCTAAAACAGCTGACCAAGGTAACGGGAAAGCAGGAAAACGGTGAATATTTCCCGGCCGATGAGCTGAGCATCGCCGATGAAACACAGCTGGAAGCGATCAACGAGGCAAAGAAGAAAGGGCAGATCGGGGATTTCCCTCTTACTTTCACAACGGCAAATGGAACTAAGGCTACGGTCACCGTATCCTTTCGAATGGACGGGACCGATGCGGCCCAGATCGATCCGGAGAAACCGACGTCAATGATCGGTGCGAACGACTTTGAAGAGGAAACAGGGGGAGAGGCGTTTGAAGAAGAGGAGATCAAGAAGCTTGGGGAGCTGAAGGGGAAGGACCCGGAGGGGAACAATATCTCCTACGTAGACTATCTTTTAAATGCAGAACAATATAAAAAGATCAACGATGCAAAGACGGCAGGGAAGGCCGGGGTCTTTCCGCTGACCTACGAGACCGCAGACGGGGAGAAAGCCGTGATCAGCGTGACCCTGGTCAAATATGACCAGACCACGGAGAACCCAGAAAACGGGGAAACGCTGAAAGGAAAAGATGTGATCAGTAAAACCGGGGGAGCTGCATTCTCAGAAGAGCAGCTGCTGGCCATGACCAAGGCATCAGGGCTTGACCAGGACGGAAACCCCCTTCCGGAGGGGCAGATCAGCCTGGCTGACAGCAGTCAGGTGGAGAAGATCAATCAGGCAAAGAAAGCAGGGGCCAAAGGAGAGTTTCCGCTGACCATAAAGACAGAGGGCGGAACCGAAGTGGCAGTTACTGTGTATCTTACAGATGAGGGAAGTGACGGGACAGCGTATGATCCGGAGAACCCGGCTGCAGCCATCGGGGCTGACGATGCGGAGCATGAGACCGGAGGAGAGGCGTTTACAGAAGAAGAGATCATAGAACTCTGTAAGGCCCGGGGAAAGAACAAAAATGGAGACACTCTGGACCTTAAAGCGGACAAAAACCAGCTGACTGCGCTGAATGAGGCGAAAAAGGCAGGAAAGACGGGAATGTTTGGGATGACCTTCTCGATGGAGGACGGCACAAAGGTGCAGGTGAAAGTAACGCTGACCGGAAAACATCAGGTAGTCTTTGATCCCAACGGAGGAGACTACACACCGGAGGTACAGACGGTGGAAGGCGGGAACCGCCTGGTCCGTCCCAAAGAGCCGAAGAAAGACGGATATGAGTTTGCGGGATGGTTTTACACGGATGAGAACGGGACAGAAAAAGAATGGGACTTCAAAACACCAGTCCATGATGGCATGACACTGAGAGCAAAATGGGAGAAGACACCGGAGAAGCAGACACAGACAGGAGACGGAAAGAAAGAGCAGGGGGAAGACAGTAAAAAAGACAGTGGAGGGAAAACAAAAAAGAAGAACCCTCCGGACTGGGAATACAGTAAGAGGAACGGAAGTGCATCAAAGACAAACGCGGCAAAGACTTCAGACAGAAGGCCGGTGCAGGGAATGCTGCTGCTGACGGCCGCATCCATGGCCGGATTTGTGATCCTAACCATGAAAAAAGCAAAATGATAAAATAGAACAAAGTGGGCAGGCCGCTTCAACTCCCCAACCCCTCAATACGCATCTGTGTACAGCCCGCGGAGCGTTTTTATTTAATAGGGAAGGCCGCAGAACTTTCCTATGAAACGAGAGAAAACCCCTGAGCACATCCTCAGGGGTTTTTCAGCAAAACAATCTTGAAGTATTATATTAGAGTTAAATTGAAATGTCTTAAGTTTGTCAGAGATTAGTCGTCATGTTAGTAAAAACTAGTCGAATTCCAGCTTTTTATATAAGCGGGGGAGAGGACCCCGGTTATATCACTAATATTAATGATCGCTTTTCAGTGGGAAATCTGCATAACCGGAAATACCATGCTCTGATATATCCATACCTGCAATTTCTTCTTCCTCGGAAGCCCGAAGTCCGATGGTATGCTTCAGTCCCTGGAAGATGATGAGCCCGCCGACAATACAGTAAGCTGCAACGGCAGCGACACCGATGAACTGTGCTTTGATGAATGCACCTCTTGTGATATCCATAAGCTTTAAGGAATCTCCGGTTGCGAAGAAGGCTGTCAGGAGGGTTCCTGCCACACCGCAGGCCAGATGCACACCACAGGCTCCGACCGGGTCATCAATTTTTATTTTTTTGTCAAGCAGTTCAATGACTGCGACTACAACGACTCCGCAGATGGCACCGATGGCGATTGCGCCGTAGTTGGATACGACATCACATCCGGCTGTGATACCTACGAGGCCGGCAAGGGAACCGTTCAGAGTCATGGAAACATCGGGTTTACCATAACGCATCCAGGTGATAACCAGCGCCACTAACGTGGATGCGGCGGCGGCCAGGTTCGTGGTCATGGCGATGGAACCGAGAGTATCGGTGGCAGCAGTCGTGGAACCGCAGTTAAATCCGAACCAGCAGAACCATAAAATAAAGACTCCTAATGCGCCGAGCGCAATATTATGAGCCGGGATCGCTCTTGGAGTTCCGTCGGCTTTGTATTTTCCGATACGGGGACCGACTGTCGCAGCACCGACCAGTGCCAGCCATCCGCCGACAGAATGGACTGCAGTGGAACCTGCAAAATCATGAAACCCTAACTCAGCCAGCCATCCGCCGCCCCAAATCCAGTGTCCGGTGATCGGGTAAATGATCAGACTGATCAGCGCACTGTAAATCAGATAGGAAGAAAATTTTGTGCGCTCTGCCATGGCGCCGGAAACGATGGTGGCGGCTGTGGCACAGAATACAGTCTGGAAGATCATAAAGACACCGGGTGTAAGATCTTTAAATTGCTGCAGGTCAATGGATGTCGGATCAAAAAAGCCTGTGGTGCCGACGATGGGATTGCTGCCTCCGAACATCAGAGCAAATCCGATGACAAAGAAACAAAGAGTACCGAGGACAAAGTCCATCAAGTTTTTCATAATGATGTTGCTTGAGTTTTTCGCTCTTGTAAAACCTGTCTCGACCATTGCGAAGCCTGCCTGCATGAAGAAGACAAGGAAAGCTGCGATGCAAGTCCATACAATATTTAATAACTGCTGTACGTCCATATTAATATCCTCCTTTAAGACAAAAAGGGGACAATGCGTGCCTGCCGTTTATGGCCTGGCTGCATTATCCCCTTTGATAATGATGTAAGTATGTTATTGTTTTCATATTTCTGCCGATTAGATTATAAAGCGTCTTTTCCGGTTTCACCGGTACGGATTCTGATCGCTTCTTCCACGGGTGAGATAAAGATCTTGCCGTCTCCGAATTCGCCGGTGCGGACGGTGTTCACGATATCTTTTGTCACCTTTTCAACAACTTCCTCCGGCATTACAGATTCTACTTTGATCTTAGGCAGCAGATTGGAATTCAATTCATTCCCTCTGTATTTCTGTGTAAATCCTTTCTGATTTCCATAGCCCATGATATTGGAGATCATGAGTCCGGATACCTTGTGAGCTTCCAGGATATGCTTTACATCTGTGAGCTTCTCGGGTTTGATGACAACTACAACTTTCTTCATCATAATATAATTCCTCCTCTTTTTTATTTTAAGAAAAAAAGGCATTCCAATCTCTTGATCGGAACGCCTTTGTTCTTGAATGGTTCCCATTATACTCCAGAAGACTCATTTGTCAATAAAAAATCGGTTTGTATAAAAATAAATACAGATGAAAATCATTCTTAATGTGTCTGTAAAACATGGTAGAATAGAAGAATCATCAGGAGCGGAGGAATTTATGAAAATAAAGAATAAATCATTGATGGCAGCCCTCGCGGTGCTTGCCACTTTTTTATGGGGAAGTGCCTTTCCCAGCGTAAAATTGGGCTACGAGATTTTCAAGATACAGGGAGACGATATCGGAAGCAAGCTGCTGTTTGCAGGCATTCGTTTCGCGGCGGCAGGACTCATGGTGCTTGCAGTTTTGGGAGTTCAGACAAGACAGAGGCCACTGCCGAAAAAAGGGGCATTTAAACATCTCTTGACTCTTGGAATTCTTCAGACGACAATCCAGTATTATTTCTTTTATGTGGGACTTGCGCATACCACGGGAGCCAAGGGGTCGATTATCAACTCATTTACAGCATTCTTTCCGGTAGTTTTGGCTCCGTTCTTCTTTAAGAGCGACCGGCTGACGGCGAAGAAAATCATAGGATGTGCCGTCGGACTTTCCGGCATCGTCCTGATCAATCTGAAAGGAGGGAGTCTCGGCGGATTTGCCTGGAATGGAGAAGGATTCATTGTACTGGCAGCACTGTCACAGAGTCTCGCATCCATTTACAGCAAGAAACTGGCACAGACGATGAATGTGATGCTGATCGCCGGATATCAGCTTCTGCTTGGAGGAAGCCTGCTTTTGATTTTTGGATATGCGGGAAACGGAACTTTGACATTCCAAACAAGCGGACTGATCCTGCTTCTTTACATGGCTGTCCTTTCTGCTGTTGCATTCAGCGTCTGGACCTGGCTTTTATCCCATTATCAGGTCAGTTCCATTTCCATCTATAATCTGCTGATTCCGGTGTTCGGAACACTGCTTTCCGGCCTGCTTTTAAAAGAAAACGTCTTTACTGCGGTTAATATCGCATCCATTCTTCTTGTATGCGGAGGAATTGCTGCAGTGAATAAACAGTAGGCAGCATGTTTTTCGGAAAGAGCCATATGAATGTTGTATTCATACGGCTTTTTCATTGTAACAGTTTCTGGGATGAAGTATATTAGAAGAAAGGAATATTACATATTGGGCAAAACAGGTGAAAGCCTGCGGCGCAAAGCTAAAGGGTCTAAGATTTTATTGATTATGACAGCCAGCTGCAGTTTTTATGCATTGCGTTTTTAGGACAGCAATGCATTTTTTATTTAATGATTATATGGGGACATTCACAAATATATTGAGGAGGGGACTAAGTTGAACTTAACAGGATTTAGAAGGATCACAGCTTGTTTCCTTGCCGCAGTCATGGTATTTTCAATGCTGTTTCAGACAGTGAAAATATCTGCGGCGGGAAGCACCGTCAAATCATCAGGCCTTAAGACGGTCTTTCTGACTGGATCAGACGGATATCCGTCTGGAGACGGCAGTACAAAGGAGCAGCCGCTGCATGATATCAATGCGGCATTTCGGGCTGCAGCAGACGGAGGAACGATTGTCATTATTGATTCCTATGTGGATCAAAAGGGGATTACAACGCCTGAGGAGAAAAAACTTACAATCCGGGGAGAACATCCGAGCGTATCTCTGACTCTCCGTTATGGGATAACTCTGGGGAGTGATCTGAAGTTTGACAGGATCAAACTTGAGACTACTTCTGTTGATGAGGAGGCCAGGCGTTTTTATGTCAATGGATATTCGTTGACCCTGACCGATACGGTCCAGTGTTTTGTGAATGAAAATGACAATCAGAAAGCCTATATTTATGCGGGAAGTCCGGACACCACAGAAGTCTCAGGGCGGAGGGCAAGGATTGATGTGGGCGGCGGAAACTTTGCCGGAATATACGGTTATGGGAAAAACGGGGCAAAAGTTTTGGAAGGAACAGAGGTTACGATCAGGGACAATGCCCTGACCGACCGGCTGGACACGGCATCCGTTGTAAATATCTATACAAAACAGAATCTCAGGGAGGCAGCACGGAATATTGACCTGCTGAATATTGCCGCGCCTCTTAACACATATAACCTGTTTCAGGTTAAAAATGTGACTCTTAGCTCTATTCTGACGATGGGCACTAACGGCGGAACCACGCTGGAAGGGAACCTGAATATGAAGGGAGACGCCAATCTGGACATCAGCTCTGATCTTTATGTCAAGGGGACGGTAAATGGCTCGGGAACGATCACTCCATGGTTTAGGGGACAGGTAGTTTCGGAGAGAAAAGATTCAGACGGACGTCTGTCGTTTTCAAACGATGTGAATGCATGGGAGATGCGCACAGAGGAGACGTCATCAGGGAAACGATGGTTTGCCGCGCCAAAAAATAAGGAGAGTGTGTATTTTATTGACGGAACATCGGGGAACGACGGGAATACCGGGGAGTCGGCAGACCAGGCATTTGCATCTGTACAAAAGGCTCTGGAGGCCGCCAAATCCGGGAAACAAAACATATCCTTGATTATCTCGGGAGACACGACAGTCGATGAGCCGCTGGAACTTTCCCTGCCGGGACATACGTTTTCAATTTCCGGTATCGGATCTGCTCCCGCTAAGCTTACGGTCAGCAAGCCTCTGACAATCAGAGAATACACGGAATTCAGCTTTTTGACCATGGACTTTACGGGGCGCGCCGGACAGGACGGCATTGTGATCGACACAGATATGGCTGTATTTGAAGATAATCTTACGATGGAGGGGACTCCGCCTGATATCAGATATATAAAATCTGGAGATGCGGGACAGCAGGTAGATATATTCAGCGGCACTTACGGGAATATAAACGGAGAAAATGAGGAGGCATTCCTTATCCTGCATAACGGATCTATCCAGGGGAAAATCAGCGGCTGGGGCTATATTAATGCGGCACCGGAAGAGTGGAACAATGATGCTGTATTTGTAGGAGGAGGCATTGAGAGCAGCGGCTGGCTGACCATATTAGGAGGAACACAATCTTTCACCGTAGATGGAGATATTAAGGCAGGATCACTGGAGACAGACGGACAGGAGGCAAATCTTCAGATCACCAGCGGAAGCCAGATTACTGTTAAAGATTTTGATCCTCAGGTTTCAATCACAGTTCTTCCAAAACAGGGAATGATATCCGAGGGTATTTATGTGACGGCAGATTCTTTTGTTGGAAATACTGAGATTTCCAGGGTCAGGCTAAAAAATACCAAGGGGTATGTGCTGCCTGTACAAAAAAGCGGCGAAAAATATATCGGAACATTGAAGGAAGCCCCGCAGCTGGATGCGCCCAGAAAGATTACTTGGGATGAAAAAGGATTCGGTGAACTTACGTGGGAAAAAGTTCCCGGGGCATCCAGGTATCTGGTCACAGTTTTCAAAGGAGACGAAGAGATTCTTACAGACGAAGAGATTCTTACAGACGAAGAGAGCAGTACAGAGAGCCTGGATTGTTCCAAAGATTTGAGCAGATATGGAAAAGGCGGGTACAAGGCTGCTGTCCAGGCGGTTTCTGACACTGGCGAGTATTCAGACAGTGATATATCATACAGTGACCTGCTGTCCTATCATGTAAAGGCTTCAAGCATAATTTTGAGTCCAAATGCGAAAGAACTGATTGTTGGAGAAACTTTTCAGCTGAAGGCCCGGGCTCTGCCATTCGATGCAGACTGCGGATATCAGTGGACTTCCTCCGATATTTCTGTGGCAGATGTAGACGATAATGGAAATGTAACGGCAGTATCACCGGGTACGGCAAGTATCACAGCAAAAGCCGACGACGGAAGCGAAGCCGCTTCATCCTGTCAGGTTACAGTAAAGCCAAAACCGGTGGAAAGGATTGTGCTGAGTCAGACAGAGAAGACACTGTATACAGGAGAAAAATTTACTTTAGGGGCAGAGGTACAGCCTCAGGATGCAGCGGATAAGACGGTAAAATGGAGCAGCTCAGATCCAAAGGTTGCCTCAGTAAACAGCGCGGGAAAGGTTACTGCATTATCTCAGGGCCGGGCAGTGGTGACTGCCAAAGCCAATGACGGAAGCGGCATAAAGGCCAGCTGTAACATTATAGTATCTGTCAGATCTTATTCTATTGAATATGTCTTAAACGGCGGCCGAAACCACAGAGATAATCCTTCTGAGTTTTCGAATACGCCGGTGCGTCTGAAAGCTCCGGCAAGGGATGGATATTTATTTGCAGGCTGGTATGCAGACGCAGGGTTTCGATCGAGAGTAGAATCTGTTACACAGAAAAGGGAGTGCAGACTGTATGCCAAATGGCAGAAGATCGCTCTTTAGGCACCGAAGCTGACCTCTATGAAGAATCCGTTGGGACCGACGATGACAGTGGATTATTCTAAGGTTCCCGGTGCCGCGGGCTATGAGATTTCTGTGTCACCGAATACAGGTTTCAGCAAAAGTTCCACGAAGCGATGGGAAACTGCAGCCGGGGGAAAGACACTGACAGGGCTTAAGAAAAATACAGTGTATTATGTCAGAATCAGAGCTTACCGTTGGGATTCTGCGGGCAGGAAAGTGTATGGAACATACAGCAGCAAAACAAAAGGATATACTGTCAAATACCGGCTCAATAAAGGCAAAAACAACAATGCGAATATGATCAGTTACTACAATATAAAAGTGCCGTTGAAAAATCCCTCTCGGAAAGGGTATCGGTTTAAAGGCTGGTACACATCTAAGAAATATAAGAAAAGAATCAAGACCATACCGAAAGGAAAGCGTGCAAATTATACACTTTATGCAAAATGGAAAAAGAAATAATAAAGAGCGGGAGAGGATCAGCTGTCAGGCAGATCCTCTGCGACTACATGATCCAGTGTAAATTGTGAGAGACTTTGTCTGTAAGCCTGTTCTGCACGGGTAAAAACAGAGATGATCTGCTGTTCTTTTTCATGAGCAATCATTTTTTCCTTCGGGAATACTTTATCTACCAGATTTGTAGTGGACAGAAATGGAGCGGTACTCTCAATGGCCTCGAACACATCCAGGAGACTGATGTTTTTCGGGGCCCTTTTTAAAACAAATCCTCCCTTTTTTCCCGCTTCGGAATCGACCAGGCCCGCCACGACCAGCTGGCGCATGATTTTCTTTAAGTATGAGTCTGACAACCCCAGACGTTCGCTGAGAGTATAGCTTTTCACAGGGGCATGGCCTTTGGTATGGGCGATGACCAGCAGAATACAGACGGCCTGCTCCAGGCTTCCTTTGATTTTCATTTTTATAAATCCTCCTTGTTAAACACAATTTTACTTGATATGGAGACGTTTTATCAAGATGTGTTGACAAATAAAAACCGGATGAATATAATACTCTGTATCCGTAGATAAGAAATATCCATGGATATATTATATCTACAAAGTATTCTTTTGTAAACAAAAGGTGTGGGAAGGACATAAAAATGAAGCTGAGAAAGAAGGAAGAAAGATGCTGAAAAAAGAATGGCAGAACATACGGAACAGTAAATGGATGATGCTGGTTTTGACGGCGATCATTCTGATCCCAACCCTGTACACGACGATTTTTCTCGGGTCTATGTGGGACCCGTACGGTGAGACGGAACATCTGCCGGTGGCAGTGGTCAACAACGATAAAGCGGTTTCTTATAACGGAACAAAAATGGAAGTGGGAAAAGAGCTGGTCAGCAATCTGAAGAAATCGGATGCGATGGATTTTCGTTTTGTCAATGAGGCGGAAGCGGACTCAAAGCTGAGAAGCGGAACATACTATATGGTCATAACGATTCCCGAGAACTTTTCAGAAAATGCTGCTACAGTATTAAATGAACATCCGAAGAAGATGGAACTTGAATACCGGACGAACCCGGGAACAAACTACATTGCGTCCAAGATGGATGAGACGGCCGTAAATACGATCCGCTCCCAGGTGGCAGAACAGGTCACGAAGACTTATACAAAAACCATGTTCCGGCAGATAAAGTCTGCAGGAGCAGGATTTGGGCAGGCCGCCGAAGGCGCAGAGCAGATAGGCAGCGGAGCAAAGAAACTTTCGGCAGGCAGTCAAACCATTACAGACAATTTAAACACACTGGCCTCCAGCTCTCTGACATTTAAAGACGGAGCAGATTCTCTCCAGATAGGGCTTAAACGCTACACAGACGGCGTGGCTGAGGCGGACCGGGGAGCAAAGAAGCTGGATCAGGGAGCGGGGCAGCTGTCAAAAGGCGCAAAAACTCTCAAGTCCGGCGCTGATGAGTTAAAAAGCGGAACCGGAACACTGAACAAAGGAGTGGCAGACTATACGAAAGGAGTCGGGGCTGTCTATGCAGGCAGCAGTGAGCTTGAGAAAAAAAGCAGTTCATTAAATGGAGGAGTACAGGCGCTATCCGGAGGAATTCAGGCACTGGAGTCAGGAAGCGGAAGTGTCCTCACCGGATTAGAGGCCATGTCCTCTGAACTTGGAAAGTCGCTGACACCCGAAAAACAGCAGCAGACAAAGCAGCTGGCCGCGGGGATGAAACAGGCAGCCGATCAGCTGGACCCTCAGGGGACATCAAAGACCGTAAGCTTACAGACAGAAAAAACGGCGGAGACATTGTCGCAGAAGGCTTCGGACCTCTCAGAACACGCAGATGAGCTAAAACAGCAGATTGCAGATTTAAAGGCTTCTTCAGAGTTTCAGAAACTCAGCAGGGAGGAACAGCAGAGTCTACTCTCCGGGCTGGAGAAAAGTGCGGATGCTGTTTCTTCTGATGCGGAGACGATTCAGAATAGGGCACAGAAGGTCAAAAATTCTGCGGCCAGTACACAGTCAGCTGGGGCAGATCAGATGAAGAATACTGCATACCTTCTCAGAAACGGTGCGGATGCCATTGGCAGCTTGTCCTCCGGTCTTAGTCAGGTCAAAACAAACCTTGATAAAACGGGTACAAAACCTTCGGATATGGGACTGATTCAGGGCATGCAGACAGTTCACCTGGGAACCGAAAAGCTGAAAACCAGTGTGGATGGAAAAAACGGACTCAAAGAAGGAGTGAATGCATATACAGCCGGAGTAACCCAGGTAAACGGGGGCTTACAGCAGCTGGACAGCAAATCAGGACAGCTGAAGACTGGAGCGTCAGAGCTGAACGCAGGTGTTGGAAAGATGACAGAAAAGCTGCCTGAGCTGTTTCATGGAATGGCAGATCTGAAAAACGGGACACTGAGTCTCTGCAAAGGAACCGGTCAGCTTAACAAAAACAGCCGGACTCTTTTAGACGGAAGCGGCAGACTTTCCGACGGGGCAGAACAGATCGGCAGCGGGGCAGAAAAACTGGCAGACGGCTCTGAAATAGTGGGGACCGGGCTTTCTGTACTTCAGGACGGAAGCCGCACATTAAAGTCAAAACTTTCTGACGGAGCTGCACAGGCAGGAAAAGTAAAAGATTCAAAAAAGACCGTGGGTATGTTTGCGTCACCGGTAAAAACAGAACATTCTCAGATGTCAGATGTGCAGAATAACGGCCATGCCATGGCTCCTTATATGATGTCTGTGGCTTTATATGTGGCATGCATCGCATTCTGCCTCATGTTTCCGCTGAAGGAACACAACGGCAGGGTGCGAAGCGGATTCAGGTGGTGGCTGTCCAAGGCTTCTGTCATGGCGGTGATCGCGGCTGTGCAGGCAGTTGTTATGGTTCTTATGCTGATGCTCATCAATGGTCTGAAGCCAAAAGAACTGACGGCAACATTTTTGATGGCAGTTTTAGTCTCTATGACATTTATGGCCATGATCACGTTTTTCAATCTTTGGCTGGATAAAGTGGGCAGCTTTATCGTGCTGGTGTTCATGGTGCTGCAGCTGGGCGGAGCGGCAGGAACCTATCCGATCGAACTGTCACCGAAATTCTACCAGATGATACATCCGTTTATGCCGTTTACTTACAGTGTGAACGCATTCCGGAATACGCTCATGATCGGCGGCGGCATCACGGCGGATGTGCTTGTATTTATAGGAATTCTGATTGCTTTTTCTCTTTTATCCCTCGGATACTATGAGAAAAGAGCAAAAAAAACGGAGATCAAACACGCAGTTACTGCAGAAGGATGAAATGAGTGATAAAAAATGAAGAGAATTTTGCTTATGGTATTCAGAAACATTTTTCTGGTGCCGTTTATGTGGATCAAGCTGTGCTATTATGCTTCTCATGTGGATAAATATCCGGAGGAGAAGCGGTTTGCTATGCTGAAATTTATCACATCCCGTGCAAACAAAGGAGGAAATGTTACGATTGAAGTCCATGGGGAAGAAAATATACCAGAGAAAGACGGATTTATTTTCTACCCCAACCATCAGGGACTTTATGATGTACTGGCGGTGGCAGAGGCGTGTCCAAGGCCGTTTTCTGTGGTCGCAAAAAAAGAAGTGGCTGATATCCAGTTTTTAAAACAGGTTTTTGCATGTATGAAGGCCTATATGATAGACCGCGATGATATCCGCCAGTCCATGCAGGTGATTTTAAGTGTTGCAGAGGAAGTAAAGCGGGGTAGGAATTATCTCATATTTGCAGAAGGAACCCGCTCGAAAAACGGAAATGAGGTACAGACATTGAAAGGAGGAAGCTTTAAGGCTGCCGTAAAGGCGAAATGTCCGATCGTCCCGGTGGCCCTCGTTGATGCCTTTCTTCCTTTTGATTCCAATACGATAAAGCCTGTCACAGTCCAGGTGCACTTTTTAAAGCCCCTGTATTATGATGATTACAAACATATGAAGACTACGGAAATTGCAGAACAGGTGAAGGAAAGAATCCAAAAGGCGATCGGATTACAATAAAAAATATTATTTTTAGACAGTAAAAAGGCCAGATAGGGAAATCTGGCCTTTTTGAGGGGAGTATAAATAAATTAATAAGGGGTTATATAGTAGAAATATACATAATGAATACCTTCTACTATTTGCATTATAAGGTATCTTCAAAAAAAAAGCAATAAATTTTTTTAAGTCAAATGAAAATTATGGATAAAACAAAAATTTTTTAATATGGCGTTTTGTAAATCTTGCAAGAATATTTTTTTCTCTTTTGCAGACAATATTTGTGTAACCAACAGAAAGGAGAATTTATTATGTCAAAAAATTATTCTAACGAAAGCAACAACAGCAACAATAACAAAAACAATAACTGCAGCAACAGCTCAAACGAGAGCAACAGCCAGAACAGGTCTCAGAACAAATCTCAGAACAAAAACCAGAACAAATCTCAGAACAGCAGCCAGAACTCTTCTAACCGTTAGTTATTAGAAGAAGAAAGCGGGAGAGACGTCCAAAGAAAATTTCTTTGGACGTCTTTTCATGTCCCTGCATATTCTAAATTATAAAAGGGAAAGTGTTTGAAAATGGAATTTACAAATATAACTTTGCAGGAAGGGATTGACCGTTCGAAACAGGATGATCATGTGATGTTCGATGTGAGAGAACCGTATAGATATAAACAGGGACATCTCGAAGGGGCTCTCAGTATGCCCTATGGTGTCATAAAAGACCAGGAGGCTTTCAGAGATAAAAAGATCATTGTCTACTGTGACTTCGGCGGACAGAGTATGCTTGCTGCAAGGCATCTGGCTGAGCAGGGATATGAGGTCTACAATATTGTGGGCGGGATTTATTATTACCGCGGAGAGTTGACATCTCTGGGCCTAAAATTGTAGAATGAATATTATAATGCAAAGGAGAAACATGAAGAATATAGAATTGATCGCCCCATGCCACTTTGGTCTGGAGGCAGTATTAAAGAGAGAAATACAGGATTTAGGATACGAGATTGCAAAGGTTGAGGACGGAAGGGTGACTTTCTTTTCTGACCTCGGCGGAATTGCAAGGGCAAACATGTTTTTGAGGACTGCAGAACGGATTTTGCTCAAGGTTGGTGCCTTTCGCGCATCGACCTTCGAGCAGCTGTTTGACAGGACGGCAGAACTTGCCTGGGAAGAATTTATCCCTGAGGACGGAAAGTTCTGGGTGAAAAAGGCTTCCACTGCAAAGAGCAGACTTTACAGTGCTCCGGATATTCAGTCGATCGTCAAAAAAGCCATGGTGGAACGTCTGAAAAAGCGTTACCGTGTGTCATGGTTTTCAGAAACAGGGAACCAGTATCCAGTGCGTGTTTTCATATTAAAAGATGAGGTAACCATAAGCCTCGACACCAGCGGGACTCCGCTTCATAAGCGGGGCTACCGCACACTGACAAGTGAAGCTCCCATCAGAGAGACCCTTGCAGCGGCGCTGATCATGCTGACACCCTGGAAGAAGGACCGCATCCTGGTAGACCCGTTCTGCGGAAGCGGAACCTTTTTAATCGAGGCTGCCATGATGGGAGCAGGCATCGCCCCGGGGATGAACCGTTCCTTTGAGGCAGAGGCATGGACCAATTTTCTCCCGAAAAAGACATGGTATGACGCGGCCGATGAAGCCGGAGATCTGATGGACCCGGATGTTTCCATGGACCTTCAGGGCTACGACAAGGACTCAAAAGTACTGAAGCTTGCCAGGGAAAATGCGGCCGCCGCTGAGGTGGATCATCTGATCCATTTCCAGCAAAGAGAGATAAAAGATTTCAGCCATCCGAAACCTTATGGATTTATCATAACCAATCCGCCGTATGGCGAGCGCCTTGAAGAAAAAGAGGCTCTGCCGGAACTTTACGGACAGATTGGAGACATTTTTCAGAAGATGGATACATGGTCTAAATATGTGATCACTTCCTATGAAGATGCACAGAAGTACATTGGCAAAGCAACAAAGGTCAGAAAGGTATACAACGGAATGATCCGTGCCGAGTTCTGCCAGTATCTCGGACCAAAACCGCCCAGGAGATAAAACGATGAAGAAACGAATGATATTTGCAACTGGAAATCAGGGAAAGATGAAAGAGATCAGGGAAATCCTTGCGGACACAGAGTATGAGGTCGTGTCTATGAAAGAGGCAGGGGTGGACGCTGAGATAATAGAAGACGGTACGACATTTGAGGAAAATGCAGTCATTAAGGCTAAGGCTATCATGGAACTTACCGGAGAACTTACTCTGGCGGATGACTCCGGTCTGGAGATCGACGCTCTGAATAAAGAGCCAGGCGTATACTCGGCCAGATATATGGGAGAGGACACCCCGTATCCCGTTAAGAATCAGAAGATTTTGGACCGGATGGAAGGCGTGCCGGAAAAAGAAAGGACCGCCAGATTCGTCTGTGTGATCGCAGCCGCATTTCCGGATGGACAAATACGGACAAGTCGTGGTACTATGGAAGGTATCATTGGATATGAGATAAAGGGAGAGAATGGATTTGGCTATGATCCGATCTTTTTTCTGCCGGAGTTAGGCAGATACAGTGCGGAACTTTGCAGTGAAGAGAAAAACAGGTTAAGTCATCGCGGAGAAGCATTGAGGAAAATCAAAGACATTCTTTAGGGAGGTTATCTTGTGAGAATTTTAGTAATCAGTGACTCTCATGGTCGTAATGACGATGTAAAAGGGGTATTGGAGCAGGTCGGCGAGATCGACATGCTGATCCACTGCGGCGACGTAGAGCGCGGTGACCAGTATATCCGCGATATTGCAGGATGCCCTGTCGTCATGGTGGCGGGAAATAATGACTATTATCTTGACCTCCCCAGCGAGGAGACCATAGAGGTAGAGGGCTACCGCATCTGGGTAACCCACGGACATCCGTATTATGTGAATTCCGGGGTGGACTATCTGCGGGAATATGGAGAAATGCACGACGTAGATGTCGTGATGTACGGGCACACCCATGTGCCGTTCATAGAGATCGGGGACGATATGACAATCTTAAACCCCGGGAGTATTTCCTATCCGAGACAGGCCGGCAGAAAGCCGACGTTTCTTCTGATGGAGATCGACGATATGGGAGAGGCTCATTATGCCCATGGATATTATAAAGAGCATTTCAGAGAACTGAACATTTAACATGAAAAAACTGTTTGTGGCATGAATACTGTAAGTAACAGCGAGGCTGTCCGAGTGTCAATGGCACAGGCAGTTTTTTCGTCGTATATAGAAAAATAAATTAGAGTTGAGGTCAAAAGATGAAAAAGAAGGATTTTGTAGAAGGCTTGATTGAGAAGACAGAGTTTCCGAACAAAGGGACATTTGCATTTGAGGACAGGGAGATCACGGTCAAAGGAGTCATCCAGGGCCAAAGAATCGCAGGACAGGTGACAAAGCTGCGAAAAGGCAAGGCTGTTGCGAGACTGGTAGAAGTACTGGAACCGTCTGAGATGGAGGATGGGATTCCAAGGTGTCCTCATTTCGGGGCCTGCGGGGGCTGTTTTTATCAGACAGTTTCCTATGAAAATCAGCTGAGAATCAAGGAAGGACAGGTACGGGAGCTGTTAAAGGATTATATCTCCGATGAAACATGGGAGGGAATCAAAGGAAGTCCTAAATGGTGGGAGTACCGCAACAAGATGGAGTTTTCTTTTGGAGACGAAGTCAAAGGAGGCCCGCTGGCTCTTGGTATGCATAAAAAGAATACGTTCCACGATATTGTCAACATTACGGACTGCAAAATTGTGGATAATGATTATAATCTGCTCGTCTCCTGTGTATTAAATTATTTTTCAGAATCAGGCTGTGATTTTTATCATAAAATGAGCCACGAGGGATATCTAAGACATTTGGTCATCCGCCGTTCCGAGGCAAATGGAGACCTGCTGATCAACATCGTCACAACTTCCCAGGCTGATGTGGATATGAAGCCTCTGGCGGAGGAGATGCTCTCTCTGCCCCTTTCCGGAAGTATCCGGGGAATTCTGCATACGGTGAACGACAGTCTGGCCGATGTGGTTCAGGCGGATCGGATGGAGACGATTTACGGGGAAGATTTTTTCTATGAGGAAATCCTTGGGCTGAAATTTAAAATTTCTCCGTTTTCTTTCTTCCAGACCAATTCTCTGGGGGCGGAAGTACTGTATGAGACTGCAAGGGAGTATGTGGGAGAGACGAAGGATAAGGTCATCTTTGACTTGTACAGCGGAACCGGGACCATAGCCCAGATGCTGGCGCCGGTGGCAAAGAAGGTGGTCGGTGTGGAGATCGTCGGAGAAGCCGTGGAGGCGGCCAGGGAAAATGCCGGTTTGAATGGACTTGATAACTGTGAATTTATCGCAGGGGATGTGCTGAAGGTGATCGATGAGCTGGAAGACAAACCTGATTTTATCGTGCTGGACCCGCCCCGGGATGGGATACACCCGAAAGCGATCCAGAAGATCATTGACTTTGGGGTGGAGAAGATGGTTTATATCAGCTGTAAGCCAACCAGCCTGGCGAGAGATTTGGAGATCTTTCGGGAGGCGGGGTATGAAGTAGAGAGAGGGGGATGCGTGGATATGTTTCCTTCGACGGTGCATGTAGAAGTTGTGTGTTTGCTTTCCAAACTTAAATCGGATAAACATATAGAGGTGGAAGTAAAGATGGATGAGCTTGATTTGACAGTGGCAGAGAGTAAGGTCACTTATAATCAGATTAAGGAGTATGTGTTAGAGAAGACAGGTCTTAAGATATCTAATCTGTATATTGCTCAGGTAAAACAAAAATGTGGTATTATTGAGCGTGAAAATTACAATAAACCGAAGAATGAAGAGGTAAAACCACCAATATGTCCATTGGAAAAAGAAAAAGCAATTATGGCGGCACTGAAATATTTTAAAATGATATAGGGGATTTGTGAGAGGGATGAAATCATGCCATTTGAAAAGGGCGGAAGAGCAGATAAACAAGGGAATAGATATGAGATAAATTGTATAATCTATGAGATGCTTAAGGTTTTAGATGAAACGAATTATGATGTTATTATTGAAGCGCTTGGTACAGATGAGATTGGTACAGATATATTAGTAACGACTTTTGATGGGCAGAAAGAACACCAGCAATGTAAAGCGCGAAATGCAAGTAAAGAGCATTGGGTTATTTCTGATTTAAAGTCGAAAGATATATTTTCTGTATGGAAAATTCAACTGAATAGGGATAACAAGAGGAGAGTATCATTAGTCAGTCCCATGGCTTGTTCTTTTCTATTTGATTTACATAATCGGGCATGTAATACTAGTGGCAAAGCAGAAGATTTTTACTCGACACAAATAATGAAAAGCAGTAAGGAGTTTCAAAAATTTTATAAAAATTTTTGTGCTGAAATGGACTTGGATTACGATAAAGATGTTGATGTTTTAAAAAGCATTGACTATTTAAAGAGGATTTTTTATAAGCAGATATCAGAATATGAGTTACAGGAACGTATAAATCAAAATATACAATATTTGTTTAGTAGTGAACAAGAAGTAGTTTACAATGCATTACTTTCGTTTGTTGTTGTGGAGGATATATTAGGAAAACAAATTACACAATCTGTATTATGTGATTATTTTATAAAGCAGGGAATTGCTCTTCGCTTGAAAGATGGTGATAAAAGAATTGCGCCGAGAATTAATGAGATTAATCGAGAATATAGAAAGAATTTTAGAACATTAATAGATGGTTTCATTTATAGAGAAGAATTTGATGATTGTATAAAAGTCATTGAAAATGAAAAATCGGTTATTATTTCTGGAAGTGCAGGTCATGGAAAAAGTGGGTGTACAGAGGCGATTTTAAATTATTGCGAAGAAAGAAAACTCCCATGTATTGCAATAAAACTTGACCAAAGAATACCTCATAAGAATTGTGAAATCTGGGGAAAAGAGTTAGGATTTCCTGATTCAATTGCTTATTCTATACATCGTATTTCGAGAAACGAAAATGCGGTAATTATTTTAGATCAATTAGATGCTTTAAGATGGACACAGACCAATTCCAGTGAAGCACTTGCAGTTTGCATGGAGCTAATCAGACAGGTAGAATACTTGAATTTTGAAAGAAAGAAAAAAATAATTATAATATTTGTCTGTAGGACATATGATCTTGAAAATGATAATAATATAAATTTGTTGTTTAAAAAGAAGGAAAACTCTGAGAGTGATTGGGAAATAGTAAAAGTGGAGGAGCTTAAAGACGATGTTGTAAAGAAAATTGTAGGCAAATATTATGAGCAGTTGTCAATCAGACTAAAAAAATTATTAAGAATACCAAGTAATATTTATATTTGGCAACATTTGGATAAAGAAGAAGTCTATTCGGATTGTTTAACGACCAGTCATTTGATAGACAAATGGTTTGAGCAAATATGTAGAAAAAGCGTAATTGCAGGATTACAGCAAAAATCTGTTAATGAAACCAAGACAAATATAGTTGACACTTTAGATAGAACAGGGCGCTTATATGTTCCAAAACAAATCTTGCATGTTGAAGAAGCAGGCTTAGATTATTTAGTTTCATCGGAGATTATTACGATTCAAAATAATAGGGTTGGTTTTGTTCATCAATCAATTTTAGATTGTTTTATATCTCAAAGAATGATGGAAAAATATTTTGAGGGACAAGATATAGAAAATGTTATAGGAGAAAAATGTAAGCAAACACCCGGAAGAAGATATCAGGTGCAGATGCTTTTACAAAATCTTCTAGAATATGATAGTAGTGATTTTATTCTAATTGGTGAAAGGATGTTGATTTCAGATGATATCAGATATTATGTCAAATATGTCTTTTATGAGACTTTGGGACAAATTCAAGAACCAGATGATAATATCATTCAATTTGTTTTGGATAACTGTGAAAATGAGATTTATGGAAAGTATTTATTGAATAATGTTATTTTTTCAAGAAAGCAATATATAACCATCTTGAGAAATCAAGGTGTTTTGGAGCAATGGTATTCAGAATCGAAGAAAAAAGTTATAGTTTTTAATTTATTGCAGAGTATTACGCCTGATTTAGATAAGGAGGATATTTCTTTTATTAAAAAACATGCTTTTAGTGATAAGGACGATGATGAACAGTTTATGGGATGCTTCCTTCACGATATTATACAGGAAAGTGCGGAGATGTTTGAACTTAGGATGATGTTTTATGAGCATTATCCTGAGTATGCAAAAGAAGTTTATATAGATGTAAAGTCTATGATGAAACAATTTGAGACAAGAACAATCCGACTTATTTCTTTTTGGCTACAAAATAAAATAAAAAGTCAGGGTAGATATGTATACCGTTATGAAGAAGAATTAGTAGACTCAGATGATTCTTTTTTAATAGATAATGGGGAAGTTGTACTTAATGAATTTCTTTCATATATACCCAAAGAGAGTGGATGGGAAGTAAAATATAGTGATTGGTCAGGAAAGTATGAGCATAAAAGAAGTATTGAAAGAGCCTGCGTGTGTTTAGTCAAAAAAGCGACTATAGCATTATGCGGTAAATCTCCAGAGCGTTTTTGGGAATATTATGAGCCATATATGGGGCAAGGGTATCATGTATTTAATGAAATAATTTTAACGGGATTGGCGGCGCTATCTTCCCTATATAGTAATCGGATAATGCGTTATCTCAGCAATAATGTGGATAAAAATGTTTTTGATTATACTAGTGGAGCAGAGGATCAACTGGGGTTTGTAAAAGAGGTTTTAAAAATTCATGGAAGTAACTGTCATAAAGAGGAATTATCAATGATAGAAGATGCAATTTGTCGCTATATTTCGCCAAATGCATCTGAATGGTATAAGCGAAGGATTGAGCAGAACAAACAGAAAGGATATCCTACTGTGTACTGGAGTTTTTGGGGAGACTTACAGTATGAATTATTACAGTGTTTACCGGAAGAACGAATTAGAACAAAAACAAATGAATTATTGCATGTGCTGGATAGGCGTTTTCATAAAGTTTCATCTCGCTATTGTAATAACAATGGGCATTCGGGGTGGGTAAAATCGCCTGTTTCAGATAAAAATATTAGCAAAGGACAGTGGCTCCAAATCATCACAAATAGCAAGTTGAAGAATCGGGGGCAACATAGATGGGTTGAAGTAAAAGGTGGATTTATCGAAAGTTCTTATGAAGCATATGCGAGTGATTTCCAATCAGTAGTAAAGCAGCATCCGCAGGAAATGATAAATCTTGTTTTAGAGAATAAGGAACGGGTATTGCCTGTGTTTGTGGATTCTTTGTTTTTAGGAGTGGAAGTATCGGAGAAATTGGAGGAGGTTGATTTTTCGCTTATAGAGAGGTTATTGCTTGAATTTCCGTGTGATATGAACAATCATAGGGCTTCCTATTTCTGTGGAATAGTTGAAAAAATAAGTGATGTTAATTGGTCTTTAGAAGTAATGGAACAATTAATAAATATTGCTTTAAAACATAGCAATCCAGAATTAGATAACCCCAATGTAACAAATTTGGACGACAAAGAAATGAAGAGTTGTGATATGTTACATAGCAATGCGTTAAATTGTGTCAGAGGAAATGCAGCAAGAGCAATAGGACATTTACTTTGGGAAGACAAGGAATTGTTTTCAAGATTTAAAGATATCATTGATGGATTGACCAAAGATGAAAATCCTGCGGTACGTTTTGCGTCATTATATGCTTTATGGCCATCTTATAATATTGATAGAAAGTGGGCGGGAGAAAAAATAATATATTTGTATGAGTCAGATATTCGAATGGCGAGTTTTCATGATTCGAAAAATATGTTTTTTCTTTTATACCCAAAATACAAGGAAAGGATTATTAATATTATCAATAGATGCTTTGAGTCGGAGGATAAACAACTTGTAGAAATGGGAGGATATGCTGTTTGTGAATTTTATATACAGCATAATGAATTTGAAACGGTTGTAATGTCTGTTGAATCTAGAAGTGAAGAGCAAATAAAAGCTATATTGGATATGGCAGTAATTTATTTGAAAGTTAACGATTATCGAGAGGTGGCAAAAGATATCATTCTTGCTTATAAGAGTATTGATATGGATGTAGAATTTCCATTATCTAAAATGTTCTATGATAAATATGTTGATGTCAAGAATGATAGAGAATTTTTGCGGGAGTTTATGAAAACTAAGGTGAGCAGGAGGACTGTACGAGCGTTTGTTCATTATCTAGAAGAAAATGCTGTTTCCATTGTTGATTATGCAGATATTGTTATACAGTTATGTAAAAATATTTTACAGATGGAAATAGAGACTTTGAGAAAACAATGGGGTATAGAAGATGAGATTTCAAAACTGATTATATCTTTATATGATGAGACAGCTAATTCTAGTAATATGGCAGATAAACAGATTGCTTATAAATGTTTAGACTTATGGGATATTATGTTTGAAAGGCAACTCGGATCAGTGAGAGAAGTCAGTAGGAAATTGATGGAACGATAAAAGGAGGGGTGAAAAGTGGAGAATAAGAAAGACAATTCAAATGTTGTTGATAATGAAATTCTTATATACCAAACAGAAAATGGACCTACTCAAATAGATGTTAAATTGGAAAATGAGACTGTTTGGCTTACACGGGCACAATTATGTAAACTTTACCAAACCAGCAAATCAAATATTGGTGAGCATATCAAGCAGATTTTTGAAGAGGAAGAATTGGATGAAAAATCAGTTGTTCGGAAATTCCGAACAACTGCAGCTGATGGAAAAAATTATAATACAATCCATTATAATCTTGATATGATTATTTCTCTTGGATATCGCGTGAAATCCAAAATTGCAACTAATTTCCGGTGTTGGGCTACAGAATGACTGAAAGAGTACATGATTAAGGGTTTTACTATGGATGATGAGCGGTTGAAAGGAAACGGAGGTGGGGATTACTGGAAGAAATTGCTCGACCGTATTCGTGATATTCGTTCATTTGAAAAGGTCATGTATCGGCAGGTACTGGATTTGTATGCGACAAGTATTGATTATGATCCTAAGAGCAGAGAATCTGTCGCATTTTTTAAGATAGTGCAAAATAAATTGCATTATGCAGCCCATGGACACATGGCAGAGGAGGTTATATATGAGCGTGCGGATGCAAGCCAGCCTTTCATGGGATTGCAAAGTTTTTCTGGCGATTTCCCGGCGTTAAAAGATATAAGTATTGCAAAGAATTATCTTGATGATGAAGAATTAAAAATTCTAAATAATATTGTATCTGGATATTTTGACTTTGCAGAAGTTCAGGCTATGCGTCATAAGCCTATGTATATGTTAGATTATGTGGAGCATCTTGACAATCTTTTAAAAACCACAGGCGAAAAAGTAGTGCAAGGGGCCGGTACAATTAGTCATGCACAGGCAATCGAGAAGGCAACAGAGGAGTATAGAAAATATTAGGTACTGAATTTGTTCCCAGTTGAAGAGGAGTATTTGGAAAGCATTAAAAAGATTCACAGTACAGCAGAGATAAAAGGTAATAACTGATAGAAAAGTTTCTTAAGACTGGAAAATATAAGTTTGGACAACGTTGAACATGTTGAGATGGTTGTTCTGATGTCTAAGGTTAGGTAAATACATGTGAAAAAGGCCTGATTTCAAGTCTTTTTCCTATCAGAGATAGGAGAACATTCAATCCGAGGTCTGAACATAACGCTTTGCGGGAACAGGGCGACAGGGGCTTGCCTGAAAAAGTGGGTATAGTTTAGGCGCCGATTTAGATGTTGGGTATTGAGTTGCCGATTTGGTTGTCAGAGAGAGTTTGGGCAGTGGATTGGATGATATAAGAAAGGATTGGAAGATAGTGAATATAAGAGAAATAGAAAAAATAATTGATGCGTTTCACGAAAATCATCCGGTGCTTAGAGGTAATAAACAACAGGTCATATTTGAATTGCTTACTGCTTTTGAGGATTTATGTTCCTTGACGGTAATAAGTAGTATGTTAAATCCGTTTGCATTAAAAAAAATTACTGACCATATGGATGCGCTTAATCAAGCTTTAAATTGGGTTGAAAATAGTTCTTTGAATTGTTCGGATGAGCCAATTGATTCAAAAATCTCAGAGGAAAGGTATAAGCAATGTGTTTCTTTTCTAACAGATTATGCATATCCATACTCCATAATTTGTAGTGGGTATATTTCATATTCAAGAAAGCGATTAGATGTAGCAATCGAAGATAGTAATGTTACTTTTAAATTCCCGGAAGATGGGAATGCATCAGCATGGAGCGATATTCTAAGGGAATCAAAGAAAGCGGATTTTGGTGGATTTATGGAGAACATTAATCCGGTAAAACTCGCATCTGCAAACTCGAAATTGCAAAAAGAAATTTATATTCAGGATGAACAGTTGTGTTATGAACTATCAAAAGACGTTCTGGATGTTTTTATTGATGTTGCGCAAGAGCAGTGGAATTCAACAAAAACACTTCCGGATTCATGGAAATTTGACATGTTCACATTAGATGAATATAGACAGGTATGGGTAGTAATTGCTGCTTTATGTTATATTCACTTTTTAAGCTGCTTATCTATAAAGGATGCAGGTATTAGATTGAAAAACAGCTCAATAATTAAACCGATGGAAAGTATTGTTGACCACATAACTTCGATTACAAGTATTGAGAGAGAAACAGTTTTACATATTGTTAGCTATATTACTTTTGAACCGTCTAAACGTAATATTGATATTGTATACCAGCCCATAGTGATTATGCAGGGAGAAATTGCAGTTATAGCTCCTATTCTATTCATGGGGTCACGTCCAGAAAGAAACCTGTTATCTGTGGTCAGTTCTAAAACTGATTTTGAGCATTCAAAAGAAGTGAATGATTTAGAAGACCTGATGGTACAAGAGATTGAAGAGGTTATAGAGGATAATGAAGATCTGAGAATTATAAAACACAAAAAACTAGAGGGACGTTTGCCTGATATAGATTTGGGAATATTTGATACAAGTTCTAATGCTGTACTTTTATGTGAACTAAAATGGTTTATGGAAGCTGATTCCTCGAAGGAAGTCTATGCCAGAGAGGATGATATTACGCACGGCTGTGAACAGTCAGAGTTAATAATGGGACACGCAATGAAGGACAGAAAACAGTTTATGCGGAATGTATTCGATGCGGGAAATGGTGATGATGTGGATTTGTTTTGTTGTGTTGTTGCAAAGCATAATATCAGGACTCAGAATAAGTATGTTCCAGTTATTAATTTGAGTAAATTCAAAGAGTTATTTTCAACAAAATTGCCAAGTACTGTATTTCATATTATTCGTAATCACGAATATGAGGAAAGTTTACCAGAGGATGCATCAATAACTTATCAGACCGTTGAATACGGAGGATTTGTATTTAAAATTCCAGCAATTTGTTTTGGCTCAATGCCAGAGTAAGATAAAAATTGTCTCCGTACCACAAAATACTATCCCAGTGGTATGGAGCCGTATTATTTCTTTATGAATTACCCCGCAATATCAACACTTATCCCGGACTTGAATTCCACCGTAAAGTGGTCTTCAAAGACGGTGATTTTCTGCAGCATTCTGCGGACAAGGCTTTCATCGAACACGGTAATCTCGCAGGGCTGCTCTTTGAGAAAATCGCAAAGCTCGGTGATTCGGGCTAGCCGTTCATCCCGGATGACGCTGTCGGTTTTTGATTTTGCCTTCAGTTCTCGAAGTTGGATAATCTCCTCGGCGATAGAATCGTGATTATCCCGGTTGTTTGTTTTCTGCAGGAGCTCCTTTTGCAGTTCCAC
The DNA here is from genome assembly GCF_014467075.1 of Anaerostipes caccae L1-92. NCBI lineage: Bacteria > Bacillati > Bacillota > Clostridia > Lachnospirales > Lachnospiraceae > Anaerostipes > Anaerostipes caccae. The sequence goes on from NZ_AP023027.1 coordinate 762,685, forward strand.
CAGCTTGCTGTCAATGTCATCCGTGAAGGCACTGGTGTCGTTGCGGATGACCGTGGTGATATTTTTTCGCAGCATTTTCATGTAGCTGCCTTTGTCCAGAATCATCTCGTTGATGGTCTTCGGGATAATGTCTTATAATAGTACCTCATTGACTGTTCTGATCCGGCAAGCGACGCCGGTGTTTTGCAAGCGGCTTTCGCAGCGCTATACGATGGGTTTGCAGCCGCGATTGTTCCAGTGAATGCGCCGAAACATTTCATTGTACTCGCCGCAAAAGATAAGCTGGGAGAAGCAGTGGTTACTGCTGTAGCTGCGCTTGCGTCCACTGGCGCTGGTATGAACCACTCACCTGCGTATCAGTTCTTCCTGCACCTTCATGAAGATTTCCTTTGTTATAATCGCTTCATGGTTGCCTTCCACATAGTATTGCGGGACAGTACCGTTGTTCTTGATTCTGGTTTTGCTGAGGAAGTTGGTGGTGTAGGTCTTTTGCAGCAGGGCATCACCAATGTATTTTTCGTTCCGCAGAATCTTGTTGATGGTACTCGTCCACTATTTGGTCTTCCCAGCGCCGGCGAGAGTGCCGTCAGCCATAAGACCGGCGGCAATCCTGTCCATACTGTAGCCTTCCATGTACTCCTGTTAGATCCGCTTGAGCGTTTCGGCTTGCTCCGGATCGATGACAAGGTTACCATCTGCATCCTTGGCGTCCATTGTATTGATGGATTCCTTTTCAAAGTAAACGGGGATATTTTTATCCTTTAACAGTCGGATGAATTTCAGGCAATCGAGCATATTTCTGGCGACTCGGTTGATGGACTTGATGATAATCATATCGATGTTGCCAGCCATGCATTCATCAATCATGCGATTGAACTAGGCACGCTTTTTTGTGTTAGTACCGGAAATGCCATCATCAGCAAAGATGCCTGCCAACTGCCATTCGGGATTCTTGGAAATGTATTCCGTATAATGTTCAATCTGTGCGTCATAGCTGGTAGCCTGCTCATTACTGTCGGTACTGTCAAGGCAGTACGCTGCGATTCGGAGCTTTGGCTTCTCGGCTGATTTAATAGTGTTACCGACCTGTCGTCGGGTCGGAATGACCATAACCTTATCAAGTGGCTATGTTGCCAAGATGGTAATTGAGATAGACCGGATCTTTGCGGAGAACAGTAATAGAACACATGGATTTGGAAATATAATTTTGACTACATTTGAGCCATTTACTAAAAATCCGGCAATCTCTAAGGTATTTAGAGAAATAGGACTTGCTGATGAGGTGGGTTCTGGAATGCGGAATACTTATAAATTTACAAAATTGTATTCAGGCGGAGTGCCGCAGTTTATAGAAGGGGATACTTTTAAAACAGTGATTCCATTAAATGAGACTGCTACATTGAAGGCGGGGCCAAAGAGTCGGGACCAAGTCAGTGACCAAGTCGAGAATGATACGATTGCTATGAAAATACTTGAATTTTGTAAAACAGCAAGGACTAAAAAAGAAATTTCAGAATATATAGGTTACAAGAATTTAACTTATATGACCCGAACTTATCTTAAGCCGTTATTGGAGAGCAAGAAGCTGAAATACACAATACCGGAGAAGCCAAAGAGCAGGTTACAAAAGTATATAACAAAACAATAAATGAGCAGATGGAAGCCTCTGAGTCGACATAAGATTTGGAGGCGTTCTTTAGCCAAATTCATAGGAGGAAGGAAATGATTGTTTTTCAAACTATACACCAAGAATTGTTTAATTATATATTACATAATTTTTTAGAAATCGAAGTTTTTAATGAAGACACAGATCTGGGAGATATGATTGAAATTCTGCTTCCTAAATATTTATATAGAGAACAGTATCGCAGCTGCATAAAAGCATTGGAAGAGTTGTTTCTATGGACAGAGGATTTCTTTTATCATGAGATGCGTGCGCTTCACGAATTATTATTATTCCATTTTGTTGAGTATATGGCAGAACTGCAGCAGGATTTGCCTGATTTCAATCAGATCTATATTGATGAAAAGGGACATTCTTTAATTGAACAAGCAATCAAAGCTGATTGTGATGAAGATGGTGATTTGGAATCTGAAGATTACAGAGAAATCTATTATGACATTTTCTTATATCCGGATTTTTTGTTTACAGATACAGATTTTTTATTGATAGATAAAATATATAACATGAGAAAAGCAGGTAAGCCGTTCATAGAAGAGATGTTAGGGGTCAATATAGATTACTATTTTGAACTCTTACCAATGGATATTCAAGAACAATATAAAACAAAGCATATCACGCTCACAAGTGAAGTCTCTTCCATGTTAAAATATATTGAGAAAAGAATCCGTTATGGAAACCTATATAAACTTTTCTGGGAAAATAATCATCCTGTGAAGGAGGAGCGTATTCAGCTTATTTTGGAAAATATTATGGATGCATATTTCTATAATCAAGAAGTGGAAATTACCAGAGAGGCATTATTGGGAAACGGGAAAGTGGATTTCAAACTATATAAAACAGATCATGAAGACGAAAAAGTTCTGATTGAATTAAAAAGGGGCAGCAGTACTTATTTAAAAAAGGGATATGAAAAACAACTAACAGATTATATGTTATCCAGTAATTATAAAAATGCTTTTTATTTGATAGCCTGTTTTACCGATAATGAGTATGAACGAAGTGTAAAATTTATCAGAAATCATGTTTATACAGATACAATACAACTGTATATAAATATTTCGATTTTAGATTTGAGAAAAAGAAAAACAGCTTCTAAATCTTAGGAGAATTAAAACAATGGGTTTATAGGTAATATAAAATATGGAAAGGTTAAAATTAGATGGAAGCACTAGCTGCAATGAAAAATATTGCAAAATTTTAGCCGCTGTATTTCAGCAGAGAAAGGTTCTGTCATGTTAAAAAAAGATTTTACAACTAAAGAAGATCTGATGACAATTTTAAAAATACTAAATGATTCAAATATAAAATACTGGCTTGACGGCGGCTGGGGAGTCGATGTTTTAGCAGGTAAACAGAGCAGAAATCACAGGGATATTGATATAAACTTTGATGCACAGTATACGCAGGAAATCCTAAGTCTTCTCAAAGATCATGGTTATGAGATAGAAACTGACTGGGCCCCTGTCAGAATGGAATTATATAGTGAAAAATACGGGTACATCGACATTCATCCTTTTATTTTAGGTGAAGATGGAACCGCAAAACAGGCAGATTTGGAAGGCGGATGGTATGAGTTCAGTGCAGATTATTTTGGAACTGCTGCTTTTGATGGAATTAAAATACCATGTATTTCGGCAAGAGGACAAAAAGTATTTCATACAGGATATGAATTAAGAGATGTAGACAGGCATGATCTAAAAATTATCGACAGTTTGCTAAAATAATTTCCAGTCTTAAGGAGCATTGTATAGAGGAACAGAACAAGATTCCCACCGCTATATGATGCTTTTTAATCTATTCTACCTTAAGAGGATATAAATACGAAATTTTATACTATACTGAAAATATATAAATTAAAATCTGTGCTCCAAAAGGGTATGAATATGATTTTGGATCTTCAACGGATCTGGTCATAAAGGTTCATGAGAATGGGCGTCTGTGTCTAAGAAGGAAGGGATATTTATCCGGATCAGTTTATGCCGGATAGGAACCGATAGTGAAATTAGATGTTGAGTGAAAAGAGGATACATCTGCGTCAGCAGAGGTATCTTCTTTTGTTAAGTAAATTAAAGGAGTATGAAAGTCTATCTCTATTCATCCCACTGGCAGGCTTTCAAATCGACATGTCCATTATCTTTAAACACAGCACCTTCTTCTAATAAAAGCAGTCCCTGATCATGCCAGCCCGGAACCAGTCTTCCGGCGTGATTGACCACGCGGTGGCAGGGATAACTGCCGTAGTACTCTGCCATACTGAGGACCCTGCCCACAAGTCTTGCATTTTTTTCTCTTCCGATCAAACGGGCAATCTGCCCATAAGTCGCAACCTTTCCCCGGGGAATTTCCTCCACAACAGAGAGGATTTCATAAATTAATCGCTCATCTAAAATCTTTTTCATATGTATATCCTCACAAATTATAGAATGGATTATGCTAATGAAATCATGCTGCAAGACAGAAGAAATGTCAAGAACAAGGCAGTATGAATTCAATAACTTTATGGGGTTAAGAAAAATTCAATGGAATCCATACAGTTCTATGTTATACTGAAAACAGACGCCCGCACGCTGCCGCACTTTATTTCATTTGAGCGGATGAGCGTTGTGTGTCAGGGCAGAAAGAACGGAGGTTGAAATTATGGGAATTTGGATGATGAAGCACTAACAGCAGGGCGTTGGTGTTTCCAAAGCCTTGCTGATCGGTAAGAGGTGTAAACAAAGATACGGTCAGGAGGCAAAGGATGTCATATTTTAATTATCAGTCAAAGAAGATTTATTACAAAGAAACAGGAAGTGGAAAACCTATCGTGTTTTTGCACGGGAATACAGCATCTTCCAGGATGTTTGAACTTATACTGCCTTTATATGAAGATAAGTTTCATGTGATTCTCATTGATTTTCTGGGGCATGGGAAATCAGACAGGCTGGAAGAATTTCCGGCGGAACTCTGGACGGAAGAAGCAAGACAGACGACAGCGCTGCTTGAGCATCTGGATATTGGAAAGGTAAACCTTGTGGGAACCAGCGGCGGTGCGTGGGCAGCAGTTAATGCGGCCTTGGAACGACCGGATCTGGTGGACAAGGTAGTGGCGGACAGTTTTGACGGACGCACGCTGGCAGATGACTTTTCGGAGAATCTGCTTAAGGAGCGTGCAGAAGCCAAGAAGGACGAAATGGGGAGAGCATTTTACGAGTGGTGCCAGGGGGATGACTGGGAACGCATCGTGGATATGGACACAAATGCGATGGTACAGTGTGCCAAAGAGAAGCTGCCCTTATTTACGAAACCTCTGAGTGCACTGGAGAATCCCCTTTTGCTCATGGGCAGTGAGGGAGATGACATGTGCAGAGCAGATTTTCAGGATGAATATCGTGTCATTGCCAGAGAGACAAATGCAGACATATGTATATTCCCGGAAGGGATACATCCTGCAATCCTCTCCTGTGCGGAGAAGGCTGCAGAGGCCATTTCGAGATTCCTGGAAGAATAAGAATCATAAGGAGGCCGGAAGATGAGAATGCCGGGAAAGATTGAATCAGACATGTTCGCACCCTGCGGGATGAACTGTATGGTTTGTTACAAGCATTGCTATCATAAAAAACCTTGTGCCGGATGTCTGAACAGCGACCGGGGAAAGCCGGAACACTGCCGGAAATGCAGGATTAAGGACTGTACCGCCGGTAAAAATATTACTTATTGTTATGAGTGTTCTGATTTTCCATGTAAGCAGATAAAATCATTGGAAAAGAGCTATAACTCCCGGTATCGTGCAAGTCTGATCGAAAACAGCAGAGCTGCGAAGGAGTATGGTGCAGAAATTCTATTAGAAGAACATCGGGAGAAGTACAAATGCCCGGACTGCGGCGGTATTATTTCTTTACATGATGCGGAGTGCAGTGAGTGTCAGCATAAGATGCGTACATAATGTAATTAACAGGGAAGGAGAAAGCGCTTGTGGAAGGGAAGATGAGCTGCTGCGGCACTATATGTTCTGAATGTGAATTTTATCCGGACAGCTGCCGGGGGTGTCATGAGATCAAAGGCAGGGTATATTGGCTGGAGTACACACAGGAAAGTATCTGCGATATCTATGACTGCTGCATGAACACGAAAAAATATGATCACTGCGGCTGCTGCAAAGATTTGCCGTGCAGCCGCTATGAGCGTGATGATCCAACAAAAACTCCGGAAGAAAATGCAGCCGGCCTTCGTGTACAGATCAACAATTTAAAGGAATTTGAGAAGCGGCAAAAACAAGAAAACAGTTCCGGATCACAGGATTTACAGACAGTACCCGGAATAGGGAAGAGAATCGCTCAGCATTTAAATGCGATTGGAATTTACTGCGTGGATGACCTGAAAGGCAGAGATCCGGAGGAATTATACCGTATGGACTGTATTCAGAAGGGATTTACAGAGGACCGGTGTGAGCTTTATGTGTTCCGGTGCGCGGTTTATTATGCGGAACATGAGGAACACGATCCGGAAAAACTCAAATGGTGGTACTGGAAGGATAAAGAATAGCCGGAAGTGCCAAGAGGCTGATGACTTCTGCAGTGACGCGGAAGTCATCAGTTTTCTGTTTTACATATAGAATAAGACCAAAAATTAATTATATGGGATCTGACAGGAGAAGTTTTGTGCAGATACACGGATGAGAAAACTAGTTTATAAATTTAAGAAAGGTAAAAAGAAATGACAAATGAGTTTCAGGATTTTGGTCTCTCAATAGAAATTTTGGAGGCCTTAAACGGCCTTGGATATAAAAAACCCACAAACATACAGCAGGAAGTGATTCCGCCCATGCTTGCAGGAAAAAATATAGTGGCCAAAGCCCCCACAGGAAGCGGAAAGACGGCGGCGTTTGCCATACCGATCTGCCAGAATGTCCGGTGGGAGGAAAACGCACCGCAGGCCCTGGTGCTGGAGCCTGCCAGAGAGCTGGCAGTTCAGGTCAGCCAGGAAATGTTTCATATAGGGCGGAAGAAGCGCCTGAAGGTTCCGGCGGTATTCGGGGGATTCCCCATTGACAAACAAATCCGGACTTTGAAGCAGAAATCCCATATCGTGGCGGGAACCCCGGGGCGTGTCATGGATCATATCCGAAGGGAAACCTTAAAACTTTCAAACGTACAGTGGCTGGTTATAGACGAAGCTGATCTGATGCTGGATATGGGATTTATTGATGAAATGAAACAGATCCTTTCACTGGTTCCCGCAGACTGCAGAATCTCTCTGTTTTCTGCCACACTAAAGCCGGAAATCCGGGAACTGGCCGACGAGTTTATCCCGGAGGCAGTGCTTGTGATGCAGGAGGCAGGGGAAGAACAGGCACCAGCCATCACGGAAAAGCTATACTTCGCCAGTCAGGAGAGAAAATATGATACATTTCTTGATATTCTCATGGACGAGAATCCACAGAGCTGCATGATTTTCTGCGGTACCAGGGAGATGACAAATGTATTGTTTCAAAAGCTGCGGAGAAAACGGATCTTCTGCGGGATGCTGCACGGCGATATGGAGCAGAAGGAACGTCTGAAAACTGTAAATGCATTCAGAAGGGGCGGTTTTCGCTTTTTGATCGCGACAGATGTGGCGGCAAGAGGAATCGACTTTGAAGAGATCAGCCATGTGGTGAACTATGATTTTCCGACGGGGAAAGAAACCTATGTGCACCGGATCGGAAGAACGGGAAGAAACGGGAATTCAGGTACTGCAGTCAGTTTGGTGACCGAAGATGACCAAAGGATGTTAAAGCAGGTGGAAACGTATCTGGGACGGGAACTGCCCGTCACGGAACCGCCGGTCATCGGTGACGAAAAGGAAAGAGCCTTCTGGAAGTTCCAGCGGATAAAGGCAGAGAGAAAGCCTGAGAAGGGTGAGGCATTAAATGAGGGGATCACCCGCCTGTCGATTGGAGGAGGCCGGAAATCAAAAATGCGGGCCGGTGATATTGTGGGGACGATCTGCAGTATGGAAGGCATGGAAGCATCCGACATAGGAATTGTGGACATCAGGGACAGCATAAGTTATGTAGAAATTTTGAATCGGAAAGGAAATCATGTGTTAGACTGTCTCCAGACAAAACCGATCAAAGGTAAGGTGCGCAAAGTCAGAAAAGCAGGGAGATAAAAACATGGCGGTTAAATACACCGAACAGGCGATGCGGTCATATAATAGCAAGAGGTGAAAATTATATGAATAAATGTCGTTTAAGTAATAATACAAGAGATTATGCGAAAAGATATGAGTGCATATTGGATAAAATGATCGATCAGATGACTTGTGTAAAGATGACAAACAGCATTTCGGCCGGCTTTATCACACAGATGATCCCCCATCACCGTGCCGCCATTGAGATGTCAAAAAATTTGCTTTGCTATACAACCAATATTCCGTTACAGGATATTGCGCTGAATATTATCTCCTCCCAGGAAAAAAGTATTCAGAATATGACAAGAGCACTCCCGGAATGTAAGGCGTGCATCAATAATCCAAGAGAGATTCGCTGCTATACAAATGAAAATAACCGGATCATCAGCGAGATGTTCCGTGAGATGAAATCGGCATGCACAGACAACAGCATCGACTGCAATTTTATGCGGGAAATGATTCCGCATCACAGAGGAGCCGTGCGGATGTCGGAGAATGCCCTGCGGTTCTGTCTCTGTCCGGAACTGGTGCCTCTGCTGAATGAGATCATCGTATCCCAGAAAGAGGGCATCAAAGAAATGGAGTGCCTGCTGAAAAAGCTGGACTGCTAGAGATTCAAAATGTGAGTGTGGTTCGAAAAATAAAATAATCAAAAAACTACGGCCAGTCTTATTAATATGGCCGTAGTTTTTATTTGAAATAATCTTTAGCCAGCTGTATAAAATCCTCGGCATATGAGGTCAGATAAGCTCCTTTCCGGTAAGCCAGAACGGTGGATGTAAATGCTTCCTCATCCTCAAGGGAAAAGCATATAGGGTCTTTCTCAAAGGACATGTTGCGGATATAAGTCTCCGGGGCAAAACAGATCCCCTGGTTTTTCATCATGAGAAGAAGGGCGGCCTGTGTATTCCGGGTATAAAAAGGAACCCGGGGAGTGATATGATGTTTCTGCAAAAGACGCTCAGTGATAGCTCCTGTATTCTGCTCGGGAAAATGCAGAATAAAGTTTTCATCTCTGATCGCTTCCCAGTTGACCGGAGGATATGCATTTTCTCTCCCGTTCTTAACCTTGGCAGTGCCGGCAAGGGGATGTTCAGGAGAGACGGCCAGCAGGATCGGTTCTTTTCCGAGAAACTCATAGGAAAGCTTTGGATTCTCATTTGTTTCATTAAAGAGCGCAAAATCAACAGAGGTATCTTTTAACAGACATTCCTGTATGGCATAGGTTTCTTCCAAAATATGCACGCGGATATTTGGATGCATTTCGTGGAAGACGGGAAGAATAACAGGAACCATGCAGGAACTTCTCATCAGAGGGATTGCCACATGCAGCTCTCCGTCGTTTGAAGAAGACAGCTCAAGGAGCTCCTTTTCCCAATCCTGTTTGAGGGCAAGCATTCCGGCTGCATACTTAAGGTAGCGGGAGCCAGCATAGGTAGGAATGTAGCAGTTATCTATACGGGCAAACAACTTCATGCCCAGCTCCCGCTCCAGCTTTTTTAAATGTTTGCTCAGAGTAGGCTGAGAAATAAAAAGTTCCCGTGCCGCTTTCGTCAGGTTCTGATGTTTAGCTATACAGAGTACATAATTTAATTCGTGGATATTCATAACAAACTCCATATCCGGCAAAGTCAAGCCATTTTAAATTGATCATCTCTCAGTATTCTGATATGGAATACTTTTTATAACCAAGATGAATTAGACGAATAATTATGATTAGCATACAATGAAAGACATGAGAAAGCAAGGGTTTACATAGGAGAAAAAGGAGTGAAAAACTATGAAACAATGGTTAGAGAAGCATTTTAAATTATCTGAATACCATACAGATGTAAAGACAGAACTGATAGCAGGTCTGACGACATTCGTAACGATGGCCTACGTGCTGGCTACGGTCCCTAACATGCTGGCGTCAGCGGGACTTGATAAACACGTGATGTTTACGGTATTGATTCTTTTGGTGATCCTGACGACCTGCGCCATGGCTTTTTATACGAACAGGCCTTTCGCGCTTGCGCCGGGACTCGGAAGTGTGGGGATCGTTACTGCCATGATAGCAAATGACGGGATTGCCCCCGCTGTGACGGCCGGAGTTATCTTCTTCAGCGGAGTCCTCTTCATTGCGATTTCATTTCTGGGGCTTCGGGAGGCAGTCGTCAAAGTCATTCCCGTCAGCTTAAAACATGCGGTAAGTGCCGGGATCGGCCTGTTTATTGCACTGCTGGGGGCAAAAAGCTGCGGCCTTATCATTGCAAACCAGGCGAAAAATTCTTTGGGATTCGGGGATCTGAAGTCGCCGGAAGTGATTGTAGCTGTGATCGGATTTATCATTCTGCTGATTTTGAAGACAAGAAATGTTCCGGGAGATATGATCCTGGCGATTGTGCTCACGACTCTGGTGGGGATTCCGTTCGGAGTGACAGCACTGCCGGACAGCCTGTTTACAATGCCGGCCAATATCGGAAGCCAGTTCATGAGAGTCGATTTTATGGGAGCGCTTAATTTTGCATATATTCCGTTTCTGATCGCGCTGTTTGTGCCGGACTTTTTTTCTACCTTCGGAACGGTTCTCGGAGTCGGGGCTAAGGCCGGATATCTGGATGAAAACGGAGACCTTCCGGGCATTGACAAATGTTTTAAGGTGGATGCCGTGGCGACCAGTTTCGGGGCTTTATTCGGAATGCCGAGTATGACCACATATCTGGAGTCTTCAGCGGGTGTGGAGGCAGGAGGCAAAACCGGGCTTACGGTAATCTTTACTTCTGTCTTTTTCGGACTGTCCCTGATTCTGGCACCTGTTGCACTGATGATCCCGTCTGCGGCAACGGCGCCGGTCCTCATGTATATCGGCATCAATATGCTGGGAGCCATGAAAAATATTCGGTTTGACGACATAACAGAGGCCTTTCCGGCATTTGTGTGTATTGCTTTTACGATCTTTGGAAACAACATTGCCAATGGGATCTGTGCGGCCCTGCCGACGTATGTGGTGATGAAGCTGACAGCTGGAAAAGGCAGGGAAATTCGTCCGGTCATGTGGATTCTTGTGGCCGTGTGCCTGCTGTATTTCTATTCCATTCTTTAGAAAAGGGGTGCTTTGATGGAGAAAGTGGATTTGCTCGTTGAAGATACAGAAGTCTATAATTCGTATCTGAAACAGTTTATAAATGCAGATGTATATATCAAGGGAACGAAAATTTATTATGTGGACACGGAACACAGGCATGAACTTGAGGCCGTTCGTGTGCTGGACGGACGCAGCTTTAAAATGCTTCCGGGGTTTATTGACATTCATATGCACATCGAGAGTTCCATGATGACTCCGGTCTCCTTTGGAAAACGGGCGGCAGAATGCGGTGTTACTACTCTTGTGTCGGAGCCCCATGAGATCGCCAATGTGATGGGGGTTGAAGGGATTCATGAGATGATCAACGGAGCCAAGGATTCTCCTGTTGATATTTATTATGGGATTCCAAGCAGTGTACCGTCTACTAACGAGGAGCTGGAGACCACGGGCGGGGTGATCGGTCTTGCACAGATGAAGCAGCTCATGCAGGAAGACGGGGTTGTCTGTGTGGGAGAAGTGATGAACTACCGGCAGATCGTTAAGGGAGACGAGCTCGAGATAACGAAATTTCTCGATTACCTGGAGGAGGAAGTTCCTCAGGCCGTCATAGAAGGACACTGTCCTTCCCTGGTTGGACTGGATCTGGCAAAATTTTTATACCGGGGGATCGACGGCGATCACACGGAGCACACGCTTCAGGAAATAAAAGAGCGTTTTCAGAATGGAATGTTCGTGGAACTGCAGGAGAAAATGCTCCGGCCGGAGATTCTTGATTATATAAGAGAACACCGCCTGTATGAGCACTGCTGTTTTGTGACAGACGATACGATGGCAGATAAGCTGAAAGAACAGGGGCAGCTGAATTATGTGGTCAGGAGAGCCGTGGAGATGGGATTTCCATTGAATGAAGCGATTTACTGTGCCTCTTATACCCCGGCAGGGAGGATGAATTTAAGAGACCGGGAGTCGCTGGCGCCGGGAAGAAAGGCGGATTTCCAGCTGGTAAAGGCGGAGGACTGCGCCTCTTTTGAGCCGGACTATGTATTTAAGGACGGCAGAGAGATCTATCATCTCAATGAGTTGGATCAGAAGACAGAGCCGTACCGGTTCCCGGATCATTTTTACCGGAGTGTACATCTTGACAGCATATCCGCCGGACAGTTAGAACCCCGGCTGGAAATGGATGACGGGAAAGCGGAAGTCCGTGTGATTGAAGTAAATGACGGACGCACACAGACCGGGGAGCGCAGAGTACAGATGCAGGTGAAAGGCGGAAGGCTTCAGTGGCAGGACAGCGGATGTATGCTGGCGGCCGTGCTGGAACGCCACGGGAAAAACGGAAATATCGGATTTGGATTTGTGACCGGTGACTGTATAAAGCGGGGAGCCGCTGCCACGACATATTTCCATGACCATCACAATCTTATGGTGATCGGAGCCAATCCGGACGATATGCTTGCTGCCGCCCGCAGGATACTTAAGCAAAACGGCGGGATCTGCACAGTACAGAATGGGAAGATAAAGGCAGAGCTTCCGCTCCCGGTCTGCGGGATCTTATCCGAACTTTCGGCCGATGAAATCGGTGTGAAACTGAGCCGGGTCAGAAAAAGCCTTGAGGAGCTGGGGTACCGTCACTATAATCCGATCATGTCCCTCTGTACGCTGGGTCTTCCGGTGAGTCCGGCCCTGAAACTTACGGACCGGGGACTCGTAGATGTGGTGAAAGGAAAGATTGTACCTTTACTGACAGAGACAATGTGTAATTAGAAGAAAGACCAAGAACCGATTCCTCTGGAAAGTTTCCGGAGGAATCGGTTCTTTTTCGCAGTATGGTTTAAGATTACTCATTTGAGAGCGCAGTCCCGTAATTGCTTTTAGACAGTGTATTTGCTACAATTACCACAAAGAGTCGGCACAGAATGAGGGAAGCGTATGCTTTTATGGATTTAAAAAGCAGGAGGAAGATAAATGGATCTGAATTTGGGTCAGTTCATGAGTGATGCATTCGATGTGATGTACAAAAATGGGAATATCGGTCAGGCGGCAGACTGTATTTTGAAATTGATTGGAAGGGTTTTTAAGGCGGATGCTGCATATATTGCCGAGACTTCTGACAGCGGGGATCTGATAGAAAGAGTATATGAATGGAAAAACTGTACTGAATTTTCACTTAAAGAGGAACTGGAAGAAAGGAATTCCAAACTTTTGTACTGCCGGGAAGATTTCTGCTGTATTGGGTCTGATGAGTTTCCCATGGGTTTAACTGCAATATTTAAGGAAAAGGGGATCAGGTCCGCGGTCCAGTGTCCTATCTGGGATAATGGGCAGCCGGGAGGCTACCTGGGTGTCTGCAGCTGTATCCAGCCCGAATGCAGTTATCAGAGGGATGAGATCTACACGGCTCTTGTTTACATATCGCGTCTCCTTTCTGTGTTTATGCAGAAATCAAAACAGGAAGAACGCATGGGACAGAATCAAAGACAGCTGGAAGGTTCCTTAAAACAGTCGGAACAGAAAGCAGATACGGCTTATGAGATTTTGGATGCAATTTCTTCTGGAGTTGTCATTTTGAAGATGCCTTCTTATGATAAACTGATCCCTGTATACGGAAATATCGGACAATACCGTATGTTAAGGATTAAAAGGACGGCGCAGGATGCCAGGGTGCCGGATACGTCGGAAGCGGAATTGGAAAGCCAGTATTTTGACGATGCGTTTGCCGGGGTACATCCTGATGATATGGAAAGAGTGAGGAAAGAATATAAAGCCGGGTATGAGACAGAACATTTTGTCGTGAAGAAATACCGGCTCCTGCGGGGTGACGGCTCCTATGTGTGGGTGAATGCAGATCTGCGTCTGCAGGAGTCTGCTCCGGATTATAAACTGTTCTACGCCACTTATACAGATGTCACAGAAGAACATGAACTCCAGGAACAGCTTTCAAAAGCTTTAGAAAAACAGAAGATCATCTCTTCTGAGCTTGAACAGGCCAGCAATGCAAAGACTGATTTTCTGTCCAGAATGAGCCATGATATCCGGACACCCATGAATGCGATCCTGGGATTGGCTTCTCTTGCCAGAAATGAGCTGGATCATTCCGGCAAAGTGCGGTCATACCTGGATAAACTGGAAGCTTCAGGACAGTTCCTTTTAGGCCTGCTGAACGATGTTCTGGATATTTCAAAAATTGAAAGAAATGTGATCGAACTGAACCCAGAACCTTATGGAATTGACGAGTTTCAGCAGCAGGTAGAATCTCTGATCATTCCTCAGTGCCGCAGGAAGGACATCCAGTTTAATTTTTATAAAGAAGAGATAAGATATTCTACCATTCTGATGGACAAGCTGCGGATGAATCAGATCATTTTGAACCTTCTCAATAATTCGGTAAAGTATACACCCGGGGGAGGACGGATTGAACTGCATGTCAGAGATCTGGAAGAAAATAACGGAAGGATTCATATACAACTGCTGATCAAAGACAATGGGATCGGCATGAGCAAAGAATTTCAGGAACATATGTATGAACCGTTTTCCCAGGAGAGGAGGGAGAATGCAGGAGGCGATATAAGAAATTCGGGACTTGGGCTGGCAATTGTCCGGTCACTGGTAGAGCTGATGGATGGGAAGATACAGGTGAACAGTGAGGTGGGACAGGGAACCGTATTCACAGTTGATCTGTGGCCGGAGATCTGCGAAATGAACAAGGACTGTGCGGACCAGGACAAAAAGCAGGATTTTGACATCAAAGACGTCCGTATTCTTTTGTGTGAAGATAATAAACTTAATACAGAGATCGCTGTTTATCTTTTGGAAAATGCCGGAGCCGTGGTGGAATGTGCAGAAAACGGACAGGAGGCTGTCAGGAAATTTACGGATTCATGTCCGGGCACCTATCAGGTGATATTGATGGATATCCGGATGCCGATTATGGACGGACTTGAGGCAGCACGCCGTATCAGAGCCTTGAACCGGCCGGACTCAGAAAGGATTCCGATTTTTGCGATGACGGCAAATGCATATAAAGAAGACCGGGAAATGAGCAGGAATGCAGGTATGAACGAACACTTGGCGAAACCTATTGAGCCTGAATTATTATTTTCGGCAATTAGGGAGTATACAAAGCGTGGCAGAGACGGGAGGCAGTCCGGATGAAAATAACAGTTGCAATGGACTCATTTAAGGGAAGCCTGTCTTCTATGATGGCAGGACAGGCTGTTTCAGACGGCATCCTGCGTGTATATCCTGAAGCGGAAGTACAGGTAAGGCCGCTGGCAGACGGAGGTGAAGGAACGGTGGAAGCACTGGTCTGCGGTATGGGCGGGAAAGAAGAGAGAATTACCGTTACCGGACCGGTCGGGAAGCCTGTGGAGTGCAGTTATGGCTTAATTGAAAAAAGCGGTACAGCTGTTATTGAAATGTCTGGTGCAGCCGGAATAACGCTGGTCCCAGAAAAAGATAGAAATCCCATGTACACAACAACCTATGGTGTTGGAGAAGTCATTCGGGATGCAGTGCAGAAAGGCTGCCGCAAATTTATCATTGGAATTGGCGGAAGTGCAACCAATGACGGCGGGATTGGGATGCTTCAGGCCCTGGGATACGGTTTCCTGAATGCCGGGGGAGAGCAGGTTCCTTTTGGAGCCAGAGGACTCGCTGAGCTTGAGAGGATTACGGACACCTGCGTGCTTCCGGAGTTAAGCGAATGTAAGTTTGAGATCGCATGTGACGTGACCAATCCTCTGTGCGGGGATCGTGGGTGCAGTGCGGTCTATGGGCCCCAGAAAGGGGCTGATCCTCTGATGATAAAAGATATGGACCGATGGCTTGAAGGCTATGCTGAGCTTGCGGGGAAGAAGTTTTGCGGCGCTGATCCGAAACAGCCGGGAACCGGCGCCGCCGGAGGACTTGGATTCGCTTTTCTGACATTTACAAATGCGGTCTTGAAATCCGGAATTCAAATTGTACTGGAAGAAACCAGGCTGGAAGAATATATCCGGGAGTCCGGTTTGGTCATCACAGGGGAAGGACGGCTGGACGGCCAGACTGCAATGGGGAAAGCCCCGGTGGGTGTGGCAGAGCTGGCAAAAAAATATAACAAGCCTGTCATTGCATTTGCGGGATGCATTGCAGAAGATGCGCCGAAGTGCAACAGCCGCGGGATCGACGCTTTCTTTCCGATTTTGAGAGAGACAGTGACGATCGGAAAAGCCATGCAACCCGAATATGCACAGAAGAATATGGCGGCTGCGGCAGAGCAGGTCATGCGGCTATGGAGGTGCCGGGAGGATTATGAAAGAAAATAAATATGACAACGAGGAATTTTTTCTGAAATACAGTCAGATGGACCGTTCAAAAAGGGGGCTTAAAGGTGCCGGGGAATGGTCTGAGCTTCAGAAAGTCCTGCCTGATTTTGCTTCAAAAAGAGTTCTGGATCTGGGATGCGGTTACGGATGGCACTGCATTTATGCGGCGGAACATGGGGCTGAATCTGTGACAGGCATTGATATTTCAGAAAAAATGTTGGAGACAGCAGGTGAAAAAAACAGCCATGAAAAGATCCGGTACCGAAGATGTGCCATGGAAGATCTGGACTTTCCAAAGGAATCGTTTGATGTGGTCATCAGCTCACTTGCATTCCATTACGTGAAGGATTTTGAAGCCCTGGCAGAAAAGATCAGCCAATGGATTGTGCCGGGCGGGAAGTTTGTGTTTTCGGCAGAACATCCCGTATTTACCGCATATGGAACTCAGGACTGGTATTATGACGAAGACGGAGAGATTCTGCATTTCCCTGTGGACCGGTATTTTTTTGAGGGAAAAAGGGATGCGGTCTTTCTCGGAGAACAGGTAGTAAAATACCACAGAACGCTGACGACATATCTGAATACACTGCTGCGGCATGGCTTTGTGCTGAGACATATCACAGAACCCAAGCCGCCGGAGGAAATGCTGGATCTGCCGGGTATGCGGGATGAAATGCGCCGTCCTATGATGCTGATCGTGGCGGCAGAAAAGGAGTGACAAAAGGAGGCTTGGAATGCTGGAAGACGATGTGATAAAGGCGGCGGCCGAGGAAGAGCCGCTGATACAAAAAAACTATGAAGGAGAGACCCTGTGTCTGGAAATGCCTGTGAAGGTGGAATTTAATCATGTCTGCTTCAAAAAATGCAGGTTTGTATCATGTGATTTCAGCGGTTCTATGTTTTACAATGTAAAATTTGTGAATTGTGATTTCTCCAACTGCAGATTTCAGTCCTGCTATTTAAAAGAAACGGAGATATCGGGATGCAAAGGTGACGGAGGGGACTTCAGCCAGAGCACATTCCGCAAAACAATAGTGGAAGAAGGATGTTATCACTATGCCAACTATGAAAGCACACTCTGGGACGGATGCAGACTCAAAGGAGTTGACTTCAGCGAAGCATTTTTTGCGGAAGTCAAATTTAAAAAAGTCCGGTTTGAAAAAGTAAACCTTTCCCGGGTCGATTTTTTTAAGACACAGCTGGAAGGAATCGACTTATCGGACAGCAACATCGAGGGAATCATGATATCCGATACTTTTCGGGAACTGCGCGGGCTGAGGATCGGCCCGATGCAGGCTATGGATCTGGTGCGGTTCTTAGGAGTGAAAATCATCTGAGTTTTGTTATAAGCAAATGGGCACAGAGAATAAACCGTGTTATACTAATGACAGATGGGATAGATCTAAAACAGGAAAGGAAAAAGATATGCTTGACCATTTCAGGGATACGCAGAAAATGCAGGAGATTCTGCGGGAGGCACAGACAGGACTGTGGGTGATCGAATTAGATGACGGGCAAAAACCGAGGATGTACGCCGACAGCGCTATGCTGGAGCTGCTGGGGCTTGAATCGGAACCTTCGCCGGAGCAATGCTATCAGGCATGGTATGAACGCATCGAGGATGAGTATTGTCCGATTGTTGAGTCTGCGGTGGAAAAGATAATGAAAGATGAGCGGGCAGAAGTGCAGTATCCATGGGAACATCCAAAGTGGGGGCGTATCTATGTGCGCTGCGGAGGAGTCCGGGACTGGAGCTACAAAGAAGGAGTATGCTTAAGAGGGTATCACCAGAATATTACCAATACCGTCATGCTCAAGCAGGAGTATGACGCAGTCATACAGACTCTGAGCGACAGCTATACCGGGATTTTTCTCTGCAACATGAAGAACAGAACCTATAAGACGATCAAGTCGACAGATTCCTTCAGGGTTTATACGCAGATGTTTTCTGATTATGAAGAATTTTTAAGCTGCTATGCTGCCAATGAAGCGTCACCTGCATATGAAAAGATGATTTCAGAGTCATCAAAGAGCAGTTATATTGCCGGAAGGATCAGGGAAGGAGCGTCTCAGATTGAGGAATTCTACCGGAGCAGGACCGGTGGCTGGAGAAAGATCAGGATCGTGCCGTCCACAGGGTATTCTGAGGAATTTCCATGGGTGATCGTGGCATTTGATGAGCAGGATCAGGAGATGGAAAAAAGGATCAGTGCCAGAACTGCTCAGGTTGCGGTGTCGCAGATCTATCAGCTGGTCATCAGTGCGGATCTGGGGAAATCGGAGTACAGCTGTATCCATGGATCAGGAGAATGGGCTGAATTAAACCGACATGGGCCGTTTCCGGACTTCCACAGCAAGATGAAGCCGAAGATGCCTTCGGAGGACCGGAAAATATTTGATCATATATTTGACAGACAGAGTTACCGGGAAAAGAATTATCTGGAGGGAACTCTTCGTCTCTCAGATGAACAGGGGAATCTGCATTATTATAATTTTTATTCTGCCTGCATCAGGCAGAGCCTGGAAGAACATATTTTATTGACTCTTCGCTGTATTGATGATAAAAGAGAGTCCCAGCTGCGGGAAAATGTGCTCTCCAATCTCTGCGAGTGTTATTATTCGATCTATTTGTTTGATCTGGAAGAGGATATACAGGAAGCTATCTGGCAGGAGGATACTATTTACAGGAACAGAGAGTTTCCGAAAGGCAGCCTCGAACGTTATTACGGGAAATTTGTGCGGGAGCATGTCTTTGCGGAAGACCGGGAAAAAATGCAGAGAGCCGGCAGTCCTGAGTTTCTGAGACAGACTTTGTCTGAGGAGAATCCTGTATATGATGTAGATTTCCGCAGGATATATCCGGATCGTCTGGGCTGGGTGCGCTCCCGTTTCAGTATTGCTGAGATGAGAGACGGAAAGGTGACGAAGGTTGTCTTTGCCAATATGAATATCAATGAACAAAAGATGGAGGAATATGAGGAAGAAAAACAGAAGAAGCTTTACTTTGAGTCGAGAAATATTATCAAGGGACTCTCATCCTTCTATCACTCTGTGTTTTATGTGGATCTGGCAGATGAGTCGTTCCAGTCTTTCAGTATCAGAAAAGATCTGGAGGGGTATTTGGACGGCAGCGACCGCTATGAAAAACTCAAATCAGCGTACATGAAACTGATCCATGAAAATGAGAGGGATAAATTTGCGGGAGAGCTCTCTGTTGATTCCATACGGCAGAGGATTGGTGCCGGGGAAACGATTTATGCAAGGGAATTCAGACGGGACTATGACGGGTGTTACGGATGGATGCGCATCCATATCATATTGGCGGAGAGCCGGAACGGAATTCCGGTAAAAGTCATCCTGGCTGCCCACAGCGTAGAGGAGGAGAAAGAGCAGGAAGAGAGAAACAGAAAGGCGCTGCTGGCAGCGTACGAGGCCGCCAAGAAAGCCAATGAGGCAAAAAGCAGTTTTCTGGCCCAGATGTCCCATGATATAAGGACTCCGATGAATGCGATCATGGGCATGACCTCCATTGCTGCATCCAGGATCAATGATCCTGAAAAAGTGAGGGAATGTCTCACAAAGATAGACATGTCGAGCAGCCACCTGCTGGATCTGATCAATGAGATTCTGGATATGTCGAAGATAGAAAAGGGAAAGATCGAACTGACAGAAGAACCGTTTTGTCTGAGGGAACTGATCACGGATATCAACTCAATCACACGTCCGGAAGCACTGCAGAAGGGCCAGGAGCTTTTATTCAGAACTGTGGATGTAGTCCACACTGATTTTATCGGTGACGCGGGGAGGATCAGGCAGGTGCTGATCAATTTGATTACGAACGCTGTAAAGTACACCCAGAACGGGGGCAGGATCATCGTTGAAGTCCAGGAGGTTACTGGCCGCACGCCTGGGGCCGCAAGCTTTGTCTTTACTGTGGAGGATAACGGTATCGGAATGGACCCGGATTTTCTTAACTATATTTTTGTACCGTTTTCCAGGGCAGATGATTCCAAGGTCCGCAGAGTACAGGGAACAGGGCTTGGAATGTCCATTGCCCAGGGAATCGTTTCTGCGATGAACGGAAATATCCAGGCAGAAAGCCGGAAGGGTCAGGGAAGCCGTTTTATCGTCACTCTGAATCTGAAGATCGCCGATTCGGATCAGGTTGCGGAGCACAGGATGGCGGGATTTGAAATTCAGGATGGGCCAGGGTCTGATTCCAGGTGCTCGGACAGACTCAGGGGCAAACGGCTTCTGCTGGTAGAAGACAATGAACTTAATATGGAGATTGCGGAAACCATACTAACCGAAGCGGGCTTCGCGGTTGAAAACGCAGAGAATGGAAAGGAAGCTCTGGATATGTTTCTGGCCTCTGAACCGGGATATTATCAGGCAGTCCTTATGGATCTGCAGATGCCCGTCATGGACGGATACACCGCAGCAAAAGAGATCCGGAGCAGCACACATCCCCAGGCTCTTAAGGTTCCGGTGATCGCGCTGACGGCCAATGCCTTTGCGGAGGACATGGCTAAGGCGCTGGCAGCAGGCATGAATGATCATGTCTCAAAACCGATTGACTACAAGCGGCTCATAAGTGTTTTGGAAAAAAATATAGAGTAGGGAAAGATGAGGAATGACATGAAAGACCAAATACTGTTGATCAATGATCTGGCCGGTTACGGCAAAGTGGCCCTGTCTGCCATGCTGCCGGTCATGACCCACGCCGGACTTAATTTATATAACCTTCCCACTGCACTGGTCTCAAACACTCTCGACTATGGAAAGTTCGAGATATTAGAGACCACCGAGTATATGAGGAAGACAATGAAAGTCTGGGCGGAACTGGGATTTTCTTTTGACGCCGTCTGCACGGGATTTATCGCTTCCAAAGAGCAGGTGAAACTGATTTCAGGCTATCTGAGAGAGCAGAAAGAGAAAGGAACCTGGATTTTTGTCGATCCCATTATGGGAGATGAAGGAAAGCTTTACAATGGAATTGAAGAAAAAACCGTCGGCTATATGAGAGATCTGTGTTCCCTGGCCGATGTGATTGTGCCGAACCTGACGGAAGCAAGCTTTTTGGCGGGTATGTGTCAGGGAAAGGAAGTCATTACCCAGGGAGAGGGCAGAGAGATTCTCAAAAAGCTCAGAAAGCTTGGTGCGAAATCTATCGTCATCACGAGTGTAAAGACGGAGGCCGGGGATTTTGTTTTGATCTATGATCATCAGACGGATACGGTGTCTGAGCTTCCGTTTGAACAGATTCCGGTTCGCTTTCCCGGAACCGGAGATATATTTTCAGCCATTCTCGCAAGCCAGGTGCTGAATGGAACAGCGCTTGAAAAAGCGGCGCAGAGAGCTATGTCTGCGGTCAGACAGCTGATTGCTATTAACCATGAAACAGCTGATAAATTTAAGGGAATACCGATTGAGAAAAATTTGGAGGTGCTTAATTTTGAGTCGTCCGAAGATTAAACTTACATTGGTCCAAAGAAAAGGGGATCACGGATGTCACCGGGGACACAGGGTCGGAGACAGTTTTGATTTTGATACGGAGAGGGGCCGGCTTTGTCCGATGGCTATGCATGTGGCGTTTCCGTATGTTGATATTTTAAGATACGGGGGAACCATTCCGGGTCAGCCGGAAGGAACGGCGGTGTTCTGTTGTCCTGACGCGGATACGATCAATGTCTTTAAAGCTGAAATTATCAGTGAAGAATAGTGAGGAGCGGTTAATCAGAGTTAGCCGCTCCTTTCTGCATTTTATGGTATCCGAAAGATACCGGATTTCCTGGCGGTAACCATCCTACTTTTTTGTGCGTACTTTACGTTTGGAGATCGGGGAATTATCATGTGGTTAGAATCTGGGCAGTCACAAAGGAGGATAAAGGGATGACAGCAGAAGAGTGTATTAAATTATTAAGAGAGATCAAAGATGTGGCCTTCGCAACGGTCGATAAAGAAGGACATCCCCAGGTGCGCATCATCGATGTCATGATCGCAGAGGGAGAAAAGCTGTATTTTTGTACGGAAAGAGGGAAAGACTTTTACCGACAGCTGATGGCAAATGAATATACAGCCATTACAGGAATGAATAAAGAATTTCAGATGGTGAGGCTCTCCGGCCCGGTGAAAAAACTTTCGGATCAAAAAATGTGGATTGACCGGATCTTTGAGGAAAACCCGATGATGAACGATGTATATCCGGGGGAAAGCCGTTATATCTCGGAGGCTTTCTGCATCGAGGACGGCTGGCTGGAGTTTTTCGATCTGGGGAAAGTTCCGACCTATAGGGAACGTTTCACTATCGGCACAATGAAAAAAGAAGAAAAAGGCTTTTTGATCACAGAAGCCTGCATCGGCTGCGGGACGTGCAGGGACGTATGTCCCCAGCAATGCATCAGTGAGGGAAAGCCTTATAAAATACAGCAGGAACACTGCCTGCACTGCGGACTTTGTAAGGAACAGTGTCCTGCGGGCGCAATTCAAAGGAAGGATGGATAGTCTATGCTGCATCAAATGTGGAACGTATTAACACAGCGGAGCGGATTTTTCATGGGCTTGGCTTTCGAGCACCTTGAAATTTCTCTGATTGCTATTTTTATTGCGATTATATTTGGAGGTGTCGTGGGAATCCTGATCAGTGAGTATCAAAGGTATGCAAAACCGGCTCTTGGACTGATCAATTTTCTCTATACGATTCCATCGATCTCCATGCTGGGATTTCTGATCCCATTTTCCGGAATCGGAAATGCCACTGCGGTGATCGCTCTGACCGTATACGCGCTGCTCCCGATGGTGCGAAATACGCATACGGGAATGAGCAACATTGACGAAGGAATCCTTGAGGCTGCCAAGGGAATGGGCAGCACAAGGGCGCAGATTTTATTTAAGATTAAACTTCCGCTTGCCATGCCGGTCATCATGTCCGGAATCAGAAATATGGTCACAATGACCATTGCTCTTACAGGTATCGCATCGTTTATCGGGGCAGGAGGACTGGGAGTGGCGATCTACCGCGGTATAACGACCAACAATGGGGCGATGACTCTGGCGGGAAGCCTTCTGATCGCACTTCTGGCGCTGGCCATGGATTTTATTCTCGGCTTTGTGGAACAAAGAATGAAGGTAAGGGACAGGAAAGCACGGAAGGCAAACAGGATTTTATTGATCCTGGTTCTTGTGATAGCGGCAGCACTGACGGCTGGGGCCTTTTGGGGGCAAAAGAAGAAGGATACTGTCCATATTGCAACCAAACCGATGACGGAACAGTATGTCCTGGGAGAGATGCTGAGTATTCTTATTGAGCAGGAGACGGGGCTGAACACAGAACTGACCCAGGGTGTGGGCGGAGGAACCTCCAATATCCAGCCGGCCATGGAAAAAGGGGAGTTCGACATTTATCCGGAGTACACGGGAACCGGATGGAATATGGTACTGAAAAAGAGCGGCATTTATACAGAGGATATGTTCGGACAGCTGAAAGCCGGATATGAAGAAAAATGCGGGATGCAGTGGCTTGGAATGTACGGATTTAACAATACCTACGGATTGGCTGTGCGCCGGGAGACTGCGGAGAAATATAACTTAAGGACTTATTCAGATTTAAAGAGGGCGGCGGGTCAGCTGACTTTTGGAGCGGAGTATGATTTCTTCGAGCGGGAAGATGGCTACGACGCTCTGTGCAAGACCTACGGGTTCAAGTTTAAAAATACGATGGACATGGATATCGGCCTGAAATATAAAGCGATCGGACAAAAGAAAATAGATGTGATGAATATATTTACCACGGACGGACAGCTGAGTGTGTCTGATGTGGTCGTCCTGAAAGATGACAAGAACTTTTATCCTTCTTATTCCTGCGGAAATGTAGTCAGGGATGATGTGCTGAATGAGCATCCGGAACTGAAAGCGGTATTTCAAAAGCTTAACGGCATCCTCTCCGATGAGCTGATGGCAAAGATCAATTATGAAGTGGAGACGAAGAAGAAAGAACCTAAGGAAGCGGCAGAAGATTTTCTCAAAAGCAAAGGACTGTTAAAGTAAGGAGGCCCGGATGAGCAAAGCGATTGAATTCAAACAGATTAAAAAAGTATACGGCGAAAAAACCGTCATAGAAGGTTTTGACCTGACGGTTGAGCGGGGTGAATTTGTGACGGTGATAGGGTCCTCCGGCTGCGGAAAGACGACGGTTCTGAAAATGGTAAACGGCCTTGTAATCCCCGATGGCGGCAGTATTTTTGTGGAAGGCAGGGATATCTCAGAGATGGATATGATCAGCCTGAGAAGAAATATCGGCTATGCCATCCAGGGAAGCGTTTTGTTTCCGCATATGACGGTGGAAGAAAATATCTCCTATGTTCCTGACCTGCTCAACAAAAAGGATAAGGAGCGCACAAAAAAAGCGGTGGAGAAGTGGATGGGCATCGTGGGGCTGGAGGAAGATATGAGAGAAAGGTATCCTTCAGAACTTTCCGGCGGACAGCAGCAGAGAGTCGGAATTGCAAGGGCCCTGGCTGCCTCGCCGGACATCCTGCTGATGGACGAGCCTTTCGGAGCCGTGGATGAGATCACGAGAGGACAGCTCCAGACTGAACTCAGGCAGATCTATGAGAAAACCGGGATCACGGTCATGTTTGTGACCCATGATATCTCGGAAGCGCTGAAGCTTGGAACAAAAGTGCTGGTCATGGACCGCGGAAAGATTGAACAGTATGCCGCACCCGAAGATCTTTTAAAAGCCCCGTCCACAGAGTTTGTAAGCCGGCTGGTGGAAAAGGAGCGCAGAGTGTGTACGCTTCCCGATGAACAGCTGGCCGACTGCGGGCACAGCGGGGCGGCAGGACACCTCCTTTAGAGAGGAAAAAGTTGAAAAAGAGAGCATTCTACGGCAAGCGTACAACTTGAACATCCTTTAGACTTGTCTTATATCACAAAGAATCAGGAGGAAGAATATGTACGCTTGGGAAGCAATACAAAAAACGCTGGATTATATTGAAGAACACTATGGAGATGAGATTTCGGTAGATGTTCTGGCAGCAAAGGCACATTTGTCTAAGTACTATTATCAGAGGCTGTTTCACCGTCTGGTCCGCAAAAATGTAAATGAATATCTGAAACTAAGACGCCTTGCAAAATCCGCAGAAAAGCTCAGGGATCGGAGCTGCACGATTCTCGACGTGGCCCTGGAGTGCGGGTTTGCAGGCCACAGCAGCCTGACAAAGGCATTTCGGGAGACATACGGCATTACGCCGGATGAGTACAGGAAAAGTGATCTGACTCTGGATGCTTTTGTAAAGCCCGATCTTATGCTGAACCACACTCTGATCGAGGAGGGTGCTCCTCTGGCAGTGGAGCAGATGGTACTGGAGATCAGGAAGGAACATTTGAAGCAGGATGTTATTTTTACAGGAAAGAGCCGGACAGCATCCGTGAAGGAGTTGGGTGAGCCGAAGATCAATATGCTGACTGAATTGTGGAAACAGCTGCCTGAAGATCACAACAGGGAGTATGTAGACATCTTAACGCCTGGCAGTGATCCGGAGTATTTTGATTACTTTGTCGGAACAAAAAAACGAAAACAGGATCATGATTCTGAAGAAAGGACGATGCCAGAGGGCCGGTATATCGTGTGCAGTTATGAGGCAGAAAATTTTGAGATTCTTGTCTCTGAGGCTTTGTATAAAGCAAGCAGGTATTTGTATGATGTCTGGCTTCCAAAGAGAGGAATGATTCCGGAGCCTATTTTGATGCAGAAGTATTTCAGACCTGAGCAGGATGACTGCTGTATTGAATTGTGGGCCAAGATAAAGGAATAAAGAAACAGAGTAATAACCAACGTTTATAAGAATGCGTAAGGAAATCATTTGACTACGTCAAATCGCATCTGGTACGCAAAGTTGTCAAGCCTCTCAAAGAGTGAGGGGTTGGGGAGCTGAAGTGTGGGGCTTGCCCACCTTGTTCTATGTTTTTTCTCAATCTGAGTGTTGTGCTCTGCAGCTATATTCCCCCTGCCTGCGACGACTGACTTTAATATGATGATTTTATCACGATAATAACAGTTGCAATCAAGTTTCAATTCCTGTACAATAAACACAAGAACTGGACATGTCCATAAAGTTGATTTGTGTATATTTTTTTGAGGATACGATAAATACACAGTATTTACACTGTAAAAAGTGTTATGGATGGATATGTCCATAAAACATATTGGGGGAAGAGTCAATGCTCTGTGAGCAGAAGGAGGAAGTTTTATGAACAACAATTTGTTTGGTGTTGTGCTGTTATTTTTGGCGATGGCCGTTGTGAGCAGGCTGATGGCACTGCCTCAGATCCACAGGCTGAATAAACAGCTTGTAAAGATCAGGAAGTCGGGCCCGGTGTCCAGCGTAGGGCTCGCCCGTCACTGGAAGGGGAACCGCGCTTATGTACTGGTTACCGATGAGGAAGGGAATATTATCTGCGGTTATAAGACAAGCGGGAATTTTGTGTTTTCAGGATTTCGGGAGGATCATGAACTTAGGGAGAGAAATTACCGTGAAATTATAGAAGATCTGGGAAAAAAGAAAAAGCTGTCTCAGCTTGAAAAAGCAAAATGTATGGCGGCTGAGTATCTGGAAGATGGATTTAAAAAGCAGAAGCAGGCAGATGCCGCATAAACCGATATTGATGATATAAAAACAGGAAGAAAGACCTGATAAGGGTTTTCTTCCTGTTTTTTAACGGTAAGAGTGCAGTTCCAGCAGATATTTTTTGGGGTTTTTATGTGAAATTGTATATTCAAAGGGGCGGCCGTCTGACAAGTAAGCGACCATATCAAGTTTGATGACAGGCTCATCTTCCTGAAGCTCCAATGCTTTCGCGATCGCCTCCGGCGGGAGTACGGCACTGATCGTTTCTTTGGACATAGAAACTTTCATGCCGTGCGATTCGATGAATTGGTAGATAGAATCAACGAGTACATCACAAGTGATCCCCTTAACAGAAAACGGTGCGAAATATGAATCGTCATAAATAATAGGATCTCCATTCTTAAAGCGCAGACGGATAAGATAATATACAGGATCACCTGGTTTTATATCCAACTGTCTGGCCACGGTCTCAGAAGCCTCAATGATCTCAAAGGAAATCAGACGGGTAGATGGGGTATCTCCCGTAGAACGGAGGTCTTCTGCAAAACTTTTGAGTTTGTTCAGTGACTTGCGGAGCCGCAGATCGGAGACAAAAGATCCCTGTCTCGGTATCCTGTAAATAATTCTTTCATTTTCCAGATCAGAAAGAGCCTTTTGAATCGTCGGGCGTGAAACCCCAAACTCTTCTATTAAATCGCGTTCAGAGGGGAGTTTATCATTCGGCGACATGCTGCTGATCTTTTTTAACAGGCAATGCTTGATGGACATAAACTTTCGATTCATTTTAAATCCTCCCATTGATGAATGTATTGCTGAGAATAATTTGTGGACTGGTCCAGTGCTTTGAAACGGTGGAGACCATCTGGATATGACCAAGTTAATTCCCGGGAGTAGTATAACACTAATTATTTTTGTGGTCAAATATTATGTATATATATAAGAAAAATTCGAAAAATTATACAAATTACATAAGGATGCAGAGAATGTTTAAAATAAATATAAAAAAGATTACAAAAATGTATTGCTAAATCTGGACATGTGCAGTATAATCTAATCGTGGACATATCCACGAGAAACATATCAAAGCTAATAGAAAAGGAGTACATCATTATGAAGGTTATCGTGACAAAAAGTTATGAAGAATCCTGCCGGGCCGCGGCAAACGAAATTATTACACAGGTTCAGAAAAAACCAGAATCAAAATTGGGTCTTGCAACCGGGGGAACAGCAGAACAGGTTTATCCGTTTCTGGTAGATGCCTATAAAGAAGGAAAGGTAGATTTTTCCCGAATCACGACTGTCAATTTAGATGAATACATCGGAATGGACCCGGACAGCCCGCAGAGCTACCGCAGCTATATGGCATGCCGCTTCTTCGGGCCGGCAGGAATTGACGCGGCAAACACTTATGTGCCGTCCGGCAGGAACAAAGCAGAAGATGAGATTCAATTGTTTAATGAAAAATTGTACGAAGATAAGATGGTAGACCTCCAGCTCTTGGGAGTCGGTGTGAGCGGACATATTGGATTTAACGAACCGGGGGAAAAGCTTACAGCAGGAGTACATATCGAAAAACTGGATGAGAGCACGATCGCTGCAAACTCCAGGTTCTTTGACTCACCGGATGATGTACCGAAAGAAGCGATCACAATGGGAATTGGCGACATTATGAAAGCAGAAAAGATTGTACTCATTGCCACGGGAGAGAATAAAGTGCCGGTAATGAAAGCGCTTCTTACGGACGATGAGATTACATGCAAAATACCGGCAACTATGCTCAAGATGCACAGAGACGCCACAATCGTCATCGATGCAGAGCTTGCCAAAGCTGCCGGCTATCAAAATTAATATCTGATTTAAGTCTACCATATACAGCCGCTGCAATCAATACTTCTAAGAAGGAGGACTGCAAATATGATATTTCCACATGTCGGAGATCAGTTCCGTCTGGTCTATGGAAGAAATCTGTTACCTGGATTGACAGCTGATCTCAGTAATTATCTTGTCGTAACTGACGGATTTGTATTTGAAAAATATAAAGAACAATTAAAAAATGATTATAAAGTCTATATAGTAAAGGACGTTGAAATCTCCACTCTGGAACAAGATGTAGAAAAGTACCGAGGAGTGGACACCGTTGTTGCAATGGGCGGTGGAATGGCAATTGATGCAGGAAAATGGATGGCTGAACATTTGGGCAGGAAAATCCACAGTGTGCCGACAGTCCTGTCCGTCAATGCCGCATTCTGCTATAAATCTGCCATGAGGGTTCATAATGTTGTAACTTATATGGGACGTATTTTCCCGGAAGCCATCTATATTGACTTTGACATTATTAAAGGAGCGCCGAAATACCTGAATATTTCAGGGGCGGGCGACCTGCTGGCCTGTCTGACTGCTTCTTACGACTGGAAACTGAACAGTATGGTCACAAAGAGCCATAAATTTTCACAGGAAATCTGTGACGGAGCCCAATACCTGCTCGGTATGCTGGCAGAAAATATTGACAATATCCGTGAAGTCAATGATGACGGAATTTATTTCATGTGTGAGGCTTTCCGGTGGGTAGCAGAATACAGTGCCAGGATGAATCACACGATGTGGGAAAGCGCAAGTGAACATGCGTTTTTCGACAACATGGAATTTGTGTGCAAAAAACCGTTTCTGCATGGTCAGATCATCGGAATGACCGTCTATTTTATGTCTCTGTTCCAGGATAACCAGCACGAGAGAGCGCTGATGATGCTGAAGCGCCTGGGGATCGATGTTACACTGGAGGGTCTGGGGATTACGGAGGACCAGCTCCGCACCGGACTGCTGACTCTCGCCGATTTTACCGAGCGGGAAGGACTGCGCTATACCATTATTAACGCAAAGCCGATCACCGAAGAATGGGTCGATATGGCTGTTGCAAAATATAAAAAAGACTTCAGTATCGTCTCTGACGGTCAGTCTGCTGATAAGTGCACTGCATAACGTATTTACTCAGAGAACAAATCGTAAGGGGGCGCTGCCTGCCCCCTTCAAAAGCAAAAGGAGGAAAAATATATGCTTACACAACTTGCATCAGCGGCAAACGAGACCGCATTTGAGCTTCCGGGCATCATTACAGCATTTGTTGCTGTCGCAAAAGGTCTGACAGGATTCTTCAAGGCGGCAGGAACGACGTTCCTTGACAATATGCTGGGCATCCTGCC
This sequence comes from Anaerostipes caccae L1-92, assembly GCF_014467075.1. NCBI lineage: Bacteria > Bacillati > Bacillota > Clostridia > Lachnospirales > Lachnospiraceae > Anaerostipes > Anaerostipes caccae. Next base: position 792,723 of record NZ_AP023027.1, read on the forward strand.
AATGGCTTTGATCGCACTGACAGTACTGAATGCGGTGGTGAGTCTGGTCGGGGAGGAACGCTTTGATAACTTTGCGCAAAAATTGACAGGAAACTTTTTTACCCGATATACTATTCTTCCGTATCTTGGAAACTTCTTTGTCGGAAGCCCCATTGTATTTACCTTCGGCCGTTATCTGAAAGAAAAGTATAAAGCCGCTTTTTTTGAGGTTGCAAACCGTACCAATATGGCGCCGATGATGTGTCTGTTTCCTCATGTAAATCCGGCAGAAATGTATGTGTGGCTGGGGGTATACGAGGGGGTTGTTAAAATGTATGGGGCACAGGCCGGAGGAGTTCTGGCGGTATGTACATTCCTGATCGGATTATGTACCTCTTCGATGATTGGACTTACGATTGAGAAAGTCAACGGGATACTTGCCAAGCGTGAAGGCATCAACTGGGAAGAGGTGGAAGCAAGAAAACATGGAGAAGCATACTAACGTACAGTACTGTGTCTGACAAAGATATCATTTATACAGGAGGTTGCAGAAATGGGAAAAGCTATCGTATCAAAAGGAGGCGGGGGATTTGGTACTCCGCTGGAGATCAGTGCAGAAGGGAAAAGAACAAAAGTTGTATGTATGACAGGTGTGGGCATTCATCCGCTGGCAGAAAAAATTGCCGGGATCATCGGGGGAGAAGCGGTGGACGGATTCCGTAAACCGGTTCCGGATGCCGAAACTGCATGCGTCATTGTAAACTGCGGAGGGAGCCTCCGGCTTGGGATGTTTCCGAAAAAGGGTTTAAAGACGATCAACCTGAATCCTACCGGGCCAAGCGGACCATTTGGATCATTTTGTAAAGAGGGGATTTACGTGTCCGGCTCTACTGTTAAAAATGTTACCGCTGAAGATTGAGTGTGTGGAAGGGGAAAAATATGAAAACAGTTTCTAAATTTATGACAACAGTTGCTGCAGGGATCGGAAAGTTTGTAATGACAGTTGTACAGGCTGCAAGAACTTCGTTTAAACTCTGTCTGGAAACCATTATCCCATTTCTGATTTTTGTGTCAACAGTATTTACGCTGATCACAAGTACCGGGGTCGGGAATATTATTGCAAATGCACTGTCAGGACTGGCAACTTCTCCTATAGGACTGATTGTAATGGGCCTGATCATCACATTTCCGCTGCTCTCTCCGATCATTGGACCGGGAGCGGTGATCCCGCAGGTGATCGGGGCACTGATCGGAGGACTCATCAGCACGGGTGCCGTACCGCTTACCATGGCGCTTCCTACTGTATTTGCAATCCATCAGCCCTGCGGAGCAGATTTTATTCCGGTAGGCATGTCACTTTGTGAGGCGGAGCCGGAGACGGTAGAGGTGGGAGTATCTGCAGTGCTGTTCTCTAAATTTGTGGTAGCTCCAGTCGAGATCCTCATTGCGGTCATCATTGGCCAGCTGGTATTTTAGGAGGGAAAATTAAAAATGAAATATACGGCGAAGATACTGGGCATCGGAGCGCAGGCATGTGACTTCCGGGATGAAAATATGCTGATTTTTTTTGGGCAGTGCGCAGGCGGAGGCCTGGAAGACTACAGCGTACTCATAAGAGAGCCGGAGGAAACAGTTTCCATCTGTCCCGGGGATATTTTGACAATCGGGAAATTCAGCTATCCAGTCACTGCTGTGGGAGATATGGCATCAAAAACATTTTCAGAGCTGGGACACTGTACAGTCCGTTTTGATGCGGCCAGAGAAGCGGCCCTTCCCGGCACTGTACATGTGGAAGGTGAATACCCGGACTGCCGGATTGGAGATGAGGTGACCATCAGATAACGAAAAGGTGCCAGTCTTTTTGACCGGCACCTTTTCGTTATCAGCGGTAGGATTTTATTTCAAGCAAATATTTTTTTGGATTCTTATGGGACAGCGTATACTCAAACGGCCGTCCGTCCGACAGGTAGGCAACCATTTCTATTTTGATAACAGGTTCGTCATCGCGTAGTTTTAGTGCTTCGGCTATTTCTTTTGGAGGAAGGATGGCATCCACAGTTTTTTCTGCCATGGAGATCTTCATGCCTCTTTGTTCCATGAAGCTGTATATGGAGTCGACGAAAACTTCACAGCTGGCATCCTGGATGGCAAATGGCGCATAGTAAGAATAATCATAAATGATCGGATCTCCATTCTTGTGCCGCAGCCGAACAAGGTAATAAACGGGATCCCCTGTTTTCAGATGCAGTTTCCGTGCCACAGTCTCAGAGGCCTCAATGATTTCAAAAGCGATCAGGCGGGTCGAAGGGACGTCGCCTGAGGACCGCAGGTCTTCAGGAAAGCTCTGGAGGGAATCCAGGGATTTGTGCAGACGGCGTTCAGAAACAAAAGAGCCTTGTCTTGGCCTGCGGTAAATAATACCTTCATTTTCCAAGTCGGACAGTGCCTTTTGAATGGTCGGGCGGGAGAAGCCGAATTCTTCTATGAGATCACGTTCAGAAGGCAGCTTTTCATTGGGTGCCATTGTATTAATTTTTTCCAAAAGACAGTTCTTGACCGACATAAATTTTCGATTCATTTCAAATCCTCCAAAACGGGAATATTTGCAGATAGTATGTCCATTTTCACCAGATGAAAGCATGCAAGCCGATAAAATGGTAAAAAATTCATGTTTTTTGCCGCTTCATTATACTATATCTCATAACAAAAATCCAGATGTATGAAAGAAAGAGAGGGACTTCAAAGTGTACCAGATAGAAAATGAAATATGCCGGATTTCAGTGAAAGAACACGGCAGTGAATTATGTGAAATGTACGATAAAGTGAGGAAACGGGAGTATATATGGCAGGCAGGACCAGTCTGGCCGAAGCATGGGCCTCTCCTGTTTCCTGCGATCGGAGGATTTTACGGCGGAACTTATATGGCGGGAGAAAAGATTTATAAAATGAAGGCGCACGGTTTCGCACGTGACATGGATTTCACACCAGTGTACAGAACAGATGAGGAGATTGTCATGGAGCTTCAGAGCAGTGAAGAGACTTATGAATCCTACCCGTATCATTTCTGCCTGCAGGTTTCTCATCGGCTGGAAGGCAGAAAACTTACGGTTACATGGAAAATTCTGAATGCAGGAACAAATACCATGTATTATTCTATTGGAGCCCATCCGGGATTTCAGTTTGCAGAGGATACAGAGCTGTCAGATTACCGTCTGATCTTTGACCGGACCTTGGATCTGAATACGCACCGGATAAAGGGCAGGCTGATAACTAGGGAAACATATCCGGTGGACAGGCAGATCAGAGAGCTTCCATTAAATCCTGATCTTCTCCGGCACGATGCGCTCATTTTTGAAGACGGGATTTCATCCATGCTTCTTGAGTGTGACAAGGCAGACTATCATCTGAAAGTAAGTTTCCCGGGATTTCCGGCAGCGGCGGTCTGGAGTATGCCTTCTGCTATTGATAAAGCTGAATATATCTGTATTGAACCGTGGTATGGCATGAATGATTTCGTGGGACAGGGCGTGCAGGATATCAGGAAAAAATATTTAATCCAGTCATTGAAGGCAGGGGAAACAAAAGAAATAAGTTATACAATAGAGATATGCGATTAACAGGAGCGCCTTTAAAAGGCGGCAGAAATTAGATATAGAACAGTTCCGGGATATTATATGAATTCTGGGACTGTTTTTGTTTTTAGTTTTCATGATTTTCAAATGGAACTGAATGATTTATAATTGGAATATATGAGAGAGGAGGAGCAAGATTGGATACAGTAATTAAAATTCTTTTAGCAGCAGATATATTGTCAGGTCTGTTTTTTCTTTTTTCTTCCGGATTTAAAGGGAAAAGATTTTATTGGATTAAAAAAGAAATTTCGGGTCTTATTTTATTGGCAGGGGGAATTGTGGGATTCTATGCAGTCTATACAGAAAATTCGGTACTTTTGAGGATCGCTTTTTGGAGCTGCGTTGGACTTTTCAGTATTTCTCTGGGTGTTTTTGATCTCATAAAAATCCGTATATGTAAAACAATGGTTTATGGAAGGTTTGTAGAGAGTAAGATATCAGGCACGGGAAGAAACAGAAGCGTCACACCTACTTTTGAATATACATACGGGGGAGTTGTCTATAAAAATGAGAGCGGCGAAAACATTCCTCCTGAAATATCAAAGAATTATGAGGCAGGAAAGCCTTATCCTGTTTTTATCTGCGAAAACGAGCCCTATCTTTATATTACGGATCGCAATATGATCGGAAAAGTTATCTTTGAAATTATTTTAGGAATCATCGTGCTCGGCACTGCATACCTATGAGGAGTGTGAGCCGGGAAGGAGTTATTATGGGAGAACTGAAAGATCTTGAGAACATCGGGGCAAAAACAGAGGATCAGCTGAACCAGGCGGGAATCTATACGAAAGAGCAGCTGATTAAGGCCGGAAGTAAAGAAGCGTGGCTGAAGATAAGAGCTTTTGACGAGTCTGCCTGCCTCCATCTGCTCTGGGGACTTGAAGGGGCGGTGGAAGGAATAAAAAAGAAGGATCTGTCACCGGAAGTGAGAAAAGATCTGAAAGATTTTTTTGATGATATCAATCAATGACGATATTATAAGTTGAAATTCTCCCTGATGTGAAATATAATAGACAAAACATGTAAGGGAGATTAATTATGAATGTAATAGAAATCGTAAAGTCGATTGTTCTCGGTATTATTCAGGGAATCACAGAGTGGCTTCCGATCAGCAGTACGGGCCATCTCATTTTGTTTGACAATATTTGGCCGATGGCATCAAGCCCGGAGTTTTTTGAAGTATTCAAAGTAGTGATCCAGTTCGGCTCTATTTTGGCAGTGCTGGTTTTATTTTTTCACAAACTGAATCCATTTTCTCCGCGCAAGAGCAGAAGGGAAAAACGGGATACATATAACCTCTGGAAAAAGGTCATTGTAGGATGCATACCGATCATCATCGTGGGACTTCCGCTGGATATGGTACTGGAAGATTATCTTTCCGGCGTTTATGTCATAGCGGCAACTTTGATCTTGTACGGGATTGCCTTTATTGTCATTGAGAGCAGAAACAGGCGTCCGTCTATGCGGTCACTGGAGGATCTGACATATAAAGCGGCGTTTTTCATCGGATGTTTTCAGGTGCTTGCGGCTATTCCGGGGACATCCAGGAGCGGTGCAACGATTCTGGGAGCCGTTTTGCTGGGCTGTTCCCGCTATGTCGCCAGTGAGTTTTCTTTTTTCCTGGCAGTGCCGGTTATGGCCGGAGCCAGCGGATTGAAACTGATCAAATATTTTCTGAAGGTAGGAATGTTTTCAGGCAGTGAATGGATTCTCCTGACTGTGGGAACCTTGGTTTCTTTCTTAGTGTCCATCCTGGCAATCCGTCTGCTGTTAAGTTATATCCGAAAACATGACTTCAAAGTTTTTGGAGTTTATCGGATTCTGCTTGGTATTGTGGTAATTGTATACTTTGGATTCCTGGCCTAATCGATAAATATTCCGCTATAGAACGTTTAAATCAGGAATTTCTGATATGCACTGCCGCAGCGATGAGTATCTGGTAGAAGATCTCAGGAATGAATGGAAAGAAACAAGTTTAGATTAAACGAAAACAAGCATCCGTTACAGAATTGATTTTTACTGTAACGGATGTTTGTTTAAATGGGAAATATATATTCTTTGTATTTTTAACTATTTGCAAATTCTCTGGTAAACATATCGCTCTTTTCTACAAACTCCTCCATATTTTTAAAACCGAGCCGGTGGAGAAGTTCCATCACATACGGATTGTCAAGGGGCGTCTTATAAGGAGCTTCCTCTCCGTATGTTTCTACGTTTCTTTTTCCTTTGTCTTTATCAATGATAATTTTAGGTCCGCCGACACATCCGCCTCTGCATGCCATCCCCTCAAAAAAGTTGGCGTCTGTTTCGCCCTTTTGGATTTGTTCGATCATGGCTTTGCATGCAGGGACACCGTCCGCCTGCTGTGCGCGGACCGGGACGTCTCTTCCCGGACTGAGTTTTTCCACAGTAGACCTTACGGCTTCGCTGACGCCGCCGGTGTGGGCATAGATCCTGCCTGCCCTGGAGGAGTGTTCCCTGTCATTGTCGGCAAGTTCTTCCGGCTGTATCCCGGCCGCGTCAAAGATATCCTGTACTTCCTGAAACGTCAGCACATAGTCCACTGCATCTGCAATATCCGGTTCTCTGGCTTCTTTCTTTTTTGCGATGCACGGGCCGATGAATACTGTGACTGCATCGGGGTGGATCTGCTTTACTGCCCGTCCTGCCGCGATCATCGGGGAGACCGCTCCCGGCACATGGGGAATCAGTTCATGATAGATTTTGCGGATCATGGCGATCCAGACCGGACAGCAGCAGCTGGTAAGCTGGAAATCATCGTTTGAGTTGATATGCTCGTCAAATTCCAAAGCCTCTTTCAGAGTCAGGATGTCTGCAAAGACCGCTACTTCCACCATTCCTTTGAATCCGGCGGCCTTCAGGGCACTTCTCAGCTGTCCTGGGGAAGCATTTTCATATTGGCCCACGAAAGCAGGGGCGATCAGAGCATACACATCTTTTTCTTCACTGCGCACTTCTTTTAACACTGGGAAGATATCCTTGCTTTCCGCCAGCTTATCAAGCCTGCATGACTCAATACAGACACCGCACCCGCTGCATTTATCCGGATCGATGGACAGCTTTCCGTCAACTTCTTCGATGGCGTCAAAAATACAGCTGTTTTTGCAGGCCCTGTCATAGGCACAGCTCTCACATGATTCGGTGTGGATGACCGGGGCATACTGGTCCGGATTTAAGAGGCAGTCCAGCTGATGGGGATCATAGTCAGCCTCACTGATATCTTCATTTTTCATTTGTTTTTGGAGTAATTCTTTATAGAGTTCATGGAAAGAGGTTGATTTTTTTGCTTCCGGCATATGAATCACTCCTATTCTGCGTTCAGTGCGGCCATAGTGATATAATTGTACGGCTGATTAAAATGGGGAAGGAAAAACAGGTCAAACAGTTTTAACTTATCAATGGTCACTTTTTCCTGGATGGCCATAGAAAACAGGTGGATTGCCATGGAGATATCATAGTCGGAACAAAGCTGTGCACCGAGGATGCGTCTGGTCTTTTTGTCGTAGACGATGCGGATTACGACTTTATAGTTGTCCTTCTCCATAAATCCGGCTTTCTGCCAGTCCTCATAGTCTGTGGCTGCGGCGTCAAAACCCAGCTTTTTTGCGCGCTCCAGGGAAAGCCCGGTGCTCACCATGTTTAAGCCCCAGATGCTGATTCCATTGGAACCCTGTACTCCCGGAGATTTCAGCTCTGTGCCGCAGGCATTGTGGGCGGCGATGATTCCGGAACGGACGGCGTTGGTGGCAAGTGCGATATAATCCGTGTCTTCGATGGCGTTGTTGTAAACGGTGGCACAGTCACCTACGGCATAGACATCCGGGCGGCTGGTCTGCTGCATGAGATCCGTAAGATAGGCTCCATTGTTGTGGAACTGCTTAAGCTGGCCGTTTCCGAGTTTTGTGTTGGGGCGGAATCCTACACAGAATATGACCATGTCGGCATCATAAGTATGTTTGTCTGTGACCACCTTCTCGACTTTTTCGTTTCCTTCCAGGCGTTCGACTTTTTCCTCAAATGCCAGATGGATTCCGTGGTCAGACAGCTGCTTTTCCATGCGTTTGCAGAACATATCGTCATAATAGGCGGACAGGCAGGTGTCTGCGCAGTCAATTAAAGTGACTTCTCTGCCGTTTCTCTGAAAAGCCTCGGCAAGTTCCACACCGATATATCCGGCTCCGACGACAGCGACTTTCTTTATAGAGGTATCTCCAAGCTTTTCGATGACTTCCGCCGCATTCTGATAGAGCTTTACAAACTGTACATTTTCAAGGCTCATGCCTGGCAGCTGAGGTCCCACCGGAGTAGAGCCTGTGGCAAGGATCAGCTTGTCGTAAGGGTATTCACAGTCTTTGCCGGCAGCATCCTTTGTATAGACGACCTTGCTGTCAAAATCTACGGAATTGACCGAGGTCTCCATATAGATCTTTGCGCCCTTCCCTTCCAATATTTCTTTGCTGGAATAAAACAGTCCGTCAGGCCCGGAAATCTGTCCCCCGATCCAGAGTGCCATTCCACAGCCTAAGAAACTAATATTGGAATTGGCGTCAAAGGCGGTGACGTCCACATCCTTATAATTGTCGAGTATCGTATTCAGCGCTGCAGTACCTGCATGATTCGCACCGATGACAATGATTTTTTTTGGCATAATCTTAATCTCCTTTATATCTGATAAGACTTCGTATCATAATCAGTATGCCAAAAAAAGAAAAAATTATTGATGTGTCCGGGAAAATGCTCCGCTGTTTGAAAATTCTGTTTTGGGAAATACTTCTTGAGACATTAGTTACAGGAGGAATAAAACGATGCTGATTATAAACGGGAAAATCCTTCCTATGGAAGGAAAAACAATAGAAAACGGATATGTACAGACGAAAGGTGAGGTAATAAAAGAACTGGGGAAAATGGAGCAGGCACCGTCGCCGGGTAAGGGGGAAGAAGTCCTCGATGTGAAAGGGGCCTGGGTCATGCCGGGACTCATTGATGCCCACTGCCATGTGGGAATTATGGAGGAGAAAAGAGGTACGGCAGGAGATGACTGCAACGAAGCCACAGATCCTATAACTCCTGCCGTGAGGGCTGTGGACGGAGTAAATCCGATGGACCCTGCGTTTCACGATGCGATTATCGCAGGGATCACTTCACTGATGACAGGACCCGGCAGTGCAAATGTGGTGGGAGGCCAGTCCATATTTTTAAAGACACACGGACGGTGTGTCGATGAAATGGCAGTGCTCAATCCTGCGGCAATGAAAGCTGCTTTCGGAGAAAACCCCAAAAATGAATACGGTGGGAGAGACCTCATGCCCGGAACACGGATGGGAACGGCTGCACTCCTGAGGGAAGTGCTGTTTCAGGCAAAACAGTACCAGAAAGAGAAACAGGAGGGAACACTGGAAAAAGAAGATTTTCAGATGGAACCGTGGCTTCCCGTGCTGGAAAAAAAGATTCCGCTAAAGACCCATGCCCACAGGGCAGATGACATTCTGACCGCAATCCGGATCGCCAAGGAGTTTGAGATTGACCTGACCCTGGATCACTGTACGGAAGGCCATCTGATCGCTGAGGAAATTGCAGAATCCGGATTTCCTGCAATTATCGGTCCTGATCTGACTGCCCGGTCCAAGATTGAAGTACAGAATATGAGCTTCAAGACCAACGGGATCTTAGAAAAGGCTGGGGTCCTGACGGCTATTATGACAGACCATCCGGTATCATTGATCCGGTATCTGCCTCTCTGCGCAGGACTGGCCGTGAAACAGGGCATGTCCATGGAAGGGGCACTGAAGGCGGTGACCATCAATGCCGCTAAGATCTGCCGTGTGGATGACCGGGTCGGAAGCCTGAAGCCGGGTAAAGATGCGGATATCGCAGTTTTTTCTGACAATCCGGTGAATACCCTTACCAAGACTCTTTATATAATCATCAATGGGCAGATTGTTTACCATGAGGGAGATAAGAGTTAAGGTTTTAAGATGACCTTGATGCACTCATCCTCTTTTTCATCGAAGATCTTATAGGCGTGTTTTCCTTTGCTCAGAGGAAGGCGGTGGGTGATGATATCCGTGGCGTCAAAGGAACCGTCCGCGATCTGTGAAAGAATTGGGTCCACATACCTCTGGGCAGGACACTGACCCATTCTCAATGTGATATTCCGGTCAAAAAAGTTGCCCAGAGGGAACAGATTATATCTTCCGCCGTAGACACCGATCATTGCCACGGTGCCGCATTTTCTCACCGCTTCGGAGGAGATCTCGATGGCAGACTTGGAGCCGGCCTGGAGTTTCAGGGCGGATTCCACTTTTTCTACGACTGACATTTTCCCGTCCATACCCACGCAGTCGATGACAACATCGGCGCCGCCGTGGGTTTTTTCTTTGAGTTCCATACCGGTGTTATCATAGTCCTTAAGATTCATGACCTCGGCGCCGTAGGATGCCGCATGCCGCAGCCTGTAGTCTACGCTGTCCACGGCAATGACACGTTCTGCACCCAGCAAAAAGGCCCATTTGACTGTCAAAAGGCCGACAGGGCCGCAGCCTAAGACCACGACGGTGTCACCCGGTTTCATGCCGCTGATATCCACGGCCCATCTGGAGGTGGGGAGGATGTCAGTCAGGAATAAGACCTGCTCATCTTCAAGTTCTTCCGGTACTTTTACAGGCCCTACATTGGCGTAAGGAACCCGCAGATACTGTGCCTGCCCTCCCGGATATCCGCCGAAGGCGTCACTGTACCCGAACAGGCCGCCGGCTCCTCCGTTTGGATTAGAGTTGTCGCACTGGCTGTATTCCCCGTGTTCGCAGAAGAAGCAGTGTCCGCAGGCCACAGGGAACGGAACGATGACCCGGTCACCTTTCTTTACATTGGTTACGGCTTTTCCGGTTTCTGCAACGATTCCCATGGTCTCATGTCCGAGAATAAATCCCGGATTCAGGGCAGGAACCCGGCCGTGGATCAGATGGAGATCGGAGCCGCAGATGGCCGTGGAAGTCACTTTTACGATGATATCATCCTCCCTTTCAATCCTTGGGTCCGGAACCTTTTCCACTCCCACATCTTTCACTCCGTGATAAACAATCGCATCCATAATTTGTACCGTCCTTTCTAAATATCATATTTACTTTTTAATATGGCTTTTGTCATAGACAGCTATACTTGACAATTAATTCTTACAGATGTAAGATTTAAAAAAGGAGATAAATGACTATGAGAATCATAAAAATTTTGATCCCAGTGCTGGGATGCCTTTTCTGTCTTTCTGCCTGCGCCACAGAAACGAATAAGAATCCGAAAGGAAGAACAGAAAAGATCAAAAAAGAACTTTTTGCGGCAGCAGACTGCTATCAGACGATTTATGCATCTGCACAAAAAGGGAAAGGCATGAATCCGGTGCTGGACAAAAGGGAGATCCACAGAATTGTTCAGCGGCTCGGAACATGCGGATATGCTGCCGCGTGTATGGAAAATGACTGTGATATGCAGAATGGACGGACAGTAGAGAAAGCTTTGCGGAAAGCCGAAAAGGGTGGGAAGACTTCCGCCGTATTTTTCTGTGTCACCAGATCAGGGGGAATCCACAGATATGAACTGAAGCCGATAGGAAACAAAGCGGAATTCACAGACGCTTATCTGGACTGGAACAAACAGGGGAATCCGGCAGTATCCTATGTAAAAAAAGAGGAAGCATCCTCCTGGAGTGTGACGAAGAAAGGATGGCTGATCTGGGAGACCAAACATACAGAAAATGAGGAGATGGATACCCACAGCATGATCCGCATCCGCCCTCTTAAAAAAGAATACCGCAGATTTTGCAGGAAATATATTGAACCGGTGGGTTACAGAGGAAACAATCTGTTTCTTACCGACTGGAATGAAAATAAGCCGAGAAAACTTTATGTAAATGATCTCTATGAGTATCTGTACCGCATAGAGACCGGCAGACATTTTGACGGGGACAACGGGACAAAAGGGATTCCATCTGAAGAATTTGAACTTCTGTTGCAAAAATATCTTCCGTTTTCAAAGAGACAGATCCGTGTCCGGGCAGACAGAAGCGAAGACGGAACACGTTATCTGTGGGAGCCTTTAAGGTGCGGAAATTTAATTCCTCAAAGTATGCCGGTTCCTGAGGTGATTGGGGCAGAGCATAAAAGAGATGGAAGGATCGTTCTCACCGTGGATGCTGTTTTAAAACAAAAGGGGACGGACTGCCTGTTCCGCCATAAAGTAACTCTGAAAAAATTTGGGGACGGCAGGGTGCGTTATATTGGGAATCAGATCAGAACAGCAGATAAAGAGAGAGTTTTGGATTACCAGAAAAGGAACCGATAAAGCTACCAGACGATAAAGTTTTCTGTTATAATGGCAGAAAGCGAAGTCAGGAGGTTTTGAGTATGGAAATATCAAAAGTGACGGAAGTATTTTTCAGCCCTACATACAGCACGGAACGCATTGTCAGACTGATTGGTGAAGCATGGGAAGAAACGCATCAGGAGATTGATCTTTCCAGGATACCAAAGGAAAGGAAAATACACGAATTTGGCGCACAGGACCTGATAGTTTTTGGAGTCCCGTCCTACGGGGGAAGAGTGCCGGCTCCGGCTGCAGAACGGTTTCGGAATTTAAAGGGACAAAAGACACCGATCATCCTTCTGACCGCATTCGGGAACCGGGATTATGACGACACTCTTCTTGAGATGAAAGACCTGGCAGAGGAGCAGGGATTTGTTCCTGCGGCAGCCGTGGCTGCGGCGGCGGAACATTCCATTATGCGCCAGTATGCAGAAGGAAGGCCCGACAGCCGGGATCAGAGTGAACTCACGGATTTTGCTGTGAAAATCCGGGAAAAGATACAGCAGACAGAAGATATCGAAGGCATGACAGAACTTTCCGTGAAAGGAAACCGGCCGTACCGGGAGTACAATGGAGTTCCCATGAAGCCTTCTGCCGGAAAACAGTGTAAGAAGTGCGGTCTGTGTGCCCGTCTCTGTCCGGTCGGCGCCATACCCGCAGAGCATCCGGAAGAGACACTGAAGGAAACATGTATCTCCTGTATGCGGTGCATCGCCGTCTGTCCGGAACACGCGAGGAAAGTCAGCAGACCGGTGCTCATGGCAGCATCTGTGAAACTGAAAAAAGAGTGCAGTGAACGAAAAAGGAATGAGTTGATTTTATGAAGCCGGAACTGATTATGCTTGGAACCGGAAATGCGATGGTTACCAAGTGCTATAATACATGCTTTGCTCTCCGGAATGAGGAAGAATATTTTCTTGTGGATGCGGGGGGAGGAAATGGGATCCTTTCACAATTGGAAAAAGCACAGATCCCATTTGAACAGATCCGCCATATGTTTTTAACCCATGCCCACACAGACCACATTCTCGGTGCCGTGTGGATCATAAGGAAAGCCGCTGCTATGATGCTCGCCGAAACCTATCACGGACGTTTTACGATCTACTGCCACGATGAGGCGGCGAAGGTTCTCAGGGAGATATGCGAACTGACGCTGGCCGGAAAATTCTTAAAGTTTCTGGGCAGTAAAATACGAATACAGGAAGTAAAAGACGGAGAAGGGATACAGATCTCAGATATGCATGTCCGTTTTTTTGATATACATTCCACAAAGGCGAAGCAATTTGGATTTCGAGCGGATTTGGAGAAAGACATTTCACTGGTATGTCTTGGTGACGAACCGTACAACAGCTTATGTAAGCCCTATGTGGAAGGAGCAGACTGGATGCTCTGCGAAGCCTTTTGTCTGTACGGTATGAGGGATATTTTCCATCCATATGAAAAGCACCACAGCACGGCGCTGGACGCCGGGAATCTGGCCGAAAAACTTAAAGTCAGAAATCTGGTGCTTTACCATACGGAGGATACCGATTTAAAGAATCGGAAGAAGCAGTATACAAAAGAGGTCAAACTGCTGTACTCAGGGAATGTCTATGTGCCCGAAGACCTGGAGGTGCTGAAGCTGTAACGAAAAATGTCAGCAGCCAGAAGCACCCAGATAATGACGGAAGATCTGAACATGGACTTTTTCATCCATGGCGATCCGGTTCAGCACAGCACAGACAAACGGGTCCTGTATTTTAGAGGCAGTCTCCAGATAAAAGCTGGCGGCAGCCTCTTCTGCTTCCATGTTGCTTTTCAGTGCCTGGTGAAGATCCTTTGTATAATCAGGGGCATCTCCGCTCCAGCACTGGCAGGGGTCTTCGGCAAATCTCGGATCGCCGCCCAGAAGGGAGACCAGTGTGCCGAGCATCTGCATGTGGTGCATTTCCACCTTTGCTATTTTCATCAGAGTATCGGCCAGTGAGGAATACTTTTTAAAGAAGATCCAGTTTTGATAAATATATGTGGTGACAGCCGTCAGTTCGCTGGACTGGGCTCTCAGTGCTGGCAGTATCATTTCCGCATACCGGGGATTCCGCCGGGCTGCTTTTACAGGTGGGTAGGGATGGGGGTCTGTGACCGCCGGATGGTAAGAATCACAAAATGTCATATAAAACATCCTTTGCTGTTTCAGTTGTTTTTATAATATGCACACCCGGACAGACGGTGAATCTTTATCGTACATTTTCAGGGAATATGCATATTCTATAAGTACTCAGATTTGAAGGGTGTAGGGACCGGTGAGACAGCAAAGAAAAGAACGGATAGCCATGAAAGTGTCTGTCAACAGTATTCTTGTAAACCTGATATTGTCGGCATTTAAGTTATTTGCCGGCATTGCGGCAAGATCCGGAGCCATGATCTCGGATGCGGCCCACTCTGCATCCGACGTGTTCAGCACGGTCATTGTCATGGCGGGGGTTGTTCTGGCTTCCAGGGAAGCAGATGAAAAACATCAGTACGGCCACGAACGGATGGAATGTGTGGCGGCGGTCCTACTGGGAGCAGTGCTGTGCATCACAGGGCTTTTCATAGGAGCGGCCGGACTTCAGAAGATTTTTGCGGGGGATCAGGGAAAACTTGTGATTCCCGGAGCTCTGGCCATGGCGGCCGCCCTGATCTCCATAGCCGTCAAAGAGGGAATGTACTGGTATACGAGGAATGCGGCCAGGAAAATTGATTCTGCTGCGCTGATGGCGGATGCGTGGCACCACCGCTCTGACGCACTGTCTTCCGTCGGCAGCTTTGTCGGTGTACTGGGAGCCAGGATGGGATTTCCCATTCTGGACCCCCTGGCGAGTGTAGTGATCTGCATTTTTATCGTAAAAGCGTCCTACGACATTTTCGCAGATGCCGTGCGCAAAATGATCGATGAGTCGTGTAGCAGGGAGACGGTGGAACAGATGAGAAGCGTGATCCTTGACCAGAAGGGAGTCAGGGGGATTGATGATATCCGGACGAGAAAATTCGGAGCCAGGGTATATGTGGATGTGGAAATCTGTATGGACGGGAATCTTCCGCTCAGAAAGGCCCACGACACGGCGGAAAAAGTCCACTTGAAAATTGAGGAGAAGTTTGCGCCGGTGAAACATTGTATGGTACACGTAAATCCCGTCAAGAATGAAGATGGGGGAATGAACGAGGAAATGACAAAATGAAACTAATTTTATCTTACTTGAAACATTATAAAAAAATGTTTGCGCTGAATGTTTTTTCGGTATTCGGCTTTGCTCTCGTGGAGCTGGGGATACCGACCATCGTAGCGTGGATGATCGACCGGGGCGTATCGGAAAAGGACACGGCTTTTATTTTTGAGATGGGAGGAGTGATCCTCCTGATCTCTCTGCTCGGAACTGCTGGGACGATCCTGCTGGGCTACTGCTGTGCCTATCTGTCCACTTCGATTACGCGGGACATCCGAAATGACATGTTTGAAAAAACGCAGGAATTTTCACACAGGGAATTCAAAGAATTCGGGACGGCATCCCTGATTACGAGGACGACCAACGACGCTTTTCAGATTCAGATGTTTTTGAATATTCTGTTCCGCACCGCGCTGATGACCCCGGTAATGACTGTTGGCAGCATCGTGCTTGTGCTGAAAGCTTCTCTGAGTCTTTCCATGGTGATCCTGGGGACGGTTCCCTTTATCGTCGTAGGTGTGATCATTGTGGCAAAACGCTCTGAACTTTTAAGTGAGCGCCAGCAGTCTTCGCTGGAATGGATCAACCGCATTTCCAAGGAAAATATCAGCGGTATCCGGGTCATCCGGGCGTTTACCAACGACCGGCATGAAAAGAAGCGCTTTGATGAAGCAAACAGTGCCTATATGGGATATTCCAAAAAGCTGTTTAAACTGATGTCTGTCACTCAGCCGGCCTTTTATTTTCTTATGAATTTAGCCGGCATGCTCATTTACTGGATTTCCAGCATTATGATAGAGCAGGGAGGGCTGAACATTGGACAGCTGGTAGCCTTCATGGATTATCTGTTCCATGTGATGTTCTCTATTATGCTGTTCTGTCTGGTTTTCATGATGTATCCGAAAGCGGCGGTCAGCGCCAGGAGGATTACAAAAATCTTCGACGCTGTGCCGGCAGTTGAAAATGCTTCGGGAGAAGGAGGCAGCCCTATCCGCATTGATGAGATCACGTTTGACCATGTGACCTTCGCATACCCGGACGGGGAGGAAGCAGTGCTCACCGACGTGTCCTTCACTGTGAAAAAGGGAGAGACGATTGCATTTATTGGCAGCACGGGTTCCGGAAAAAGCACTCTGATCAATCTCGTACCCAGGGCTTATGATGTGTCCGGCGGAAGGATTCTGGTCAATGGGAAGGACATCAGGGAGATCGATCTTAAGTCTCTGAGAAATTCTATCGGTTTTATACCGCAGAAGGCTATGCTTTTCTCCGGAAGCATCGCTGATAATCTCAAGTTTGGAAAAGAAGATGCCTCTTTGAAAGAAATGGAGGAGGCGGCAAAAACCGCCCAGGCATATGATTTTATCATGGAAAAAGGCGGGTTTGACGTGCAGATCACGGAAAATGCAACCAATGTATCCGGCGGACAGAGGCAGAGGCTTTCCATCGCGCGGGCACTTGTGAGAAAGCCGGAAGTCTATATTTTTGACGATTCTTTCTCTGCTCTTGATTTTAAGACCGATGCAAAGCTCAGAAAAGAACTGAAAAAGGTTTTGAAGGACGCGGTCATGATGGTCGTAGCCCAGAGAATCACCAGCATCATGGATGCAGATAAGATCATGGTGCTCAATGAGGGCCGGGTCGTGGGAGCCGGAACTCATAAAGAACTGCTGGAAAGCTGCAGGATTTATCAGGAGATCGCCGCATCCCAGCTGGATAAGGAGGAACTGGCCCATGATTAAGAAAATAAAACAGGCAGGTGCGGTGATCAGCAGACTCAGGCCGTTTATCGCTCCTTATAAATGGGGATTCATCGGAGCGGTTGTGATGACGGTTTTAAGCGTGGCCGCCATGACCTCGGCGCCAAGGATCGAGGGAATGATCACCACCCAGCTGGCCAAAGACGCAGCGCAGATTGCAGGAAAAGTACCCGGTGCGGGAGTACAGTTTGATGTGATCGTGAAAATTCTTGCTGTACTGGCGGTAATCTATATCATAAAGATGGCATCCCAGGTCATCAGTATGTTTCTGCTGACCAATTCCATCCAGAGCGCCATGCATGATATGAGAAATGCGGTGCAGGATAAGATCCGAAGGCTGCCGGTGAAATATTTCGATACCCACAGCTTTGGGGATACGTTAAGCCGGGTGACAAATGATATCGATTCGGTATCCAACGGTTTGCAGCAGAGCTTTACCCAGGTTATCAGCGGCGTCCTGACGCTCATCCTGGTCCTTGTGATGGTGTTTACCATCCAGCCGGTGATGGCATGGCTGGTCGTGCTGATCATTCCTGTCAGTATTCTGATCAGTGTGGCTGTGGTAAGGAAAAGCCAGAAGCACTTCAAGGCGCAGCAGGATTCTCTGGGAGAACTGAACGGGACGATCACGGAGCTATATACGGGATACAATGAGATCCTGCTGTTCGGAAGGCAGCAGTCTTCCCAGGAACGGTTTAAAGAGATCAACGGAAGACTCCAGAAGCATGCTCTGAAAGCACAGTTTGTCTCTTCCATGATGAGTCCGCTGATTTCTCTGTCTGTATATCTGTGTATCGGAGGCGTGGCGGTGTCCGGGACTGTCTTTGTCATACAGGGGATGCTGACCGTGGGCAATCTCCAGGCTTTCATCCGATATATCTGGCAGTGCAATGAACCCCTCTCACAGGTGGCCCAGCTTTCAGCACAGATACAGGCAGCATTTGCAGGGATGAAAAGAATTTTCGAGATCCTCGATGAACCTGAGGAGATTCCAGATCCAAAACCGGGAACACGCATCTTGGATGTAAGAGGAGAGGTTTCATTCGAGCATGTGGCCTTTGGATACGGAGACAAACCGGTCATAAAGGATTTGGATATTCATATAAAAAGCGGCCAGATGGTCGCCATCGTAGGTCCTACAGGGGCCGGGAAAACAACGATCATTAACCTGCTGCTGCGTTTTTATGACACAGACAGCGGAAGAATCCTGATTGACGGGGTGGATATCAAGTCCATGAAAAGAGAAGACTTAAGAAGCATGTTCGGCATGGTCCTTCAGGACACATGGCTGTTTTCCGGAACGATTTATGAAAACATCCGGTATGGAAGGCTGGATGCCAGAAAGGATGAGGTGATCGACGCGGCCAAGACGGTAAATGTTCATCACTTTATCCGGACGCTGCCGAAAGGTTATGATATGGAGATCGACGAGGAAGGAAGCAATATTTCCCAGGGTGAAAAACAGCTTCTTACGATTGCAAGGGCGGTGTTAAAGGACCCGAAAATTTTGATTCTGGATGAAGCCACATCTTCCGTGGATACAAGGCTTGAAAAGATACTTCAGGAAGCCATGCATAAGCTGCTGTCCGGAAGGACCAGCTTTGTCATTGCCCACAGGCTGTCGACGATAAAAAATGCAGATCTGATCCTCGTGCTGAAAGAAGGCCGGATCGTGGAGACCGGCACGCACACGGAACTGCTTGAAAAAAAGGGATACTACGAACAGCTTTACCACTCACAATTTTCCACATAAAAAAATCACCAGACTGTAGTTTCGCAGGTCTGGTGTTTTTTCTTTTTGTATTAAAGCAGACAGCTGATTACTTTTAAGTGTTTCAGGGCATGGAAAATTCCATCCTCTTTATAATGGCGGGTGACGTAATCTGCGGCTTTTTTCGCTGCCCGGGTTGCGTTTTCCATGGCAACTGCCGTACCGGCGGCCTCAAACATGTGAACGTCATTGTCTCCGTCTCCGAATGCATAGCTGTCATCCTGTGAAAAGCCGAGGGCACTGGTCGTATAGGCAACAGCATGTCCTTTGTTGAAGGATACACTGGAGACATCGGCGGAGCCGTCAAAGTGGTCGTTAATGATATATTTGCCGTCAAAATTCTGCTTGATTGTCTTTAGATGTGCCGCATCTTTGTAGATGATATCAAATGCATAGGCCCTGACATCCCGGATGTCCCAGCTATCTACATGAATTACATCGATGGATTCGTATGGTCTCGTATGTCCGTACAGATACAGCGGATTGCCGTGGTATACGACGCCGTCTCCGAGGAGACAGTAAGAGCACTGGGAAACCCTGCACAGCTTAATGATTTCTTTCAGTTCTGCGACGGTGAAGCTGTTGTCCAGCAGGACGTTTCCCTCGTGCTCTATGCGTCTGCCGTTTGCGGCGATAAATCCGTCGGACAGCCCGGAAAACATACGCCTGATATAGCCGGCGGGCCTTCCTGATGCGATCATGACCGTGTGTCCTTTTAACCTCAGTTCCCGAAGGGCTTTCTGATTCGAGGGAAGGATGTCTTCCTGATCCGCAAGGGTCCCGTCGATATCAAAGAAAAAAATTTTTTTGGACATAGTATGATACCTCCATTCTGATTGCAGCTATTATACCATATATACAGAGGAATGTGTCACTTACCCTCTGTTTTTTACCACTTGGCTGTTTTTCATTTACAGTCTCACGGGCTCTGCTATAATAAAGGCGTGGAGATGAAAAGATGAAGATACGAATTGAGATTGATGAAAATTTAATGGAAGAAGAGGTCATCATCCGGTGTGCCGGTTTAAATGACATCGTCCAGGAAGTGCAGAAAGCGGTCTCGGAGGCAGCATCCGGGACACAGACGGCCGTGTTTTCCAAGGGAGAGCAGGAGTACTATTTTCCCTTGTCCAAGGTTCTGTTTTTTGAGACAGACGGAAACACCATCAACGTGCACACGGCGGATGATATCTACGAGACCAGGTACCGGCTGTATGAACTGGAAGAGATGCTTCCGGGGTCCTTCATGAGGATCTCAAAGTCGGCCGTTGTCAACACCAACAGGATCTATTCCATCAGCAGGGGGATATCGGCTTCCGGCATCATACAGTTTGAACATACCCATAAACAGCTGTATGTGTCGAGACTTTATCTGAAACCGCTGAAACAAAAATTAGAAGAAAAGAGGATCGGGAGATGAAGAAAGAAAAGATTTTCTGGGGATTGTTTTTTATCTTTGGAGCGGTGTTTATTATTTTTGGAAGACTGGGATACTTGAGAGAAGTCAGTGTATTCAGCCTGATGCTAACGATATTTTTTGCGGCTATGCTGATCAAAAGCCTGATGCATCTGGAGTATACGGGAATCCTGTTTTCCATTGCATTTCTCTGCATCATTTATGCAGGGCCGCTGGGAATCACCGCTGTCACGCCATGGCCGGTATTAGGAGCTGCACTCCTGGGAAGCATCGGGTGTCATCTGCTGTTTCCTTCCAGGAAAAAGAGATGGAAGGAATGGCACAGAGATGAGCCGTTTGAGTCAGTCATTGACGAGGAGGACGGAACTGCTGTCTGCCACAGAACTACATTCGGTTCTACCGTCAAATATGTAAATTCTGATCATTTCAAATATGCACAGTTTGACGTAAGCTTCGGGGAGATCAAGGCTTACTTCGACAACGCAGAAGTAGAGGGTGGAGATGCTGAAATCAATGTGGACGTATCGTTTGCCGGGATGGAACTTTTCCTGCCGAAAGAGTGGACGGTGATCAATCAGGCCAGTGCTGTCTTCGGGGCTGTGGATGAGAAAAACAGGAACCACGGCGACGGTACGATACGGATCAGACTGACCGGAAGAATCAGCTTTGGGGGAGTGACGATTATCTATGTGTGACATTTTCTGCATGATTTCCGTTCGGCTCTTAGAATGCCTCACTCCAATCATGCAGAAAATGGAGGTAATGTATGCCGGAGGAAGCTGCTTAGAAACCAAAGATGCCATCTGCGATCGTTTTTTGCACACTGTACTGGATAAATAAAAACTTAACAGGTATTGTCAAGTGAATTTAACGCAGTATCTGTCAGAGAAAGCAGATGAAGAAAAAAACGATTGCAGAGTGGAAAATATCGTATGAAAACAGCTGGTTTATCCGGCTGTTTTTTTGCGTTTCTCTTCTTGATTTGTGTTATACTTATTAATATAGTTTATTTTGGAAATTATAGATGGGAAGTTTTTGAAGTTTAATATCGGGGGAAATGTGATGACAGGAAGAGACACTATTTTAATCGTTGATGATATGGAGATAAACCGTGTCATCCTCCGCGGAGTGTTTGAAGCAGATTATAATCTTCTTGAGGCTGAAAACGGACAGCAGGCTCTCGTCCTTCTGGAACAGTACCACGGACGGATCGCCGCGGTGCTGCTGGATCTGGTCATGCCTGTAAAAGACGGGTTTCAAGTATTGAAGGAGATCGGGCAAAGCGGCATGATCTCTGAATTTCCTGTGATCGTCATCACAGCAGAAGATTCAGTCCAGAATGAGATGCAGGTTTTTGACATGGGGGCTTCCGAGATCATTATGAAACCCTTTGAACCCTATGTGGTGAAACGGCGCGTCCAGAATATTGTTGAGCTGAATCAGCACCGGCTGAACCAGGAAGAACTCATCGAGGAACAGGCGGCAAGGCTCAGGGAGTCCAACTCTGCCATGATCGATGCCCTCTCGTCCATAATCGAATACCGCAGCGCAGAGACGGGACAGCATATCCGGCGGATCAGGATTTTTACAAAAGCACTGCTTCATGATGTGGCATTGAGTTACCCGGAATACGGTCTGGAAAATTCCGAGATCCAGATGATCGTCAGCGCCTCATCCATGCACGATATCGGCAAGATCGCAATCCCCGATGCAATCTTAAACAAGCCGGGCCGACTCACAAAAGAAGAATTTGAGATCATGAAGACCCATTCGGTCAAAGGATGTGAGATTCTTGCAGGTCTGGACCGGATGAGTGACAGACAATACCTTAAATATGCGTATAATATATGCAGATACCACCATGAACGGTGGGACGGCAGGGGGTATCCGGACGGTCTGAAAGGGGACAGCATCCCGATCTATGCCCAGGTCGTGGGGATTGCAGACTGCTACGATGCCCTGACCACTGACAGGGTCTATAAAAAAGCTATCGCTCCGGAGAAGGCATTTACGATGATCCTGAACGGCGAGTGCGGGACTTTTTCTCCGAAATTATTGGAATCTTTTAAAAATGTAAAAGACATATTTGCAGAATATTCAGAAATATATGCGGACAGGAGCGTGCCAAAAGGGGAGTCTCCGGATCTGGATATATCGGAAAAAACCCATCACAGGAAAGCGATAGACACCCTTCAGATGGGGCAGGCAAAATATTTTACTCTTCTGAGATATGCAGACTCTACAGTTATGGAAGTGGATCTTGGAACAGGCATTCACCATCTTGTATATGCGGCCAGCAGTAACTTCTCAGCATTAAAATCCGGAGACCGGTTTGAGGATGTCCTGAAAAATTTTGCGGAAAAATCTGCACACCCGGAGGACCGGGAAAGTATGCTTCATTTTCTGGGACCGGATCTGGAACAGTTTCTCGATGACGGTTTGATGAAAATAAGCCGGAAATTCCGCATTTACGACAGGCACCTGAAAACATACGGCTGGTGTGAATGTACGATTCTCAGAATCTCCGACGGGCACCCTTACCAGAGAAGGATCATGCTGGTCTGGAAAGAGTTGAAAGAAGCAGGAGAATTAAAGCAGCCCGGAACTTCCAGGATTCCGGGCACAGGGGGAGCAGGAAACCTTCTCGGGGGTATCCAGCAGTGCTTAAACGATAAATATTTTACGATGCTTCAGATCAATGAAGGGCTGGAAAATCTGCTCGGCTATGAGGCCTGGGAAATCAAAGAAAAATTCCGCGGACATTATCTTGAGGTCATTTACCCGCCTGACCGGGAGGAAGTCCTGGCTCAGACGAAAAAACAGCTGAGTTCGGGGAATGTTATTGAACTGGAGTACCGCGTTGTGGCAAGGGACGGGCAGATCATATGGGTTTTGGATAAGGGAAATCTGGTGACAGGAACGGACGGAAAGGAACATATCTTCCGGACACTGATCAATATCACTCAGTCCAAACAGGCTCAGGAGGAACTGAGGCTGACTCTTGAAAGACACAGAATCATCATGGAACAGTCCAATGATGTCATTTTTGAATGGGATATGAAGAAGGATAAAATGCTGTACTCTTCCAACTGGGAGAAGAAGTTCGGATATATTCCGGTCATGGAGGAAGCCAGTGAGAGACTGCTGACACAGTCCCATATTCATCCTGAAGATCTGGAAGTTGTGGAAGAACTGCTCCGTGATATGGGAGGCAGCATGCCGTATGGGCAGGCTGAGTTCCGCCTCGCGGACAGGGACGGCTGCTACCGCTGGTACAAAGTAAAAGCTACGGCTCAGTTCGACCGGGCTGGAAAACCGTTTAAAGCCGTGGGGATCATGGCAGATATTGACGATGAAAAGAGAGCTTCACAGGCATTGGAAGAAAAGGCGTCCAGAGATGAACTGACCGGACTCTACAACCGAAAAACTGCCAGAAAAGAGATTGAATACTATCTGGAAAGAAGAGATCCAAAAGAAATGGCAGCCATGATGCTTATTGATGTGGACGATTTTAAACTGATCAATGACCGGTACGGACATATGTTCGGGGATGCCGTGCTTCAGGAGATATCATCGGTTCTCACGAGAGTGCTCAGGAAAGAAGATGTTATTTCCAGGATCGGCGGCGACGAATTTCTGATTTTTATGAAGGATATCCGCAGGGTAGATATCTTGAAGAGCAGGGCGGAAAAGATCAGGGAATCTTTTCAGTCTATGTTCCGGCAGAACATGACATCCTGCGAGTTTTCCACAAGCATAGGAATCGCTTGCTGCCCTCAGGATGGGACCCGTTTTGAAGACTTGTTCAGACACAGTGATCTGGCACTGTATGATGCAAAATCCAGGGGTAAAAACGGGTACAGCCTGTATGAGCATTCACTGTCAGAACAGGGGGGCGGTTTTCCCGGAATACTGCCTGCCGCAAATACGAGGATCGATTCCAACGAAGAACAGGGGAAGAAAATAAATGATCTGATCGAGCAGATCATTCAAAAGATATGTGAAGAGAAAGATCTGGAGACAGCGGTAGATTCGATTCTTAAGACAGCAGGCAGACATTTCGGCGTGAGCAGGGCTTATATCTTCGAGAAATCGGAAAAAGGGTGCGCCAATACATTTGAATGGTGCAGCAGGGGTATCAGGCCGCTGGCAGAATATCGCCAGACTATATCCGATGATCAGTTTGAAGCACACTGCAAGAATAATTTTGATGAGAACGGGCTGTTCTACTGCCCTGATATCGCGCAGCTTCCAAAAGAACAGAAGGAAGCGTTAGAGCTCAGAGGGATCAAATCAGTCCTTCAGTGCGCTATCAGGGATGGGGGTGAATGCAAAGGCTTTGTGGGATTTGACGAGTGTGTTATCAGGAGAATGTGGACGAAGGATCAGATTTATGCTCTGACACTGACCGCAATGCTCCTTTCGGTCTTCTTGTTAAAAAAGAGGGCACAGGACAGGGCCGAGAAAACTGCCGCAGGCCTTCAGATGGCTCTTGATAACCAGAATTCCTGGATCTATATCATCGACCCCGATGATTTTCATCTGATTTATATCAACGAAAAGACAAACAGGATGGCACCGGATGTGAAGACAGGAATGTACTGCTATGAGGCGTTTTTTGCAAGGACCAGGCCGTGTGAGGAGTGTCCGGCAAAGAATATAAGCAGAAATATCAACAGGACCATGGAGATTTTCAATCCTGTCCTGAATGTATGGACGGAAGCAGATGCATCGCTGATCCGGTGGGGAGAAAAAGATGCATGTATGCTGTCCTGCCATGACATTACCAAATATAAATACCACAGAAAGGATGATGGAAAATGGCTGTAATTGGTGCATTTATGGTACCGCATCCCCCGCTGCTCATTCCCGGGGTGGGATGCGGAAAGGAGCAGGCGGCGGCAGACACCGTAAAAGCTTACAGAGAAGCCGGAAAAAAAATCGCATGTCTTGCCCCGGAGACAGTCGTGATCGCGACACCCCACTCTGTCATGTATACGGACTACTTTCACATTTCTCCGGGAGACGGGGCCCGGGGGGATTTCTCACAGTTTGGAGCGGAAGAGAGCCGGATCAGTACCGGCTATGACCGGGAAATGACAGAAATGATCACGCGGCTGGCCGAAGAAGACGGATTTATGGCAGGCACTGCAGGAGAGCAGGAGAAACAGCTGGATCACGCGTCGATGATTCCTCTCTATTTCATACAGCAGACTTATCAGGAGTTTCAGACGGTCAGGATCAGCCTTTCGGGTCTTTCTCTTTCTGACCACTATACAATGGGGCAGTATGTGAAAAAGGCGGCAGACTGCCTTGGAAGGAAGACAGTTTTTATTGCCAGCGGAGATTTGTCCCACCGGCTGATGGAGGACGGGCCTTACGGATACTGTGAGGAAGGTCCGCGTTATGACAGCAGGATCATGAAGACTATGGAAAGCGGAGATTTTCTGGAGCTTTTTAATTTTGACGAGGAATTTCTTGAGAAAGCAGGAGAGTGCGGCCACAGGGCTTTTGTGATGCTGGCAGGAGCCCTGGACGGCATGGCAGTGAAAACGGAGAAACTCTCTTACGAGGGGCCTTTTGGCGTGGGATATGGGGTCTGTGCCTTTGAGCCGCTCAGGGAGGACCCGGGCCGAAAGTTTAAGGACGAGTATGTGAGACTTCAGAGAAAGAAGGCGGAGCGAAGGCAGGCCAGGGAAGACAGCTTTGTGCGTCTGGCGAGGCTGTCACTGGAATCTTATGTGAGAAACGGAACTATGATCGGAGTTCCGAAAGGGCTTCCGGAAGACCTCTTGAGCAGCAGGGCAGGAGTCTTTGTCTCTCTGAAGAAAGAGGGAAGGCTGAGAGGCTGCATCGGCACTATATGTGCGACGAAATCTTCTGTTGCGGAGGAAATCATACAAAATGCAGTCAGCGCCGGAGCAAGAGATCCGAGATTCTCCCCTGTCAGAGAAGAAGAACTGGCTCAGCTGGAGTACAGCGTGGATGTCCTGGGAAAGACTCAGAAGGTAACATCAATGGAGGAACTGGATGCCCAAAAATATGGAGTCATCGTAACACGGGGAGGGCGGAGAGGGCTTTTGCTTCCGAATCTTTCCGGCGTGGATACCGTGGACGAACAGATTGAGATTGCAAAACAAAAAGCCGGGATCGGAGAAGAGGAATCTGTACAGGTCGAACGGTTTGAAGTCATAAGGCACAGGTGAGAAGATGAAAGAGACATGTACGGTATGCATGCACCGCTGCAGGCTGAAACCAGGCCAGTTTGGAAGGTGCGGGGCCAGGAAAAATGTAAACGGTATGATCGTGTGTGAAAACTATGGCAGGATTACTGCCCTGGCTCTGGACCCTATCGAAAAGAAACCGCTTTCTATGTTTTATCCTGGGAGCGTCATACTGTCTGTGGGAAGCTTCGGATGCAACTTACACTGTCCCTTCTGCCAGAACCATGACATTTCCATGAAGAATGCAGATGAGGCGGAGACGGTCTTTCTTGCACCGGAGAAGCTTGCACTCAAGGCATCGGAACTCAGGGCCAGAGGCAACATCGGAGTCGCATATACTTACAACGAACCGCTGACAGGTTATGAATATGTGAGAGACGCGGCAAAAATAGTAAAACAGTACGGAATGAAGAATGTTTTGGTGACCAACGGTGCTTTTTCTGAAGCCGTGGAAGAATCGCTGCTTCCTTATATTGATGCGATGAATGTGGACTTGAAAGGCATAAGAGAAGATTACTACAGGAAATTGGGAGGAGATCTGGGGACGGTACAGAATTTTATCAAAAAAGCGGCAGACAGATGTCATGTGGAACTTGCCGCACTGATCGTTCCCGGAGAAAATGATTCGAGGGAAGAGATGGAGGAGATGGCCGCCTGGGTGGCCTCTGTAAATCCGGACATTCCGCTTCACGTGAACCGGTTTTTTCCGAGATGGAACATGGCGGACAAGAAGGCCACGGAAACCGAAAAGGTCTACCGGCTGGCAGAGACAGCGAGAGCTTATTTGAAATATGTATTTGTGGGGAACTGCTGAGAGAGAACAGCGGGACATGGTCCTTGCTGTTCTCTCCTGTGTTCAGGCATCATATGCTGCAATGCTCACGGCCCCCGTAATGCTGAAGGCTTTTGGAGATTCCGGATAGCTCACCCGGAAACTCAGGGAAGCAGGGCTGTGCAGGGCTTTATCTGTGATAAAACAAGCCGATGCTGATGCGAGCCCGTCTGAGGCGGCGGGGGAAAAAGAAGCATATAAAAGCGCGGGATTGCTGTTGATGCACGGAAGGATACGAAAATACTTCCAGCTTCCGGGACCCGCAATAAAATGATAGCTTACAAAGTAAAATGAAGACGGCATCAATATGGCTGTATGTTCATCTGCCTGTCTGATCTGTCCGCCCTGTTCAAAGACCTGAAACAAGGGAAGGAGACTTTCGGAGGCAGAATCGGCATCAATACTATATTGGGCGCAGGAGGGCAGATGGCTCCCCAGGGATTGGCAGGAGACAGTAAAATGATTCAAAACATCACATCCATAATTTGTCTTTCTATATTTTATGGTGCCGGATAAAATATGTGAAAGAAAAAACGAGGGAGAAGATGCTTCAGAGAAAAAGTATATTGTATACTGGTAGGAAGGATACGTATTCTATGGTAAAATAAAAAAAAGATGTACAGTTTAGAAAAGAGGTGCAAGATGGAGCAGAAAAAAGAAATGAAATGGACAATTCTGAAAAGCTCTGCACAAGGTTTATTGGACTGCCTTCAGTGTTATACAAAGAGCCAGCTTTTAGAGATTGCCTCTTTTTATGGAATGGACGGCACACGGTACAGGAAGCATGAACTGGCGGAGAAACTGGAATACGAGATTTTAGCCCAGACGCCAGCCGTTTTAAAATACAGCTCTTCCGAAGACCTGAGAGGACTGAAGCTGCTTTTGAGTGAGCCGGACGGGGAAAGCACCGGGATCTGGACATACCAGAGAAGAGGCTGGCTTTTTGTGTTCGGTGAAGACGGCGGGAGGAAGTTAGTTGTGCCGCCCGAAGTAGAAGCAAAGATCGCAAGATTCCTGTCCAATACAAAAAACAGGGAGACAGTCGTCCGCAACCAGGAGTTTTACCGGTATGCAAGAGCTCTGGCCCATTTGTACGGCGTTTATGAAAAAAAACAGCTGATGAGGGTGTGGGAAGAGTTTCACAGCACACCTCTCAGGAAAGGGGAAATTTCGAGATTTTTAAAATTCTCCGAAAAAGTCTACGGGGATTACCGTGTCGAAGGGCGCTACGTGATCTCCTCCAAAATTTCGGATACCAGAGTCTGCCTAAACCTTATGAATGAGGTGAAAAACCTGCCGTATTACATACCAGATCAGGAGGAGATCCGTCTGTATTATGAAGAATATGTGGATGTAGATGCACCTGAGTACAAGGAACTGAGAAAGTTTCTGGAGAAAAGGAAACACAATCCCCTGTCGTTTGCGGAACTGATGACCGCACTGGAAGACAATCTGCTCTTAGGAGGCGGTGTCTCTCAAATGTTCCTTCTGATGAAAGACGCCGGTATTTTTCTGAATGAGATACATGAAAAAGAGGAATTCCTGGCCTGCTGCGCACGCTGGCAGAAACGAACCCGGCAGTGGAGATACCGGGGTTTTACGCCGGAAGAGATCATGGAAGAATAAGAAGTACAGAGCCTTATATGGCCTCCGCTGCCTGATGCAGCGGAGGCCATATGATTTTGCAGTTTTATTCTGCGGGGGAGTTTTTCGGTTTGTTTTGTTTTTCTTCAAGGAACCGGCAGAAGTCAGAAAGGGGCATAGGACGTCCAAATAGATAGCCCTGTATGCCTTCACACCGCAAAGCTTTTAGGATTTCAAACTGATCCTGTGATTCCACGCCTTCCACGATGAAACTGATATTCAGAGTCTTACAGATATAAGCCAGAGCCTGGATAAACATCATGGCTTTTTCATTGCTCTCGATGGAGTCGATCATGCTTTTGTCCAGCTTCAGCGTATCAATATCGCTGTTAAGAACCAGAGACAGGTTGGCATATTTGACTCCGAAATCGTCGATGGCCACAGAAAATCCGGCTTTTTTGATATCCCGGATCATATCATCCAGAAATGTCTCGTCGATGTTTTCTGCACTTTCCGTGATCTCAAACTCCAGGAGACTGCGCGGTACCTGATACTGATCACAGATGGAAAAGATCGTCTTCAGAAAACCGGCATCCACCAGTGTGAATCGTGAGAAGTTTACAGAAATAGGGAACACCGGAGAATCGGACTTGATAAAGTCCTGGATGATCCGGCAAACTTCTTCAAATACAAAAAAATCTACATATTTTATGGTCATGGCAGATTCCAGCAGCGGAATAAAGCTGATGGGGGGCTCTACGGTTCCATCCTGGCCAATATACCGCACAAGAGCCTCGGCACCGATGATTTCCTGTGTACTGCACAGGACTTTTGGCTGGAGATACACACAGAACCGTTCCTCTTCAATGGCTTTCAGAAGATGATCAAGACTTTTGAGATCGAGCCGGTCATCAAAGTAATTCCGGTATCTTGAAGAATTTGGATTGGACCGGTAATACTCTTTTTTGTCTGTGTACATCATCTTATCTGCCTCAGTTAAGAGAACCTGAAAGTCAGACGGGCTTTCAGACCAGCTGTATCCGACGGCGCCGCTGCCGTCTACCGAGTGGGAAAACAAATATTTAAGTTCACGTATCATACGCATAAAGTGCTCATTTTTTATATTCAGACAGAGAATGGCAAATTCGTCTCCGCCGATTCGGTAGATCATATGCTCTGAGAAGATGACCTGAAGCTTTTTGGCGGATTCTTTGAGAATTTGGTCTCCGCACTGATGGCCCTTAGTGTCATTAATATCTTTCAGTCCGTTCAGATCCAGATAAATGACCCCGGCTGAACGGAAATCCTGTCTGCCGAAGCGGTCGAGATCTTCATTGAAACGGTTGCGGTTATAGAGTCCGGTCAGTGTATCCAGGTAACTCAGATCTTTCAGCACGCGGTACGTGCGCATCTGCTCCATGCTGGAAGAAAGAAAGTAGCTGAGAGTCTCCAGAAAAGCCTCTACCTGATCAAAAAGATCTCCGGGCGGATTGTCTACTCCGATGTAGCCGGCAAGACGCTGGTTAGAAAAAAGCGGTGCTGCGATCAGCCGTTTGATATTCTGGGATGAAAGGACCTCATATTCTTCCGGTGACTGACTCCTGAGATCTTCCATGTCTTCTATAAAAATACACTTGTTATTCTCAAATTCTCTGCTCCAGCGGTCGATCAGGGTCACAGGCAGATTCTGCAGATTGTCTTTCTCAGGGTCTATGCCTTCTGCACACCATTCGTAGGTGTTGTTCATGGTCTGTCCGCTGATTTCAAAAATATAGGTCCGGTCTGCGGAAAGGAATCTTCCTGCTTTTTCAAGGATCATCTGTACGGAATTTTCTAAATCTTTGGTCTGGTGGAGGATGCGCAGACATTCCAAAAGAAGTTCTTCTCCTTTTGCTTTGTTTTTCAGCAGTTGTTCGGACTTCTCCTGTTCTGTCAGATCAAATCCTATCTCCATCCGCGCCGGACGGCCGTTCCATTCGATCAGTTTATCTTTTAGTATAAAATGCCGGTTTGTCATCCTGTTGGTGAAACGCCATGTATAGACAGAATCCCTGGACAGCAGATGGTTTGTGCAGAATTCACACGGCTCATCCCTTCCCTGAAGAAGACGGTAGCATGTTTCCCCTTTATAGTTTTCTGCACCGAACAGGCGCTTGCCGGAACTGTTCAGATACAGAAGTTCGTATGTCTCTATATCTGCGACATAGATTACTTCTGCGATTTCGTCGATTAATTTAAACACGATTACCCTCCCCTGTCTTTCTGCGAGTCTTATTATATTCATCTGCGGCAAATACTGTACTTATTATTATACAACAGATTTTGCCAGATTCCCACCCGCTTTCCGTGAAAAAGCTGGAAATTATTTCTGAGATTTCCGACCGTTTGGTTTTCCTTGACACATATATCCTACACATGTAAGATATAAATGATATTGATACCAGAAGATCAGGAACAGGAGGTGTTTATGAAAAAGGCAGGAATTTTTATATTCGGAGCAGCAGCACTGGGCATCGCTGCATATGTTCTCTGGAACTATTTTGGCACAGGGCATCCGGGAGATGTACTTTCCGAGTATGTTTCGTGTATTGAAAAAAAAGACTATGAGTCGATGTACAGACTGTTGGATAAACGAAGTCAAAAAGAGATATCAAAAAAAGAGTTTATACAGAGAAATCAAAAGATTTATCAGGGGATCGGGGCTGAAAATGTGGAGGTTACTGTGGATAAAGATTCAGAGGGGGATAAGGTTTCCTACCGCATGTCAATGGATACGATCGCAGGCAGAATTTCTTTTGATCATCAGGCTCATTTTGAGAAAGTGGGGAGAGATTACCGTCTCAAGTGGGATGACAGTCTGATTTTTCCGGACATGGAATTCACAGATAAAGTCCGCGTCACGAAGTTAAAAGGGACTCGGGGAGCAATCTACGACCGAAATGGGAAAATGCTGGCCGGGAAAGGAAAAGCCGCATCTGTGGGACTTGTGCCGGGGAAAATAAAAGACCGGAAAGCTTCTGTATCCGGTTTAGCGAAACTGCTTGGTGTGAAAAAGGAGGATATTGATAAAAAGCTTGACGCATCCTGGGTCACAAAAGATTCCTTTGTACCGGTAAAGAAAATGACGCCTGTCCAGGAAGCGAAAATAGAGAAGAAACTGTTAAAGATATCCGGTGTGCTTGTGTCTTCAGAGGACAGCAGAGTGTATCCGTATGGAAAGAAGGCATCACACCTGACCGGATATGTCCAGGAGATCAGCGCAGAGGAACTGGAAAAAAAGAAAGATCAGGGATATGAGCAGGGACAGCTGGTGGGGAAAAGCGGTCTTGAAGTATTATATGAAGACCGGCTCCATGAGACCGACGGATATAAGATATCGATCCTCAATGAGGACGGCAGAGAAAAGAAGGTGCTTGCCGTAAAAAGGGAAAAGAATGGGGAAGATATTTATACAACGATCGATGCGGGACTTCAGGAGAAAATTTATGACCAATATAAAGGTGATAAAAGCTGTTCTGTGATGATGAATCCGAAGACAGGGGAGGTCCTGGCTCTGGTCAGCACTCCGGCCTATGACAGTAATGACTTTGTGCTGGGGATTCCGGCGGATCAGTGGGAGGAACTGAACAAAGACAAGGCAAAACCGCTCTACAACCGCTTCCGCCAGAAATGGGCGCCGGGATCCTCCTTTAAGCCGGTGGTGGCAGGGATGGGCATGAATACAGGAAAACTGAAGCCCAATGAGGATTTCGGATACAGCGGGCTCTCATGGCAGAAAGACAGCAGCTGGGGATCTTATAAAGTGACGACCCTGCATACATACAAGAACGCAGTGCTTGAGAATGCACTGATTTATTCCGATAACATTTATTTTGCGAAGGCGGCGTTAAAGATCGGGGCCCGGGACTATGCGGCACAGGCAAAACATCTCGGGTTTGGCCGGGAACTGCCTTTTGACATTAAGACGGCAGTGTCTCAGTTTTCAAATAATCAAAAAAGTATTGATTCAGAAGTCCAGCTGGCTGACAGCGGGTATGGCCAGGGCCAGGTACTTGTGAATCCGGTTCACCTGGCATCGATCTATTCGGCCTTTGTCAACAAGGGCAGCATGGTGCGTCCATATCTTCTCTATAAGAAGAAACCGGAACCGCAATACTGGATTAAAGACGCATTTTCTGAAAAAACGGCGGAGATCTTGAGAAAAGATCTTATTCAGGTCATCGAACACCCGGACGGCACCGGACACGGGGCAAGGACTCCCGGCGTGAAGCTTGCCGGAAAGACCGGAACCGCCGAGATCAAAGCGAGCAAGAGCGATACTTCAGGAACAGAGCTTGGATGGTTCGGGATTTTTACTGCAGACAAAAGTGAAAAAGAGCCATGGCTTTTAATTACCATGGCAGAAGATGTGAAAGAACGCGGGGGCAGCGGATATGTCGTGAAGAAGACTCTTCCGGTGATCAAAGCGAAAGAGAACGAATAATCTCTAAGGCAGTCCGGGCTGCTTCCTTCCCCGATGCGCCGTCGCGGCCTTTGATTCTCAGGGCAAAGCAGTACGTATTATCTTTGGTTTTCAGAATACCAATGAACCATCCGTTTATGTCATGGCCGTCTATGCTGCCGGTCCCGGTTTTTCCATACAGGGTGCTGTCGGGGCCGCTGTTGAGCCGGATGGAATTTTGGACTGCTCTGACCGATCTCTCAGAGCAGCCGAGTCGGTTTTGATCAAAATCTCTGAGCAGAATGACCTGTTCTAAGGGGGAAATTTTCAGAGAGGATTCCAGCCAGAAAGAAGTGATTCCGCCGGAAATATCCTCATTGCCGTACCGGATGCGTCTGAGTGTTTTTTGCAGTTCCGTTTTCCCAAGCTTTTTATCCAGGGTCTGGAAGTACCAGTTGACTGAGGAGGACATGGCGCTGTCAAGAGTCTGGTCTTTATTCCAGGATGAAAATGGATACTGCTTTTGGTCCCAGGCAATCTCAGATTTGCCGGGGGAGATCACGCCGGCATCCAATGCGGCAAGTGCGCTGTATATTTTATAGGTGGAATCCGGGGAGACTCTCTGCCGGCTCATTTTTTCATTGTATATGCTGTACTGGTCTTTATTTTTATCATATAGGACAAAACAGCCCTCATTTTCCGGAAAGAAAGAAGACAGATCAACCGAAACGAATGGCCGGTCAGGTTTCCCGGATACGGAGTCCGCCAATAAATTATGATTCTGAACGAAAGGCGAGAACAGGAGCCAGAGGATCAGCAGGAGAGAAAAACCTGCAAGTTTTGTTTTCTTTGACGGCCTGCGGTAGGAGGCGATGGCCGTGATGCGCTGTTTTAGCTGGGAATCGCTGCCTCCGATGCCTGAGGAAACAGAAAATATCTCTCCGGAAGACAGGTATCCTGCAAAATTCAGGATTGTGTGGCCGTAAGAATTCCATTCCTGCTGTCTTATATGATTCAGTACGGAAGCGTCACAGGCTATTTCCCGATCTGTCCGCATTTTTTTGAGAGAATAAAGCACGAAAGGGTGGAACCAGTAAAGCACCCTCACGATACAGCAGATGAGGCTGCCGGCGAGATCACCCCGCTTATAATGGCTCAGCTCGTGATAAAATACATAGGAAAGTTCTCGTTCAGAAAAGACCGAGAGAAACTTTTTCGGAAATACGATGACAGGGAAGAAGATCCCGAATGCCATGGGAGTATCTGTGGTCTCGGAAAGCACAAAGCGGATGTTTCTGCGGATTCCCAATTCCTCTTTACACTGGAGAAAAAGGCGCTCTGTATCCATATTTTTAACGAAAGCCATAGAGCGGCCCAGGCGGTTTAAACGGACACAGTGATATAAAAAGACGGCAGTCATGGCGGCAGCGCCGGCAGCCCAGATCCAAAACAGGGCAGTAAAGACCGGGCCGGGGACAGATGCTCCGGCGGATACGGCGTAGTCGCTGATTTGTACGGCAGAGCCTGATGCGGCGGAGGCAGGGGAAATCTGTACAGCCTGCCTGGAAGCATTCGTCATAAAACTGATGATAAAAGAGCCGAGATCCGCTGATCCGGGCAGACGGACGGGAAGAAAGAAAAGAAGAGCGCAGAAACAGTAAAGATACCAGGTCATATGCCGGTACTGCGCTGTCAGACAACGCCGCAGCAATTTTTGTCCTGCCAGGATCACAGGGACGATAAAAGCAAGAAACAGGCAGTGGAAGAGAAAATTCTCCATCAGAGCTTGATACATGTTATTCATCCTCCCTGCCAAGTCCCGCATCCAAAATCTCTTTTAATTCATGGATTTCCCGGGCTGTCAGCCGGTCTTCTTCTAAAAAATTTGTTACAAGCGAACTGAAACAGCCGTCATAAAAGCGGTTGAGAAAACAATCTGTCTCCTGTTTTAAGATCTCCTCCTCCTTTACCAGAGGGGTATAGAAAAAAGCTCTGCCTCGTTTTTCATAGGTCAGGGCTCTTTTTTTGACCAGTCTTGAGAGGAGGGTCTGAACAGTCTTCGGACTCCAGTCATTTTGGGCGGCCAGAAGCTTTGTCACCTGGGGTGTGCTGATCGGCGCATGGGCCCACACGGTTTTCATCACTTTATATTCGGCATCTGAAATCTGGGGAATCGGTTTCATAGGTCCACTCCTTTTAATCTTACAAATGTAGTATATAAAATTATAACACAGGATGTTATAAAAAGTAAAGCCGGAACCGTGCAGCACTATGGTTCCAGCTTTTTTAAGATGTTTAAGGTAGTCCGGGCCGCCTGTTTTAAATCGTTTAAATCCTCTTCCGGCAGCCGGTCAAAGGACTGTTTGAGATGATTGATAAAAGCCTGTTTTGCTTTCTGTATCATACATGTGCCCTTTTCGGATAGCCGAATGTAGACATATTTCCGATTTTCCTCATCCATGTACCGCTCCACAAGACCTTCCTTTGCCAGGGGAGCCACTGCCCGGGTCGTCTGTTCTTTTGACGAACCGATATATTTGGACAGCCTGGACATCGTAAGGCAAGGTTTGACTTCCAGCGCAAACAGGATGGACAGCTGGCTTTTCGTCAGATTCAGATCTTTCATATCCAGAGAACTGAAAATCAGTTTCCGGCACAGAGGGAATATTTCAAACAGAGATACGGCGATCCCCGTTGATTCTGCCTGATTCATGTTTTATGCTCTCCTTAATTTTCTTTGATACTTATCTACAGTATAATCAGTTCATTGATAAGTGTCAATGGTTGACAAAAATCAAATATTGAGGTATGATGAAAAGAAATACCAGGAAATGTAAAGGAGGTACCCAGAATGAAATACAAGAAGACGAGCAGCATTATCAGAGAGTATACAGATTCCTATTCTAAGCTGTGTACGGAGAGCTGTACGGTTCCGAAGGAGTTGTATTCCCAGTTCGGCGTAAAGAGGGGACTGAGAGATGAAAATGGTACGGGTGTCTTGGCAGGACTCACAAATATTTCATCAATCCAGGCGTATGAAGAGATTGACGGGAAAAAGGTACCGTGCGACGGGCGGCTCCTGTACCGAGGCTATGATATTATTGACCTCACAAGAAATTTTGTACAAAACCGCAGGTTTGGCTTTGAGGAGACTGCGTATCTTCTGCTGTTCGGGGAACTTCCAAACGAAACGAAACTGGCAGAATTTAAAGACGTCCTTTCACTCTGCAGGACACTTCCAAGGAACTTTACCCGAGACGTTATTATGAAAGCGGCCAACGCAGACATCATGAACTCTCTGACAAAGAGTGTGCTGAATCTGGCGTCCTATGACCCGAAGGCAGCCGATATCTCCATGCCGAATGTTCTCCGGCAGAGCCTGATGCTGATCAGTGTATTTCCGATGCTGGCAGTCTACGGCTACCATGCATATAATCATTATGTAAAGCAGGAGAGTTTTTATATCCACCGTCCGGACGAAAAACTTTCTGCGGCTGAGAATATTTTGCGGATGCTCCGTCCGGACATGAAGTATACAGAACTGGAAGCCAAGGTACTTGACATCGCACTTGTGCTGCATATGGAGCACGGAGGAGGAAATAACTCCGCATTTACGACCCATGTGGTCACATCCGCCGGGTCTGATACATATTCAGTCATCGCAGCAGCCTTATCTTCTTTGAAAGGGCCCAAACACGGCGGCGCCAATATTAAAGTCGTCCAGATGATGCAGGATCTCAGGAAAAGTGTAAAGGACGTCAAAGACGAAGATGAGGTGAAGGCATATTTGCTGAAGCTGCTGAACAGAGAGGCCTTTGATAAAAAGGGCCTGATCTACGGCATGGGACATGCGGTGTATTCAATCTCCGATCCAAGAGCGCTGATTTTTAAGAGCTTTGTGGAGAAACTTGCGAAAGAAAAGGGCCGGGATGATGATTTCGCACTTTATTCATCAGTGGAAAAACTGGCAACCCAGGCCATTGCGGAGGAGCGGAAGATCTACAAAGGCGTCAGCGCCAACGTAGACTTTTACAGCGGATTTGTTTACAGCATGCTGGATATTCCGCTGGAATTGTTCACACCGATCTTTGCCATGGCGAGGATCGTCGGCTGGAGCGCCCACAGGCTGGAGGAGCTTACCAACGTGGATAAGATCATACGTCCTGCCTATAAGAGTGTGGCAGAAGAAAAGAAGTATATTCCCATGGAAGAACGCTGATCTTAATCTCAGCGGAGAACGGCTGCTGCCGTCTCAGAAGAATCCTGTGAAGTTTCCAGCTTCTGCATCTGAATAAATTCATGACGGCCAAGGAAAAAGGCGGTGACGGCGGCAATCCCGTCCGCGATGGGGCCCGCATACATGACTCCGTCGATTCCCAAAAATATAGGGAGCAGCAGGATCAGAGGGAGCAAAAACAGTATCTGCCTGGTGAGGGATAAGAAAATCCCTTTCCAGGCTTTTCCTATGGAACTGAAAAAGTTGGACACAATAGGCTGGAGTCCGTTTATAAAAACCATAAAAAGATAAATGCGGAAATAGCGCTCGGCAAAGTGAAAATAGGCCGCGCTTCCCTCCCCGAAAATACTGACGATCTGTCTCGGAATCAGCTGAAAACAGATAAATGCGGCGGAGAAGATAGCGGTAACGGTTATGATCTCTTTTTTCAGGGTGTCACGGACCCTTCCATACAGCTGTGCGCCGTAGTTGAAGCCTAGGATAGGCTGACATCCCTGGGCGATGCCGATGGCAAATGCCATGACAAAAGCGTTGACCTTGATGATCACACCCGCACACGCAAGGGGGATATCACTTCCGTAGGAGGACAGGGCACCGTAGTATGCCAGGGTGTTGTTTAAAGCGATCTGCACGGCCATCATGGCAATCTGGTTGAAGAAGCTGGCGATGCCGATGGACACAATGGCCTTTAGATTGTCCGCCTTGATCTTCAGGCAGTCTTTTGTGAGCTTCATGGTACGGAACCTTGTGAGATAGACAGCGGCCATGACACAGGAGACGATCTGGCCGATGACGGTAGCAGCGGCTCCGCCGGCGATGCCCCAATGGAATCCAAAGATAAACAGAGGGTCCAGGCAGGTGTTGATGACGGCTCCGGTCACCATGACGACCATGGAATATCTGGGGCTGCCGTCAGACCGGATCAGATTGCAGAATCCGTTGGTGGCGATCAGAAAAGGAAATCCCAGTGCGGTGATCCTCGTGTAGGTCAGGGCATAGGGAAATACCTGTTTCGTGGAACCGAAGGCGATCAGGATCGGTTTCAGGAACAGCAGGGAAAAAATACTTAAGGCAAGGCCCGAGAGGATCAGGAGAGAGATCGAGGTGCCTGCAAAGCTTTTTGCTTTTTCGTTTTCTCCTCTTCCCATATTTAAGTTAAAATTGGAGGCACCGCCGATTCCGATGAGCAGTGAAAGGGCGATGCATATATTGACGAAGGGAAACGCCACGTTGGTTGCCGCATTGCCGAGCATGCCGACTCCCTGGCCGATGAAGATCTGGTCTACAATATTGTAGAGGGAGCTCACCAGCATGGCGATCACGCTCGGTACGGAATATTTGGCAATGAGCCGGCCGGTGCTCTCAAAGGCCAGCGGATTGTCCCTGACTGACTGCTGCTGTTCCATAATTCATATCTCTCTTTCTTATCTATGATATACAAAATCTAACATATGGTTTCCGGCCCGTGTGAGGAATTCCAGAAACAGATGTTTTTCTTCGTCGGTGAAATCTTCAAGAATCTTTGAGTTCCAGCGCTTCAGGGCGTCTTTGATGACCGGGCATACGTCTTTTGCTCTTTGGGTCGGATAGATGTTGTAGCAGCGTCTGTTGTCTCTGTTCTGTACCCGGACAATATAATTTTCCTTTTCCAGGTGGGCAAGAGCTCTCGTCACGTTGCTGGCATTGACGTTGAACGCGGTCAGCAGGTCTTCCTGGGCAATGCCCGGATCTTCGCAGATTTTTAAGATATAAATGTGCTGGCTGCTGTTAAACCCCAGATTTTTGAATTCTTTATCCAGCTGCATTTTGGTAAAGCGGGATATGGTTGATATCCATTTTAAAAAGCCTTTCACTGATCTACTCCTTTATAACAGTTGCGTGCGCAATAAATGATAACTTTATGATACCGCTGGAAAAAAAGATTGTCAAGGCGTATGATAATCGTAAGGATGATGTATCAGGCAAAGAATTTCGGGAAAAATCAATGTAAGATGAAGAAAGAGAAAGAAGGATGTTTAAATGGAAAAGTTTATTTGTATCCCGGATTCTTTTCAGGGGACGGCAACTTCCCTCGAAGTGTGCCGGATCATGAGCAGAAAAATTTCAGAGATATATCCGGACAGTGAGGTGATTGCCATCCCTGCGGCAGACGGAGGGGAGGGCAGTGTGGATGTGTTTTTGAAGGTTTTTGGCGGAGAGAAGGTCCGGATTGAGGTAAAAGATCCATATTTTCATGACATCAGCGCTTCCTATGGTTTGGTGGACAACGGCAGAGTGGCTGTGATCGAGATGGCTTCCTGCGCGGGAATTCCTATGGCGGGAAAGACGAAGAATCCGGAGATCACCACGACATACGGAGTGGGACAGCTGATTCTCTCTGCCGCCCAGAGGGGAGCCGAGATCATCATCGTCGGACTGGGGGACTCGTGTACGAACGACGGGGGATGCGGCATGGCTTCCGCACTGGGCGTTCAGTTTTTTGACAGAGAACAGCAGACGTTTATCCCAAACGGAGGGACGCTGATGGATATCCGCTATATTGACAAATCAGGGCTCGCAAAAGAGCTATCAGGGGTGGAAATCATCACGATGTGTGATATGAACAGCCCTCTCTATGGACTTCGGGGAGCGGCCCATGTCTGTGCGCCCCAAAAGGGAGCAGACTCGGAACAGGTGGCACATTTGGACCAGGGACTGATCCACCTGTGTACAAGGATCAGAGAAGATATCAACCTGGATGTGTCGGAAATTCCGGGGGCAGGAGCGGCAGGAGGCATGGGAGCAGGCATGGCCGCATTTCTGGGATCGAAACTTAATATGGGAATTGAGGTTGTTCTTGACATGGTGCATTTCAACGATATCGCCCGGGGCGCAAAGCTCATCCTGACCGGAGAAGGCAGGCTTGACGGGGAAAGCCTCTGCGGAAAAGTTGTGGACGGAGTAGCCGGGAGAGCCAGGGCCCTGGGGATACCGTCGGCGGCTGTGGTCGGAGGCGTCGGAGAAGGAATTGACGGAATCTATGAAAAAGGGCTTTCGGCCGTCTTTCCCATCAATCAAAAACCTCAGGATTTTTCAGAGAGCCGTTTCTATACGGAAGAAAACATCGCGTTTGCGGTGGAAAATATCCTTCGTCTTGTCAGGGCTTTAGAAAAATAGGGAGGAGAGTTATGTTTGTCCAGTTAAACAGCATCAAGATGTATTATAAACGATATGGCAGCGGAAGGCCGCTGATTCTGCTGCACGGCAATGGGGAAGACCACACGATTTTCAGGGAGGTCATAAAACCGCTGTCCAAAAATTTTACGCTTTATCTGCCGGATGCCAGAGGACATGGGAGAAGCTCGGGCACAGAGGAGTTTCACTATGTGGACATGGCATCCGATATGCTTCAGTTTATCAAAAAGCTCAGGATTGAAAGTCCGGCTTTTTACGGCTTCAGTGACGGAGGGATCGTGGGGCTTCTGCTGGCATCCAGAAGGCCGGGACTCTTGTCTCATCTGATTATAAGCGGAGCCAATATCAATCCCGGAGGCCTGAAAGCAGAGCTCAGGATTCCGCTGAAGATTTCTTATTTTTGGTCCCGGGACCCGAAGGTGAAGCTGATGCTTACAGAACCCCATATTTCCAGAAGTCAGCTGAGGGCCATAAGGGCAAAAACTCTCGTCCTTGCCGGAGGCAGGGATCTGGTCAAAGAGAGCCAGACGAGAGAGATCGCCAGGCTGATTCCAAGAGCCAGATTAAGGATCTTAAAGGGGGAGAGCCATGAGAGCTATGTGGTTCATAATAAAACGCTGGCAGAGATTATCGAACACGAACTTCTGCGTTAGTAATTTGTCACCGCAAAGGTCTTGCAAAGAAGAATCGGCGGGCATATACTAAAGGAACTAAATTTGATCTTCTGATATGAAAAATCCAAAGGAAAGAGGTATAAATATGAAAGATTTAAAGACGCTGAAAATCGGCCTTTTGAGGTCCGGGACTGTGGGAACCGGAGTTTACAAGCTGGTGGAGAGTCAGAAGGAAGAGATGCCCCATAAAATCGGAGCGAATCTATCAGTGGCAAAGATCCTTGTGAGAGATAAGACAAAAAAGAGGGACGGAATCGACCAGAGCCTGCTCACAGACCGTTTTGAAGATATCATAGAGAATGAGGACATCCAGATCGTCGTGGAAGTGATGGGAGGAATCGAGCCTGCCAGAACCTACATAAATGCTGCTCTGAGAGCAGGAAAGCACGTAGTTACCGCCAACAAGGATCTGATCGCGGAGCATGGAAAGGAACTTTTGGACGAGGCTTCCGCCAATGGATGTGACCTGCTGTTTGAGGCGGCGGTGGCCGGTGGGATTCCGATCCTCCGCCCGTTAAAGCAGTGCCTGGCGGGGAACCATCTGTCCGAAGTCATGGGGATCGTAAACGGCACCACAAACTTTATCCTCTCCAAGATGACACAGGAGGGAATGGAATTTTCGGATGCTCTTATGCTTGCCACGGAACTTGGTTATGCGGAGGCAGATCCCACAGCGGATATCGAAGGGTACGATGCGGGGCGGAAAGTTGCCATCATGGCCTCCATCGCATTTAATTCCAGAGTCACTTTTTCAGATGTTTATACGGAAGGGATTACAAAGATTACGTCCAGAGATATCGCCTACGCTAAAGAGATGGGCTGTACCATCAAGCTTTTGGGCGTGGCGAAAAACACGCCGGAAGGCATCGAAGTGCGTGTCCACCCGATGCTGATTCCAAGCGGCCATCCGCTGGCAAAGGTGGATGACTCCTTCAATGCGGTGTTTGTCCACGGAGACGCCGTAGATGATGCCATGTTCTATGGAAGAGGTGCGGGAGAACTGCCGACAGCCAGCGCCATCATGGGCGACGTGATCGACGTGGCGAGAAATATCCAGTTTGACTGCTGCGGAAGGATCAGCTGCACTTGTTATAAGGATCTGCCGATCAAGAAGATCAATGAAATCGAGAGCAGATATTTTCTGAGGCTTAAAGTCGAGGACAGGGCAGGAGTGCTTGCAAAGATCGCGGATACACTGGGCAGATATAATGTCAGCATCTCCCAGGTGATCCAGAAAGACAGCAGGGAAGGAACAGCTGAGCTGGTTGTCATTACCGCAAAAGTAAAAGAGCAGAACTTCTCTGACGCGCTGGCGACCATCGCCGAGATGCAGACGACAAAGAAAGTTTCCAGCGTCATCCGGGTATATTAAGTATCCGCGGATGTCTGTCCGGCTTCTCTGGATTCAGCCCTGGAGTAAAGAAGCACGCCTCCTATCGTGATGAGTCCGCCAAGGATCTGAAGGACAGCGGGAAGTTCCTGAAATAAAAAGACTGCAAATACAGATGCCACCACAGGTTCGCACAGCTTGGAGGCCGATACAAAGGCCGGTGAGAAAAATTTCAGGCACCAGCTGAAGATGCTGTGGCCTAATAAAGTGGAAAAAATACTTAACAAAAGCCCGACGACTGCCGGGCTTTTTCCATGCCCGAAAAGTGAATTTCCCTGGACCAGCAAAGCAAATACCAGAGATATGGAGCAGAATCCGTATACGATATATGTATAGCTCACTGTGGACATCTCCGTCCGGGCGATCCGTCCGATCAGCGTATATACCGCCACAAAGACAGCGGCGGCCAGGGCCAGCATGTCTCCGTACAGGCTGCCGTGGGAACCGGCAGAGTCGGAAAATGCGATCAGGATGCTTCCGGCCAGAGTGATGACAATGCTTATGAGTGCAGTTCGGGACAGATGCCCCTTCATAAAAATGGTGAAGCCAAGGGCGACCCAGATGACTTCCGTACAAACGATGGCCGTGGAGCTTGCGACGGTGGTGTGGGAGAGGGATTCAAACCAGAAGGTAAAATGCAGGGCCAGAAAAATACCGCTGACCGCACAGAGACAGACGGTTTTCCGGTCGGTCTGTCTGAGCTCGGCAAGATATCTTTTCTTTCCAAGAACAACCGGCGTCATCAGGAGCACCGTCCAC
This sequence comes from Anaerostipes caccae L1-92, assembly GCF_014467075.1. NCBI lineage: Bacteria > Bacillati > Bacillota > Clostridia > Lachnospirales > Lachnospiraceae > Anaerostipes > Anaerostipes caccae. The sequence goes on from NZ_AP023027.1 coordinate 836,158, forward strand.
AAAAGGCGGTATGCCGCAGTCACCGAAGAAGGGGCCGCAGAATATTTGACAAAAATTGCCGAAAGGGATATCCCTATGATTCCGATGACGATCATAGCCATTGGATGTTTTTCTAATAATTTCATAACAACTCTCTTTTCTATCGTAATTATAAATCTTAGTATACCATATCTTTACACAATTTTAATGCCCTTCCCCTCTACCTTAACACTAATTTTATTTACTCTGTGATAAGCTGTTAAATCATAAAGGAGGATATGAAGAATGAATACAGTTATTTGTCTGATTGGTGTCACAGCGCTGGCACTGCTTGTCTATTTAGTCATCGTCTTGCTGAAAGGAGAGAATATGTAATGGGAACGATATTGCAGTATGTACTTTATCTCGTCATCCTGGCGGCACTTGCCATTCCGCTTGGAAAATACATCGGTAAGATCATGGATGGAGAAAAAGTGTTTTTATCAAGGCTTCTTCGTCCTGTGGAGCATGGCATCTATAAGATCATGCACGTAAAGGAAGAGGAAGAGATGGGATGGAAACGGTACGCGGGAAGCGTATTCATGTTCAGCATCACGGCACTGATCGTGCTGATGCTGATCCACATGTTCCAGGGAGTCCTTCCGTGGAATCCTCAGGGGCAAAAAGGAATTTCATGGGATCTGGCATTCAACAATGCAGTCAGTTTTGTGACGAACACCAACTGGCAGGCGTACAGCGGTGAATCCGCGCTGAGTTATTTCACTCAGGCCATGGGGCTTACGGTGCAGAATTTTTTGTCCGCAGCGGTTGGAATCGCAGTTCTATTTGCGCTGATTCGGGGATTTATTAAAGTAAAATCCAAGGGTCTCGGGAACTTCTGGGTGGATCTCACGAGGATTACACTTTACCTTTTGATTCCTCTGTGCATTGTATCTTCCCTGGTCCTCGTATCTCAGGGTGTTGTGCAGAACTTCAGCGCTTATGAGACCGTGGATCTGGTAGAACCGATCACAATGGAAGACGGCACCGAGGTGACACAGCAGATCGTGCCCCAGGGTCCGGCAGCCAGCCAGATTGCCATCAAACAGGCGGGAACAAACGGAGGAGGATTCTTCGGAGTCAATTCAGCACATCCGCTTGAAAATCCCACGGCACTGTCCAACATGGTGGAAATGATTTCTCTTCTTCTGATTCCGGCAGCACTGTGTTTTACATTCGGAAGACAGGTAAAAAATAAAAAACAAGGCTTTGCCATATTTATGGCTATGTTCCTTATGCTTGCGGTATCTCTCGGAGTTGTCGGATATAACGAACAGAAAGGAACCCCTCAGCTGGCAAATGAGCAGACGGTTGATCTGAGTACAGACAATCAGCCGGGCGGAAATATGGAGGGCAAAGAGTCGAGATTCGGAATTGCCGCATCGGCCACATGGGCTGCATTTACGACAGCGGCATCCAACGGCTCCGTAAACTCCATGCACGACAGCTATACACCGATCGGAGGTATGGTGCCGATGCTTCTGATGCAGCTCGGTGAGGTAGTGTTCGGAGGTACCGGATGCGGACTCTATGGAATGCTGGGATTTGCGATCCTCACGGTATTTATCGCAGGGCTCATGGTCGGGCGGACGCCGGAATTTCTCGGAAAGAAGATCGAGCCTTATGAAATGAAAATGGCAGTGTTAGTCTGCCTTGCCACACCGGTTGCAATTCTTGTAGGAAGCGGTATCGCGGCGCTGCTGCCTCAGGTGGCGGACAGTCTCAATAACCCTGGAGCCCATGGCTTTTCTGAGATCCTGTATGCCTACTCATCTGCCGGAGGAAACAACGGTTCCGCATTTGCCGGCTTCGGAGCAGATACGGTATTTTTAAATGTAAGCCTGGGACTGGTCATGCTGTTTGTAAGATTTCTTCCAATATTTGCAGTCCTTGCGATTGCAGGAAGCCTCGCTCAAAAGAAAAAGGTCGCACAGACGGCGGGAACGCTTTCAACGACAAACGCCATGTTTGTATTTTTGCTCATTCTGGTTGTATTGATCGTCGGAGCACTAAGTTTCTTCCCGGCACTCTCATTAGGACCGATTGCAGAATTTTTTCAGATGTAGAATTTAGGATAGGTGGTTAAGAATATGGAAAAAAAGAAAAGTGCTCTGACGGATAAAAAGATGCTGTTAAGAGCCGTGAAAGATTCATTTGTGAAACTTGCCCCAAAGACGCAGGTAAAGAATCCGGTCATGATGCTCGTCTATGTATCTGCGGTCATGACGACCATTCTCTTCCTGATCTCGCTTATGGGTATTCAGGATGCCCCTTCCGGCTTTACCCTGGCCATCGCAGTCATTCTGTGGTTTACCGTAATTTTTGCAAACTTTGCGGAGGCCATTGCGGAAGGAAGAGGAAAGGCACAGGCAGACGCCCTGCGCGCATCCAAAAAGGATGTACCGGCAAATAAGATTCCTTCTCTGGATAAGAAAGATCAGGTGACGGTGGTGCCGTCCAATCAGTTAAACAAAGGTGATATTGTGATTATAAAGGCAGGGGAACAGATTCCTGCCGACGGAGATGTCATCGACGGCGCTGCATCTGTAGATGAGAGCGCTATTACCGGCGAGTCTGCCCCGGTCATCCGGGAGAGCGGCGGTGACCGGAGTGCGGTAACCGGAGGGACCACAGTTATTTCCGACTGGCTCGCTGTAAAAGTAACAAGTGAGCCGGGCAAGAGTTTTATGGATAAGATGATTGCCATGGTGGAGGGTGCTTCCAGAAAGAAGACCCCGAATGAGATCGCGCTTCAGATCTTCCTGGTTGCGCTGTCCATCATTTTTATCTTAGTGACCGTATCCCTGTACTCCTATTCCGTATTTTCAGCAAAGCAGGCAGGGGTCGATAATCCTACATCTGTCACCTCACTTGTGGCACTGCTTGTCTGCCTGGCACCGACAACCATCGGAGCACTGCTCTCATCCATCGGAATTGCGGGAATGAGCCGGTTAAATCAGGCTAATGTACTTGCCATGAGCGGCCGGGCGATCGAAGCAGCCGGTGATGTAGATACACTGATGCTTGACAAGACCGGAACGATCACTCTCGGAAACCGTCAGGCCAGTGAGTTTATCCCGGTGGACCGAAACAGCATAGAAGAGCTTGCGGACGCGGCACAGCTGGCATCCCTGCCGGATGAGACACCGGAAGGACGGAGCATTGTAGTTCTTGCAAAGGAACAGTTTGGACTTAGGGGAAGAAATTTAAATGAGTTACATATGGAGTTTGTTCCATTCTCTGCCAGGACAAGAATGAGCGGCGTAAATTACGACGGCACTCAGATAAGAAAAGGTGCGGCCGATGCAGTCAGGGAGTATGTGACGGCAGGTGGAGGAATCTTCAGCCCCCAGTGTCAGGAAGTAGTGGACGGCATTGCAAGAAAAGGAGGGACACCTCTTGTAGTGGCAAAGAATCAAAAGGTTCTCGGTGTTATTTACTTAAAGGATATCATTAAGAAGGGCGTAAAAGAAAAATTCGCCGATCTGAGGAAAATGGGAATCAAGACAGTGATGATCACAGGAGACAATCCGCTGACTGCGGCAGCCATTGCGGCAGAAGCGGGAGTCGATGACTTTCTCGCTGAGGCCACTCCGGAGGGAAAACTCGATATGATCAGGGATCTGCAGAAAAAGGGTCATCTTGTTGCTATGACCGGCGACGGAACCAACGATGCGCCCGCTTTGGCACAGGCCGATGTAGCCGTGGCCATGAACACCGGTACTCAGGCGGCAAAAGAAGCCGGGAACATGGTGGATCTGGATTCCTCACCGACGAAGCTGATTGACATTGTCAGGATCGGAAAACAGCTGCTTATGACAAGAGGAAGTCTTACAACTTTCAGCATCGCCAATGATATAGCAAAATATTTTGCCATCATCCCGGCTATGTTTGTGGGATTGTATCCCGGACTCCAGACGCTGAACCTTATGCGGCTGGACAGCCCGATGAGTGCGATTCTTTCGGCTATCATATACAATGCGCTGATCATCATTGCACTGATCCCTCTGGCACTGAAAGGCGTTAAATACAGGGAAGTATCTGCGGGGGCGCTGCTTTCAAGAAACCTTTTGGTTTATGGACTCGGAGGGATCATCACACCGTTTATCTGTATCAAGGCCATCGATGTGATACTCGTCACGCTGGGCCTGGTTTAAAGAAAGGATGTTTTCAGTTATGAGTAAAATATTAAAAGAAGATCTGCCCAAAGCGGCACTGATTTTGCTGATCTTTTCCATTATATGCGGGCTGCTTTATACACTGGCTGTCACCGGAATCTCCCAGCTGCTCTTTCCGGATAAGGCCAACGGCAGCATTGTAGAAGTGAACGGAAAGAAATATGGATCTGAGCTTTTGGCACAGCAGTTCAATGATGAAAAGCATATGTGGGGAAGGATCATGAACGTGGATACAAAGACATTTACCGACAAGGACGGCAGTCCGGTCATGTATGCGTCACCGTCAAATCTGACTCCGGCAGGGGAGACGAAACAGAAAGACAAGGGAGAACTTAAAGAGGATGAAAAACAGATGAAAGAGCTTGTCGCCGACCGTGTGGCCATGATCAGGAAGGCAAATCCGGAACAGACAGACAAGAAGGTGCCGGTGGACCTGGTGACCTGTTCGGGAAGCGGCCTGGACCCTGGAATTTCCGTGGCAGCGGCCGAGTATCAGATTCCGCGTCTCGTGAAAACTACCGGTAAATCTGAGGCGGAATTAAGGAAGATCGTGGATAAGTACACAGTCCATAAATTTCTTGGAATCTTTGGAGAGGAGTATGTCAATGTACTGAAAGTAAACCTTGCCCTGGAAGGAATTTTAAAATAACAGGAAATCTGTCTTTATTGGATAGAAGAAAGCCTTACCGTGGAGTATAATCCATGGTAAGGTTCTATGTGTTCAGGGAGGAAAAGAAATGGAAGAAGAGATGCGCCGGAATCCGGACCGGATTTTAAAACAGATTCACAGAGAAGAGACGGAACAGGCACGGGCGAGTGGAAAGCTGAAAATATTTTTCGGGTATGCCGCGGGGGTGGGTAAGACTTATTCAATGCTGAAAGCGGCACATGATGCACTGGAACAGGGGAGGGATACGGTCATTGGGTATATCGAGCCTCATACCAGGCCGGAGACGATGGCTTTAGTGAAAGGACTCGAGACCGTACCAGTGAAAGAAATTAAATACAATGGGATGAATTTAAGGGAACTTGACCTGGACGGGGTTATAAAAAGGCATCCTCAGCTTGTGCTTGTGGATGAGCTGGCTCATACCAACGGCATGGGATGCCGGCATAAAAAGAGATACCAGGATGTGGAAGAAATCTTAAAAGCGGGGATCGATGTGTATACAACAGTCAATGTCCAGCACATCGAGAGTTTAAATGATATTGTGGCATCCATCACCGGGGTGATTGTGAGAGAGCGGATTCCTGACAGCGTGTTTGATAACGCGGATTCTGTGGAATTGGCCGATATCGAACCCGAAGATTTATTAAAACGCCTGAAGGCGGGAAAAATCTACCGGGAAGCCCAGGCGGGAAAGGCCATGCAGAACTTTTTTATTGAGAGCAATCTGGTTGCGCTCAGAGAGATAGCACTTCGAAGGACTGCAGACCGTGTGAATCATATCTCCGAGCAGCAGAAGGAGCAGGAGGGAAAAGAGGGCTATTATACGGATGAACATATTTTAATCTGCCTGTCCCCGTCTCCTTCCAACCAGAAAGTGATCCGCACTGCTTCGAGGATGAGCAGGGCGTTCCATGGGAAATTTACGGCAGTTTTTGTAAAAACAGAGGCGGCTGACAAAATATCTTTGGATGACGAACAGAGGCTGGTGGAAAATGTCCGGCTTGCAGAACAGCTGGGGGCAAAGATCACGACGATTTTTGGGGAAGATATTCCCGAGCAGATTGCAGGCTATGCAAAGGCTGCAGGAGTGTCCAAGATCGTTATCGGACGGTCGGTAAACAGGAGCGTCTTTGCGGCCAGACATAACTTTGCCGACAGGCTTTCGGCTCTGGCACCGAATCTGGACATTTATATCATTCCGGACCAGCAGGCTGCTCCTGACTCAGGGAGGAGAACATTCTGGAATAAAGAAAAAATCCGGGTCAGATCCGAAGACGTCATCAGGACAGCATCTATTTTCGTGTTTGTGACAGCGCTGGGACTATGGTTTCAGAGCATCGGATTCAGCGAATCCAATATTATTACGATCTATATTCTGGGGACACTGATCACCGCGCTGGTGACGGAATACAGGTTTTACAGTCTTTTGTTTTCCGTGTGCAGCGTTTTGTGTTTTAACTTTCTGTTCATTCAGCCGCTGTTTACACTCAATGTCTATGGCAGCGGGTATCCGGTAACGTTTGCGATCATGCTTTTGTCAGCACTGATCAGCGGAAATCTGATGACCAGAGTAAAACAGCAGGCCAGGGCAGCATCCATCCAGGCGTACCGGACGGGAATTCTGCTGGAGACAAACCGCAGGCTCCAGAATGCCGCAGACAGGGAGGAGATCATAGAGCTTTCCTCAAAGCAGATGACAAGGCTTCTGGACCGTGCTATTATTTTCTATGATGCAGAGGATGACAGACTGTTGGAACCCAGAACCTATGGGAATAAAACGCAGACAGATTTCAGCCGCTATTTAACTCATGAGGAACGGGCTGTTGCGGAATGGGTGCGAAAGAATAATAAACATGCGGGGGCTACCACCGACACTCTTCCGGGAGCGAAAGGTCTTTACCTGGCAGTGAGAAGTGCTGACCATGTCCACGGCGTCATCGGGATCTGCCTGGAGAAGACCAAACTGGAGACTTTTGAAAAAGAGCTGATGATTTCTATGCTGGATGAGATCGGTCTGGCTCTGGAAAAGGATAAGATCGCGGCCAGCCAGAAAGAGGCGGAACTAAAGGCCCAGAGAGAAGAGTTTCGGGCAAACCTGCTTCGCTCTATCTCTCATGACCTGAGGACTCCCCTCACAAGCATTTCAGGAAATGCCGGTGTTTTAAGACAGAGTTCGGATCAGATCAGTGAGGAAAAGAAACAGGAACTGTACACGGATATCTATGACGATGCCATGTGGCTGATCAACCTGGTGGAAAATCTGCTTTCTGTCACCAGGATTGAGAATGGGACAATGAAGATTGAAAAGGAGCCGGAGATCGTGGAGGAAGTGATCCTGGAGGCTGTGAAACACATTGACAGGAGAAAAAATGAGCATCATATCCATATCCGCATAGATGACGATATGATGATGGCGGATATGGATGCCAAGCTGATGATTCAGGTGATCATCAATCTGGTGGACAACGCCATCAAGTATACAGGAAAAGGTTCCCATATCGATATCTCTGCGGAGAAGAAAAACGGAAAGGTACTCATAGAGGTAGCCGACGACGGGGAAGGGATTTCTGATGAGGCAAAGACCAGGCTGTTTGATATGTTTTATACGGGAAGCAAAACCGTGGCGGACAGCCGCCGGAGCATGGGCATGGGGCTTGCTCTTTGTAAATCCATCGTTCAGGCACACGGAGGCACGATCACTGTCAGGGACCGGAAACCCAGGGGAACTGTATTTTCATTTGAACTGCAGGCTGAGGAGGTAATTGTACATGGATAGACCATTGATTCTCGTTGTGGAGGATGACAAAGCAGTGAAAAATCTGATTACTACTACACTGGATATTGAGGGATACCGTTACCATACGGCGGGCCGGGCACAGGAGGCCATGGTGGAGGCTGTGTCCCAGAAGCCTGATATTATGCTTCTGGATCTGGGACTTCCGGATATGGACGGCATGGAGATCATCAGCAAGGTAAGGAGCTGGTCCAAAATGCCGATTATTGTGGTTAGTGCCAGAAGTGATGACGAAGATAAGATTGAGGCATTGAATGCAGGAGCCGATGATTATCTGACAAAACCTTTTAATGTAGAGGAACTGCTGGCAAGACTCAGGGTCAGTTTGAGAAGACTTCATGACTTTTCGGATGCTGCACAGGAAGAAGCTGTTTTCACAAACGGAGGGCTTGAGATCGATTACAGCTCGGGCTGTGTGTCACTGGACGGAAAAGAACTTCATTTGACACCGATTGAATATAAGCTGCTCTGTCTGCTTTCCAGAAACGTGGGAAAGGTTCTGACACACAATTTCATCTTAAATGATGTGTGGAAGAGCGCACTGGACAGTGACGTGACATCTCTTCGGGTCTATATGGCAAATCTGCGCAAGAAGATTGAAACAGATTCCTCTCATCCAAAATATATCCAGACTCATGTGGGAATCGGGTACCGGATGATGAAGATAGAATAGGGTGACCGCATGAAAACAGGGAAAAACAAAGAATCAGCAGGCAGCCGCATCTTGATCACGGCGGGATTCCTTTTGCTGGCTTCTGCCGTGGGTATATGTTTCAGGGAGCTGCACTTTCAGGAGTCTAATATTGTTATCGTCTACATGCTGTCTGTACTCCTGACATCCAGGTTTACGGAAGGATATGTTTTTGGCCTTACAGCTTCCGTCATCGCAACATTTCTTTTCAACTGGCTGTTTACAAAGCCTTACTACTCTTTCGCCGTATACAATCCGGGGTATCTGATCACATTTGTTATCATGACGATAACGGCGATTTGTACCAGCGCCCTTACGACCAGGGTGAAGGAAGATGCGGTGAGGGCACAGGAGAAAGAGGCTGAGATTGAGCAGGAGCGGTACCGGGGTAATCTTCTGCGGGCCATTTCCCACGATCTGAGGACGCCTCTGTCAGGCATCATGGGAACGTCCGAAATGCTTATTGGCATGACCAGTGAGGATGATCCACGGCATGAGATGGCCGTCGGTATCCACAAAGACGCGGACTGGCTGCATTCTCTGGTGGAAAATATATTAAGCCTTACGAGGCTGCAGGACGGAAGACTAAAGATCAAGAAAGAACCGGAGGCTCTGGAGGAAGTCATCGGCGGCGCCATCGCACTGATCTTAAAGAGAGCTCCGGAGCAGAAAATTCAGGTGGAGATGCCGGAAGAAGTTCTCATGATCCCAATGGATGCCAGGCTTATGGAGCAGGTATTTGTGAATCTTTTGGATAACGCGGTCAAACATTCTGAACCGTCAGACCAGATTACGATAACTGTGGAGGCGCCGGAGCGGGAATCCGGCATCCGTATCGAGGTGGCAGACCGGGGAGAAGGGATTTCGGACGCAGATCTTCCGAACATTTTCGAGACGTTCTATACTTCCAGTACAAGAGATGCAGATTCAAAACAGGGGATCGGGCTCGGCCTGGCGATTTGCGATACCATAATAAAAGCACACGGAGGGAGCATCAGGGCGGAGAACCGCGCCGACGGGAAGGGCGCCGTCTTTACTCTTAAGATTCCCGTAAACAAGGAGGAAGGAAGCAATGGAGCATTATCATGAACGGATTCTGATCGTGGAAGATGATCCCCAGATAAGAAATTTCATAGGCTATGCTTTGAGGCAGGAGGGATTTGGATGTATCACGGCTAATTCCGGGGAAAGTGCACTGAGTGCCCTGGTCTCAGAGCCGGTGGACATGATGCTTCTGGACCTGGGCCTTCCCAGAATGGACGGCATGGATGTGCTTAAAAATGTCAGGGAGTGGTCAGAGATGCCGGTCATCATCGTATCGGCGAGGGACCAGGACAAAGAAAAGGCTGCGGCACTGGATGCAGGGGCTGACGATTATCTGACCAAACCGTTTTCAGCCACGGAACTGCTGGCAAGAATCCGGGTGGCATTCCGCCATTATTATAAAGGAACCGCGGCAAAGGAACAGACCTCCTTTGAAGTTGGAGGCCTGAAACTGGATCTTCACAAGCGGGCTGTTTTTCTGGAAGGAAAAGTTCTGCATTTAACGCCTATGGAATATCAGCTTCTCGCCCTGCTGTTTAAAAATATGGGCCGGGTTCTGACGACAAGCTATATCATCAAAGAAATATGGGGAGAAGGCTACGGCAGGGATACCCAGGCACTGAGAGCCCTGATGGCAGCACTCAGGAGAAAAATAGAGAAGACGCCGGCCAATCCGAGATATATTCTGACAGAGATTGGGGTAGGCTACCGTCTGGTGGATGAGTGATCAGAGCTGCTTTGGACAGAGGTACCGGACCAGCCCTTTGCTGTGGCTGCCGTATTCAATCGCCTCTGCGGGACAGCGGCAGATACACGCCATACAGTGTGTGCATCTGTCTTTCCATACAGGTTTTCCTTCTTTTATATCGATATTCTTTAACGGACAAACCCTTTCACACATGCCGCAGGATGTACACCTGTCTGTGGCATAAAACTTTTTTGCGTGTATGACGGCAGGATAATAGATGTCATTCACGATACTGCTGCTTAGTCTGTCTTTTAATGTGACCGCGGGCTGTGCATACGCTTCTCTGTTTTTTATCAGACGGGCCGCTTCGTCCAGTACAGGTTCGGCTTTCGCAATGATCTCCAATGCTTCATTTTGCTCCGGCGCTTCAAAAAGCGCAATATAGTTCTCCGGCATGACCACGGGGATACATCCTTTAAAAGAGAGGCCTTTCTTTGAACACAGTTTCCTGACATATTTGCCCGCGTTTCCTATGCTTCCGCCGCATGTCATGACAAAGTAAATATCTTTGGCGCCCTTTAATGCTGTTTTTGACAGCCATTCCTGTAAAATCCGGGGGATTCTCCATCCATAGGTGGGAGTGACAATGACCCATGGAGTCTCTGAATTTATTCTGCTGCAATCATTTCTTCTTATTTTATGAAAGAGATTTACAGCCTCATCCTGTAATTCTGCTGCAATTCTTTTTGCCGCATATTCGCTGTTGCCTGTTCCTGAAAAATATAAGATCATAATATTTTCTCCTGCCTTTCACCGGCTATATTATGGCTGCTGCATTCGATACTCTCATAAATAAGATTGATCAGTCCGGCTATGGTTTTCCACCGGGTTTCATCCAGACTGATATAGTAATAATTTTTTGTTCCTTCTTTTCTCATGGCCACAATGTCTGCCTCCTTTAATATTTTCAGATGGTGGGAGACAGACGGCCTGGTTAAATGGGTCTTCCGGGCAATTTCTCCGACACGGATGCCGGATAAGTCACTCTCTAACAGCACCATCAGGATCAGTTGTCTCGTCTCATCTCCGATGGCAGTAAATGCATCTTTGCATTCGCTGAAACCCTGTACAATCTGACTTAATCTTTTTTCACAATCTTTATCCATATCCTGGTCCTTTACATATATTTCACATCTAATGCTTCACGCCGGGCAGAGCGGAGAAATTTTACATCCGGATATCCCAATACCAAAGTCATTGCAGCATGTTTTCCTTTTGGAATTTTCAATGCTTTCCTGATCTTCCCTGAAATGTTTGCGGCAGTCGTAAAGAAGCCGCTGTACAGCACACCAAGTCCATTGGCTTCTGCAATAAATTCCATGTTCTGGGCGGCAAGCAGGCCGTTTGTTTTATCTTTTGCCAATATTACGATGACAATGGGTGCCTGGAAGAAGAAAAAATGATCATGTATCTTGTTATTTCTGGCCATGGGACTGAACAAATCTGCCAAAGGCTTGACTTTTCTGAACAGGCGGACAGCCATCTGCTCCAGTTCCTGCTTTTTTTTATTTAGAACAACGAAGGATACGTCCTGCATATTTTTAGCCGTATGGGTAAGCCTCCCTGCTTCCAGAATCTGAGCGATCACAGCATCCGGTATTTTTTTATCTTTAAACCGTCTGACTGTCCTCCTGAACCGAATGACATCCAGGACTTCATCGGGGTTTAGACGCACGGATTTCGTCTGCGGATATTGTTTCGTATGGAAGCCGGTAACTGTGACAGCTTCTTTCGGGCATACCGAGGAACAGTGTCCGCACATCAGACAGTCCTGCAGTAAGATACCGGCTTTCTTGTTTTTCATTATAATATTGTGTTCGGGGCACGTCTTTGCGCATAACCCGCAGCCGATGCATTTTTCGGCATTTATTTTGACTTTATGTTGTGGCATAGGTTTCTTTCCTTTCGTTAAAGATTATGAACCATTATAGCAAATAAGATACGGATTTCAACATCGGTAAAGAAAGACGTTACCATTGTTTTTGCTGAATTCTCACAGAATTCTCACAGTCTTCTGCTGTTCCTCACATCGGCTTCACAGATTTTTCTTTATAATAAAATCAGAAAGAAAGGAAAGGAGTTTGATAGTTATGTTCAATCATAAAATAGAAAGAGACGGACTGAGTATATTATGTAAAGATGTAAGATATCTCATGGAAAATAAAGAGTACGATATCTGTCAGGAAAGAATTACGGAGGCTATGAAGGTGTATCCGCATGCGCCCCAGCCCCATAATCTGATGGGAATCCTTCTGGAGAAAAACGGGGAGCACGGAAATGCCATGAAACATTTCAGAGCCGCCTGGGCCCTGGACCCGACCTATATACCCGCAAGAAGGAATATGGAACGGTTCTGCAATCTTTATCCAAAAGGCGCATGTGCTTTTGACGAATCAGACTGCCGAAAGGAAGATAAACGGACCAGATATGAGGCGGTCTATGACGAATACGGAGTAGGCCACATGGTTAGGAAAGAATTGGCATGATTCATGGCCTGCCGGTGATTTTCAAGCATGAGTTATTCACTACTATTTCCGTCACGCTTTGAAATGCGTTCCTCCAATAGTGCTAAACAACTATCGTTGGACGGTTCCATTTGTTTAATGGATATTTATCCAGTAGATATTACATCCATTTTGACCAGTTTGGAGGCCTTGCATTCGAAGAGATGTTAGTTTTTCTTCTTTCAGAAAAGGCTCGGAGGTGGTGTGCAAAGCACAGTGAGGCCGCCCCCGCGCCAGCGAGTTCCGAGCGGGCCACCGCAGAGACTTTACTGAAAGTTAGAAAATCTTACATCTCTGAGACAGCAAGCCGGAAAACTGGTCAAAATGTCATATATTCTGCTCCGTTATCACTCACTGCGCAAAACAGCGGCTGTCCGAACCCGGGAAAATCTGATATAATAATGATAACAGTCGATGCAGTGTGAAGAGGAAAGGTGGTTATGCTTTTATGGAAACAGTGACACTTTCAAACGGAAAGCAGATGCCGGCGGTCGGGTTCGGAACATGGAAGGCGCCCAGTGACGAGATCACGGTGAATGCAGTAAAGACAGCCGTTGAGTGCGGATATACTCATATTGACGCGGCAGCAGCCTACCACAATGAGATATGGGTGGGCAAAGGAATCAGGGAGAGCGGAATCAAGAGAGAAGACTTATTTTTGACAAGCAAACTTTGGAACGATGATCACGGATATGAGTCCACACTGAGGGCATTTGAGAATACGATTACGGATCTTGGCGTGGATTACCTGGACCTGTATCTGATCCACTGGCCGGTGCCTGTAAAGTTCCATGACGATTATATCGAAAAGAACCGGGAGACATGGAAAGCCTTTGAGGAACTCTACAAGGCAGGAAAGGTGAAAGCTATCGGTGTCAGCAACTTTAAGCCCCATCACATCGATGAGATCCTCGAAGTATGCGAGATCCCCCCAATGGTCAATCAGATAGAGTTTCACCCAAGCTGTCTGCAGAAAGAGACCAGGGCATACTGCGAAGAAAAAAATATTATCGTAGAAGCCTACAGCCCTCTGGCGAACGGAAAAGTCTTTCAATGTGAGGAGATCAGAGAAATAGCAGAGCGCTGCGGTGTGAGTGCTGCACAGCTCTGTGTGAAGTATGCACTGCAGCATAATACGGTGCCGCTCGTAAAAAGCGTGACCAGGGAAAGGATTAAGGATAATTTAAAGCTTGACTTTACGATCAGTCCTGAAGATATGAAGATTCTGGATGAGGTTTCCACATGTGAAGGTTCTTACAGAGACAGCGACCACATTGATTTTTAAAATGATATGAGTTTTTGGCAAGGGAATAATTGAGAATGACTCTCAGTTATTCCCTTGTTTTTTTTGAAAAGGATGATATGATGTTGATAGTTAGTTAAAACTAACCATCGCGCGGTGTAAAAATGAAGCAGGTGTGACATGGGAGAGAAAACCTTATCAGATTTAATCGTAGAGCAATGTGCCCCGACTTTGGCGGGGATGAAATGCGGCAGCTTGTTTAACTACCGTTATCAGGGAACTACGGCTGCAAGACAGGAAATCCGCAGCTGGAATCAACGGCTGAATCCATGCGGGCTGTATCTGGAAGAACTGAAATGGAGAGAAGAGTCGGTGTTGGTTTATGTATACCGTAGAAAAGACCTGGATCAGAGACTCCGGGAGGAAGGAATTGCTGAGCTGCTCTCTGATTTCGGCTATTCCGGAACAGAGGCCGGAGACTGTCTGAGTCATCTGAAAAGCAGGCTTTTGGCAGATGATTTTCCCCATGAGATCGGTGTGTTTTTGGATTATCCGCTGGGGGACGTTCTTGGATTTATTGAGAACAGAGGGATGAACTGCAGGCTCTGCGGAATGTGGAAGGTTTACTGCGATCAATGTGAAGCACTGAAACTATTTAAAAAATATAAAAAATGTAAAGAAGTCTACTGGAAATTGTATCAGCAGGGCAGGGGTATCTTGAAGATGACCGTTGCAGCTTAGAAAGGAGCTATCATGGCAAAAGTATACATCGCATTTTGGAGCGGCACAGGCAATACAGGAATCATGGCGGAGGCCATCGCAGAGGGGGTCACGGCGGCAGGAGGGACTCCGGAATTTGTAGATGTGGAATCAGTCTCTGCGGACACACTGAAAGATACTAAGGCATTTGCACTCGGCTGCCCGTCAATGGGAGCAGAACAGCTGGAAGAATCGGCAATGGAGCCTTTTGTCCAGGAAGTGGAAGCTTTTGCTTCAGGAAAGCAGATCGCACTTTTCGGCTCCTATGGATGGGGTGACGGAGAATGGATGAGGGACTGGACAGACCGCATGAAATCTGCAGGAGCGTCTGTTGTTGACGGAGAGGGACTGATTGCCCATGAAACTCCGGACGACGACGTAAAAGCAGACTGTGTAAGACTTGGAAAAACCCTGGCCCAGCTGGCCCAATAGAAGCGATAACAAGTGCCGGAGCCGGTTTCACCGGCTCCTTTTCAAACAGAGGAGGTTCCTTATGAGTGTTGTGATCATTGGAGGACACGACCGGATGGTCTGTCAATATAAAAGAATCTGCAAAGAGTATAACTGCAAAGCAAAAGTGTTTACTCAGATGAGTGCAAAACTGGGAAAACAGGTAGGAAGTCCTGACTTAGTTGTTCTGTTCACCAATACAGTTTCCCATAAGATGGTGAAATGTGCCCTCTGTGAGGCGAAAAGGAGCAAGGCCAAAATCGTCCGGTCACACAGCAGCAGTGAGGCGGCGCTGGAATCAATCTTAGAACAGTGTTCCTGAGAAAAGGATGCAGGGAGCTGAAGTGGCTTGCCCACTTTGTTCATGAATCCTTACAAGAAGTGTAAGTGTTATTCAGAAGCGTTATTTTGTATAATTAGGTCAGAAAGGCAATCAAGTCTTATGGCTGATAGAAAGGATACAAAATGACCGGAAAAAAATTAGAAATAGAATCTCTGACAAAGTATTATGGGAAGAAAGAGAATATAACAAAGGCTCTGAATGGAATCAGTTTCCAGGTTGTGGACAGTGAGTTTATCGGTATCATGGGCAGCAGCGGATCGGGAAAGACGACTCTTTTAAACTGCATTTCCACGGCTTCAAACCCAACTGGCGGCAGGATTCTTTTAAAAGGACAGGACATCAGTAAGTTTACCAGAAAAGAGCTGGAAAACTACAGAGGGAGGCAGATGGGATATTTGTTTCAGAACTTTGAACTGATTGACAATATGACTGCGGCAGAAAATATTCTGCTGCCGGCTGCCATCCATAATGCAGGCAGGATGAAGCACCGCCTGAAGGAATTGGCCGTCTGCCTTGATATAGAGGATATTCTTGGAAAGTTTCCTTCGGAACTGTCCGGCGGGCAGAAGCAGCGGGCCGCAGCGGCCAGGGCGCTCTTGTTAAACCCAGAGATTCTGCTGGCGGATGAACCCACAGGGGCACTTGATTCTAAAAATGCCAGGCTGCTGATGCAGAAGCTTTCTGATCTGAACAGGGAGCAGAAGGCCACGATCCTTATGGTGACCCATGATGCCAATGTGGCCAGCTATTGTTCCAGGATCCTTTTTATCCAGGACGGAGTAATTTTTCATCAGCTGAGGAAAAGGGTTCCGGCGGAATCCAGACAGGAGTTCTATGACAGGATCATAGCAGTCATGGCTCAGCTGGGAGGGGGAAGTGCCAATGTTCTTTGAGACCGTCAGAAAAAACAGCAGGAAAAACAGAAAAGAAAACGGGCTGCTGTTTGTATCTCTTATCGTTTCCATTGCTGCATTTTATATTATTCTGTCTCTTGAAAATCAGGATGTGATGGTATTTTTGAAAAAAATGGAGAGCGATGCCGTCCAAAAGCTGCTGCTTCTGATTCCTGTTCTTTATGGGATCTCTCTTTTTTTCCTGTTTTTTCTCGTGTATTTTTCAGACAGATACCGAATGGAGCAGAGGAGCCATGAAATGGGCATCTATCTGATGTTTGGAATGGGTCGGAGGAAATTGTTTGCCATGCTCCTTGCTGAGGATATCTGGAACAGTATCCTGTCGCTTGCCGCAGGTATCCCCATAGCGGTCCTTCTGTCAGAGCTGATCAGTATGATCACGGCAAAAGCGGCGGGGATGGGAATTGTGGGGCATCGTTTTACATTTTCGCTTTCCGCTGCACTGTGGACTGCTGCCGGATATTTTGCCGTCAGGCTTACTGCACTGCTTTTTCAGAGTATAAAGACCGTCCGAAAAGAGATCATACAGCTGCTGTCCCAGTCACAGGATAAGAGGCACAGGGATCACAGGACTTGTTTCACAGCTATACAGCTGGCAGCGGGATTTTTTATGCTGGCAGCGGCCTATACCCGGGCCCTGAAGGTAAATGCCTGGAGATCACCTGGAGAAATGGCTGTGATTATGGTACTGGGTATCGGCGGGAACTTCCTTATTTTCAGGGGGATAGGAATTGTATTTGATATGTACCTAAAGCAAAAAGACAGCAATAAGGGACTGGCCGTTTTTACATTCCGTCAGATCCAGGAGACGATCGTTCTGAGGCCGGATTCCATAGCGGTGTCCTCTCTGCTTATGCTGGCTGCGTTCTGCTGTTTTGGATATGGATGTGCCATCGGCGTAAACTCTGGTCTCAATAACCGTCATGTCATTGACTATACCTTTGAAGGAGAGCCGGGACAGATCAAAAGAGAGCTGAAACAGCTGAATCTGGATGAATTTACAGAGGAATCATTCCAGGTGAAAACAGGTCCGTTTAAGGGGAACAAATCAGAGGGAACTTTTTCCGGAGCGGAACTTTACGAAGCCGTAAAGGCGCAGGAGGACTCTCAGGGCAGAGAAGTTCTTCTAAACAATCTCCAATATTTTGATGAACCCTACCTGATCTCCTTATCCGGATATAACCGAATTCTAAAGCTGAAGGGAGACGAGCCGCTCCGTCTGAAAAGCCGTCAGGCTGCTCTCTATACCAGCAGGGAATATTCAAATGGGGATATCGACAGGACAATGAAGTCTGCGCTGAAAATACGGCCCGCTGTGGAAATGAACCACGAAAGATATGAACTGTCCAAAACATACTGTCAGGAAAACATCGTCACGGACCGTTCGATTACGATCAGCTATGGATTGGTCGTTCCTGATCCGGTATTTGAACAGCTGACAGAAGGGCAGTTTCATTCGTACTGGAATATAAAGCTCAAGGATTCTGTTGTCCGGAAGAAAGGGCTGATGCAAACCATGACAGATATCAACGCCCGGCTGGACAAAACTTCCCTAAAGTATGAAAGCTATTTAAAGAGCATGGGCAGGCAGCTGTTTTATACGGCGGCAGCCAGTTATACAACCATTTATCTGGGGGTCATCTTTCTTCTTATCGCAAATACGGTGCTTGGCGTGCAGTTTCTGATGCATCAGCAGCAGACGAAAAAGAGATACCGGACGATTCTTCGTCTCGGATGCCGCTGCAAATATTTGTGCGAGTCTGCCAGGAGACAGATCAGATGGTTCTTCCTTCTGCCCATATCCGCCGCCGCTTTCGGAAGCCTGTTTGGCATTCGGTCCATGGCCTCAGGTTTTGCTGCATCTGACATGCGGGGAAGAGAAGGAATTCTTACAGCGTCAGCAGTGCCTGTAATTCTGCTTGTGTGTGTGATAGAATTAGGATATATTGTGGCCGTCATGAAAATGAGCGACAAACAGATCCTCCGGCAGACAAAGCTTAAGAGGGACGACGGCTGAAAGGCGGATAGCGTGAAAAAGATTGTGATTGCAGAAGATGACGTATTTATGAGGGAAGAACTTGCTTCGATTCTTATGAAGGAGGGCTATGAGACGGACTGTCTTGCGGACTTTTCCGATGCGGCCAGGAAGATTCTCAGTCTGTCTCCTGATCTGGTGCTGCTGGATCTGAATCTTCCGGGAATCACGGGCTTTGAGATATGCAGATCCATCAGGAAGATAAGTACAGTGCCGGTTCTTGTGCTGACCAGCCGGGATCAGTTAAAGGATGAACTGCATGCCCTTAAGCTGGGGGCAGATGAATATCTGACAAAGCCTTGTCACAAAGACAGGCTGACCGCCCGGATTTTAAACCTGCTCCGAAGATATGAGGACAGAGACCGCTTTGCGGAGATTCAGGGAGTCAGGCTGGACCGCCAGACTTTTACGGTGTATATGAATGGACAGTCGGCGGTACTGCCTGAAAATCAGGGAAAGATCATGGAACTGCTTCTGCTGCATGCGGGAGATACTGTGACAAAATCCATGCTGTCAGAGAGATTATGGGGAACCACAGAGTATATCGATGAAAATGCACTTCAGGTGAACATGACAAGATTAAAGAAAACCATAAGAAAACTTCATATCCCTTATAGAATAGAGACAAGAAGAGGGATAGGGTACTGCCTTACAGAGATCGGAGAAAGCGATGACTGACAGATGGAAGCAGATTTTATTAAAATACAAAGAATGGTTTGTGTTTACCATGGTTCTTTGTCTCGTATTCTGTATGTTTCTCTGGCTCTCAGACATTGGCAGCTTTTATGCCATCCTGCCTTCGGTGATTTTGGCTGCCGTAATCTTATACGTATTTATGGGTCTCTGGCTGGACAGAAGGGACAGGAAAAAAGAAAAGGACTTTATGCGGTTCCTGGAGAAGCCCGGAAGTTCTCCAAATGAGATAGAACTTTTATCTATGAATGACAGGGAAATACAGGCGATGGGACACATAGGAGAGCGCATTGAAATGCTGGACCATAAAATTCGGGATCAGGAGGCGGATCTTGCGGAGTATGAGGAGTATATTGAATCATGGGCCCATGAGATCAAAACTCCGCTGGCATTGATGACCTTTGTTCTGGATAACCGAAAAGATGAGATGTCTTCTGCTGCTTACAGGAGGCTTGAGTATGTGCAGACTAACATAGAAGAAAATGTCGAGAGAATGCTGTATTACGCAAGGATAAAAAATGTATGTACAGACTATGTATTTGAACAAGTATCTCTTTCTGATATATGCGGGGAAGTGCTTTGCGGATATGAAAATCTGCTGAAGGAACAGAAGATCCGTGTCATAAATGAAGTGGAAGATTTACATGTTCTGTCGGACAAAAAAGGTCTTTCTTTCCTGATCCGTCAGGCAGTGAGCAATTCTTTGAAATATGCCGGGCAGAAAGCAGAAGCATCTTTTTTGAAGCTGTATACAAAGCGTGATGCAGAGAACGGGGATGTAACACTGGCAGTCCGGGACAATGGAATCGGAGTAAAGCCCTGGGATCTTCCCTTTCTTTTTGAAAAGGGATTTACCGGAGACACAGAGGAAAAGAGAAAGAATTCCACCGGAATGGGACTTTATCTGGCAAAACAGACGGCGGACAGCCTGGGAATACAGATTGAGATCCCGGAGGATTACACAGAAGGATTTGAGATTATATTTCGGTTTTGTAAAGTTTAGGATAAGTGACAGGTAAAAGAGAGCCGCAGACAGTCTGTGAAATTGTCTGCGGCTCATTTTCTATTTCGTCAGCATCTGCATGATCTTGTTGCTGCGTGCGATAAATTTGGTCATCTGGTCTGCAGGGAGCTGTTTGTTGCTCAAAACTGCCAGGTCATACAGCTGTTCGCAGATGATCGGTGTATTCTCTGCGTCCCCGTGTTCAAACAGGTACTGCACCAGCTGGTTGTTGGCATTTAAGGTCAGGGATTCTGCTCCTCCGAACATGGCCGGGTCCATGCCTGCCATGCCGTACATCTTCATCATGTCCTGCATCCGGCGGCTCTCCTCGGATAAGGTAATGACGGCAGATATGTCCTCGTTTTTCAGTTTGTCCACATGGACATCCAGATTCTCTTTTCCGAGAGTCTTTCTAAATAGTTCTGTCAGAGCAGTCGTGATATCGGTGAGATCCTCTTCGGAATCCTCTTTCAGTGCGCCTTCCACATCCGCATCGATCCGTTTGAACGCCAGGTTCTGGCTCTGCTGTTCTAACTGGGAGATAAATGCAGAATCAATATTGTGCTTCAGAATCACGGCATCCAGACCCTGTTCCTTAAACATGTTGATATACTGGCTCTGCTGTACTTCGTCCGTGATGTAGTAGATGGTTGTCTTGTCTTTCTCATCAGCCGGTGCCGGAGCCAGATCACTGAGGGTTAAATATTTCTGGTCCATGTTCTTAAACAGAATATAATCTTTGATCTTTTCTCCGAATTTCTGGTCCTTGATATAGCCGAATTTAATGAACGGGCTGATATCATCCCAGTATTTTTCATAGGTTTCCCGATCAGTCTTACACATGCCGCTCAGTTTATCCGCAACCTTCTTGGAAATATAGTCGGAGATTTTTTTCACAAAGCCGTCGTTCTGGAGAGCACTCCTTGAAACGTTCAGAGGCAGATCCGGACAGTCGATGACACCTTTTAAGAGCATCAGGAATTCAGGGATGACTTCCTTGATGTTGTCGGCGATGAATACCTGGCTGTTGTAGAGCTTGATCGTTCCTTCGATGGAGTCATACTCTGTGTTGATCTGAGGGAAGTATAAAATTCCTTTCAGATTAAACGGATAGTCCATATTCAGGTGAATCCAGAACAGAGGCTCTTTAAAGTCAGCGAATACTTTATGGTAAAATGCCTTGTATTCTTCGTCCGTGCAGTCGTTCGGGTGTTTCATCCAGAGCGGATGAGTATCGCTTAAGGATACCGGGCGCTTATGGATTTTTACCAGATCTTTTGCGGGAGAGACCTCCACCGTTTCTTTCTCACCGTTTTCATTTTCTTTCTCTTCGGTTTTTGCATCCTCATGGATGTGCTCGACAACCACGTCTTCTTCAGTCAGTTCTGATTCGTCGATCGTCTCATATTCCTGTTCTTTGCCCGCATCAGTCAAAAAGATTTCCACAGGCATGAAAGAACAGTATTTTTGAATGACTTCCTCAACTTTTGATTCGTTGGCAAACATCAGGCTGTCTTCATTTAAAAACAGTGTGATCTGAGTTCCGACCTGATCCCGGACGCCGTCTTCGATGTCATATTCTGTACCGCCGTCGCATTCCCAGTGTACCGGGACTGCCCCTTCTTTGTAGGAGAGGCTGTCGATATAAACTTTGTCGGCTACCATAAATGCAGAATAGAAGCCAAGTCCGAAATGTCCGATGATCTGGTCCTGATCTGTCTTATCTTTATATTTCTCTAAAAATTCTGTGGCTCCTGAAAACGCGATCTGTGTGATGTATTCTTCGACTTCTTCAGCCGTCATACCAAGGCCGGTGTCGACGAACTTCATTGTTTTTTCTTTTGCGTCTACGATGACTTCGATTTTTTCTTTGTGGCCTTCCGGAAATTCGTATTCTCCCATGGAGGACAGTTTTCGAAGTTTTGTGATAGCATCGCATCCGTTGGAGATCAATTCCCTGACGAAGATGTCATGATCGGAATACAGCCATTTTTTAATGATTGGAAAAATGTTTTCACTGTTAATTGAAAGGTTACCATGTTTTTGTGCCATGATATACACACTCCTTTGCATTGATTTTCTATTGACAGGTTTAATTTTCAATTCTTCGGCAGAGCAGGAATCTGCCGTTCTGCATAATATTGTAGAGCCACAGAAAGGGAAAGTCAAGAGAAAATTAGCACTCGATTAATATGAGTGCTAACAATTCTGCCGTGAATAGTCCTGATTGATTTGAGCCATCCTAAAAAGAAAAATAAATGAAGGGAGGGATTTTAGTGGATACAATTTGGGAAAAGACTGTGGATATGCCTTCTTTCCCGCCTTTTCAGGGGAGAAAAAAAGTTGAAACTGCAGTGATCGGCGGAGGCATGGCCGGGATTCTGACAGCATATCTCTTGTCATTGGAGGGTAGAGAGGTTCTCGTTTTGGAGGCAGACAGGATCGGCAGCGGACAGACAAAGGGGACTACGGCAAAAATTACAGTTTCCCATGGTCTTATCTACCAAAAGCTGGTCCGTGAAGTCGGAAAGGAACAGGCCAGGCAGTATGCGCTGATGAACCAGGCTGCGGTGAGAAAATACAGGGAGCTGATCAAGGATCATCAGATCGACTGTGATTTTAAAGAGTGTTCCTCCTATTTATATTCCAAATATCAGGAGGAGGCGCTGAAGGAAGAAGTCCGCGCGGCACAGTCATTAGGACTTCCGGCCGATTATACGTCACAGACAGAACTTCCATTTTCCGTGAAAGGGGCGGTCAGGTATACCGGACAGGCCAGATTCCATCCGCTGAAATTCTTAAAAGCAGCGGCGGAAGGGCTGGAGATATATGAACAGACCCTTGTCACAGACGTGGAAGGAAATAAAATTATCACGGACCAGGGAACTGTTGAGGCGGAGAATATCGTCTTTACGACCCATTATCCCATCATGAACCGGCCCGGATACTATTTTCTGCGGATGCATCAGGAAAGGAGCTATGTTCTGGCTCTCACGGGAACCGATCATATAGAAGATATGTATCTGGGAGTCGATCCAAATGACGGCCTGTCGTTCCGGTCTTACGGGCCATATTTATTATTTGGCGGCGGCGGTCACAGGACGGGAGAGAATCTTTTGGGAGGGCAGTATCAGATGCTTGAGTCTAATGCCCGACAGTACTGGGAAAACTGCCGGGTGGAAAGCGCCTGGTCTGCACAGGACTGTATGACCATTGATTCCATTCCGTACATTGGATATTACTCTTTTTCAAAGACGGGATGGTATGTGGCATCAGGATTTAAAAAGTGGGGAATGAGTTCTTCCATGGCATCGGCTCTTTTGATTACAGATTATATTATTGAAAAGAAGAATGCCTTTGCCCATGTTTTTTCACCTCAGAGGCTTCATCTGAAAGCTTCAGCCAAACCGCTGGCAAAAGAGGGGATGGAGACTGCCAGGAACTTTGTGCTGGAGAGAATGAAGATTCCGGATGAAGCGGCAGCGCATCTTAAAAAGGGACAGGGCGGCGTGATCGAATACGAAAGGAAAAAGGCCGGGGCATACAGAGACGAAAAAGGAAGTGTTCACGTGGTTTCTCTGACCTGTCCGCATCTGGGGTGCATCCTTAAATGGAATCCGGAGGAATTAAGCTGGGACTGTCCATGTCATGGTTCCAGATTTGACTATAAAGGAAATTTGATTGACAATCCAGCAAAGGAGGATTTAACACATGAAAAACCCGAATGCATTTCAGGGTACAAAAAGAAAGAATAATTATTTTGAGGGATGGTATTTAAAACACCAGAAAGGGGATCAGATGTTTTCGGTCATACCGGCTTATCATATTGACCGGGAAGGAAATGCATTTTCATCCCTTCAGGTGATTACAAAGGAACAGTCATGGTATTTTTCATGGAAGGCAGAGGCTTTCTGTGGTTCGAAACAGAAGTTTCATGTGGTCCTGGACACGGGAAGAGGAGAGGGTCCGGCAAGCATTTTCTCTGAGCGGGGGATTCTTCTCAATATCCATGAGGAAGGACTGAGCCTTGAGGGGAGGATCATTTATAAAAATATTCATCCTCTTTCTTCCGATATTATGGGGCCGTTCCGGTATGTGCCCGGAATGCAGTGCCGCCATGGAATCATCAGTATGCGGCATCAGCTTTTCGGAGAACTCACTTTGAACGGATATAAAATGAACTTTGATCAGGGGACAGGATACATTGAAAAGGACTGGGGCGGATCTTTTCCGGATGCCTACCTATGGTCCCAGAGTATATTTCCCGACAGCGGAAAGAACAGCCTGATGCTGGCGGCGGCAAAAATACCGATTGCAGGTCTTCATTTCGATGGCGTGCTGGCGGCGCTTCATTTATACGGAAAAGAATATAAGATGGGTACTTACCTGGGCGCTAAGGTAAAGACAGACTGGAAATCCAGAATCATCATCCGTCAGGGAGATTTAAAACTCCGGGCCCAGCTGCTTTCGGGAGAAGGAAATGAGCTTCTTGCGCCGGAACACGGGGCAATGGACCGGAGGATCAGAGAAAGTCTCTGCTGCAGAGTGAGATATACTTTTTGGGACAGGAAACTGAAAGTTCTCGATATGATCACAGACAGGGGAAGTTTTGAACAGAGCATAAAGGAGAAGTCATGAATCCGCGTGTCGATGAGATCCTGAGGTTTTATGAGCGGCAGGGAAAGCCCGCGGGACAGGAAGAGATTCTTTCTGCTCTCCGGGAGATCCAGGAGGTGCTGGGATGCATCCCGAAAGCAGTACAGGAAGAAGCTGCCCTGCGGCTTGGAGTCAAGCCGTCCTTTCTGGCCGCGTTCGTAAAAAAGTATCCCGGCTTCAAGGAAGTTTCAGAAAAATATGAGGTTAAGGTCTGCACCGGCCCGTCCTGCGGGGCAGGAAAAGCCCTTGAAATATTGAGGGCTGTGGAAGCTGCCGGGGAGGAGAAAGAACGGGACCAGGGGATCTCCATTAAAATTGTGAAAGGCAGGTGTACCCGGCGGTGCGGCAAAGGCCCTAATCTTATAATCAATGGGGTACTTCACCATCACATGACGCCGGAACAGGCGGCTGGGTTAATCCGCCGCCTGTAAGAGTGTTTCCAGGCTTTCTGCGTCAAAGACCGGGGCCTGACATGCTCCTCCCCGACAGAGGTAGCAGGATGTTTTATCAGCAAGAACCGGATATTCTTTCGTGAACGGAGCAATGGCAGCCAGTGTATCTTCGTTTTGTTCTGTTTTGACCAGCACGGTTAAGTCGTTCATCTGAGGTTTGGAGAGCAGTTCCATGAATTTTTTGGGAAGGCTCTCTTTTTTTGTTGTGATGACCAGCTGTCTGGACGGATGAAACTGGGAAGACAGCACGGACAGAGCATAACAGTAAGCAGAAGGATGGACAGACAGCTCGGGGGAAAAATAAGAAAAAGTCTGATCCATGCAGTCTCTGTATATGGATTTTCCGGTTATTTCAGACAGGATAAAGAGTACATGGAGGGCAGCGGAGTTGCCGGAAGGCATGGCGCCGTCATAGAGTTCTTTCGGTCTTAAGATCAGGGCCTCGCTTTCGCTGGAATAGAGGAAAAAACCGCCGTGTTCCCGGTCAAAAAACAGAGAGATCATGAGATCTGCCGCCTGTACCGCCTTTTCAAGATATTCTTCCAGAAATGTAGAGCGGTAGAGGGAAAGCATGGACAGAGAATAAAAAGCATAGTCCTCCAGCTGGCCGTCGTAAGCCGCTTCACCGTCACACCACCGGAGAAAAAGACGACCGTCATCTTTCCTTAAATGTTTGTCGAGGAAAGATTCTGCCTTCTGAGCGGCAGCAAGGAACTTCTCCCGCCCGAAGATCCGGGATGCCTTTGTAAGGGCAGAGATCATCAGACAGTTCCAGGAAGTCAGGATCTTTTTGTCTGTGGACAGGCTGGTCCGTTTTTTTCGGTAAAGATAAAGGGTCCTTTTCATCCTTTTCAGACCCTCGGGGTCATTCGGGAATGGAGACTGCCTGAGCAGATTCGGGATGCTTTTGCCTTCAAAATTTCCCCGGTCCGTAATATCATAGAGGGAGCAGAAAAGGCTGCCGTTTTCTTCTCCCAGAACGTGAAGGACTTCATCTCTGGTAAAAGTATAGTATTTTCCTTCTTCTCCTTCGCTGTCAGCGTCCTGGCTGCAGTAAAAGCCTCCATCGGGATGAGAAAGTTCATTCAAGACGCAGGAGACGACGGCGTCGGCGATTTCCGGGAAGAGAGGATTCTCACAGCACGCGTAAGCTTCCGCATATGCCTCTAATAACAGTGCGTTGTCATACAGCATTTTCTCAAAATGGGGCACAAGCCAGCGGTCATCGGTGGAATAGCGGGAAAAGCCTCCCCCGATGTGGTCAAAGATCCCTCCCCGGTACATGCGAAGAAGTGTGTGCTCTGCCATAGCCAGGCTGTCCTTGTCACCGCACTGCTTGTATTGCTGAATCAGAAACAGCAGCACTGCCGGAGTCGGAAATTTGGGCGCCGTGCCGAACCCACCGTTGACATTGTCAAAGGATGCATTAAGATCTGCCAGGGCCTGAGCCGGGACATCTTCTGACAGGGAAACAGTTTCTGACGGTCTTTGGTTTGTATTCAGGTGGTCTGTGATCTCATTTCCGATCTTTAAAAGGCGTTCCCGGTCCTGTTTCCATAAGAGAGAGATCCGGGGCAGCAGGTCCAGGAGTCCCGTCAGCTGGTATCGGGTGGTCTTGGGCAGGTAGGTGGCCGCAAAAAACGGTTTCTGGTCAGGTGTCATAAAAACAGACATGGGCCAGCCTCCGGAACCGGTCATTGCCTGGCAGACAGACATATAGACGGAATCAATGTCCGGGCGTTCTTCCCGGTCTACTTTAATAGAAATGAAATGCTTGTTTAAAAGCTCTGCTACCTCATGGTCTTCGAAAGATTCCTCCTCCATTACATGGCACCAGTGACAGGAGGCATAGCCGATACTCAAAAAAACAGGCTTGTCTTCTGCCCTGGCTTTTTCAAAAGCTTCGGAACCCCATGGATACCAGCGCACCGGATTGTGAGCGTGCTGGAGCAGATAGGGTGATTTTTCATGGATTAAAAGATTTGGTTCAAAAATAGACATAAAAACTCCTTTCCAAGTAAGTGTGAGTTTTTCTCCACTATCTCCAGTCAGCTCTTGAAATGCTTCCTTATGATAGTGAAGAAAAACTATTGCAGAATGTTGCCTCCTGTTTGAAGAATTCTTTATCCAGTAGACATTATCTCCATTTTCTACATGATTGGAGTGAGGCATTCTAAGAGCCGAACGGAAATCATGTGGAAAATGTCATGCCTTTAGAATATGCAGTTCCTTTTTGTTTCATCCGGCTCAGGTTCTGTTATAATAGAAAGAAGAATAAAGGAGAAAAATTCATGGAATATTTTAAATACGGAGAACAGGAAATCGGGTACTTAAAATCGAGGGACCCGGTCCTGGGACAGGCTATTGACCGGATCGGATTTATAAAAAGAGAGGTTCACACAGAATTGTTTGCGGCGCTTGTGAATTCCATCGTAGGACAGCAGATCTCCACGAAGGCCCAGGAGACAGTCTGGAGGAGGATAAAAGACGGACTTTCGGATGTCACTCCCGAAAAGGTGGGGGAGTGTACAGAAGAAGAACTTCAAAGCTTTGGGATTTCTTTCAGGAAAGCAGGGTACATAAAAGCTGCTGCTGACAGAATTCTGAGCGGCAGTCTGGACCTTGAGGGCCTGAAAGAGGCCGGGGATGAACAGGTCAAGAAGGAGCTTACAAAACTGCCCGGAGTCGGGGTATGGACGGCGGAGATGCTGATGACATTTTCCATGCAGCGGCCGGATATCGTAAGCTATTCTGATCTGGCGATTCAGAGAGGGATGAGAATGCTTTACCATCACAGAACCATTACTCCCAAGTTATTTGCAAAATACGCGGGGCGGTACAGCCCCTGTGGAACTGTGGCCAGCCTTTATCTGTGGGCTGTGGCAGGAGGTGCACTCCCGGAACTTAAAGACTATGCGCCGAAGAAAAAAAAATAAAACAACGATTGTAAGATTTTTTTCAGAATTGTATTCAATGAAATCTCAGAATTGGATGATACACTGTGGTTATCAAGAAAAAGAGGAGGAAGACTATGGCACAGCCCAAGATTTTAGTAGTAGATGATGACAAAGAGATTGTGGGAGCGATCAAAAAGCGTCTGGAACTGGAAGGATATGATGTAGTTCCAGCTTATAACGGCCTGGAGGCTCTGGATGTGCTCGTGGAGCAGGATATCCAGCTTCTGATCATTGACATAATGATGCCGGGTATGGACGGATTATCTGCTACCATGAAGATCCGGGAGAGTAAAAATATTCCGATCATCATCCTGTCTGCTAAGACGGAGGAGAGCGATAAGATTTTAGGACTTTCCATGGGGGCGGACGATTATGTCAGCAAACCTTTCCGGCCGGATGAGCTGATTGCAAGGGTAAAATCCCAGCTTCGCAGATATTTACAGCTCGGCAGCAAAGCGGCAGGGCCGGAAGATAATAACCGGCTGATCCTTGGCGGACTGACGCTGGACCTGGACGGCAAATGCATTTATGTGGACGGGGAACCGGTGAAAGTCACAGCAACTGAGTTTAAAATTCTGAATTTGCTGATGAGGCATCCGGGCAGAGTTTTTTCCGCCGAAGAAATCTATGAAAGAGTCTGGGAAGAAGCGGCATATGCAACAGAAAACACAGTGATGGTTCATATTCGGAGGATCCGTGAAAAGATTGAGATTGATCCGAAGAACCCAAAATATTTAAAGGTGGTATGGGGAATTGGATACAAAATGGAAAAAATGGATTAACAGCGGACTGATCGCTGCGGTGATCATCGCCATGGTGGGCGGAGTGCTGTTCGGCATCTATCAGATGCATACCATGGATAATTATAATGACGGACTGGATTTCACAACGATCAAAAAAGGTGAGCGGATGGAAGACTCCGATTACTATGTGCACGCCGTCCAGAGGATTTTAAGCAAATGGGTGAAAGCGAATAATCTGATGGATCAGAATTATGATGATGTTGAATCAGAACTTCCGTCCAACCTTGAAAACGAAATTTTTGTAAAGGCAAAACTTACGATTCAGCCCTACGGCAAAAAAGCCGTGACGAAAGAATACGGTGCCGATGCCAAGACAGCAAGAAAACCTGTATTTAAGAAAAAGATCGTGATCAACAGAAACGATACGCTGGGGTATGGATTGAATCCCAACAAAAGCATAAGAGCAAAATATTCAAGTAATGCAAATATGGATGAGGCCTATTATGATTCCGAAGATAATATTATGTCACCGTCGGATTTTTACAATATCAGCGGAAACTCTATGAACAGGGGAAGCCTTTCCCTGCCACAGACATTTTTCATTGACGATGCCAAGCAGCAGAGGCTGGAATCAGCAGTGATCGAAGTAGGCTTTTACGATGGGTATTATAACGCGCTGAATAAACACTATAAGACATTTCCTGATGTGAGGAAAGAAATGATGATCAAGCTGTCCATCTTATTGGGAGCAGAGGTATTGGGACTGCTTGCTCTGTCCGTGCTGTTTGCACTTCAGAAAAGCCGCGCACGCTTTTTTGAGAATATGGACCGTATCTGGTATGAGGTGATCCTATGCGTTATTGGCTTCGGCCTGTTCATGGGAACAGGAACAGTGGCGGCTGCATCCATCGGTGCTCTTCAGCAGGAAGAACTGATACCGATTATGACATTTGCGGGGATCGTACTGCTGATGATCGGGCTTGTACTTTCTGTCTGCCTGCAGACAACGGTCTGGCGCCTGAAGGAAGGGACATTTTTAGAACACACACTTTGTGTGGGTACGGCCCGGAGATGGTACCGCAGGAACAGGCAGAGACGGGTGGCCGAGAAAGAAGCTCTGGAGTTTGCAGACCGTCTGGCTGTGGAACGGCTTTCGATCTACCGAAAAGGAAAATACCTCATGCTTGCAATTTTCTTTGCAGGGCTGTTTATGATCGGCTGGTCGCCTCTTCTGGCAGTAATCGCGCTCTGTGTCGGTGTACTTGGCATGAAATATCTGGGAGAACATTTTGATGAGGTTGCGAGGCAGCAGAGGGATCTCGGGAAACTGATCCGGCAGATCGAGAGGATCTCGGAGGGAGATCTGAAAGCCGATGCAGACATACCGAAAGAATCCCTGTATTATAACGCGTCGAAACAGCTGAGCAACATCGGAAGCGGCCTGGACAAATCCCTCCAGGACCAGATGAAAGGGGAACGCATGAAGATCGACCTGATCACAAATGTATCCCATGATCTGAAAACGCCGCTCACGTCGATCATCAGCTATGTGGATCTTCTTGCAAGAGATGAGTCACTTTCTCCTGAGGCGAGGGATTATGTGACCATATTGAATCAGAAAACAGAGAGACTGAAAAATACGATCGCTGATCTGTTTGAACTTGCAAAATCCACCAGCGGTGAGGCCAAGGTTACATTGGAGCCGATGGATCTTAAAAAACTGATGGAACAGACTCTGGAGGATATGAGCGATCAGATCAGAGAGTCCGGCTTTAAAGTGAAATTTCAGTGTGATGCAGAGCATACGAAATTTAAGGGGGATGTGAACCGCATGTACCGGGTAGTGCAGAATATACTGGAAAATGCACTGAAGTATTCCCTGAAAGGTACAAGGATTTTTGCCACGATCTCAAATCAGGGCAGCAGAGTCTGCCTGACGGTCCAGAATACGTCCGGTTATGAAATGGACTTTACGGAGGAGGAGATCATGGAGCGCTTTTACAGAGGAGAAAAATCCAGGACCAGTGAAGGAAACGGCCTGGGACTCTCGATCGCAGACAGCTTTACTGCAAACTGCGGGGGAGAATTTAAGATCGAGATCGACGGAGATCAGTTTAAGGCTATGATCCTGTTCCCGATCCTTCCGTAGGACACAAAGTTTTAAATGTAAGGACAATGACAGAAGTGCCATTCCATGCTATAATAACTTCATTGAAGAAAGGAATTTCTATGATGAAAAGACGTATTACATGCATGCTGCTGGCACTCTGTCTTTTGTTATGCGGGTGCAACATTGACGGCAAAAAGGACTATACAAAAACAGAAGATCTGGACGAGGCTACCCTTCAGGGCATGGCAAAGGATATCACGAAGGAGATGACACTGAAACAGAAGATCGGACAGCTCTTTATGGTATCCATGTACTCGCTGGATGATTCGGGAAGCAAGAACCAGACCAAAATAACCGGAACGATGAAGAAGACCATGAAGAAGTATCCTGTGGGAGGGATCATTCTGTTTTCAAAGAATGTCAGTTCCGAAAAACAATTAAAGCAGCTGACCAAAGATCTGCAGAGTGTTTCTCATGTACCGCTGTTTATAGCGGCAGACGAAGAAGGCGGCAGTGTTTCGAGAATCGCCTCAAAGCTTCCGGATGCAGTCAGCCAGTATCCTGACGCGAGGGAGATCGGGGAGACTTATACAGACCGGCAGATCGCAGAGATGGGGAAGGAACAGAGCAGACAGCTCAAGGCCCTCGGAATCAATATGAATCTGGCGCCGGTGGCCGATGTGCTCTCCAATCAATACAACACGGAGGTCGGAAACCGGGCTTTCGGCTCTGATGCCAAAGAAGTAGCTGCTGTTGTTAAGACGCTTGTAAAAAATATGCAGAAGCAGCAGATCTCAGCCACGTTAAAGCATTTTCCGGGAAGCGGTGATGCCCTTGGAGATACTCACAGGGGAGCGGCGGAGACCAAGCAGTCCATTCAGGAGCTGAGAAAAAAAGAGTTTCTTCCATTTGAAAGCGGTATGGATGCAGACGCGGATGCCGTCATGGTTTCCCATCTGATCCTAACTAATGTGACGGATGAGAAAGAGCCGTGCAGTTTAAGTGAGCGGGTGATATCAGACATCCTGAGAGACGAGCTTGAGTACGAGGGGCTCATTTTAACCGATGCCATGAATATGAATTCCATTACTGACAGTTATACCTCAGGGGAAGCGGCGGTGAAAGCCATAAAAGCGGGTGTGAACATTGTCGTCATGCCGGAGGATTTGGGACAGGCATTCAAGGCCGTGAAGCGTGCAGTGAAAGATGGAAAGATCGAGGAATCCGTCATTGACAAGGCCGTAAGAAGGATCCTCTACACCAAACTGAAACGGGGTGTGATACCGCCGGATACCAAGCTTCTTGAGGATAACCAATAATTTTTTTGTATGTCGAAAAATAAAAATCAGTGCGATAGAAGATATTGCACTGGTTTTTTATATGTGATACTATTTGTGAGGAAGCCTCCGGCGGGAGGCAATGCAGTGAAAGCAGAAGTATAAAGGAGATAAGACATGGAGAAACAGGAATTATTATATGAAGGAAAGGCAAAGAAAGTATTTACAACAGAAGATCCGGATTTATTAATTGTCGACTATAAAGATGATGCGACAGCGTTCAACGGAGAGAAAAAAGGAACGATCATCGGAAAAGGTGTTGTAAATAACCGCATGTCCAACTACATGTTCAAGATGCTGGAAGAAAAAGGTGTTCCGACTCACTATGTACAGGAACTCAGCGATCGTGAAACCGTTGTAAAAAAGGTAGAGATCGTACCTTTGGAAGTGATTATCCGCAACGTGGCGGCAGGAAGCTTTTCTAAAAGACTTGGAATTGAAGAAGGGTTTGAATTGTTAGAGCCAACCCTTGAGTTCAGCTACAAAGATGATGATCTTGGAGATCCATTGATTAACGAATATTTTGCTTATGCTATCGGTATTTCCAACCGCAAAGAAGTAGAACGTATCACAGAGTATGCATTTAAAGTAAACGAGGCATTGATTGAGGAATTTAAGAAGATCGGCATTAAACTGGTTGACTTTAAGATTGAATTCGGCCGTTATAAAGATGAGATCATCTTAGCAGATGAGATTTCTCCGGACACATGCCGTCTTTGGGATTTAGAGACAAACCAGAAATTAGACAAAGACCGTTTCCGCAGAGATTTAGGGGACGTGGAAGAGGCATACGAAGAAGTATACAGAAGACTTGGCTTATAATTTATTCTTAAGAGAGGCTTGAAAATGGACATAGAACGTTTTGACAAGTTAGGAGAAGAGTGCGGCGTCTTCGGAGTCTATGATTTTGACGGCAATGACGTGGCTTCTACAATTTATTATGGTTTATTTGCGCTTCAGCACCGGGGACAGGAGAGCTGCGGAATCGCGGTTTCCGATACCAACGGTCCGAAAGGGAAGGTTTCTTCCAGAAAAGGCATGGGACTTTGCAATGAAGTCTTTACTCAGGAGTCGTTAGGCGAACTGAAAGGCGATATTGGTGTCGGCCATGTCAGATATTCTACTGCAGGACAGAGCTGTCCCGAGAATGCGCAGCCGCTCGTATTAAATTATGTCAAAGGTACTCTGGGCCTGGCCCACAATGGTAATCTGATCAATGCGCTGGAGTTAAGGCATGAACTGGAATATTCCGGGGCTATTTTTCAGACAACCATAGATTCTGAAGTGATCGCTTATCATATTGCCCGGGAGAGGGTCAATACCCACAGCGTGGAAGACGCAGTGGCAAAGGCCATCCGCAAGATAAAGGGCGCATACTCTCTTGTGGTGATGTCTCCGAGAAAGCTCATCGGGGCAAGAGATCCATATGGCTTTAAGCCGCTCTGCATCGGAAAGAGGGATAATGCCTACATCCTGGCATCTGAGACCTGTGCTCTGGATACGGTAGGGGCTGAGTTCATCCGGGATGTGGAGCCGGGTGAGATCGTTACGATCACAAAAGACGGCATTCAGTCGGACTGCAGTATGTGCCTTCCAAAGGGAGAAGCTGCCAGATGTGTTTTTGAATACATCTATTTTGCGCGGCCGGACAGCTGTATTGACGGAGTCAGCGTGTACCAGTCAAGGCTTCAGGCGGGAAAGTATCTGGCGATTGATTCACCGGTGGATGCGGACATCGTCGTGGGTGTGCCGGAATCCGGCAATGCCGCTGCACTGGGCTACTCTC
Source organism: Anaerostipes caccae L1-92 (assembly GCF_014467075.1). Taxonomy (NCBI): domain Bacteria; kingdom Bacillati; phylum Bacillota; class Clostridia; order Lachnospirales; family Lachnospiraceae; genus Anaerostipes; species Anaerostipes caccae. The sequence goes on from NZ_AP023027.1 coordinate 870,286, forward strand.
TGGAATCGGGGATTCCTTATGGAACAGCTTTTGTGAAAAATACTTATGTGGGACGGACATTTATTAAACCGAAACAGAGCAGCCGGGAGTCCAGCGTGCAGGTTAAGCTGAATGTCTTAAAAGAATCTGTGAGAGGAAAGAGAGTCATCATGATCGACGACTCTATCGTCCGGGGCACGACCAGCGACCGGATCATCTCCATGCTCAGAGAGGCGGGAGCCAGTGAGGTTCACGTAAGGATCAGTTCACCGCCGTTCTTATGGCCGTGTTATTTCGGGACCGATGTTCCTGCCAGAGAGCAGCTGATCGCGTATAACCGAAGCATTGATGAAATTTGTGATCTGATCGGAGCGGACAGCCTGGGCTACTTAAAGACTGAGAGATTGGAACAGCTCTCTGAGGGGCTGCCGATCTGCAAAGGCTGTTTTACGGGAGAATATCCGATGGAACCGCCGAAGGATGATATTCGCGGAGATTACGACAAATAAGGAGAAGAATTCATGAACGATAAATATCAGAGCCCCTTATCCGAACGATATGCCAGCAAAGAGATGCAGTATATCTTTTCACCGGATATGAAGTTCAAAACATGGAGGAAACTGTGGATCGCACTGGCCGAAGTGGAAAAGGAACTGGGACTTTCTATTACACAGGAGCAGATTGACGAGCTGAAAGAACATGCAGAAGACATTAACTATGATGTCGCAAAAGAGCGTGAGAAATTAGTCCGTCATGATGTGATGTCCCATGTCTATGCCTATGGACAGCAGTGTCCTAACGCTAAAGGCATTATCCACCTGGGAGCCACCTCCTGCTATGTCGGAGACAATACAGACATTATCATCATGACAGAGGCATTAAAGCTTGTGAAGAAAAAGCTTGTGAATGTGATCGCCGAGCTTTCCAAGTTTGCTCTGGAATACAAGGACCTTCCGACCCTTGGCTTTACCCATTTTCAGCCAGCACAGCCGACTACAGTTGGGAAACGGGCAAGCCTCTGGCTGATGGATCTTGTGTATGATCTGGAGGATCTTGACCATGTGATCGATAATATGCGTCTTCTCGGGTCCAAGGGAACGACCGGGACTCAGGCAAGCTTTCTGGAACTGTTTGAGGGTGACCATGAGACGATCAAAAAGATCGACGGCATGATTGCCGAAAAAATGGGATATGAGAAGTGCCAGCCGGTATCCGGCCAGACCTATTCAAGGAAGATTGATTCCAGAGTGCTGAACGTTTTAAGCGGCATCGCACAGTCTGCGCACAAGTTCTCCAATGATATCCGCCTCCTTCAGCATTTGAAAGAGGTAGAGGAGCCGTTTGAGAAGAACCAGATCGGATCTTCTGCTATGGCATACAAGAGAAATCCGATGAGAAGCGAACGTATGGCTTCCCTGGCTGACTATGTGATCTCCGATGCCATGAATCCTGCGCTCGTAGCTTCTACCCAGTGGTTTGAGAGGACTCTGGACGATTCTGCCAATAAGCGTCTTTCTGTACCGGAAGGATTCCTTGCAATTGACGGCATCCTGGATCTGTACCTGAACGTCGTGGATGGTCTGGTCGTTTATCCTAAGGTTATTGAAAGCCGTCTTATGAAAGAACTTCCGTTTATGGCAACGGAAAATATCATGATGGACGCAGCAAAAGCAGGCGGAGACCGCCAGGAACTTCATGAGAAGATCCGTGTACATTCTATGGCGGCCGGAAAAGTGGTCAAAGAAGAAGGGAAAGAAAACGACCTGCTGGAGAGGATTGCGAACGATCCTTCTTTCGGAATGACGATGGAACAGCTGGAAGCGATCATGGAACCGAAAAACTTCGTGGGACGTGCACCACAGCAGACAGAGGAATTTGTCAGCGAAGTCATTCAGCCGATCCTGGATGAAAATAAAGAAATGCTCGGAATGACAGCCGAGATCACGGTATAATATTTATTTGATGGAAAGCTCCTTTAAAAAGGGGCTTTCTCTGCTTATAGGGGATGATGATGTATTATTTTATTGTAAATCCAAACGCAGGTTCCAGAAAAGGAATGCGCTGCTGGGAGGAGATCAAGCCATATCTGCTGGAAGAAGGGATCGTATTCCGTGAACTCCTGACAAAAGGAGAAGGTGATGCCGCGAGATTTGCAGAGCGGATCACGGAGAAAGGCAGGCCGGATGTGATCGTAGCGGTGGGCGGCGACGGGACACTTCATGAGACGGTTTCGGGAATGAAAAAAGGAACAGAGGCGAAGCTTGCTTTCATTCCCGCAGGGTCCGGCAATGACTTTGCCAGGGGGATGGGGTATTCAAAAGACCCGAAAGAGAGACTCAGGAGCATCTTAGCAGATGAGAACGGGGCCGTGATCAATGTGGGGAGCACTTTTGCTCCCGATGCCTCCGGGTGTTTCCTCGTCAGCTCCGGGATAGGATATGACGCACGGGTCTGCCATATGGTCAATCACGCAAAGACAAAAAAGCTGATGAACCGGCTCCACATGGGAAAACTGACTTATCTGGGGATCGGTCTTCGCGGCCTGTTTGCGGCTGAACTGTTTGAGATGCGGCTGGTTCTTGATGATTCCAGAGAAGAAATATTTCACGATGTGCTGTTTGCATCGGTCCATAACCTGCCTTATGAGGGCGGGGGCCTGAAATTTTCACCGGATGCCCGGCCGGATGACGGTTTTCTGAATCTGTGTATTGTGGCAGGCATATCAAAGGCAAAGATGATTCGTCTGCTGTCCAGAGTACCCGGAGGAAAGCATATTGGCTGTCCGGGTGTTTACAGCTTCCGCTGCCGGAAGGCAGAATTTTTTATGGAGAAACCTCAGTTTTTTCATATGGACGGAGAAGTACCGGGGCAGTCATGCCACGTGACGGCAGAAATCGGCTCTGAAAATTTGCAGATTTTGGGCTGAACGGAGGAGTAAAATTGTTCCCGTCTGTAAATCCTAACAAGGTCAATGATTTACAGAGAGGAAGGGATCAGATGGACAAGATATACTATAATGGGGATATTCTTACTATGGAAGACACCCGGACAGAGCCGGAGGCAGTTTTGATATCGGACGGCTTCATTGCATTCACAGGAAGCCTGAAAGAAGCAGTGAGGGCTGCACATCAGCCGGAGATGACAGATCTTGACGGGAAGACCCTGATGCCGGCATTTATAGACGGACACAGTCATATTTCTCTTGTGGCCCAATTTTCACAGTTTGCTGATCTGTCCGGATGCGAAAGCTTTTCAGACATCAAAATGCGCCTGGCTGCATTTCAGAAGGAAAAGAAGATTGGTGAAGACGGCGCTGTCATAGGTGTGGGGTATGACCATAATTTTCTGAAAGAAAAGAGGCATCCGGATAAATATATATTGGATGAAGTGTCAGATCACATACCAGTATTTGTGCTGCATGCGTCCGGGCATATGGGGGTCGGAAATTCCGCTTTGTTAAAAGAGGCAGGGATCGATGCGTCGGCACCTGATATGGAAGGTTCCAGATTCGGCAGGATACCGGGGTCTATGGAACCGGACGGATATGCGGAAGAGACGAAGGCACTGAACCTGCTTCTGGCCCGGGTATACGCAAAGATTCCAGGGGACCCGAAAGCACAGATAGAGAAAGCCCAGGAGCTTTACCTGTCCCACGGAATTACTACGATCCAGGACGGTGCGGCATCCGGACAGGATGTGGAGACTTTGTTTGAGGCCGCAAAAGAAGGGCTGCTGAAAGCAGATGTTGTTTCTTATGTCCTCGTCGGAGAAGAACCGGAAAAGCTGGAGCAGGAATATGCAGAACTTAAAAAAGCATACTGGAATCACTTGAAACTGGGCGGCCGGAAAGTGATCCTGGACGGATCTCCACAGGGAAAGACCGCATGGCTGTCGAAACCCTATGCGGGAGAAGAAGAATACCGGGGATATCCGGCAATGGAACAGGAGAAAGTACAGACATATATCCGGAATGCCATAGAAAACGGTGTTCAGATCCTCGCCCACTGCAACGGAGACGCGGCTGCCCAGCAGTGGATAGACAGTTTTGAAAAGGCCATGGAACAGTGCGGTGTCTCAAAAGAAGATGATTTGAGACCGGTCATGATTCACTGCCAGACCGTGCGGAAAGATCAGCTTCTCAGGATGAAAAATATCGGAATGATCCCGTCGATGTTTGTAGACCATGTTTACTACTGGGGTGACATTCATTTAAAGAATCTGGGAGAAGAAAGGGCAGAAGCCATAAGTCCTGCCAAGTCTGCATTTGAGCAGGGGCTTTGTGTGAATTTTCATCAGGACTCTCCGGTTGTCCCTCCGGATATGCTGCATACAGTCTGGTGCGCAGTAAACCGGGAGACAAGGGAGGGAAAGATCCTTGGAGAGGAAGAACGGGTCGATGTCTTCGAGGCACTGAAAGCCGTGACGATCAACGGGGCCTATGCCTATTTTGAAGAAGACAAAAAAGGGAGTATCACGGAAGGAAAACTTGCAGACCTTGTGATCCTCGATCGGAATCCACTGAAAACGCCTGTATCAGAACTGAAAGATATCAAGGTGACGGAGACGCTGAAGGAGGGGGAGACTGTGTACCGGAAATGCTAGGTGTTCCTGGCTTTCCCGGTGCTGTTTCTCTTGACGATGAAAGGCTCAAACTCGAGTTTCGTAACGAAGCTCCTCGGCTTATTTTTTGTCTTGGATTCCCTGTGCCGCACGATGATGTCCACGGCCTCCCGCCCCTTTGCCTCGATGGAATGTTCCACCGTTGTAAGGGAGATCCTGCGCATGTCTGCCATGGGGATGTTGTCGAAGCCGCAGACAGAGAAATCATTCGGAACCTTGTATTTCATATCAAAAAGAGCGTCTAAGATCCCCAGGGCGACCATGTCGTTGTAAGCCACAAACGCAGTGGAATCTGTTCCCTCGGCAAGGATTTCTTTGGTCAGGTTAAAGCCGCAGGAGTACTCCAGCATATTCGGGGAAAGGGTGTTGTACTCTCCGGTCGACACAGAGCGGCAGGTGACATTTTCCGGATCAAAACCATGCTCATAGAAGGCCTTTTTCAGTCCCTCAAAGCGCTTAGAACGGGAACGCTCGATCGTGCTCATAGGCGTGGATACGTAGGTGATCTTCCGGTGCCCGAGGGAGAGAAGATGTTCTGCCACCAGATAGGCCGGCTTGGTGCTGCTGACATGGATGGAGTCAAACATGATGTCGTCATTTTTATCCCCGATGTTGATGACGGGAATATGTTTGGACATATCGTTAACATCTTCAAGCCAGGAAGTCGGGTAAAGATAGACAATGCCTGCCGCGTCAAAATCCTGGATCATATTCAGGTAGAACTGCTCGGTGTTGGGATTCCTCAGAGTAGGGGCCGCGAAGGTGACATATCCATAGTCGTGGGCGCGCTCTGTGATGGAATGGACGAGAATCGAGTAATAGTGATTGGATAAGAAAGGGCACATGATGACAATCACCTTGGAAAGCCCTACGAGCTGAGTCTCCTTTTTTTTTCTTTTTTCATATCCGAGTTCTTTTGCCGCATTTAAAACTTTGAGCCTTGTCTCCTCGGAAAAGGAGACATTGCTTTTTTTGTTCAGAATCATTGACACTGCAGACTGGGAAACATTTGCATGTTTTGCGATATCTTTTGTTGTGACCTTTTTTTTTGAAGCCATAAATCCTCCTAATCAAAAAAAATATTTATTAATTAATATTCATTAATAAAATCAAGATATATTACTAATATATTTAAAAATATTAATTCTCTGAAAAAATCATAACACAAACGGAATAGAAAAAACAGATAAAACCTAGGTTTTTTTAAACAGGTAAATTTGGTATACAATAACCATAAATTTGGGACTATTAATAAAGCCTAAAATTATTAATAAATTCACGTTAAATCGCATAAACACTGGGGTTTAAGGGTTTGACAAACCAGGGGGTTCCATGGTTAAATGATACCAGAGCAAAAGTGCAGCAATTCATTTTAGGAGGAAGATAATATGAGATTTTTTTTAGACACAGCAGAAGTAGAAGACATTAAAAAAGCAAACGACATGGGTGTGATCTGCGGAGTGACAACAAATCCGTCCCTGATCGCTAAATCCGGAAGACAGTTTGAAGATGTCATCAAAGAAATCACTTCTATCGTAGACGGAGCTATCAGCGGGGAAGTCAAAGCAACGACAACCGATGCAGAGGGAATGATCAAAGAGGGAAGAGAAATCGCAAAGATCCACCCGAACATGGTAGTTAAAATTCCTACAACCGTAGAAGGATTAAAGGCTACAAAAGTATTATCTTCCGAGGGAGTTAAGACAAACCTGACTCTCGTATTCAACCCGACACAGGCACTGCTTGCGGCAAGAGCAGGGGCTACATATGTTTCTCCTTTCTTAGGCAGATTAGATGACATTTCTCAGAATGGACTGGATCTGATCGCTGATATCGTTGAAATTTTTGAAGCAGGCGGAATCGATACCCAGATCATCTGTGCAAGTGTCCGCAATCCAATCCATGTAATCGAGTGTGCTAAGATGGGTGCAGATATTGCTACCGTACCGTACAATGTCATTGAACAGATGATGAAACATCCTCTGACAGACCAGGGAATCGCAAAATTCCAGGCAGACTATAAAGCAGTATTCGGAGAATAAGAAAGGTTGGGAGAAAAAATGACAGTGGCAGAATTACAAAAAACAGCCAATGAGATCCGCAAAGGGATCGTTAAAGCGACACACGCTGCAAAATCCGGACATCCGGGCGGATCTTTATCATCCGCAGACATGTTTGCATATTTATATTTTGAAGAGATGAACATTGATCCTAAAAATCCTAAGATGGAAGACAGAGACCGTTTTGTTCTGTCCAAAGGACACGTAGCACCGGGACTCTACTCTACACTTGCAGAGAGAGGATTCTTCCCGAAAGAAGATTTACTCACACTGCGCCATATTGATTCTTATTTACAGGGACACCCTGATATGAAGAAAATCCCTGGGGTTGACATGTCCAGCGGATCTTTGGGACAGGGCATCTCAGCGGCAGTTGGTATGGCCGTGGCTGCAAAGTTACAGGGCAAAGACTACCGCACATATACACTTCTTGGAGATGGAGAGATCCAGGAAGGACAGGTATGGGAAGCTGCCATGAGCGCAGGGTTCAGAAAGCTTGACAACCTTGTTGTCATCGTGGACAACAACGGCCTTCAGATCGACGGAAAAGTTGACGATGTCTGCTCTCCGTATCCGATCGATGCAAAATTTGAGGCATTTAATTTCAATGTGATCAATATTGACGGACATAACTTTGACGAGATTGCCGACGCACTGAAAAAGGCACGGGAGTGCAAAGGAAAACCGACCGCCATCATCATGAAGACAGTCAAGGGAAAAGGCGTATCTTTCATGGAAAACCAGGTTGGATGGCATGGATCTGCTCCGAATGATGAACAGTGTGAACAGGCATTGAATGAATTAGAGAAGGTGGGATGTTAAGATGGCAGATGTAAAGAAAATCGCAACCAGAGAAAGTTATGGAAATGCCCTGGTTGAATTAGGAAAAGAAAATCCAAACGTAGTAGTATTAGATGCCGATCTGGCAGCTGCTACCAAGACAGGCGTGTTTAAAAAGGAATTTCCGGAGCGTCATATTGACTGCGGTATCGCAGAGTGCAACATGGTGGGAATGGGTGCAGGCCTTGCTGCCAGCGGTATGATCCCGTTTGTCAGCACATTTGCAATGTTCGCCGCAGGACGTGCATATGAGCAGGTAAGAAACGGTGTGGGATATCCTCACTTAAATGTAAAGATCGGTGCTACCCACGGCGGTATCTCCGTTGGAGAAGACGGTGCGACTCACCAGTGCTGCGAGGATGTGGCTTTAATGCGCACAATTCCTGGCATGACAGTCATCGTGCCTTCCGATGATGTGGAAGCAAAGGCAGTCGTAAAGGCAGCAGCAGAACTTGACGGACCTGTTTATATGAGATTCGGACGTCTGGCTGTGCCTGTGATCAATGATACAGCAGATTATAAGTTTGAGATCGGAAAAGGCACTGTTTTAAGAGAAGGTACGGATGTGACCATTATTGCAAACGGTCTTTGTGTAGGTGAGAGTCTTGAAGCCGCTGAAAAGCTTGCTGCTGACGGAATCAATGCAAAAGTCATCAACATGGCAACGGTAAAGCCTTTGGATGATGAATTGGTGATCGCTGCCGCAAAAGAGACAGGAAAAGTGGTGACAGTGGAAGAACACTCTGTGATCGGCGGACTTGGAAGCGCAGTATGCGATGTACTGAGCGAGAAAGCACCGACTCCGGTACTGAAACTCGGAGTACAGGACGTATTCGGACACTCAGGACCTGCAGTGGAACTGATCAAAGAATTCGGACTGGACAGCGAAGGAATTTACAAGAGCGTGAAAGCGTTTGTATAACATTTTCCACATGATTTCCGTTCGGCTCTTAGAATGCCTCACTCCAATCATGTAGAAAATGGACGTAATATCTACTGGATAAGTATCCATCAAACAAATGGAACCGTCCAATGATAGTTTTTTTAGACATATCAGGGAAGAGGTCTTTTTATAGATCTCTTCCCTTTTGTTATGTCCCTGCGCGGCAGAAGATGGTATAATAATCCTAACAAATGGGCGGGAGGCGGTTTTATGAAGGTATTAAATTATGGTTCCTTAAATTATGATTTTGTATATCAGGTAGATCACATCACAGCGGCGGGAGAGACACAGGCATCGGAACAAAGAGAAACTTTCTGCGGGGGAAAAGGACTGAACCAGTCCATAGCCCTTGCAAAAGCAGGAGCAAAGGTTTTTCAGGCCGGAACGGTCGGCTCTGACGGACAGATGCTTCTCGACGAACTGAACAGATATGGAGTGGATACCGCTTTTGTGCGAATGATAGAGGGAGAAACCGGACACGCGGTGATACAGGTAGATCGCAATGCTCAAAATGGCATCCTGTTATTCGGAGGAGCAAATATAAAGCAGTCAAAGGAAGAGATAGACAGAACTCTGGATGCGTTTGAAGAGGGGGATTTCCTGCTGATTCAGAATGAAATCAATCTGTTGGATGATTTGATTGACAGTGCATTTGACCGGGGGATGTGTATTGTCTGTAATCCTTCTCCATACAATAAAGCATTGGAAAACTGTGATTTCTCAAAAATTTCTGTCTTTATGCTCAATGAGGTCGAAGGGTTTCAGATGACAGGAAAGAAAGAACCGGGAAAAATATTGGATGTGATGGCCAAACAGTTTCCGAGGGCGGAGGTTGTACTGACTCTTGGGGAAGAGGGAGCGGTCTATCAAAAGGGCTCTGTAAGGGTGAAACAGGATTGTATACCGGTGAAGGTAGTGGATACCACTGCCGCAGGAGACACTTTCACCGGATATTTTATCGCAGGTATTATAAAGGGGATGAGGCCGGCGGACAACTTAAAAAGATGTGCCAAAGCGTCTTCTATTGCTGTATCCAGGAAGGGAGCGGCACCGTCAATACCGACAAAGGACGAAGTTGATATTGTTTGAAGTTTCTGAATATTATCTGTTATGGAAAAATCTGTTGTTTTTCCTCTTATGCCGGAGTATAATGAGATTAATACAAAAGAAGGAGGAACATTGAATGGACAACAATGAATTACTCATACAGATAGAAAAGCTTCTGGACCGCAAACTAGAAGAAAGGATCACTCCATTAGAAAGAAGGCTTGATTCATTAGAAAAAAGATTTGATTCATTAGAACGAAAAGTGCAGTCTATAGATGACAGACTGACCGCAGTGGAGGAAGACTTAATTCCTATCAAGAGAACCTGTCTCCGTGTAGAGAACGATATCATTCCAAAGCTGGATGCCCTCTATGAGGACAGGATTCCGCATGCAGAGTTCAGCAGATTAAGTGACCGTGTGGAGCAAAATACACATATGCTGCTGGTGATGAAGGACGTAATCATTGATCACAGTGGTGAAATACAGCACTTAAAAGAAGTAAAATAGTCTTTGATATTTTCACGGCATACAGCAAAACACCAGCTCATTTTTGAACTGGTGTTTTTTATGTGACAAATTTATGATTCGTGAAACAGCAGTCTGCCTATTCTACGGTTACGGATTTCGCCAGGTTTCTCGGCTGGTCTACATCATTTCCTCTGAATACAGTTACGTGGTATGCAAGCAGCTGCAGTGCCACGGTGACGCCGAAGGTTCCGAATCTGTCATCCACGGAAGGTACCTGGATCAGGTCGTCATAGACACCTTCGTAATCTGACATGTCTTTGTCGGTCACCATGATCACATGGGCTCCGCGGGCTTTGACTTCTTCTACATTGGCCATGATCTTAGGAAGGACATGATCCTGAGTAGCAATAGCGATGATCGGAACTCCTTCCGTCACAAGAGAGATGGTTCCGTGCTTTAATTCTCCTGCATTGTATGCCTCAGAGTTAACATAGGAAATCTCCTTTAATTTCAAAGATCCCTCGCTTGCAATGGCATAATCAAGGCTGCGGCCCAGGAAGAATGCAGAGAAGGTATCTTTAATCTTTTCGGCAATATCTTTGATGTAACTGTCCATTTTCAGGACTTCCGGCACGGTTGCGATCGCTTCCTCAAATTTTTTGCAGTACTCTGATAATTCTGCCTCGGTGAATTTACCGCTCAGTTCAGCAAGTTTCAGTGCGATCAGATAGAAACCTGAACACTGTACAGAGAATGCTTTTGTGCTGGCAACAGCGATTTCCGGACCTGCGTGTGTATATAAAACCTGATCGCTTTCCCTTGCGATGCTGGAACCTTTCACATTGACGATGGAAAGTGTTTTTGAACCCCGTTCGTTTGCAAGGCGCAGAGCAGCCAGGGAGTCAGCAGTTTCTCCGGACTGGGAAACAATGACAACCAATGTATGTTCATCCAGAATAGGATCCATATAGCGGAACTCTGAAGAGAGTTCTACGGTGACAGGAATACGCACCATGGATTCAATCAGATGACGGCCCACTAATCCGGCATGCATTGCAGTACCGCAGGCAGTCACGATCACGCGGCTGATATCTTTGAACAGGTCATCTGAGATCCCATCGGCGCTGAAATCCGCAAGACCATTGTGAAGTCTGGGCATAACAGTGTTTGTCAGTGCCTCCGGCTGGTCATAGATTTCTTTCTGCATAAAGTAATCATATCCGCCTTTTTGAGCAGCAGTAGTATCCCAGTCAACGTGAAGCATTTTCGGTGAAACGATGTTCTGTTCCATATCATAGAGTGTGATACCGTCTTTTTTCATAACTACGATGTGCTCTTCCGGCACGACAAAATAATCTTTAGAGTACTGGAGCAGTGCTACCATATCGGAGGCGATGAAGGCACCGTCTTCTGTGGAGGTTGCTACCAGAGGGCTGGAATTGCGCATGCAGTAGATCTCTCCGGGATGATCTTTAAACATAATACAGAAGCCGTAGGCTCCATCCAATGCTTCATTTGCTTTTTTCATGGCAGCAAACGGGTCTCCCTCATATACAGAATCCAGATAAAGAGCGGCAATTTCAGTGTCAGTCTCAGAGACCGGAGTCCGGCCCTGGGCCTTTAGAGCGATCGCAAGCTCTTTATAATTTTCGATAATTCCGTTGTGGATCAGCGTAATATTTCCTGCTACATGGGGATGCGCGTTGGCGGTAGTCACTCCTCCGTGAGTAGCCCATCGTGTGTGTCCGATCCCGCATGTTCCGCTGCGGTCTTCTGATGACTCTACTTTTTCGCGGAGATTGGAAACCTTTCCGGCTGTTTTAATGATCTTAGTGGAGGAGCCTTCATTGACTGCGATTCCCGCACTGTCATATCCGCGGTATTCAAGCTGTGTCAGGCCTCCTACCAAGATATCTGCTGCCTCAAGTTTCCCTGTAAATCCAATAATTCCACACATGTTGAAATCTCCTTTTTATTTAATTTTATGCGGACACAAAGAAAACGTCGCTTAAAATGTAAAAGCGATGAAGTGTCCTTCTATTTAAATGTTCTTTTGTGTGGTTTTTATATCTTTGGCTGTACAGCCTTTGTTCTGCGATTACTCACAGTTTTTTTCTGTACATCACGTGTCCAAAGCCACGGGAAAGCATCCGCCGAATCTTCGATCACTTTCCACCTCGTTAACCTTCTGATCTTCGTTATCTGTTCGATAAGTCAGGTTCCGTGCCAGAAGGTGCATGGCGCTTAAAACTGTTCTGCTCCTTTCTTTATATAAACTAGAAACTTTACAAAAAACCATAAGAAAAGTTTCCTAGAGCATCGTATCATGGATACAGAAAACTGTCAATCTGGGCAGAGCATTTAAGAAATTTTTCACAATTAAAGTATAGATACTTTGGAATGACAGTGTTATAATACACTGTATGACTTTTTGCAAATAAGAAATCTCCGAGTTTTTCGGGGCCTTTTTTGAAAGACAGAATCAAAGTAAGGAGAGTATCATGAAATCTTTGGTAAAGAATATAGTAAGGCAGATTGGGAAGTGGATCGAGAAGGTTCCTGTTCTGTGCAATATTGTGCTGGCATTTGGCATGGCATTTTTACTGGAAGTTCTCGGGCGCCAGACATTTGACCAGGGAGTATTCGGCTTTGTCAATGACAGGACCAAGATGTTTCTGTACAGCGCATTCATCATTTTTGTCACTTATTCTGTGGTATTGATCGTGAAGCGAAGGCTGTTTACCTACATTATAGTGACATTGGTCTGGTCAGTCATCGGGATCGTCAATTTTCTGATGCTCAGTGCCAGAAATACTCCATTCACGTATGTAGACGTCACACTGATGAAATCTGTACTTCCGGTCATGACCAACTATTATTCGCCGTCAGCCATCGTCTTTATGGGTGCACTTATTTTAATCGTACTGGTGCTGCTCGTTGTAGGATTTCTGTATCTGCCCAAAAAACAGAATCTGCAGTATAAGAGGAATATCCTTGCGGTTGCTGTTATTTTTGCGGCATTCGGAGGGACAACTGTATATGGTTTCAGGAGCAATATGCTCACAGACAGGATCGGCAACATCCGGATTGCCTATGGAGATTACGGGACACCGTATTGCTTTTCAATTACTGCCTTGAAAAATGGGATTGATAAACCGTCCAACTATTCAGAAGATAAAATTGACCAGATTGAGCAAAAGACCAAACAGGCGCAGGATAAGAAAAAGGGCAGAGTCAGGAAGCCGAATATTATTTTTGTACAGCTGGAGTCACACTTTGATATCACCCAGGTAAAAGGAGTGAAGTTCAATCAGGACCCGCTTCCTAATTTCCACAAATATATGAAGGGATACTCTTCTGGACAGCTGAGCATGCCGTCTTACGGTGCCGGGACTGCCAATTCCGAATTTGAGGCGATTACAGGCATGAACCTGGATCATTTCGGAGCGGCGGAATACCCTTACAAAACTGTCCTGCAGTCGACTACCACAGAGAGCATGGCCACATTGCTGAAGGAAAATGGTTATACTGCGCATGCTATCCACAACAACAGTGCCGCCTTCTATGACAGGGATCTGGTTTTCTCCCAGCTGGGGTTTGACACCTTCACCTCCAAAGAATGTATGAATATCAAAAAGTGGACAGAAAACGGATGGGCCAAGGATACGATACTCACAGGCTGTATTCTGAACGCTTTGGATTCTACAAAGGGACAAGACTATATCTATACAATTTCTGTCCAGGGGCACGGAGATTATCCTAAGACAGAGATTATTGAAAATCCAAAGATCAAGGTCGTAGGCGGAATCAAAGATGAGGCTTTAAAGAACAAATATACCTACTATGCCAATCAGGTATACCAGATGGACCAGTTTGTGGGAGATCTGGTGAGTGCACTGAAAAAACGGGGTGAAGATACGGTTCTTGTGATGTATGGCGACCATCTTCCTAGTCTTGAGGTAGACGATAAAGATCTGACCTACGGGAATAAATATGAGACAAGCTATTTTATCTGGGATAACATGGGACTGAAAAAGAAGGACGGAGTGATCGAAGCTTATCAGCTCGGTTCCGATATCCTTGCTAAGCTGAACATCAAAAACGGTGTCATGAACAGTTTTCACCAGACCCGGCAGGGCACGAAAAATTACCAGAAGGATATGAAGACACTGCAGTATGATATGCTTTACGGCAAGCAGTATGTCTGGGATCAAAAAAATCCATTTCAGGCGACAGATATCTCGTTTGGCATTAAAAAAGTCAATGTGACAAAAGCTTATGAGACTGAGAACAGTATATTTATAGAAGGAAATAACTTCACAAACTTCTGCCAGGTGTATGTGGATGAGACGAAGATCAATACGACATTCCACAACGAACATCTGTTGGAAGTATCCAAAAAGGATCTGAAGAAGGGAGATGCATTTACGGTGAAAATCGTGAGCAAGGCTCCGAGAATTCTTCAGACATCCGGTGAATATGTCTATCAGGGAGTAAAGCAGTAGGAAGGCTTCATTTGACAGAAATGGCGTAAAATCTGTATTTTCAGTCGACAGGTCGGAAACGTCATGGTATAATGACTTAATGTTTGTATAAAACTACAACAAAGATAATGATATTTTAGGAGGATTTGTAAGAATGGGATTACAAGTTGAAAAGTTAGACAATAATATGGTAAAAGTGACGATTGAGGTAGAGCCTGAAAAATTAGATGCAGCGATCAAAAAAGCATATAATAAGAAGAAATCACAGTTCAGCGTACCTGGATTCAGAAAAGGAAAAGTACCTCAAAACTTTATTGAAAAAGCATATGGAGTAGAAGTTTTTTACGAGGATGCCGCGAATATTTTGATTCCTGAAGCATACAGTGAATCAATGAAAGATTCTGACCTGGATATTGTTTCCAGACCTGATATCGACGTAGTTCAGTTAGAAAAAGGGAAACCGTTTATTTTTACAGCCGAGATTGCGGTTAAACCGGAAGTGACTCTTGGAGAATATAAAGGACTGGAAGTCGAAGAAAAGAAAATCCGCGTAACAAAAGAAGAAATTGAAGAGCAGCTGAAGAAGGAACAGGAAGCAAATGCCAGGGAGATTACAGTAGAGGACCGCCCGGTCAAAGACGGAGACATCACTCTGATTGATTACTCAGGATCTGTTGACGGTGAAAAGTTTGAAGGAGGAACGGCTGAAGACCAGACTCTGGTTATCGGATCAGGTACCTTTATTGAAGGATTTGAGGAGCAGCTGATCGGCAAAAATATCGGTGATGAAATCGAAGTCAACGTAACGTTCCCGGAACAGTACCATGCACCGGAACTGGCAGGAAAACCGGCTGTTTTTGAAGTGAAAATCAAAGGAATTAAAGAAAAAGAACTTCCGGAATTAGACGATGAATTTGCATCTGAAGTTTCCGAGTTTGAGACTCTGGAAGACTACAAGAAAGAAATCAAGAAAAATATTAAGGCACAGAAGGAAGAAGCTGCCAAGACAGAAAAAGAAAATGCATTGGTTGACCAGGCAGTGGAGAATGCATCCATGGACATCCCTGATGCCATGATCGAAGAGCAGGTACAGCAGATGGCAGACGAGTTCTCACAGAGACTCAGCTACCAGGGACTTAACATGGAACAGTACCTTCAGTATACAGGGAGCGATGCTCAGAAGTTTGCGGAAGAGTTAAAGCCTCAGGCATTAAAGAGAATCCAGACCCGTCTTGTATTAGAGGCGATCGCTGCGGCAGAAAGTATCGAGGCCAGTGAAGAAGACTTTAAGAAAGAATTAGAAAAAATGGCTGGTATGTATCAGATGGAAACAGAACAGTTAGAGAAGATGGTACAGGGAAGCCAGAAGGAACAGATGATGGATGATATTGCTGTTCAGAAGGCAGTAGATTTCCTGATCAGTTCCTGCCAGACAAAATAATTGAAAGATAGAAAACCGGGAGGAATTTAAGATGAGTTTAGTACCTTATGTCATTGAACAAACAAGCCGCGGGGAGCGTTCTTATGACATTTATTCCCGCTTATTAAAAGAAAGAATCATCTTCCTGGGAGAAGAAGTTACCGATGTTTCAGCAAGCCTGATTGTATCCCAGCTTCTTTTTCTGGAAGCAGAAGACCCGGAGAAGGATATCAGCCTGTATATCAACAGTCCGGGGGGATCTGTCACAGCAGGCATGGCCATCTATGACACGATGAATTTCATCAAGTGTGATGTGTCTACGATCTGCATGGGTATGGCAGCCAGCATGGGATCTTTCCTGCTTTCAGGGGGAGCAAAAGGAAAGCGTATGGCGCTGCCGAATGCCGAGATCATGATCCACCAGCCGATGGGCGGAGCTCAGGGTCAGGCAACAGAGATCCAGATTGCCGCAGAGCATATTTTACAGACGAAGAAGCGCTTAAACCGCATTTTAAGTGAAAATACAGGAAAACCATTAGAAGTCATCGAACGGGATACGGACCGTGACAACTGGCTGACTGCAGAGGAAGCTGTGGAGTACGGACTGATTGATGCCGTCTTTGACAAGAAGAGGGAATCATAATTAGAAAGAGCGAGGTAATTCTATGGTAAATCACAGCGATGACAAAAAGCAGCTTCGTTGCTCTTTTTGCAATAAGACCCAGGACCAGGTGAGAAAACTGATCGCAGGGCCGAAGGCAAAAGGCGTCTATATATGTGATGAATGTATTGAGGTCTGTGCGGATATCATTGCAGAGGAATTTGAGCAGTATATTGATGATACAGAGATCCATTTAAATAAACCGAAAGAAATCAAAGCATTTTTGGACGATTATGTGATCGGACAGGACGAGGCCAAGAAAGTGCTGTCTGTAGCAGTCTATAATCACTACAAGAGGATCCTTCTGGGAGATTCCTCAGATATTGATCTTCAGAAGAGCAATATTATAATGCTTGGGCCAACGGGATCAGGAAAAACGCTGCTTGCCCAGACATTGGCAAAGATGCTCAACGTTCCGTTTGCCATCGCAGACGCTACGGCGCTGACTGAAGCCGGCTATGTGGGAGAGGATGTGGAGAATATTCTCTTAAAGATTATCCAGGCGGCAGACTATGACATCGAACGGGCACAGTGCGGGATTATTTATATTGACGAGATTGATAAGATTACAAGAAAGTCAGAAAACACCTCTATCACCAGAGATGTCTCCGGGGAAGGCGTGCAGCAGGCTTTATTAAAGATCATCGAGGGTACGGTAGCCTCTGTTCCGCCGCAGGGAGGACGGAAGCATCCGCACCAGGAGTTTATACAGATTGATACAACCAATATCCTGTTTATCTGTGGAGGAGCTTTTGACGGGCTGGAGAAGATTATTGAATCCAGAATCGGACAGAAGTCTATCGGATTCAATGCAGAAATTGGAAATGGACAGAAAGAAGACATCGGAAGTCTGCTTCAGCAGGTTCTGCCCGAAGACTTCGTAAAATTTGGTCTGATTCCTGAGTTCATCGGAAGAGTTCCAGTGAATGTATCCTTAAATCCTCTGGACAGAGAAGCGCTTGTGCGCATACTGAAAGAACCGAAGAGCGCACTGGTGAAACAGTATCAGAAGCTGTTTGAACTCGACGGAGTAGACCTGGAATTTGAAGATGGTGCTTTGGAAGCGATTGCAGAGAAGGCCATGGAGAGAAAGACAGGAGCCAGGGGGTTAAGGGCCATCATGGAAGGCGTCATCATGGATCTGATGTATCAGGTGCCTTCTGACGAGAAAGTGTCCAAATGCGTGATCACCAGAGGCGTTGTAGAATCTTCGGAAGAGCCGGTGATCGAGAGGTCTGATGACAGATCAAAGAGGACGTCAGGCGTAAAAAAAAGAACGAAGAAGAGCAATGGCGAGATAGCATAAGACATCCGGCCCAAAGTCAACAAACTGCTTTAATACAAGAATTTCTTGCTATTGAGGCAGTTTTTTTGGCATAAATAACGATATAACAACGAAGGAGAAACAGATGAAAAAAGTATTACCGATGCTTGCGCTGAGAGGGAAATACATATATCCGAATTCGGTGATTCATTTTGATGTCTCACGGAGTAAATCGGTGCGCGCGATCGAGGAAGCCATGCAGAACGATCAGATGATTTTTTTGGATAATCAGATCGATCCGGCGATGGAAGATCCTAAATCTTACGACCTCTACCAGATCGGGACATTGGCGAGAATCCGCCAGGTAGTAAAACTGCCTCAAAATATTATCCGGGTTTTCGCCGAGGGCATGTTCCGGGCTGAAATTCTGGAAGTCTGTGAGGAAGAACCGATATTCCGGGTGGAAGCGGCTTATCAGCATACAGAGCAGCAGGAATTTGAACAGGATGAGAAGGAGGCGGTATTCAGAGCCTTAAAAGAAAGTTTTGAAAAATATACCGGGGTTTGGAATCAGATGGACCCTAATGTATACAGTTATATCCTCATGCAGACAGATCTGGAAGTGTTTGTGGACCATTTGGCAACCCATCTTCCGTTTTCTCTTCAGAACAAACAAAAACTTCTGGAAGAGATGGACTTAAAACGGAGATGTGAGCTGATGCTTGTGCTTCTGGAACAGGAACTGCGTCTCGCCTATTTGAGGCTGGACATTCAGGAGAAGGTTAAAGAGAATATTGACGACAATCAGCGTGAATATATGCTGAGGGAACAGCTCAAGGTGATCCGGGAAGAACTTGGAGAGACCAATATCGCAGATGAAGCCGATGAGTTCCTGCGCAGTCTTTCTGAAATGGAAGCCGGCGAAGAGGTGAAGGACAAGATAAAGAAAGAAATCTCCCGGTTCCAGGCTATGGGAAACAGTGCCGCCGAGAGCGCGGTGCTCAGAACTTACATCGAGATTATGCTGGATGTGCCGTGGGAAAAGCTTTCGGAAGATTCCATGGATCTGGAAGAAGCAGAAAAGATTCTGGAAGCAGATCACTATGGACTGAAGAAAGTGAAGGAGCGGGTTCTGGAATATCTGGCGGCAAGGGCCATGAGCCAGAAGAAGGACGCGGCTATCCTCTGCCTTGTGGGCCCTCCGGGAACGGGGAAAACATCCATCGCAAGGTCGATTGCCAGGGCTACCCACAAAGAATATGTGAGATTATCACTGGGAGGCGTCAGAGACGAGTCCGAGATCCGGGGGCACAGGAAGACTTACGTGGGAGCTATGCCGGGAAGGATCGTGGCAGCGATCCGTCAGGCTAAAGTACGCAACCCGCTGATGCTTCTGGATGAAGTGGATAAGGTGGGAAAGGACCAGAGAGGAGATACGGCATCGGCGCTCCTGGAAGTCCTGGACGGAGAGCAGAACGAACATTTCCGGGATCATTATCTGGAAGTGCCGCTGGATTTAAGTGATGTACTGTTCATCGCCACGGCAAATGATCTTTCCACGATCCCAAAACCGCTTTTAGACCGGATGGAGGTCATAGAAGTTTCCAGTTACTCTGAAAACGAGAAATTTCACATCGCCAAAAATTATCTGGTAAAAAAGCAGATGGAAGCCAACGGGCTGACTCCGAAGGAAATTGTCTGGAAGGACGATGCTCTCAGGCTGCTGATCGACAGTTATACGAGAGAAGCGGGTGTGAGAAGCCTGGAGAGAACCATTGGAAATGTTTCCCGAAAGATTACAAAAGACATTTATCAGGGAAAGAAGAAAAAAGTGACGGTGACGAAAAAAGCAGTCCGGGATTATCTGGGAACGGCTCCGTATGAACTGGAAAAAGAAAATTTGAAGGACGAGGTGGGAATCGTGCACGGACTGGCATGGACCAGTGTCGGAGGCGTCATGCTCAACGTGGAAGTAAACACAATGCCGGGGAAGGGCAAGTTTACCGTCACAGGATCTCTTGGTGATGTGATGAAGGAATCGGCCCAGGCTGCAGTCAGCTATATCCGGAGCAAGAGCGGCAAATATAAGATCAAGGATGATTTCTTTGAATCTCACGATATCCACATTCACATTCCGGAAGGTGCGGTGCCAAAAGACGGACCGTCTGCCGGAATTACCATGACTCTTGCCCTCATCTCGGCGATCACGGGAAGAAAAGTCCAGGGAACTGTGGCAATGACCGGAGAGGTGACGATCAGAGGACAGGTATTGGCAATCGGGGGACTGAAAGAAAAAATGCTGGCTGCAAAACGCGCGGGCATGACAAAAGTACTTGTGCCAAAGGCCAATGAAAAAGATGTCAGGGAATTTGATACAGAGATTACAGAAAATATCGAGATCGTATATGTGAAAAAGATTGAGGACGTCATAAGGGAGGCTCTTCTTTCTTAACAGAAAAAGAGATGAGACAGGGAGGCAGCTAACATGAACTATCAGGCGACAATGGAATTTATTGGACGAGCCAATAAGTTTGGAAGTATTTTAGGACTTGACAATATCAGGGAATTGTTAAACCGTCTCGGGAATCCCCAGGACCGGCTGAAGATCGTTCATATAGCAGGAACTAACGGAAAAGGTTCTACCCTGGCGTTTCTTGCGTCGGTATTCAAAGAGCAGGGTTATGAAGCAGGGCGGTATGTGTCTCCTGCTTCTTTCTGCTATGAAGAAAAGTTCCGTATTAACGATGAGATCATCACAAAGGAAGATCTCTGCTTTTATATGGAGAAAATAAAAAAAACAGCGGAGGAGATGGTCAGGGACGGAAAAGAGCATCCGACAGTCTTCGAAATGGAGACTGCCCTTTCATTTCTTTATTTTCTCGATAAAAAAGTGGACGCAGTCCTTCTGGAAACAGGGCTTGGGGGACGACTGGATGCAACAAACGTGATAAAGCACCCGATCTGTACAGTCATTGCATCGATCGGCTATGACCATACCCAGTATCTGGGCAGCACGATTCAGGAGATCGCAGGTGAGAAGGCAGGTATCCTGAAAAAAGGATGTCCTGCCGTTTCTTACGATAATACTTCTGAGGCCAGGGAAGTGATAGAGAAGGCTGCAGAAGAAAAAAACGTGCCTCTCATCTTCGCAGACACAAGCCGTGTCACCATCTTATCCGAGAACTTAGAGGGCTCAGTATTTTCTTATGTCTGTGCAGATGGAACAGAGTACCGGAATATGGAAATCGGTATGCTTGGGGAGCACCAGATCTTTAATGCCGCAGCCGCTCTGGAGACCATTCAAATCTTAAAAAAATCTTATATTTTTCGGCAGGATTCCATAAGAAAAGGATTTAAAAAAGCCAGGTGGGATGGCCGATTACAGCGTATTTCCGCGGTTCCTGCGGCTTTCTGCGACGGAGCTCACAACCCGGACGGAGCCCAGAAGCTTTTACAGTTCCTTCAAAAGAATTTTACAAATAAAAAAATAATCTATATAATGGGAGTATTGTCGGATAAAGATTATCCGCAGATGCTTGAAATCATGTCTTCAATGTCAGATGAAATCTACACGGTGACACCAGAAGGTGACCGTGCCCTGCCTTCGGGGGTATTAGCCGAAGCAGCCCGTCCGTTTTACCGGAAAGTGACCGAGGGAGGGAGTCTTGGAGAATGTTATCAGCAGGTTAAGAAGGAATGCGGACAGGACGATGTTATTGTCGTGTTCGGAACTTTATCATTTTTAAAAGAACTGAGAGGTTAGAGCAGTGAAGCGGCTTTTATATATCACGAATCATCCGGAATATCAGAATGCTTACCGGCAGATTCAGGATGCGGAGAAAGAAAGGGCCTTCTGTCTTCACGACACCGGGCACTTTCTGGCGGTTTCCAGAATTGCTTATATCCTTGTACTTGAAGAACGGCTGGGTGTAAAGAAAGATGTGATCTATGCCGCAGGTTTTCTGCACGATATCGGAAGGGGAAAGCAGTATGCAGAGGGGATTCCCCATGAGGAAGCAGGCATTAGGGTCGCCACGGATATTTTGTCTGAGTCCCCATATACCACAGAGGAGCGGAACACCATTCTGCTTTTATTAAGGTCCCACAGAAGGCCGGACAGTGATAAGCTTTCCTGCCTTTTTGGCCGGGCAGACAAGCTCTCCAGGGACTGCTGCAACTGTAAGGCGAGAGAAGAATGCTATTGGCCGGAAGAGAAGAAAAACAACATATATCGGTATTAGGAGCTGGACATGAAGATAGGAAAAAGACAATTTGATATGAAAAACCATGGATATATTATGGGGATACTCAATGTGACTCCGGACTCTTTTTCGGATGGAGGAAGATACACCCGTCTGGATGCGGCTCTGAAGCATGCGGAGCAAATGCTCGGCGAAGGGGCGGATATCATCGATGTCGGAGGGGAATCCACCCGCCCGGGACATGAAAAGATCACCGTGGATGAAGAGATCGAGAGGACAGCTCCGGTGATTGAGGCACTGAAAAGAGAGTTTGATCCGGTCATTTCCCTGGATACATACAAGTGGCAGGTGGCTGAGGAAGGCATCCGTGCAGGCGCCGATATGATCAACGACATATGGGGACTCAAGTGGGACGGGAAAATGGCTCCGCTGCTGGCCAGGGAAGGCCTTCCGGCCTGCCTTATGCATAACCGGAAGAATACAGATTACAAGAATTTTTTGAGTGATGTGATAAAGGACCTCAGGGAGACTATGCAGACTGCCGGGGAGGCCGGCATGCGGAAAGAACAGATACTGCTGGACCCGGGCATTGGATTTGCAAAGACTTTGGAACAAAATTTGATGCTCATGAACCATTTGGAACTTCTTCTTGAGTTTCAGGTGCCGGTACTGCTCGGTACATCCAGAAAATCTATGATCGGATTTACTCTGGATCTGCCGGCAGATGAGAGGACAGAGGGTACTGTGGCCACTACGGTGAGCGGATATATGAAAGGCTGCCGGATGTTCCGGGTTCATGACGTTAAGGAAAACAGGCGCGCCCTCACTATGATCGAGGCAATCTGCCGTTATTAAAGGAGCGGGGAAGATGGATCAGATTATTATAAAAGAGCTGGAGCTTTACAGCAATCACGGCGTATATAAAGAAGAAAAAGTCCTGGGACAGAAATTTCTTGTGTCCGCAGTACTGTATACAGATACAAAACGGGCCGGCAAGAGTGATAAAATAGAATACTCCGTCAACTACGGGGAAGTATGCCATCGGATTCGGGAGATCATGGAGGGAAATACCTTTGACCTGATCGAACGGGTGGCGGAAACGATTGCAGAGCGGCTTCTGATAGAATTTGACCTGATCAGGAAGACAGAGGTGGAAGTCAAAAAACCCTGGGCTCCGATCGGGCTGCCGATCCAGAGTGTCTCTGTCAGAATTGAGCGGCAGTGGCACCGGGCATATATTGGGATAGGTTCCAATATGGGGGACCGGATGAAGTATATAAACGAAGCAGTAAAACAGATGAAACAGGAAGATGATCTCAGGCTGATCTGTGTGTCAGACCTTGCAGAGACAGAACCTTACGGATATACGGAGCAGGATAAATTTATCAACGGATGTATCGGGATCGATACATTGAAGACACCTGAGGAACTCCTCGAATATTTGCAGGGACTGGAAAATAATGCGGGCAGAGAACGGATTGTACATTGGGGACCAAGGACACTGGATCTGGATATTTTGCTGTATGATGACATCGTGATTCATGGAGATCATTTGACGATACCTCATCCAGAGATTCCGAAACGAAGTTTTGTTTTGGAGCCTCTCGTACAGATAGCACCCTATGAGAGGCATCCTGTCTTGAACAAGACGATCCTGGAGTTAAAAGATGCTTTGGAGGAAAAGGAAGAAAAATGAGAGATTTACTTGACATAAGAAAGGACATAGACCGGATAGACCGGAAGATTGTCCGCCTGTTTGAAGAGCGGATGCATTGTTCCGAGGAGGTTGCAGAGTATAAAAAAGGAACAGGCAAGCCGATTTATGACAGAGATAGGGAACAGGAGAAGATAGAGGCGCTAACAGGCGAAGTCGAACCGGAGTTTTTAAAGAAGGGAACAGAGGAACTCTTTTTACAGCTTATGTCCATCGGGCGCAGATACCAGTACAGTCTCCTGTCGGAAGAAGACAGCTACGTGCGGAAAATGTTTAAAGAGGTGGATAAACTGGAGATCAACCGAGATACAAAAGTTGTATATCAGGGGATTCCCGGAGCGTATCAGGAACAGGCCATGGTGCAGTTTTTTGGAGAAAATATCAGCCATTTTACAGCCGATGAATTTAAAGATGTGGTCGTGGCAGTGGATGAGGGAAAGGCAGATTACGGAATTCTGCCCATCGAAAATACCTCCGCAGGCACTGTGAGCGGCATCTATGATCTGCTCCTGAATCATGACGTATGTGTAGTCGGGGAAGAGACGGTAGAGTGCAATCATGCCCTTGTAGGCATTAAGGGAACAGATCTTTCCAAGGTGACCAAGGTATATTCACATCCCCAGGGGCTGATGCAGTGCAAGCAATTTTTAGACGAGACCGGCTGGGATCAGGTTCGCATAAGGAACACTGCCGTTGCGGCCAAAAAAGTTGCGGATGACAATGACCCGACCAAGGTTGCGATTTCCAGCGAGCGGGCGGCTAAGCTCTATGGACTGGAGGTGCTGAAGCGCAAGGTGAATTACGAAGGAAATAACTGCACCCGTTTTGTGGTTATGTCCAAGAAAAAGCAGTACCGGAGAGATGCCGGGAAGGTAAGCATCAGTTTTTCTCTTCCGCATGAGACGGGATCTCTTTATAACATTCTTGCACATTTTATGTTCAATGATGTCAGTATGACGAATATTGAATCCAGACCGCTTCCGAACAGGCAGTGGGAATATGGATTTTATATAGATGTGGCCGGAAACTTAAATGAACCGGGCATACGCAATGCTCTGACCGGCATCCGGGCGGAGGTAAAGGACTTTAAAATACTTGGAAATTTTTAAGGACACTGAAGAGAGGGGCAGGCTTTAAAAACAGCCGTTTAAAAAATACAAAATTAGGTGGGAAGAAAACATGAACAGTAAATCAAATGGTTTGAAAGACAAACTGGGAAAAATCCATAGCTTTATTCACAAGTTTGGAAAATACTTTATTATTGCGTGTCTGATCTTATTCTGTGTGCTGTGTATTAAGAATAAAGATCAGTTTGCGGAACGGGTAGCTAAGGGCGTACCGGAAAGCGGCATGGAGAAGATCGCGATTGCAGACGGGGATACGATTAAGCAGGAATTTAAAGCTAATTTTACTTCGGCAGAAAGAATTGACTTCCGTGTGGGGAGAAACTATGGAGATGCAAGACCGGGAAGCATTGATCTGACGATAAAAGATTCAAAAGGTAATGTTGTATTTCATATCACCCCAACGATGGAGGAAGTTGACGGAAGGGCTGAAGTCAAATCCACTATGCGCCGCAGAGAGCTTCATGACGACCGCTGGTACAAAGTTGTCGTGAATCAGAAGCTTGAAAAGGGAGAAACTTATACCTACGAAATTAAAGGAATCGGAATTAACAAGAAAGATCCTCTGTATATTTACATTTCAAAGGATATGGGTTCTGTTTTCCAGCCTCTTGTAAAGAATAACAAGACACAGGATATCCGTCTCTGTGCAAGGGTTTGGACAACCCAGATTGACATGTGGGCCATCGGTTTGACGATTGCCATTGCCGTAGGATTGATTGTACTTTTACTGGTTCAGCTGAATATTCCTGAAAAATGGAATAAATGGCTCACATGGGCCTTATTTATTGTGAATCCGTGGCTGGCCTTTTATATGGTCGAAAAGGTATTTTACAATCCAATCAGTGTCATGGGTATTCTGTCCTATGCCTTGAATGTCATATGGTTCTATATCATCTTTGCAATACTGCTTCTGATCTTTAACCGGGTCAAATATGCAGTTATTGTGGGGAATCTGCTCTTATACGGATGTGCGGTTGGAAACTACTTCGTCATGCAGTTCAGAGGCACACCGATCACACCGGCGGATATATGGGCGCTCGGTACTGCTATGGACGTTGCGGATCACTATACTCTGTCCTATGATAAAGCAGCCATTGTTGCTACAATTATTTGTTTGGGACTGTGCATCATAGCATGGAAACTGGATACTATCAAGGCGTTTCGGTGGAAGCACCGTCTGGCGGTATTGGCCGTTGTAGTTGTGGCAACACTGGGACAGAGTTTCTTCTGCACCAGGGTGAACTTTTTAGAAGCACATAACGTAAAGGTAGAATTTTTCAATCAGAAAAAGGGATATAAACGAAACGGCTTTGTCTTAAGCTTCCTTCTGAATGTACAGTATCTTCTTGGGACGGAACCGGAAGGATACAGTGTGGATAAGGTAAAAGACATTGCCAAAAATTATGAGGTGACAACCGGACAGAACAAGAATCTGAAGCAGAAACCAAATGTGGTCGTCATCATGAACGAGACATTTTCTGATCTGAATGTGGTCAACAAGATCAAGACAAATAAAGAAGTGATGCCTTATATCAATTCTATGAAAGAAAATACAATCAAGGGTGATATGCTGGTATCTGTATTCGGAGGCGGAACAAGCAACTCCGAGTATGAGTTCCTCACAGGAAACTCAGTATCTTCTCTTCCGCTGAACGGAAATGCATATACCCAGTTTGTAAAACACGAAGTGCCGAGTCTTGCTACCCAGTTAAAAGAACAGGGATATGACACGACCGCATTCCACCCTTATAAGCCGAATGCATGGAACAGACAGAGCGTGTATCCGCTGCTTGGATTCGACAACTTCCTGGATGAGTCATCGCTGGATGAATCCAAAGTCAGGAGAATCAGAGGATGGGTCAGCGACGAGTCAGATTATGACAAGATCATAGAGACATTCGAGAACAGAAAATCAGATAATCCTCTGTTTATGTTTAATGTAACAATTCAGAACCACGGCGGATATCTGCTTCCGGACGATAACTTCAAGCAGGAAATTACGATTGAAGACGAGAAGAAGACAGAACCCGCAGAGCGTTATCTGTCTCTGATCCATGAATCCGACCGGGCATTTAAGAAGCTGATCGATTACTTTAAGGAGCAGAAAGAACCGACCATCGTTGTGATGTTCGGAGACCATCAGCCAAAACTGGAAGACGAGTTCTATGAGCTTCTCTACGGAAAGGACTTAAACAGCCTGAACATCAAGGAGATGCAGAAGAAATTTACTGTTCCGTTTGTTATCTGGGCAAACTATGATATCAAAGAACAGGAAAATGTAAAACTTACCAGTGCCAACTATCTGTCCACGCTGATGCTGAAACAGACAAATTTAAAAATGACTCCGTATAATCAGTATCTGGAAGAACTGGAGAAACAGATTCCGGCAATCAATGCCAACGGATATGTGACAAAAGACGGTAAAAATGTTGCGACCCAGGATGAGGAAGATAAAGATAAATGGCTGACAAACTATCAGTATCTGCAGTACAATTCCCTGCTGGACTATAAACACCGCGTAGATTCCTTCTTTTCTGTGAAAGAAAAGTAGGAATCTCCATGCGGATTCTTGACACATGGGACAAAACAATATAATATTAAAATGTTGTTCGCTTTATGCAAAAGAAAATGGCGAAAACACGTCATTGATAATTAGGAGGATACACATATGGTTAAAGCAATAGTTGGAGCCAACTGGGGCGACGAAGGAAAAGGTAAGATCACGGATATGTTAGGTGAGACTTCTGACATTATCGTGCGTTTCCAGGGAGGAGCGAATGCCGGGCATACCATCATCAACGACTACGGAAAGTTCGCGCTTCACACGCTGCCATCCGGTGTATTCTATGATCATACAACCAGCATTATCGGTAACGGTGTGGCACTGAATATTCCTGTGCTTTTTAAGGAGATTGGGGAAATCGTCTCCCAGGGAGTGCCAAAGCCGAAAATTCTCGTTTCCGACCGTGCCCAGATCGTTATGCCGTACCATATCCTGTTTGATGAATACGAGGAGGAACGACTGGGAAAAGGGTCCTTCGGATCTACAAAATCGGGGATCGCACCGTTTTATTCAGACAAATATGCAAAGATCGGTTTCCAGGTCAACGAGTTGTTTGACGGCAAAGTGTTAAAAGAAAAATTGGTCAGAATCTGCGAGATGAAGAATGTTTTGCTCGAGCATCTCTACCACAAACCCCTTCTTAATCCGGATGAGCTGTATGAAACACTGATGGAGTACAAGGAAATGGTAGCGCCGTATGTCTGCGATGTATCCCTGTTTCTTCACAAAGCGATGAAAGAACAGAAGACCATTCTCCTGGAAGGCCAGCTGGGCTCGTTAAAGGACCCGGACCACGGTATTTATCCGATGGTGACATCTTCCTCCACTTTAGCGGCGTACGGAGCAATCGGTGCAGGTATTCCGCCATATGAAATTAAGAAGATTGTCACCGTAGTTAAAGCATACTCAAGTGCTGTAGGCGCAGGTGCCTTCGTCAGTGAGATTTTCGGAGAAGAAGCCGATGAGCTCAGAAAACGCGGGGGAGACGGCGGTGAATTCGGGGCAACGACCGGACGTCCGAGAAGGATGGGATGGTTTGACGTCGTGGCTTCCAAGTACGGATGCAGGATGCAGGGAACGACAGACGTGGCATTTACCGTGCTCGATGTTCTTGGCTATTTAGAAGAAATTCCGGTCTGCGTCGCTTATGATATTGACGGTGAAATAACGACCGATTTCCCGACAACGGGTGATCTGGAGAGAGCAAAACCGGTGATCGAAGTACTTCCGGGATGGAAGAGTGACATCCGCGGAATTACAAAATACGAAGAACTGCCGGAAAACTGCAGAAAATACGTAGAGTTCGTCGAGGAAAAGATCGGATATCCGATTACGCTGATCTCCAACGGACCCGGCAGACATGAGATTATCCGCAGAGGATATACAGACTAAAAATAAAAAAAACCTCTTTGCAGATATGGCAAAGAGGTTTTTTGCAAAGGTATAGGAGACATCTATGGAAAAAGAACAGGAACAAGAGAATAAGAAAAAACAAAACTTCAGGAAAGAAGTCAGAAGCTGGATTGTCTGTATTGCTGCCACTCTGGCCATTACTTTGTTTATCACGAATTTCGTCATAGTCAACGCCAGTATACCGAGCGGTTCCATGGAAAATACCATCATGACCGGAGATAAACTCATTGCATTCAGGACCGCATACCTGTTCAGTGAGCCTGAACGGGGAGATGTGATTATATTTGAGTACCCGGACGACGAGTCAGAGTGGTATATTAAGAGAGTCATTGCACTTCCGGGAGAAACGATCGAGGTAAAGGACGGAAAGGTTTATATCAACGGGAGTAAAAAGCCCCTGAAGGAGCCTTATATTAAAGAGGAGCCAGTGGACGATTTCGGACCGTATAAAGTGCCGAAGAACGGATACTTTGTCATGGGAGACAATCGGAACAGTTCCAATGATGCCAGAGAATGGCAGACTCACTATGTGACCAGGGAAGAGATCATAGGAAAAGCAAGCTTTCGATATTATCCGTCTCCAAAGTGGATCAAATAAAGGAGTGAGACCATGAAAAGAAAAATCAGGATTGTTATGTTTGCAGCGGCAGTCATGCTTGCCCTGGCAGCGGCAGGATGTCAAAAAAAATCTGAACAAAACCAGAAGCCTTTCGTATCGGAAAAAGATCTGAAAGCATTCATAGGAGAGACAACCAAAAAAGACGAAGTTTCTGATTTCCCAAAACTGGACTACGCTTCAGATGACAGGGTGATGTTCCACAATTCCCAGGGCTTCTATGTCTTTGATCTGAAGGAGAAGAAAGTTACTGCAGCTTTGGACCTGGCAAAAATGAAATTATTTTCCGAGGATGGGGAGACAGAGGCAAAGATCATCGTTTCCAGTGACGGAAATATGGTCCGGCTCTTGAGAACAAAAGGGGAAGATACGGTTAAAGACTATTTCTATGATGTGAAGGAACAGACTCTGTCGGATAAAAAACAGGCTTTTGATGATGTCTACGAAGGGGATATCCAGAATACAGACAAAAAGAAGTTTGCCGGACGCCCGAAGGAAGAGGTGATCCGGGAACTTATGGAAAATGGGCAGAATGATTCCAATGCGCTGATCCAAAATGACAGCACCGTGGACTTCCTCGGATACCCATCCGGTGTATATATGAAGGAAGATCAGATGTTTAAAAATCTTTCTTTGGTCCAATACGATGTCAAAGCAAAAAAGAAGACTGTGACTTCTCTGTTTGACGGGTTTGTAAAGACCGATCGGGAGACTGACGCCTCAAAGCTTGTCTTTAAAGGCAGCCGTTTCATGAAATTCAGCGAAAACGGTGTTCTCTACTTCGATGTGGATGCTATGCAGAAGACCGACGGGACGAAGGGGACATTTGGGGAACTTGTCATTGGAAATGTCTTTCAGTCAAAGAGCGGGAAACTTACAGTTACATTTGAAGATATTTCAAAAGGAGATCTTTCTCTGAAACCGGTACTGTCACTGAACAACATCGATGAAAAGGGAGAACCCCAAATGATAGAATTAACAAAAGGTAAAAACACCTATACCTTCAGTGGCCTGAAAAAAGAATTATTTTACTATATTGACTACTATGCCACAAAAGATGCACCGGATGAGAAGAGCATGGAAAAGACCGATCAGCAAAATAAAAAGCTCAGGGTGAGCATAAGCAGCTAAAAGCATGGACGCCGGACACAGTCTGTGCTATAATAGTGATACAAAAAAATTGTATGAACCTAATTATTTTTTAGAAAGTGAGGAATCAGCTATGACATGTGAGACTATCAATGCACAGAAAGCTCCCGCAGCAGTGGGACCATACTGCCATGCGGTAAAAGCGGGTGAACTTGTATTTACTTCAGGACAGCTTGGGCTGGACCCGGAAAATGGAACTCTGCCGGATGGAGTGGAAGCACAGGCGGACCAGGCACTGAGCAACCTGGATGAAGTACTGAAAGAGGCAGGATTATCTCTTAGTGATGTGATCAAGACTACTGTATTTTTAGACGATATCAATGATTTTGCGGCAATCAATGCAATTTATGAGAAAAGGTTCGGAGACAACAAACCCGCCCGGTCCTGTGTGGAAGTGGCGGCACTTCCCAAAGGGGCGCTTTTTGAAATAGAAGCGGTCGCAGCTGTGAAATAACATTATCACCGAAGAAAACCCGGTTTCCTGCAAATGTAAATTCAGGATCCGGGTTTTCTTTTATTGTCCGGGTAAATGGGGTATAATGAAAGTAAGAATTTATGGCTTCACAGAACAGGAGAGACTGCATGGGAGAAAGAAAGAAAAAAATTCAAATAAATTCAGCAGTCATCCTTCTGGTAATTATAGCGCTGCTTTCATATTTCATTTTTTCGTTTGTACAGTATTACCGTGAAATGGATCAAAAGATCGCAGCCCAGACAAAACATGACCTGCAGACTACAAATGATACGGCCAAGGCAGCTTTGAATTCACTGTTAAAGGACGGGAAAAACTGGCTGGAGAGTCTTGCGGTCATATGTGATATTCCAGATGGGACAGGGAAAGAAAACTGGTGGAATGTAGTCAAAAAGTTCGATACAAAAGGAATGAAAATCGGAGTTGCAGACAGCAGAGGAACGATTTACTACAGCAGCCATAAGAAGATGGATATCTCCGGGAGACAGTACTACAAAGTTCTTAAAAAACAAAAGAGCAGCATCTCCAAAGTACTTTTTGATGAAGAAGAAGGAACCGAATCCATTATCATCGGTGTGCCTATGATAAAGCAGGGCAGATTTGAAGGCGCCATCTGCCTGGAGTACAGCACAATGGAGCTGGGAAGACTTCTCAATGGGAAAGATACCAGCGGGATGGGAGCTGTACTTGTGTTTACACGAAAAGGCAGGATGGTCGCTTCCTATGAAGGAATGGAGAAATTTCCGACCATGTATGATATGCTCAAGACTATGAAATACGATGACCCGGCACAGCTGCATGAGATGGAGGCAAACGTACAGAAAGGAAGCAGCGGTTTTCTGAACTATCAAAACAAAGGAAAATTGCGCATGCTTTACTATGAACTGGCGGATATCAGTGACTGGATAATTTGTACGTTGGCTGTGGCGGAACTCTATGAAGGAACACTGTATTCTTTAAAAAGCGAGACATTTATACTCATGACCAAGGGTGTGCTGATTACCATTCAGGGTGTGCTGATTACCATTCTGCTTTTATTCTTTAGCCTGCAGTTTTTTAAAATCCATAGAAACGAAAAAAGAGAGAATACAAAAGATGTGCTGACAGGTGTCATAAACCGTAAATATTTTCAAAAATTACTGGAAAAGGATTTAAAGCGGAATAAAAAGTACCGTGCCTGTTTCTTTCTGGACGTGGATGACTTTAAAAGAATCAATGATACTTATGGACACCAAAAGGGAGACGAAGTTTTGACTGCCGTGGCCAGACATTTAGAGAAAAATCTTCGCGAAAAAGATGTAGTCAGCCGCTACGGAGGAGATGAATTTACCTGTCTGATCTATGGGATTACAGAGAAAGAGAAGATAAGGGAGATTGCCGGCAGGATCCTTCGGGAAGTGACGGGGAAAGTCCATGTGAATATCAGTATGGGTATTACTTTGATCCAGGATAATGATTCCTATGAGCAGATCATCGAGAGAGCGGACGGTGCATTGTATGAAGCAAAAGTAAGGGGCAAAAACCAGTTTATGATTCTTTAAGTATTTAATTTCAGGAGGGATGCTTAACCGGGCAGTCCCTCCTGATTTTAAAAACTAAGCTTTCATTTCCTCCTCTGCAGGATTCCCCTGTTCAGAATCATCAGGAGCATATACGAGCAGTTTTTTTGACATAAAATAGAAAACTCCGGTGGTGACGGCAGAGGCCAGAATATCTGCAATCGGTTCTGCCGCGAAGATTCCCGTAGTGCCAAAAAATAACGGCAGGAACAAGGCCAGAGGGATCAGCAGGATGATCTTTCTCAGAAGGGCCATGACAAGAGAAATCTTTGCCCTGCCCAGTGCCATGAATGTATTTTGGCAGGCGTACTGTGCCCCGATAAACAGAAAGCCTCCCATGAAAATGCGGATCATGGGTCTGCCGAGGACAGAGAGCTGCCTGGCTGCCTCACCGCTGGAAAACAGATAGATATAGATCTGGGGAACTGCCATGGAGAGGGCCCAGATTCCCAAAGTGTAGGCCACAGTGATCACAAATAACAGGCGAAAGGCCTTTTTTACCCGGTCCATATTCCGGCTTCCATAGTTAAAGCTGATGATCGGCTGTGCACCCTGGGCGAGTCCCAGGGCGGGCATGGATAGAAACTGCATGGCGCTTATGGCAATGGTCGTGACAGAGACAAGGGAGTCTGCGCTGGCACCACCGTAGCGTTTCATTCCTGAGTTTAATGTGATCTGTACCAGACTTTCTGTGGACTGCATAATAAACGGCGCGATCCCCAGGGCGATAACAGGGAGGAGAACTTTTGCTTCCAGCCTGAGATTTTTCCTGCGGATCTTGAGATCCGTTTTCTTTCCGGTTAAAAAACGGAGGACCCAGGCAGCAGAGACCCCCTGGGAAATGACGGTAGCTAAGGCGGAGCCCTTGACACCGAGACCCATGATAAAAATAAAGATTGGGTCCAGTACGATATTTAATAGAGCCCCAATCAGCACTGTGAGCATACTGGTCCTGGCAAACCCCTGGCAGGTGATAAAGCTGTTCAGGCCGAGAGAAAACATGACAAAAATGGAGCCGAGCAGATAGATGCCCAGATAGTCATTGGCATAAGGCAGTATATTGTCTGTCGCTCCAAACATGGAAAGCAGAGGTTCTTTTGCAAGATAAAAAAACAGGGTAAGAGGAACGGCCAGAGCAATCAAAGCTGTGACGGCATTCCCAAGGATTTTTTCCGCCCCGTCATGATCCTGCTGTCCCATTTTTATTGAGACTCTGGGGCTTCCTCCCATACCGATCATGGAGGCAAATGCAGAAATGATCATAATGATCGGAAAAGCAATTCCAAGCCCTGCAATGGCAAGAGGTCCTTCTCCTCCCGGAAGACGGCCGATGTAAATGCGGTCCACCATATTATACAGCGCGTTTATGACTTGGGCGGCAATGGTGGGAACAGCCAGCTGGAACAATAATTTGCCAACAGGCATGGTTCCAAGGGCTGTTTCGTTGTTTGTATTCAAAAAATCACTCCTATCATATAAAAATGTCACTTTATTATTTTACATTGTTCTCTCAATGGGAGCAATTCTTTTCTTTAGGAAAGGGGCAGGTTATGGACAGTCAGAAAGGAAAACAGGAAATTGTATATCAGATATATCCGAAAAGTTTTTGCGACAGTAGCGGGGATGGAATCGGAGATTTGAGAGGAATTTTAAAGCATCTTGATTATCTTAGTGATCTGGGAGTGACCATGCTGTGGATCTGTCCGGTCTATGCTTCACCGATGGATGACAATGGTTACGATGTTTCGGATTATTATGCCGTTCATCCCATGTTTGGGACGATGGAGGATTTGGAAAAGCTCATAGATGAGGCGGGGATCAGGGGGATGAAAATCATGATGGATCTGGTGCTCAATCACACATCGGATGAACATGTCTGGTTTCAGAACGCGCTGAGGGATCCAAAAAGCAGATACAGGGATTATTATATATTTAAGAAATCCAGGAATGGGCGCCCACCGAGCAATTTAAGGTCTGTTTTCGGGGGATCAGTGTGGGAGCCTGTTGAGGGAACGGAGGAGTACTACTTTCATTCTTTTTCAAAAAGGCAGCCGGATCTTAACTGGGAAAACGAAGACATGAGAAAAGAACTGTATGAAATGATCCGGTGGTGGATGAAAAAAGGAATTGCGGGATTTCGTGTGGATGCCATCAATTTTATAAAAAAGGATCACACTTTTCCTGA
Organism: Anaerostipes caccae L1-92; assembly: GCF_014467075.1. Taxonomy (NCBI): domain Bacteria; kingdom Bacillati; phylum Bacillota; class Clostridia; order Lachnospirales; family Lachnospiraceae; genus Anaerostipes; species Anaerostipes caccae. The sequence goes on from NZ_AP023027.1 coordinate 905,073, forward strand.
CGGAAAACCTGATGGAAGGGATGGGCTGGCAAGCTGCCTTCCGTATGTAAGAAATGTAAAAGGGATTGAAGCCTTTTTGAGGGAACTTAAAAACCAAGTATTTGACCCACTGGACTGTGTCACTGTCTCAGAGGCTGTAGATGTACCATATTCATCACTTGGAGATTATATTGGAAAGCAGGGATGTTTTTCGATGATGTTTGACTTCAGTTATACAAATTTTGATCTGGAAGGAAAAGATGAGAAATGGTATAAAAGGAAAACATGGACGACAGAAGAATTCAGAGAGTTACTGTTTAAAAGCCAGGAAGAGATTCAGAAGACTGGCTGGCCGGCAGTATTTATAGAAAACCACGATCAGCCCAGAGCGGTGAGCAAATTTTTTCCGGATAAAAAAGACCAGACGTATGAGGCTGCTTCCATGCTGGCTGCCATGTATTTCTTTTTGAGGGGGACTCCTTTTATTTACCAGGGACAGGAATTAGGAACAACAAATGTATGGAAAGATTCTGTCTGTGAATTTGATGATATTGAGAGCAGAGGACAGTACCTTTCTGCTCTGTCAGACGGATGTACAAAAGAAGAAGCACTGTACTATATTAACCTGCGCAGCAGAGACAATGCAAGAGAGATGATGGACTGGAAAGAGGCAGAGACCCAGGAGAAAGAAGAGCAATCGGTACTGAAATTTTACAAAAAGATGACAGCACTCAGAAAACAGGAGCCGTGTTTAATTTACGGTAAATTCATCCCTTATAGAGAATACGGAAAAGAAGTGGTGGCATATGAGAGAAACGACGGATTTACAAGATTCCTTATACTGTGTAACTTTTCACGAAGAACAAAGAAGATTGGGGTAAGAGGAGGAGAGATACTGCTGAGCAATCAGCCGGTGAAAGAAAAAATTCTGAGGCCCTTTCAGGTCATATTGATAAAAGATTGATCTGCAGATGATATAAAAAATTTCTATACTTAAGAAGAAATTCATTCTTTTTTAATCTATTCCATTAGGATACAATGAAATAGAGTGTTACTGTTTTGCCAGATAAATAATTGGAGGTAATTAGAATGAACCAGCGGAGCACTGAGATTGTGCAGTTATTAAGTAAAGAGAAGGATGAGATTACAGTCTCAGGATTTGCAGAATATTTTCAGGTGTCTCAGAAAACTATCCGCAATGATTTAAAAGAAATTAATACGATTCTGAATCAGAATCAGCGGGAGGAAGTTTTGATACAGAGCGGCGGCAGAATCAATCCGCCGGAGAACTTTAAAGAATCTCTGTCATTACTGCTCGAGGGGGATTTCTACAACTATAAATTATCAAGGAAAGAACGCAGGCAGGCAGCATCGGCAATGATTGTAAATTCTGCAGATTATATTACGCTTGCAACCATTGCAGATCATTTGTTTGTCAGCAGGGCAACGGTCATCAATGATCTGAAAGACATTAAGGCATTTATCAGGGAAGGAAATCTGAATGTGATCTCTCATGCCAACAAGGGACTTCGTATAGAAGGTGCAGAGAGTGAAAAGAGAAATTTTCTTTTGAATCTTCTTCGTCCCTCCCTTTCCATCTATGAAAATCATAAAAATGTCGTTGCTGAGCATGTCAGTGTACAGGCAGGTGACTCCTCTGTTATTCAGAAAATTCTGGGAGAACAGGAACAACGGTATAAGAAATATCTGGATGACAGTTCTTTTCGGGAGATTATTTTATATTTAAGAATTATGGTGAACCGGAATCAGATGGGAGAATTTCTTGAGCCGCAGCCGGATACGAACAGTGAGAATTATATGTTTGCCCTGGATACGCTGAAATACATTTCACAGTATTGTGATGTGGTTACAACCGAGGACGACATTAAGTATTTCAGCAGATTTCTGGATGGAGTACGCTACATGAACAACAGCAGATTCAGTAAGAATACAGTTATCATCCAAATGATCACGAGACAATATATTTCGGGTATTTCTTCGGAACTGGGAATCGATCTGAATGCGGATTATGATTTTTTTGAGAATCTGTCCAATCATCTGGGATCTATATTTTCTGCACCTCCAATCGATTATCAGGAAGTCGATGTGATTAATGAGGTATTGGAAGATAATCAGGATGTACTGGAGGCAGTCAACAACCAGATGTTCGTTATATATCAATATACGGAGCGTCAATTAAACGAGATAGAAATAAAATATATTGCAGTCCATGTATGCGCAGCCATTGAACGAAAGAAAAATAAAGAGGTTGCTTTCCGTGTGATTGTAGCCTGCCACGCAGGAATCGGAACGTCCAGATTATTATTGGAAAAGCTGAAAAGGCATTTTAAATTCCGGGTTGTGGATGTGATCTCAGCCCATGAAGCGATGAGCATCGAGCCTAATGCAGCCGACTTTGTAATCTCCACGGTCCCGCTGGAAGGCTGCTCATTAGAGTATGTTGTTGTCTCAGCGGCTTTTAATGATGCGGATTATATCCGTGTGGGAAATAGGATCGATGCACTGAGAAACTGCAGAAATTTTCCGGTCAGAATGGAAGAAGACGGTTTAAGCGCCAAAGGTTTGATCGATGAGATCCATCCGCTTGTATACAGCATGATCGAGCCGGAAGAAAAGGCGAAGACATTTATGAAGGAACTGCGCAGAGTGATCCGGGATTATTTTAAACAATCTGTGGAAAATGAGACGGAGGTTCTGTCGCCGTATCTGCATCATCTGCTGCCGGCAATGAATATTGAAGTGGATGTAGAATGTGAAGACTGGAAGGATGCAGTGCGAAAGTCCGGTGAAAAGCTTGTAGAGAGAGGCTATATTGAGTCAAGGTATATAGACGCAATGATCCATAGCATTGAAGAATATGGTTCTTATGTCGTATTGTCAAAAGGATTTGCCATGCCACATGCAAAAGTAGAAGAAGGAAGTATACGCCTTGGCATGCACTTGATCCGTTTAAAAAATCCGGTGCCATTTGGGGTAGAAGAATTGGACCCTATAGAGTTTGTATGCTGTTTAAGCGCTATTGACCATAAAAGCTACCTGAAAGCATTTTTCAGTCTGGTAAATATGCTGAGGGATGCTGAGTACCGGCAGATGCTTCATGAGGCAGAGTGTCCCGAAGAAATGGCAGGAATCATTGAAAAATATGAACACAGCAACAGTTAAATAAGGTGAAGCTGATTGGTCGAATTTATTTCCGGATCCGGAAATGGATTCGACTGATTTATTTTATTTCCAGAAACAGAAATGGATTTGACCAAGCTAAATTTTTTCCCGAATGGGGAAAGACCTTTCACTGTTTTTGATTTAGGCTGCATGATAGTATGTAACTGTAAACAAGAGATAGAACGTTTGGCCAACAATCTCAGGAACATAACATCATACAAATAATACGATTAGAAAAACGGAGGTAAAAATGGAAATACTATTAAAATTTTTTCAGGGGTTTGTAGGTTTAGGGGCGAGCGTCCTGCTGCCGGTTGTAATCGCAATATTGGGAATTTTCTTTGGGATGAAAATCGGCCGGGCGATTAAAGCCGGCTTGCTGGTAGGAATTGGTTTCCAAGGACTTGTTTTAGCAGTAAATCTATTAATTACTTCAGTGACACCGGCAATGGAATATTATGAAAAATTAGGATCAGGATATGACACTTTGGAAGTTGGATTTGCAGCGCTGGGTGCGGCATCGTGGACGACACCGTTTGCAGTACTTGTAATTCCGTCGATTATCCTTGTGAATATCATTTTAGTCCGTTTAAAGATTACAAAGGTCTTAAATGTTGACATCTGGAATTTTATGCATTTTCTCGTTCCCGGAGCACTTGCGTATGCTTTGTTTGGAAGTGCCGTTATCGGATTTTTAGTTGCTTTTGCCTGCGGTATTATTGTTCTGTTTTTTGGCCAGTGGATTGCAAAACCATGGGAAGAATTTTTTGGACTGGAAGGAACCACATGTACCTGTCTTTCTTTCGTAGCATGGGCCTACCCGATCAGCTACGGATTAAATAAGATCATAGACAAAATCCCGGGACTTAATAAAATTGATCTGAATATGGATAAAGTGGGACAAAAGCTTGGAGTGTTTGGAGATCCTGCAATCATCGGTGTTGTAGTTGGAGCTTTTCTTGCAGTCATCACGAAACAAAGTCCCGGAGAAATTCTCACAATGGCAATGGGTGTTGCGGCGGCAATGGTATTGATCCCGAGAATGGTTTCCATCATGATGGAAGGGCTCTCTCCATTGGGACAGTCTGCAAATGAATATATGCATAAGAAAATCGGAGAAGACGCAGATATTTATATCGGTATGGACATTGCCCTTGGTTTAGGTGATCCGACCTGTATCACATGTACTGCCGTTATGATCCCGGTTACCATTCTTCTTGTATTTCTTGTACCGGATATGAGATTCTTTCCGCTTGGTTTATTAGCTGAAATCTGTTATCTGGCACCTATGGTCGTATTAAGCAGCAAGGGAAATCTATTCCGGTCATTACTTGCAATGACTATTTTAATGTACATAACCCTGTTTTTGGCAAATATGTTTATTCCGGAGGCTACAAGCATGATGTCCGTTACAAATGTAGACTTTGGGAAAAGTGTCACAGCATCTCATTTTGGATGGAATCCAGGCAATGTAGTTGTATCAATTATTCACAGAATTATGGCGATCTTCGGATGAGGAGGCTTGAAATGAAAACTAGATATTTGGTAATTCACGGAACAGCAGATAATAATGAACAGGCAATCAAACTATGTGGAGAAGCCTTATATAAAGCAGGCATTGTCAGTGAAAATTTCGGGGATCTCTGTGCGAAACGAGAAAGGGACTTTCCCACAGGACTTCCGACAGAAATCCCAACGGCGATTCCCCATGTGAAAGACGAAGGAATTACAGAGAACGCCATCTGTTTACTGAAACTGAATCATCCGGTGACGTTTAAAAGGTTGGATGATGATACAGAGGAAGTGAAAACAGACATGATTTTCAACTTGGCGATCAGGGATGCAGATGAACACTTAGCGGTGCTTCAAAAAATGATGGCATTTTTGAATAATCCGGAAGTCTTAACAAAATGTAAAAAACTTTCAAATGAAGAAACAGAAGTTTATCTTCAGGAGCAATTAGAATCATAATAAATCGCAGTAAAGGAGAAATATTATGGCGAAAGAAGTAAAAGTATTAGTAGCGTGCGGCAGCGGCGTGGCAACATCAACCATCGCACAGGAAGAAATCAAAGAAATTGCAAAAAATGCAGGCGTTAAAATCAGAATAATGAAAGGAACGATTTCTGAAGTTCCTATAAAACAAAAAGATGTAGATGTAGTATTTACCACAGCAAATTACCGAAATCCGCTTGAAAAACCACATCTCAGCGTATTTGGGCTTGTCTCCGGACTGAATAAAGAAGCAGCAAAGAAGAAAGTGGAAGAATTGCTGAAAAAGATTTCAGAAGAGTTATAAAAGCCCAATATGTGAAAGGATCAGGTGGTTATAAATGAAAGCAGGAGTTTTACACGCAAGAGATGACATAAGATATGAGGAAGTACAGACCCCGGAGCCAAAAGCCGGGGAAGTGCTTGTAAAAGTGAAATATTCAGGGATCTGCGGATCGGATGTACCCAGAGTAAATGAAGACGGAGCCCACTTTTATCCGATCGTTCTCGGTCATGAGTTTTCGGGAATTGTAGAAGAGGTGGGAGATGGGGTGACAAAAGTAAAGAAAGGCCAGCGGGCAGCCGGCGCTCCATTGGTTCCGTGTATGAAGTGTGAAGACTGTATGAAGGGTGATTATGCACTTTGCAAGGATTACAGTTTTATCGGAACAAGACAGGCAGGAAGCTTTGCAGAATATATCTGTGTTCCGGAGCAAAACGTGGTTCCTTTTGAGGATACAGTATCCTTTGAACAAGGCGCGTTATTTGAGCCGGCAGCAGTCGCCCTCCATGGATTAGAGTGTCTTCCGTATGAAGGAGGAAAGACGGTTGCGGTTCTCGGCGGCGGAACGATCGGACTGCTTGTCATGCAGTGGGCCAATATTTTTGGAGCGGCAAAGACCGTTGTATTTGATATTGATGACGACAGAATTGAACTGGCAAAACAGATGGGTGCAGCAGACGGAATCAATACATTAAAAGAAGACTTCATGGAAAAGGCAATGGACCTGACAGATGGAAAAGGCTACGATTACATTTACGAAACGGCAGGAAGTACAATTACCATGAAAATGGCATATGAGCTGGCAGCCAATAAAGCTGGTATCTGCTATATCGGAAAACCTACAAGAGAATTAACATTTACTGTGAAAGAATGGGAAAACATGAATCGGAAAGAATTCACTGTGACAGGATCCTGGTTATCCTATTCGGCTCCATTCCCCGGACATGAGTGGGACTGCGTGGCGCACTATTTTGCAACAGGACAGTTAAAGGGGGAAGACTCCCTGATCTTTAAGAAGCTGCCGCTTTCAAAAATCGCAGAGGGCTTTGAAATGTTTAAGACCCGCGGGGCGGTAAAAGGAAAAATTTTGATTGACAGCTCAAAAGAGAAATGAGAAAGGAGTATGACGTGAGAAAAATAAAATTATCTCCATCTGTCTTTGCAGCGGACTTGGGAGAATTAAAAAATCAGATCAAAGAACTGGAAGAGAGCAATGTGGAACTTCTGCATGTAGATGTGATGGACGGACATTTCGTGGAGCGGATGGCATTTGGAGCAGATCACATCAGAGCGTTAAAATCAATGACGGATATTCCGCTGGATGTCCATTTAATGATCGAATGCCCGGAGGTACATATCGACAGCATCGCAGAGGCAGGAGCAGATATCATAACAATTCATCAGGAGTCCACAGCGAGGGTATTAAGCTGTTTGCATAAAATCCGCAATCGGGGTATCAGGGCGGGGATCGTGCTGAGCCCGGGGACCCCGGAAGAGACGATCAAGTATTTACTAGATGATGTAGATATGATCCTTCTGATGAGTGTAAATCCCGGGGAGGGAGGACAGCATTTCCTGAATTCAACTGTGGAGAAAATTAGAAATGTCCGGGCAATGATCGGGGACCGGGATATCGATCTTGAAGTAGATGGAAGTATTGACCATGAAACGATAAAGCCTTGTTATGAAGCGGGAGCAAATGTATTTGTGTCCGGGGGATATTTGTTCAAAAATATCAAAGAGAATACAGAGGCTTTAAGAAAGGCAGTGAGATAATGAAAGCATTGACATTTTATGACGTACAGGATTTAAGATATGAAGAGGTTGCTGACCCTGCAATCGAAAAAGATGATGATGTCATCGTAAAAGTAAAAGCAGTCGGGATCTGTGGTTCGGACATTGCAAGATACCGTAATTTAGGACCTTATGTAAAAGGGAATGTCTGGGGACATGAATTTTCAGGGGAGGTTGTTCAAACTGGTCCTGCTGTTACAGAACTAAAGGCTGGTGACCGTGTGGTGGGGTGCCCGAACTTGGTTTGCCACGAGTGTGAGTACTGCAAGAGCGGACATCCGTCAAGATGTGAATCTTTAAATACTATTGGAGCTTATGTTCCCGGTGCATTTGCGGAATACATTAAAATGCCTGCCGTTAATCTTGTAAAAATGGCGGAAAGTATGACTTATGAGCAGGGCGCATTAGTAGAACCGGCAACGGTTGCGATCCACGGCTTATATCAGACAAATATTAAAATGGGATATGAAGTTGCGGTTGTGGGATGCGGAAATATCGGGCTTATGGCAATTAGATGGGCAAAAGCATTTGGAGCAAAGAAAGTGTTTGCCATTGATATCGATGATGCACAACTAGAAATTGCCCGGCAGTTTGGCGCTGATGTACTGATTAATTCTACCAATATTGATTTCCATGATGAAATCAGAAAATATGGAAATGGCGTGGACTTAGCGATCGAATCTGCAGGAAATCCATTTACGGCTGCAAGAGTACTTGGACTGCCGAAAAAGGGCGGAGAGGTTGTATACATGGGAATCCCTTATGCAGATGTTCCGGTACCAAGATTCTATTTTGAAAAGATTATGAGAAATGAATTAAAGATCATCGGTTCCTGGTGCACGATTTCTGCCCCATATCCGGGAAAAGAATGGGTGAACGCGGTAGAATATATCGGAAACGGACAGGTTGATGTCCTTGGAATGGTGACCCATAAGGTGAACTTAAGTCAGGGGCCGAAGATGTTTGAAAAGATCATTGCTAATCCAAAGGGATTCGGAAAAGTTTTGTTATATCCGGAAGAAATCATGTGAGGAAGGTGTAATTATGGGAATGAAAGTAATTATCAAAGAATTGGAACAATCAGCTGACAGAATCCCTGAACATCAGATTTCAAATCTGATTCAGAAGATCAAGTCCCATAAACGAATTTTCGTTTATGGGACCGGAAGATCGGGATTGATGTTAAAAGCACTTGCCATGAGATTGATGCAGATTGGCCTGGATGCATATGTAGTGGGAGAGACCACAACACCGTCTGTAGAAAAGGGAGATTTGCTGATCGTAGCTTCTGCTTCAGGGGAAACAGGAAGTGTTTGTATGACGGCTCAGTCGGCAAAGAAACAGGGGGCAGATTTGATCGTGATTTCTTCAGCAGAGGGATCGACCCTGGGAAAGATCCAGACACCGGATATCACGATTGAATCTGCAACAAAATTTTCAACATCCAAAACAAGCATCCAGCCACTGGGAAGTTTGTTCGAACAGATGCTGCTCATCGTGTTTGATGCTGCTGTCTTGGAAATGAGCCGGGAAGAGCCGGGCAGTAATGACGATATGGCAAAGAGACACGCAAGCCTGGAGTAGTTTGTGACGGAAATCTTATAGAGAATCAAGGAGAATAAACATGCAGAATAACATTGGTCTACAGACAGCATATTGGAATGGAACAACTCCCGAGTTGGACATTTATAAAATAATTGATTTGACCAAGAAAGCCAACATGGACACCATTGAACTGAAAGCGGGGGACTTTGTTCCTTTGACAACAGAAGAACGCAGGGAGCTTAAGAGCTATATCAAGGATGCAGGTCTGTCAGTTACAGTCAACGGGACCGGACTCAGACCGGAAAGAGATGTTTCCAGTTCTGACAAAGAATCTCATGAAGCCGGTATCAGACATTTATGTACGATGCTGGATCTCTGTGTTGAGATGGACGCAAAACTCTTTTCCGGAATTCCTTATGGTTTATGGAATACACGCCCGGATGGAGAGGATATTGCCGGGATCAAGAAGGTCCGCACAGCAAATGCAGTCAAAGGATTAACCGAAGCTGCAAAACATGCCGAAGAAGCCGGCGTAACAATGTGTTTAGAAATTGTAAACCGTTTTGAACAGTATACTGCCAATACTGCAGAAGAGGGAATTGCAGTCTGCGAAGCCATTGGCAGTGAGTATTGCAAGCTTCTTTTAGACACGTTTCATATGAACATTGAAGAAGATTATATTCCGGATGCCATCCGCACAGCCCATGAAAAGGGATATCTGGGCTATCTTCATATTGGAGAAAGCAACCGGAAGATTCCTGCCGGTGGAAGAAAGACCAATATTGACTGGGAAGCCATTGCAGAGACGATCAAAGAGATCGGTTTTGAAGGACCTTTGGTGATGGAACCATTCGTTCTCAATACGTCAGCAAGCGCTAAGAGCGTTTCACTCTGGAGAGCAATCAAACCAGCAGATGATATTGACGGACTTGTGGCAGATGCCGCCGCAGGAGTGAAATATTTAAAAAGTCTTTAATAATGGGAGGGAAAAGGCATGATTACAACTGTGACATTAAATGCTTCCATCGATAAAGCATATCGTATGACCCAAAAAGTAGAGTACGGTACGGTAATGCGGGTAGCAGAGACACATAACAGTGCCGGCGGAAAGGGGCTGAATGTGGCAAGGGTGGTCAAGCTTTGCGGTTCTGACACAAAAGCTGCCGGTCTTGTGGGAGGATATAACGGTCAATATTTAGAATCACTTCTGGACGCAGATGGAATTTCCTATGAATTTGAACATATCGAGGGGGAAACAAGAAGCTGTATAAATATATTGGATCCGGAATACGGTTCGACCGAATATCTGGAACCCGGCTGTCAGGTTACTCCGGAGGAAGAAGCTGCATTTTTAGAACGATTTCCTGATCTTATTAGGGACAGTGATGTTGTGACCATTTCAGGAAGCGCTCCCCGTGGAATGGGAAGCGATATCTATAAAAAAATGATCCGGATTGTAAAGGATGAGGGAAAGAAAGTTATCTTAGATACCAGCGGAGAATATTTGGAAAAAGGGATCGAGAGCATGCCGACGATGGTAAAGCCTAATCAGGATGAGATCGAACTGCTTTTCCATATCAAAGTCCGCAGCCGTGAAGATGTCATTGAATATGCCAAAAAAATCTATGAAAAAGGAATCCCGTATGTGGTCATCTCTCTTGGAGGAGACGGGGCACTGCTTGTATGCGAAAAAGGCATTTATCAGGGGAGACCGCCCAAAATAGAAGTGGTAAATACAGTTGGATGCGGAGACTCTATGGTCGGAGCATTTGCAGTAGGATTAGAACGTCATATGGAACCGGAAGAGGCTCTGAAATTTGCAGTGGCGGTGGCGTCTGCTAACGCGCTTTCACCCCTTACAGGGACTTTTGATACGGCCAAGAGAGATGAAATCATAAAGAACGTTGAGATCATAAAATTATCAGATCCGGAAAGGGAATAGAATTATGTTAATGACATCAAAAGAAATATTACGGAAAGCTCAGGCCGGCGGATATGCAGTAGGTGCATTCAATGTAGAAAACATGGAGATGGTACAGGCAGTTGCGGAGGCAGCAGAGGAATTGCGCTCACCGGTCATCATGCAGACAACTCCGTCTACCGTGACATATGCGGGACTTGACTATTATCTTGCAAATGTTGAGACAGCCGCAAAGAGGGCATCGGTTCCTGTGGTTATGCATTTAGATCACGGCAGCAGCTTTGAACTGGCGATGCAGGCACTCAGAGCGGGTTATACATCCATCATGATTGATGGTTCCCATGAAGCATTTGAAGATAATATCGCGCTCAGCAGGGCCGTCACAGATGCCTGCCATCCGTCCAAAGTTCCGGTAGAGGCTGAACTTGGAAAGGTTGGCGGAAAAGAAGATGATCTGGACGGCGGAGATGATAATCCCTATACAGATCCGCAGGAAGCAAAGGAATTTGCAGAGAGAACAGGGATTGATTCCCTCGCAGTTGGGATTGGTACAGCCCACGGTGTTTATAAGGGAGAACCAAAACTTCAGTTTGACATCTTAAGCCAGATCAGAGATGTCGTAGAGATTCCGCTCGTGCTTCACGGAACAAGCGGTGTGCCGGACGAAGCGGTAAAAGAGTGTATCAAACGCGGTATCTGTAAAGTGAATTATGCAACCGATCTCCGTATCGCATTTACCAATGGAGTAAACAGAGTTTTTGCTGAAAATCCAGACACCATTGACCCTAAGAAATATAGTGCGGCAGGTCGTGAAGAAGTTAAAAAATATGTTATGGACAAAATAAAAGTATGCGGAAGTGCAGGAAAAGTATGAGTTATCCACCACTATTTCCGTCGCGCTTTTGAAATGCGCTCCTCCAATAGTGGTGAATAACTTTCGAATAGTGGTACCTTTTTGTAATAGAAGCCCTTCTCCAGCATACATTATGTCCATTTTGATCAGTTTGAAGGCCTTGCATTCAAAGAAATGTTAGTTTTTCCGTTTTTGGCAGATTCCGATACAGTAACTTTAAGCCATGAAACCACGGAGATTTTGGTGCCATTGAGCCATGGGTGGGGCTGTCCACCTGTAGTGACGAAGGGTACCAGCTTGAAGAAAAAGGGATGTACTGACTGTCAAAGAAGGAGAAAGCAGGGAATACAGCTACACGATCACAATTATGTAGTGAAAAATGTTATTAAATGAATCAAATACAACCAACATAGATATATATTTGTTGATTGTATTTGATTTTTTACATCTTTCAGATAATAGGCTTTGTCCAATAAGGGATAGATTTTTTGAATTCATATGGTAAAATGGAAGTAGAAACAGTGCTTTGGAGGTGAAATTATATCACGGAAGCAACATTGCAGTAAAAGAGCCCAGGCTATTGCCAAATGTCAGGGCACTTGATTTTGGTGCCGGTTTCTATGTAACATCAAGTTTTGATCAGGCAAGAAAGTGGGCTAATCTGACAGCAAGAAGAAGAGGCACAGGGAAGCCCGTAATATCGGTATATGAAATTACAAAAGGTAAAATGAAGAATGGCTGCGATATGTAAGTGCACATAGAAAGAATTGGCAGACAGATGATAAATATGATATAGTTATCGGTCCAGTTGCAAATGATAACACTATCCCTGTTATTAACTTATATCTTAAAGGAAGCTATAGTGAAGAAGAGGCTGTCAAAAGACTGCTTCCACAGAATCTAAAAGACCAATATGCATTTAAAAGTGAAGAAGCAATTAAGATCCTGAATTTATGCGAGGTGATTGAGCTATGAAAAATACGTCTGTTGAAATTTTGGATTATTATGATGAGGAAGTAATTAAGATGATAACAGAAAAGTATGGATTTGAACAAATGCAGGCTCTTCGTATATTTTTAAATTCCGAAACATACAAATTGTTATCAGATGCAGAGCTTGAAATGTGGGAATTTGGTCCAGCAGCAATATTTGATATGTGGGAAAATGAAAAAGATTACAGGGAACCCAAGAAATTCTCTATATTTGAGGAGGGATGAGTGTGTCTAAGGAAATGAAATTTTTTATATACCTTATTGAGAGATATGCACAAAAAAAGGGAATACCCACACCGGTGATCTTGGAACAATGGGATAAATTAGATTTGACCATGTTTATTTTTGATATGTATGAGCTGTATCATTCAGAAGCAATTGAAAATGCTTTTGATGATATTGACCGATTGGTCTTGACAAGAACCTGTGATAGGTTATAATAAACTGTATAAAAATTGAATAGGATCTTCAGGGCAGGGTGAAATTCCCTACCGGTGGTACAGCCCACGAGCCGCAAGGCATGATTCGGTGAAACTCCGAAGCCGACAGTACAGTCTGGATGAAAGAAGATAGTGATAAAAGAACTCTGGGATTTACGCACAGCGTAGGTCAGATGCATTTGGTGTATTTGGCGTGCTGTTATAAGTCCTGGTTTTTTATTTTATAAGAAAGTTCTACGACCTTCCTTGTGAAATAAACACGTTCCGCTTATTTATGAGTGAACTTTAGCTTGTTAAAGCCCTGAAGTCCTGTGTTGCAGGATTTTGGGGATTTTTTTATTTCACAGGAAAGTTCTGCGACCTTCCCTGTGAAATAAAAAACGCTCCGCGGGCTGTACACAGATGCGTAAGGAAATTATTTGACTGCGTCAAATCGCATCTGGTACGCAAAGCTGTCAAGCCCCTCAAAGATTGAGGAGTTGGGAGTTGAAGTGGCTTGCCCACTTTGTTATTTCACAGGAAAGTTCTGCGACCTTCCCTGTGAAATAAAAAACGCTCCGCGGGTTGTACACAGAAGTTTGAAAGGAGGTTTGTGCGGTTGCAGGAACAATATATGAGAAGGGCGATTGAACTGGCCCAAAAAGGAACAGGACATACGAATCCCAACCCATTGGTGGGGGCTGTCATCGTAAAGGACGGACAGGTGATCGGAGAGGGATTCCACGAGGCATACGGAGGTCTGCATGCGGAGAGGAATGCACTTAAAAGCTGTACCGAAGACCCAAAAGGCGCAGAACTATATGTGACTTTAGAGCCATGCTGCCATTACGGAAAGACGCCGCCCTGTACGGAAGCAGTTATAAAAAGCGGAATCCGAAAAGTTTATGTTGGGAATGTTGATCCGAATCCAAAAGTGGCAGGGATGGGGATCAAAATTTTAAGGGAACATGGTATCAAAGTGGAAACAGGTATTCTCGACGAGGAATGCAGAGAGTTAAACGACATCTTTTTTTATTATATTACCCACGATACGCCTTATGTGGCGCTGAAATATGCTATGACACTGGATGGGAAAATTGCGGTGAAGACAGGGGAGTCCAAATGGATCACCGGCGGAGAGGCGAGGGAACATGTTCAGTTTCTCAGGCATCGGTATGCGGCGATCCTGACAGGGATTCATACGGTTATAGGCGATGATCCGATGCTCAATGCCCGCATAGAAGGAGGGAATAATCCGGTGCGTGTAATCTGCGACAGCAGATTAAGGATTCCGATAAGTTCAAAAATTGTCCAGAGTGCTAAAGTTATCCCGACCATCATTGCGGCATGTGAAAGAAACGAGAAGGCGCAGAGACTTGAGGCTTTGGGGTGCCGGGTACTGATCTGCCCCGGGAAGGATGGAAAGACAGATCTTCTGGAACTTATGCGGATTCTCAGAAAAGAAAAAATCGACAGTGTCCTCGTGGAAGGCGGAGCAGATATCAACGATTCGGTTATTCAGGCCGGAGCGGTAAACAAAGTGTATGCCTTTATCGCACCGAAAATTTTCGGCGGAAGACAGGCCAGATCTCCGGTGGAAGGAGAAGGGGTCGATAAGATAAGCGATGCGCTGCTTCTCAATGGGCCTGAGATTACCAGGTTCGGCGAAGACCTGCTGCTGGAATATAAAGTGAGGTGAGAAAGTGTTTACAGGAATTATTGAAGAATTGGGGACGGTCCTTTCGGTTAAAAGAGGAGGACAGTCTTCGGCTGTCAGGATAGGGGCATCCAGGGTCCTCGAAGATATACATACAGGAGACAGCATTGCAGTCAACGGGGTATGCCTGACGGCAGTTACCTTTGATGGACAGGGATTTCTTGCGGATGTGATGAACGAGACATTTGAGAAAAGCAGCCTGGAAAATTTAAAGCCGGGAGATCCGGTAAATTTAGAACGGGCCATGAGGGCAGGCGGCCGGTTTGGCGGACATATCGTTGCCGGACATGTAGATGGTACGGGAACGGTCACTTCGGTGAAGCAGGATGCCAATGCGGTATGGTTTACAGTGAAGGCACCGCCGGGAATCATGCGGTACTGTATTAAAAAAGGTTCTATAGCCGTGGACGGCATCAGTCTTACCATTGCGGATACCGGGGATCAATGGTTTCAGGTTTCGGTCATCCCCCACACCTTAAAGGAAACGGTGCTGGGATATAAAAAGCCCGGAGATCCGGTGAATCTGGAAAACGATATGATCGGAAAATATGTAGAAAAACTGATGCAGCCCGAACATGGAGAAAAGACCAGTGCCATAACCGAGGAAATGTTAATAAGAGCAGGATTTTAGGAGGAAAGAATATGAAGTTCAGCACGATTGAAGAAGCGTTGGAAGACCTGAGACAGGGAAAGATCATCATTGTCACGGACGATGAGGACAGGGAAAATGAGGGGGATTTCATCTGTGCCTCAGAATTTGCAGATACGGAGAACATTAATTTCATGGCGGTCCATGGAAAGGGTTTGATCTGTATGCCTATGAGCGCAGCTATGGGAGAAAAACTCGGATTGTCTCCGATGGTAACCAAGAATACGGATAACCATGAGACTGCATTTACAGAAAGTATTGATCATGTGGAAACCACCACGGGAATTTCTGCAGTGGAACGCTCTGTCACAGCATTGAAGTGTATGGAGGACAGCATCAGGCCGGAGGATTTAAGGCGCCCCGGGCACATGTTTCCGCTGATCGCAAAGCCGGGCGGTGTCATGGAGCGGAACGGACACACAGAGGCGACGGTGGACCTTGTGAAGCTTGCAGGTTTAAAAGAAAGCGGGCTGTGCTGTGAGATCATGAGGGAAGACGGCACTATGATGCGTACCACAGAGCTCATGGGACTGGCAGAGAAGTTTGGCCTTAAGATGATCACTATAAAGGCACTGCAGGATTACCGGAAGAAACATGAAGTGTTCGTGAGCAGGGAGGCGGAGACACCGATGCCCACTAAGTATGGGGAATTCCGGGCTTACGGTTATGTAAATAAACTAAACGGTGAACATCATGTCGCTTTAGTAAAAGGAAAAGTAGATGACGGGGAGCCGGTGCTGTGCCGTGTACACTCCGAGTGTCTGACAGGAGACACCTTTGGTTCATTAAGATGCGACTGCGGTGATCAGCTGACCACCGCCATGAGGCAGATCGAAGCGGAGGGCAGGGGGATTTTACTCTACCTGAGACAGGAAGGGCGGGGCATTGGCCTGATCAACAAATTGAAAGCATATGCCCTGCAGGATGAGGGAATGGACACGGTAGAGGCAAATCTGGCCCTAGGATTTGAAGAAGACCAACGGGAATATTACATAGGTGCACAGATTCTGAGAGACCTGGGTGCGTCTGAACTGAGACTTTTGACAAATAATCCGACGAAAATCGAAGGTCTGGGTGATTTTGGCCTGGAGATCGTGGAGAGGGTGCCGATCCAGATCAAACTCACAGATTATGATGGATTCTATATGAAGACCAAACAGGAAAAAATGGGGCACTATTTAACATATTAAGCTGAAAAATATGAAGAAGAAGGAGATATAAGATGAAGGTATTAGAAGGAAAATTAGTCGCAAAAGGGATGAAAGTCGGCATTGTCGCCGCCAGATTCAATGAGTTTATCGTATCCAAGCTGCTTTCAGGAGCGCTGGACGGCCTGCGCCGCCATGACGTGAAGGAAGACGATATTTCTGTAGCCTGGGTTCCAGGAGCATTTGAGATTCCGATTGCCGCACAGAAGATGGCGGGCTCAGGGAAATATGATGCTGTCATCTGTCTGGGGACCGTGATCCGGGGCTCTACCAGCCACTATGACTATGTGTGCAATGAGGTATCCAAGGGGATTGCTCACGTGTCTATGGAAAGTCAGATTCCTGTGCTGTTCGGTGTACTGACCACGGAAAATATCGAGCAGGCCATCGAGCGCGCCGGTACGAAAGCCGGAAACAAGGGTTATGACTGTGCGCTGTCAGCGATTGAAATGGTAAATTTATTGAAAGAGATTGGTTAAACTGGACGGAGCCGCTTATTTCCTGTAAAATAGAACAGAAAATAAGCGGCTTTTCTAAGCATTAAAAAAAGTTCTGCCCGCGTTATGCACACAAATACATAAGGGAGGTATCTTACTATGGATCAGATTCAACAACTTCAGAGAATGATTGACGAAAGCAGCAGGATCGTCTTTTTCGGCGGTGCGGGAGTTTCCACAGAGAGCAGTATTCCGGACTTTCGGAGTACGGATGGACTCTACCATCAGACGTATCAATATCCTCCTGAGGTGATTGTCAGCCATACGTTTTTTGTTCAGAAGACAGAAGAATTTTATGATTTTTATAAGAAGAAAATGATATTTCCGGATGCCCAACCGAATCCTGCCCATTTAAAGCTCGCAGAGCTTGAGAAGGCCGGAAAGCTCACAGCAGTTGTCACTCAGAACATCGACGGTCTGCACCAGAAGGCCGGAAGTCAGAAGGTATTTGAGCTGCACGGAAGTGTTCACAGAAATTACTGTCAGAAATGCCATAAATTTTTTGATGTAAACTACGTAGCCGGAGCAGAGGGAGTACCGCGCTGCGACGAATGCGGGGGACTGGTGAAACCGGATGTTGTACTATATGAAGAGGGACTGGATGCATCCGTGATGAGGGGAGCCGTCGATGCGATTTCTGAGGCGGATATGCTGATCATCGGGGGGACTTCTCTCGTAGTGTATCCGGCAGCAGGCATGATTGACTATTTTCATGGGAAACATCTTGTGCTGATTAATAAAGATGCCACATCCAGAGACCGGCAGGCAGAGCTCTGCATTACAGATCCGATCGGTGAGGTCCTTGGACAGATCAGGGTGAATCCATGAAAAAGAGAGATCTTGTGTTGATCGGAGCAGTCCTTCTTGTAGCAGCGGCAGGATTTTTATTTCTGTCTCTTGTGAAAAAAGACGGGGAAAGGGCAGTGGTGACGGTAGATGGAAAAGAAGTCTGGAGCCACAGCCTTTCTGAGGATGCGGTCTATACGGTAAAGAGCCCGAACGGGTCCAATGTAGTCCGAATCCAAGATCAGAAAGCAGCAGTCACAGAGGCCGACTGCCCTGATCAGATATGCAGAAAGCATAAAGCTATCGATAAAACCGGGGAAACCATTGTCTGCCTGCCGCATAAAGTCGTGGTGGAAATTAAAGACGGAACCAGGGAGAAAGAATATGACGGAATCACAAATTAAGGAGAAAAACCAATGACCAGACGAACTGCTGTGGATGGCATGTTTCTGACGCTGGCCATCGTTGTTTCTTATATAGAGGTACTCCTTCCGATTCCGGTAGGGATTCCGGGAGTGAAGATCGGCCTTGCCAATGGAGTCATCATGGTTCTTCTCTTTTTTACCGGTTGGAAGAGGGCGCTGTTTATCTCCGTTTTGAGAATTCTTCTGGCAGGAATACTTTTTGGGAATCCAATGACGATTGTTTACAGTCTGGCGGGCGGAATTTTGAGTATTTTTTTCATGGCGATTTTGAAAAAAGCAGGGGGATTTTCGGCAGTGGGACTCAGTGTTGCCGGGGGAGTGGCACACAACCTGGGACAGCTCAGTGTTGCCGTGTGTCTGATGGAAAATGCAAGAATTTATTATTATGCGCCGGTGCTGCTTATCACCGGAACCATTGCCGGCACTGCCATCGGAGTGCTGGCGGCAGGGCTGATAAAAAAGATCCCGGCAAACCTATTTCAGTAAGGAAAGAATTTGAATTGGAGGAAAGACGTGAAAAAGAAAGTATGTGCGGCCATGGTATTTGTTTTTACAGCGGTCATGGCATCTGGCTGTGTGAAGAAAGAAGAGATACAGAAATATTCCCACGTAGACTATGCCATGGGGACTGTGACCAATACGACATTATATGGGAGAAGCCCGGATCTTTCTGAGACTGAACAAGCGATAATGGAGAAGATGAAGAAGCTGGAGACTGAGCAGCTTTCCTGGAGGAAGGACAGTTCCGCTGTGGCAAAGCTCAATCGAGGGAAGCAAAGAGAGGCGGATGTCCCGGAGCCGCTGTTTACCTGGCTTGAAAAGTCTCTTCAGATTGCAAAAGACAGCAAAGGGGCTGCGGATCCGGCCATCGGCAGCCTCACTCAAATGTGGGATTTTGAATCCAAGAATCCAAAGGCACCCAATGCGGATAAGATCGAAGCACTGATTAAAGATGGTATCGTCAGTAGTGCATATGCGCATGTAAAACTGAATGAACAGCAGAAAACTGTGAGAAAAGAGAGGGAGATCAAAATTGATCTGGGAGCTTTCGGCAAGGGGATCGGAACCGACGAAGCCATGAAATTCCTCAAAAAAGATGAGAGAATCACCGGAGCCATGGTGGCTCTTGGGGGAAGCATCGCTGTTTATGGGGAAAAGCCCGGCGGGGAGGACTGGAAAGTCGGGATACAGAACCCTGACGGAAAGCAGGGGGAGACTATTGGAGGGCTTAGCGTAAAAGGCGGGACCTTTATCTCTACCTCCGGTGATTATGAAAAATATTTTATTGATAAAAAGACAGGAAAACGGTATTTTCACATCTTAGATGAGAATACCGGATATCCGGTACAGACAGAGATCACATCCTGTACCATTGTGTGCAGTTCAGGCATCGTCAGTGACGGACTGTCCACCGCATGTTTTGTGCTGGGGCCGGAAAAAAGCGGTTCACTGTTGAAAAAGTACGGAGCAAAAGCGATTTTTGTGGATAAACAAAAAAATGTTTATGTCAGTGACGGATTGGATTTTGAACTCACAGACGATGCATATAAAATAGTTAAAAAAGATATTGGCGGATGAAAAAATTTATCTGCCAATATCTTTTTTTGTGATTGAAATAAATTCTTTATTTTTCTCCGCGGGGTTTTCCGCAGGTCTGCCGTTTAATCAGTGTACACGGCAGTGTCAGGCGTACCGGTGTCTTGTATTCACTTGGCACTTCATTATAGAGTTTGGCCACAAAGTTTGCCGCATATTCCCCCATATACTCTGAAGGGGCATGGACCGTAGTCAGAGGAGGATTGGAAAATTCGGCCACGCTGATATCATCAAAGCCGATGATCGAAATATCTTCGGGAATTTTATAGCCATGTTCATAGAGGGAGCGCATGGCGCCGATAGCGATCGGATCGCTGGCGGCAAAAACCGCGGTGGGCAGCTGTCCGGACTCTATGAGTTTGTTCATCATCTGATATCCGGATTCTGCGCTGAATTCTTCCTCCAGAACATAAGGTTCGTAACAGAGTTCAAGTTTCCGGCAGTAATTGATAAACGTTTCTTTCCGCTGTTCAAAATAGACGGTATCCTCGCCGATGTATTCCTTTCCGCCCAGATAACCAATCTTTGTGTGTCCGAGTTCCACAAAGTAATCGATCACATCTATGACCGACTGGTGGAAATCCAGCACAATGTTATTGAAGGAAATTCTGGAAGTCCGCATATCGATAAAAATAATATTGTCTGTAAGCTGCTCAAAGGCTTTGATATCCTTTTGCGCAAACTTTCCGATACAGATCAGGCCGTCCACTCCGCTTAAAGTCTTTAAATAGTCCGGATCACTCTGAAATGCCCGGATGACTTCAATGTTCTGGTCTGCGCAGTATTTTTCAATCCCCACACGAATGTTCTGGTAGTAGGGGTCTTCTAATTCCTGAAACAGGGAGTACCACTGGAACACTCCAATGGTAGTTCTTTTCGTTGTTCCTTTCCCCTTTTTTCTGTAGTTCAGACCGTCTGCAATCTTTAAAACTCTGGCCCTTGTCTCCTCAGTGACGCTCAGGGTGTCATCCTGATTTAAAATACGGGAGACTGTGGCGGATGATACACCTGCTTTTTCAGCGATATCTTTAATGGTAGCCATATGAATTCTCCTTTAGCATCTAATTCCAACTCTTTTCTTATTCCAAGTATACCATATCTGTAAACGAAAATAAAATCTTTTCATTCAAATTTACTAAAATATAATAAATATATTTAGTAAATATTTAAGTAAAATATAGTTGAAATATTTACTAAACAGTATTACTATATAGACACAGGAACGAAACTAAGATATGAAATAGGAGGCTTTATGTATGGAAACGAATAACAGCAGGGAGAAGGTACCGGGCAGAGTGAAGTATACGTTTGCTTTCGGGGCACTGGGGAAAGACTTAATCTACGGAATGATCGCAACATTCTCGATGATTTACTTTACTGATATCCTCAAAGTATCGCCGGCATTTATCGGTATCGTATTTTTTGCGGCAAAATTGTGGGACGCGTTCAATGACTTGTTTATGGGCATGATCGTAGACAATACGAGATCCAGATGGGGAAAATTTGTTCCCTGGCTGGTAATCGGAACACTGATCAATTCTGTAGTGTTCGTTATACTGTTTACAGACTTTCATTTATCAGGAAATGCACTCTGTGTGTTTGTCGCAGTCATCTATGTGGCCTGGGGAATGACCTACACGATCATGGATATCCCGTATTGGTCCATCATTCCCAACCTGACATCCGATCCGAGGGAGAGGGAAGTGGTTTCCGTCCTTCCGCGTATTTTTGCCAGTCTGGGACAATCTCTGATCATTGCCGGTTTCGGGGTGCAGATCATCGGAGCTCTGGGAGGAGGCTATATCGGTTATCACAGATTTGCCATGTTTATAGCCGGAATGTTTATCTTTACAATCGGAGTCGCCGTATTTAACTTAAAACTAAAAGATGACGGGAATGTGCCGTCAGAAAAAATTTCTTTTAAAGGTGTATTCTCCATTATCAGACAGAATGACCAGCTGCAGTCGGCAGTGGGGCTGATCCTGCTGTACAATGTAGGCATTCAGTTTATTATGGGAGTGGCAGTTTACTATTTTACTTATGTATGCGGCAACGCAGGGATGCTTTCTGCATTTATGATCAGCGCATCCATTGCGGAAGTGGTGGGACTCATCATCTTTCCGAAAGTAGCGGCAAGGCTGTCCAGAAAGGTATCTTTCCTGCTGGCCTGTACTCTTCCGTTTGTGGGATTGGCTCTTCTCCTTGCGGTGGGATTTGTTTATCCCGAGAATATCGTGCTCACAGCCATATCAGGAATCATTGTAAAGACAGGAACCGGCCTGGAACTTGGCTGTGCCACTGTATTTTTATCCGACGTAGTGGACTACGGAGAATATAAGCTGGGTACAAGAAATGAGTCGGTAGTCTTCTCTTTACAGACACTGATCGTGAAATTTACAGCTGCACTGACCTCGTTGTTTATAGGATTTGCACTGCAGCAGACGGGATACATACCAAACAGCCCGGACCAGAGTATGCTGACCATGAATTCCATACGGGTGCTGATGTGTGCCGTGCCTGCACTTTCTATGCTCACTGCATATGTCATTTATAAAAAAGCATATAAGCTCAGCGACAGTTTTATGAAACAAGTGATTGAAACAATACAGGAAAGGAGATTTAACGCAGAAGCCTGACATTCTGCGGAGGTGGAAAGATGAAAGATACAAGTGTGCTGATGAACGAATTTAAAGAAGGAATTTATGAGAGTCTGTTAAAAGATATTTATGTAGATGACAGTGTGCTGGAATATCAGAAAGAAAGATATATAAAAGCACTGAATCAGTATGAAGAAATATTCGGGAAAGAAGAAGTGGAGATCTATTCCGCACCGGGACGGAGTGAAGTGGGAGGCAATCATACGGACCATCAATATGGCAAGGTTCTTGCAACATCTATTAATCTGGATGCCATTGCAGTGACTGCCAGGACAGGAGATGAGAAGATCACGGTAGTTTCTGACGGATATGAGCGCATGGAAATAGGTTTGAATGACCTGCTTGCCAGAGAGGATGAAAGAGAAACCTCGCTGGCACTGATCAGAGGTGTTGCCGCCAGACTGAAACAGAAAGGATATAAGATCGGGGGCTTCCGGGCATATATTACCAGTGACGTACTCATCGGCGCAGGGATGTCATCATCCGCCGCCTATGAAACTCTGATCGGCACCATTTTATCCGGACTGTACAATGAGATGAAACTGGATCCGGTATTTTTAGCCCAGGCAGGCCAGTATGCGGAAAATGAATATTTTGGAAAGCCGTGCGGTCTGATGGATCAGATGGCGTCCTCTGTGGGAGGAATGATCTATATTGATTTTGAAAATCCGGAGGAGCCGGAAGTAAGGCAGGTAAACGTTGACTTTGAAGGCTTCGGGCACAGTCTCTGCATTGTGGACACGAGAGGGTCCCACGCGGATCTGACAGAGGACTATGCCATGATTCCGTCTGAAATGAAGCAGGTAGCCCATTATTTTGAAGAAGATGTACTGCGGAAAGTAGACAAGACCGACTTTTATCTGAACATACCCGCTATCCGTGAAATTCTTGGAGACCGTGCAGTGCTCCGAGCCATGCACTTGTTTGAGGAAAACAAGAGGGTGGAAGAAGAGGTGGAGGCTCTGGAACAGGGGAAATTCGAGGTCTTCAAAAAGCTGGTGAAGGATTCCGGAGATTCCTCTTTTAAGTATTTGCAAAACGTCTATTCCAATCACCAGGTAAACAATCAGAGCGTTTCCATCGGCCTTGCGGTCAGTGATGTGATACTGAAAGACCGGGGCGTGAGCCGTGTCCACGGGGGAGGTTTTGCGGGAACCATTCAGGCCTTTGTACCGGATGAGATCGTTCCGCTTTATCAGAAAACCATGGACAGTGTATTTGGAGAAGAAGCGTGCCATATTTTGAAAGTCCGCAAATACGGCGGAATGAAAGTTTTATAGGGAGACAGGATGATGGCAGAAGTGAAAGTGATCGAACAAAGACAAGACGGAATTGACATCATAGAGATGAAGAATCAGGGACTGACAGTCAGAGTTACAAATCTCGGGTGCCACATTCTTTCGGTCTGGATGAAAGACAGCAAAGGAAATACAGATGATGTTGTTCTTGGACTGGAACATATAGAGGACTATAGAAAAGATGAGAAATATATCGGAGGAATTCTGGGACGGGCAGCGAACCGGATCAAAGACGGAAAGTTTACCCTTGGGGGACAGGAGTATCATCTCGCGGCAAACAACGGGCCGAACCATCTCCACGGAGGTACGGAAGGATTCGATAAGAAGGTTTGGGACTATGAGATTAGGGATGACAAAGTAATCTTCTGCTATCTGTCTCAAGATATGGAAGAAGGGTATCCGGGGAACCTGAGGATCCATGTCTCCTATGAACTGACAGGAAATACACTGACTATGATATATTACGGGACAACCGACAAAGATACAATTGTGAATTTGGCTAACCATACATATTTCAATCTGTCCGGCAGGAGAGAAAAGATTTATGATCATAAACTCAGGATAAAGGCATCCCGGATTGCCTGTGTTGATAAGGACGGCTGTGCCACTGGTGAAAAACTCAATGTGGCCGGTACTCCGTTTGACTTCAGAAAGTTCCGCAGAATCGGAGAACGTATTAATGATGAGCATGAACAGCTTGCATTTGCGGGAGGATACGATCACCCTTATATTTTAAGCGATCAGACAGAACAGATTACGCTGCTTCATGAAGAGACAGGAAGAAAACTGACAGTTTCCACAAATCTTCCGACGGTACAGCTTTACACGTCGAACTTTCTGGAAGGAGGATTTCCCGGAAAAGGAGGGAGAGCAAATGAAAACAGAGACGGTGTCTGTCTTGAAACCCAGTTTATGCCGAATGCTGTCAACCTTGAGGAGAAGCAGCAGGTGATTCTAAGAAAAGAAGACAGATATGCAGTGTTTACCGCTTTTAAATTCGAGGTGCAGGAAAATGATTGATGTATATATTGCAAAATTAGTACAGTACGGGCTCAATAAACATCTGATCGAACCGGAGGACAAGATTTACACGGTCAATCAGTATCTGGAAATCTTTAAGCTGGATGATTATGAGGAACCCAAAGTCCCGGCAGGGGAGATTGATCTGGAAGAGATTTTGACAAAACTTACGGATGAGGCATATGACCGTTATATTATAAAGAGCAATGATGTCGTGACAAGAGATCTGTTTGACACAAAGCTCATGGGTGTTTTGGTGCCGAGGCCTAGCCGGGTGATACAGAATTTCCGGGAGAAGTATGAGAAGAGTCCGGAAGCAGCGACCGAATTTTTCTATAAGTTCAGTCAGGATACAGACTATATCCGCAGATACCGTGTGAAGAAGGACTGGAAGTGGACAGCAGACAGTCCGTACGGAACCATTGATATTACCGTGAATCTTTCAAAGCCGGAAAAGGACCCGAAGGCCATTGCCGCGGCAAAGAACGCGGCGCAGAGCCGTTATCCAAAGTGCCAGCTGTGCATGGAAAACGAAGGGTATGCAGGGCGCATGAATCACCCGGCGAGACAGAATCACAGAGTCATTCCGGTTACGGTCAACGGCAGCAGATGGGGGTTCCAGTATTCACCGTATGTTTATTACAACGAGCACTGTATCGTATTTAACGGAGAGCATGTGCCTATGAAGATTGACCGGACGGCGTTTGTGAAACTGTTTGATTTTGTCAGACAGTTTCCTCACTACTTCCTCGGCTCCAATGCAGACCTTCCGATCGTGGGAGGGTCCATTCTGTCACACGACCATTTCCAGGGCGGACATTATCAGTTTGCCATGGCAGATGCGAAGGTCGAAAAACACTATACAGTGAAGGGATTTGAGGATGTGGAGACGGGAATCTTGAACTGGCCGCTGTCAGTGCTCCGAATCCGGTCAAAGGACGAGAACCGGCTGATCGATATGGCGGATCATATCCTTAATGTTTGGAGAAACTACAGTGACGAGAATGCCCATATTTATGCACAGACCGGCGGGGAACCGCACAATACGATCACTCCGATCGCCAGGAAGACCGGGGAGACCTATGAGCTGGATCTTACTCTGAGAAATAATATAACGACTGCAGAACATCCTCTGGGGCTGTTTCATCCCCACGAGCAATATCACCATATTAAGAAAGAAAATATCGGACTGATCGAAGTCATGGGTCTTGCGGTGCTGCCTTCCAGATTAAAAAATGAAATGGAACTTCTTGCGGACTGCCTTGTAAAAGGGACTCCGATTGAAGAAGAGGAATCTTTGAGAAAGCATGTTGACTGGGTGGAACAGTTTGTGCCAAAATATAAGGAGATCAACAAAGAGAATGTCATGGATATCCTGAAAGAAGAGATCGGACAGGTATTTGTAAAAGTCCTTGAGGACGCAGGTGTTTATAAATGTACCGAAAAGGGCAGGAAACAGTTTGAGAGATTCATTTCTACATTGGATCAGCAGTAAGAAAGGCGGAATGAAATATGAAGATTTTAGTATTAGGCGGAGCAGGCTACATTGGGTCCCATACGGTTTATGAATTGATTGATGCCGGAGAAGACGTTGTGATCATTGACAATCTGGAGACCGGATACAAGGAAGCGGTTCACCCGAAGGCCAAATTCTATCAGGGGGATCTGAGAGACAGAGCATTTGTGGACAGCGTTCTGGACCAGGAGACCGGCATCGATGCAGTCATCCACTTTGCGGCAAACTCACTCGTAGGTGAGAGTATGACGGATCCGCTGAAATATTATGATAACAATCTGTGCGGTACAAAGACCATGCTGGAATCTATGGTGGCACACGGCATCGACAAGATTGTCTTTTCTTCTACGGCGGCGACCTATGGAGAACCGGAGAAGACTCCGATTCTCGAAACGGACCGGACAGAGCCGACCAATACTTACGGCGAGACAAAGCTCTCTATGGAAAAGATGTTCAAATGGGTGGGCAGAGCACACGGACTCCGGTTTGTATCACTTCGCTATTTTAATGCATGCGGAGCCCATAAAAGCGGAGAGATCGGCGAGGCGCACAATCCGGAGACTCATCTGATCCCGCTGATCCTTCAGGTTCCAAACGGAAAAAGAGAAGCAATCAGTATTTTCGGAACCGATTATCCGACCAAAGACGGGACCTGTGTCAGAGATTATATTCATGTGACCGATCTTGCACAGGCTCATATCCTTGCGGTAAAATATCTGATGGAAGGAAATGAAAGTGATATCTTCAATCTCGGAAATGGAATTGGCTTTACGGTCAAAGAGGTGATCGAGACCGCAAAAGAGGTAACGCAAAAACCGATCAAAGCAGTGGAAGAGGGCCGGAGGGCCGGGGACCCTGCAGTGCTGATCGCATCCAGCGAGAAGGCAAAAAAAGTCCTTGGATGGAAGCCGGAGCATGCAGATCTCCATGAGATCATTGAGAGTGCATGGAGGTGGCACAGCACACATCCCGAAGGATATCAGAGCAAATAATACGAGTAATATAATGTAAAAAATGGAACGGTCATCAGGAAATTAGAACGTATATCTGAATTTCCATAAATATGCTTGACGATGAAGCTGTATCGTTCTATACTGACCACAAGCTCAGCAGAGACAACATCCTTAGAGAATGTAATCTCAGAATCTGCCGGAGCACAGACATATATTTTATAATGAAAAAGGAACAGCCATGATGCATTTTTTATTGCACATGTCTGTTCTTTTTTGCATTTGGAGCGGGAAAGGGGTAAAATATGATTATGTTTTACGTTTTATAATATAGAAAGGACTGAGGATGGAAAGAACGTTAAAAATAGCAATCTGTGACGATGAACAGACTTACTTGGATATCTTGGAAGATGAATGTCTCCGGTTCCTGGAGGGCAGAAATCAAAAGGCACAAATCTTCTGTTTTCAAAGGGGAGAAGATCTGCTTTCTTCGGAGGATGAGTTTGATATCATCCTGCTCGACGTGGAACTGCAGCATATGGATGGATTTTCTGTTGCGGAAGAGTGGAAGAACCGGCAGAGGCCCGGAAAAATCATTTTTATTACGAGCCATGATGAATGGGTCCAGAGAGCTTTTAAGGTTCAGGCATTCAGGTATCTGTATAAAAGTGGAAGCGGACAGGATCTTTTGGAGGCGCTGGAAGACGCGCTCAAAGATATGAACGACAATGAAGGGATTGTACTGGAGGGAAAGGAGGAGAGCAGATTCGTTTACTTCCGGGAGATTCGATGGATCGAAGCTCTGGGCGATGAAATAGCGGTGTTTCTTGTGGGAGGGCATCTGATCGTGAGATTGTCTCTGAAAAAAATTGAGGGGTGTTTGGATGAGAGGTTTCAGCGGATCCACAAGGGATACATAATTAATTTCCAATTCGTAGAGCATTATTACAAAGAACGGCTTGTGCTGTTCTGCGGAAAGGAATTTCAGATTTCCAAGAGGAAACAGAAGGAGGTCAAAAAACACTATTTTGAGTATATAACCAAATATGCAAAAGTGATTTAATGAACCCATATGGGAAATGGGCAGTGAGGGTGAAAAGTGAAAGGATTATATTGGGTGTATGTGTACGCCATTGAACTTTGGAAGATGATCTTGATCATGAGGGGGATTTTAGGGATCGAACCGGTGCGGAAACGGCAGGTGCTGATGTTTCAGATTCCGGCAGTTTTGGGAGTGCTGGCAAGCTTTAAGTACCAGCTTCCCGTGAATATAGTTATTGTCCTGTTTATTATGTTGTCGGCATGGATTTATTTTAATAAGTTTTTTCTGTCAGTGTTTACCTGGCTCGGAATTTCGATCATGGATTTTCTGATCGGACTGTTTATTATTTTTTTCGCACAGATGGATTTTCAGACAGCTTATAACAGCAATCATTTCGCTGATGTGGAGGAGGTCTTCAGTTTTCTTCTGCTGATCGTTATCATTGCGGTACGGAAGAGGTTTGAAGTCAAGAAGATCCAGTATACATACAGTGATGTGGCACTGGGAGCCATGGTACTGGTTGGGGTGATCGCCTGTATCGGTCCCTTTCTGTCGGAAGGATTTCAGAACTGGACATCCATCGGTAAGAGGCTGGAGATCCTTCTTGGATTTCTTTTGATGCTGTTTGGAATCAGCAGTATTATATACCGGATCTGCAGAGTCAGGCAGGAGCAGGAACAGTTTGAACAGCAGATGCTGTGGAATGAACGTCTGTTAAACGAACAGAAAAAGTATTATGAACTGCTGCTTCAGAAGGAGGAGATGACCAAAAAGATCAGGCATGATATGAAAAGCCAGCTGGCATGTCTGAGCAGATTTCTGGAAAAAGAAGAGTATGACAATGCAAGGGAATATCTGGGCGAGCTGACCGGAGATATAAAGCGTTTGAATATTCTCATTTCTACCGGAAATGATGTGGTTGATATAGTGGTAAATGATATTGTCCAGAGCGAAAAGATTAAGATCAACTGGAAAGGAAAAATTCCGAGCAGGCTGAACATGACCAATGCAGAGATCTGTATTTTGTTTTCCAATCTTCTCAAAAATGCTGCGGAAGCCGTCAGAGATATGGAAGACAAGACAGTCAGCGTCACGGTCAAGCTCACCGGGCATCATTTGATTTTGGAGGAGAGCAACCGGACCATGAAGCCGGTGATCATAGAAGACGGCCGTCTCAAAACTACGAAGCATGACAAAGAAAAACACGGCATTGGAAGCCGCAATATGATCGAAATCGCCGAAAAGTATAACGGGGATGTTTCCTTCCGGTGTGAGAATGGGATATTCTATGTAAAAATTATCCTTCTGGATACTATTTAATGGAAAAAAAGATGACGGTTATTCAAATATCAAGTCGTTCCCCGCGGGTATATTGAAACAAGGAATAGGACCTTTTATAGTGTGTATTGTTACCGAGATAATTGTCGAAAGCAAAGCAGTATAAAGGGGGATAAAACAATGACATGCATGAGATGGCCTTGGCCTTTCTAATCGTCATCTAGTCCGTTTGGAGGACTAATTACAAAGGATAAAGAATTAATATGAGGGTAGCCTTAAATTAAGAGACA
Source organism: Anaerostipes caccae L1-92 (assembly GCF_014467075.1). Classification (NCBI taxonomy): domain Bacteria; kingdom Bacillati; phylum Bacillota; class Clostridia; order Lachnospirales; family Lachnospiraceae; genus Anaerostipes; species Anaerostipes caccae. The sequence goes on from NZ_AP023027.1 coordinate 934,963, forward strand.
TAAAACAAGAGGCATTTCTGAGAAGATCAGAGATGCCTCTTTTATTATGTCTGATTTTATGCTTTCCACAGTCCGTGGAGATTGCAGTATTCATATGCGGCAATCAATTCCTCACCGTCTGCCAGAAGGAATTCTGCCTCCGGTTTTTCACCCGGATTCAGATATTTTATCTGATGGCCGCGGCTGGTTTCAATGCAGATGAACATAATGTAGTGAGCCTCCATCATAGGATGTTCGGCTTCTCCGACCTTCACGCTGATCCTGCGGTCATCCGCTGAAATGACCGGGACGTGTTTTTCTGCTGCCCCGTCGGTAGTGCCTGGAACAAGCTCCGTCATTTTCTGGCCGCAGCACATGACCGGTACTCCGCTGTCATTCAGCAAAGTCATGATGTTTTTGCAGTGTTCACAGATAAAAAATTTCATTTTAAGAACTCCCTTCTTTAAAACAACAACCCTGGTTACTGATTCTAATATATCAGACTATGCGTCATTTGTCTGTAGAATTTGGAAAAAATGAAGCAACTCTGTGACAAATTTCATATACTATCATTAGATGGCAGCAGAAAGGAGCGGTAAAATGTATGATTTTGCAGTGCTTGGCGGTGATTTAAGACAGTTTTATATGGCAAAACAGCTTGCTTTTAAAGGCTATTCTGTGATTACCTATGGGATCGCATCCGGGGAGGTGCAGGCTTCTTCTATGAAAGAAGCCGTGGAAAATGCAGAAATCCTGATCGGCCCGATCCCTTTTTCCAAAGACCGTGAAAACCTGGTTTCCATGGAATGCTGTGCTGACTTCGGAATAGAGGATGTAAAACAGCATCTGAGGAAAGGGCAGAAGATCTTTGCGGGATGTATTCCGGATGACTTCTGCCGCTATTGCATGAATGCGGGGGTTGCTGTCCATGACTTTATGAAATTGGACTCAGTGGCGTTAAAAAATGCCGTGCCCACTGCCGAGGGAGCTGTGGCAGAAGCCGTTTTTGATTCTCCTGTACAGATACAGGGAAGCCGATGTCTGGTGACAGGCTTCGGACGATGCGGCAGCGTCCTGGCAGAAAAGCTGAAGCTTTGGTCGGCCAAAGTAACGGCAGCCGCAAGAAATAAGGAGCAGCGTGCCCTGGCGGAGTCCTTTGGAATAAAAGCAGTCTCTCTCGATGAGCTGAAAGAAGAACTTTCTCAGGCTGATTTTATTTTTAACACGATTCCGGCCATGATTTTAGACAGAGAACGTCTGGAACAGGTAAAAAAAGAGGCGTTAATCGTGGATATTGCATCTGCGCCGGGAGGCGTAGATTTCATGGCGGCAGACGAATTGGGGATCAAGGCAAAACAATGTCTTGGAATTCCCGGCAAGTATGCAGCGTGTTCGGCAGCTGCCATTCTGACAGAAACAATGATTACGGAATGGGATGTATGATGAGTGTAAAAGGAAAGAAAATAGGAATTGCCGTAACTGGCTCATTCTGCACATATGAAAAAATTTTTATCCAGCTTGAGAAGCTGGCAGAAGAAGGAGCACAGGTGCAGACCATTTTTTCCGGGGCCGCACAGAGCATAGACAGCCGATTTGGAAAGGCAGAAGATTTCTTGGATAGGGCAGAGAAGATCACTGGGATTACCCCGATGAAAACGATTGCCCAGGCTGAACCGATCGGTCCAAAGAGTCTATTGGATATTCTGGTGATCTTCCCGTGTACAGGAAACACGCTTGCAAAGCTGTGCAGCGGGATCACAGATTCACCGGTCCTGATGGCGGCAAAAGCCCATTTAAGGAACGATAAACCTTTGGTGATTTCTGTATCAACCAATGATGCTCTGGGAATAAATATGAAGAACATCGGAGCTCTGATGAATATGAAAAATATTTATTTTGTACCGTTTGGGCAGGATGATCCGGTGAAAAAACCGAACTCCATGATCGCCGATACCAGCCTTTTGATCCCGACTGTGGAAAAAGCGCTGGAAGGCAGACAATATCAGCCGGTTATCCGGGGATAGAACGTAAGGCTCCCGGTGATGCTTCACCGCGGGGCCTGTATGAAAAAAAGTTGAAGAGGTGGCACATATGTGTGGTATTGCGGGATTTTGTAATCCTCATAACAGGTATCTGGAAAAGAAAGGACAGTGGGAAGATGTTCTGGACCGTATGAATCAAGTTCAGAAGCACCGGGGCCCGGATGATCAGGGAACGTTTTTGGAAAATGGGTGCGGTCTGGCCCATGTCCGTCTCTCGATCATTGACTTATACACCGGTCATCAGCCCATGGTAAGAGAGGAATCCGGACGTAAGTTTGTCATTGTGTATAACGGTGAAATTTATAACATGAAGGAATTGAAACAGGAGCTGAAAAAGGAAGGGGCGATCTTCAGGACAGCGAGCGATACGGAAGTGATCCTGGCGGGGTACATCCTTCACGGACCGGCCTTTGTGGAGAAACTGAACGGTATTTTTGCGGTCAGTATTTGGGATTCTGCGGAAAAGAAGCTGTTTTTGTTCAGAGACCGGCTTGGGGTCAAACCATTGTTTTATTCTTTTTCCGGCCAGACCCTTGTATTTTCATCCGAGATCAAGGGTATCTTTCAGTATCCGGGGATAGAACCGGTCATCGACCGGGACGGACTCGGTGAGATTTTTGGACTGGGACCGGCAAAATCCTATGGAAAAGGAGTATTCAAAGGTGTTTCAGAAGTACTGCCGGGTCATTTTCTGGAGTACAGTACGGAGGGGCTTAATGATCACACTTACTGGAAGCTTGAGAGCCGGCCTCATGAAGAATCTTATGATCAGACGGTAGAGAAACTGTCTTATCTGGTCCACGATGCGGTAAAGATGCAGATGCTCTCTGATATTCCGATCTGTACGTTTTTATCCGGAGGGGTGGACAGCAGTCTTGTGACAGCCATCTGTGCCAAAGAGCTTGGCAGACAGGGGAAACAGCTGAATACCTTTTCTTTTGATTTTGTAAACAATGACCGGTATTTTAAGGCCAATTCTTTTCAGCCGTCCCAGGACCGTCCGTGGGTAGACCGTATGGTAGAGGCATCGGGAACCAATCACACGTACCTGGAGTGTAATAACGAGCAGCAGATTGAGAACCTGTACAGGGCTGTGGATGCAAGAGACCTTCCCTGCATGGCTGATGTGGAGTCTTCCCTTCTCTACTTCTGTTCAAAAGTTGCCGAGACAAAGAAGGTTACTCTGACCGGAGAATGTGCAGATGAGATTTTCGGAGGATATCCGTGGTTTCATAAAAAAGAATGTTTTGAAGCCCATGCATTTCCGTGGTCTATGGATATGGAGCCCAGGGAGGCCCTGTTAAGCGGCGATGTGCTTCAGGCGGTAGATCTGAAAGCCCATGCACGGCGGGCATACGAAAAGACGATCCGGGAAACCCCAAGACTTCTTGGAGAAGATCCGACAGAAAGCCGGAGGAGAGAGATCTCCTATCTGAATCTTAAATGGTTTATGGTCACACTTCTGGACCGGATGGACCGCACCAGCATGTATTCCGGCCTGGAAGCCAGAGTACCGTTTGCCGACCACAGGATCGTGGAATATATGTGGAATGTGCCGTGGGAAATGAAATGTCCGGATGGTGTGGTCAAAGGACTGTTAAGGGCCGCAGGTGAAGGAGATCTTCCGAATGAAGTATTGTACAGGAGGAAGAGTCCGTATCCGAAAACGTATCATCCTGAATATGAAAAAATGCTGGGAGACCGGCTGCGGGAAGTGATCGCAGATCCCAATGCTCCGATTCGGAATTTGATCGATAAAAAGAAAACGGAAGAATTTTTAGAGAGTCCGTCGGACTACGGAAAACCTTGGTACGGACAGCTGATGGCAGGACCGCAGATGGTGGCGTTTATGCTCCAGGTCAACTACTGGCTGGAAACGTATCATATCGCTGTCATATAAGAAGAGAACAGAAGGGATTGTTTTCATAAAAGAACAATTCCTTCTATTTTTTATGTTTTTTCCACTCTGTCATGGTATAATGAAGATAAGATATTGATCTTAGCAATCACTGTTTATGAGCAAAGGAGTGATGTTTATGAAAGAGAACAGAATCATATGTATTTCCAGAGAATTCGGAAGCGGCGGCCATGAATTGGGAGAACACCTGTCAGAGAAGCTGGGGATCAAGCTGTTCGACAGCGAGATCATAACAAAGGTAGCCGAGCTTGGCAATGTGCCTGAAGACTTCGTGGAAGAACAGGGGGAGGTCAGAGACTTCCGGGGCTTCCTGGGAGTGATGCCGTCCGGACATGTTGCAGCGGATATTACAAGAGACTTTGTAGTTACTTCGGAGAAACTGTTTGCCCTTCAGTCCATTGCCATCCGGCAGATGGCTAAAGACGAAGGTTCCTGTATTTTTGTGGGACGGTGTGCGGATGTTATTCTGCAGAATCAGGCAGAGTGCATCTCAGTTTTTGTCCACAGCCCGCTGGAAGACAGGATTCAGAGAATTATGGATCTGCGGCAGATTACAGAAAAGGAAGCAAGGAAACTGATTAAGAGGACTGACCGGGAAAGAGCCTCTTACCACAACTATTACACGAAGATCAAGTGGGGACATCCGAGCAACTATCACCTGGTTCTTAACATGGGAAAACTGGGCATGGAAAATGCGGTGGATCTGATTTCTTACTATGTAGAACGCTGAGTATGATACAGAGAGGAGAGATGATATGAGACCGAATACGATTATATGCATATCCAGAGAGTACGGAAGCGGAGGCCATGAAATTGCGGAGAAGCTTTCAGAGGATTTAGGGATCAAGCTATTTGACAAAGAACTGATCGCCAGAGTGGCAAAGATGGCGGACGTGTCTGAAGAGTATATAAGCCAAAGGGAAGAGACCGGTGATTATGCCTATATCTTCGGAGTTCCCATCGGACATCCGGCCACGACTCCTATGGATGAATGTATCCTGACACCTGAGAAGCTTTTTGTCATTCAGTCCATTGCCATACGCCAGATCGCAGAGCAGGAGAAGTCCTGCATCTTTGTGGGGCGGTGTGCAGATGTTATCCTTCAGAAACTTCCCGGCTGCCACTCTTTCTTCATCCACAGCTCTGAGGCAGTGCGGATTCAGAGGATCATGGACACGGAGGACGTCTCTGAGCGGGAGGCGAAACGTCTCATGAAAAAGGTGGATAAGGAGAGGGCTTCTTACCACAATTACTACACAAAAATCAAGTGGGGACATCCGAGCAATTATGAACTGGTCATCAACACCGGCCGGACAGGTATAGATAAAGCGGTAAAAGTCATAGAATCTTACTTGGAAGAATAGATATAAAGGGCAGATGGGAAATCCACCTGTCCTTTTTAAGTTGCTGGAGGGCAGTTTGTAAGGCTGCCTTCTGCGACATTATATCCGTTTTCTGCATGATTGGAGTGAGGCATTCTAAGAGCCGAACGGAAATCATGTGGAAAATGTCTCTCGGGTGGACGCGCTTTGCGCGATAAGGTATAATATAACAAGTAGCAGGAAGATATTTTTACTGGATAAGGGAGGTTGTATGACTATGGAATATAAAGATTTGATTGAAAGCAAGAACTCCGTCAGGGATTATAAAGAGAAGGAAGTCGATGCCGCTACCGTTAAGAAAATCCGGGATTTTGCCCAGTCCTGTGAGCGCCTGGATGACAGTATCGGGATCGATATCCGCTTTATGGATAATGATACCGTTTACCGCCAGCTGGACGGGTATGCAGGATATAAAGGGATTTTGATCAATGCGCCGCACTATATGATCGTTTTGTCAGAGAAAAAGGATCATTATATTGAAAATGGCGGATATGTGGGTGAATCTATCTCTGTTAAAGCTCATTCTCTGGGAGTGGATTCCTGCTGGATTACCTTCAAAGACAGCCGTACAGTCATTGAAAAGCTGAACATTGTCACGGATAAAGAAGTGGTGGCGATCATGGCACTGGGATACGGAAAGAAGCGGTTTAAAAAGGTTACAGGGAATGTCACACTGGGAAAAGGATATGCTAATGCGGATTTTCAGGTGAAAGACAGCGTTACATCTCCAAGGATGCCTTTAGAAGAGATTGTTTTTCTTGATACATGGGGCAATAAAGCAACGGTGGATGAGCTTGTGAACCGGGCTGTATACGAACCGTTAAACTATGCAAGGATGGCGCCTTCTACTTTAAATCGCCAGCCGTGGAGATTTATCATTGACGGAGGACTGCTGATTCTTACAGTCAGGGACGACGAGGATACGAATCTCTACGAGGAACAGATCGACGCGGGCATCGTAATGCTTTACTGCAAGAAGGTGATGAGGGAGACCTTATGTGAGATCAGCTGGAATCTCGAACCTGTGGAAAATAAATACAATATACCGGATAACTATAAGATTGTGGCATCCTGCAGTATGTAATACCCTTAAGGATTTCCGTAATATTATAAAAATGACCAAATACAGTTAAACGAGTTTTCTTCGTTTAACTGTATTTTTTTCCGACTGAAAAACAACAAATAACAACATAGATTCAATCTCATTATTATTTCAGATTCTTATGATAAAATGTTTTACAGAATAAGGAGGAATGATTATGAGGAAGATGAGCAGTTCATTATGGAAAAAGGGAATGGCTGCGGCCTTATCCGCAGCAATGATGTTTGGAGTTTTTGGGGGAACGAAAACGTCTGTATCCGGGGCTTCGGGCAAAAAAGCCGATGCCAATATGGATGGCAGAGCGAATGAGACGGTTACAGTAAACAATGCAAAAGGCGCAAGGATGATCAAAGTAGGCTCCTATGTAAAATCAGGAGGAGAGCTTAAGACGGGAAAAACATATTATGCACTGCGTCTCGCAGACGGTTATGGGGAACAGCGGCCGGATTATAAAAGGGTGCTGAAACAGAATACATGGGTAACGGTAAGCGCAAGTCTGCTTCCTGTAAAACTTGGCCGAAAGGTTTCCAGCCCTACCTGGTATAATTCACCCGATCAAAGCTACAATAAGCTGCAGAAAGGCGATACTTATTTTGCTTTAAACAGTAAAGACAATCCGGAATTTGTAAGTCTTTTTGACAGCTGTAATGGAACCATTGCATTTAACGAGACTTTTAAGGGAAGCAATATTAATACCACGGACGGGAAGTATTCCCGCTATGGATGTGACAACGGCGGAGTAGCCGGCCAGCCAATTCTTTTATATCATGGTTCATTTGCCAGCGAGTATGTTTTAAGCGGGATTTATGTAAAGAATACAAAGACTTATAAGAAGAACCAAGTGATCAAAAAGTCGGATTTTACGGTCTATGCAAAATATGTGAATAAGAAAAACAGTAAAGATGTAAAATGGGGAAAGCAGATACAAATTATATCGCTTTATCTCAGACTAGTGCGCAGAACGGAAAATTTAAAGTAAAGGTGCAGTATCCTACAACAGGTGCAGATATGCCAAGTCTGGCAGCAGGTGCCAAAACTAAGGAGCTCACTCTCAATACAGCAGCCAGTACCGAAAAGAAGGTCATTGTAGCAACTGGTACGGCCAAGACTTCCAGGAAGGTTCAGCTGTCATGGACAAAGACGAAGGGTGCGGACGGATACCGGATTTACGGTAATCAATGTGGAAAGAAATCTACACCAAAATATTTAAAGACAGTAAAGAAGGGAACGAAGACTACCATCACAAAGATTGGAAAGCGAAAACTGAAATCCAAAGGTTCCTATAAGTTTTATGTAAGACCATATCAAAATGTGAACAAACAGAAAAAGAACATTGGAAAATCTAATACGGCACATGTATTGATGAGAGCCGGTTCACGGTATGCAAATGCATCTTCCGTCTCTGTAAAGAAGAAATCAATTACTCTGAAAAAGGGCAGGACAGCTGTCATTAAAGCGAAGGTAAAGGTCCCGTCCGGCAAGAAACAGCCGAAAAATCACGGTGCAAAGATTCGTTACATGACTTCAAAAAGTTCTGTAGTATCCGTGAACAGCAAAGGAAAGATCAAAGCAAAGAAAGCCGGCAAGGCAGCTATTTATGTGATCAGTGAGAATGGAAAGTATAAAAAGGTCAGCGTAACGGTAAAATAAAAAATGCTGAAAGAAAATGTTGTAAAATTAAATAGGACAGTTTTACAACATTTTTTATTCGGCATTTGAGAACAAAAGAAATTAAAAAAAATATAAAAAACCATTGCGCTTGTCGAAATTCCGTGGTATATTAATAAAGCTGTTGGGCTATCGCCAAGTGGTAAGGCACAGGATTCTGACTCCTGCATCCGCTGGTTCGAATCCAGCTAGCCCAGTTCCATCAGAATTAAAATAAATAATCAGGGTGTGTAGCTCAGGTGGTAGAGCACTTGACTTTTAATCAAGTTGTCCGGGGTTCGAATCCCCGCACGCTCAGTTCCTTATAAGGAAATCACAGATGAAGATCTGTCTCATATTTTTTGGAAAATCAGTAAAAAAGTAGTTGACATAAGATTTTTGCTGTGATATATTGATAAAGCTGTTGGGCTATCGCCAAGTGGTAAGGCACAGGATTCTGACTCCTGCATCCGCTGGTTCGAATCCAGCTAGCCCAGTTTCATCAGAATTAAAATAGAATAATCAGGGTGTGTAGCTCAGGTGGTAGAGCACTTGACTTTTAATCAAGTTGTCCGGGGTTCGAATCCCCGCACGCTCATAGGACTCCGTTTCAGATGAAACGGAGTTTTTTCATTTACATAGATGAGGGGTGGGGAGATGAGGTGGGCTTGCCACTTTATCCTTTTATATGAAATCATTTGTTATCTTGCAGGAGGCATCTCAATGAAAATAGACCGTTTAATCGGAATTATCACACTTTTGCTCAGAAACGACAAAGTCACGGCACCTGAACTGGCCGAGAGGTTTGAAGTGTCCAGAAGGACCATCAGCCGGGACATTGACGTGATCTGCCGTGCGGGGATTCCTCTGATCACGGAACAGGGATACGGCGGCGGAATCCGTATCGCTGAAGGCTATAAGCTTGACAAAACTGTTTTTACGAAAGAAGAATTGAGAGCAGTTTTTGAAGGGCTGAAAGGAATTGACAGCGTATCAAGGACTTCCGCTGCGTTAAGTCTCATGGAAAAGCTCTCTTTAGAGCCGGAAGATTCGGTCCTGTCAGAAGGAATGATCCTGATCGATCTGGCTTCTCACTATGAAGAATCACTGAAAGAGAAGATCGGGATCATAAAACATGCGGTTTCCAGCCGGCATACGGTGAACTTTTTGTATTATTACAGCAGAGGAGAAGAATACAGAGAGATCGAGCCGTATCTTCTGGTCTTCCGGTGGTCATCCTGGTATGTCTATGGCTACTGCAGAAAAAGAAAGGATTTCCGTATGTTTAAACTAAACAGGCTGTGGGAGCTCAAAGAGACAGGAAACAGTTTCCTGATGAGAAATGCAGGTAAAACGGAGGCAGATTTTCAGGACTATTTCAGACAGGATGCAGTCAAACTTAGAGCGGTCTTTGAAAAAGAAGCAAAATACAGGCTTGTGGAAGAATACGGGGCCGGCTGTTATACCGAAGACGAGCAGGGCCGGCTGATCTTTGAATGGGATTTCGTGAATTATGATAACATGAAGCAGTGGATTTTGAGTTTTGGAAGCCAGGCAATGGTCATAGAACCCAGGTGCCTTGCGGATGATCTTGTGTCGGAATTGAAAAAGAATTTAAACAGATATACAGGAACATGACATAAAGCTGTCTGGTTCCTCCTGATATACTGAATGTATTCAAAGAAGGAGGAAGTGCTATGTTAAAAATGACAGCAGCAGGATTATTTGTTACTGATATGGAGAAAATGGTCGCGTTTTACAGGGATGTGATGGGTATGAAGACCGATTGGGAAGGAACTCCCAACGCTGAACTCTATTCCGGCGACATGTGTCTGATTATGTTTGGGAGAAAAGATTTTGAAGAAATGACCGGCAGAAACTTTGGCTATCCGGACAAAATAAACGGGACGGTGGAACTCGCCTTTGATCTGCCTTCCTATGAAGACGTGGACCGGGAGTATCAGAGAGTGCTGGAAGCAGGAGCCGAACCGGTTCTCGCACCGGTAACGGAACCATGGGGACAGAGAACAAGCTATGTTGCAGATCCTGACGGGAATCTGATTGAGATCGGATCTTTTGGAAAAGAGTGATGAAATCAAAAAAACCTATTGACAAATAGAAAGAAACCGTGTAAGATTCCAAATAACCTATAGGCAAGATAGGAAATCAGCAAGAAGGAGATACCGCAATGAATTTTATCAAGGCATATAAGAATTTCATGATGGATATGATGGGTATGGAAATGCAGATGCAGAGCATGTGCAGTTCTTTTGCGTACAATCAAATACCGGAACATCATATTTGTATGGAGATATCTTAAAAGCTGAGAGAAAGTACATAGCGGTTAAGTATTGGGAGGCCATGCATGGCCTCCTTTTTTTATTTCATAAAAAAGTTTACGGCCTTTTCTGTGAAATAAAAAACGCTCCATGTCTGAACGGCCGCAGACAGAGCTGAAGCTTGAAATTATTAATTCCATACTAAAAAAATAGGATTTGTATAAAAATGGAGGAACGTATTATGAAAAAATCGTTGAAAAAGCTGACAGGAATCGTTATGATTGGAGTATTGGCACTGGGTGCTTTGACCGGATGCGGGAGCCAAAAAGCCAGTGCTGCAAAAGACATTACCATCGGTGTCTGTGCGGGACCATACGGAGACATGGTGAAAAAAGCGATCGCGCCTTCTTTGGAGAAAAAGGGATACAAAGTATCGGTGAGAGAGTTCAGTGATTATGTACTGCCGGATCAGGCCCTGGCAAACGGTGAGATCGATGCAAATTTAATGCAGCACACGGCATATTTAGAAAAGTTTGCGGCAGATAATGATCTGAATATAAGCAAAGTCATTGCGGTGCCGACTGCGGGAGCAGGAATTTTTTCTGACAGCATAAAATCTTTGAAAGAACTGAAGAAGGGTGACAAGATCGGGATACCGAATGATCCTTCCAATCTTGCAAGGGCCCTCAGTATTCTTGGCAAAGAAAAGGTCATTGTCCTTAAGAAAGGAATCGACCAGACGAAGGCAACGGAGAAGGACATTGCCCAGAATCCTAAGAATTTAAAATTTGTAACATTGGATGCGGCCCAGATATCAAGGAGTTTGGACAGTGTTGCGGCGGGGGTAGTTCCAGGAAATTATGCATATGCGGCAAAACTGGACTTTTCCAGAGCATTGGCGGTCGAGACTCTGGCAGAAGAATATAAAAATGTCATTGCTGTAAAAACTGATGACGTGAAAGGACAGCTGGGGAAAGACCTCAAAGAGGCTGTGGAGTCAGAAGATTTTTATAAAGCGGTGTCAGACAAAAAGAGCAGCTTTCAGTCCTTCCAGAAACCAGACTGGTGGACAGAAAAATATAAAGAAAAATAAACATAAGAGAGAAAGGTGAGAAACTGTGATTGAATTAAAGAATATTGGAGTGACATTTCAGCAGAATAAACAGGATTTTCAGGCGGTTAAGAACGTAAATCTGACCATTGAGGAAGGAGAAATCTTTGGCATTGTAGGACCCAGCGGAGCCGGAAAGAGTACGCTTGTCAGAGTGATCAATCTGCTTCAGCCGCCTACTGCCGGACAGGTGCTGATCGAAGGGAATGAGATCACTTCCCTGAAAAGAAAAGAGCTGTGTAAGGTCCGTCTGGACATCGGAATGATCTTCCAGCACTTTAATTTGATCAGCGGTTCCACGATCGCGGAAAATGTGGCGTTTGCCCTTCATGCAAACCATTATCCGAAAGAGAAAATACAGGGAAGAGTGAAAGAACTCCTCGAAATGGTACATCTGCCGGAAAAAGCGGATTCCTATCCGGCCAACTTAAGCGGCGGGCAGAAACAGAGAGTGGCAATCGCTAGAGCGCTGGCCAACGATCCGAAAATCCTGCTCTGTGATGAGGCGACATCCGCATTGGATTTGGAGAATACAGAAGAAATCGTGTCTCTGTTAAAAGAGATCAATGAAAAATATCATATTACCATAGTTTTCATCACCCATGAGATGGAAGTTGCAAAAAAATTATTTGACAGGATCGCCTTCATGGAAAACGGTGAAATCAAGGAAGTACGGGATATATATTCTGCATTTGCAGAGCCGAGAGAAGAGATTACCAAAAGTCTTGTGGAGCGTGTGCTCAATGTGGGCGTTCCCGATGAGGTGAAGCTTTCGGAGGAAGAAGAACTCGTGAAACTCTGTTATACCGGGGAAAAGGCTTATGCATCTGTGATCAGCCAGGTTTCCAAACAATTCGACGTGGTGATCGATATCATCAACGGAAAGATCGACTATATTCATGGGAAACCATTGGGTGTGCTGATCGTGATTGTAAGAGGCAGAAATGAAGAACGGGAAAAAGCCCTTCGTTATATGAAAGAAAATGTGTACCGTGTAGAAGAATTAGAGGGAGGACGATAAGATGAAGGAAACGATGGAGATTATAAAATTAGAATTTGGAAATGCGACGATAGAGACCATACAGATGGTGCTGATTGCCATGGCTGCGGCCGTTGTATTCGGAATGCTCATTGGCCTGGTGCTGCACTTGACAGCTAATCCCTTATTTTTTAAAAACCGGGCGGTCAATGCGGTGGCAGGTACCATTATAAATATTATCCGTTCCATGCCGTTTATTATTCTGCTCGTAGTACTCCTTCCGCTGACAAGGATCTTAGTAGGCACCAGCATCGGTGCGGCAGCGGCGGCGGTTCCCCTTTCCATCGCATCTGTGGCTTTTTATGCGAGATTGGTGGAAGGATCCTTCAGTGAAGTGGACAAAGGAGTCGTGGAAGCAGCGGTGGCCACAGGGGCAAGTGTTTCCCTGATCATCCGCAAGGTTTTATTTGTGGAAGCTCTTCCGAGTCTGATCCGCGGACTTACGGTGACATTTGTAAGCATCATCGGATACTCTGCCATGGCAGGAAGTGTCGGAGGAGGCGGAATCGGAGATCTGGCGATCCGGTACGGATATAACCGGTACGAGACCGGTGTTCTGACATTTACAGTGATTGTATTGATTATCATTGTCCAGCTCGGACAGTGGCTCGGAGATAAGGTGGCATTAAAATTTACGAAACGGTAGGTGATGGCTTTGACAGGACTTGAATGTTTGATTCCCGACAGCAGTCGGGTGATCTTTGACTCTAATATAGAAGAAAAATATTTATCGGACACTCTGGGAAGACTCAGGGGACGGGCAAAAGCCCTGGTATTCCCTGAGTCCACAAAAGAGGTCAGCGATATTATGAAATATGCATATGAACATAAGATTCCGGTTACACCGAGAGGAGCAGGGACCAATTTAGTAGGTTCTACGGTACCGGCGGACGGAGGGATCGTTTTGGATCTGTCCCGCATGAACCGGGTGCTGGAGATCGATAAGGATACTTTTACGGCAACAGTGGAATCCGGTGTCGTGCTGAAAGATTTTCAGGAGCTGGTGGAGCAGGAAGGCTTGTTTTACCCTCCGGATCCGGGTGAGAAGACAGCCACCATCGGCGGAAATATCAGCACCAATGCAGGAGGAATGCGCGCCGTAAAATATGGTGTCACCAGAGATTATATCCGTGGGCTGGAAGTAGTGCTGGCCGACGGCAGTGTGGCAGAGCTTGGCGGGAAAGTTGTAAAAGACAGTTCCGGTCTTTCATTAAAACATCTGATGATCGGCTCAGAGGGAACCCTCGGAGTCATCACAAAGGCCATTGTGAAGCTTACATCAAAACCTCAGAAGTCATTGAGCGTTCTTTTGCCTTTTGATGATCTTCATACGGGGATACGGGCAGTCTTAAACGTAATTCGGGGCAGTCTTGACCCGACGGCCATTGAATTTGTGGAGAAGAAGGTAGTCGCTCTCGGAGAAGAATATGTTGGTCTTGCTTTTCCTTATCAAGATGCAGCGGCATATATTCTTTTGACTTTTGACGGAGATGACTCGGAGGAAATTTATAAACGGGTCGAAAAACTCAAAACAATCGCCGAGGAAAGCGGAGCTAAGGATGCGCTCGTGCTGGAAGACGAAGAGACGATTGATGCGGTGTGGAAGATCCGGGGAGCCCTTGTAAAAGCTGTTGAGGCAAAATCGGAACAGGAGCCGGTGGACATTGTGGTTCCCATCAATAAATCTGCCGAATTCATAGAATATATCAATGATTTAGAACAGAAGACCGGAGTTCAAATGGTAAGTTTCGGACATGCGGGAGACGGGAATGTACACCTTTGTGTTGTCCGGGGCGGCAGGACACAGGAGCAGTGGGAAAAAGACCGGAGAGAAGTGCTGGCTTCTGCCTACGATAAAAGCAGTGAGCTTGGCGGCCTGACATCAGGAGAACACGGGATCGGGCTGAGCAAGAAAACATATTTAAAGAAAGCATCAGATCCTTTAATTCTTCAAATGATGAAGCAGGTGAAGCTTTGCCTGGACCCGAAAAATATTTTAAATCCAAATAAAATTTTTGATTAAAAATTATCGCAGAATTTGTTAAGGTATATTTTCCTTTTCATTGGAAACAATAGTGGTATCAAATAATTATTCCAAAGGAAAAGGAGAATTCATAATGAAAAAGAAATGTTGGATGCTTACAATGGTTGCAGTCCTCACATTAAGTGTCGCTGCGATGTTTACAGGATGTTCAAACAAAAATGATGCCACAACAACAGAAAAAACCACAGAAGGCGGTTCATCCACTACAGCAACAAACAATGATTTGGGTGACGACGTGGAAGATGCGGCTGACGATGTGGCAGACGGAGCAAAAGATCTGGCGGACGATGTAGCCAATGGGTTTGATGATTATGATGATGCCCATGACTATCTGATCAATAAACTTGGTTCTGACGGAAACGGTCAGTATGAAGTGAGAAATAAAGACCAAGATGTCACAGAGTACAGAGATGGAGCAAAAGGATATCACTTTGAAATTTATGACACATCCAAAGACTCCGGTAAAAAATACGGTGATTTCTACGTTGACAAAGACAACGGAAAAATCTATAAGAAAAATACAGATACAAAAAAAGTAGAAGAATACAAAGCAAAGAAATAATTCCCATGAAAAATCCTTGTGTGCAGGGCTGTATAGATCAGATCCTGTGTTCAGGGATTTTTTCGGTTTAGAGGCCTTGTTGCAATTCTTTCGGCGGGGTGATAGACTGATATCTCAAACTTTGACAGATCAGGGAAGGAGTTATGATGAAGTACAGTAAACTGAAAGCAGATCTCATGGATATGTTTGACGAAAAGAAGCTGCATATGCTCCCAGAGGAATGGGGGTTTTTTAATGAATTTGACAGAGAAATTAATATCATCGGGTATGCAGTAAATCTGACAGAAGAAATTATAGAAAAAGCCCGCCAGCAACAGATAGAATTTCTTGTGACCCATCATGATTCGTGGGAGTTTATTTTTGGACTGAAAGAAAGCTGCAGTAAGATGTTAGAAGAAAGCGGAATCACCCATGCTTATTTTCATGCACCGTTAGATGACGCGGAGTTTGGGACCAGTGCGTCACTGGGAAAGAAACTTGGAATGGGAGGTCTTGAGAAGGTGATGCCGTATGCGGAAATCTATTATGGCGGGGTCATAGGTGAGATCGAGCCCGTTGATTTCAATGTGTTCAGAGAAAGGCTGACCGATATCCTTGCAGAGCAAGTGCGCTGTTATCAAAATAATGAAAATCCGGTAAGAAAAGTGGCTGTGGCCGCAGGAGGGGGAAACATGACCACAGAGATGAGGATTGCCGCAGAGGCTGGATGTGATACATATGTCACAGGGGAGTACGTACTTTATTCACAACAGTATGCACAGCATGTGGGAATGAATCTGTTTGTGGGAAGTCATACGAATACGGAAATTCTGGGAGTGGAATCGTTGGTTCAAAAATTATCCGGGGATAAAGAAATCCGGATTATAAAAATTGATGAGCCGAATTATTAAAAAGGGGGTCTTCTCAAAATCGGTCAATGGATTTATGCTGTCTATATTAGACGAATCGGTCAGGGGAGGACAGCATGAACGAGAAATTTTATCAGCTGCCATGCGGCAGACGGGAAAAGATCATAAGATCTGCTTATCAGGTGTTTTCAAGAAATGAATATAAGAGAGCTTCTATGTCGGCGATAGCCGATGCGGCAGGAATTTCAAAGTCGCTTTTATTTTATTACTTTAAGAACAAGAAGGAGCTGTATTTATATCTTGTCTGTCACGCTGAAAACCTTACACGCAGTGCGGTGCAGGATTATGGTGTATGGGAGACTGAAGATCTTTTTGAAATGTTACGTCGGAATGTCCGGGCAAAATGTTCTCTTTCGGTGAAGTATCCGGAGATCTGTATGTTTTCAGTGAAAGCCTACTATGAGCAGCATCCGGAAGTGAAAAAGGATGTGCACAAATTGATCGCCAAGACAAATCAGAACGCTGAGCAGAAATTTTTCCGGACATTCGGCAACAGTATGTTTCGGGAGGATATAGAGACAGAGACCATGTATTATGAAATTGCGCTTGCCTGTGAAGGTTATTTATACCGATGTTTTCAGAAAGGACAGATCGATATTGGCCGGATGGAAGAAGAATTTGATGTTCTGATTAAACATTGGAAAAAGGTATATTTGAGGAGGTGGAAGTGATGAAGTTTCATGAGTTTGGGGACCGGAAACTGCCGCATGTACTGCTCATACACGGAGGAGGACAGGCTTGGTGGGACTATTTAAGACAGGCCCGTATGCTGTCTTTAAATTATCATGTGATCCTGCCCACGCTGGATGGACATGGAGAAGAATACATGACGGAGTATGTGTCCACAGAAGATAGTGCCGGGAAAATCATTAAATATATCAATGAAAGCTGCGGCGGTTCTGTTTTTGCCATCGGCGGTGTCTCTTTGGGAGGGCAGATTGTGATAGAAATACTTTCCCAAAGGCCGGATATTGCACAAAAAGCGATCATTGACGGGAGCCTTTGTTATCCTCAGCCTAAGCTTGCGAAATGCTGCACTGCTTTTGTGCGCTGCTTCTGGCCGCTGCTGTTTAGCAGGTCAGCAAGCAGACTGGAATTGGCAGTGCTGAATAAATATATGCCCGCCATGCGGCTTCCGGAGGAAATCATAGATTACTATATGAAAGATATGCCTAATTTCAGAAAAGAAACCATGTGTACCATTTACCGGACTTATATGGGAGACTACCAACTGGACGACAGGATCAAACATGTGACAGCGCAGGTGATGTATTGGTACGGATCGAAGGAGATGAAATGTGTAAAGAATTCCGCTGCCCTTTTTAAATCATTGGTTCCTTCCTGCGAGATCTATGAGGCAGAGGGATATGGTCATGGATATCTGGCTGTTTACCTGCCGGATGAATGGATGAAGGCTGCAGGGCCATTTTTAGCCCGGAAATGACATGTCAAATCTATTTTACATGCTGAAAAAACGGGGATGTCAAACATTTTTGATAGAAGATCTGCATCTCAATCGGTATAATGTTGATACAACATAAAACACAAGCAGGAGGAATCAGAACATGGAGTTCAGCAAACAGATAAAGAAATACAGGCTTGATTCAAAGCTCTCACAGGATGAATTGGCAGAGAAGGTATACGTCACACGGCAGACAATTTCAAATTGGGAAAACGGTAAGAACTATCCCGATGTAAAAAGTCTGCTCCTGCTGAGCACTCTTTTTCACATTTCTCTTGATACCTTAGTGAAAGGAGATTTAGAGGAGATGAGAGAACAGATTAAAGCAGAGGATATTAAAAAATGGAATCGCGACAGCCTTATCTTCAGTTTGCTTCTCGTAGCAACAGCAGTGCTGGCAGTACCGCTTTCATTGTATGGAGACGTGGTTGGAATCGTGATCTGGCTCGTGATTTTCGGATGTGCAATTTATTATGCAGGCCGCGTTGAGAAACAGAAAAAGACACATGATATTCAGACGTATAAAGAGATCATGGCTTTTACGGAAGGAAAAAAACTCGATGAAATAGAGAAATACCGGGAATCCGGAAAACGTCCGTATCAGAAATTACTGCTGGCAGTCTGCGCAGGGCTTCTGACATTGGCAGTTTCAGCAGTAATGATCTTTTTACTCCGATAGGGAAGTTTCATGTTTTTTTCAAAAAGAATTGTTCGATTTCCCAACCGGTAAATTTAGCGGGTACGAAGAAACCGCATAAAACTGCGGGTTAGAGATTGTTTTTAAAGAAAATTAAAAAAACTGCTGTCGGTTGGGAAAAAATAAGGGAAACGTTGATTTTATCAGGGGAAATGACTATAATGAAAATAAAGAATGGCGGAAATACGTTGGATAAACAATAACAAGAGTTGTATTGAAATGTAGACCGACAGAAAGAAATGCCTCTGGAGATTGATAAACAATAACAAGAGTTGTATTGAAATACGTCCATGAAGTAATTAAAAATTGGTTTGATTCGGGATAAACAATAACAGGAGTTGTATCAATATTCAGAGCCATGTAGATAAAAACAGATTACACTTGTATATTAATTAAAGTTAAAATATTCTTACAGGACACTCGATAGCACATATCATTCGGGGCATGTGCTTTGCATTATAGGGTTTGCAGGAGAGGGGTGTATAACCGTGCTGATATTTCTTATATGGCTTCTTATAAGCTGTTCATTTATTATCATTGGCTTATATGCCTTTAACTCAAAGAAGGAAGCTGCCTTTGGTTTCTGGGCAAATGCAGAGGTTTTCCCGGTAAATAATATAAAGTCATACAATCGCGCCATGGGAAAACTATGGTGTACCTTTGGGGCCATTCTGGCTGTTTTAGGTCTGCCGCTTCTGAAAGAACAAAACTCACCATATATTCTGCTTTCAATTTTAGGGGTTATGGCAGAATCCATTGTGGCTATGGCCGTCTATGTGACAGTGATAGAGAAAAAATATCGAAAGAAGCCCTAAATATTTTTAAGTAAATAGTACAGCTCTGTTAAATCCGGGAATCCCGGATTTTTTTATATCATAGGAAAGTTCTACGACCTTCCCTATGACATAAAAAACGCTCCGCGGGCTGTACACAGGTGCGTAAGGAAGTTATTTGACTACGTCAAACCGCATCTGGTACGCAAAGCTGTCAAGCCTCTGTTATGTCTATGTGTGAGGGAATTCTTGAGAAACTTTTTCATTCGAAGACGTCAGCATCGAAACAAACCGTATTTCTCACAGAGTACATCCATTTCACCCCAAAATAAGGCTGTTTTCTTTTTTTTCTTATGTAGTATAATAGGACTGTAATTATAAGACAAATTTGCGGAAAGGATGGGACGTGCAATGGGGCTTACCCTTCATTACCGGAAAGAAAAGAGAGGGCTTAGGCTGGTCCGCTGTTATGGAAATGACAGTGTTGTTTCGCTGCCGGATACTGTGGACGGACAGCCTTTCAAAATATTAGGAGACTATGCATTTTCCCAGTGGAAGAAACAGGAAGAGGAAGATGTAGAAATATATGATGTAACAAATAATGTATTGCAGGACGATGAAAAGGAACTGCTCTGCGGGAATCTGATTGAAGCAGTGCATCTTCCTGATAAAACAGAGGAATTGGGCAAATATGCATTCTACGGATGCAGCAATCTCAAAAAACTGACTTTTTCAGATGCACTGAAAGGTACCGGAACCGGAGTGTTTAACGGGTGCAGGCTCCGCTACGTGGAGATTTTCTGCAAGAAAGGGAAAAGCACATGCCTGAAAGATATTGTCGGAGAAATCCGATATGAGCTGTATGCCGATCTGCATTACCGCACAGAAGACGGGACCCAAAAGACAGCTAAGCTGGTCTTTCCCGAATTTTATGAAGAGGCGGTAGAAAATACTCCGGCAAGGATCATTGAGAAATATTTTAACGGGTCGGGCTATAAGTATCGTCAGTGTTTTCAGAAAAGGGAAGTGGACTATCAGGCCTATGACAGGCTGTTTTCTGTGGCAGAGATAGAAGAACGGCCGGAACTGGTATCGGAAATTGCCGTCCGGCGGCTCAGATATCCATATGAACTGAGTGAAAAAGCAAGAAAAGAGTATACAGCATATGTAAAAGACCATGCAAAGAATATAGCAGAAGGATTTGCCCAACAGCGTGATATGGAAGCACTGCGGTTCTTATCGAAAGAGGGTCTTTGGAATGAGAATGCCATGGAAGCGGCCATTGAGCAGGCATCCTCGCAGAAAGACGGAGAAACTATGAGTTTTTTGATGAATGAAAAGCAGCGCCTGTTTCCTCCGAAAAAGAAAATTTTTGAGTTATAGTTAGGAGAAATATGCAGAAAGAAACAGAAAAAGCAGAGAGGCTTGCCGAAGCCGGAAAGCAGATCCTCATGGCTTCAAGAGATGAACTTTATCTGCACATGAGGTTCATGGATCTGGCATTGAGCAGCTTTTTTTATACAAGCCATGCAGACGCAGAGAGAATCGCTTCTGACGGCAGAGTGATATACTTCCATCCGGGATATCTGGCGAAGCTGTATGCACAGGACAGAAGAATGGTGAACCGGATGTATCTCCATTTGGTACTGCACTGTCTTTTTCACCATCTGACCGGGCAGAAAAACAGGGAAAAAGAATTGTGGGATATCAGCTGTGATATTGCTGTGGAATCCGTGATCGATCAGTGGAAGACCGGAGCGGTTTCTTTATATGGCACTGCGTTCCGCAAAGATATTTATAAACGCCTCAAAAAAGAACTGAAGGTGCTGACGGCGGAAGGCATCTATAAAAGGATCCGGGAATGGGAACTCACAGAAGCGGAAATAAAGCGCATTGGGGAAGAGTTTGTCATGGACAGCCACAGCTTCTGGCCGGAGAAAGACCAGCCGAAGATGCAGCAGGAGATTCAGAACCAGTGGCAGGACATCAGTGAAAAGATGGAACTGGATATGGAGACATTCTCCCAGGAGATGTCTGCGGACGCGGGAGATATGGTACGGCAGATGCAGATCGAAAACAGGGAGAGGTATGATTACCGGGAATTTCTGAAAAAATTTGCGGTGCTTAAAGAGGAAATCGGTGTGGACGAGGATTCTTTCGACTATGTGTTCTACACCTACGGGCTTCGTATGTACGGAAATATGCCCCTGGTGGAGCCGCAGGAGTGGAAAGAAGTAAAGAAAGTAGAAGAATTTGCGATCGTCATTGATACGTCCATGTCCTGTTCCGGTGAACTGGTAAAGAAATTTTTGGAAGAGACCTATGGAATTTTAAAGGAAGAAGAGACATTTCTTCGTAAGGTCAACATCCATATCATTCAGTGTGATGAAAAAATCCAGGAAGATAAAAAGATCCGGGATGAAAAAGAACTGAAAGAATATATGGAACATCTGGAGCTCAAAGGGGAAGGCGGCACAGACTTCCGTCCGGCATTTGAGTATATAGCAAGACTCATGGAAGAAGGAGAGTTTTACAGCCTGAAGGGAGTTTTGTATTTCACAGACGGGCAGGGGATTTATCCGAAAAAAAAGCCGCCGTTTGAGACTGCCTTTATTTTCATGGAAGAAGAATACGAGGATGCCCAGGTGCCGCCGTGGGCGATGAAACTGATTGTTTGTGAGGAAGAACTTGAAGGAGAAGATTATGGACATTAAGCGTGCGAAACAGGAAATCAAAGATTCTGTGGAAGCGTATTTAAATAAAAATGAGTACGGGGAATACCGGATACCGGCGCTCAGACAGAGGCCGGTCCTTTTGATGGGGCCTCCGGGAATCGGAAAGACACAGATCATGGAACAGATTGCAAAGGAATGCGGCATTGGACTGGTGGCTTATACGATCACCCATCACACAAGACAAAGTGCCGTAGGGCTTCCGTTCATCAAAGAAAAAACTTACGGCGGTGTCAGCTACTCTGTGACAGAGTATACGATGAGCGAGATTATCGCTTCGGTATATGAAAAAATCGAACAGACCGGCCTTCAGGAGGGTATCTTATTTATCGATGAGATCAACTGTGTCTCTGAGACACTTGCGCCGACGATGCTGCAGTTTCTCCAGTGCAAGACTTTTGGGAATCAGAAGGTGCCGGAGGGATGGGTCATCGTGGCAGCCGGCAATCCTCCGGAGTACAATAAGTCTGTCCGTGAGTTTGATGTGGTGACGTTAGACCGGATCAAACTGATCGATGTGGAAGCTGACTATGAGGTCTGGAAAGAATATGCATACAAAGCCGGAATCCATCCGGCCATTATGGCTTATCTTGAAATTCGCAAACATCATTTTTACAGGATGGAGACGACGGTGGACGGAAAAGCCTTTGTGACTGCCAGAGGATGGGAGGATTTGTCCGACTTTATGAAGGCATACGAAGGACTTGGAAAGACGGTTGATCGGGATGTAATCTATCAGTATATCCGGCATTTAGGGATTGCCAAAGAGTTTGCAAATTATTTGGAGCTTTACAGAAAATACAGAAAGGACTATAAGATTGACGAGATCCTTGAGGGTTCTTTCACAGAAGATATGCTGGAGAAACTGAAATTCGCTCCGTTTGACGAGCGGCTCAGCATTGTCCATCTGCTGAACGGAAAATTAAATGAGTTTTTCATGGAATATGCGAAAACAGATGCCTATGTAAGCGAACTGTTTTCATGGCTGAAAGACTACATGGAGCATGGGTCCATGGAGGAAACGCTGAAAAAAGCCGAGGCAGAATTCCGGGAGAGAAAGAAAGCAGAGCAGATATCAAAGGAAGAGGAACATATTTGGAAGAAGGTCATCGGGAGGCTGGAAAATTATCTTGAAGATTTGAAGAGAGAGAAACCGCAGGATGAACCGAAAGCGGTTCGGAGCTGGTTTAAAGCAGAGACAGAAAGCAGGGAACAGCTGGTGGAGAAGATTTCAGATGCTCTTCTTTATGCCTTTGATTTTATGGAGGCAGCCTTTGGGGACGGACAGGAAATGGTAGTCTTTATCACGGAGCTGAATGTGAATTATTACAGCGTCCGATTTATCAAAGAAAACGGCTGTGATCCTTATTATAAATATAATAAAGGCCTGCTTTTTGATGAAAGACAGGAAGGGATTCTTGAGCAGATCAAAGACGCGGTGAGATAAGGATTTTAGATTTACAAAGAGCTGAAAGCAAGTTAAACTAGAGATATAAAGAGATGGAAGACCAACCGGGAAAGCGCAGGACAGATCAGCAGTTATGCAGAGGAAAGGAGCCTTTTATGAACAAAGATCTAAAGTATGAGAATTATCTGACACAGCCGAATCCACTTCCTTTTGAGGAAGCAATGGAGATTTATGAGGCGATCCTTCAGAATTCGCCGGAGGATGACGAGGAGTTTGAAGAATTTTGGGAACTGGCTCTGAGTGCAATGACGGTCTATGCGGATCTCAGGGCAAATTGGAAGCAGATCAGGAAAGGCCAGCGGGATAATGACGGAAGGACGAGAAAGCATGACAATGTCATACACACGCTGAATCTGTTAAGCGGTATGATGGAGCAGAGAGGGCTGGACGTTTCATGGAGGAAGCAGCTCGGTGACCAGAGAAAACGGATTGGCGATTTTGCCTGCTATATAGCGATGCTTTACGGCTTATCTGCGCGCTAGAAAGGAAATGTAACATGGAAATAAAGATAACCCTGGGTGATATCACAAAGGTTCCGGCAGATGCCATCGTCAATGCTGCCAATCCGACGCTTTTGGGCGGAGGGGGTGTGGACGGTGCCATCCATGCGGCGGCCGGACCCGAACTTTTGGCAGAGTGCCGCACCCTGGGCGGATGTGATACCGGAGATGCGAAGATTACGAAAGCGTACAGACTTCCTGCACAATATGTGATTCACACGCCCGGACCGGTGTGGAGAGACGGGGATGACTGTGAGGAAGAACTTTTAGCTGACTGCTACAAAAGCTGTCTTAAGCTGGCCGCAGAGCATGGATGCAGGCATGTGACCTTTCCGTCCATCAGCACGGGCCTGTTCCGGTTTCCGCTCTCAAAGGCTGCGCCGATTGCGGTGAGGACCATAAAAGAATTCTGCAAAAACAAAGATATTTTTGACTGCATTGAATTCGTCTGTTTCGACGAAAAGACAAAAAAAGCATATGAAACTGCGCTGGAGGATTAAACACCGGCAGTATGTTCCGGGAGAAGGCGGACCATTCTTTTTTCAGAGGAAAGGATGCCGTCTTCTTTCATTTTTTTCAGCTCCCGCATCATTGCACTCCGGTCTACGGACAGATAATCCGCCAAATCTGACATGGTAAACGGGATATGAAAAGAACTGGATTTCTGCCGCAGGGATTCCTGCATGAAATAACAATATAGCTTTTCACGGATGGTGCGCTTGCTCAAAACCTCGACTCTCTGGCTGAGACTCATAGTTTTTTGAGATATCAGCCAGGTGACATTCTGGATCAGCCGGATATGGCAGGCACAGGCATTAGTGCAGGGCTTCATGAGAGACTCATAATCGATCATGAGTACCCTGCATTCGGTATCACACTTCAGGTGAATATCTTCATACTCTTCAGAATGAAAAGCCAGAATTTCACCAAATACACTGTTTGTCTCCAGCTTCTCTAAAATGGTCCGGCTTCCGTTGAATTCATAGCGCAGCACGGAAGCAGTGCCGGAGAGAAGAACGCCCATGACAGGTTTTTGGGAAGAAAAATGATGGATCATTTCACCGGAAGAAAACAGTTTTTCCTCAGAGTGAAAACAGTTCAGCATTTTCAGGCAGTCCTTGGATGTGATATCTGTGAACAGCGGATTTTCATTGTACTGCATAAAAAAACCTCCTTTTTTTTAATATGGCATATAAATGTTGCAAATGCAACAGAAAAAATCATGGGCAGCATGGTATACTTACGTCACAGATGAAAGATAATATGATACCAGGGTCAAAAGGGTATGCGTTTCATGCTTGTATGAAAAAGCAGGGCTTTGGGACCCATAAAACATGAGAAAGCAGCCCGATTAGGGCGGATTTCGAATGTTTTTAGGATTGTGGGAGCACAAAGTGCGGAACAATCCGCAGGTATCTGGGGGTCAAAATACCTTTTGACCCTTACATCACAATATGAATAAGTTAATAGATGGAGGTAACAACAATGAAAAAATATCTTTGCGAACCATGCGGCTATGAATACGATCCGGCAGAAGGTGATCCGAGTCAGGGAATCGAACCGGGAACAGCTTTTGAGGATCTTCCGGAAGATTGGGTCTGCCCGATCTGCGGTCTTGGAAAAGACGTATTTGTAGAAGCATAAATTTTTCTTTAGCATAGTATTCATTATAACCGGAGTTGAAAACGTCCCGCAGATTTTTGTGGGACGTTTTTCCGTTCAGAAGCTTTCTTCTGCTTTTCAGGCCCCTATTGTCCTGCTGAAAAAATGTGATATAATAGACAGCAACATACATTCTATGAATGTTGGGAGGAAGGAACATGGCAAAAAAAGAGCCGAAGACCAATGCGATGAGGATTTTGGAGAAAGAAAAAATCAGGTTTGAGATCCACCGCTATGAATGTGAAGAATTTACTGACGGAGTGGCTATTGCGGATATGCTTGGACAGCCCTATGATAAGGTGTTTAAAACGCTGGTCACGGAGGGAAAGAGCAGCCAGTATTTTGTGTTTGTCATTCCGATTGCCGAGGAGCTGGATTTGAAAAAGGCAGCCAAAGCCGTGGGCGAAAAATCAGTGGAAATGATTCATGTAAAGGATATAAACAAAGTCACAGGCTACATAAGAGGCGGCTGCACCGCTATAGGAATGAAAAAGGACTACCGCACTGTGGTGGATGAGAGTGTGAAGAATCTGGAGACACTCATCGTCAGCGGCGGAAAGCGGGGAACACAGGTGGAACTTAATCCCGCGGATTATTTGAGAGCCTGTAAGGGAAGCACGGCGGATCTGGTAAAAGATAAGAGAGGATAAAAAAATGATTGAAGATATTTTGGAATATAACAAGGTGTTTGTGAAAAATAAAATGTATGAACAGTACAAGACAAGCAAATATCCGGACAAGAAGATTGCGATCTTAACCTGTATGGATACCAGGCTTACGGAACTGCTTCCGGCAGCCCTTGGCTTAAAAAACGGGGACGTAAAAATCATTAAAAATGCGGGAGGAGTTACCAGTCATCTGTTTGGAAGTGTGGTGAGAAGTCTTTTGATCGCAATATATGAACTTGGCATTGAAGAGATCATGGTCATCGGTCATACGGACTGCGGTGTCGGCCACATGGACAGCGACAGCATGATCCGGCACATGATCGACCGGGGGATAGAAGAAGACAAGATTAATTTCATCCGGCACTGTGGGATTGACTTTGATTCCTGGCTGGCAGGATTTGACTGTGTCTCTGACTCTGTCAATGAAACTGTGGAACTTTTAAGCACCCATCCGCTGATTCCGGATGACATTAAGATATTCGGGTATGTGATGAATACGGATACCGGAGAGCTTATGACAACGGAAGAATTCAAAGGAGAATAATACATGATTCAGTGTGTATTTGTAGGGATGGGAGGATTTCTCGGCGCAGTCTTCCGCTATCTTCTCGGGCTGATCCCGGTTTCAGCGCAGTTAAGAATTCCAGTGATCACTTTGGGGATCAATGTGCTGGGAGCCTTTGTGATCGGCATGATCGCCGGGTGGACCGGCAGGATACCGGCCCAAAATCCTAATCTGATCCTGTTTTTAAAGACGGGATTATGCGGAGGATTTACTACATTTTCTACGTTTGCTCTTGAGACAGGGACCCTTGTCTCAGAGGGAAGAGTGAGTGAAGGTATCTTATATGTGGTGCTGAGTGTGCTGTTTTCCGTCCTTGCAGTTTTTGCCGGACGGGCCGTAACAGGATGAGAACCTAAAATTTGCGTATACTATCCCAAAGGAGGGATGGTTATGTCCAGAAATAAAAAGTTTATTCTTGGAGGCATTCTGTTTACGGCTGTGGTGGGCAGCCTTTGGCATTTTATCTATGACTGGATTGGAAGACCGGACTTTTTCTGGTGGCTGTTTCCGGTCAGTGAGAAGGTAGAAGAGCATTATAAGCTTTTGATTTATCCGAATCTGATATACGGCATTCTGATGTTTCGGTTTATGTACAGGCATATCAGATATTACTGGCTCCGCCTGGCCGTGGGGACCGGGTTGGGCTGCGTGGCTATCAGAGGATTGTTTGACGCATATACCGCCGTGTTAAAGAAAGATATGCTGATTATGGATTTATTCATATTTGCCGTCAGTGTATTGATTTCTTATACATTCTTCTTAAAAAGGAGTTAAAGGAGGTGCCTGCTTATGAAACTGTATTATTGTGACCTGAAGCAGGGAACAGAGACATTCATTGCCGAAGCGCAAGGAGATAAAGAAATATGGAACGCCATGGAACGCTGGCTGACGGAACATGGTTTTGGGCTGATTTATGTGATTCATCACATTGAAAAACAAAAGATTTATTACGAATTTGGAAAGGAACACTGCTTTTTTGTGGTTGTGACATAAGTGAGGAGGAAAAGAAATGCTGCCGAATGATCCGGTGATACTGTTAAGCTACATCAATACACAGCTGAGGGACTATTATGACAGTTTCGAGGAACTGTGCAAGAGTCTGTGTGTGGACTCAGGAGAGATCAGCACAAAACTTTCGGGTATCGGTTATGAATATCATCCTGAGACAAATCAATTCAGATAATGGAGAATAAGGGCTGCCGGATGGCGGCTTTTATTGGTTTTCCCAACCTCAAAAAGAGACGAAATGCCGGGAGACCGCTTAAAATGGCGGTTGGAAGCCGATTTGAAAGAAAATGCCGGAAAAACAGAAACGGTTGGGAAAAATTCAGAGAAACGTTGAATTTATCAGGGAAAATGACTATAATGGATATAAGGAATGGCGGAAATACGTTGGATAAATAAAAACAAGAGTTGTATTGAAATATGGAAGACTTACAAAATAAAAGATTTGATAACATGATAAATAAAAACAAGAGTTGTATTGAAATTCCGCCTTAATGTTGCTATAGATAACCTCTGTATTTCGATTAATAAAAACAAGAGTTGTACTAGACCTTTATTTACAACAAATACAAATCATGAAAAGGCATTGAGCTTCTTTAATTTCACAAGAAACTCAATGCCTAAATTTTTACTTTTTTATATCCGTCGATTCAAATCATTTATAAAAACTGCTCAACAAACCCAACCGGAAGCATCGTTCGCTCTGCAGTTTCTTCTGCTGAGAGCCCCTGTGACAAGAAAC
Organism: Anaerostipes caccae L1-92; assembly: GCF_014467075.1. Taxonomy (NCBI): domain Bacteria; kingdom Bacillati; phylum Bacillota; class Clostridia; order Lachnospirales; family Lachnospiraceae; genus Anaerostipes; species Anaerostipes caccae. The sequence goes on from NZ_AP023027.1 coordinate 963,250, forward strand.
GTTTTGCAACGCTCTCCATGCTCTCTGCTGTCTCTACGATATATTTGTCATAATCGTAAAACCGCATAACACGCTGGCCCCATGGATATTCTTTGATGCCATGGAGAAATTCAATCCCTTCCAGAGCTTTCAGCTTATCTTCCCAGGCGTCCAAGTCTTCCACTTCAAAATAAAGCTGAAAATTATCAGGTTTCTCCTGGGGCTCCAGTTTCACTCCGACCAATTCTTCGTAGTTGGACTGCAGAGACAGGCCGTTTTGAAAAGAAACATGAACCCCCAGATCCATCTCTACCGTTTGTTCCATTACCTTCTCATAAAAATTTTTGGACCTTTCCATATCAGATACCGAAATCAACGTACCGCCGTATATCATATTTTCTGCTCCTTTCTGCTTTGTACCTACATTATAGATCAGAATTTAGCAATCTCGCTGTAAAAATCGGACATCTCACGGCGGTATTCCTGTGGAGAAATTCCGCATACAGATTTAAAATCGTGGATAAAGTGAGGCAGATCATAAAATCCGGATAAATTGCAGGCATTGGTGATGCTGTTTTGAGGATTATGCAGGAGCCGGACTGCCGTATTTATGCGCACCAGGCGGGAAAAAGTCTTCGCGTTCATTCCGATACACCGAGAAAATATCCGGTTTAAATGCCGCTGGCTGTAATAGACAGTATCCGACAACTCTTTTACAGAGAGACTGCCCATGTTCTGAATAATGTTCTGAACAGAAAAATGCAGTTCGGGGGACAGAGAAGCTTTTATGTTTGTCAGCAGCAGGCTGTCGATGTTCCTGATCATTTCATATGCACTGCGGGCTTTTTCGATGCTTTCAATGATCCGTTTATCTAACCCGAAACTTAGGTCAGAAGGAGAGAAAGCACGATCAGAAAGCTCCTTTTGCGGAACACCTGTAAATGCGTATAAACCGGCCGGCTGGAACTCAATAATAAATAACATTTCTGCCTGATTTGCCTGCTCACCGACGCTACAGGCCGCCGTGGCCGGACCAAACAAGCGGCTGCTCATTCCGGTTTCATTACAGGAACATACCAGAGTTGCGCACCCGTGGGGGATGACGGTGTAATGATTTGAGATCATGTCACTGCCGGGGAAGGTGACAGTGTAATTAGAAATCCAATCCCGCAGTGCCGGATGAGGAAGGAGATACATATAATCCTCTCCTTTTTCCAGAACACGATGGGGTTCGCGGTAAAATCTCAGGTCATCTTTCGTGATCATAAGCTGCCAGTCCTTTCAAAATTTATATACCAGACATTCGTTTTATAACCTTATCATAACATATCAAATGATGAAATCTAATGGAAATCATTTTTGTCTGACCGCGGCAGAGCATATAGGTATTATTTTCTGCGAAAATATGTTAAAATTTATGTATCTCGGATAGCGGAGGGAACTGCATATGGATGATTTTATTCGGTTGGAAGAAGTGAGGAAAATATATCAGACGGGACAGGTCGTTACCAAGGCCGTGGATGGGATTAATTTTACCATCAGTGAGGGAGAATTTGTCGTCATCATAGGAGCCAGCGGCGCCGGAAAGACCACAATTTTGAACATTCTGGGAGGAATGGATACCGTTACTTCCGGTTCTGTTTTTGTAGATGGAAATGATATCGCAAAGTATTCAAGAAGACAGCTGACCCAGTACCGGAGAAATGACATCGGATTTGTATTTCAGTTTTACAATCTGGTGCCCAACCTGACGGCGCTGGAAAATGTGGAGCTGGCCCTTCAGATCAGTAAAAATCCGCTGGATGCGGAACAGATTCTTTCGGATGTGGGGCTTTCTGAGCGCCTCTCTAATTTCCCTGCCCAGCTTTCCGGAGGAGAACAGCAGAGGGTTTCCATTGCCAGGGCCCTTGCCAAGAATCCAAAGCTTCTGCTCTGCGATGAGCCGACCGGGGCTCTGGACTATAAGACAGGAAAATCGATTCTAAAACTTTTGCAGGATACTTGCCGTGAGAGAAATAAAACTGTGATTGTCATCACTCACAATCTTGCGATCGCCCCGATTGCAGACCGTGTGATCGAGATCAAGAGCGGAAAAGTACATGATATGCGGATCAATCAGGAGCCTAAATCAGTAGAGACGATAGAATGGTAGGTGGACCATATGAAGAAAGCGCTTCATAAAGACAATTTCATGATGGTCCGAAAGACACTGCCGAGATTTTTGTCGATCTTTTTTATTGTTGCATTGGGAGTAGCGTTTTTTTCCGGAGTCCGGGTTACAGAACCCGATATGAAGTTAACCGCAGATGCCCAGTTTGACGAGAGCAGGCTTATGGATTTAAGAGTCCTTGGCACCATGGGTATCACAGAGAAAGATGTAAAGGCGGTCAGAGAAATTTCCGGGATTTCCGTGGCGGAACCAAGCTACTCTGTGGACACGATCTGTAAATTGAATGACACAGAAAAAGTCTTAAAAGTCATGGCGGCGACCGACCGGCTCAACCAGATCAAAGTCACAGAGGGCAGGATGCCGAAGACGAACGGAGAGTGCCTGGTGGATTCTTATCTGATGGACCATTCGGATATCAAAGTCGGCGATACGATTACAGTGTCTTCGGGAACGGATGATGACATTGGGGAGACATTAAAAGAATCCTCACTGAAAGTAGTCGGAGTGGGAAGTTCCTCCTATTATCTTTCCAGAGACAGGGGAACGGCAACTATAGGAAATGGGCAGATCAGCGGTTTTGCTGTGGTGCCGAAAGAAAATTTTAAATTGGATGTCTGCACGGATTTGTATATCACTGTGAAAGGGGCGGCAGGGAAGACTGCATATACGGACGACTATGATGATATCGTAGAAAAAGCAGAAAAAAAGATTAAGAATATTTCCGACAGCCGCTGTGAGATTAGACAAAGAGAAATAAAGGACGAGGCTGAAAAGGAAGTAAAAAAGGCTGAGAATCAATATAAAAAAGAAAAGAAAAAAGCGGATAAGAAACTCGCAGAAGCAGAGCAGAAACTCAAAGATGCCAAAAAGGAAATAAACGCCGGACAAAAAGAGATTGCTTCCCGGAAACATAAGATATCCCAGGGCGGGAAAGAGATACAAAAGGGATGGCAGAGTTACAGAGACGGCAGGAAGCAGCTTTCTAAGGCAGAGAAAGATATTAAAAGCAATGAGAAAAAGCTTGTGAAAGCAGAAAAGGAACTTGCCAAAGCGAAAGAACAGTTAAAACAGCAGATACAGCAGGCAGAAGCTATGGGACAGATTCCTCCACAGATGCAGCAGAAATTTGAACAGGCAGAGAAGGAACTTTTAAGACAGGAGGCAGTTTTGAAAGCCTCTAAAAAGGAGCTGGCCAAAGGGAAAAAGGAACTTCAGGCAAGCAAACGAAAGTTAAATAGTTCTGCCTCTCTGCTGAGGAAGAAGGAAAAAGAACTTAAGAACGGAGAACTTAAAATTTACGAGGCTGAGAAAAAGCTTTCAGATGCCCGAAAGGAGCTCAAAAAGGGAGAAAAAGAATATAGATCTTCTAAGAAGAAGGCGGACCGCAAGTTTGCCAAGGCAAAGAAGAAGATCGATGATGCCCGGAAAGAGATAGATGATATAAAGATGCCCAAATGGTATGTGCTGGACCGGAACAAGATTCAGTCTTACGTGGAATACGGAGGGGACACCGAAAGAATCGGGGCGATCGGAGAAGTATTTCCGGTGATTTTCTTCCTGGTAGCCGCACTGGTGAGTCTGACGACCATGACCAGGATGGTGGAGGAGCAGAGAACCCAGATCGGAATTTTAAAGGCTTTGGGGTACACAGGCTTCGATGTGGCAAAGAAGTATGGACTGTACGCCCTGCTCGCCACAGCAGGGGGAAGTATCATTGGTGTGCTTGTGGGAGAGACAATCCTTCCCAAGATCATCATCGAGGCGTATTCTATGATGTATACGGGAATCGGTCCGGTAAAACATCCGTTTGAGACCAGGTTTGCACTGACAGCCTCCGCGGCCTCTGTGTGTATCACGCTTGGAGCCACCATGTTTGCCTGTTATAAAGAACTGAGGGAAAAACCGGCGCAGCTGATGCGCCCTGAGGCACCGAAGGAGGGCAAACGGATCCTGCTTGAGCGGATCGGAATTCTGTGGAGGCATTTAAACTTTACGTGGAAGTCCACCCTGAGAAACCTGTTCCGGTATAAAAAGCGGTTTTTTATGACCATATTCGGAATCGGCGGGTGTATGGCGCTGCTGCTCGTCGGTTTTGGGTTGAAAGATTCTATTTTTGCCATATCAAAAAATCAGTATCAAAACATTATGACTTATGATGCATCGGTCACACTAGAAGACGATCTGTCTGCAAAAAAGGAGCAGGAAATTGCATCTTGGATACAAAAACAGCATACAATACCAAGCAGCACCAAAATCCGCAGCGTCTCAGTAGATTTGGAGTTTGATGGGGACAGCAAGTCGGCTTCTCTGTTTGTTCCGGAAGATGCCAAAGGACTTTCATCTTATATCCGGTTTAAGGACCGGATATCCGGGGAGAAATACCGGCTCTCTGACAACGGCATTATTCTCACGGAAAAAGTGTGCAGCCTGCTGGGCATCAAAATCGGAGATACTGTCATCATCAAAGAAGGAGAGACAAAGACTGTCCGGGCGAAAGTGGAGCATATTACAGAAAATTATATGCATCACAATATCTATATGTCCAAAGATCTATACCAAAAGCTTTATGGAGAGGAGCCGGAGTACAATCAAATTCTTTTAAAAGACAAAGACAGATCCGAAAAAACAGAGACAGATCTTGGAAAAGGTCTGCTGAAGCAGGAGGGGGTGGCATCTGTTTCCTTTATCTCTGATTTTGAGAAAGAGATGAACGATATGCTGAACAATCTGAATATTGTTGTGTTTGTCTTAATTGTATCTGCCGGACTCCTGGCTTTTGTAGTATTATATAATCTGAACAACATTAATATCGCTGAGAGGAAGGCGGAACTCGCAACCCTTAAAGTTTTGGGTTTTTATGACCTGGAGACCGCAGCCTATGTTTATCGGGAAAATATCCTGCTCACTGTCATAGGCACAGCCGTGGGAGCGGGTTTGGGCATCCTCCTCCACCGATATGTGATTTTAACTGCGGAGGTAGATCTGATCATGTTTGGAAGACAGATCCTGCCGCCCAGTTATTTATACAGTGTTCTGCTCACCATAGGGTTTGCGGCGCTGATTAATTTCATGATGTTTTTCCAGCTTCGGAAAATCAGCATGGTGGAATCTTTAAAGAGCACAGAGTGACACCCCAAAGGTAGGAAGGGAGATTGACTATGAAAGGATTAACAATGAAGGACTTGATTTTTTATCACATTTTTCCGCTGGGAGCTTTTGTGGATGATGAGACAGAACATGGGATATTGGAAGTAAAGGAATGGATACCTCATATCAAAGGGTTGGGAGCCAATGCCATTTATTTTTCACCGGTTTTTGAGTCCAGCAGCCACGGATACGATACGAAAGATTATAAGGTGATCGACCAAAGGCTTGGAACGAACGAAGATTTTAAAGAAGTATGCAATGCACTGCATGAAGAAGGAATCAAAGTTATTTTAGACGGTGTATTCAATCATGTGGGCCGAGAATTCTGGGCATTTCAGGACGTTTTGGAAAAGAGGCAGGATTCTGAATATAAGGATTGGTTCTATATCAATTTTGACGGAAACAGCAACTATGGTGACGGATTCTGGTATGAGGGGTGGGAAGGCCATTTTGAACTGGTAAAATTAAATCTGGATAACCCCGCAGTCAGAGACCACCTTCTGGATGCAGTGGGTATGTGGATGGAGGAGTTCGGGATTGACGGTATCCGTCTGGATGTAGCCTATATGCTGAACCGGACATTTATGAAGAATCTTGTGGATTTTGCCAGAGACAGAAATCCGGAGATGGTCTTTATAGGAGAAATGCTGCACGGGGATTACAGCACTCTGGTCAATCACCATATGCTTGATTCTGCCACAAATTATGAATGTTATAAGGGACTGTACTCCAGTTTTAATACCCACAACATGCACGAGATCGGTTATTCTCTGAACCGGCAGTTTGGCCCGGAACCATGGACACTTTATCAGGGACTCCCTCTGTACAGTTTTGTGGATAACCACGATGTGATGAGGATTGCCACCCAGCTTACGGATGAAAAACATCTGCCTCTGATCAATGCACTCATGTTTGCCATGCCGGGGGTACCGTCCGTCTACTACGGAAGTGAGTGGGGAATCGAGGGATTTAAAGAACCCGGCAGTGACGACGCACTTCGTCCGAGAGTAAAACCTGAGGATCTGAAGCGGGGAGAACTCTATCAATACATCGCAAAGCTTTCAGAAGTGAGGAAACACAGTCAGGCGCTGAAAGACGGCGGTTACAGAGAAATACGCACGGAACAGGATATCATCGCCTTTGAGAGAGAAGCGGGAGAAGAGAGAATGATTTTTGCCTTAAATGCGGGATCGGAGGAATATACCCTGCATTTTGACGCCAGAGCGGGAAAAGGCACGGATCTTCTGACCGGAGAAGAGAAGGATTTTGGGGGAGGGCTTTTGATTCCTCCGTATCAGGCCATGATTATTCAACCTGAGCGTTAGGCTTTCTTGACTTTTTGTGCAAAAACATATAAAATTATAGAAGTGTTTTATGCACAAAAAATTGAATAAGGAGGAGGCCTGTGGTATATATAATTATTGCCATTATCGCAACTCTGGTCATTGTTGCGCCAATTTCCGCCTATGTTGCCAATCAAAGAAGCAAGAAGGCTATGGAAGTAACCATTGGAAACGCAGAGAGCAAAGCCAGAGATATTATAGATGAAGCCATAAAAGCAGCGGATGCGAAGAAACGCGAAGCTTCACTTGAGATCAAGGAAGAAACTATAAAAGCGAGACATGACTTTGAAAAGGAAACAAAGGAACGCAGGGGTGAACTGCAGAAGTACGAAAAGCGCGTACTCAACAAGGAAGAAACTGTTGACAAGAAAGCAGAGATGCTGGAGCGCAGGGAACAGTCTCTGACTGCCAAAGAAAAGAATTTTGAGGCAGACAAGGCAAAAGTGCAGGAGCTCAAGTCCAAACACTTACAGGAATTAGAAAGAATTTCTGGGCTGACCTCTGATCAGGCAAAAGAACAACTATTATCAGCAGTGAAGGAAGACGTAAAGCACGAGACAGCGATGCTCGTAAAAGAGATGGAATCCAGAGCAAAGGAAGATGCGAGAAAGAGAGCCAAGGAGTATGTGGTCACAGCCATTCAGAAGTGTGCCGTAGACCATGTGGCCGAGACGACGATCTCTCTTGTACAGCTTCCAAACGACGAGATGAAAGGACGCATCATCGGCCGGGAGGGCAGGAATATCCGTGCCCTTGAGAATATGACAGGAGTAGAATTGATCATCGATGATACCCCGGAAGCAGTCGTATTGTCAAGTTTTAATCCGGTCAGGAGAGAGATTGCAAGGATTGCTCTTGAAAAGCTGATCGTGGACGGAAGAATTCATCCGGCCAGGATCGAAGAGATGGTGGAAAAAGCCACAAAAGAAGTGGAGACGAAGATGCGGGAAGACGGGGAGGCTGCAACTCTGGAACTTGGAGTTCACGGTATCCATCCGGAACTGGTCCGTCTGCTGGGCAAGATGAAATACCGCACCAGCTATGGACAGAACGCACTGAAGCACTCTATGGAGGTGGCACAGCTTTCAGGGCTGCTGGCATCTGAGATCGGAGTCGATGTCAGGATGGCAAAACGCGCTGGGCTGCTCCATGACATTGGAAAAGCTATCGACCACGAAGTGGAAGGTTCCCACGTAGAACTTGGAGTGAACTTGTGCAAGAAGTACAAGGAACATCCGATTGTAATCAATGCAGTGGAATCCCATCATGGGGATGCAGAACCAGATACATTAATCGCTTGTCTTGTTCAGGCGGCAGATGCGATTTCCGCAGCGAGACCGGGAGCGAGAAGCGAAACACTGGAAAGCTATACGACGAGACTGAAACAGCTGGAAGAGATCGCAGATTCCTTCCAGGGTGTTGATAAAACTTTTGCGATACAGGCAGGTCGGGAGATTCGTGTAATGGTAGTTCCAGAACAAATCAGTGACGACGACATGATTTTACTGGCCAGGGATATTTCAAAACAGGTGGAAGATAACCTGGATTACCCGGGACAGATTAAAGTCAATATTATCCGTGAGTCACGGGTTGTGGACTACGCGAAATAATCAATGGAAAGTGAGACAGCAGATGAATTCATTCATCTGCTGTCTTTTTTTGATGAGAAAAATCCTTCACACATATTTAAACCGCAAAAAACATGCAGATAACCGCATTTTCGTACGAAAAATGCGGTTAATTTATTATAAAAACGCATATAACTGCAATAAATAGCCTTGACAATGCAAAAATATGCTGGTATTATAAAGGAACAGCAAACAAAACAGGCAAACAGATGCATAAAATGCAGATGAAAGCGCAAAAAAATGCAGAAAGAAAGGAAAACAAGTATGGAAAAGTGGATGGACTTAAGCGGGAAAGTCATGATCGTCACAGGCGGAAGCCAGGGGATCGGTGAACATGTAGTAAAAACACTGAGAAATAACGGTGCCGCAGTTGTGGTTGCGGACTTGAGAAACAATGAGACGTTTGAAAAGGATGAGAACATCTTTTTTGTTGAGTGCAACGTTGCCGACAAGAAAAGTGTGGATTCGATGATGGAACAGGTAATAAAGAAATATGGAAAAATTGATGGCCTTCTGAACAATGCAGGAGTCAGCCGTCCGAGACTGCTGGTTGATTTTTACGGAAAACGTCCGGAATATGAACTTTCAGAAGAAGACTTTGATTTTATGGTCAATGTCAATCAAAAAGGAGTATTCCTGTGCTCACAGGCTGCTGCACGTTACATGATAAAACAGAAATCCGGAGTGATCGTGAATATGTCATCTGAGGCGGGGATGCAGGGCTCCAAAGGCCAGAGCTGCTATTCAGGCACAAAAGGAGCAGTCCTTTCTTACACAATGTCATGGGCGAAGGAGCTGGGCCCCTATAATATCCGCGTTGTCGGTGTGGCACCGTCGATCAATGAGAGAACTCCTATGAATAACGACGCAGCATTTGAAGCGCTTGCGTATACAAGAGGACAGGATAAGAACAATGTTTCATCCGATTATGAAAAAGTTATTCCGATGGGAAGACCGGGGAAATTAGATGAAGTTGCCGACTTGATCTGCTACCTGATGTCCGACCGTGCAAGCTACATATCCGGAACTACTGTAAATATCAGCGGGGCAAAGTCTACACGTTAAAAAGTATTTCAATAGTAAAAAGTCAAAGTATGAGAACCGGAGGTGTAAGATATGGAAACAAAAGCAGGGGCACTGGACAGAATCCGTAAATTCGGCGGGCATATGAGCGGGATGGTCATGCCGAATCTGGGTGCATTTGTGGGCTGGGGACTGCTGGCAGCATTGTTCATACCGACAGGGTGGATTCCCAATGAAAAATTAAATGAGATGGTAGGACCCATATTAAATTATCTGCTGCCGCTTCTGATCGGCTATACGGCAGGCTATAATATCCATGGACAGCGGGGAGGTGTTATCGGTGCATTTACTACCATGGGAGTGATTGTAGGTTCTGATATCACTATGTTCAGCGGAGCCATGATCATGGGCCCGTTTTCTTCATGGCTTCTAAAGAAGTTTGACCATGCCGTGGAGGGGAAAATCAAACCCGGATTTGAAATGCTCATCAATAATTTCAGCCTTGGAATCCTTGGATTTGCTTTGGCTATCCTCGGTTATCTGATCATCGGGCCGGTGGTAAATGCGATTATCGCTTTTTTGACGGCAGGAATCAACTTCCTGATCGCGAAGAAACTGATTCCGCTTTTGGCTGTATTTATGTGCCCGGCCCAGGTGTTGTTTTTGAACAATGCAGTAAACCATGGAATTATCTCACCGATTGCATTCGCTCAGGCTCAGGAGGCCGGTAAATCCCTGATGTTCCTGCTCGATTCTAACTGTGGTCCGCTGCTTGGCACCTTATGCTCTATTGCTGTTTTTGGAAAGGGAAAAGCAAAAGAGACAGCTCCCATGGCGATGTTTATTGCGGGAATCGCCGGTATCGGGGAAGTGTATTTTCCTTTTATTCTGGCAAATCCGATCATGATTTTTGCTACAATGGGCGGTCTTGCAACCTCCCTTCTGCTCCTGGTCGTGCTGGGCGGCGGTCTGGTCGGCATGCCGTCTCCGGGCAGTCTGATCAATATAGCCCTTATGACACCAAAGGATGCTGCGGTGGCAAATGTTCTGGCAATCGGAGCGGGATTTGCGGTGGCGCTGCTGATCGGTTCTTTTATTCTGAAGACCATAGGCTCTCCGGAGGAAGAGGCAGATCTTGCCGTAGCCGGTATCGATATGGGAACAAAGACGGCAAAACCGGAAGCGGCCTTAAAGAAACATAAGCCTTCCTCAGGAGGTGCCATCCGTTATATCATCGTGGCCTGTGATTCAGGAATGGGCTCCAGCGCCATGGGAGCATCGGTTTTAAAGAATCGTCTCCAGAAAGAAGGATATAAAGATATTAAGGTAAAGAATTCATCGGCCAGCCGGATTGATCCTGATGCGGACATGATTATCACGCTGGAAGGGCTGATTGAGAGGGCAAAACTGAGTGTAGACAATACAGGCAGGGAATTTCTGGCGATCAACAACTTTCTGAAAGAAGCTGATTACGACCGGGCTTTGGAAGTGATTGAAGACAGAAACGGCAAAGAAAAAGCAAAACCTATTTTATCAGAAGAAAACATTGCGTTAAATGTGAAGGTAAAGGATAAAGAAGAGGCCATTCGGTATGCCGGAAAAATTTTGGTGGAAAACGCGTATACGACTCCGAAGTATATTGAACATATGATGGAGAGGGAGAGGAGATTCTCTGTGTATATCGGAAACCATCTGGCGATTCCTCATGGGATAGAGTCATCAGATTCGGAAATATATACTTCAGGCCTGTCTGTAGTACAGATTCCGGAAGGCGTTGACTTTGGTGATGGAAATATTGCATACGTTGTCATAGGTATCGCCGGGAAAGACGGCACTCATCTGAATATGCTCAGCAACATAGCGCTGATCTGTGCTGAGGAAGAGAATATTGAAAAGATGAGGCATGCTGAAAATAAACAAGAGATTATGGAACTATTAAAGAATATTTAATGTCCGCTTTTGCTTTCCCTTTTCCGGCGGATTCGTTATAATAATATTAATCTAATCAACAGAATGTATGTGTAGGAGAAGGTAAAGCGATGAAGATGTTAAAAGCAGAGAGGCAGGATAAGATCCTGGAGATTCTGTCCCTCGAAAATAAAATTATTGCCAGCGAATTAAGTGTGAGGCTTGAAGTTTCTGAGGATACGATCCGCAGAGATATTAAAGAATTAGACCAGAGAGGTCTTTTGAAAAAGGTGCACAGCGGAGCCGTAAAAAACGGACCTTTGAAGGAAGATTTTGATGCAAGGATTGATCTGAATCTGGAAGAAAAGATTCGTCTGGCCAAAAAGGGCGCAGAATTGATCAAACCCGGATCTGTGATTTTGATCGATGACGGAACAACTAACTATCAGGTGATCAAGCAGCTGGATAAACACATGCGCTGTACGGTTATTACGAACAGTATTCCGATTATCCTTCTTTTAAGAGATTATCCAAACATCGATGTGATCACGCTGGGCGGGAATCTGTATAAATCTTCCATGGCTACCTATGGCTATGAGGTCATCAAACAGCTGGAGCTGCTTCATCCGGATTTGTATTTTATGGGGATTTACTGTATGAGCAGTGAAGTGGGCATCAGTCATTCATCCATGGAAGAATGCCAGCTGAAACAGAAGATGCTCTCTGTCTCTTATCAGACTGCGGCACTTGTGACCAAGGAAAAGATCGGATCTGTGTCAAATTATGTCATATGCAAGACAGGTGACATTACATATTTGATCACAGATTCTGATCAGTAAATATAGAGCTGTTTTTCAGACAAAACACAGATCAGGAGGGAAAAATGAAGAATGTATTGATTGTGGGAGCAGGACGGTTAGGAAAAGGGTTTGTAGGCGAAACTTTTGACAATGCGGGATGGAATCTTACATTCCTGGATAAGGACCCGAGAGTTACAGAAGAATTACGAAAACACGGTTGTTATTATGTGAAGGTACACCGGGTGGATGAAATACAAAACCGTACGGTTAAAAATTTTAAAGCATATACTTGTGATGAAGAATACTCATGTATGGAGGCTTTCTTGGAGACGGATGTGATCGTACTTCCGCTTTATCCGGAAGACTTTGAAGAGGCAGCAGGTTATTTGACGAAGTGCTTTGAAGAATTTTACAGGGTGCATCCGGACCGCAGACTGACTATGATCTGTATTACAAATAAAAATTATCTGATCCCGGGAATTACGGAGGCATTCAGAAAAGATTTGTCCGAAGATGCAAAGGAGTGGTTCGATCAGAATGTAGTGATCCGGGACTCTATTATCCGCAGGAGTACAGATGCCAAGAGTAATTATGATGTCCATATTGATACGGTTGCAGTAAATTCACTTTTGATCCAGCAGCCGGTCAATAACGATTTCAGTGATGTGGAATGGATGGAACTTACGGACAAGATTGAGATGCTCAAAGACATTAAAGTCACCGCAGTCAATGGTCCCCATGCAACACTGGCCTATATGGGATATTTAAAGGGGTACAGTACGATTCCGGAATCTGAGGCTGATCCTGAGATCGCGGAAGTTGTGGAAGGAGTAGTAGAGGAGATTACGGCAGCCGTCATGAAGGAATATCCGATTACACCGGAGGAGCTGCACAATCTCGTTTATTTTGCACCGGCTAAGGGTGTGCTTCCGGATTCTATCTACCGGGTAGGATATGATCCGATCCGTAAATTATCAAAAGGAGACCGTCTGACAGGAGCCGCCGAGCTGTGTCTGAAACACGGCGTCAGTTTTGATTCGATCGCCAAAGCCATGGCGGCCGGATTCCAATATGCGGAGCCCAGGGACGCAAACGCACAGAAACTTCAGCAGGAGATTAAAAACATTGGAATTGAACAGGCCGTATCTGAATATACTGGTCTGGACGCAGACAGCCCGATTGCAAAACGTGTCATCGAATATTATCATCAGTCTGCAAGATAGAAGGCGGAGGAGCATATGGACGGATATAAAAAGATCAGACAGAATCTCGTACATCAGGGAAAAGTAGTGGGGTTTTATGAAGATGTCATTACACTGCCCAATGGCAATACTGTCACCTGGGACCTGGTAAAGCATCCGGGAGCCGCAGCAATTATTCCGGTCACGGAGGAAGGGAATATCCTGCTGGTCCGTCAATATAGAAATGCCCTGGACGCCATGACTTATGAGATACCGGCCGGAGGTATTGAGCGGGGGGAGAGCGGATACGACTGTGTAAAAAGGGAGATCGAGGAAGAGACAGGGTGCAGGGCAGAAAAGATTGAACCTCTGATCACGATTGTAACCGCCATTGGCTTCTGCGATGAAAAAATTCCAATCTTTGTAGGGACCGGGCTTCATAAGACAGAGCAGAATCTGGACGAAGACGAGTTTATCGATGTATATGAATTTTCGCCTGAGAAAGTGAAGGACATGATCTTAAAAGAAGAGATTGTGGATGCCAAGACGATTTCCGGAATCATGACATATTTGAGTACGCTGTGAGGATGAAATACCGGGTGTCATAAAGAAAAAAGGTAGCACATATAATTTTATGTGCTACCTTTTTATATCCGCGGAGCAAATGATATCTGGGAGGGAATTTAGATGGAGCGGAAAAAATTTTTCATCGGTGTGTTCGTGCTGACTGGCCTTGTGCTGGGAAGCCTTTTTACAAATGCAGTGTATAAGGATTATCTGGAGTATGGGGGACAGATGGATTCCCTTGTCCTCAGCGGGAAAGGACTTTACATATCAGGCAGCAGCCTTCTGCCCTATATTTTATTTAAGAGGGGAAAGCAGTACGGCATTTTATTTCTGATCGGTTTTATTTTGAAGCCGGTGGTGCTTTTATACGGCGGACTTTTCTGTCTTTCTTTTTTTCTGGGTTCGATCCTGTCTCTGCAGGTGATGAATTTAGGGATCGCAGGCCTGCTGATTGTGATACTGAGCCTGTTTCCGCACTATATCTGTTACGGCGGTTCCATGTATCTTCTGTATCAGCGAAATGTAAGAGATGAAAAAAAAGAAGAAATAACCTTTGATACAGGTCATTCCTTCTTAAAAAAATTTTCCATTCATCTGGAACTGATACTGCTGGTGCTGGGATGCTTTTTAGAGAGCTATGTCAATCCCGGAATCTTAAACATGTTCAGCCATCTTATAAAGTAATTCCTCTGTCTTTTCCCATCCAAGGCAGGGGTCTGTGATGGATTGGCCGTACACGCCGTTTCCGATCGGCTGGCTGCCGTCTTCGATATAGCTTTCGATCATGATGCCTTTGACGAGAGAATTGATCTCGGGGAGAAAGCTTCGGCTGTGGAGGACTTCCTGGACAATCCTTGGCTGCTGATCCCACTGTTTTCCTGAGTTGGAGTGGTTGGCATCCACAATGACGGCCGGGTTCGCAAGGCCGAATTTTTCATACATGTAAGCAACTCTTGCCAGATCTTCATAGTGGTAATTCGGTACATTGTTGCCGTGTTTGTTGACGGAGCCGCGGAGAATCGCATGGGTCAGAGGATTTCCGTCTGTATTTACTTCATAGCCGTTGGCGATGAAATTGTGGGAACTTTGTCCGGCGACGATAGAATTCATCATCACGGTGAGATCGCCTCCGGTTGGGTTTTTCATTCCTGCGGGAATGTCGAAACCGCTGACGGTCAGACGGTGCTGCTGATTTTCCACGGAACGGGCGCCTACGGCTACATAGGACAAAATGTCTTCCATGTAGGGCCAGTTTCCGGGATAAAGCATCTCATCAGCCGCAGGCATATGGAATGCTTCCAGAGCGTCGATGTGGAGTTTTCTCACGGAACGGAGACCTGCGGCCATATCCGGAGCTTTCTCAGGGTCCGGCTGGTGGACCATTCCCTTGTATCCGGCGCCGTTTGTTCTCGGTTTATTTGTATAGATCCTTGGGATCATCAGAAGCTTGTCGGAAACCTTTTCCTGAACGCCGGCCAGGCGTCCCAGATAGTCCATCACCGCTGTCTCGTTGTCGGCAGAGCAGGGACCAATGATCACGATGAATTTTTCGGACTCCCCGGTGAAGACCTTTTTGATTTCTTCATCTCTTGCCTTTTTTATCTGCCTTGCCTCTCCGCTCAAAGGAAATTCCTGCTGGAGTTCCTCAGGAGACGGCATTTTATTGATTCTATGCATACCCATAATCTTATCTCTCCTTTATTTCTCAATCTGTATGTAGACGGCTCATAAAGCCGATTGTTATAAGTTTACCAAATGTTCACAGTGCTGTAAAGAAGGAAAGGCAAAACGGTGTGTACCCGAAAAAATCCTGAAGATGCCTTTACAAACGGGAAAAATTTGTCTATAATAAACATAGTATAAAATTGCATATCGAAGTAGAGAATAATGATTCTCCAACTTCAGGGCAGAGTGAGACGTTTTAAAGCGTCAATTCTCGACTGGCGGTGATCCTTTTTTATAGAGCAGAAGGCAAGTCCGCGAACCGAAAGGCCGATTGAGTGTGAATCTCAAACCAACAGTATAGTCTGGATGAAAGAAGTAACCATGGACGGTATTTTTGTATCGTTCAGCACAGCCCTGTCTTTGGTGACAAGGGCATTTTTTATTTTGCAGGGTTGGATCAGACATCCCCCTCAGAATAAAAGAATTGTTAAATGGAGGAGAAAGAAAATGATGAATGAAACAGCAGCAGTGAGTAAAGTAAATGTAAGAAAGATCACAGTGACCGCCATGCTTGGAGCGCTGGCCGCAATTCTGATGTTTTTTGAATTCAGCGTGCCGTTTATCATGCCGGGGTTCATTAAGATGGACTTTTCAGAACTTCCCGCTCTGATCGCCGCATTTTCCATGGGGCCGGTATCAGGCATCGCAGTGTGCTTTATTAAAAATATTGTAAATCTTCTGCACACTACGTCCGGCGGGGTAGGGGAGATTTCCAACTTCATTCTTGGAGTCTGTTTTGTACTTCCGGCAGGTCTGATCTACAAGAGAAACAAATCACAGAAAGGAGCACTGATCGGTGCCCTGACAGGTGCTGTCATAATGGCAGTGGTGAGTGTGTTTTCCAACTATTTTATCGTCTATCCGGTCTATGAAAACTTCATGCCGATGGAAGCAATTATCGGAGCTTACCAGGCGATCAACCACAATGTCAGAAACTTATGGGATGCATTGATCTGGTTTAACATGCCGTTTACCTTCGTAAAAGGAATGTTCAGCGTTGTAATTACATTTTTGGTATATAAGAGGATATCTCCGATCTTAAAAGGAAAACATTAAGATTTAAGACAATTATCACAGAATATAATAAAACGTCAATCCGAACTTAAGGATTGACGTTTTTTGATGAATGTTTAATTTAATTTTTGTTTTGCATTATCTAAAAATGAATCTGCGGCCACGATATAGCGCTCGTGTGTGCCGATGCCGATCCGGCCTTTATTGTCCATAATTTCCGCCTGAAACTCTAATTTCTTCCGGTTGATCTCTGTCAGGTGACACTGGCAGGTGACTTGGCACCCTACGGGAGTGGCAGACACATGGGAAATGTTTAAATTGGTGCCGACTGTGGTCATGCCCTCATCCAGCTTTCCCTCTAATAATTTTACGGCAGCTCTTTCTACCAGGAGTGTCATGGCAGGTGTGGCATACACAGGAAGGCTTCCGCTCCCCCAGTGGGCGGCAGTCAGTTCGTCAGTAACCTCTTCTGACAGGGTGATCTTGTCTCCAATTTCAATCTTCATAAGTTGTCCTCTCTTGATTTATTCCGTATCGTTTTAGGATAGGTAACATTTCATACACTTAGTATAGCAAAATAAGATAAAAATGCTATAGTTTTTTAAGAATTTATTGTAATCTGTGTATGTCTGAAGACGGTTCATACAGTGTGAGGCTGTAAAAGTCCAGAAAAGGCTATGGTGTAAAGCCGGTAAATACGTTAAAATAGTTTTTGACGGATATAATATTAAAATTAAGGTGAGGAGGAATCTTATTGAAATTATACATGATGAGGCATGGAGAAACTTCATGGAATAAAATACGCAGAATTCAGGGACAGTCGGACATTGATTTGAATGAGGCAGGCAGAGAGGCGGCCAGGCTCACGAGTGAGGCTCTGAAAGATTTCAGATTCGACGCAGCCTATACGAGTCCGCTCAGCAGGGCCAGGGAGACAGGAGAGATCGTACTTGCGGGAAGAGATATCCCGCTCATCGAGGACGAACGCCTGAAAGAGGCCAATTTTGGACCGTATGAAGGGGCCGATCTGAATGAATTATACGAAAAAAAAGAACCCATTCTGGACTTTTTTGACCGTCCGCATAAGATGACGCTGATCGAGGGTGCGGAAACCCCGGCACAGGTCGTAGAGCGGTCGAAAATATTTCTGGAGGAATTTATTCTCCCGATGGAAAAAGAAGCAGAGAGTGTGATCTTATTTACACATGGGGCGTTTATTCACGGAATGCTGACAAACATGTATAAGAGAGATGTGAGAGACTTTTGGAAGGGGCCCAAGCTGAAGAATTGTTCCATTAGTACGGCAGAAGTAAAAGACGGCCGTTTCTGTGTGCTCAGTGAGGCAGAGGTCCTGTATTAAAATTCAGAAAGAGAAAGAAGCTAAAGGAGACATACGATGACGAAATATGAGTTTTTAAAGGAACTCCGGGAAGCGCTGGAGGGACAGGTGCCGATGAGTGAAATTGAGGATTCCATTTCCTATTACAGAGATTACTTCAGCCGCCAGGAGGCAGATGGAAGAAGCGAGCAGGAGATCTTGGAAGAACTCGGCAGCCCAAGGCTGATTGCAAAATCCATTATCGAGACAAAGGGCGGGGAGCAGATCTATTATGAAGATACCTATGAAGAGCAGGTGAATGAAGAGGAAGGTTCTCCGAAAGTTTTTGTGTTTGATTCTTTTCTGACGAAGATTGGGTGTCTGGCAGCAGTGATCATTGTCATCATACTGATTGGAAGTATGTTCGCCGTAGCGCTGCGGTTTATCGGACCGATCATTATGATCCTCCTTCTTATTTATCTGATCAAAAATGTTTTCGGAAAGAGGTAAGGGCAGAAAATGAATATCATTCAGGAAGTAAACCAGGCCAGAGAGCAGATCGTAAAGTACAGGCAGGATCTTCACCGATGTCCGGAGACGGCTTTTGAAGAATATGAGACTACAGCCTATATCAAGCGGCAGCTGGATGCCATGGGGATATCCTATAAGCCGCTGTATCCCACCGGCATTGTGGCGGAGATCGGGAAGGGCAGGGAAGCTGCTGCACTAAGGGCCGATATTGATGCATTAAAAGTAGAAGAGGAGACAGGATGTTCTTTTGGGTCAGAACATCAGGGATATATGCATGCCTGCGGACATGACGGGCATGCAGCCATTCTTTTGGGCACAGCCGGTATTCTGAAAAAGCATGAAAAGGAATTATCAAAAAAAGTATTTCTTGTTTTCCAGCCGGCGGAGGAGACTGCCCAGGGAGCAAAACTGGTTCTGGAGTCAGGGCTTTTAGAAGACGTAAAAGAAATATTCGGACTCCATATTTTTTCCGGAATCGAAGCCGGGAAGATTTCACTGGAGGCGGGGCCGAGAATGGCTGCCACGGACTGGTTTTCTATAGACATCAGAGGAAAATCCGGTCATGCCGGAAAACCGCATCTTTGTACAGATGCATCGGTAATCGCTGCGGCCACAGTCATGAACCTTCAGACGATCGTGAGCAGAAATACCGATCCTCTGGACTCGGCTGTAGTTACCGTGGGAAAGATGATCTCAGGTACAGCCAGGAATGTCATATCCGGCTCTGCCAGAATCGAGGGAACAGTCCGGACATTTTCGGAAGAGACTGAAAAAATGGTGAAGGAACGGGTCATCGAAATCGCCGTGGGAACAGCCGGTCAGCTGGGAGGAGAAGCGGCCGTAGATTATCCGCCGTCCAGCCATCCGCCTCTGGTCAACGGGAAACCGACGGTGGAGAGAGCCATGCGGGGAGCAGGAAAGATTTTTTCCGAGAAAGATTTTGTGCATGTGCCTCCGATGATGCTCGGAGAAGATTATTCCAACTATTTAAAGACGATTCCGGGAGCGTTTGCATTTGTGGGCGGGGGTAAAGATCAGTTTCCCAATCACCACAGCAGATTTGATATGGATGAAAAAGCACTGGAAAGCGGAGTGAAACTGATGCTTGCTTATGTCATGGAAGAGTAGGCGGTTTGCAGGGATGAGCGGTACAAAAAACGGCAGAATGTACAGTATTTCGTGCTAGACCGCAATTCACAAGTATGCTATAATCATAGCCAAAGAAAAAATAGGCCTCATTTACGGCCTTGCAGATTATAAACCAGGGAAAAGGCGGGTAATTATGAATTTAGTTTATCGTAGTACAAGAAACAGGGAAGAGACGGCATCTGCTTCTGAAGCGATCCTTAAGGGACTGACGAATGACGGAGGACTTTTTGTGCCGGATTCTATTCCAAAGCTTCAGGTTTCGGTAGAAGATTTGAAAGAAATGACTTATCAGGACATTGCGTATGCGGTTATGAAGGAATTTCTCACAGATTTTACAGAGGAAGAGTTAAAGACCTGTATTGCCAATGCTTATGATAGTAAGTTTGACACAGAGGAGATCGCCCCGATCGTAAAAGCAGGGGACGTATACTATCTTGAGCTGTTCCACGGCTCCACCATCGCATTCAAGGATATGGCTCTCTCCATTCTCCCGCATCTTTTAGTTACTTCCGCAAAGAAGAATCATGTGGAAAATGAAATTGTGATCCTGACAGCCACTTCCGGAGATACGGGCAAAGCTGCTCTGGCCGGTTTTGCAGACGTGCCGGGAACGAAAATCATTGTCTTTTACCCGAAATCCGGGGTCAGCCCGATTCAGGAAAAGCAAATGCTGACTCAGAAGGGTGAAAACACTTACGTTATCGGCATCAAAGGTAATTTTGACGATGCCCAGACCGGAGTGAAAAAGATGTTCTCCAACAAGGAACTGGCCGCAGTGATGGATGGGAACGGATATCAGTTTTCATCTGCAAACTCAATCAACATCGGACGTCTGGTTCCTCAGATCGTATATTACGTAAAAGCCTACGCGGATCTGGTGAAAAATGGTGCAGTAAAGGCAGGAGATCCGATGAATGTCGTAGTGCCTACCGGAAACTTTGGAAATATTCTGGCAGCGTTTTATGCAAAACAGATGGGAATTCCGATCGGAAAGTTTGTCTGTGCGTCCAATGAGAATAAAGTTTTGTTTGATTTCTTCCAGACCGGAGAATATGACAGAAAGCGTGAGTTTGTTGTGACATCATCTCCTTCTATGGACATTTTGATTTCCAGCAATCTGGAGCGTTTGATTTACAGAATTACAGGAAATGATGCCGAACAGTGTGCGAAGTTTATGAATGCCCTGACAGAAGACGGTGCATATGAGATCACACAGGAGATGAGAGACCAGCTCACAGAGTTCTTCGGGGCCTATGCCACAGAAGAAGAGACTATGGAGAAGATCAGACAGGTCTATGAGTCAGAACATTATGTACTGGATACCCATACGGCAGTGGCATCCGTGGCATATGACAAATATGTGAAAGACAGCGGTGATAAGACACCGGCAGTCATAGCCTCCACCGCAAGCCCGTATAAGTTTACCAGAAGCGTAATGAATGCCATCGATCCAAAATATGATGTAAAGTCTGATTTTGAACTAGTGGATGAGTTACATAGAATTTCCGGTGTGGCTGTTCCGAATGCCATCGAGGAGATCAGGACGGCTCCGATCCTCCACGACACAGTCTGTGAGACGGCGGCTATGGAAGAAGAAGTGAAAAAAATCCTGAATATTTAAGATAAAGATGATTAAAATACGGCAGAGTTAAATTCTCTGCCGTATTTTTTGTCACAAAAAAGTATTTTTGTAGTCTAATACAGCAGGAGGTAAAATTTATGGATAAGATAACAAATCAACAACTTGAACTGCTTATCGGCAAAGCCGTAGACGGAGACAAAAAATCTCTGGAAACAGTGATCATGAGCGTACAGGACCTGATCTTCAATCTTTCTCTCAGGATGCTTGGGACTTTTGCGGATGCAGAGGATGCGTCACAGGACATCATAGTGAAAGTCATCACCCACTTGTCATCGTTCAGAAAAGAGAGTGCTTTTTCTACATGGGTCTACAGGATAGCGGTAAATCATTTGAAAGATTACAAAAAACATATGTTTGCCAACAGTCCTCTGAGCCTGGAGTTTTACGGGGATGATATTGAAAATGCTCAGATCCGCGATATTCCTGATCTGACACAGAATGTGGAGAAATCTATTTTAGAAGAGGAACTGAAAATGTCATGTACCAATGTGCTGCTGCAGTGTCTCGACAGCGAGAGCAGATGTATTTTTATTCTGGGGACAATGTTTAAACTGGACAGCCGTATCGCAGGTGATATCCTTGGCCTGACACCGGAAGCATACCGAAAGAGACTTTCCAGGATACGCAGCAAAGTGGCAGATTTCCTCGATCACTACTGCGGCGAATTTGGACGGGGGACATGCAGGTGCAGAGACAGGCTCAACTATGCCATAAAGAATCACCGTCTGGACCCGGGCAGGCTTCAATATACGGCGGCAGATGAAATTTCAGAGCAGACAATGTTTCATGTAAAGGATGCTATGGAAGATATTGACGACTTGTCAATGAAGTTTTCTTTCTGCAAATCCTATGGATCACCGGAGAAAATGAAACAGTTTATCAGGGAGTTTCTGGATTCTGCTTCGTTTTCTGTCGTGAAAGAATCGTGAGGAGGTATTAGATATGAATATGGAACTGATTTTAAATTATTTATCGGAACTCAGCCGGAATAATAACCGGGAGTGGTATCATGAGCATAAAGAAGAGTACCGAGAGGCCAATGCTGAATTTGAGTCGCTTATTCAGGAGCTGATTTTGAGAATCGGGGAAAATGACAGCAGCATCCTTGGGAATATTCCTAAAAAACTCACATTCAAACTGGTCAGGGACACTAGGTTCAGCCGTGATAAGTCTCCGTATAATCCCTGTTTCCGCGCTCACATTTCATTAAGAGGCAAACTGCCGGTTCCTGTCGGATATTATATTATGATCCGGCCGGGGGATCAGTCTTTTTTAGGCGGAGGTTTATTTGCGGATATGTTTAAAGACGCTACAAGGATGGTGAGGGATTATCTCTCAAAACATCCTGAGGAGTGGGAACAAATCATCGGGTCTGATGAGTTTCAGAGCTGTTTTGCTGTAAAGGGCACGGCGCTGAAAAATGTGCCTGCAGGCTATGATAAGGATCATCCGCAGGCCGAATATCTGAAGAATAAAAGCTGGTATCTGGAATATTTCATAAAAGACGAGGAACTCCTGAATGAGGAACAATTTTTGGACAGAGCAGTGGACGTTTTTCGTAAGATGAAACCGTTTAATGATTATCTGAACAAAGCTTTGGAAGGCTTTGAAATGCCCAAGAGATAAAATTACAATGGGTGGGCACGCTTCGCGTGTTAAGGTATACCCACAGGGCCTCCCGTATTTTATACCCTACGGGTGGACACGCTTCGCGTGTTAAGGTATAATTTAAGAAAAAGTATGTGAGGAGACGGTGAATTATGCCAAAGGATTTATTTGATAAGATCGAGCAGACCATAACGACTACTGGGAAAGCGGCGGCGAAAAAAGCAAGGGAAGTAGCGGATACGGCAAAGATTAAAAATGACATCCGAGTTGCAAAGCGTGAATTAAATGATTTGTATGAGCAGGTTGGACGGCAGTATTTTGAGTCTCATATGGATTATCCGGAAGCGGAATATATTGATCTGTTTAATCTGATCGAAAAGATCCGGGGAGATATCAAAGTCATGGAAGCAGACCTTGAGATGGTCAGAGAAGAAGAATCGTAATAGTGTGATTAGTAAAATATAAAAGCCGGCAGGATTAAACTTCCTGCTGGCTTTTTAGTATAGTGTGATCAGAGATTTGTTTTTCTTTCCATGAGATATCTTGTCAGGAAGAAGCAGACGAAAATCTCTATGATGCTGCCGATGATCATCATAGGCATCAGATAGTAGCAGAATTCCTCAAGTCCGGTAAAATTCATGAAGTTCGGGAAGATGGACGAGAAGATGTTGGTCACAAGTGAAAGCGCCGCAGTTGCAAGGAAATAAGTTCCTATGGATGCTCCCAGACGATGATTCGGCAAAAGACCTCCGATAGTAATACAAAGGTAAATAAACAATGGTGATGATATGGCATTCAATATCAATGCAGACAAAGTCTCGGTGATAAATAAAAATCTGATTCCCGGGTCAATCTTGTTAAATTCCTGGAATGAAAGGGACAGCACATGACAGAAATCAGTCCAGTACGGTGTACCTGCCAGAAAGATAAAAATAGAGAACATGAATGCGACGGAGGAGATAACAAACCAGAAGATACTGATCAGAAGTTTGTTCAGGATCTGGAGGTTGACGGAAACAGGAAGCGTAAAGCTTAAGTATCCCTCATCGGTATAAAAGTTCTTATAAAACCGGTAAAAAGATATAATAAAGCACATGAGGAACAGAGCGATCACGGCCACCACATAAATGGTTACAATAAAAATGCTGAAAGTCATGCGCAGCGGATCATTGCCGAACCCGATCATCATCATAAACAGTTTAAATAACAGTGTGATCCCGCCGAATGTTGCGAGCAGAGGCACAAAATACCGGGCGGTGGCTTTCAATTCATATTTCAGTAGTTTTCCTAGCATTTGAATACCTCCCTGAATAACTGGTCCACAGATTTTTGTTTCTCTTCCCGGATCTGGTCGACGGTTGCAGACAGAGTGATCTTTCCGTTCTGCAAAAACAGGACGTCGTCCAGGACGGTTTCGATGTCACTGATCAGATGGGTGGAAATGATCAGGCTGGCATCCGGATTGTAGTTTGAAATAATCGTTTTCAAAATATAATCACGGGCAGCAGGATCTACACCGGCAATCGGCTCATCCAGAAGATATAATTTTGCATTCCGGCTCATGACTAAGATGAGCTGTACTTTTTCTTTTGTTCCCTTAGACAATGTTTTCAGGCGCTTATTTTCGTCAATACCAAGATCCTTCAGCATATAGAGCGCCTTTTCTTTGTTGAAGTCTTTATAAAAATCATCAAAGTAGGTAAATACTTCATGGATTTTCATCCACTCCGGAAGATACATTCGGTCCGGGAGATAGGAAATGTGTTCCCGGGAATGGATGCCCAGGGGCTGACTGTCAAACAGGATCTCTCCTTCGGTTGCTGTCAGCAGGCCGTTGATCAGCTTGATCAGTGTGCTCTTGCCGCTTCCGTTGGGGCCTAAAAGACCAATAATACGTCCGGAGGGAATTTTTAAGTTGAGTCTGTCTAAGGCTAAAAAACCTGAGTAGACCTTAGAAAGATTATTACATTCAAGAATATAATTCATATACATACCTCTCATTGCTATCTTATTAGTTTGATAATGTCTTCTTTTTTCAGACCATATCGTTCCATCTTCTTCAGGAACTCCGCAATTTCCTTTTCGGCAATCGAAGCCTGCAGTGACTGGATCAGCTGCTCATCTTCGGTGACAAAGCGTCCGCTGGTCCTCTGGGAATAGAGCAGGCCGCTGCGCTCCAGTTCGGACAGTGCTTTCTGCATTGTATTCGGATTCACAGAAGCACAGGCCGCCAGATCCCGGACGGAAGGCAGCTTTCCTCCGAGAGGATAAACACCGGAAAGGATGTCGCCTTGAATATGTTCCATCAGCTGAAGATAAATCGGCCGGTCATCAGATAATTCCCATGCCATAATAAACCTCGCTTTCTTGTATTAAGTATCTAGTACAATGGTATAATAGACCGGAAAAAAAGTCAATTAGTTTTTAAAAATAAATTGACTGGTACTGGAAAAATATGTATAATAAGATTAATAAATGGAAATAAAAGGAGGATTTACATTATGTTTCAAATTGTAGATATGACAGATATGGGCAATGGCCGGGATTCCAATCAAGATTCTTATCTCCTGAAAGAAGAGGAGATCTGCGGACAGCAGATACTGATGGCGGTTATGTGCGACGGTATGGGAGGACTCAGCAGAGGAGAGATCGCAAGCGGTTATATTGTAGGTTCGCTGGACCGATGGTTTACCCACACACTCCCGGTCCTCCTCAAACAAAAGATGAAGATTATGAGGATTCAAAAGGAACTGGTGGCTGCCATCAAGAAGATCAATCACCGGCTGATCCTTTTGAGCCGGGAATACGGGGACACCATGGGGAGTACTCTGACGCTTCTTTTTGCGGCAGACCGCCGTTTTTTTGTTCTGAACATCGGTGACTCCAGAGCCTACTGGTTTGACCGGGAACAGAAGTATGTCACCAGGGATCATACCCTGGTCCAGGAAGAAGTCAGCCGCGGACTGCTGACCATAGAGGAAGCGAGGACAGATGCCAGAAAACATATTCTGATGCAGTGTATTGGCGTTACAAAGGAGATCACCATTGACTGTTACAACGGGAAACTTAAGCCGGGGATGGAATTTCTGCTCTGTACAGACGGGTTCTACGGCATGCTCAGGGAGGAGGAGATTTACGAAGTGGAAGCATCCAAAGATGAGATGAAACGATGGGTGAGAGAGTGCTTTGACAAAGTAAAAGAAAGAGGGGAACTGGACAACTTATCATGCATTGTCGTAAAAGTTTCCTGACATGGACAGAGATTGTGCAGGAAACTGTATACTTTTAAAGCAGTTGGGGAGGGGAGGACAGGGAGAGATCTATTTAGCCTGGGATGAAGAGAAATCAAGCTACACAGCGGTTAAAAGGTTTGAAAGCCGGCTCTTGGAAGGGATCAGGGAAGCGCGGATACTGGAGTCATTATGTCATCCGGGGATACCGAAGTATCTTGGACGGAGATTGGAAGACGGACACTTAGATCTTTTCATGGAATATATTCCGGGCATCTCAGTAAAAGAGTATATCAGGCTTCATGAGAAGATCCCCGAACGCCGGACAGCTGTATGGGGCATACAGCTGCTGGATATTTTAGACTATCTTCATAGGAGATCTCCGCCGGTGATCCACTGCGATATTAAACCATCCAATCTGATAATCACGAGGAGAGGCAGGCTCTTTCTGATCGACTATGGCACGGCAGTTCTGGGGAAGGACGGGAATCAAAAGCTGGGGACCTGCGGATATGCTGCACCGGAGCAGATGGACGGACTCGGATATGCAGATGAACAGAGTGATATTTACAGTTTTGGCATGACCCTATATCACATGGCCACAGGGCATCACCCTGGTAAAAAACCATGGGAAGATGATAAAAACTATGGGTTTTCCAGGGGATTTGCGAGAGTATTGAAAAAGTGTATACAAACGGACAAGGAAGACCGTTATCAGACAGTATCAGAAGTGAGACGCGGGCTTAAGAGAGTTTTAAGAAAGCGGGCCGCTGTCTGGGCTGGGGCAGCAGTTTCTTTGATTCTTGCGGCAGGCGTTTGCTGGAAGTCCGGATACAAAAAAGAGCAGCCTGCATATGCTGTGCTGCTAGCTAAAGCAGAAAAAGAACGGTCAAAGGCGGGGAGCAGATTTTCGATGAAAGCAGTTCGGTATTATGAGCTGGCGGTGGATCGGGAACCGGATCAGGCAGCGGCATATGAGCGGCTGCTGAGATACTATCAGTCTGCAGGGAGAGAAAAAGAAGGCCTTACAGTTCTGGCAGAGTATGTGGAGTCTAAAGATTTTGACGCTGTGGGGAAGGACAAACTTTTATTCAGAATGGGTCTTTTATATCTCCAGGGAAAAGAGGGAAAGGGAGGATTCCCGCCGGACCCGGTTTTGGCATACCGGTATCTGGCGATGCAGGAGCATCCCACAGACACCCAAAAAGATTGTACAGAACTTGCGGGGATTTTATCAGGAAAGAACTGTCAGGGAGACAGGCTGTGGAGAATTCTGGACCGGTGCGGGCAAAAAACAGAAGATTTTCAGCAGGCTTACCTTTTATTTCAGATTTGCCGGCAAAAGGAGCAGGAATTAAAGAAGTACGGAGATGCTGAGAAAAAGCAGGAGGAACTGGCGGATCTCATGGAAAAACTGTCTGAGAACAATGATGAAAAGAGGACTGCACTGTACGAAAAAGCGGCATTTTATGAGCGTATGATAGACAGCCGCGGTCTTGAGCCATGGATAGAGGCCGCGGATCGGTACACAGATATGCTGGACCGGGAGAAGGAAAAGGCAGAGTTGCAGCTGAAAAAGGCCGGACTGCTCGCCGTATATGGCAGAAAAAAGAGTGCGGAGGAAGTGCACCGGGCAGTGATCAGACAGTATTCAGGATGGCCTGAGGGATATATAGCATATGGTTTTTATCTTGCAAAAGCAGGAAAGAGGGATATGGCACAGGATATGTACCGCAGGGCAAAGGGACTCGGTGCAGGAGAGGGTACGGAACTTCAGAAACTAGGGGCTGTTTTGGGGGAGGGAAATGATTAGATGCTGAATCGAAAAAAGATAGCAGGACTGTTTATGATCGTGTTTGCTGCGGCGGGATACACGGTTTTTGGCGGAGAAAAAGAGGAATCTCTTTTGAGGGCGGAGTTCGCGGATGGAAAGCAGGAAACTTATACAGCAAAGGAGCGGGAACTAAAAATTACTCTGCTGAAGGAAGGAGCAGACAGGGACAAAGTAATCTGCCGCGCCGAAGGGAACGATGGTAAAGAAAAGTGGGATGCAGGAAATATAACTTGGCTGTCAGAAAAAGAGGGCAGGGTTATCTTTCGGAGGGAGGGCTGGTACAGAGTCAGTGTGGAATATGATGGTGAATCCAGTATGCTTCAGGAATTTTGTCTGGAAACAACAAAACCGGAGGAGCCGGAGGCGGATACGGGTTCCTATATGCAGGGCAAATGGACAAACCGCCCTGTGCATATAAATTTGTCTCAGGGAAGCTCTTTTTCAGGACGATCCGGCTTTGAATACCTGGAATCAGAACAGGGAGAGTGGAAAGCAGCTGAGGGAGACAGTATTACAGTTAAGACAAACGGGATGCACAGATACAAAGTGCGCGCGGTTTCCAAGGCAGGGAACCGGAGTGCCGCTGCCAATGTCTTTGTGAAGTTCTGGGATAAACAGCCGGGGAAACCAAAGGTAAACTGCCCCGGCTCCGCGGATGGAGAGTGGCACAAAAAAGAGGTGAGGATCTGTGCAGAGAAAAGGAAGAAAAAGGGTCCCAGACTAAAAACCTTTATCACAGCAAAGGATTTGGATACGGGGAGGAAAAAAACTATTGAAGAAAACAGTCTTTTGCTTTCTGAAGAAGGGAAATACCAGATCCGAGTGGTTCAGAAGGATGAGGCAGGAAATATCTCAAAGCAAGAATGGAAAAAGAATATTTATATAGACGGCAGTAAGCCTCGTATCAGCCTGGAAGGAAAAACGGTGAATCGATATGAGAAGGATGGCTGCAAACTCAAGGTGACCATAAAAGATTCCTATCTGGATGCAGAGAGCATACGGTGGCAGACTACGGGGAAAGTTGTGAATCAAACAGTAAAAGAAGGAGTGCTGAAAGCAGATATATATTTTGAAAAAGAAGGGGAGCAAAAGCTGTCAGTCTCATGCCGGGATCAGGCCGG
The DNA here is from genome assembly GCF_014467075.1 of Anaerostipes caccae L1-92. Lineage (NCBI taxonomy): Bacteria > Bacillati > Bacillota > Clostridia > Lachnospirales > Lachnospiraceae > Anaerostipes > Anaerostipes caccae. The sequence goes on from NZ_AP023027.1 coordinate 992,168, forward strand.
AAATTCCGCAGAGGCTTCTGTTGGGCATTTTTTCATAGATAAAACGAAACCAAAACTTAAAGTCACAGGGATCAGTTCTCTCGGAATCTATAACTCTGCGCCGGAGGCCAAAGTGATCTGTACGGATGATACTCCCACGGAAGTTTCCCTGTATTTAAACGGAAAATTATTAAAGAGAGAGAATGTAAAGCCGGGAGATAACAAGAAATCAGCATACCCGGTGCTGTCAGAAGACGGATACTATTGTGCTGAAATTCGGGCCAGAGACGGTGCCGGAAATAAGGCATCAGAAAAAGTTTTCTTTACGGTCAGCTGCAAGGGGACACAGATTGCACCGGCCGGAAATACCGTGTATAAAAGCGGTTCAAAGAAGGATCAGGGATCATTTGGATTCCGGATGAAAAATGTAGTGCCTTCTTATGTGACAGAATTTATTGTGAATGGCCGGACCGTACCTTATGAGAGAGAGGGAGATTATATCTATGTAAGTAATAAATATTTAAAGAACGGTTCAAACAAGGTGAAAGTGAAGACAAAGGATATGACCGGCCATGTCAGTACACTGGAGAAGCCGCTGGATTTTTACTATGATGCGGAACCTCCCGTGATCCTCATATCCGGGGTCAGAAACGGAAATACTTATCGGGAGAAAAAACTGATCCAGGTAAAAGTTCAGGATGACCTGGACCGGATAACCGGTTTATGGATGGACGGCAGGAAGATAAGGTTTTCAGACGGACAAACGGTGATCCGGTGCGGCACTGACGGAAAACACAGGCTAAAGGCTGAGGCTGTGGGAAGGTCGGGGCTTAAGTCCGACCGAACAGTGGAGTTTCAGATCAGTACGAAACAGAGAGGACAATCAAAACGTCCATTTGGGTTTGTGATTTCCGGGATCTATTTCTTCACTGCGGTTTATCTCATATTTTTCTTTTTCCGAAGCCGAAAATCATAAGAAACAAGTTAAAATCTTCTTTATTCTGTGTTATAATGAGGCTTAATGCAGAGGTTTCGTGAAAGGAGATTTAAAAATGGCAGAAGAAATGAAAGAAACAATGGAACAGTATGAGAATGAATTGGAAGCATCCTTCCGTAAGATGGATGAGGGAGATATAGTTGAGGGTGATGTCCTGAGCGTCAGCGACGAAGAGGCAGTCATCGATTTAAAATATTATGCTCAGGGTATCCTGAAAGCTTCTGAATACAGTGATGATCCAAATGTTACTTTGACAGAAGCTCTTAATGAGGGAGACCGGGTAAAGGCCAAGGTTATTTCTGTAGATGACGGTGAGGGGAATATTGTGCTGTCTAAAAGGGAAGCCAATCAGGTTCTGGCCTGGGACCGCCTCCAGAAGCTTATGGAAGAGGAGACGGTTCTCAGTCTCACTGTGGGCGGAGTTGTCAACGGAGGAGTGATTGTATATGTAGAAGGAATCCGTGGGTTTATCCCGGCTTCCCAGCTTTCCTTAAACTATGTGGAAGACCTGAACACATGGCTCAAAAAAGAAGTGGAGGCCAAGATCATTACCGTAGATGAGAGCAGGAACAAACTTGTACTCTCAGCCAAAGAAGTGGAAAAGGCAAAAGCTCAGGAAGAGCTGAACCACAAGATGGCGATGATGCGTCCCGGCATGGTGCTGGAAGGCACTGTCGAAAATATCATGCCGTATGGTGCGTTTGTGGATCTTGGCGATGGACTCAGCGGATTGATCCATATATCACAGTTCAGCGAAAAAAGAATAAAAAGCCCGAAAGAAATGGTAGAAGAAGGACAGAAGGTCAAAGTAAAAGTTTTAAAAATTGCCGACAACAAGATCAGTCTCAGCATGAAGGCACTGGAGGAATCCAGAGAAGCTGAAAAAGTCGAGACCGGGATCGAATATAAAGAAGAGGAAAAGGCACAGACCAGCCTTGGAGACTTACTGGCAAATCTTAAGTTATAATCAGAGAGGAATCAAAAGATGGCAGGTTCAAGCATTGGCACATTATTCAGAATTACAACGTGGGGGGAGACCCATGGAGAGGGGCTTGGAGTCGTCGTAGATGGATGCCCGGCCGGACTTCCTATTTCAAAAGAGGATATTCAGCAGTATTTAAACCGCAGAAAACCGGGACAGTCAAAATATACGACACCCCGGAAAGAGGATGATCAGGCAGAGATCCTGTCCGGAGTTTTTGAAGGAAAAACAACCGGAACTCCCATTTCTATGGCAGTCTATAACAAGAACCAGAGATCCAGAGATTACAGCCAGATCAGAGATGTTTACCGGCCCGGACATGCGGATTATACTTATGATGCCAAATACGGAATCAGGGATTACAGAGGCGGGGGAAGGTCTTCCGGCAGAGAGACCATCGGCCGTGTGGCTGCCGGAGCAGTGGCTGTCAAGCTGTTAAAGGAACTTGGAATTACGGTAACGGCATATGCAAAAGAGATTGGCGGCATTACGGCAGACGAGAAGCGATTTGACCTGGAAGAGATTTTTCGGAATCCGTTTTACATGCCCGACAGAGAAGCAGCACTGAAAGTGCAGGAATATGCGGACCGCATGATGAGAGAACAGGATTCTATGGGCGGGATTATCGAGTGCACCGTACAAGGGTTAAAGCCTGGCATTGGTGATCCGGTGTTTGAAAAGCTGGATGCCAATCTGGCCAAGGCGGTGCTTTCGATCGGTGCCGTAAAGGGATTTGAGATTGGTGATGGTTTTGCGGCTGCTTCCTCCTGCGGATCACAGAATAATGACGCTTATGAATATCGGGAAGGCGGATTTGTAAAAAAGACAAATCACTCAGGAGGAGTTCTGGGAGGCATCAGTGACGGCAGCCCTCTCGTGTTCCGGGCAGCAGTCAAGCCGACTCCGTCTATCGCCAAGGTTCAGTCCACAGCAGGAAAAGACGGGAAAGATTTCGACCTTTCCATCGGGGGAAGACATGATCCGATGATTGTTCCGAGAGCTGTGGTAGTGGTTGAATCCATGGCGGCGGTCACGATTGCAGACGGGCTGCTTATGAATCTGAGTGCCAGTATGGACTCTGTAAAAAAAATATACGGGTAATGGTGAATATATGTATCAGTTAATAAAAAAAGACGGTAAAGCAAAAAGAGGGCGGTTTACAACTGTCCATGGGACGATAGAGACCCCGGTTTTTATGAACGTGGGGACAGTGGCTGCGATTAAGGGTGCGGTGAGCACAGATGACTTAAAAGAGATCAGAACCCAGGTGGAGCTTTCCAACACCTATCATCTCCATGTGAGGCCGGGGGACCGGCTGATCAAGGAATTCGGGGGCCTTCATAAGTTTATGAACTGGGACCGCCCGATCCTTACAGATTCGGGGGGATTTCAGGTCTTTTCCCTGGCCAAGCTGCGTAAGATAAAGGAGGAAGGTGTTTCTTTTTCTTCCCATATCGACGGGCGAAAGATTTTTATGGGACCTGAGGAGAGTATGCAGATCCAGTCTAATCTGGGATCTACTATCGCTATGGCTTTTGACGAGTGTCCGCCCCATCCTGCGGAGAGAAAGTACATGCAGGATTCTGTGGACCGTACGACCAGATGGCTATACCGCTGTAAAAAAGAGATGGACCGTCTGAACCGTCTGCCGGATACGGTGAATCCGCATCAGATGCTGTTTGGAATCAATCAGGGGGGAACTTATGAGGACATCCGTATCTCTCATGCAAAAGAGATTTCCAGGCTTGACCTTGACGGCTATGCACTGGGAGGTCTGGCGGTAGGGGAATCCCACGCAGAGATGTACCGTATTTTGGATGAAACCGTCCCGTATCTTCCGGAAGCAAAACCTACTTATCTGATGGGAGTAGGCACTCCCGCCAATATTTTGGAAGCGGTGGACCGGGGAGTAGACTTTTTTGACTGTGTTTACCCGACAAGAAACGGCAGGCATGGACATGTCTATACCAACCACGGCAAGATGAACTTGTTCAATAAAAAGTATGAGCTGGATCACAGGCCTATAGAAGAAGGCTGCCAGTGTCCGGCGTGCAGAAGTTACAGCAGGGCTTATATCAGACATCTGCTCAAGGCAAAAGAAATGCTGGGTATGAGACTGTGTGTCTTGCATAACTTATATTTTTATAATACAATGATGGAAGAGATCCGGGATGCCATTGAACAGGGGCAGTACAGAGAGTACAAAGAGAGAAAGCTTTCCGGTATGGAAAATAAGTGATCAGGATTCAAGAAATTGAATTTGATATATTATTATTTTAAATGGAGGAAAAAGAACAAATGCAATCACAATTTAGTATGATTCTGTGGCTCATTATTGTGTTCGGAGGTATGTATTTCTTACTGATCCGTCCGCAAAAGAAAAAAGACCAGCAGATGAAGGAATTAGCAGCTTCTCTGGAAGTTGGGGACAGTGTACTTACCATCAGTGGTTTCTATGGTGTGGTCGTGGATGTCGTAGATGACAAAACGATCGTTGTAGAATTCGGAAATGACAAACATTGCCGTATTCCTATGGAACGTGCTGCTATTTCTCAGGTTGAGAAACCGAATCAGGGAACAAAAGAAGATTAATATTGGGGGACGGCGCTTTTTTGCGCCGTCTTTTCTGTACCAAAGAGGACGGCTTTAAGAAGGAATGACTCAAAAGACATTGGTTATGAAATGCATCCAGGAGGATTGATCATGGACAGGACATCGTTTCCCTACTATTATGATATCGTTGGCAGCTTTTTGCGCACAGAGACATTGAAAGCTGCTAAAAGACAGTACAAACAAGGTGATATGAGTGCCGTAAGATTAAAGAGAATTGAAAATCAGGCGGTCAGGGAACTGGTCAGAAAACAGAAGGAAGCGGGGCTTAAGGCGGTTACCGACGGAGAACTGCGCAGAAGATGGTGGCATCTGGATTTTCTCTGGTATTTGAACGGAATCGAGAGAAAGAAATATAAACGGAGACCGGACATTTTCAGGGAAGAAGAGACGGAGCCGGAGACGCTCGCAGTCTGCGGCAGGATCAGCTTCGGCAATCATCCGTTTTTAAACCATTTCCGGTTTCTAAAGTCAATTTCCGGGGATGCGGCGGCTAAGATGACGATTCCGTCACCGGCGATGCTCCATTTAATCTGCTGTGTACATCCTGAGTCATACCAGCCAATTCCAATTTACAGGAATGAGAAAGTTTTGTTTGAAGATATCATCAGGAGTTACCAGAAAGCTCTGAGGGCTTTTTACAATGCAGGCTGCAGATACCTTCAGTTTGACGATGTCTCATGGGGAGAATTTTGTTCCTGGGAACGGAGGGAGGTTTACCGAAGCAGGGGGATTGACACAGAGAAACTGTCAGAGCGATATGTCTGGCTGATCAATCAGGTGCTGAGGGTAAAACCGGAGGATATGACGGTGACGCTTCATGTCTGCCGGGGAAATTTTTATTCTGCCCGTATGATATCAGGAAGCTATGAGGCAGTGGCAGAGCAGTTATTCGGTCATTGTCTTGTGGACGGATTTTTTCTGGAATATAATGACAGCGGACAGTCAGGGGATTTCAGGCCGCTCAGATACATAAAGAATCAAAAGGTTGCACTTGGATTAATATCTGTCAGGTCTCCTGTGATGGAAAAGGATGATGTAATTCAAAAGAAAATTCTGCAGGCATCGTCTTATGTTCCGCTGACTCAGCTTTGCTTAAGTCCGCAGTGCGGGTTTGCATCAGAAGAACAGCAGAGGTTTTTGACAGATGAACAGCAGTGGGAAAAGATCAGGAATATGAAGAGAATTGCGGAGGAAGTATGGAAGATACCGGCAGGGGCTTAAAGCCCGCTGCCGGCGGTAAAAGATTATGCCAGGGCTCCGCCCAGGGTTCCTCCGGCTGCGCACAGAAGCATTGCGGTGATGCGCTCTCCGCTCATCAGTGCCTGGTTTTGATCCAGGAGAAGGGAGATCAGAAAGAGTACGGCAAAGTACAGAAGGCCCACGGCCAGGCCCCAGAGAAATTTTCTCTTTCCCATTCGTTTGCCGATGATAAACCCTGCAAATACAGACGCAGCCACATAGGTAAAGGTTACGCCAAGGTTTGCGACTTTTGTGCTGACTTCGGTCTGATACATAATAAAAGCCAGAATACATAGAATAATTCCTGTCAATATGTAGGAGAAGATTAAGCTTTTTAAGATTGAAATACCGATATTTTTATTTTCCATGGGATGCCTCCTTTTAGTAAGATTTTATGCAGGAGAGGGTCATTCTATGACACATAGGGAGAAAGGACAGACGATGATTGACTTACATTTGCACTCGGATGCCTCGGACGGTACACTGAAACCGGAAGAGGTGCTGCGTGCAGCAAAAGAAAAGGGACTTTATGCGTTCGCACTCACTGATCACGATACAGTCGCAGGAATTCCGCCGATCCTTCATTCGGGAGAACTTACAGGCATTCATTTTATGCCGGGAATTGAGCTTTCATGTGAGGCGGAAAAACACGAGATTCACATACTGGGCTATCATATTGATATCTGTAATCAGAACTTACTAAACACACTGGAGGGTCTGCGGAGAGGAAGAAGGCAGAGAAATCTTTCTATGATTGAAAAGTTTCGTGAGGACGGGATACCAATGACGCTTGAAAAACTTCTGCACGGCAACGAACAGACCGTGATCACCAGGGCACATTTTGCAAGAGTGCTGATCGAGGAAGGATACTGTGCCAATAAGGAGCAGGCATTTAAAAAGTATGTAGGAGACGGATGCAGATATTATATTCCGAAGCCTTATTTTGCGCCCGCGGATGCGGTCAGGCTGATCAAAGATGCAGGAGGTACTGCGGTACTGGCGCATCCGTTCCAATATCATCTTTCCAACGCGGAGTTAGAGGAGCTGATCAGGGAGCTGATCTCTTTCGGGCTGGGGGGAATTGAAGTCTATCACTCATCCCATCATCACGGACAGACGGTGAAACTCAGGCAGTGGTGCAGGAAATATGGGATGCTGGCCACAGGAGGCTCGGACTTTCACGGCAGCAATAAACCGGACATTGAGATCGGGACGGGACGGGGCAGTTTAAAGGTCCCGGATCACCTCTACGATGAACTGAAGAACTTATTGTAATTCCGAAATGAATATGATATAATGGGCAAGTTAAAAAGGGAATAAGAGAGATTCATATTGAAGGAGGAACTTGGCATGAAGCACATTAAGACTCTAACGAATAAAACATTGCAGAACACAGTAAAGAAAGGCGGATGCGGTGAGTGCCAGACATCCTGTCAGTCAGCATGCAAGACATCCTGCACCGTAGGAAACCAGAGCTGCGAACACAGCAAATAACCCACGGCGGGAAAGAGCAGAAGAATGAGAGGCGGTTCCTTTTTGAACCGTCTCTTTTCGTTAAGGACAGATAAAGGAGAAGAAGCAGCGTGGTTTATCAATACAAAAATAATGGATATAATATGGTGCTGGATGTGGAAAGCGGATCAGTCCACGTCGTGGATGATCTGAGCTATGACGTCATCGGACTTTACGGCACCCGCACTTTAAAGGAAATACAAGAAGAGCTTTCCGGATACGAAGCCGGGGAGATCGAGGAAGTCTATGAGGAAATCAGGCGTCTGGAGAGCGAAGGAGCACTCTTTACAAAGGACGAGTATGAGGATTACATAACGGAGTTCAAAAGGCGTCCAACCGTGGTCAAAGCACTCTGCCTGCATATCGCTCATGACTGTAACTTAGCGTGCAGATACTGTTTTGCTGAAGAAGGAGAATATCACGGAGATCGTTCGATGATGAGTTTCGAAGTAGGAAAACAGGCATTGGATTTCCTCGTTGAAAACTCAGGCAGCAGGAGAAACCTGGAAGTGGATTTCTTTGGAGGAGAGCCGCTGATGAACTTTGAGGTCGTAAAGCAGCTGGTGGCTTACGGCAGGTCTCTGGAGGAGAAGCACAGTAAAAAGTTCAGGTTTACTCTGACGACCAACGGCGTCCTTCTGGATGACGAAGTGATGGAGTTTGCAAACCGTGAGATGGCCAACGTGGTCCTCAGTATTGACGGGCGGAAAGAGGTCCATGATAAGATGAGGCCTACAAGAAACGGCAAGGGCAGCTACGATCTGATCATTGATAAATTTAAAAAATTTGCAGAGATGCGAAACGGAAAAAGTTATTATGTGAGAGGCACTTTCACCCATGACAACCTGGATTTTTCAAAAGATGTACTGCATCTGGCGGACGAAGGATTTGACCAGATTTCCGTGGAACCTGTGGTAGGACCCGAAGAAGAGCGGTACACGATCAAAGAAGCCGATCTTCCGAAGATCATGGAAGAATATGATCTTCTGGCAAAAGAAATCATCCGGAGGGAGAAGGAAGGAAAGGGCTTTACGTTCTTCCACTTTATGATCGATCTGACCGGAGGTCCCTGTGTGGCAAAACGCCTTTCAGGGTGCGGTTCGGGAACCGAATATCTCGCGGTGACGCCATGGGGAGATCTGTATCCGTGTCATCAGTTCGTGGGGGAAGATGAGTTCTGTGTAGGAAATGTGTTTGACGGAGTCACCCGCGGTGATATTGTCTCTGAGTTTAAGAAGACCAGTGTTTACTCGAAAGAAGACTGCCGGGAGTGCTTCGCCAGATTTTACTGCAGCGGGGGATGCAGTGCGAACTCTCATAAACTGAATGGTACGATCAACGGTACCTATGAAGTGGGCTGTCAGCTGGAGAGAAAGCGAGTGGAGTGTGCACTGATGATAAAGGCCGCATTGGCTGATCAGAGTGAAGAATAAAGGAGCAGAAAACTTATGAAGACGAACAAAAATAAGAAGGGAAGATACGCTGCCGGGATAATCCTGCTGGCCGCATTGTGTGCGTTTGGAATTTTTATCACCGCAAAAGGGCTTGGGAAAAATAAGATCGGCCGTGCAGAAAACATCGAACTGGGTCTGGATCTGGCCGGAGGAGTCAGCATTACCTATGAAGTGGACGGCAAAAATGTATCTGATAAAAACATTGACGATACGGTATACAAGCTTCAGAAACGTGTGGAAGGGTACAGTACAGAATCTGAAGTCTACCGCCAGGGTAAAAACAGAATCAACATCGAGATCCCGGGTGTGACAGACGCCAATAAGATCCTGGATGAACTGGGACAGCCGGGAACTCTGGCATTCATGGTCCAGGACGGCAAATCCATGAAGACGGTCCTGACAGGAAATAACGTCAAATCCGCAAAAGCTCAGACAACTGAGGGAGACAATGGGGCCAAGGACTATGTCGTAGCCCTGGAGTTTGACAAAAAAGGAACTAAGGCATTTGCAGATGCCACAAAGAAGAATGTGGGCAAACCCATCTATATTATATATGACAACCAGATCATCAGCGCACCGAATGTGCAGACCGTCATTACCAAAGGGGAATGCAGCATAACAGGAATGGAGAGTTATGAAGCGGCCGAAAATCTGGCATCTTCTATCCGTATTGGATCACTTCCGGTAAAATTAAAGGAACTGCGCTCCAATGTGGTTTCCGCCAAATTAGGAGTGGATGCTATTCAGACAAGTGTCAAAGCCGGCGCCATCGGATTTGCACTCGTCTGTATCCTGATGATCGCCCTGTATTATCTTCCGGGAGTGATCGCATGTCTTGCGCTGGCCATTTATGTGCTTATGACGCTGCTGGCGCTGAATGGATTCAATGTGACGCTGACCCTTCCGGGATTGGCCGGTATCATACTCGGTATCGGTATGGCTGTGGATGCCAATGTCATCATTTATTCCAGAATTAAGGAAGAAGTGGCGCTTGGCAAAAATGTGGGAACTGCGATTAAGTCAGGATTCCATAAGGCCGCATCGGCTATTATCGACGGAAACGTAACGACTCTGATTGCCGTGGCAGTCCTCTGGTTTAAGGGGACCGGAACGGTCAAGGGATTTGCTCAGACACTGGGTATGAGTGTCCTGATTTCAATGTTTACAGCTCTGGTCATCAGCAGATTTTTAGTTACCGCCGCATACAAGTTTGGCCTTAGGAGTCCGAAACTCTATGGAAAAGCGAGAGCTTTAAAAGAACGGGATTTCATCGGAGTCAGCAGACGGTGCATGGCGGCAGCGCTGCTTGTGATCGTTGTGGGTCTGGCGTTCCTTCCGATCAACAAGTCAAAGATCGGAGCACCGCTTAATTTTGATCTGGAATTTTCCGGAGGAACCTCTTCTACGATCACATTTGATAAGAGTGTGAAAGTAGATGACAGTCTCGAGAAGAAGGTCGTATCCGCTTACGAAAAAGTAAGCAAATCCACTTCAGTCCAGGGACAGAAAGTAAAAGCAAATAATCAGATGGTGATCAAGTCTGTGGAGCTGAACTTAAGCCAGCGGAAGCAGATCGAGAGCACCATGAAAAAAGATTTTAAGGCGAAATCCGTTGCCACTGAAAATATAAGTTCTACTATCAGCAATGAAATGCAGAGGGATGCGATCGTCTCCGTGGTGATCGCAAGTATCTGTATGCTGATCTATATCGCCATCCGGTTTAAGGATGTGAAATTTGGAGCCAGTGCCATCATTGCACTGCTGAATGACGTGCTTATCGTCTTTGCAGCATACTCAATCGGAAGGCTCTCCGTCGGAGGAACCTTTATCGCATGTATGCTTACGATCATCGGATACTCTATCAACTCTACCATCGTCATATTTGACCGTATCCGGGAGAATATGCAGGAGGCGGACAATACACAGCTGAAAGGCATTGTGAATAAGAGTATCATCCAGACGCTGACCAGATCCATCAACACGTCGCTCACTACGTTTATTATGGTGTTTGTGCTGTTTATTATGGGAGTGTCATCCATCCGCCAGTTTGCCCTGACTCTTATGGTCGGCGTTGTGTGCGGAGCATTTTCTTCCGTGTGTATCACGGGACCGCTCTGGTACTTTATGAAGACAGGATTTAAGAAACAGCCGGCGGCAGCTGCCATAGAAGAAAAAACAGATGTGCAGAACGGACAGGAGACTGCGTCACCAAAGCCTAAGAAAAAGAAGAAGAAAAAGAAAAAAGGAATCCGATAGAACATTTGAAAACTGTGATCAGACAAGAAGTTTGATTGCAGTTTTCTTACATCACGAGAAGGGGACAAAAAGTTACTTATGGAAAAATGGTTTATCAGCAAGAAGAAAGCAGACTTTGTCCGGATCGGAGAGAAGTTCGGCATCGATCCGGTCATAGCCAGGCTGATCCGGAACCGGGATATCACGGGAGAGGAGGAGATACGCAGGTATTTATCCGGGACGCTTTCGGATATTTCTGATCCGTTCATGATGAAGGATGCAGAGGAAGCGTGCAGACTGCTTCATCAGGCGGTCCGCGGGGGCACAAAAATCAGGATCATCTCTGACTACGATGTGGACGGGGTGATATCCAATTATATCTTGTGGAAAAGTCTCAGCGATCTCGGAGGGATTGTGGATTTTACCATTCCCGACCGCATCCAGGACGGCTACGGAATGAATTCGGAGATGGCTGTGAACGCCAAAGAAGACGGAGTCGGGCTGATCATCACCTGCGACAATGGGATTGCCGCTTTTGATCCAGTAAAAAAGGCAAAAGATCTGGGCATGGAAGTCATTGTCACGGACCATCATGAGGTTCCGTATCAAATGGAGGAAGGGAAAAAGAGGGAGAGGCTGCCTCTGGCGGATGCGGTCGTGAATCCGAAACAGGAATCGTGCGCATACCCCTATAAACAGCTCTGCGGGGCCGGGGTGGCGTTTCAGCTCATGAGAGCGCTTTATCAAATGGAGGGCAGAGAGGATAAGGACCTGGAACCGCTGCTCTGTTTTTTGGCCATCGCCACAGTCTGTGATGTGGTCGACCTTACGGAGGAAAATCGTATTTTCGTGAGAGAAGGGCTGAAGCGCATCGATATTACGGAAAATACCGGTCTGAGGGCGCTTTTAAGGGCACATAATCTGGAAGAGGCTCCGGTCAATTCTTATCATTTAGGTTTTGTTATCGGCCCGTGCATCAACGCCAGCGGAAGGTTGGAATCGGCGGAAAAGGTTTTAAGGCTGTTTCTGGAAAAGGATATGGTTACCGCAGAAGAGACGGCTCAGGAATTAAAAGAACTTAATGACCAGAGAAAAGGAATGACCAACGAGGGAGTCAAAGAAGCGCTGGATCAGATAGAACAAAATGGCTACGGGGAAGACAAGGTCCTCGTGATCTATCTTCCGGACTGCCATGAGAGCATCGCGGGGATCATTGCCGGGAGAATTAAAGACAAAGTACACAGGCCGGTTTTTGTACTGACCAAAGGAAGAGAAGGGATCAAAGGTTCCGGTCGTTCCATAGAGAATTATCACATGTTTGAAGCTATGAACGGGGTAAGGGATGTATTTTCCAGATTCGGGGGACACGCCATGGCTGCGGGGTGCTCTCTGTCAGACGAGTCGAAAGTAGAGGAGTTCCGCAGACGGATCAATGGCTGCTGTGACCTTAAAGAGGATGATTTCATAAAAAAGGTATCGATCGATGTGGATATGCCGATTGACTATATTTCTGCGGAACTGGTGCGCCAGATGGCAGTGCTGGAGCCGTTTGGGAAGGAAAATAAAAGGCCTTTGTTCGCCCACAGAAAACTTTTCATTGAAAGAATCCAGGTATTCGGCGATAATAGAAATGTAATCCGGCTGTCGCTTTTAAGTGACAGGGGAACAAGAATGACGGGCATGATCTTTGAAGAGGAAGATATATTCCGTGAAAAGATGGGAGAGGGAAAGCAGTACATCACTTGCACCTACTATCCGGATATTAACGTATACAGGGGAAATGAGAGCCTGCAGATACGGATACAGCATTACTTTTTTACATAGGGAGGACAGTTATGAGCCAGATTAAGTTGGTAACCATGGATTTAGACGGAACTTTGCTGAATGACCAGAAGCAGATTTCGGAGCATACGAGGGAAGTGCTCGAAGAAGCAGCCAGAAGAGGCGTACATATTGTGCCGGCCACAGGACGGATCTATAAAGCAATCCCTGATTTTATCAGAAATTTAGAGGGAGTCCGGTATGCCGTCTGCTGCAATGGGGCGACGATCTATGACGCTCTGGAAGATAAGATCATATACAAGAACCACATTCCGAAGGAGACAGCCTTGTCTCTGCTCAGGAAACTCACAGAATATAATTGTACCAGAGATATTTACAGAAACGGCCAGGGCTATATGGAAGGGAAATTTTATAACCATTTAGAAGATTTTGATATTAAGGGCCAGCAGAAAGACCTTATTTTAAGGACCAGACAGGAGGTCGGTGATCTGGAGGCCTATGTGGAAGAAAACAGTGACGGCATTGAAAAGATCAGTGCCTTCTTCGGTGACCTTGAGGAGAGAAAACGTGTCATGAAGGAACTGAGCGATCTGGAAATTGCCAGCGTTTCAACTGCATTGTTTAACAATGTAGAGATCACCCAGCTGGGATGTGACAAAGGAGACGGGATCACACAGTTAGCCAAACATCTCTCCATACCGATCGAGGAGACGATGGCGTGCGGAGATGCGGCCAATGACACATTTATGATCCGGGCAGCGGGATTCGGTGTAGTGATGGAAAATGGAATGGACGAACTGAAAGATATCGCAGATTTTGTTACAAAATCCAATGAGGAAGACGGAGTCGCCTATGCCATCGAGCGGTTCGTGCTGAACTAGAGGGGAACGGAAAATCATGAAGCTTTTGCATATGGCTGACCTGCATTTGGGCAAGACGGTCAATGGAATGAATTTCATAGAAGATCAGAGACATGTGCTGGCACAGGTGCTGGGACTGATGGAGAAGGAGCCCGTTGACGGGCTCCTTTTGGCAGGAGATATTTATGACCGGAGCATCCCTCCGGCAGAGGCTGTGACCTTGCTTGACTGGTTTCTGACAGGTACGGCAGAGCTTATGGTGCCTGTTTTTTTAGCGGCGGGAAATCACGATTCGGGCGAGAGGCTGGAGTTTGGACAGAAACTTTTCGGGCAGCAGAATATTTACGTGGAAGGGACATTAAGAGAAGAATTCCCTGCCATCAGACTGGAAGATGAATACGGGCCGGTCTGCCTGCATCTGCTTCCGTATTTTAAGCCTGCTGAGGCAAGGGCATTGTTTCCTGAAGACGAGATCCGCACGCATGAAGATGCCATGCGCTCTGTCCTCGCACGTCATCCTGTGGACAGAACAGAGCGGAATGTGCTGGTCACCCATCAGTTTGTCACTGGGACAGAACCCGTCACACAGTCCGACTCGGAACTGTTGCTGAGTGTGGGAGGGACAGAACAGATTTCTTATACTGTCTTTGAAGACTATGACTATACTGCGCTTGGGCACATTCACGGCCCTCAAAAAGCGGGAAGAGAGACTGTAAGATACAGCGGTTCCCTTCTTAAGTACTCTTTTTCTGAAGAATTTCACAAGAAATCTGTGACACTGGTTGAGCTGAAAGAAAAAGGCAGCATAATAGTTACGGTTTACCCGCTTAAGCCCAGACATGATATGCGCCGGATCAAAGGAAAACTTGAAGATCTTTTAGATCCGCAGGTGGTTGAAGCTGCAGACTGTGAAGACTATATCAGCGCCGTGCTGACGGACGAGGAGGAACTTGCAGATCCTATGGAGAAGCTCCGTGCCTCTTATCCGAATATTATGGAACTGAACCTGGAGAAGAGACAGAGGTCCGGCGGTGATGAGGTGTACGCCGACGTCCGTGAAAAGACACCGCTGGAACTGGGGGAATCGTTTCTTGAGCTGACCTGCGGTGAGGCAGAAGAAAAGAGGATGGAATTTCTTAAAAAACTTCTGGAGGAAGGAGGCTTGAATATATGAAGCCATTATTTCTTGAGATCAGCGCATGGGGCCCCTATGCGGGCAAAAATCAGATTGATTTTTCCAAATTCCAGGGTGGACTGTTTTTGATCACCGGGCCTACGGGCTCCGGGAAAACTACGATATTTGACGCGCTGACCTATGCTCTCTACGGGGAAGTCAGCGGAAGCGTCCGCACGAAGGAAAGCCTCAGGAGCGATTTCGCTTCACAGAAGGAAGATACCTATGTGATTCTTGAATTTACACACAGGAATGAAAAGTACCGGGTAGAGCGCCATCCGAAATACAGGAGAGCCAAAAGAAAAGGTTCGGGAACGACGGTAAAAAAAGAGGATGCCGTGCTGACTCTGCCCGATGGAACTGTAAAAGCCGGAACGTCCAAAGTCAACGAGGAGCTGTCCCGTATTCTCTCCATCGACTATGACCAGTTCCGCCAGATCTCCATGCTGGCACAGGGGGAATTTCAAAGGCTGCTCACAGCAAAGTCCAGTGACCGGGCGGAAGTATTCCGCTCTATTTTTCATACGCAGATCTATAAAAAAATCCAGGGTCTTGCAGGCGAGAAGGCGAGAGCCCTGCTTAGCGAAATACGTGAGATCACAAATCAGATGGAAGAGGCAGCTAAACTGTCGGGAGAAGATCCGGCATATGAAGAAATGAGAGAAAAGAAAGATTTTTCGGCGGTGATCACTTTTCTTGAGGACGATTATAAGGAAAAGAAACAGCTGGCATCCGAGGCTTTCTTAAACAGCAGGAATAAGAGAGAAGAGTTTGATTCGAAGAAACAGATTTTTGAACAGGCAAAGAAATTATCCGCAGAGACAGAAACTTTGGCTTCAAAGATCTGCAGTCTGGAAGAGGAATTAGGAGAGCTTAAACAAAAACGAGAGAATATCCGAAAGAAGAAGCAGGATCTTTACAGTCTAAGAGATGTGATGGATCATAAAAAGGAACGTCTCGGCGTTTTAAAGGAGATCAATGAACAGCTGGAACGATTGGGACAGCTGGAAACCGAATATGAAGAAGCCAGCCAGGAAGAATCACGGCAAATCAGGAGAACCCGAATGGCAGTTTACCAGGAATGGCTGGAAGCAGAGGGGGAGGCAAAGGCTTCCTCTGAGAAATTTAAGTGTTTCTCAGAAGAATTTGAGCAGGCTGAATGTGAGTACCGAAGGGCAGATGACTTAAGAAAAGAGGAACAGGACATCTATATGGAGATGCAGTCCGCTTATTATGCGTGCAGCATTGGCATTTTGGCAAAAGATCTAAGGGAAGGAAAACCATGTCCTGTCTGCGGTTCCACGATACACCCAAAGCCCGCCGGGATTCCTTCAGAAGCTCCGGACAGGGAGCAGCTGGAGGCACAGAAAGACCGGGCAGAAAAGGCAGAAGAGCTTTTCCGCAAATGGTATGAAAAAATGCTGAAATTGAAAGAACAGAAGAATACGGCACAGACCGAATGGAAAAGAAAACAGGAAGAGCTCGGAGAAGAACCTGAATATGAGGGGATTACGAGAGAGGAAGCCTGTTCAGCGGAGAAATTCTCCAGACAGAAGGAAGAAAACTGTCTGGCGGATATCAGAGAACAGCGGATGAAGGCAGAAGGCCGGATGAGAGCGTTTAGAGAACAGCTGGAATCGTGGGGCAGAGCGGAGGAACTAAAGGAGGAGCATCTCGCTCTTTCAAAAGAACTGGAAGAATATGATTCAGAGAATGACCGGCTGACGGCGGAGAATATCGAGTTGGAAACGGCTCTTTCCAAGACGCGGACTCTTCTGGAGGAACGCCGTGGAGAGTTTGAGGAAAGGAAGAAACAACGCGCTGAACTTGAACAGGAGAAGGTTTCAAGCGGTGATCTGGAAAATTTGGAAGGAGAGATCAAAAAAACAGAGGAGGAAAGAGAACAGCTCGCTGTGCTTGTGCATCAGAGACAGAGGGCACTTTGCTCTTTAAAAGAGAAGCAGAAAAAGAAAGAAAAGCTTGAAGAGAGTTACGGTATTGTTGGAGATGTGGACCGGCTTCTGAGCGGAAATAATGCGCTTCGTCTGACCTTTGAGCAGTTTATTCTCATTACATATTTCCGGGATATTTTAAAGGCCGCAAATATCAGGTTTGTGAAAATGACCGGAGGCCGGTATGAGATGTTTCGGAGTGAGACAGTCACGGATGCCAGAAAAAAAGATAACCTGGAAATAGAAGTGATGGATTATTATACCGGAAAGCGCAGGTCTGTAAAAACTCTCTCAGGAGGCGAGTCCTTTAAGGCGGCACTGTGCCTGGCGTTAGGACTTTCGGATATTGTCAGGAACAGCGCCGGAGGCATTCAGATCGAAGTTTTGTTTGTAGATGAGGGATTCGGTTCCCTGGACAGTGAATCCTTAGAACAAGCGGTTTCCTGTCTCCAGGAGCTCTCCGGAAAAAACAGGATGATCGGCATTATTTCCCATGTTCCGGAGCTGTCTGAGCGGATTGAAGAAAAAATCACGGTTCGTAAGAAAAATATGGGGAGTAGCATTGAGAAATTGTGAGAAAAGGATTATAATGAACTTTGGGGGATGGAGAATAAATGAGTGAGCTAAGGAGTGAATACAGAATGAACAGGCACATGAAATCCATCTGCTCTGCTGTACTATGCGGCTGCCTTGTAGTGGGCAGCAACACGTTTGCATACGGTGAAGAAGCGGCAGCAACGGCAAAGACAACAGAACAGAGCTCAGCAACAGAGCAGACAACAGCGTCCGAGAGTACATCGACAACGGCTGCACAGACCGAAGCCACGACCACGGCACAGCCGCAGGAGACGACGAAACAGGAGTCGACAACGGCGCATAAGGACCAGAAAACGACAGAAAAAAAGGACCAGACATCCAAGGCTTCAAAGAAAAAAGCAAAAAAGATCAAACAGAAAAACAAAGTCAAGAAGCTGAAAAAGAACAAGAATCTTAAGGAAGAAAAGGTAGTCTCCAACATTATCCCTAAGATCTATAATGACACGCGTCTCAGCATGAAGGATCAGAAGGAAACCATCGCAGGTTTTACCTATTTTAATCAGGGAGATTCCGCCTGGAACCAGAATGGCTACTGCATCAAGAGCAGCGGCTGCGGACCTACTGCCATGGCAGTCTGTATTACCTCGCTGACCGGCAAATGGGTAACCCCGCTTGATACGACCATCTGGGCATACGAGCATGGTTATTACAGCAATGCAGGTTCCGCCCATGAAGTCGTGCCTGCACTGGCAAAAAATTATCAGCTGGGATGCAGTGGACTCGGGACAGATTATAAGAAGATCAGGGATGCGCTTAAAAAGAAGCATCCGGTAGTCGGCCTCATGGGACCCGGTTATTTTACCAAAGGAGGACATTTTATAGCTTTGGTGGCGATCGATGACAAAGATCAGGTGACAGTTGCAGACGTGGGAAGCAGACAGCGCAGTACATACAAGTACCATTTAAAAGATGTGATCGAGCAGTCTAAATCCGCATCCGCAGGCGGCCCGTTCTGGGAGATTTATAAACCCGGAGAGAAAGAAAAAGCTGCAATGAAGGCAAAGAAAACCAAAGCAGATGCAGCTAAGCTGAAGGCACAGCTGCAGAAACAGCACCGCTATAATGACTTAAAGGCAGTCCTGTCTCAGAATCAGAGCGTTGTTGTTCCGCTGAAAAAGGGAACCATTGTGACGGAAGAAAGCTTTGTAACTCTGCTGGATATTGATTCTAAAGATCATGTGTCTGTAGAATTAAAAGAACAGGAAATCAAAGATTACTCTTTAAAGACGGTTGTGGATGAGCTGCAGACAAAGGCGATCAGCCAGACCTTCTGGGAGATGACCCATCCGATGGAAAAGAGCCAGGGACCTACGCTCTCTGATTTCTTGAAAAATTAAACAGAACAGTCAGCAAAACAGTCTGAACCGCTGAAAGACGCGGTCAGGCTGTTTTTTTGTTATTTCATAGGAAAGTTCTGCGACCTTCCCTATGAAATAACAAACGCTCCGCGGGTTGTACACAGATGCGTAAGGAATATATTTGACTACGTCAAATCGCATCTGGCACGCAAAGTTGTCAAGCCCCTCAAAGATTGAGGGGTTGGGGAGTTGAAGTAGGCTTGCCTACTTTGTTCTTGAAAGAAATCGTGAATCTGGAAACTTTTTTAAAAACTTTTCAAAAAGTTGTTGACATTTTTCGCATTATTTTATATACTAATTTTTGTCGCGAGACAAGGGATCATAGCTCAGCTGGGAGAGCATCTGCCTTACAAGCAGAGGGTCATAGGTTCGAGCCCTATTGGTCCCATTCTTTATGCGGAATGCATAAAGATATGGCGATGTAGCTCAGTTGGCTAGAGCATACGGTTCATACCCGTAGTGTCAGCAGTTCGAATCTGCTCATCGCTATGAAAAGGCATGTTTTTTAAGGACATGCCTTTTTTTTGTATCTTGCGCGGAATTATATTATAATAAAGAAAATGAGATATTCTATATAGATGACAGAAAAATGTGAAAGTGAGGCATGGGATATGAGAGTTGGAATGGGATATGATGTGCATAAGCTGGCAGAAGGCCGCCCTTTAATTTTAGGAGGTGTGCATGTTCCATACGAAAAAGGACTGTTAGGCCATTCAGATGCAGATGTGCTTCTGCATGCCATCTGTGACGCACTGCTTGGAGCCGCGGCTCTGGGGGATATCGGCCGGCATTTTCCGGATACAGACCCAGAATATAAAGGTGCAGACAGCATGGAACTGTTAAAGAAGGTCAGGGAACTGGTGGAGAAAGAGTGTTATCTGATTGAAAATGTAGATGCCACTGTGATCGCACAGAAGCCAAAGCTGGCGCCCTATATCGAAGAGATGAGAGAGAAGATCGCGGAGACACTCGGAGTCGGAAGAAAACAGATCAACGTAAAGGCAACCACGGAAGAACATCTGGGATTTACCGGGGAAGGACTTGGGATCAGCGCCCAGGCAGTCTGCATGCTGACCACCGTAGATAATTATATCTATGAAGACGTCTTAAGGCCCGGCGCACAGACCGGATGTCAGGGATGCCAGGGATGCCGGAAAGGGGAATAGATGGAACTTGTTTATGACGACAAAAGCCACAGGGATCTGATTTTTCAGATGTATCAGGATATTTTTAAGGACCCTGAAAAGTTTGCAGAATATTATTTTGACGTAATCTATCCTAAAAATCAGGTGCTCATGGCATGGGAGGGCAGCCGGCTGAAAGGGATGATTCATCTGAATCCGTATCGTATGAAAATTTCAGATAAGGAGTTTGACGCCCATTATATCGTTGCTGTGGCCACAAGGAAAGAAATGCGGAGACAAGGCATCATGCGAAAAATGCTTCACAGAGTTCTCAATGATATGGCAGAGCGCAATGAGCCGTTCACATATCTGATTCCTGCCGATAAGGCTTACTATGAACCCTTTGACTTTGTATTTGTGATGGACTGGACAGAGACAAAGATCACAGGGGAAGAGGGTGAGGCTACAGGCTCCCTGGAACCGTTTCGGGAAGATGATACGCAGGAAGTTCTCCGGTTCTTAAACCGGCAGATCCGTTCATATGATATTTATACGGTGTTAAACCCGGATTATTTAAAACAGGCGGCAAAGGAAGCAAAAAGCCAGGACGGAGACCTGATGGTGTTTAGAGAACACGGTGAGATAGCCGGAGTCTTTGCATACGGAAAAGAAAACGATACCATATATGTACGGCTGGGATTCGGGACAGAGGAAAAAAGATTTTTAGAGATGATCAGCCGCACATTTCCCGGCAGTAAAATCGAGATATCGGCGGGCTGTGTGAAACGGGGAAAAAAGGTGCCGAAGATCATGTTCAGGATTACATCTCTTGAGGCGCTGTGCCGCTGCCTGAGAAGCAGAAAAAAAATAGAATTTGTTCTTACCGTGACGGACCCTGTGATCGGGAAGAATAACGGAACTTTCCTATTTTCCGCCTCAAAAGACGGGACAGAAATCCGTCCTTCATCCAAAAAAGCCGAGGGTGAACTGTCGATCGGAGATTTTTCGAAAGCAGTATTTGGATACGGCGGGGAGGATGTATTGGAGAGGCATCCGTTTCTGAGAGAACTGATACCATTGGACGCCGTATATATTACCGAGGAGGTATGACTATGAAATTAATGTTTATCGGAGCAGACCATGAAGTAACGGGCAGCTGTCATTACGTGGAGGCGTGCGGGAAGCGTTTTTTGGTTGACTATGGAATGGAGCAGGGAAAGAATGTTTATGAGAATGCGGAACTTCCGGTAAATCCGTCAGAAATTGATTTTGTGCTGCTGACCCATGCCCATATTGATCATTCGGGACTGCTTCCGCTGTTATATGCCAATGGCTTCAGGGGCAGTGTCATTGCCACAAAAGCCACCAAAGATCTCTGTGATATCATGCTCCGTGACAGCGCCCACATTCAGGAGTTTGAGGCGGAGTGGAAGAACCGGAAGGCCAGACGGTCAGGGAAGCCGGAAGAGCCTCCTCTGTATACGATGGATGACGCGGTAAGTGTTATGGAGCAGTTCAAGGGCTGTCAGTATAACGAGAAATTAGAAGTGAGCCGGGGTATCAGCGTACGTTTTACAGATATAGGACATCTGCTCGGTTCAGCCAGCATTGAGGTATGGCTCACTGAGGCGGACACCCAGAAAAAGATTGTCTTCTCCGGTGATATCGGAAATAATAATCAGCCTCTGATCAAAGACCCCCATTATACGGAGAGTGCAGATTATGTGGTGATGGAATCTACCTACGGAGACCGTTTTCATGAGAGTCATCCCGATTATGTCGGAGAACTTGCCGGTTTGATTCAAAAGACCTTTGACCGGGGCGGAAATGTGGTGATCCCGTCATTTGCGGTGGGAAGGACCCAGGAGCTTCTGTACTATATCCGCCAGATCAAAGAGGAGCGCAGGGTGAAGAACCACGGGGATTTTGCCGTGTATGTAGACAGTCCTCTTGCAGTGGAGGCCACCAACGTTTTTCAGGAAAACATACATGACACATTTGATGAGGATGCCATGGCGCTGATCAATCAGGGCATCAATCCGATCACTTTCTCCAATCTGAAATTATCCATCACAAGCAATGATTCCAAGGCGATCAATTTTGATGAAGAACGGAAGGTGATCATCTCCGCTTCCGGAATGTGTGAGGCGGGAAGGATACGGCATCATTTAAAGCATAATCTGTGGAAGCCTGAAAATACGATTGTGTTTGTCGGATACCAGGCTTACGGCACGTTGGGCCGTGCTCTTGTGGAAGGGGCAAAAGAAGTCCGGCTGTTCGGTGAGACCATCAAAGTGGAAGCCGATGTGGTGCGCCTGGAAGGAATGAGCGGACATGCGGACAAAAAAGGACTCTCTGTGTGGGCGGAGGCTTTTAAAGACCAGCCTGAAAAATTTTTCATCGTTCACGGAGAGGATGAGACCTGTGACAGCTTTGCCCAATACCTGGAAAGTGAATGCGGCAGGAAGGCAGAAGCACCGTACAGCGGGGATATTTTTGATCTGGCTGCAGGAGAGTGGGAGCTCAGGGTTGCGCCGAAGAAAGTGCCGGAAAGCAGGAAGGGCACGAGAAGAGCCAATGCTGTATTTGCAAGGCTGCTGGCTGCAGGCGAGCGCTTGATGTCTGTTATACGGAAAAGTGAGGGCGGGGCCAACAAGGATCTGGCCAGATTTGCGGATCAGATCAATGCTCTCTGTGACAAATGGGAGCGATGAAAGTATAAGAGCATTAGATGTGATCATGAAGGAGGAAACAGATGAAGGTTTTAAAGTCCGAGGAGATGCTGTGCGACCACTGTGTGGATCGGATCAAGATCGGTCTTATGGACGCGGGCATTGAAGCGGAAGTTGAACTGAGTGATAAAAGCATCATCCTTCCGGAAGATGATGATACACTGATCGAAAAAGCAAAAGAAGTTTTGGGGGATCTGGGATATTTTGCACAGGAAATGTAAAATACCCGGATGATCCGGGAACTGTCCATAGAGACGTGCAATTTTCAGGCAATCGTGATACAATCATTGAGTATGACATTTTCCACATGATTTCCGTCCGGCTCTTAGAATGCCTCACTCCAATCATGTGGAAAATGGACGTGATATCTACTGGATAAGTATCCATCAAACAAATGGAATTGTCCAACGATAGTTTTTTAGCACTATTGGAGGAATGCATTTCAAAGCGTGACGGAAATAGTGCTAAAAAATTCATGACATTTTCCACAGAGCATACCGTATTTTATACCCTTCGGGTGTGCACGCTTTGTGTGATAAGGTATTACATTTTTAAAAACATAGGAGTAACGATGAAGAATGAGAGAGACTATAAACTCCGCCGTGAGGATTAATAAATTTTTAAGTCAGGCAGGCCTGTGTTCCAGAAGGCAGGCTGATTTTTATGTAGAGCAGGGCAAAGTGACGGTTGACGGAAAAACAGCCGAGCCGGGGACAAAGGTTTGTGAGGGGCAGGAAGTCTGTTTTAATGGAAAGCCGGTCCGGATGGATACTCAGACAGTATATCTTGCATACAATAAACCGAAAGGTATCGTTTGTACATCAAGCAAAGAGGAAGCCAACAATATTATTGACGCTGTCGGTTATCCCTCTAGAATCTATCCTGTGGGCCGCTTGGACAAAGATTCCCAGGGACTGATCCTGCTGACCAATGACGGGGAAGCCGCCAATGAGATCATGAAAGCCAGGAATTATCATGAAAAGGAATATGAGGTAACGGTCAATAAAAGGATCACCAACGATTTTATCCAGGGGATGAGAAACGGAGTGCCCCTTTCAGAGCTTGACACAGTGACGAGAAAATGTACTGTGAAGAAAGAGGGGCCCGATAGTTTCCGAATTATTCTCACTCAGGGGTTAAACCGGCAGATCCGCAGAATGTGTGAATATTTTGGATACAGGGTTACCAAACTAAGAAGAGTCCGGGTCATGAATATCAGGCTCGGCAATTTGAAAGAAGGATCCTACCGGAAGCTTACGCCGGAGGAAATAAAAATGTTAAAAGAGGAACTGATCCGTGAAAGATAAGTTTGACCGAATGAAAGAGCTGATCCATATCCTGAGCGAGGCATCCAAAGCCTATTATCAGGAAAATAGAGAGCTCATGAGTAATTTTGAATATGACAAGCTTTATGATGAACTTTTGGAGCTGGAGAAAGAGACAGATACGGTGCTGGCCGACAGCCCTTCGATTCATGTGGGATATGAACTTCTAACTTCTCTGGAAAAAGAACCCCACTCATCCCCGATGCTTTCTCTGGACAAGACAAAAGAGGTGGGACAGCTGGAAGAATGGCTGGGAGACCAAAAGGGCCTTTTGTCATGGAAACTGGACGGGCTTACCATTGTTCTTACGTACCAGGAAGGCGTTCTTTTAAAAGCCGTGACCCGGGGGAACGGGGAAGTGGGCGAAGTCGTCACGAACAATGCAAAGGTATTTGTAAATCTGCCCAAAAAGATCGCGTATAAAGGAACCCTTGTAATCCGGGGAGAAGCCGTGATTCATTATTCTGATTTTCGGCGGATGAACGAAGAGATGGAAGACCTGGACAGCAGATATAAAAACCCGAGGAATCTTTGCAGCGGTTCTGTCAGGCAGCTGAACAATGAAGTGACAGCCAAACGAAACGTCCGCTTTTATGGTTTTTCCGTGGCAGATGTTCCGGATGTGGATTTTCATAATTCTGTAGAGGAGAAATTCATCTGGGCAAGATCTCTTGGCTTTGATATCGTGGATTACGTGGCGGTGACGAAAGATACGGTGGCAGAGGAAGTGGAGCGCTTCTCACAGGCCATCGAGAACAATGATCAGCCTTCCGACGGCCTGGTGCTGATCTATGATGATATTGCATACGGCAGGAGTCTTGGAACGACAGCCAAATTTCCGAGGGATTCCATCGCTTTTAAGTGGGCGGATGAGATCGCGGAGACGACACTGAAAGAGATCGAATGGAGTCCCTCAAGGACAGGGCTGATCAATCCTGTGGCGATCTTTGATCCTGTGGAATTAGAGGGATCTACGGTCAGCAGGGCCAGTCTCCACAACATCAGCGTGATGGAAGAGCTGGAACTTGGCGTAGGAGATCAGATTTCTGTATATAAGGCCAATATGATCATTCCGCAGCTGGCAGAAAATCAGACAAGGAGCGGCGATGCACCGATTCCGGATACCTGTCCGGCCTGCGGAGGAAAGACGGAGATCGAAGAAGAAAACGGAATCCGTACCCTGGTCTGCCCGAATCAATTCTGCAGTGCCAAAAAGATTAAGCTGTTTTCGCACTTTGTATCCAGGGATGCCATGAACGTAGACGGACTTTCAGAGGCATCTCTGCATAAGATGATGGACAAGGGGCTTTTAAACGAACTGTACGATTTATTTACCCTGAAAGAACACAAGGAAGAAATTATAGAGATGGAAGGCTTCGGGGAGAAGTCCTTTCATAATCTGGCGGATGCCATTGAGAGGGCAAAAAAAGTGACACTTCCTAAGTTCTTATACAGCCTCGGCATTGCCAATGTAGGTCTGTCTAATGCAAAACTGATCTGCCGGTATTTTGAGGATGATTTGGATGCTATCAGAAATGCGGAAGCCGAAGACTTCACAGCGATCGACGGCATTGGACCGATCATCGGTGAGGCGGTCAGCGGATATTTCCGGCTGGAAAACAATAAACAGACGGTGGACAGACTGCTTCAATATGTAGAGATTGAGAAAAGACAGACGGAAGAGACAGAGAAATTGCTGGACGGCAAGACCTTTGTCATCACAGGTTCTCTAGAACACTATGAAAACCGCAAGCAGCTCCAGGAACAGATTGAAATTCTGGGAGGAAAAGCGACCGGCTCCGTGACGAAAAAAACAGACTATCTGATCAACAACAATAAAAATTCCGCTTCTTCTAAAAATAAAAAAGCCATGGAACTCTCCATACCGATCATAACAGAAGAGGAATTTATGGACATGATAAAGTAAGGAATGAAGAATATGAAACGAAGGATAATTTCATGGATGCTGGCGGCAGTGATGGTCATGACATCTGCGGCCGTATGGATGGGAAATGAGAAACAGGCAGAAGCAGCTGCTTCATTTAAAGTGCATTTCATCGAGGTAGGCACCGGAGACGGTGCCCTGCTTCAGTATGGATCAGGGAAAAGTGCAAAATATGCGCTGATCGATGCAGGACCTCAGACAACACAGCTTCTGGGAGGAAAAACCATTGATGTCAGCCGCAGAGTGCATAACTATTTAAAGAAATATAAGATCCGCAGGCTGGAATTTATCATCATGACGCATCCTCATAAGGACCACATCGGGGGATTTATTTCTATACTGGAGGACAGATCCATCTCTGTGGGAAAGGTCTATGCGACTCAGCAGCCGGTTTACAATCATTATTCGGGAGATGATGATTTTTACAGTACAAAAACGTACCGCACCGTAAATGAATTGATCGCGGAGCGGGGGATACCGGTTGTTGTACCGCGGATGAAGTCATCGGTATATCTTGGAAAAGCAAAGCTAACATTTTACTCACCGGGACGGACCAATTTTAAATATGGGCGGGAAGTTGACTTTAATTCCCGGCAGGTCAACAAATTTTCTCTTGTATGCAGAATTACTTACGGAAAAAATTCATTTCTGATGACCGGGGATACTCAGCAGGAGTCTGAGTACGATATGATAAGCCAGAGGCTGAAACTCAAATCCCAGGTTCTGAAGGTGCCGCACCACGGATATGAAGATGTGCGCAATAAGGATGCAAAAGGGAAGTTTTCATCCAATCACAAGAAGTTTTTTGACAAAGTGCAGCCGGCCATATCGATCATCAGCAATGGATACCGGAATAAGGACAGAGTTCCGTCCGGTCTGATCACGAGGGAACTTGCCAAGTCGAATATTTATACGACAGGTGACAATGGCAATATTATCGTTACTTCCAATGGAAGCAGGCTGAGTGTCAGCACATCCAGAAATAAAAATGAACCGGCCAAGGCCAGCACTTATGTTTCTTCCAAGAAGTCATCACTGCTTCTGAAAAAGATGTCGGTGAAGTCCAACGGGAAGAAAAAACTGTCTATCGTGTCAGTCAATGCGAAAAACAAGTATAAGATCAAAGAGAAGAAACCTTTGAAAATTTCAATCAAGGCCACGCCCCAGTCATTTACTAGGATTAAGAATGTCCAGTATAAGCTGGTGAAAAAGGGGAAGAGCAGTGCCAAATACCGATGGAAGACCGGAAAGAAGGTCAAGGTTAAAAAAGGATTTAAAGGACGTCTTTACATAAAATACAATACGACTTCCGGAAGCACGATTGTGAAGACAAAAGGTTTTGTAATTAAAAAGAAGAAAAAGTAGAGAATAAAGGAGCGTGTGAATATGCCGATTAGAATTGATACAGACCTGCCGGCCAGGGCCATCCTGGAGGAGGAAAATGTCTTTGTGATGGATATAGACCGGGCGGTGACGCAGGATATCCGGCCGCTTAGGATTGCAATCCTGAATTTGATGCCGAATAAACTGGACACAGAGCTGCATCTGCTCCGGAGTCTCTCCAACACCCCGCTGCAGATCGACATCACATTTTTAAAGACTGCCTCTTATGAGCCCACACATGTGCCGGAATCCCACATGGAGAAATTTTATGTGTATTTTGATGAGGTGCGGGACAAAAAATTTGACGGAATGATCATAACCGGTGCTCCCGTGGAGCTGAAAGAATTTGAAGAAGTGGATTACTGGGAGGAAGTGGCGGAGATCATGGAATGGACGAAGAAAAATGTCACTTCCACTTTACATATCTGCTGGGCTGCCCAGGCAGGGCTTTACTATCACTATGGGGTTAAGAAAAACGTTCTGGACCAAAAGATATCCGGTGTGTACCGGCACTATCCGCTTCACAAAAAGACTCTGCTGGTAAGAGGGTTTGACGACTACTTTTTTGTTCCTCATTCCAGAAACACCGGTGTCGACGGCGAGGCTATCAAACAGTGCAAAGAATTAACTGTAGTGGCAGAGTCAGAGGAAACAGGACCATACCTGATCTTAAATGAGACTGGAAGCCAGATATTCGTCACGGGGCATCCCGAGTATGATGTCATGTCCCTCCATCAGGAATATATTAGGGATATGAACCGCGGGTTAAATCCGGAGATTCCAAAGAATTATTATCTGGATGACGATCCGAAAAAGGGACCGGTAAAGTCATGGAGATGCCATGCCAATGCGATGTATTATAATTGGCTGAACTACTATGTATACCAGGCAACTCCTTATGATTTGTAGGATTTTATGAAAAAACCGAATTTCACATAAAAAATATTTCTTGAATTGATATTATTTTTCGAGTCTGGTTTCTTAATTTGCCGTTGACATTTACAAGGAATTTATGATAGGATGACTACAAGGAATTCCTGAATTAAAACAAAATAATATTGTCGTATAGAGATTTGAATATGACAGAAGATTATGGCTTATGCCATGATTTTCTGTCATATTTTTTTGTTTTATAGGAAAGTTCTACGATCTTTCCTAATGAAATAAAAACGCTCTGCGGGTTGAGAGTTGAAGTGGGATTGCCCGCTTAGTTACATAATCTTTTATGGAAAGGTGGTCAGGATGAAAGAGATAAAAATATTATGTGTCTACGATGGATACATAACGAAAGACATCATGAGCGGAATGAAAGAACTGGAGAAATTTGGAGCCCATATTACTATGATCAATGATGACCAGATAAAAAACGTGGGGGATGTTACCAATCGAATGCTGCTGCTGGAGCAAAAAGGTATTGCGGAGGCACCCACGTGCAGAACTTTGCTGGAGAATTGTTCAGACAAAGAGATTTTGGTTGTTCACTGTACATCAGTCAACAAAGAGATTCTGGAGGCTTGTTCAAAACTTCAGGCAGTGGTTGTTCTTCGCGGCGGCATTGAAAATGTGGACAGCAGTGAGCTTGCCAAGCGGCAGATTCCTCTGATGAACGCATCTTTAAGAAGTGCGGATGCGGTCTCTGATGCAGCCGTAGGCATGATGATCGCTGAAAATAAAAATATTGCAAGGAGCCACCATTATATGAAAGAAGGGAGATGGGTAAAATCATATATCAATCAAAGATACATACGCAATATGAATAAATGTACGGTTGGATTGATAGGCTACGGCGCTATTGGATCCAGAGTGGCAAAAAAATTAAAGGGATTTGAAAGCCAGATTCTGGTCTATGACCCCTTTGTCAGCAAAGAGCAGATTGAGAAAGATGGTGTGAAAGTTGTAGAGCTGGACCAGTTATTAGAAACATCCGATTTTGTCTCCGTGCATTTAAGATTGTCTGATAAAACGAAGAAATTTATGGGAAAGCGGGAATTTGCACAGATGAAGAAAACAGCTTACTTTATCAATACTGCCCGGGCAGGACTAGTGGATACAGAAGCACTTACAGACGCTTTGAAAAACCGTGAGATCGGCGGTGCGGCCATCGATGTATTTGATCAGGAACCGCTGCCAAAAGGCCACCCATACTTAAATCTTGAAAATGTAACACTGACTTCTCATCTTGCAGGAACGTCAAGTGATACTCCGGTTGTAAGCGTAGAGATCGGTGTTCAGAAGCTGAAAGATTACCTCACCAGAATGGCGGAGGAAGACAATGAAGAAGATTAATCTGGCAGAAGTTCTGCTCAAAGAGATGGCTGTCTTTGACTGTAAATCATTTGAAAGTAAAGAGGAGATGTTTGACATTGCGGCTCTGAAATTTACGGAAGAAGGATTTGTCACAAATGCGGAAGCATTTGAAGAAGCTTTGAAGTTCAGGGAAACCCTTGGCCCCACATATATGGGGAATTTGGTTGCTGTACCCCATGGAAAATGCAGAGAAGTTTTAAAGCCTGGAATAGCATTTTACAGATGCAAAGAACCTTTTGTTTATGAGTCCGCAGGAGAATCCGGATTTGTAAAATACATTTTTGTATTAGCTATTTCTGAAAATCAAGAGAACAATTATCATCTGAGAGTACTGGCAGCATTAGCAGGAATGCTGGCACATAAAGAATTTTTAAAGCTTTTGGAAGAAGCCGCAGACTATGAAGAATTTATTCATGGAATAAATCAATTAAAACTATAAAAAGGTATGTACGAAAGGAGGAAATGACTCATGTTAGTCACACTAAAAGAGATCTGTAAGATCGCGGATGAGAGAGGGATTGGGGTGGGGGCATTTAATGTGCCGAATCTTGAGGCTTTGACCGCTGTCGTAGAGGCAGCGGAAGAATTGAATGCTCCGGTTATCATTGCCCATGTTGAAATTCATGAAAAATATGTTCCGATTGAAGTCATTGGACCGATCATGATTGAAACTGCAAAAAATGCGTCTGTCCCAGTCTGTGTTCATTTAGATCATGGTACAAGTCTTAACGAAATAATGAAAGCTCTGCGGATTGGATTTACTTCTGTCATGATTGATGCGTCTTCTGAGGATTATGATACAAATGTGGAGAGGACAAAAGAGATTGTGAGGATAGCCCATGGTATGGGAGTCTCTGTAGAAGCGGAGCTGGGACACATTTTAGTCTCTGAAAAAGGAGCTTCTGAGGGTGATGTCACCCCAAATAACGTAAATCCCAAAGATTGTTATACAGATCCTGAGAAGGCAAGGGAGTTTGTCAAGAACACAGAAGTGGATGCCCTGGCAATAGCGTTCGGCACTGCACATGGGGTATATGCTGCAAAACCAGTATTAGACCTGCAGCGGATCATGGAAATAAAGAAAAAAATTGATATTCCGCTGGTAATGCACGGTGGTTCAGGCGTATCAAGCGACGAATTTAAGACTGCGATTCAAAACGGGATAAAAAAGATTAACTATTATACATATATGGCCTTGGCCGGAGCCGATCGAGTGAAAAAATTCTTATATGAAAATAGAGATGATGACAGCGTTCAGTTTCATGATATCGTCATGGCAGGAAAAGAAGGTATGAAAGAGAATGTCAAAATTGCAATGAACACTTTTTTAATGAAGTGAGAGAAAAGGAGAAGAATATTGAAGGATAATTTATTGGAGTTTAAAGCCACAGTGATGTCAGCTATTACAACTGGTGTATCCTATATGCTTCCTTTTGTTGTAGCCGGAGGCATATTAGTAGCCATTTCATTTGCAATCGGAGGTTATGATGTAGGCTCAGCGGTTGAACCGTGCAAAACCTTAGCTTCCACCCTTTATTATCTTGGACAGATTGGGCTTAGTACCCTTATGGTTCCGATTTTAGGCGCGTTTGTTGCATATTCCATTGCAGATAAACCGGGTATCTGTGTTGGAATGTATGCCGGATGGATTGCGACAGATCCGTGGAGCATTGGATATGCATCCGGTTTCCTGGGGGCGCTGATCGGCGGCATTATTGCTGGATATCTGGTGGAGGCCCTGAAGAAAATGCCGCTGCCAAGATCCTTAAAATCACTGCTGCCCACGTTAATCATTCCTCTGCTTGGATGCGGAATGATAGGACTTTTAATGCACTATGTACTGGGAGGACCGCTGGGAGCCTTAACGACTGCATTAACACATTTTCTTGACGGTCTTGGGACAGGCAATATCATCATCTTAGGCCTTGTGCAGGGAGCCATGATTGCTTTCGACATGGGCGGGCCATGTAATAAAGTGGCCTATGCATTTTCACTGGCCTGCATGGAAACAGGAAACTATCTGCCGATTGCTGCCGTTTTTGTGGCTGCAATGGCACCTCCCATGGCTATGGCCATTGCAATGATCGTGAAAAAAGATTATTTTACGAAAGAAGACAGAAGCTCCATTCCTGGGTGCATCGCAGGATGCCTGTGTATGATCACTGAATTTGCCATTCCTCATGCAGCAAAAGATGTAAGACGCATTCTTTGCTTTTGTGTCGGATCAGCCATCGGTTCTGCCATGTCTTTTGCTCTCGGTGTGACAATGAGGGCACCTCACGGAGGGTTATTTGTCTTATTTGCAGTCAATAAACCGCTTGTGTTCATAATCTGTCTTGTAACGGCGGTTTTAATTTCAGCAGCATTGATTATATTTATCGGACATCCGGTGGAGCAGGAGACATAGGGAGAAAACACAAATACAGATAAGGAGAAATGTATGAAGGTAATCGGAATCACATCATGTGCAACAGGGATCGCGCATACATATATGGCGGCTGATGCAATAGAAAATATATGCAAAGAAAGAGGATATGAATGTAAAGTCGAAAGACAGGGGGCTCTTGGAATAGAAAACAAGCTAAAAGCAAGAGAGATCAAAGAAGCGGACTTGATCGTTTTTGCCAATGATGTAGGTATTTCGAAGGCGGAACGGTTTAAAGGATCAGAAGATAAGATATTCCAGACAAAACCTCATGACGTAATAAAAAATCCTGCAATCATTTTTAATAAATGATATGATGAATGAAAAGGAGCAGGAGACTATGGGAGAGGGAGAGCTATGTTTGATGATGGAAAATTTCATGTGATACCAGCGGTACGCAGTCTGAAGTTTTTTGCAGAAGCGCTGAGAACGGAAGAAGAGTGGATTTTGACCAGCAACTGTGCACATATAGGAAATCTGCAGAGCCTGTCTCACAAATGTCATGATGCCAATAAAAAAATTATTGTAAATCATGAGATCGTGGGTGGACTGGGAGTCGACAAGACTGCGTTTGAGTTTTTAAAGAAGATGTACCATGTAGACTGTGTCATGGGAGTTCACAATATCCGGCTGGGAATGGTCAAGAATGAAGGAATGAAGACCATTCAGCGCATCACTCTTTCAGACTCTTTTGCTCTGGAACAGGCTGCCAAAAGCTTACAGATTTCAAAGGCAGATGCCATTGAGCTGCGGCCGGCATATTATGCAGCAGAGTTTTTGGATTATTTCAAAAAAATCAAAGACTGCTGTTATATTGCCGGCGGATTTATCGACAGTATAGACACGGTTGATATAATGTACAGGGCAGGATTTAATGGGATTACAACAAGCAATGAGAAGCTATGGAACTATCAAATACGATAAACAATAAAAGGACTTATGATCAGGGCAGGTACGGTTTTTAAAGCTGTATCTGCCCTTTATGAAATGATTTCGGATTGGCACCGCATACGGAGCAGCAGTAGTAACCTTGCTGCCATGTTCTGTTTAAGGAAGTGTTTACTTCATATTCTTAAAGATCTGATAGATCTTTGAATAATTTTTCTTATCATCCTCACTCTGTTTCACTCCGGTGTACTCCGTCCAATCACTGTCGCTTCTTCCGAGAACGTTATAAGTACGCGGTTTTCCGTCAGAGGAATCGGAAGCAGACAATGTCTCCCTACGTACAGCCACATATCCGGCAGTGTAAGTGCCTCTCGCAGAATTATAGCGAATGACTTTTACTTTATCACCGGGACTCTTGGAACTGATATCCTCTGTGGTCCAGTAGAAATAATAGCTGCTGCCTTTTCCCTGAAAAGACCATGTATTGACCCCTGCCTGGCCGGCGTTAAATCCTGCCTGCCCAAGAGCATTCAGAAGATTTTCATAGGCTTTTCCTGTACCGGAAGAGGAATCGATATTTTTGTTCATGTAGCCTTCGATCAGTTTTGCGATGTCCGGGTTATTCGCTATGATATAAGACAATGCCTCGTTCATGTTAAAATCGTAATTTTTATCATGTTTGCCGCACACAATGACGATACTTCCGTCAGATCCGCGGCTGACATCATAGGCCCCGCCCTGCCGGCATTTGTATTCGGATTTTTCGGCAAGAGATTTCAGGTATGCGGTGTCGTATTTTCCTGACCCTTCCAGTTCATAGATTTCATCGGCTGTGAGATCCCTCAGAAGCCCTGCTTTGCTGACCAGGCAGGCTTTCTTCTGGGCGCTGGTGATGTAGCCGATCAGGGAAGGAATCAAAAGAGCCAGAAGTATTGCCAGAATCAAGAGAACTACAATGAGTTCTACTAAGGTAAAACCCTTATTTTTCTTGTATTTGTATGACATCACAGTATGGTCAGCTCCTTTCCGAATCTTTCTTTTAGTATAGCATATCTGCCTGGGATCAGATACAGAAAAAGAGAAATCTACGACAAAGCCTGAATGCGGGGTTTCTTTCTGTGGGCATTTCTCACTCTTTGACGGCATTTTGGAAGCATATTCTTCAGCTTCTCCCATTCTTCATCATCTGCATTTTTTGCAAGCTTTTCCTCCAGCAGATGGGACTGGATGATCAGGCTGTAATAGAGCTGTGTATCCGTATCCTCCTGCCTGCATATCTGTGTCAGCAGCTTTGTAGCTGCTGCATATTTATTCCAAAGCTGTTCTGTTGCAAGTCTCCGGCTGAATGGAAAGACTACAAGGTTGAAGATCAGGGAGACCAGAATTCCAGCGATTATATATGCCAGGCGGACTGCCAGCATTTCTCCCACACTGTTCCATCCAAAGACATCGGTAAAGACGGCGGCGCCCAGAGCACCAATGGTGGAACAGGCGAAAGTGCCGGTATAGTCTGTAAAGTAAAAGGAAAGGTATCCGGATAACATCATAATCGCAGTGCGGCCTGTCATAGACGGAACAGCCGCATACAAAAGCAGGCTGAGGAGACCGCCGGCTGCCGTGGCGGCAAACCTTTTCTTTGCCTTTTGTCCGATGTCGTCTGCATACGGCAGAGAAACAGAAGCGATGGTAAACAGCAGCCATTTTCCGTGAACAAGGTGCATGGACTGGACAAACAGGCATGAACATGCCAGGAGCAGACCGACGCGCAGGGCATATACGACTCTGACCGGACTGATATCCAGGGCGGCCTTCAGCCGGATGGAAAGAGAGAGCATTGTCTTCCGGTACCGGGTCTTTTTTTCAGGGTCCGTCATATGGAGGAGATGTTCCTGCAGATAGGTAAGCCCGTCAAATAGTTCCTTTGCCCTGGAATCCTCTTTCTGAGATACAAAGTCAGACTGGAGGAGCGGAGGGAGTTCTTTGATCTGTCCCTGTACAAACTGCCGGAAGACAGAGAGCTTTTCAGAGACGGAGCAGAGCATTTTCGTCTGGAAAACAGAGAGCGGCTGTTCCATATCGGAAAGGATCAGAAACAGATGTTCTATCCCCTGTCCGGAATCGATGACCGCAAAATCAGCATCTGAAATGCACAAAATCTTCTTACGGCGGTCATAAACCATACGGCTTAAGCGGAACAGATTTTTTCTCACGTCTTCCGGTGTGTCAGGGGCCCCTTTTCCGGTGATCATATAATCGATCAGATCGCAGGTCTCATCAATCATATCAGACAGCGCATCTCTTGTGGTCTCAATAACCCGTTTACGGCCCATAATGAACTGATACAGAATGATGCAGACAGCACCCGTGATCATGGCGGCCAGACGCTTTGGCAGCAGATCTGGTGTAATCGGTGAAATAAAGATCAGGAACAGATAGGACAGTATGTATGGGAAGTAAAGGTGGCTGGAATGCTCGTAAGTAAAAACATAAAGGATCAGAAAGATCATTCCGAAGTTCAGCGGAAATGAAAACACAGGGGGCAGTGTGTTTACAACACAGGCAGAGACAGCCATGGCTGCAAGGACAGCAGCCTGGCCTGCCAGATGTTTTACCGGTGAAGCGGTCATATCCTTTAACATAGAAGATGCCATCATAATGGTAAAAATAACACCGACGATGGAATTTTCCATGCCAAATACTTTCTGGAATACTGTGACAAAAGTAATAATAAAAATAAAATCCAGAGTGGCAAATCTGAAATTCTTCTTCAGACTTTCCTGGCAGGAAGCCAGTATCTTTTTAGTCTTATTGTTCAATTAGAATGCCTCCTTTCAGCAATTCATAATGTTATCATGCCAGAGGACCTTGTTCAAGAACGTCACTTTTGGCTTTTTTTTCGTACACAAACTATATATCCCCATAAATTTTGACAGGATTCATTCATGCCAAGGTTGAATTGCTTGGGCAACTATTTGTTCTGAACATCCTTTATAATAAAAGCATACCAACAATGCAATCTTTTTAAGAAAGGAGAGAGACATTATGAAACAGCAAGTACAGAAGTTCGGACGTTTTTTGAGCGGCATGGTGCTGCCCAACATCAGTGCGCTGATCGCATGGGGATTTTTCACCGCGATCTTCCTGCAGGGAGGGTGGTTCCCAAATGAAAAGATGGCAGCCGTGATCAGTCCTATGCTTAACTATCTCATTCCGGTCCTGATGGGCTATACCGGAGGAAAGATGGTGTACGGAACAAGAGGAGCAGTCGTCGGTGCAGTGGCAACCTTCGGCATCATCATCGGAGGCTCCATCCCGATGTTCCTCGGAGCAATGATCGCAGGACCTCTTGGAGGATGGCTTGTGAAAAAGCTGGACGGTCTGCTGAAAGACAAGATTCCGACAGGTTTTGAGATGCTTTATGACAATTTTTCCGCAGGAATCCTCGGAATGATTCTCGTAATGCTCTGTTTCTGGATTATGGGGCCGCTCGTAGAGGGAGCCAGCAATGCCCTTGGAAACGGAGTAAAGGCAATCGTAGACGCGGGAATGCTGCCGCTGGCATCTGTTATCATTGAGCCGGCAAAAATTTTATTTTTAAATAACGCCATTCAGTATGGCGTGCTGACACCGCTTGGTCTTGCAGACGCGGCTGAAGCCGGAAAATCCATCTACTTTCTGCTGGAAGGCAACCTGGGGCCTGGACTCGGAGTACTCCTTGCATGCTGGTTTTTCGGAAAAGGAGAAGCAAAGAGTTCTGCTCCGGGTGCTATCATTATTCAATTCTTCGGCGGAATCCATGAACTTTACTTCCCCTATGTACTTATGAAGCCTGCCCTGATCATCGCGGTAATCCTGGGAGGCAGTGCAGGAATACTTACCAACTCCTTATTGGGCAGCGGTCTTGTGGCGGCGGCGACACCGGGAAGTATTTTTGCCTATATGGCCATGGCTCCGAAAGGCGGGGCGCTTCCGGTGCTGGCAGGTATTGCTGCGGCTACGGCAGTATCTTTTATCGCTGCTTCCATTATTTATAAGCGCTCTAAAGATGATGAGGAAGAGGGCAGCTTCCAGAGTTTTGACCCATTGGATCTGTCTCTGGACGGCGGGGTAAAGAAGATCGTCTTTGCCTGTGATGCGGGAATGGGCTCCAGCGCCATGGCGGCGGCTACTTTGACGAATAAGCTGAATAAGGCCGGAATCAATATTAAAGTGGCTCACACATCTGTGGATGAGATACCAGAGGACGCAGAGATTATTCTTACTCACACAAGCCTTGCGGACAGGGCGAAATCTTATAACAGTACGGCACGGATCATTGCGGTTTCCAACTTTGTTGAGGCACCGGAATATGACCGGCTGGTGGAAGAACTGAAAAAGCAGCAGTAAATGTATGGGGAGGAAATCGTATGCGTGTGAAAATGGCTTCTCTATATGGGAAGAAAGATATCAGGATCAGAGAGACAGAGCTGCCGGACTTAAGAGACGATGAAATATTGATCAAAGTCATGTCCAACGGGATCTGCTTTTCGACCTACAAAGCAGCCATGAAAGGCGAAGAGCATTTAAGAGTTCCCGAAAACGTGCATGAGACCCCGGTGGTTACCGGCCATGAAATGGCCGGTATCATTGAAAAAGTAGGAGAAAAATGGAAAGGGCAGTATAAAGAAGGAACGTCCTGTTGTTTACAGGCTGGGATTCGGTACAAGGGAAGTGAGGACGCACCGGGTTATTCCTTTGAATTTTTCGGGGGAAATGCGACTTACACGATCATTCCGGGAGGCTATATTGAATCCGGATGTCTTCTGACTTATGAAGACGACTATTTTGCTTTTGCTTCCATGGGAGAGCCTGTATCCTGCATCATCAGCGCGTTTCATACATGTATCCATGATTATATGGAAGATATGTTTGTCTATGACAATATTCATGGAACAAAGGAAGGCGGAAATCTGCTTCTGATGGCATCCTGCGGACCTATGGGGATCGGAGCCATTGACTATGCGGTACACGGACCTGCAAGGCCAAAGAAACTGGTAGTTACGGAGATCAATGAAGAGCGGCTTAAAAGGGCAGCACAGCTGATCAGTCCAAAAGAAGCATCGGATTACGGAGTGGAACTTATTTATGTGAATCCTGAGGATTTGGACAATGAAGAACAGGAATTAAGACAGCTGTCCGGGGGAAAGGGCTATGACGACATCATGGTATTTGCGGCATCAGAACGTCTTGTAGAGCTGGGCAGCAGCCTTCTTGCCGTCAACGGATGCCTGAACTTTTTTGCCGGCCCGACCGATGAGCAGTTTAAGGCGAGAGTCAATTTCTACGACATTCATTACAGGAGGACCCACTATGTCGGCAACAGCGGCGGAAATTTAGACGATATCCGGGAAATGTTCGATTTGTCCAGAGAAGGACTGATCACACCGGAGTATATGATCACGCATGTGACGGGACTTTCAGAGGTGCCGGAGATCATTTTAAATCTGCCGGATATTCCGGGCGGAAAGAAACTTGTATATCCTCATGTGGATCTGCCCCTTATGGCACTCGCTGATTTTGAAAAGCAGGCAGATGAAGATCCGGTTTATAAAAAAATTGCGGGCATTTTGAAAGCAAACCACGGGGTGTGGTGCAAAGAAGCCGAGCAGGTATTATTTGCCGAAAAATGGATCGGTGATTGAAGTATTTTCCAATGCAGCAGTAAAAGATTTCGGGTAAAATGGAGGAAGAGACATGTTAGTAAATTTACAGAACATATTAAAAGAGGCGGAAGAAGGAGGGTACGCAGTTCCCTGCTTCAATGTTCCCAACTTTGAGATGGCGAGAGCGGCTGTGGATGCTGCCAGTGAACTTTCTGTGCCGGTGATTATCGGCCACGTCCAGGTTCATGACGGTCTGATTCCAATCGAAAATATCGGTCCCCAGACGGTGGAGTATGCAAAAAGGGCATCGGCTCCTGTATGTGTACATTTGGATCACGGCATTGACATGAGTTTTGTTATGAGAGGGATTCGGTGCGGATATTCCAGCATCATGTATGACTGCAGTGACCTTCCTTTTGAGGAAAATGTCACGAGAATCCGGGAATTTACCGAGGCGGCCCACGAGATGGGGCTCTCCGTGGAGGCAGAACTTGGAACCATGAGCAGTACGGCGGAGGATTCCCACGGCGGGCCGAGACTCCTTGGAAGAGATGAGATTAAAAAGACCTTCACTGACCCGGATATGGCAGCCGAGTTCGCAGAAAGAACCGGTGTGGATGCCCTTGCCGTATGTTTCGGAACGGTGCACGGAATCTATGCGGAGGAACCGATGCTCGATATTGCGCGGGTGAGAGAAATCCGAAGCAAGATGCCAAAGAGCACAAGGCTGGTCATGCACGGAGGCTCCGGCGTGGATCAGGAACAAGTGGCTGAAGCAATCAAAGCGGGGATTACAAAGATCAATTACCATTCCTACTGGTCCAAAGCAGCCTCCATGCATGTTTATGAGAAATTAAAAGAGACACAGGGGGATATGTTTTATCATGAGGTACAGGAGGAAGCGTACCGGAAATTAAAAGAAGATGCAAAAGAAGTACTTTTGAGGTTCAGGGGCGGAAGAGACTAGAGAACAGAAATTACAAGTCTCCTGAAAAAAGGGTCAGGTGAGAGAGATGGATCAAACGTTTTTTTCTCTTCGGCAGATAAAGCTGTTTCAGATTCTGCTCGGGCAGGATCAGTATCTGCCGATGGATCAGGCAGCAGAGAGACTTGGAGTCAGTACGAGGACCCTGTTTCGGGAAATTCAGGGGATCAACCGGGAACTTGGAGGGCTTTCAGTATATCTGGAGACAAAAACAGGAAAAGGAATCCGGCTGTCCGGTGACCGGGAAAGTTTTGCCGGCTGCCTGGAGGAAATCTCTAAGAGAGATTCTTCTCTGTTTTATTATACAAAAGAACAGCGGCGGGCACTGCTGACCATCGAATTTTTAAAAAGAAAACATATTGAAAAACTGGGATACTATGCATATAAACTGATGGTATCCGAAGCGACAATCAGCAATGACATCCAGGCTGTCAGGCCCTGGTTTCAAAAACACAGTCTGGCGCTGGAAAGGAAAGCAGGTCTTGGCATTACCGTGACCGGAGAAGAAGAAAATTTCCGAAGCGCGATCATTGACTTTCTCAATGAAAAACTGATGAGGGCAGATGTGGAGCAATTCCAGGACAGCAGAGGAGAATTCCGTGCTCTGGAATATTTCCAAAACCTTGGAAAGAACAGCAATATGGATCTGCTGAATGAAGAGATTCTTGACAAAGTCATAAAGATACTGAAGAAATGTGAAGATGAGTTTTTGAGCCGGATCACCAGGCACTCCTATATCGGACTTGTCATCCATCTGGTCATTGCCATTGAACGGCTCCTCTCCGGCAAAACGATCACGATGGAAGAAGAACTGCTTCGTGCATTAAAGGAAGATCCCTACTATAAAAAAGCAAAAGAGCTGACTGCGTATTTTGAAGAAGAGTTTCATATCGAAGTGCCGGAATCGGAGTCGGCCTATGTATTCATGCATTTAAAAGGCGCAAGAATGAAATATGCGGTGGAAAAGCAGGACGAACTGACGAAGATGCTGGATGAGTATGACTGTATGATCGTAGCAGATGATCTCATCGCAGCATTCGGGCGCCTGATGGGAGATGATTTCAGCCAGGACAAAGTACTTTACCAGGGACTGGCGTCCCATCTGAGAGCCACACTGCACCGCCTGAATTATCATATGAGGCTTGAAAATCCTCTTTTAGACCAGATAAAAGAAGACTTCAGGGATATCTTTGCCATATGCAAGTCTGTGTGCAAAGTCATGGAGACAAAATATCATCTGGAAGTCAATGAAGATGAGATCGCCTATCTGTCCTTTCATTTCGGAGCGGCAATTGAGAGAAAGAAAGCACAGATTAAACAGTCTGTCATTCTGAATGTTGCAGTCGTCTGTGCCAGCGGGATCGGCATTTCCAGTTTTCTGTCCTCCAGTATTAAGAGCCGTTTTGCGGGGACAGTCAGAGTCAGCCCGCTGTCTGTGGAACAGGTGGCATTGCGGGAAGCGGAAGGAATGGACATTATCATTTCCACGTTAAAGCTGCCCGACCAGGGAATACCGGTTATGGAAGTCGGGGCTCTGTTAAAAGAAGAGGACTTCGGCAGAATGCAGGCTTACTTTGAAATACTGAAGGAGCAGAAGATACAAAAGAAGATCCCGGATGTAAAGAATATTCGCAGGGCAGTATGCCCGGATATTGTAGAAAATCTCCGGATCTATCCGGCAGATGCATCGGAAGGGAAAGAGGAGGTTTTAAGAAAACTTCTCGGACATACAGACATGGGAGAGAAGCAAAAAGACCGGTGCCTGGAAGCGGTGATGGAGAGAGAAAAAGACGGACCGGTGGCATTAAAGGACCGTAAATTTCTGATTTTCCACTGTAATATTCCGGGAAACAATACACCGGTCCTTATGTTTTTTACATTGGATCACAAAAAGGGGACACATCCGGATTTTCAGGACTTTGACAAAGGTGCGCTGATGATCGTGGATAAAAAACAGGATAAGAAGACAAGAGATACGCTGGCCGTTATTTCTGAAGGGTTTGTCAATGATGAGAGAATTCTTGAATCCCTTGAAAAGAAAGATCCAAAAGCACTCAGATGTCAGATCAGGGAGTATTTGGAGCGTGCAAAACAAGAAGGAGATGAGGGATTGTTATGATGCAAAAGGACAAGAGCAGGAAACCTGTGCTCATAAAGGAAAATATCGTGCTGGACTGTAAGGCAGTGACGCCGGAGGAAGCCATTATCCATGCCGGAGAACTATTGCTGAGAAGCGGATACATAAAGAGCGGGTACATCAGCGGAATGCTTTCACGGGATGAAAATTTTTCTGTTTATCTTGGAAATATGCTTGCGATTGCCCATGGAGAGAAAGGTGTCAGAGACCAGATTCTTGGAACGGGGATGTCTGTTTTGATCTGTCCGGACGGTATCGACTGGCATGGGAATCTGGTCAAGATCGTTATGGGGCTTGCGGCTATTGGGGATGAGCATATGGAACTTCTGATGCACTGCGCTAATATTTTCAGTGACAGGGAACGGGTGGAACGGCTGGTGAGATGCCGGGACAGAGAACGGGTTTACAGGATGTTCGGAGGAATATAGAAAAACTATCGCAGGGCGGCGTTGAATTTAGAGTCTTGATATGATAGCATTAGCTATGGTATCAGGGCTCTTATATTTTGCAGAGATTATGAAAGATACCATTTTACAGCGACAACTATTGTTCATAGAAAGGATGCCCATGATTAGACTAATTGCAACAGATATTGACGGAACTCTGGTAGAAGAAGCAGCTATGAATCTGAATCCTGAATACTTCGATGTGATCCGGGAGTTCAGAAAACGGGGAGTTCTGTTCGTAGCAGCCAGCGGACGTCAGAGAAATAGCATTGAGCGTTTTTTTGAACCGATCAAAGATGATATTATTTTCCTGTCCGAAAATGGCGCATGTATTACATCCAGAGAATATAAACATGTGGATGTGATGGACCCATTTATCGTCAAAAGCATAATGGAGGATGCAATGGAGATTCCCGGATGTACCTGTGCTCTGAACGACGGAGAGACCAGCTATTTTGACTCCGAAATGCTTTACCGCCATATGAAGGACGACTATGGATACAATGCGGTGATGGTGGATGATTTATTTAAAGTGGAAGCAGGGGTCTGCAAAGTGTCTGTGTTCCACAACCGGAATGCGGAAGATGCGGTAGGAAAAGATTTTTATGATAAATGGGGAGGCAGGATCTACGTTGCAAGTGCAGGAGAAAAATGGGTAGACTGCATGAACCTTGGAGTAAATAAAGGAAACTCTTTGAAGCGTTTTCAGGAACATTACAATATCTCGGCAGATGAGACGCTGGCTTTCGGCGATAACATCAATGATATCGAGATGCTGAAACGGGCGGCCCACAGCTTTGCCGTGGCCAATGCCAGGGAAGAGGTAAAAGAAGCCGCAAATTTTGTGACAGATTCTAATAGAGAAGACGGTGTATTGAAGGTGTTAAAAGCAGTGCTTAGGGGGGAATTATGTTAGAAGCAGTTATTTTTGATATGGACGGAGTTATTGTAGATTCTGAACCGGGGTACTATAAAGCCCTGCTGAGGCTTCTGGATGAATTTGATGCATATGTAGATGAGGAGTATAATGCACGGTATTTTGGGACTACGATGGAAAAGCTGTTTACGGATACCATTGAGTATTTGAAACTGGATACGACTGTTGACTATTGTATTCGGCGATTCTTTGAGATTTATGAAGAAGTGGTCAGGGAAGAAGGATTTACACCGATCAAAGGGTCATTGGAGCTGATCCGTGCGCTTCATGAGGAGGGAATCCCCACAGCAGTTGCATCATCGTCTCCGATGGATCACATCGTACGGATCACTGAGAATTTAGGAGTCATTGACTGCTTTCACGCACTGGTGACAGGGGAAGATTGTGAACACTCTAAACCTGATCCGGAAGTCTTTTTAAAGGCAGCAGGTCAGCTTGGAATTAATCCAAAACATTGTGCTGTGGTGGAGGATTCCGTCAACGGTGTTTTGGCGGGCAGCCGGGCAGGCATGAAGGTTCTTGGTTTCAGCAATCCTGAATACGGAAGTCCGGCACACGAAAGGGCACACAAAGTTGTTCGGTCCATGGAAGATGTAGATGTAAGTACTTTGAGAGGATTATTTCATTAAAATACACAGATGGAGAGGAAATAGAGTGGAAGCAGTTATTTTTGACATGGACGGAGTGATCGTAGATACAGAACCCGGCTTTTATATTGTGGCTAATCAGTTTCTGGAGCGCTATGGAAAAAGTATTACTAAAGAATATTTTGAACAATTTTTCGGCGGCGCATCAGAGTACATGTGGAAGACAACGACTCAAATGCTTGGACTGGATGTTCCAGTAGAGGAATGTCTGAAGGGTACACACGAAATCCGGGAACAGCGAATCAGGGAAGAAGGCTATGAGCCTATCGAAGGCACACTGGACTTGATCCGGGAACTCCACAGTCAGGGAATTCCTCTGGCGGTGGCGTCATCTTCTTCCAAGCAGGAAATTGAGAGAGTGATGGATTATTTTGAAATCACTCATTGCTTTCAGGCACTGGTCAGCGGAAAAGACTGCGAACATCCCAAACCGGCTCCGGATGTATTTTTAAAGACGGCCCGGAAGCTTTGCATAAAGCCGGAACAGTGTCTGGTGATTGAGGATTCCAACAATGGAGTCACCGCTGCCAAGAGTGCCGGAATGGGCGTGATTGGATTCCGGAATTTAGAGGTTGCAAATCAGGAACTGAGACCTGCAGACCATGTGGTGACTTCTATGAAAGACATTACTCTGGAATTGTGCAGAAGTTTTTAAAAATTTATATAGGCAAACTAAATCTCTCCAAAGATGTTTGGGGAGATTTATTTGTTACAAAATTGTGACAATATATTGAATATATATTAAAAATGTGTTATATTAAAACCGAAATAGAGTAAATTACTTACAAGATATGCTTCAAGGTTCTGGAAGAGTTTACCAGAGAAGACAATAAGAAAAGAGGTTTATTATGAAAGCGGGCATGAAAAAATGTATCAGTTACTTGCTGACAGCAGTGTTTGTTATCTCGGCTGTATTGTCAGCGGGAGGACTGCAGAAAAAGCAGGTCCGGGCGGCAGAAAAATTTCAGATCCATTTTATAGATGTGGGTGCAGGGGATGCGGCACTGCTTCAATATGGAGATGGAGACAGTGCAAGGTATGCGTTGATTGATGCAGGACCAGATTATTATACGAGAACAAACGGGAGTAAAGTGGACACCAGTGAGCGGGTGCATAAATACCTGACGGATCATAAAGTGACAAAGCTAGAATTTGTACTGCTGACGCACCCGCACAGAGATCATATCGCAGGCATGATTAATATTTTAGAAGATGAAAATATCAAGATTGATAAAATATACGGAAATAACTTTGATTTAAGCTACTCATC
Organism: Anaerostipes caccae L1-92; assembly: GCF_014467075.1. Classification (NCBI taxonomy): domain Bacteria; kingdom Bacillati; phylum Bacillota; class Clostridia; order Lachnospirales; family Lachnospiraceae; genus Anaerostipes; species Anaerostipes caccae. Next base: position 1,037,095 of record NZ_AP023027.1, read on the forward strand.
CAGTGGGAATCAGGATCCGGATGACATTGAAGACACGGAATTCAGCAGTGAAGTTTATGAAGCGGTGAAGGCTGCGATTAATGTAAGAACAGATACAGGAGAGACCGTATATGAAGTGCCGGCAGCAGGAGATTCTATTAGATTGGGAAATGCAAAGATTACATTCTACGGTCCGCTCAATATGGATTTTACATACGGAAGAAAAGTTGATCTGAATATTCGGCAGGAAAATAAGTATTCGATTGTCTGTAAAGTTGAGTATGGGAAAAATTCGTTCTTAATGACGGGTGATGCACAGAAGGAGACAATACAGCAGATTGTTTCAAAAGGATATGATTTGTCGGCACAAGTACTGAAAGTGCCCCATCACGGAATGCAGGATGTAGTGGAAAGCAACAAAGTAGGAGACTGGACATCAGACCATAAGTATTTGTTTGACAAGGTGAATGCACCGATTTCTGTGGTAAGCAATGGCTATGATAATAAAAATAAATCACCGAAAGCAAAGACCCTGAGAGATCTGGAGAAAAGCGATGTCTACCTGACCAGCAACCGCGGTACGATTATTGTGTCCTCTGACGGAACAAACCTGTCTGTTAAGACAGAAAAAGGAAACAGTGCACCGAGTTACGCAGGCGATTATAACCCGGCAAAGAAAGCATCACCGACGATGAAAAGCGTCAGCGTATCCAGCAACGGAAAGAACAAACTGGTGCCGACGACTTACAGTGCGGCCAACAGCTATAAGCTTTACGAAAAGAAAAATGTGACGGTTAAATTTTCAGGGACGCCTCAGCCGTTTACGAAAGTAAAGAGCGTCCAGTATAAGTTTGTCAAAAAAGGCGTGGACAACCGGACAGTTCCTTACCGCAGCGGAAGTTCTGTGGCAGTAAAGAACGGATCGGTGGGAAGAATTTATGTAAAATACAATACATGGCTCGGCTCCACCGTCATCAAGCTTCCGGGATTTACGGTCGATACTTCTGCACCTTCCAGTGCAAAGATCAAAGGCAGCAAGTCAGGCATCAAGACTTATAAGACATCTGCGAAAAACCGCTATAACAAGAAGTATAAGAAGTCTATTAAACTGACATTTTCTGCCTCTTACGGGACAAGCGGGAAGTCCAAAGTCCAGTATAAGATCGTCCCCAAGGGCAAGAAAAATACAAAGTATAAATGGAAAACAGGAAACAGTGTGACGTATAAGAAAAAAAAGAAATGGGTCCGCGTTTATGTGAAGTTTACCGACAAATCAGGAAATACGACTACGAGAAAAACAAACGGATTTTATATTAAAAAATAATAGACAAATGAAAAAAGATGGTAGATAATAGGATAGAAAGAATGAATGTCGTCAGTGTAAGCTGACGGCATTTTAAATATGGAAGATTATAAAGGAGAAGTGATATGAGAAAAACAAAAGTAACAGTCCTGCTGCTTCTGATGGCACTTACCGTATCTTTGCTGGCCGGATGCGGCGGGAAGGAAGAAGAAAAAACAAAAGACGGATATGCAAAGAAATTGTACCTGTATAATTGGACAGAATATATCCCGCAGAGTGTGATGGATGGATTTGAGAAGGAATATGGCATCAAAGTTGTGGAATCCACATTTACGTCCAACGAAGAGATGCTTGCCAAGCTGACGGCCGGAGGGACCGGACAGTATGACATGACCATCGCCAGCAATTATGTGATCGATGCCATGAAAGAACAGGACCTGATCGAGCCGATCCAAATGGATCAGGTGAAAAATGTGAAGTATCTGGACAAAAGCACGCTGAACCAGCCATTTGATAAGAACAATGAATACACGATTCCATATATGACTTCATTTACAGTGCTGTGTGGAAACAAAAAGAAGTTAAAAGAGCTGGGTGTGGATATCAAAAGTTTTAATGATCTGACCAACCCGAAACTAAAGAATAATATTGTGCTTGTAGATGATATAAGGGAAATTGCCGCTATGGCGCTGAAAGTTAAAGGATACAGCTCCAGTACCACAAAGGAAGATGAGATTATGAGCACACTGCCGTGGCTTAAGAAGCTGGCGAAAAATGTGAAGGTCTATGATGCTGATGCACCGAAAAGCGTAATGATCTCCAATGACGTGGCAGTCGGTCTCATGTACAGTATGGATGCGGCTATGGCTATTGAAGAGAATAAAGACCTGGACGTGATCTATACAAAAGAGCCTGCCCAGAAATGTCTGGACAATTTTGTAATCATCAAGGGGGCAAAGCATGCTAAAGAGGCAAGGCTGTTCATCGATTATGTTTTACGGCCTGAAAACTATAAAAAAGTTCTGGATGAGTACTATGGCGTATGCATCAATAACGGTACAAAGAAGCTGCTGGATGACCATTATCTGAAAAATCCCGGTGCAAATGTCGATCGGAAAGAGTTAAAAAGGGCAGAATATATTGATGATGTAAAGGATGCGGCGAGCATCTATGACGATCTGTATACGAAATTAAAAACAGAGTAAATAAATGGGAGGAATGAGTATGAAAGCGATGAAACGTCTGGATATTATCATCCGTCCGGAGAAATTAGAAAAGTTAAAAGAGATACTGGAAAAGAAAGACTATTCGGGCATGACCGTATTCACGGCAATGGGATGCGGATATCAGGAAGGCTTTATCCCTGAATTTGAGGAGATGAATTTTGAGATCAATCTGCTGCCGAAGGTTGTCGTGATGGTTGTCGTGTGGGAAGAAGACGTGGAGGATCTGCTGGGAGCGATCCATGAGGAACTGGCCACCGGACAGGTGGGAGACGGAAGGGTCTTTATATCCCCGGTGGACGATGTGATGCGCATCCGCACCGGAGAACGGGGCGCTGAAACTTTATAGAAGGGTGGTGGAAACTTCGTTGAAAAATATCATCGTACGCTTAAGAGACATAGAAAAAAACTACGGAGGAAAATCTGTCATTGATCATCTGAATCTGGATGTGGCACAGGGTGAATTTTTGACCCTCCTCGGTCCGTCAGGCTGCGGAAAAACGACGACGCTTCGGATGATCGGAGGTTTTGAAGATACGGACGGCGGACAAATTTTTCTGGAAGATAAAGACGTGGCCGGCAAAGCGCCGAATCACCGGGATGTGAACACGGTGTTTCAGAGCTATGCGCTGTTTCCTCACATGAACGTTTTTGACAATGTGGCTTTTGGCCTTGTGGAAAAAAAGGTGCCGAAAGCGGAAATCAAAAAACGGGTGGATGAGATGATTGAATTGGTTCAGCTTCAGGGGATGGAAAAGAGGATGCCGTCTCAGATGTCCGGCGGACAGAAACAGAGAGTTGCCATCGCCAGAGCGCTGGTGAACCGGCCAAAGGTGCTTCTTCTGGATGAGCCGCTGGGAGCTCTGGATTTAAAATTGAGAAAGCAGATGCAGTTTGAACTGAAAGAACTGCAGAAAAAGCTGAAGATCACATTCATTTACGTGACACACGACCAGGAAGAAGCACTGACTATGAGCGACCGGATTGCAGTTATGAATGAGGGAAGGATCGAACAGCTGGGGACTCCGGTCGAGATCTACAATCACCCTAAGACAAAATTTGTAGCTGATTTTATCGGGGAGTCCAATATTTTTGAAGCTTACATTGAGGAGAAGAAGGGAAACAGGATTTCTCTCGTGATGGAGTCCGGGAAAGTGGAACTTGACGCTCCGGATTTTGAATACGATGAGATGGTCTATGTATGTGTACGGCCGGAGAATATGAAAGCGTCCATGGAACCCAGGGATGGATTTACCCTGAGAGGGACTGTGATGGAACATATTTTTGTTGGTTCCACTATAAAGACCATCATAGAACTACCCAGCAGTCAGCTGGTCAAGATGACAAATCCTCCGGAAGACGAAGTAATCCCGGTGGGTACCAACGTATATCTTTACTGGCTTCCCAAAAAAGCTGTGGTTATGCACACACGGGAAGACCGGGTCTATGAGATTATAGAGGGGGCCGGAAATGAAAATGAAAAAGAAGAGCAATAAGATACCGTTTCTGGCAACCGTATCGCCGGCTATTATCTGGCTTATTTTATTTTTGGTGCTGCCGCTTTTGTATATCGTGGGCATCAGCTTCATGAAAAAGGGGCTTTACGGGGGTGTGATTCAGACCTTTGATCTGACAGCCTATAAGACTATGTTCCAGTCGAAGTATATGAAGATCCTGTTAGACTCACTGTGGCTGTCATTGAAGACTACCGGGCTCTGCCTGCTGTTTGGCTATCCTTTTGCCTATATCATTTCAAATACAAAGAAAAAATGGAAACCGTTTTGTGTCCTGCTGATCATGCTGCCTTTCTGGATCAATTCTCTGATCCGAACTTACGGATGGAACAGTATCCTCCGGGAGCAGGGAATATTAAATACACTCCTGATGCAGCTGGGGATCATAAAACAGCCGCTTCAGATGCTCTATACAGACGGGGCAGTCCTGCTGGGTATGGTGTATGCGCTGATCCCGTTTACAGTGCTGCCGCTGTATTCTTCCATTGAAAAGCTTGATCATTCCCTTTTGGAGGCGGCCAGCGATCTGGGAGCATCCAAGGTACATGTGTTCCGAAAAGTCATACTTCCCCTCACGATGCCGGGGATTTTCGCGGCATCGGTTCAGACCTTTATTCCGTCTCTGGGATACTTCTTTATCACAGATATGATGGGAGGAGCCACCACGATGAACATTGGAAATGTGATCAAGAACCAATTTCTGACTGCGAGAAACTGGCCTCTCGGAGCGGCGCTTGCGATCGCGCTCATCGCAGTTACCATCGTTATTATGAAGCTGTATACACGGGTCGGAAGCATAGAAGATATGGTATAGGAGGAATGAGCAATGAAAAAGAAAAAGATTGGATTCCGCCCTTTGGCACTGTGCTATGCATGTCTTTTCTATCTGTTTTTATATTTGCCGATCGCTGTGGTCGTTGTATTTTCCTTTAATACATCTCAGCTGAATGTGACCTTTCAGGGTTTTACATTCGAGTGGTATGGAAGGATGTTTGAAAATGTCCAGCTGATGCAGTCATTTTTCAACACGCTGATCGTAGCGGCTGTCAGCACCCTGCTTTCCGTGATTCTTGGGACACTGTGTGCCGTAGGTATGTATCGTTTTAAATTCAGAGGAAGGGAGACTGTCAGCAATCTGCTGTATATTCCCATCGTGATTCCGGAGATCGTGCTCGGAATTGCTGTGCTGGCATTTTTTACATTGGTGAAAATACAGATGAGTATGGCTACCCTGATTATTTCTCATGTGACGTTTTCCATGCCCTTTGTAGTTATCACAGTGCGGTCGAGGCTTGCGGGCTTTGATCCTTCCGTGGAGGAGGCGGCAAGAGACCTGGGGGCAAATGACTGGAGAATCTTTCGCAGGGTAACGCTGCCGATGATCCTGCCGGGGGTTTTATCCGGAGCCATGCTGGCGCTCACGATGTCGCTGGATGACGTGGTGGTCAGCTTTTTCACAACCGGGCCGGACAGCATGACACTTCCGATCAAGATCCTCGGAATGGTGAGAAAGGGAGTGTCGCCGGACGTCAATGCGCTCTCGACGCTGATGATCCTTGGGACGGTCCTTATTATGCTGGCCGCAACATTTTTTGAGATGAGAATGGAAAAGAAAGAAGAAGCTTGACACAGAGCTTTATATGACGTACTATTTTGTTGAGAACAATTATCAAAATGGAGCGAAAGATGAGATTAACAGAGACAAATCCAGGTAATCAGTATCTGGTGGAAGAAATCCAGCTGGAACTTGCAACGAAACGCCGTCTGGAATCTCTCGGCATGACGGAAGGTTCTAAAATTAACGTGATGCGGAAGAAGCGCAACGGGGCTGTGATCATTAAGATCAGAGGGACCCGATTTGCTCTCGGAAGAGAGATTGTTATGGGGATCAAGGTCAGGGACCGTGCAGGAAAGAGGGATTTATCATGAGTGCAGAGGAATTGCAGGTCGGATTCGTGGGAAATCCGAACTGCGGAAAGACTACGTTATTTAACGCCTATACCGGGGCCAAGCTTAAAGTGGCAAACTGGCCTGGTGTCACGGTGGAAAAGAAAGAAGGGGCTTTAAAATACCACAATCACATGTACAGGCTGGTGGACCTTCCCGGTATCTACAGCCTGACGTCCTATACAATGGAAGAAAAGCTGTCCAGGGAATATATACTTCAGGATGATGTGGATGTCATCGTTGATGTGGCAGATGCATCTGCGCTGGAACGCAATCTTTATTTGACTTTATGCCTGATCGAGCTTGGAAAGCCTGTGATTCTGGCTTTAAATATGATGGATATTGTCAAGGAGCGGGGAATGGAGCTGGACCTCCACCGTCTTCCTGAGGTGCTGGGGATTCCGGTGGTGCCGGTTTCCGCCCGGAAAAAGACCGGTCTGGAAGTGCTCATGCATGCGGTAGCCCATCACAAGGTAGAGGGCAATGACCGCCAGGTCTTTGACTATCCTGACAGGATCGAGGAAAAGATTACAAAGATCAGACTGCGGCTGAAGGAAAAATATCCGGATATGCAGAACAGCCGGTGGTATGCAATAAAACTTCTCGAACAGGACGAGGAAGTCACACAAAAGTACGGAACTCTTGTGGAAGGGATTGTGGACAGGTCCTATGAGAATGATATTATCAATGAAAAATATCACTTTATTGAGCGGGTTATGGCTGAAGTTTTGGTTAACAAAGAAAAGAAGGAAGTATTTACCGATAAGATCGACAATGTCCTGACGCATCCGGTCCTGGGAATTCCTATCTTTCTTGGCATTATGGCCGTGGTATTTTTCCTGACATTTACGGTCGGAGATTTCTTAAAAGGATATGTCGAGATGATGATCGACTATGTCAGCGGGTACATAATAGGCGGACTTGAAAGTCTGGGAGCGGGAGCGTGGGTGATCTCCCTCATGAAGGACGGAGTATTTGCCGGAGTGGGAGGCGTACTTTCTTTTGTACCGAATATCTTTATTCTGTTTTTGAGTCTGGGACTTCTGGAGGACAGCGGATATATGTCCAGAGTCGCATTTGTCATGGACAGCGTTATGGACAAACTGGGCCTCTCCGGAAGGGCATTTATTCCGATGCTTCTGGGATTCGGATGCAGCGTGCCGGCAGTCATGGCATCAAGGGCTCTGGAAGATGAAAGGGACCGGGAGAGGACGATCATGCTGATCCCGTTTATGTCATGCAGTGCAAAGCTTCCTATTTACCTCGTGTTTTCCCAGCTGTTTTTTGGAAAAGCCGCCATGTTAGTGGCTTATTCCATGTATATCCTGGGGCTGGTTCTGGGGATTTTTGTGGCGTTTGTCCACAGTAAGATGCTCAAAGGAAGTGTAAAACAGCCGCTTCTGATCGAACTGCCGGAATATAAGACGCCAAATAAGCGGACGATTGCTATCTATGTGTGGAGCAAGCTGAAAGATTTCCTCTCAAAGGCGGGAACGACGATCTGTGCCGCATCCATCGTCATGTGGGTGCTGCTCAATCTGAATCATACAGGGCTGGTCAGCGACATGAGTCAGAGTTTTGGGGCTTCTTTTGGAAAATTTTTAGTGCCTCTGCTGGCCCCGGCAGGTCTTGGACTCTGGCAGATCGTAGTCATGCTGATTTCAGGGCTGGCGGCCAAGGAAGTGGTGGCATCAAGCTTTATGGTCCTGTTTCAGGTATCATCGTCTTCGGACGCAAATATTGTGCACATGCTGTCCGGAATGGGCTTCACTTCGCTGAATGCTTACTGCCTGCTGGTGTTCTGCCTTCTGTATACACCTTGTCTTGCAACCGTCATGACTATAAGAAAAGAGACAGGGTCCACCCGGTGGACGCTGGGGCTGGTCGCTTTTCAGATGGTGTTTGCATGGGCCGTGACAGTCATTATATTTCAGACAGGCAGTCTTCTGTTGGGCTGACAGGAAAGAATATCCTTTCCAATGGCATGAAATTGTATTAAAATAAATACAAACAAGGAAACCAGCCACGATGGGAGGTATGCCATGAGAAAGGAATTTACATTTCACACATCTGACGGGACAGGTCTTTATATGGTTCAGGATGTGACAGCACCGCCGAAGGCCGCAGTGATCATTGTTCACGGTCTCTGCGAGCATTTAGGAAGGTATGAGTATCTGACGGAACGGCTCTGTGAGCGCAATCTGATGGTCTACCGGTTTGATCACAGGGGACATGGAAAATCAGAAGGAAAAAGAGTCTACTATGACCGTTTTGAGACGATCAGCGATGATGTCAATGAAGTGGCGGAGCGTGTAAAAAGCCACAACGAAGGGCTTCCTCTGTTCATCATAGGGCACAGCATGGGCGGCTATGCGGTTTCCTGTTTCGGGGCTAGATATCCGGGAAAGGCAGACGGGATCATCCTTTCCGGCGCACTGACCAGATACAATACCAAATGTGCGGGAGAACTTCCGCTTTCCGTGCCGGGAGACACTTATGTACCCAATGCACTGGGTGACGGGGTGTGCAGCGATCCGGAAGTCGTGGAGGCATACAACAACGATCCTCTGGTGGAGAAGGAAATTTCTGCGGCGCTTTTAAACAGCATTTATGAAGGAGTGGAATGGCTGAAAGAGAACAGCGGAAAGTTCACCGATCCTGTACTGATCCTTCACGGGGCCAACGACGGGCTGGTCAGTGAAAAGGATTCCAGGGAACTGTTTGGGGATATTTCCTCTGAGGATAAGACGCTTAAGATTTATGCGAAACTTTTTCATGAAATTTATAATGAAGTGGAGAAAGAAGAAGTCATCGACGATACGCTGTTTTGGATTGAAAAACATTTATAATTGTGGAAAACCGAAAGATCTTTTGTTAAACGCAAAAGATCTTTTTTTACATTCAACGTGTATTTTTTCCAAATCTTTTAAGGAAGTTTAACTCTTTGCCGGCTGATGGAGTCTTAAAAACCTTCTACAATGAAAGAGGCTTTTGAGTGCTTTACAGAAAACTGGAGAGAAAAAGGAGATGGAAACATGTTAAGAAAAATAAAACGGGCAGCGGCTTGTGCCATGTCAGCAGTGCTTTTGTCGGCAGGAACTTTGGCTCCTGTAAAAGCCGCGTCATGGACAGCACCCCAGCAGACAGAATGGCAGGAGCTTTCCAGAGACAATGTAAAAGTCCGGTTTGCAGTAGGGAGTGACCTGCACATCGGAAGAAATGAGGATGCATCGGAAAAATTAAGAAATGCTTTTGATGCATTTTATCAGACGGACAGCCAGCTGGATGCGGCCATTTTTGTGGGAGATATAACGAATAATGGGGCTGAGGGGGAATATACGAAACTCATCGATATTCTCAACAATAAACTGAAAGATCACACGAAGCTAGGAATGATGATGGGGAACCACGAATTCAACACCGCATCCGGAGCTGTAGACCGCTATAAGGCGGCAATGTCCAAACTGAAGCAGGGTGTGAACCGGCAGGATACGAATAACAATATCACAGTCGGTGACGGTTACCATATCATTACAATGAGTGCTAAGAATTATGGGGGAGATTATACAGACAATTATGAATGGCTGAAGCAGCAGCTTGAGGAGGCGGCAGCGGAAGATCCTGAGAAACCTATCTTTTTGGCTCAGCACCATGGGTTTAAGGATACGGCCTATGTGACTAATGAATGGTATGGAAACTTCGGAGATATTCAGGAACTGTTAAAACAATATCCCCAGGTCATCGATTTTTCGGGACATTCCCATGCCACACTGAATGATCCACGTTCGATTAATCAGGATCTTGGGTTTACAGCGATCCAGGACGGGACGATTGGGGCCTATTTTGAAAATGAGTCCGGAAAGATGGAAGGGACCAGACCGGCTGACAGTGAAAACGCATCCCAGGCGCTGATGGTGGAAGTTGACGGCGAAAATCAGGTGACGATCCGCAGAATGGATCTGACCGAAGGAAATTATATAGGGAAATCATGGACCCTGGATATACCTGAACTGGTCAGGCAAAAGTCATTTCCTTACACCACAGAGAAAAGGACCGCAGAGAGCGCTGTTCCGACTTTCCCAGAGGGAGCCGAAGTCACGGCTTCAAATGTAAAAGAAGCTTCTGCAGATCTCACTTTTACCCAGGGACAAAATGAAGATAAGAATGATGACGGCTGGGTGCATTCTTACAGGATCAAAGCAGTCAACAAAAACACAGGTAAAGCAGATGTGGATAAGCTGACTTTCTCTGACTATTATATGCCGCCGATGCAGAAAGAACTCACCAAAACAGTCACCGGACTGGCCGATGATACCGAATACCGGATCGAAGTTACAGCGATAAATCCGTTTCAAAAAGAAAGTACACAGAAACTTGCGGCTGACATTAAAACAGCACCTCTGCTGACAGAGGAAGAGTTAAAAAAAGAAGCTCCCAAAGCCGATCTGCTGGATGTGGATTTCATAACCGGCACAGCGGATGACAAGTCAGATGCCGCTCATGAAGCGATCAAAAAAGGGAATCCGGTCATTGCAAAAAATTCGGTTCTTGAAAGGAAGGCCGCAAAGTTTGACGGCAGTTCTGCATTTGCCTATTCTTTCAAAACAGAGGAATATACGAAAATGCAGAAAGGTTACACAATGGAGTGTATGATGAAACTGGACAGCAAGGGGAATCCATTTTCTGACCAGGAGAGCGCGGGAGCGGGTTTTGAGTTGAATTCAGACGGAAAGACACTGGAATTCTGGTCCAGACACGGCAGCAGTTATAAAAAACCAACAGCGCAGATTGACACTTCCAAGTGGGTTCATGCGGCGGCAGTCTATGACGGCTCTGTCATAAAGCTGTATGTAAACGGAAAATTGAAAGATACGGTTTCTGCCTCTGACCAGTGGGTGATTCCGGCGGATGGCGCCAAATACTTTTTCGTCGGGGCAGATACAAATAAAAACGGAGAAATCCAGAATGCGGTTAGGGGAGAGATTGCCTCTGCAAGGATTTACAGCAGGGCATTGTCCATTGGTGAAATTACGAAACTTTACTGGAAAGAAGCAAAAACAAACATTTCCTTTGCCGGAAATGCGTCCTTTACGGCGACCAGGGGAAACTCTTATACCGTTCCTGCGGCATCTGCACAGATTGCCGCAACAGGTGATTCTTCAGTTAAAGTGACGGAGGAAGTCAGGGATTCCAAAGGAAACACGGTCGCTCTAAACAACCGTAAATTTACAGTCACAGACAACGCCTATACAATTACCTACAAAGCAAATGATACAGAGCTTAAAAAAGAACTGCAGGTCCGGGAACCTGCCGCGCCGTCTGCGGACGGAAAGAAAGTTCTGGAAGAAAAGCAGGGATTCCGTATTACGATTCATAATAAGGCGGCAAATGCTTCGGTTTCTTACAAGAGCAGCAATCCTTCCGTGGCATCGGTCAGCACTTACGGCTATATAACCGCCAAAAAGGCGGGCACGGCAGTGATCACAACAACTGTGACACAAAATCAGAGGACTTATCAATTAAAGACAACCGTGACTGTCGTGAAAAAGCCTTCTGTATCATCAAAGAAAACGATTTATGCCGGAAAAAGCTGTCGGATTAACATTAACAACAGATATAAGGGAGCAAAAGTTTCTTATAAAACTTCCAATAAATCCGTGGCATCTGTCAGCTCCTCCGGAAAAGTCACCGGAAAGAAAGCGGGCACAGCCTATATCACAGCTGCAGTCGTTCAGAACGGAAAAACTTATACCCTGAAGACAAAAGTAACTGTCAAGGCTTACATTAAAGTGACAAGGGCATATAAAACTGTGAAAAAGGGACGTAAAGTAACTTTTAAAGCAAAAGCATACGGCACCGGAAAATCTGTGAAATGGTCTGTTTCCAACAAGAGAGCTTCTATTTCAAAGAAAGGAAAGTTTAAAGCAAAGAAAAAGGGAAAAGTTTATGTCATCATGAAGTCCGGAAAGATCACAAAGAAATATCGTGTGAGAATCAAATAATAGTAACAGTGTAAAGCTTAAGCCGGCTGGCAGCCCGGAATTCTCTTTGAGATGTTCGGGCTGCCTTTCTTTGTTTTGTTGAAAACATATGTTTGGGTGTGTTATAATTTTTTACAGCGATAAAAAGGAGTGATGATAATGAGTTCCAGGGTGATCTTTCATATTGATGTCAATTCTGCCTATTTGAGCTGGGAAGCAGTCTATGGGATTTCCGTGCGGAAAGATGAGGTGGATCTGAGGGAAGTACCGTCCATCATTGGCGGAGATGAGTCCAAGCGCCGCGGGATCGTGCTGGCGGCGTCCATACCTGCTAAGAAAAAGGGAATACGCACGGCGGAGACTGTCCGTGAAGCATTGAATAAATGCCCGGATCTTATCATTCGCCCGCCCTGTCACGGGATGTATGACAAGTTCTCAAAAGCTTTTTTAAAAGAGGCGCTGAAGTTTTCACCGGTTCTTGAGAAGTTCAGCATCGATGAGGCTTTTTTGGATATGACGGAGACTGTTGGACAGTATAAGAGTCCTTATGAGGCGGCCTGCCTGCTGAAAGACCGGATTTATGAAAAGCTAGGTTTTACGGTCAATATCGGTGTGGCGCCGAATAAACTGCTGGCTAAGATGGCGTCTGACTTTGAAAAACCAAATAAAGTGCATACCTTGTTCCGGGAGGAAGTGCCCAATAAGATGTGGCCTCTGCCTGTAGAAAATCTGCTTTTTGTAGGTCCTGCCACAAAAAAGAAACTTCATAATCTGGGTATCCGGACGATCGGGGAACTGGCACATATAAATCCGGAATTATTAAAGTCCCACATAGGGAACAAACACGGCATACAGATCTATGAATACGCCAATGGAATTGACAGGGCACCGGTAGAAGCCCAGCAGGCTGACAGCAAAGGATACGGCAACAGCATAACACTGCCGTCAGATATTGATTCATTAGAGGAAGCGGACACGGTTGTATTATCCCTGGCAGAGACCGTTGCCTCCAGGCTCAGAGCCGACCGGGTCAAAGCTTCCTGCATCACGGTGGAGATCAAGGACTGCCAATTTCGCCGAAGTTCCCATCAGAAAAAACTTTTTGCACCTACGGATATTACCAATGAGATCGTGCAGGCGGCAAAGGAACTATACAGGGAGAAATTCCGGGGGACTTCTGTCCGGCTGATCGGTGTGCGTGCCTCGGATATCACAAAAGAAGAGTTTGCACAGATGGATTTCCTGAGTGATAAGAAAAAAGAAAAACTCAGGATGCTGGATCAGTCCATCGATGCCATCAGAATAAAATATGGAAAGGATGCAGTACAGCGGGCCAGGTTCCTGGGCGGGAAAATAGACTGATTCATATATGGACGTTTGTCTTGCAAAGACAGCTGTTTGACGATAAAAGACAACGGATCTCGAAGAAATTTCACGAAAATATTACAAAAGTATTAAAAATAGTACTTGCTTCTTGGAATAAACCTTGTTATACTTCGAATTGTGGGGAAAAATGCGCAAAGAATCGGAGGGAAACAGGGAATGAAGATTCTGAACTTGAAACGCATCATATGTACACTGATGTGCTGCGTTATGTTGGGCATGCTATTTCAGGTGACAAATGTACCGGCGGCAGAGGGAGACAAAAAAGAACTTAATGTAGTTTATTATAATCAGGCGGATTATCCCGGTAAGAAAATCGGGAAGAGCACGATCAAGGCTGCAGGCTGCGGGCCGACCTGCATTGCAGTCTGTTACAGTTCACTGACGGGGAAGAAAGTCAGTGTGCCGAAGATGTGCAAAATTGCCTATAAAAAAGGCTGGTATATCAACGGACAGGGATGTGTCCATCAGGTGATTCCGGGATTGGCAAAAGAATACGGACTGGACTGCAAAGGTCTGGGAACTAATTATGAGGCAATAAAAAAAGCTCTGAAAAACGGGCATCCGGTGGTTGCTCTGGTAGGACCCGGAGACTTTACAAAAAATGGACACTTTATCGTATTGACCAGGATGGTCGGAAAAGATAAGGTAAAGGTTGCCGATGTAGGAAGCCGTGCCAATACAGCCGAGACATGGTCGTTAAAGAAGGTTGTAAGCCAGGGAAAAGAAGGCGCAGATGCCGGAGGACCTTTCTGGGAGATCAGCTATACAGAACCGGAAAAGCAAGTACAGGAAAAAGGAATTGATCACGGTCTGCTGAAGATAGGGAATAAAATTGATCTGAAAAAACATATAGAAAATTAGAAGTATAAAAGCAGATGCTGTTAAGAATTACGGCATCTGCTTTTTTTCTGGAACAGACGAAGTAAAGATGATAAGATATACACACAAGACATACTGTATTCTATACCTTATCGCGCAAAGCGCGCCACCCGAAGGGTATGAAATACGGTGTGCCCTATGGGTATACCTTATCGCGCAAAGCGCGCCACCCGAAGGGTATGAAATACGGTGTGCCCTATGGGTATACCTTATCGCGCAAAGCGCGCCACCCGAAGGGTATGAAATACGGTGTGCCCTATGGGTATACCTTATCGCGCAAAGCGCGCCACCCAAAGGGTATGAAATACGGTGTGCCCTATGGGTATGAGTTTTTCTCCATTATTTCCAGTCGGCTCTGGAAAGACCTCCTTCCAACAATGGAGAAAAACTATAGCAGGCGGCAACTTTCATTTCTAAGCAGCCTGCTCCAGGAGATAATATGTCCATTTTCTACACGATTGGAGTGAGTCATTCTAAGAGCCGAACGGAAATCGCGTGGAAAATGTCATACTATTTAATGTAACTTTCACATAAGATGACAAGAAAAGGAGGACTAATATGTGGTGGACAAGAGCTGAATTAAAAGAGAGGGCAAAAGAATCGATCAGGAGAAACTACTGGATTATGGTGGTAGTAGGGCTGATCGCAGGCATCATTAGCGGACAGATTGGGGGGAATGTATCTTACAATAGTTTAAAAACCGAGCTGAGGGAATCCGGATGGAATGGGGAAAACATGGATTTCTTCACGAGCACTCAATTTTTGATGATCGTGTCGGCGGCGATTGGAATTCTTATGGTTCTTTTTATAGGATTTACGCTGCTTAAAATCTTTCTGGGCAATCCTCTTCTGGTAGGATGCAGCCGTTTCTTTCTGGAAAACAGTGACAGAAAAGCTAGATTTGGATTAGTCGGAACTGTTTTTCAGAGCGGGAATTATCTGAATGTTGTGCTGACAATGTTTCTGAGAAAGTTGTTTACAGTGTTGTGGAGTCTTCTGCTGCTGATACCGGGACTTGTAAAGTCTTATTCCTATTCAATGATTCCGTATATACTGGCGGAAAATCCTTCGATTTCAAGGAGAAGAGCTTTTGAGATAAGCAGAAAGATGATGGACGGACAGAAGCTGAACGCTTTCTTTTTAGATTTATCTTTTATCGGATGGATTATTCTCTCCACTCTTACCTGCGGGGTTTTGGATATATTTTATGTGGTGCCTTACCGGCAGGCAACATGGGCAGAGTTTTATAAAGTTAATCGCCAACAGGCGCTTCAGAACGGGACTGCTACACCGGAAGAATTGCAGGGCTTTCCATTTTATTAATATTTCACGAAAGATAAAACAAAATAATTGAGAAAAACATGTCGATTTAGAGAAAATAAATAGTTTTCTTAATAGAATGTAAAATTTATTGTTAAAAACGTATAAAAATAATTAACAAATAATTTGTTTTGTGGTACAATTAGTCCAACGACATACACTGTTACAACATACTATTTTAGGAGGTATAGACATGTCAACAAAATGGGTTTATCAATTTAACGAGGGCAATGCAGAAATGAGAAACCTCTTGGGCGGCAAAGGTGCCAACCTGGCAGAGATGACAGGACTTGGTCTTCCGATTCCTCAGGGGTTTACGGTGACGACAGAAGCATGTACCAATTACTATGACTGCGGTGAAAACATCAGTGATGAGGTACAGGGACAGATTTTCGATGCGATGAAAGCATTGGAAAATATTCAGGGGAAGGAGTTCGGAGACTTAGAAGACCCGCTGTTGGTTTCTGTACGTTCCGGGGCCAGAGTATCTATGCCTGGTATGATGGACACGATTTTGAACCTAGGTCTGAATGACGTAGCTGTGGAAGGATTTGCAAAGAAGACCGGCAACCCACGGTTTGCTTATGATTCTTACCGCAGATTTATCCAGATGTTCGCAGATGTTGTAAAAGAAGTGGACAAAGCTAAATTTGAAGCGGTCCTTGACGAGATGAAGGAAGCCAAGGGAGCAAAGTTTGATACAGATTTAACCGCAGATGACCTGAAAGAAGTCATCGTGCGATACAAAGAGATTTATAAGAGTGAGTTAGGGGAAGATTTCCCGCAGGAGCCCAAAGAACAGCTGTTGGAAGCGATCAAAGCCGTTTTCCGTTCCTGGGATAATCCTCGTGCTATTTATTACAGAAGAATGAACGATATCCCTGGAGACTGGGGTACTGCAGTAAATGTGCAGACCATGGTATTCGGAAATATGGGAGATACATCAGGAACTGGTGTAGCATTTACAAGAAATCCATCCACCGGTGAAAAACAGATCTATGGAGAGTACCTCATCAATGCACAGGGAGAGGACGTAGTGGCAGGTGTGCGTACTCCGCAGCCGATCACCAGACTGAAAGAAGACCTTCCGGACTGCTATGAGCAGTTTATGCAGATCGCCAAGACTCTGGAAGACCATTACCGCGATATGCAGGATATGGAGTTTACCATTCAGGAAGGCAAGCTTTATTTCTTACAGACCAGAAACGGTAAGAGAACTGCACCGGCAGCACTTCGTATTGCCTGTGAACTCGTAGATGAAGGTATGATCACAAAAGAGGAAGCCGTTTCAAGGATTGAGGCAAAAGCCTTGGATCAGCTATTACATCCGCGCTTTGATCCGGAAGCAATCAAAGCTGCCGTTCCGATCGGGGAAGCACTTCCGGCATCACCGGGAGCTGCAACTGGTAAGGTTTACTTTACTGCCGAGACTGCAAAACTTCATCATGAAGCCGGAGAGAAAGTTATCCTTGTCCGCTTGGAGACATCACCGGAAGATATCGAAGGTATGCATGCGGCTGAAGGTATCCTGACAGCCCGCGGAGGCATGACATCCCATGCGGCCGTTGTTGCCCGCGGTATGGGTACAGCCTGCGTAGCAGGATGCGGTGATATTCAGTTAGACGAAGAAAAAGGACTGTTCACCCTGGGAGGAAAGACTGTCCGTGAGGGAGATTATATTTCCATCGACGGATCTACCGGTAAAGTTTACTATGGAGAGATCCGCACGATCCCTGCAACCATCAGCGGAAACTTTGACCGCATTATGACATGGGCAGATGAGATCCGTACATTAAAGGTACGCACCAACGCCGATACACCGGCAGATGCACTGAACGCAGTTAAGTTTGGGGCAGAGGGAATCGGACTTTGCCGTACAGAGCATATGTTCTTTGATGCAGAGAGAATTCCGAAGATCCGCCGTATGATCTTATCAAGGACTAAAGAGGCGAGAGAGATCGCTCTGAACCAGCTGATTCCATATCAGAAGAAAGACTTCAAAGAACTCTACGAGGTTATGGAAGGAAAACCGGTTACTATCCGTTTCTTAGATCCGCCTCTGCATGAGTTCCTGCCTACGACACTGGAAGAGATTTCAGCACTGGCAAAAGATATGAATGTAACAGTAGAAGAGATCAATATGACACGTGCATCTTTGCATGAGTTTAATCCTATGATGGGACACCGCGGATGCCGTCTGGCTGTCACCTATCCTGAAATCGCCAAGATGCAGACAAGAGCGGTTATGGAAGCTGCCATCGAAGTAAAACAGGAAAAAGGATTCGACATTGTTCCTGAGATCATGATTCCTCTCGTAGGAGAGAAGAAAGAGCTCCAGTTTGTCAAAAATGTTGTTGTTGAGACAGCAGAGAAAGTAAAAGCTTATTATGAGTCAGATATCAATTACCACATTGGTACAATGATTGAAATACCTCGTGCAGCTCTTCTGGCAAATGAAATCGCAGAAGAAGCCGAGTTCTTCTCCTTCGGTACCAATGACCTGACACAGATGACTTTCGGATTCTCACGTGATGACGCAGGTAAGTTCCTGGAAGCTTACTACGACAACAAGATCTACGAGTCAGATCCGTTTGCGAAACTGGATCAGGACGGAGTCGGACAGCTGATCGCTATGGCAGCTGAGAAGGGCAGATCAACCCGTCCGGATATCAAACTTGGTATCTGCGGAGAGCACGGAGGAGATCCTGCATCCGTTGAATTCTGCCACAGGGTTGGATTAAATTATGTATCATGCAGCCCATACCGTGTGCCGATCGCAAGACTTGCAGCAGCACAGGCAGCACTGAATGATAAATAAAATTACCAGATAAAATAAAAATTCCTTGAGCAAACGCTCAAGGAATTTTTTTACGTTAAATATTTTTTACTAACAGTCCCCTATGTATACAGCCTTCTCTCAGATCCTCTTTTTTAGGCAGAGGCCGTGTATCCATTAGACTGTATTTCGAATAAAATTTAGTCTGAATATGAGAAAAACGAAGAGGCAGACCAAGGCAGGAATAGAAACCAGCAGTGGATTGTATCTGAAAATGAACGTGAGGTTCTGTCGTATTGCCGGAGTTGCCGCACTTGGCAATAACATTACCTCTTTTTACCGTTTGTCCTTTCTGTACTTTTATACTCCCAGGCATAAGATGACAGATTGCACTGTATTCATTTGGAGAATGTTTTAAAATAATCCGGTTGCCGCCAATATCAGTAGTATCCGGATCCGTCTGCCCAGTGTCCATGATGCGGCAGTCAGGGAAGTTGTTTTTTGTTGAAACAACGATACCGTCCGCAGGAGCAAGTATATTTTTTCCGTAGCAGTAATAACTGTGCAGATCCTTTTTGTTTCCGCAGAAGCTTTCACTTTTATCATCTACAATAATAAAATCATAGGCGAACCGCTGTGGAAGAATTTCCCATGAATGAGAAGTGTCTTTGGTAACACCGCCATTTGCGGTGTACCATTCACCGTCAAAGGGCAGGGAATACTTTATTCCGGAAACATAATCATCAATGTGTTCAATATTTTTGTTTCTGTATTTTACTGTAGCATAAATTAACCCGGTTACTTGCAGTACAATCTGACTCAGAAAACGTATATTCATGTAATTTTCTCCGTTATATTTCATTGATGTGTGTCTGAAGATTTTTAGAAGAATCTTTCACTCCACACCTGAATACTAAAAGTTCAGCAATTATAAAATTCACAGCACTGGCTCCTTTCATTGGCTTTATACCACTTAAAATAAGTATATCAGAGTAAGTGTCAAAAAGGAACCGCTGCTTCAGTGTTTCCATTTCACTGGGATATCAGTGCTTCTCTCTCCAGGAAGGACACCCCTCATTTGTACAGCGCTTTTTCCAGCCGACAGTTATGCAGACGGCGGCAAAGACCAGCAGGCAGATCATTCCTATGAGGACTGTCCGGTAGCTGCCGGAAAGATCATAGATAAATCCGTAGGCAGGGACCAGCACAATGGAGGCAATCGGGGCGCCCATAGAAATTTTGGCAAATATCTTTTCATAATCGGTCTGCCCATAAAATTTGAGGGTAAGGATTGGAGCCAAGACCATGATGCCGGAAGTCACCAGACCGTGGAGAAAGGTTGAAACGGCAAAGACCGCAAAGCTCTGCTGGCTGAACAAAAATCCAGTCTCTGCTGCGAGTCCGACTGCGATCATTCCATAGCAGGTTTTCAGACTGCCGATCCGGTCACTTATCATTCCGATGGCAATGGAGCCGATGGCACTTCCGATGGAGGCATAGGCAAGCGCTGCCCCGGTTTTTCTGACACTATAACCGAGCATGGAACCATAGGTAGGAATATGCTGGGTAAAGACGCCGATCCCGGTAATAGCAATCATAAAGAACAGCAGCAGATAAAAAGACGCCGAGCGCAGAGCCGCAGCTTCGGATATCTCAAGCTGGTCTTTTTTTATTTGGCCGGGAGCAGTATCTTCTGACGCAGATTCAGCACCTAACGGAAGAAGGTGTTTGTCTCCAGGTTTATTTTTCAGGAGGACCAGAGAAGTGATGACAACGACAGCAAATGTGATGCCTCCGATAAAAAAATATCCGGTTCTCCAGCCGTACTGTGTAATGATATCGGACGTGACCGGCTGCAGTACTGCCCCGAAAAGTCCTACGAATGCCATCTGGATTCCGAGCATAGTTCCTGCATTTTTTGCAAACCATCTGTTTATAAGAATTGGACCTAAAAGATTTACTAAGATTGTGGCGCCCATGGCATGGGGAATGGCTAAAAGATACCAGCCGTAAACGCTGTTCAGAAAACCAAAAGAGGCAAAAGAGAGTGTTTGGAGCACTGCCCCTGCCAGGGCCATGAGTCGGATATCATATTTATTGATCAGCCGGCCTGCTGTGGGAAGCCATAAGACCATAACGACAGAAGTTATGCTCAAATAGATAGACAGACTTCCGATTCCCACGCCGATTTCTTTTGAGACCGGAGACAGGAAAAGTCCGGAAGTCATGTTGATGCCGCCGCCTGCAAAGCCCCTGATTAAAATAACAGCTGCTAATATAAACCATGCATAGTGCCATCTTGATTTTCTCATGTTAATTCCGTCCTTTTTTGTATTTAGTATTTATCAGAGCCATCTTTTTTATGCATACCCACGGGCACACTGCATTTCATACCCTTCGTGTGGAAAATGTCCTATTGAGAATTATTCTGCTGTTTTAATCTTGAGTAATTGATAATAGTTTGATAAACTGATTTTGGTTAGTTCATACTAACTGAATAAATAATAGACATAGAGCAAAGTGAGATTCGGCAGAAAGGATACAGAATGAATTATTTAGAGATAGAGAAAGTCATCGGAAGAGAGATTATTGATTCCAGAGGGAATCCTACGGTAGAAGCTGAGGTATATCTGGCCGGCGGCGTGACAGGAAGGGGGACAGCCCCAAGCGGAGCTTCCACAGGTGAATTTGAAGCTCTTGAATTAAGGGATGGAGATAAGGGACGTTTTGGAGGAAAGGGAGTAACCAAAGCGGTCCAAAACATTAATACAGAGATCAGCGAAATCTTAAGCGGGATGGATGCTTCTGATATTTATGCTGTTGACAGGGCAATGATCGATGCAGACGGAACAAAAGATAAATCAAAGTTTGGTGCCAATGCGGTGCTCGCAGTGTCCATTGCATGTGCAAAAGCAGCGGCAGCGGCTCTGGGAGTTCCTCTGTACCGATTTTTGGGAGGCCTGAATGCAAACCGTCTTCCGGTGCCAATGATGAATATATTAAACGGCGGCGCCCATGCGGCAAATACAGTCGATGTGCAGGAATTTATGATTATGCCGGTGGGGGCAGAAAGTTTTCGTGAAGCTCTGCGCCAGTGTACGGAAGTGTTCCACGCGCTGGCAGGACTGCTCAAGTCAAAGGGACTGGCGACTTCCGTGGGAGATGAAGGAGGCTTTGCACCTGATCTTGCCAGCGATGAGGAAGCCATTGAATACATTCTAGAGGCAGTAAAATTGGCGGGGTACGAGCCAGGCAGAGACTTTGTGCTGGCAATGGACGCGGCTTCCAGCGAGTGGAAAGGGGAGAAAAAAGGAGAGTATATTCTCCCTAAGTGCAAGAGGAAGTTTGCTTCAGAAGAACTGGTCGCTCATTGGAAGTCTCTCTGTGAAAGATATCCGATCGTATCTATTGAGGACGGTTTAGATGAAGAGGACTGGGAGGGCTGGCAATATATGACCAGAGAGCTTGGAGATAAGATCCAGCTGGTAGGAGATGATCTGTTTGTAACAAATACAGAGCGTCTTAATAAAGGGATCAAAGAAAGATGCGGAAATTCTATTTTGATCAAACTAAACCAGATCGGCACTGTATCCGAAACGCTGGAAGCTATTAAAATGGCGCACAAGGCAGGGTATACAGCGGTTGTCTCTCATCGCTCAGGTGAGACAGAAGACACGACCATCGCAGATCTTGCAGTGGCATTGAATACCGGACAGATTAAGACAGGTGCGCCGAGCAGAAGTGAGAGAGTGGCAAAATATAACCAGCTGCTTAGGATTGAAGAAGAGCTGGGAGACAGTGCAGTCTATCCCGGTTTTACTACATTTTAAATAAAGTAGAATCATGGAAAGCAGAAAGAACATGCCTTTTAAGGTGATTTCTTTCTGCTTTTTAGTGCATAAAACCGTGTTTTTTAGGAAAGTTTAAGCAGTAAGAACAGAACCTGGGATAAAGCAATCAAATTAAAGGAGGACAATAAAATGTCATTAATAGGTCAGGAAGTAACAGATTTTAAAGTACAGTCTTATCAGGGAAATGAATTTAAAGAGGTAACAAAAGAAGATATTCTTGGAAAATGGTCTGTGTTCTTTTTCTATCCTGCAGATTTTACATTTGTATGCCCGACGGAACTGGAAGACTTGGCGAATAAATATGAAGATTTTAAAAAAGTGGGATGTGAAATTTACTCTGTGTCATGTGATACACATTTCGTACACAAGGCATGGCATGATGTGTCTAAGACAATTCAGAAGATCCAGTATCCGATGCTGGCGGACCCGACCGGATTGCTCGCAAGAGACTTTGATGTGATGATCGAAGAAAGCGGACTGGCAGAGAGGGGAAGCTTCATTGTGAATCCGGAAGGCAAAATCGTGGCTTATGAAGTCATTGCCGGTAATGTCGGAAGAAATGCAGAAGAGCTTTTTAGAAGAGTACAGGCATCCCAATTCGTAGCAGAACATGGAGATGAGGTTTGTCCAGCAAAATGGCAGCCGGGAGCAGAAACTTTAAAACCGAGTCTTGATCTGGTAGGTTTGATCTAAGAACAGATGTAAATGGAAGGTGATACGTTGAACGGAATTGATATGAAAAAACTCTATGACGGCATCATTATAGGCGGAGGTCCGGCAGGGCTTTCCGCCGCCATTTATCTTGCTAGGGCAAAATACCGTGTGCTGGTCATAGAAAAAGAAAAGATGGGCGGACAGATCACGATCACGTCGGAGGTGGTCAATTATCCGGGGGTTCCTGAAACTGACGGCAAAAGGCTTACGGAAAACATGAGACAGCAGGCCGAGTTTTTTGGTGCGGAATTTATGATGGCAGAAGTCAAAGAACTGAATCCGGACGGAGATATCAAAAAGGTTGTCACAGATAAGGGAAACTTTGAGACACTGGGAATCGTGCTGGCCACCGGCGCCAGTCCCAGAAAGATTGGATTTGAGGGAGAAATTAAATACCAGGGACGGGGTGTTGCCTATTGTGCCACCTGTGACGGAGAATTTTTTACGGGACTGGACGTGTTTGTCTTGGGAGGAGGCTTTGCCGCGGCAGAAGAGTCTGTATTCCTTACAAAGTACGCAAATAAAGTCACGGTCATCGTCAGAGAAGAGGATTTTACTTGTGCAGCAGCCGTAGCGGACCAGGTCAAAAATCATCCTGGGATTGAAGTGCACTATCAGACTGAGATCGTAGAGGCAGGAGGCGAGAGCACCCTTCAATATGCCGTGTTCCGAAACAATGAAACCGGGGAAACATGGAAATATGAGCCGCCGGCAGGAAAAAGTTTCGGTATTTTTGTCTTTGCAGGATATGCACCAGCCACAGGACTTTTTAAAGATTTTCTGGAACTGAGCGAAGACGGTTATCTGGTGACCGATATGAACCAGAAAACAAGCAAAGACGGTATCTATGGCGCTGGAGATATCTGCGTGAAAAATTTAAGGCAGGTAGTGACTGCCGTATCTGATGGGGCAGTGGCCGCCACTTCACAGGAAAAATATTTATCCGGGATGTACGAAAAACTGAAACTCCCCGAACGTGAGATCTCTACACCGGAGAGAAGAAAACCGACGGATGTGCCGAAAGAGGAAATTCCGGAAACCGACGGATTTTTGACAGCAGAAATGAAACAGCAGCTGGCACCGGTATTTGAGAGACTTGAAAAAGACGTGGTGCTGAAATTTTATACCGATGACAGCCCGATTTCCAGGGAAGTGGAAGAGTTTGCCGGAGAGATGAAAGACCTGTCTCCTCATATCCGCTGTGAAGTGAGCCCGGAAGGGGGAGAAAATATCGAACTCCCTGCAATCTGTATCTGCAGAGGCGACGGAACGTATCTTGGCACTGCATTCCACGGAGTTCCGGGAGGACATGAATTCAATTCTTTTATCATAGCGATTTATAATGCCGCCGGTCCCGGACAGGCTATCGATGAGGGACTGCTGGAACGTATTCGGAATATCAGCAGGAAGATCAGGATTCAGACTGTTGTGTCTCTGTCCTGTACGATGTGCCCGGAACTGGTCATGGCTGTACAGAGGATTGCACTGGAAAATCCCGATGTCGAGGCAGATATTTACGATATGGCATATTTTCCATATCTGAAAGATAAGTATCAGATCATGAGCGTGCCGTGTATGATTGTGAATGAAAAAGATGTGTATTTCGGAAAGAAAAGTGTGGAAGAGATTCTTGGACTTTTGGAGAAGTAAAGGAATATACAATGAGGTGATACTTTGTACTTGAGGCCGGCGCAAGCTGGCCTTTTTTCTATGCATATGATAAAATCAATTTAAAAATAAAGAGTGGGAGGGATATACAGATGAAAGAAAA
Source organism: Anaerostipes caccae L1-92 (assembly GCF_014467075.1). Taxonomy (NCBI): domain Bacteria; kingdom Bacillati; phylum Bacillota; class Clostridia; order Lachnospirales; family Lachnospiraceae; genus Anaerostipes; species Anaerostipes caccae. The sequence goes on from NZ_AP023027.1 coordinate 1,061,739, forward strand.
AACAAGAAATTACAGTTTTGCGTTTCTTGTCATTTTATCCCTCATTACGGCACTGGGAACCTTTGTGTATGGTATGAAGAATTATCACACAGACAATATCAGCATTAATCAAAGGCAGGAGATAACATCCCTTTCAGAAGGCTGGTATTATATAGAAGAAGGGAAGAAGGCAGAAATTTCAAGTCTTCCGGTGAAGATTAAGGACAGCGGGAGAAAAAGTCTGACCATTTACCTGGATCTGTCAAAACCAGCGGCGGAAGACGCAGTGCTCTGCATGGAAAATTTTCATCAGGCTGTGGAAGTTTTTGCGGGAGATCGAAAGCTGTACTCTTACGGGGCAGGAAATAAAGGTCCCGCAGGCTGGATCCTGGGGAACATTTGGAATATTATCGATCTGCCGGAGGGTGTTCATGGAAAAACCATTGCTGTAAAAATCACTTCCCCGAACACACCCGGACGATGGAAGATCCCCGAAATAAAATATGGAAACCGCAGTGCAGTGATGCAGATGATCAGCGAAAACTGTATCGGAATCGCTGTATTCGCTATTCTGTCTGGTGTGCTGGGTTCGGGTTTCCTTCTTGTTTTCTGTCTGCTTCGCTGGAAAGGACTGGATTATAACAGCAAAGATTTTGTGTATATCGGTCTGTTTATCGTCATTTCCACGCTGTGGATCATTACAGATTCAAAAATTCCTCAATTTTTAACCAAACGACTGACTCCCATATATATATTGTCATTTTTACTGTTTACACTGATGCCTGTACCATATTTAATGTTTCTGCGTCAGATCTGCCGGCATGGCAAAGGGGCTCTGGACTGTCTGAGCATTCTTTTTCTTCTTCAGACGATTTTTTGCGCGGTACTTTATATCACAGGAACTGTTGACCTGATAATGTCACTGCCCGTGACCCATTTTTTAATCATCTGTACAGTTGCGGCCAGTATTTTCCTTTGTCTGAGAGAATTGCTTCATTACCACAACAAAGACACATTTTTTGTACTGATCGGTATTTGCATACTGGCAGCCGGGGCAATGCTTTCTCTGGCTGCATTTCTCCCTCAAAAGATCAGTGATAATTCGTTGTTTTTCCGCATTGGCTTGATTGGATTTTACCTTTCTCTCTGTTATGTCAGTCTCAGGAGGGGGATGGGGCTGCTCAGGACCAGTATGGAGGCGGAAACATACCGCCGTTTGGCATACAAAGACGCTATGACGGGGATTGGAAACAGGGCAGCGTTTGATCGGGATGCAGGGATTCTTCACGCAAAGAGGGACACAAACACTTTTGCGGTCGCAGTATTCGACGTCAACAATCTCAAGTATACAAACGATACATATGGTCATGCGGCAGGAGACAGACTGATCAAGGATACTGCAGATTCTGTGAAAGATGCATTTTCAGCGATTGGGAGATGCTATCGTATCGGCGGAGATGAATTCGCAGTCATTATGGAACATATACCGGATGAAAGCATTGAAGAGGCGTTCTGCAGTTTTAGAGAGAACATTCGGAAGTACGGAAAGGGAAATCCGGAAGGCCTGGATGCGGCAGGAGGCTGGGTTAAGGGAGAAAACACAGGGACAGATTTTATTTACCGGCTGTTCCATCAGGCGGATACGAAAATGTATGAAAGTAAAGAGAAGGCGAAACATGCAGAAAAATAGAGACGCCAATACAACTTGGCATCTCTGTTATTTTACGTGTTTTTTTATAGCTTCAAAACTCTCTTTGCTGATGACGTGCTCGATCCGGCAGGCATCTTCGGCTGCAATATCTTTGTCAACACCCAGCGCCGTAAGCCAGGATGAAAGAAGTTTGTGCCGCTCATAGATCATCTCCGCAATCTCCTTTCCGGTGACTGTGAGATAAATATATCCTTCCGGCGAAACAGTAATATGTTCGTTCTGGCGGAGCTTTTTCATAGCTACGCTGACACTGGACTTTTTAAACCCTAACTCTGTCGCTACATCTACGGAACGGACAACAGGACGGGATTTGCTCAGGACTAAGATCGTTTCTAAATAATTTTCAGCAGATTCATTTAAACTCATGAATTTACCTCATTTCTAATGATATATATTTTTATGTAAAGCATTACAAAGTATATCATATCTCATCCTATACTTCAAACATTTGGCTTATTGATAAAAAGAATCAATAAGAGATATTGACTGCTAACATATGTTAGAATATACTAATTAATGAGTGGAAATGATAATCAATACCAATTAAGAAAGAAGGGATCATGATGCCTTTAACAATGGTAAGAGAAGGGGAAGAAAATATCATCTGTAAAGTCGGCGGCAGGGGAGAAACGAAAAGATTTCTTGAAAATCTCGGATTTACTGTTGGCGGGATGGTGACTGTCGTATCTGTCATCGGCGGAAATGTCATTGTAAATGTCAAAGATTCCAGAGTGGCGATCGGCAAAGATATGGCAAATAAGATTATGGTGAACTAAAAAGGAGAGAAAATGAAGACATTAAAAGAAGTAGCCTGCGGAGAGACTGCAAAAGTTAAGAAGCTGAATGGAGAAGGACCTGTAAAACGCCGTATCATGGATATGGGAATCACAAAAGGAGTAGATGTTTTTGTAAGGAAGGTAGCGCCTCTGGGTGATCCGGTGGAAATTACAGTGCGGGGATATGAACTGTCTGTGAGAAAAGCGGATGCGGAAATGATTTTAGTAGAATAGCTTTTTCTTTTTTTGTATAAGAGTTAGTCGAAACTAATATAAATAAGTATAAACAAACAAGAGTGTATGAAAAGAAAAGAGGTAAATGCAGAATGTCAATTAAGATTGCTTTAGCTGGAAACCCTAACAGCGGTAAAACAACGTTGTTTAACGCTTTGACGGGATCCAATCAATTTGTGGGCAACTGGCCCGGTGTCACGGTGGAAAAGAAGGAAGGAAAGCTGAAGGGGTACAAGGATGTCACCATTATGGACCTTCCGGGAATCTATTCCCTTTCACCGTATACATTGGAAGAAGTTGTTGCCAGAAACTATCTGATCGGGGAACGGCCGGATGCTATTTTAAACATCGTAGACGGTACAAATATCGAGAGAAACCTTTATTTGTCCACGCAGCTGATGGAGCTTGGGATTCCGGTCATCATGGCAGTCAACATGATGGATGTCTTAGAAAAGAGCGGAGACCAGATCCATATCAAACAGCTGAGTGAAAAGCTTGGATGTGAAGTGACAGAGATTTCTGCACTGAAAGGAACGGGGATCAAAAAAGCGGCTGAGAAAGCGGTGGCTCTTGCAAATGACAGAAAAGCAGCACCGCCGGTACATACGTTTGACCCTCAGGTAGAAGAAGTTCTGAATTCCATAGAATCAAAGCTGGGCAGTGAAGTCCCGGCAGAACAGAAGCGCTTCTTTGCCATCAAGATGCTGGAGAAAGACGATAAGATTCAGGAACAGATGAAACTGGTTCCGGATGTTTCTGATGAAATCAAGAAGATTGAAGAGATCATGGATGATGATACAGAAAGCATTATCACCAATGAACGTTATACCTATATTTCTTCCATCATTGAACAGTGTTTTACGAGAAACCGAAAAGAAACGATGACGACATCTGACAAGATCGACCGTATTGTCACAAACAGATTTCTTGCACTTCCGATCTTCGCGGCGGTGATGTTTGTTGTCTATTATGTCTCTGTCAGCACGATAGGAACATGGGCGACAGACTGGGCAAACGACGGAGTGTTCGGCGACGGATGGAGCCTTTTCGGACTCAGCATACCGAGTATCCCTTCTGTGATTGAAGCCGGACTGAATGCAGTCGGATGTGCCGGATGGCTGCAGGGACTGATTCTCGACGGTATGGTTGCCGGTGTAGGTGCGGTATTAGGGTTCGTGCCGCAGATGCTGGTGCTGTTTATTTTCCTTGCGTTCCTGGAGTCCTGCGGATATATGGCAAGAGTAGCGTTTATTATGGACCGAATTTTCCGCAAGTTTGGACTTTCCGGAAAATCCTTCATACCGATGCTGATCGGAAGCGGATGCGGTGTGCCGGGTATCATGGCATCACGGACGATAGAGAATGACCGGGACCGTAAAATGACAATCATGACAACGACATTCATTCCGTGCGGGGCAAAGCTGCCGATCATTGCGCTGATCGCAGGAGCTCTGTTCCACGGTGCATGGTGGGTGGCCCCGAGTGCTTATTTTGTGGGAATCGCAGCCATTATCTGTTCTGGAATTATTTTGAAGAAAACAAAGATGTTTGCAGGAGATCCGGCGCCGTTTGTCATGGAACTTCCTGCATATCATATGCCGACGGTTTCCAATGTACTGAGAAGTATGTGGGAGCGCGGATGGTCCTTCATTAAAAAGGCGGGAACTATCATCCTTCTGTCAACCATTTTTGTGTGGTTTACAACTTACTTCGGATGGGTCGACGGACAGTTCAGAATGCTTACCGACATGGAACTTGATCACAGTATTCTTGCCGCCATCGGAAACGGCGTCGCGTGGATTTTTGCACCGCTTGGCTGGGGCAACTGGAAATCGGCTGTTGCTGCGATCACCGGATTAGTAGCAAAAGAAAATGTTGTAGGTACCTTTGGGATTCTGTTTGGATTTGCGGAAGTGGCAGAAGACGGTGCTGAGATTTGGGGAACCCTTGCCGGAAGCATGACTGCGGCGGCAGCATATTCCTTCCTCGTATTTAATCTGCTGTGTGCACCATGCTTTGCAGCAATGGGAGCTATTAAGCGAGAAATGAACAACAAAAAATGGTTTTGGTTTGCCGTCGGATATCAGACAGGGCTTGCGTATGTGGTTTCCCTCTGTGTATATCAGATCGGAACATTGATTACTACTGGGACCTTTGGAATCGGCACAGCTGCTGCTTTCCTTCTGATTATTGGATTTATCTATCTGCTGGTGAGACCATACAGAGAGAGCAAGACGTTAAAGGCCGATTTGAAGGAGATAACCGGAACAAGATAATATTGGAAATAGAGAGGTCTGCACCTGGTGTGCAGACCTGCATTAGAAAGGAGATTTCTATGGGAACAATAGCAGTAGGTTTGGCTGTCTTTGGCATTGTCAGTTTGATCGTCAGAAGTATGATGAAGGATAAGAGACAGGGAAAGTCGATCCAGTGCGGGAATGACTGCAAACATTGCGGCGGGCACTGCGGTCATTGAGAAATGGAGAGTTGTCTCAGCTGACTGCATTGAGGCTGGTTGATCATGATTGAGTTTCCCAACCACAAATATTTAAACAGCATGGCAAACCCCCAGAAAATGGCGGTTTACAGACGATTTGAAAGAAAAAACAGGAAAAATGAAGGTGGTTGGGAAAAAATAAAGGAAACGTTGATTTTATCGGGAAAACTGGCTATAATAAAAAATAGAAATGGCTTAAAAACGAGGGATAAACAGTAACAAGAGTTGTATTGAAAATGGGTAGTGTGCTGGTCTATGGCAGTAAAGTTCTCAGATAAACATTAACAAAAGTTGTATTGTATAAAGATCTTCTTTCTATGTCCAGGAGACAGAAATTATAATTTCTGCCTTCTTTTTTTGCCTTTTGTTTACCCAGCTGCACCAGTCCACAAGCTGCCGTTTTTATGTTATGATAAAAGAGCAAAACACAAAGGAGGAGCTATGAGATTTGGTTACGATATCCCGGATTCTTTTTGGAGCCTGTTCCGTTCTGTAAACCGGGATCATTACATAGAAGCGCTGCTGAAAATCAGTGAAGAATATGAATATAACAACTATTTTCTGAGCCGGGAGGTCTGTATTCAGGTCCTAAGCGACTGGAATGCGGACAAGCGCATCTGGCTTCAGCGGGAAGAGTTTGAATCAGAACTGGACGTACTGGAGACTCCCCCAAACCGGATACTAAACTGGCTGATCCGGACCGGATGGCTGAAAAAACTGGATGACTTTTCTACGCTGACATCCAACATTGTCATTCCTGATTACGCGGCAGTTTTCCTGGATGCTTTTGAACAGCTCGTGAATCCGCAGATGGAAGACACGGAGATTTATATCCAAAATGTATATGCAACACTGTTCTCCTTTCAAAACGATAAAAGAATCAACCTAGGGATGCTGAAAACAGCCCTGATCAATACAAAAAAACTGAACAAGGCACTTCAGGATCTGCTCCACAACATGGACAAATTTTTCGGACGCCTGCTGAAACAGCAGTCTTACGGCGATGTCCTGGCGGAACATTTAGAAGGATATGTGGAAGAGATCGTCAAGAAAAAGTACCATATGCTAAAGACCAACGACAATTTCTATCTCTACAAAATGGATATTAAAAAATGTCTTCAGGAAATGTGGGAGGACGCAGAGTGGATCGAGAGAGTCCGGGCCAAGGCAAGAGCAGAGGGCAGGGATGAAAAGGAAGATGTGCTTGATATTCTGGATGCCATCGAGAGAGGTTTTGACGACATCGAGCACCGGATCGCTAACATGGACAAAGAACATTCCAAATATGTGCGCGCCACAGTCACAAGGCTCAACTACATGCTCAGCGGCGAGGCAGATATGAAAGGAATGGTAGTCAGTCTTTTAAAGCACTTAGAAATCGACGAAAAGAGGGAAGAACGGCTTTCAAAAGTGGCGGAAAAAATGAACCTGTCACGTCTGGAAGTCCTGTCGGAAAAATCTCTTTACAGAAGAAAGAAAAGGAGAGACTTTATCAGCCGGTTAGAGCCGGATGAAGATGTGCGGGAACTTACCAGGGAAGAAGTATTGAGACTCAATAAGATCCATACACGTTACAGTAAAAAAGAAATCGAGGAGTTTCTGGAAAGCCATATGGAAGACGGATCCATGGAAATGAGAGATGTCAATATCGGCGACGATGAGTCGTTTGAAAAGCTGATCCTGGCCTATGACTACTGTACCAGGAAAAACAGCCGGTATCAGGTGATCGAGAGGGAAAATAAGATGCTGGAAAATGGAAAATACCGTTATCCGGATCTGTTGTTTGTGAGGAGAAAGTCATGATTGAATACTATGAACAGCTGAGCGATGAGGAGAAGGATGATGTAAAGCGTGTCATCCAGATTTTGTTCCGGCAGACCTTTGTGCTGGAACGGAAATACGAAAAGAGGACCGGAAGATTTGCTTTCCAGAAGGATTACAGGATCTTAAATCAGCACCTGGAATTTTTAAGGGAGTATTTTTCGATTGCCGGGCTGGAACTTCGGGATAACAGTCATATGGGAGTTTTTTATATCCAGGGGGAGACCGTCCTGGGAGAAAAGCTGCCCAGACTGGCTACTATTTATCTGCTGATCTTAAAGCTGATCTACGATGAGCAGATGGAAACAGCGTCTGCAAGCAGCTATGTGTATACGTCGCTGGGAGAAATCAATGAAAAGATCGGAGATTTTGCCTTGCTTAAGAACCTGTCTTCTGCGACAGAGATGAGGAAGACGATTTCTCTGCTCAAAAAATACCAGATTATCGAGCCGATGGACGTACTCGAAGACCTTAATGAGGAGAGCCGCATGGTGGTGTATCCGTGTATCAACGCGGTTCTTCTCGGTGCTGATGTACAGAAATTGATAGAAACATTTACGGAGGAGGACGAACGTGGAGAAGAAGACGGAGAGCAAACAGGCATTCAAAGCACTATCGAAGATCTGTCTGAATAACTGGCATTATATTGAACGGAAAGTGCTTTCTTTCAGTGAAGGGATCAATTTCTTTACCGGACATTCCGGCAGCGGAAAATCTACGGTCATCGACGCCCTTCAGATCGTTCTGTACGCCAACACGGACGGAAGGGGATTTTTCAACAAGGCGGCGGCCGATGACTCGGACCGGAGCCTGATCGAATATTTGAGAGGCATGATTTCGGTGGGAGACAATAATGAGGGAAAATATATCAGAAACCGAAATTTTTCTACAACGATCGTGCTGGAACTTGAGCAGACGGTTACCGGAGCAAAGGAGTGTGTCGGAGTCGTTTTTGACGTGGAGACTGCCACCAATGAGATTTCCAGGCTGTTTTTCTGGCATAAAGGAGGAATCCTTGAAAACCGCTACCGAAAAGAAGACCGTGCCATGGCAACAACAGAGGTGAGAGATTACATAAAGGAACATTTTCCGAAAGAAGAATTTTATTTCGGTTCCAGCAATGAGAGGTTTCGGAGGCAGCTCTACGACATCTATCTGGGAGGACTGGACGCGGAGAAATTTCCGAGACTTTTCAAGCGGGCGATCCCGTTTAAAATGAATATTAAGCTGGAAGATTTTGTGCGGGAATACATCTGTATGGAACAGGATATCCAGATCGAAGATATGCAGGAAAGTGTTCTTCAGTACGGCAGGATGCGCAGGAAGATCGAAGATACGCTGAAGGAGATCGGCAGTTTAAAGCAGATAGGAACCGGTTACGACCGGTTTTCCAGGGCAGAGCAGGAGGTTCGGGTCTGTCAGTACCTGATGGAAAAGCTCGTAATGCTCCAGCTGAAAGAACAGATCAGAGACCTGCACGAAAAAATAGAGAAGGCAGGGGAAGATAAGAAGACCCAGGAGAAGAACAGAAAGGAACTGTCTGGCCAGCTTGCAGATCTCGCAGAGGAATATGACCGTCTGGTAAAGCAGATCGCAAATAGCGGCTACGAGAATTTAAAAACAGAACTGCAGGGTGTCAATGAACTCTTGGATCAGCTGCAAAAAAGCAGGGCCGCATGGCAGCAGACGTCCACAGGGCTGAGCCGGTGGGCAGAACTGGACGTGACACCGAATCAGACCATATGGGATATTGAAAGCTTTTCCAAGGGAGATATCAGTCTCGGAGAACTGCGCAGACTCCGGCACAGTTTAAAGGAAATCCGGGAAGAAGTGGAAAACGACCGGCAGGATGCGGCCTCAGAACTGAGAAGGCTCAAGAAGCGGGAAAAGGAAATCGACGGGGAGCTGAAAGAACTGAAAAAAGGGAATAAGGCTTATCCCAGAGAACTGGAAAATGCCCGGTATGAGCTTCAGAACCGTTTGAGTTCTAAGTTCCAAGTAGCGGTAAAGGTACATATTCTCTCAGATCTTCTGGACATGAAGTCGGAGACATGGCATAAAGCCGTGGAAGGGTATTTAGGATCAAATAAACTTTCGCTGGTCGTGGAGCCGGATTATGCCAAGGCGGCCATGGAGATCTATGGGGAAATGGATGAAAAGCAGTTTTTCAGAGCCTCCATTTTAGACACAGAAAAGATCCTGAAAGAAAAGCCGTCCGTCATGGATCACGCACTGGCAGAGGAAGTGATTGCCAAGGAGCCGTATGTCAGAAATTTCGTGGACCTGCTTCTCGGAAGGGTGATCAAATGCCAAACCATTGAAGAACTGAGGAATCAGAGGACCGGAGTGACTCCTGACTGTCTGCTCTACAAGAATTTTCAGCTGAAACGGCTGAATCCGGCGGATTATACGAAGCGTTCCTATATCGGTGAGAGCAGTGTGAAACAGAGAATCAGAGATCTGAAGGAAGAGTTCAAACAGCTTTCGGCCAAAAAAGAACCGTTTGCCAGGATGCTGGCAGAAGCGGAAGATATTTTGAGACTGGAAGCTCTGGGGCGTTCTGAGGAAGAATATATAGAACAGCAGGAAGCCTTAAAGAAAATAAGAGAGAAAACGGCGCTTAAAAGAGATCTTCAGGATCAGATGATGAAGATGAAGGAAGAATCCATCGGTGAACTGGAAGAAAGACAGAGAGAGAATAAGAGGCTTCAGGCACAGAAACAGGAACTGTTAAATGAAGTTTCAAGAGCCGTCTGGAACAGGGAAAAACAGATCGAGGACTGGCAGAGGCTCTATGTTTCCGCAAACAGTGAGCTGACGGAACAGGAGAGAAGTTTTTGTCGCAGCGAAGAACTGGAAAAAGCCTTTGATGACTATATGCAGGGGCGGATGCCGTCAAATCTTGAAAGCCTTAAAAACGGGACATTCAGGAAGATCAAACAGGCGGAGAACAGCAGGGAAGAAGCTTACAGATCACTTGTAGAACTGCGCTCCGAATATTTGAGGGAGTATCCGAACCGGACATTCTCGCCGGCCATTGAGACCAATGAGCCATATGAAGAGCTGCTGCAGAAGCTTGAATGTGACCATCTTGCGGATTATCAGGAGAGGGCAAGAGAACAGGCAAGGTCAGCGGCCGAGCATTTTAAGGACGATTTTATATCCAAGATCAGGTATGCCATATTGGAAGCATATCAGAGAAGGGACGAATTAAACCGGATCATCAGCCGGCTGGACTTCGGAAAAGATAAGTATCAGTTCCGCATCACGAAAAACAAGGGCCCTGATGGTGTTTACTATCCGATGTTTATGGATGAATCGCTTCAGATCGATCCGTCCACTCTGGATGCATCCATGGATCACCAGATGAATCTGTTTTCCATGGAGCATGAAAACCGCTACGGAGAGGTCATGAGTGACCTGATCGATATTTTCATACCTCCGGAGAATGCATCCCCGGAAGAACTGGAAGAGGCCAAGCGGAACATGGAAAAATACGCGGATTACAGGACCTATCTGTCTTTCGATATGGAACAGATCGTGGAGGGGGAAGAAAAGCTGACCATCGGTCTTGGCAGGATGATCAAGAAAAATTCGGGAGGGGAAGGGCAGAATCCCCTCTATGTAGCCCTTTTGGCGAGCTTTGCCCAGGCCTACCGGATCAATCTGTCGCCAAAGTTAAGGAGAAGCCCTACGATCCGGCTGGTTGTCCTTGACGAAGCCTTTTCCAAGATGGATGCGGAGAAGGTAGCCAGCTGTATTGAACTGATCCGTGGACTCGGATTCCAGGCTATCATAAGCGCCACCAATGATAAGATACAGAATTATTTGGAAAACGTAGACAAGACCTTTGTCTATGCCAATCCGAATAAAAAAAGTATTTCTATACAGGAGTTTGAAAAACGGGAATTTGATCATCTGATGGAGGAAGCAGAGGATGAAGAAGGAACTGCTTAAAATGATCATCGAAAAGACTGAGAAGTCTGCATCGGACTGGAAGAAGGGAGCGGAAGGAAACCGTTCCTTTCTGGTTCACCAGGAACTATATGATCAGATCGGAAAAACAGAGTTTATAAATGCAGCCAGAGAACTTGAGTGTCAGGGCCTGTTGAAAATTGAGTGGGAAGCCGTAGGGGTGGATATACGAAGGATACGCTATTCTTTAAAGGATCTTGCGCTCATATATGAAATGTCCGGTATCCGGCCGAAGTTTCAGGTGATGGAAGAAAATATGGCGGCTGTTGAAAACCTTCTTCATTCGGTCAAAGGACTGTGGATAAAAGATTATTTAAGGGACTGTATGAAACGGTTAGAGCAGGGCAAAATCCCGTCAGAATTTTCAAAACGGGAAGAGCTGTTTCGATGTCTTAAAGGGATCGATGGATTGAAGGAGCCGCTGTATAAAAGGGTTTTCAGCAAATATTGTCTGGGCGATTCCAAGCTTTTTGAGAAAAAACTGGAAAGCACTGTGCTATCTATAGCCAGAAAATATCATACAGATATAGAGGAAGGTATGGATCATACGCAGGTCCTTTCCCAGCTTTTCATTGAAGAATATTCACAGGAGCTTGCGTTAAAAGGGCCGCTGCGAATTTCAGTGGACGGACAGGAAATAAATTTGGGACAATTTCGTTACGGCGCAGTCTTAAATTCACAGATGCTGGTCCATGCAAAACCCCAGTCGGGTCAAAACATAAAGAGAATCCTGACCATAGAAAATAAAGCAAACTATATGGCAGCACCCTATGATGAAGAAGCCGTCATCATTTACAGCCATGGGTTTTTTACACCGAAAGAAAGGGAGTTTCTCATCAATCTGCGGGAGAGTCTTTGTGCAGAGACAGAATGCTTCCATTCTGGAGATTTGGATTACGGAGGTATCCTGATCTACCGGTATATCAAACAAAAAATATTTCCGGATCTCATGCCCTGTCAAATGGATGAGGAAATCTATCATAAATATGAAAAGTATGCGGTGGAAATGGAACCTGAGACTTTAAAAAAATTAAAAAAGTTGAGGATGGACGAAATTCCTGAACTAATGGAGATGAAAGAACTTTTGGTCAGAGAAGGAAAAGGTCTGGAACAGGAAAGTTTTTTACTGGCATCCGGTGAACCACAGGAAAATGCGGAACTTAGATGCCGGTAAATATAAGAAACCGATCTTAGCCCTTAGCCGGATATTCCGAAAATAAGAGAATAGAGACTTGCTTCTTTGAGTTCCTTTTCTATGGCTGCTTCCAGTTGTAATAGGCCTTCTTTGATATGGCACGGTTCATCGCAGAGAGGCGTTCTGGTACACTCATATCCTTCTTCAAAACAGGCATTGATGCCAAAGCCGCTGCCAAGACCCTGCATCAGCTGAAAGAGGCTTATGTCGTGCAGATCTGCCGTCAGGCGGCATCCGCCTTCTGCTCCTCTGGTGATGATGATCCATCCGGCTGTCTCCAGTTTTTTAATAATGCGGTAAGCAAACTGTTTCGGTGTCGCTTCCAGAGAGCATATTTCTTCTATTGAGCGTTTCTTTCCGTCGCTTAAAGCCCTTAAAATACGCAGGGCATAATCGGTTTCTCTTGAAATCAGCATGTGTCTCTCCCTCCTTATCTTAGTGAAAATATACCAAACTAAAAAATACCTGTCAATGGAACCCGGAAAATTCTTTCAGAGAAAAACCAGGCCCGCCAATATTAAGTGCGGACCTGGCTTCTTTGGGTTAGAACATTTTTACTGTTTCATGGATTCTATGAGACCGTCAGCTAATGTATCCATATCGGAACCGTTGTCTTCTGTCATAGAAGACATCAGTGTTACCTGCTCATCCAGGATATCCATCTCTCTCATATCATCAATAAATTCTCTCATCAGTGAACCGGATTTGCAGGCCCAGGAACCATTTTCAATGATGGCAAAAGTTCTTTTCTGGAGATTCAGTGCCTTCATATCCATCAGATAATTATGCATTAATGGATAGATGCCCAAATTATAAGTGACAGAAGCCAGAACGATGTGGCTTAAACGGAATGTCTCGGAGATCAGCTGGGATACATGGGTATTTGACACATCGTATAAGACTACATTTGTCATACCCTTTTCACACAGTTTTGCAGCCAGATTCTGTGCAGCGGCTTCGGTGTTGCCGTACATGGAAGCGTAGACGATCATCACGCCCTGTTCTTCCGGCTCATACCGGCTCCATTTATTATATTTATCAAGGAAATAACCAAGGTCTGTGCGCCATACCGGACCATGCAGAGGACAGATCGTTTTGATATCTATGGTTCCTGCTTTCTTTAACAGGGATTGTACATGAGGACCATATTTGCCAACGATATTTGTATAATATCTTCTGGCATCATCAATCCAGTCTCTGTCAAAGTTTACTTCATCATTGAACAGTTTGCCGTCCAGGGCGCCGAAGGAACCAAATGCATCGGCGGCAAAAAGAGTGCCGTCCGTTATGTCAAAGGATACCATGGCTTCCGGCCAATGAACCATTGGAGCATAGACAAAGGTTACTTCATGTTTTCCGAAAGACTGTACGTCTCCTTCCTCAACCTCGATCATATGTCCGTCCACATCGAATCCAAACTGGCGCATGAGCATAAAGGCCTTTTCTGTACTGATGATCTGTACTTCCGGGTGGCGCAGAAGCACTTCTTCAATAGAAGCCCCGTGGTCCGGTTCCATGTGGTTGATCACCATATAGTCCAAGGGTCTCCCGTCCAGAACATATTCGATATTCTCTAGGAACTGCCGTCCGATGGACCAGTCGACCGTGTCAAATAATACGGTCTTTTCATCCAGAAGCAGATAGGAGTTATAGGAAACCCCTCTCGGAATCGGATGGATATTTTCAAACAGGGCCAGGCGGTGGTCATTGCCGCCAACCCAATATAAATCTTCGGTTACTTTTCTAACACAATGCATGGATCATACCTCCTTTAATCAGTTGTCCAAATGCAGGAACGTTTAAACTTCAATAAACATATCTTTTGCTTCGCCGCAGTCTGGACAGATCCATTCTTCCGGCAGTTTTTCAAACAGGGTTCCAGGATCAATCTCTCCTTCGGGATCTCCGTTCGCCGGGTCGTATTCGTATCCGCATCCGTTGCAGACATAACGTTTCCAGGTCGGTACGGTCTTTTTTGGTTTTGCACGTTTCATCTTTTTCATCGGCGGAGCCGGTTGTTTTGGTTCTCCGTTATCAAGCGCTTGGGTCAGCAGAGGAAGAATTTCTTCCACATCTCCGACAATGCCGTAGTCTGCATTTTTAAAGATCGGAGCATTTGCATTTGTATTAATTGCTACGATGGTTGTGGCGTCTTTGATTCCTTTTAAATGCTGTCCTGCCCCGGAAATGCCGCAGGCGATGTACAGGTTTCCGTTAAATTTCTGTCCGGACATTCCCACATACCGGTTGATTGGCACATATTTTAAAGTTTCTGCTACCGGACGGGAAGAACCGATGGCAGCTCCTGCCTGAACGGCTAAATCTTCAATCAGTTTCATATTTTCTTTCGGACCGATGCCTTTTCCTGCGCTGACGACTCTGTCTGCTTTTGAAATCGGGGTGTCTAAGTCAATGCCGACCGTAAAATCATATCCGTCTTTTTTGAGGGCTTCTACAACAGCGTCCACTCGTTCTTCGGCGGAACCGTCTTTTAAGATCATTTTTTTGCGGACACCGGTCTCAGCACCTTTTTTTCTGGCTGGCTGATTTTTCGGCATCTTTCCAATGATATGAGAAGCGATGACGACTCTCTGGATTTCATTGGTGCCCTCATAGATGGTACAGATTTTTGCATCTCTGTAGGCACGTTCCACATCCATGCCTTTTAAGTAGCCGGTTCCACCAAAGATCTGAAGTGCATCGTTGACAACTTCCAGACAGATATCGGAAGTATACTGTTTTGCCATGGCAGATTCCAGACCGTATGGCTCATGATTTTCTTTCAGATCAGCGGCGCTGTACACGAGCAGGCGGGCAGTTCTCAATTTGGTCGCCATATCCGCAAGCTTAAATGCGATAGCCTGCTGCTGGCAGATCGGACGACCGAACTGTTCTCTTTCTTTGGAGTATTCCAGAGCATTTTCATATGCACCCTGCGCAATGCCGAGAGCCTGTGCAGCGATGCCGATTCGTCCTCCGTCCAATGTGGACATGGCGATTTTAAAGCCTTCTCCTTCTTTTCCGAGAAGATTTTCTTTCGGTACTTTTACGTCATTGAAGATCAGTTCGGCAGTGGAAGAAGAACGGATTCCCATTTTGTCGTAATGGTCGCCGAAGGTGAAGCCTTCCCAGCCCTTTTCAACGATAAATGCGCTGATGCCATGAGTTCCGATATCCGGGGTAGTGACTGCAAACACTACATAAGTATCCGCCTTGTCGGCATTGGTGATAAAGATCTTGCCTCCGTTTAACACATAATGGTCGCCTTCAAGGACCGCGGTGGTCTCAGTGCCTCCCGCATCGCTGCCTGCATTTTGTTCCGTAAGGCCAAATGCACCGAGCTTTTCACCGGAAGCAAGAGGAACGAGATATTTTTGTTTTTGCTCTTCAGTTCCGAAAGCGAAGATCGGATAACTTCCGAGAGAGACGTGTGCAGATAAAATAACGCCTGTGCCGCCGTCAACTCTGGAAAGTTCCTCTACAGCAATGGCATAGCTCAAGACATCTGATCCTGCGCCTCCGTATTCTTTCGGATAAGGCAGTCCCATCATGCCCATTTTGGCAAACTTTTCAATGGCTTCGGTCGGAAATTCATTTTCTTTGTCCAAGAGGAAGGTGAGTGGTTTTACTTCGGTTTCTGCAAATTCCCTGACTTTCGCACGCAGGGCTTCATGAGCTTCGGTTGTTTGAAATAACATATAGAGCCTCCTTTGATTTAAATTTTTGTGAGGAAAACACCGTAATGAATGCCTTGCTGAAAGGCTCTTTAAAGAGTGTGATCTCACGATAAGGTATTTAGAATACTATGATTGAAATATAAAAAATATAAACTTGATTAAGTTGGTAAAGTATAAGTTGTTTCCAGTATATACCTGAGATTGGCAGAAGTAAATAGGGTTGGGATAAACTTGATTAAGTTTGTGAAGTATAACGAAAAAAAGAGAAAATAACTGTGAGTATTGACAGTAGCATTTTCTGCATGATTTCCGTTCGGCTCTTAGAATGCCTCACTCCAATCATGCAGAAAAACTACACCGTATTTCATACCCTTCGGGTGGCGCGCTCTGCGCGATAAGGTATACTGATTTTCCAACCGATAAAATTGATAATTACATACAAACCGCAGAGGATAGCCATTTGAAGGGGTATTGGAGAAAAATGTGAAAAAATTGATGACGGTTGGGAAATATTTAGAGAAACGTTGATTTTATCAGGAAAACTGGATATAATGAAATGGAAGAATGGCTTAAAAGCGTTGGATAAACAGTAACAAGAGTTGTATTGAAATTCTGAATTAACGGTGGCCACGTTGGTAACATCCTGATAAACAGTAACAAGAGTTGTATTGAAATTCCAAACCGCCGTCGTCCATCCGTGACGCACCATGATAAACAGTAACAAGAGTTGTATTGAAATTTCGAGGAGTCACTTTTTTCCCCGTAAGAGTAGAAAGATAAACAGTAACAAGAGTTGTATTGAAATTTTTTGGAGTAATTGAAATCTTGGCCAGCCACAGCGATAAACAGTAACAAGAGTTGTATTGAAATTCTGAACCCGGAATCTTTATTTCCCCTGTGAGAGTAGATAAACAGTAACAAGAGTTGTATTGAAATTCACTTTAGAGATTTAGTTAAAAAAGGAGTATAAGATAAACAGTAACAAGAGTTGTATTGAAATATTAAGCCATCAATCCAATACTGCGGCTGAACGCCGGATAAACAGTAACAAGAGTTGTATTGAAATAATTGGATTTGTTTTGCCCAAGATATTTGTTTTTCGATAAACAGTAACAAGAGTTGTATTGAAATTTGATTGCAAGATCAAACCGTTTCATTACAGCCAGATAAACAGTAACAGAAATAAGATATACCCTGATAGTTAGGCAAAGAAAAGGAGTCAATGTCTAACTGCCAGGGTATTTTTCTGTATGTCATGACATTTTGACCAGTTTTACGACTTGCTGCCTCAGAGATGTAAGATTTTCTAACATTCAGCAAAGTCTCTGCGGCGGCCCATTTGGAACTATCTAACGATAGTTTTTTAGCACTATTGGAGGAACGCATTTCAAAGCGTGACGGAAATAGTGCTAAAAAACCCATACCTTATCGCACATAGCGCTCCTACCCGGAGGGTATAAATTTATCTAGTTTTTGTATACATCTGGTTTTTCTCAAAAAACTCTTTCGCTCTTTCTTATTTCTATGTTACAGTATAAATTAGTGTTTTCTGTCCGGAAACGAAAAATTGTGTCGGGCAGGGAGTGATTTTAACGAATGACGATGGAGGAGATTGAATTGGTAACGATAGCAAATTATTTAAGGCCGGAAAGTCTTTCAGAGGCATATGAGCTGAACCAAAAGAAGGCTAACCGGGTCCTTGGGGGGATGATGTGGCTGAGACTTTGTTCCCCGCGCATACAAAATGCCATTGATTTGTCCGGACTTGATTTAGACTACATTAAGGAAACAGAAGAAGCATTTGAAATCGGGGCTATGTGTTCCCTGAGGAGCCTGGAAACTCATCCGGGGCTGGAGACTTATTTTAGAGGAGCCATAAAGGAAAGCGTGCGGCATATCGTGGGTGTTCAGTTCAGGAATCAGGCCACAGTAGGCGGAAGTATTTACGGAAGATTTGGGTTTTCTGATGTGCTGACCTGTCTGCTGGCCCTCGACACGGAAGTGGTGCTGGTTCATGCAGGGAAAATGACTTTGGCTGAATTTGCTGACAGGAAACGTGACCGTGATATCTTAGAGAAGATCATCATTAA
This sequence comes from Anaerostipes caccae L1-92, assembly GCF_014467075.1. NCBI lineage: Bacteria > Bacillati > Bacillota > Clostridia > Lachnospirales > Lachnospiraceae > Anaerostipes > Anaerostipes caccae. Next base: position 1,079,694 of record NZ_AP023027.1, read on the forward strand.
AAAAGATGGGCGCAGAGTCGTTTATCTGTCCCAGAGGGCGACAAAGACCGATTTCCCTGTGGCTGCATGTGCTGTATCTAAAAAGGAAGATACATGGTATGTCTCCGTTGGAGCAAGGCCGGCGAAGGCTGAGCTTGCTGTGATCCATGGAGAACCGGCAGAGACTTTGGGCGAAAAGGCAGTCGCTGACATGAAATTTGGAAGCAATATGAGAGGCAGCGCTGAATACCGGGAAGCGATCGCAAAAGTTCTCGTAAGGCGTGCCGCAAATGCTGTATTGGAGGAGTCATAGGGATGGAAGTGAAATTTCAGTTAAACGGAAAGCCGGCGGCAGCTGATATAGAGCCGGACTGTATGCTGCTGGATTTATTGAGAGATATGGGATGTTACAGCGTCAAACGGGGTTGCGATACAACCAACTGCGGCCTGTGTACCGTCTTGGTGAATGGAAAGCCGAGCCTTTCCTGCGCCATGCCGGCAGCCAGGGCAGAAGGAAAAGAAATCGTTACGTTAGAAGGACTTCAGGAAGAGGCAGAAGATTTTGGAAGGTTTCTCGCAAAAGAAGGAGCAGAACAGTGCGGGTACTGTTCTCCGGGATTTATTATGAACGTGATTGCGATGATGAGAGAATTAAAAGATCCATCTATTGAGGAAATAAAAGAGTATCTGGCAGGGAACCTCTGCCGGTGTTCCGGATATGAAGGCCAGATGCGAGCCATTCAAAATTACATGAAAGAAAAAGGAGGACAGTAACATGAATTCAGTCAATACTTCTGTCCCAAAAGTAGATTCCATGGCATTGGTGACCGGAAAACCCGTCTATACAGATGATCTGGCGCCGAAAGACTGCCTGATCGTCAAGGTTTTAAGAAGTCCCCATGCCCATGCTAAAATCAAGAAAATAGAAACGGAAAGAGCACTGAAAATTCCGGGAATTGAGTGTGTTTTGACTCATGAAGACTGCCCGGACAAGAGATTTACTATGGCCGGACAGACTTACCCGGAGCCGAGTCCCTATGACCGCAGGATCTTAGATGATAGGGTGCGTTTTGTCGGAGATGCGGTGGCAGTGATTGCCGGTGTCTCTGAAAAAGCAGTGGCAAAGGCTATGAAGCTTGTAAAAGTAGATTATGAAGTGCTGGAGCCGGTCCTTGATTTCAGGAAAGCGAAAGATCATGAGATCCTGGTGCATCCGGAAGAAAACTGGAAAGCTCTCTGTGAAGTTGGGGCGGACAATCAGAGAAATCTCTGTGCCCACAATGAGACACAGGAAGGCGACATAGACCAGGTGCTGAAGGATTGTAAATATTACGTAGAGGAGACTTATCACACAAAAGCAAACCAGCAGGCTATGATGGAAAACTTCTGTACGTTTACACATATGGACGCATACGGAAGGCTCAATGTGGTGTCTTCCACGCAGGTCACTTTCCATGTGAGAAGGATTCTGGCACATGCCTTAGATATTCCAAAATCAAAGATCCGTGTAGTAAAGCCAAGGATCGGAGGAGGCTTTGGGGCGAAGCAGACGATAGTCACGGAAGTATATCCGGCGTTGGTGACCATGAAGACAGGGAAGCCTGCAAAGATCGTCTACACAAGAGAAGAATCTTTCATCGCATCCAGTCCGCGGCATGAGATGGAAGTCACTGTGCGCATTGGTGCAGATGAAAATGGAATTATCAAAGGAATCGATGTATATACTCTGTCAAACACGGGGGCATACGGAGAGCATGGCCCAACGACCGTTGGGCTTTCCGGCCATAAATCCATTCCTCTGTACGGAAAGGCAGAAGCATTCCGCTTTGCCTACGATGTAGTCTATACCAATGTCATGTCTGCGGGGGCTTATCGGGGATACGGAGCTACTCAGGGTATTTTTGCCGTAGAATCCGCAGTAAATGAACTGGCTCACAAGATGGGCATGGACCCGGTGAAGTTAAAAGAACTGAACATGGTGAAGGAAGGCCAGAAGATGCCTGCTTACTATGGTGAGACAGCAACAAGCTGTGCTCTGGACAAGTGTGTGGAGCGGGTGAAAGCGATGATCTCATGGGATGAGAAATATCCAAGAAAAGACATGGGAAACGGAAAAGTCAGGGGTGTCGGTCTGGCATTAGCTATGCAGGGCTCCGGTATTTCCAATGTGGACACAGCTGCGGTTACAATCAAAGTCAACGATGACGGATTTTACAGTTTGGTCATCGGGGCATCTGACATGGGAACCGGATGCGATACGATCCTTGCCCAGATGGCAGCAGACTGTCTGGATTGTGATATGGATCAGATCATTGTCCACGGAGTGGATACGGACGTATCTCCGTATGATACAGGCTCCTACGCATCCAGTACAACCTATGTGACCGGAATGGCTGTGGTCAAGACTTGTGAGGTCTTGAAAGAAAAGATTCTTAAAAAAGGTGCCCAGTACATTTCTTGTCCTAAGGAAGAAGTGGAATTTGACGGAAAGAGAGTGTTCCATCCGGAAAGCGGAAAAGAAATATCATTAAAAGAGATCGGCAATCAGGTGATGTGCGGAAATGAGGAAGCGCTTCAGGCAAGCGAATCCCATTATTCCCCGACTTCTCCGCCTCCTTTTATGGCAGGTTCCGCAGAAGTGGAAGTGGATTTGGAGACTGGAGCAGTGGAGCTGATTGATTTCGCGGCTGTGGTGGACTGTGGAACTGTCATTAATCCGAATCTTGCAAGAGTCCAGACCGAAGGAGGCATTGCTCAGGGAATCGGAATGGCTTTGTATGAAGAAATCCTTTACAATGACAAAGGGAAGACATCGGCCAACTCTTTTATGCAGTACAAGATTCCTACAAGACAGGACATCGGAAATATCCGGGTAGAATTCCAGAGCAGCTACGAGCCGACAGGACCTTTTGGGGCAAAATCCATCGGAGAAATTGTCATTAATACCCCGAATCCGGCAATCGCTGAGGCAGTATACAATGCGTCGGGAGTGCGTGTGAGAGAACTGCCGATTACAGCAGAGAAGATCTACATGGGGATGAAAGAAAAATAAAAAACTGAAAATATTTTATAAAAGAAGAGTCTGTGAGAGAAAATCTTTCCAGATTCTTCTTTGTTTTATTAGAGGATACAGCGCTTACGAAAACTTTTGTTTACTTTTGTTCTGTTATGTATTGCTTTTGTATATTACCTGTGGTAATATAAGGTCATAAACACAAGTAAACGAAGTATAACGCAGGTAAACGAAATGGAGGGTGCAGAGATGAAGATCACGGCAGAACAGTTGGCAGGTATGGTGGATCACACGAATTTAAAGGCATTTGCAGACAGAGCAATGTTTGAAAAGCTTTGCGGCGAGGCGAAAGAGTACCGGTTCAAGATGGTAGCGATCAATCCGGCACAGATCAGTCTGTGCAAAGAACTGTTGGATGGAAGCCCGGTGCATGTGGGTGCAGCCATTGGATTTCCTCTCGGGCAGACCACACTTGAGTGCAAAGTCTTCGAGACCAAAGATGCCATAGAAAAGGGAGCCGATGAGATTGACTATGTGATCAACGTGGCGGAAGTAAAAAACAACAATTATGAGTACATAAAAGAAGAGATGGAGCAGATCGTGGCTGTCTGCAGAAAAGCAGGTGTTATCAGCAAAGTGATCTTTGAAAACTGTTATCTCACCGATGAAGAAAAAAGAAAAGTCGCTGAAATCGCAAAGGAAGTGAAGCCGGACTTCATTAAAACGTCCACGGGCTTTGGAACCGGAGGAGCCACAGTGGAAGACGTGAGGCTGATGAAATCTGTCGTGGGCGATACAGTGAAAGTAAAAGCCGCGGGAGGCATCAGAGATCTGAAAACTGCCCTGGATATGATAGAAGCCGGAGCTGAGAGACTCGGAACGAGTGCAGGTGTTGAGATTGTAAAAGAGATGCAGGAATAAGGGGAGGAAAATAAGATGAGAGAAGTCAAAGTATGTCTGATCGGCTCCGGAAGGGCAGGTATGGTCCACGCACATAATTTCACAGGAAGCGTTCCTAATGCAAGGATTATCGCAGTCTGTGACCCGGTAGAGGAAACGGCAAAAAATGCGGCAGAAGAGCTGGGCATTGAACAGTATTATACAGATTACAGAGATGTCCTGAAAAATGACGAGATCAATGCGGTCTATATTGTGACGCCAACCAAGTACCACAAAGAGATCGCAGTGGCCGCAGCCCAGGCAAAGAAGCACATTTTCTGTGAAAAGCCTATGGCTATGAACGAGGAAGAATGTGACGAGATGATCAGAGCCGCCGATGAAAATAATGTAAAGCTGCAGATTGGATTTATGCGCCGTTTCGACGAGAGCTTCCAGGAAGCAAAACGGATGATCGCAGAAGGGGAGATCGGGGAGATTGTCTTAGTGAAATCTCATTCCAGAGGGCCTAGTAAACCAAAGGAGTGGATGTACGATATTAAAAAGAGCAACGGACCTTTGGCAGAGGTCAGCAGCCATGATATTGACACGGTCCGCTGGTTCGCGGAAAGTGAACTTGAGAGCGTTTACGCCATAGGAGGGAATTTCCGAAACAAAGAGATTGCCGAACAGTACCCGGATTTCTATGACAATGTCATCATGACCGGTGAGTTTGCCAATGGAATTCATGCCTGCGTGGAAGGCGCCCAGTATGTTCAGTATGGATATGACGCCAGGGTAGAAATTCTGGGGACAAAAGGAGTCATCTGTCTCGGAGATATCCATGAAAAGAAGATCCTTACCTGTACTCCGAATCATGAGTTAAAACGTCCGACTACAAGAAGCTGGAAGTTCTTGTTTAAAGACGCCTACTTGGCCGAGGACCGAAGCTTTATCCGCGCTATCTTAAATGATACTCCGGTAGAGTGCAGCGGCCTTGACGGAAAGATGGCAGTAAGGATCGTAAAAGCAGGAAATGAATCCATCGTAAACAAAAAGATCGTGAAATTATAAGAAGAGACTGACAGGAGGACCGTATGTTTGCAGAAGAACGAAAAGAAGAAATCATGAGGCTTTTGAAAGAAAATAAAAGGGTGAGCAGCGCCGAACTTTCTGAGCGGTTTCATGTGAGCGGAACGACGGTCCGCACCTATCTGATGGAACTGGAGAAGGCAGGGAGGCTGATCAGAACTCACGGAGGGGCACTGCTGAACGATGATATTTTAAATGTGGAAGAGTCTATCGCCGCAAGAAAACAGAAATGTCTGAGGGAAAAGCAGAAAGCCGCTGCAAAGGCCAGAAGCATGATAAAGGACGGGGATACGATTCTTCTGGACAGCGGAACGACCATGCTGGAACTTGCAAAACTCTTAAAGGATGCAAAAAACCTCACGGTCGTGACCAATGACCTGCCTGTTGCCATGGAACTGCAGAAGATGGAAGGAGTTTACTTGATCCTGATCGGAGGTCATGTGCGGACGGCATTCGAAAGCACGGTGGGCAGTATGGGCATGAAGTTTTTGGAGAATATCTCGGTTGAAAAGGCATTTATGTCATCGGACGGTGTGTCTCTGACCAAGGGTGCCACCACACCAAACATGGATCAGGCAGAGATCAAAAAGGAAATGATGGCCGCGGCAGACCAGAATTATCTCGTCTGCGATACGTCCAAGATCGGGAAGCGTACCATTTGTTCCTATGCAAAGATCGGAGACTTCGACGGTTTTATCCTGGATGAGCCGCTGTCCGATGAAATGAAAGAAGCCTTTGAGAGCTATGGGACGATTATCTATTAAAGCATTGTAAAAATGAAGAATGATCCAGAGAAGCCCCCTTTTTCTCAACGACTGCGGCAGAGACTAAGTTGGCTTTGCCGACTGCATGAGAAAGGGAAAATCCCAGTTTTCTAAGCGCCATAACAGCTCCTATGTGGGCGTCACCGGCTCCGGTGGCGTCCACTTGTTTTGCTTTTCTGGACGGAAGAAATACCCCTGTTCCGTTTTCCAGACAGTATGCCCCGTCTTTGCCGAGCGTGATGACGACATCCTGTCCGGTCAGCCTGGTGATGGCCCTGGCGGCATATTCCGTATCTGTCTTACCGGTCAGCAAAAAAGATTCGGACTGGTTTAAATGTACCACAGGATGAAGTGCAAATAGGCGGTTCATCAGATCTTTCGGCTGTTTCTCGATCCTTGGACCGGGTGCATAATAGATCTTCATATGCGGCTGCTGTTCTAAAAACGAAACGATGTGTTCTCCGGTACTTTCTTCGATTTCCAGTCCGCAGATATAGGCTGTGTCATATTCGGAAGCATCGATCAGATCAAACCATTCTTTCTGAAACAGATATTCGGCTCCGTGGTAAGAAGCAAAAGTCCGTTCGCCTGTCTGGTCGACAAAACAATAGCAGCAGCCGTTTTCAAGACTAGGCACAGGCAGGACAGAGACAACCCCACGCTTTTGCCATTCTTCTCTGACAAAATCCCCATAGATTCCGGTGCCGGCCGGAGAAAACAGCAGGTGAGGCACCCGGAAATGCCGGATGATATCGGATACATTAAAAGCACATCCGCCGATGCACAGACGCTGATTTAAGATATGAACATCTTCACCGGGGGCAGGGAGTTTTTTGACATTTATGATCACATCGGCTACAGAGGAGCCGATGATCAAAATTTTCTTTTTCGGGTTCATATATTTTCCTCCATGTCTTATGATATAATAAAATCCCTAAAAATAAAACAGGATAGGAGAATCATTATGACAAAGAAAAAGATTTTGACCGTTGTTCCAATGAGCGATACATATAAAGAAAAACTGAAAGAAGTTTCCGAAGGGTGTGAAATCATGTATTCCACATATGAGGATGTCAGCAGAGAAATGGTGCAGGAAGCAAATATTATCATCGGAAATGTTCCCGCATGGATGATCGGTATGTCAAAAAATCTGGAGCTTTTGCAGCTGAATTCTTCCGGTACCGACGCCTATATGGGTGTGAACATTTTAAATGACAGGACGATCATGACCAGTGCGACCGGCGCCTATGGGAAAGCCGTGGGGGAGCACCTGTTTGCCATGCTCATGTCCATACAGAAGAAGCTTCACGTCTACCGGGACAATCAGAACCGATGTGACTGGTCCGACGAGGGGCAGGTGCTTTCTCTGACTGGAAATACGGTGCTGATCGCGGGACTCGGGAATATAGGTCTGTCCTTTGCCAAAATGATGAAAGGGCTGGATTCTTATGTGATCGGAATTAAGAGAAGAAAGTCAGAGTGCCCGGAGGGCGTGGATGAACTGCACACCATGGAGGAACTCGATGAGCTGCTTCCAAAGGCGGATGTGGTCGTTTCCATCCTTCCCAATACACCTGTTACGAGAGGGATATTTGGAGAAGACCAGTTTAAGAAAATGAAAAAAAACGCAGTATTTCTCAATGCAGGCCGTGGAAATGCCGTGGATACGGAGGCACTGTGCAATGCTCTGATCAGGGGAGAGATTTATGCCGCGGGACTGGATGTGACAGATCCGGAGCCTCTGCCTCAGGAACACCGTCTGTGGAATATTAAAAATGCAGTGATCACACCTCATATTTCTGGGGACTTTCATCTTCCGCAGACATTGGATTTTATCGCAGACATTGCAGTGGAAAATGTCAGAAGATATCTGAGCGGAGAAGAATTGCTTCATGTCGTTGATTTTCAGACAGGATACTGCAAATAAACGTTGTGTTCTCCTGGAAAATAATATATAATAATAGTAATTGTTACTATTTGTGATATGCTGTAAGGGGGAAAACCAATGAGTAAACATTTGCCAGTCGATGTAAGAGTACCGATCGATTCCGACAATCCATCAATCATGAGGCACGAGGAAAAGTGCATTAAATGCGGCCAGTGTAAAAATATCTGCAAAGATTATATTTCCGTATTGGGAACTTATTCACTTGCCGAGACGAAAGACAGGGCCGTCTGTATCAACTGTGGCCAATGTGCCAATGTCTGTCCGGTTGAGAGCATCACCGAGACATATGAGTACCAGCAGGTCAGAGAGGCGGTAAAAGATCCGGAAAAGATTGTTATCGTAAGTACATCACCGTCTGTGAGGGCTGCTTTGGGTGAGGAATTCGGAACAGAAGAAGGTATGTTTGTCCAGGGCAAAATGGTGGCACTCCTCCGTGCTCTGGGGGCTGATTATGTGCTGGATACAAATTTCAGTGCAGATCTTACGATCATGGAGGAAGCAAGCGAACTGATCGAAAGGATTACGAAAGGAACAAAACCTTTGCCTCAGTTTACCAGCTGCTGTCCTGCATGGGTGAAGTTTGCAGAGATTTATTATCCGGAGCTGCTGGATCATATTTCTACGGCAAAAAGTCCCATCGGAATGCAGGGACCGACCATCAAAACCTATTTTGCGAAGCTCATGGGCATCGATCCGGAGAAGATCGTAAACGTGGCGCTGACACCGTGTACGGCGAAAAAATTTGAAATCCGCAGGGAAGAGATGAAGGATGCAGGTATTTCCTATGGCAAAGAAGATATGCGGGATATGGACTATGTGATAACTACAAGAGAAGCGGCTCTTTGGGCAAACGAGGAGAAAATAGATTTTATGGGGCTTGAGGACTCTGACTTTGATAAATTTATGGGAGAAGGATCAGGTGCGGGCGTCATCTTCGGCAATTCCGGGGGCGTTATGGAAGCTGCGTTAAGAACTGCATATGAGTTTATCACAAAAGAAAAAGCACCGGATATCCTTTACGACCTGAAACCTGTCCGGGGCATGGAAGGGGTAAAAGAGGCAAGCCTTGATATCGGTGATCTCACAGTCAACGTGGCCGTGGTTTACGGTACGGGAAATGCCAGAAAAATGATCGATAAGGTAAAATCTTCGGATAAGCAGTATCATTTCATCGAAGTCATGACCTGTCCCGGCGGATGTATCGGCGGCGGAGGACAGCCGAAGGATAAAGAATTTAAAGGACAGATCATTCAGGAAAAGAGGATTGAGAGCCTTTACAGGAGAGACAGCGGGATGCAGATCCGGGCAAGCCATGAAAATAAGCAGATCAAGAAGCTTTATGAAGAATTTTATGGGGAGCCGTTAAGCGAACTGGCAGAACAAATGCTGCATACCATGTATCATGACCGGAGTGAAGAGCTTGGACAGAAAACAGAAAAAGAACCTGACATAAAGACGGATTCTGTGAAAAAATATGTGTGCAGTGTCTGCGGATATGTACATGAAGGGGAGCAGGCGCCGGAAGAATGTCCGGTTTGTCATGTGGGGTCAGATAAATTTATTCTTCAGGAAGCCGAAAAGTCCTGGTCTGCGGAGCACACAGTGGGAGCCGCTGAAGGAGTTTCAGAGGACATTCTTTCTGATCTTCATGCCAATTTTGAAGGAGAATGCCGGGAAGTGGGAATGTATTTTGCCATGGCCAGAGCAGCTCACCGGGAAGGATATCCGGAAATCGGACGATACTACGAAAAAGCGGCCAGGGAGGAAGCAGATCACGCTGCTAAATTTGCGGAACTTTTAGGGGAAGCAGTAACGGATTCTACGAAGAAAAACCTGGAACTGCGTGTGGATGCAGAATATGGTGCGGCTGAAGGAAAAACAGATCTTGCGGCACGGGCCAAAGAAAAAGGGCTGGATGCCATTCACGATACGGTCCACGAAATGGCGAGAGATGAAGCAAGACATGGGAAGGCATTTGAAGGGTTCTTAAAGAGATACTTTAATTCATAAAAACGCGGGGTGAATATGTTAAAAGATGTCTATGAAAAGTTTGCGAATGATTATGATGAATTTGGCAGCATTGAGGATTATTTAGGGAGTGAGAAGACATTCTTTAAAGTGTTATTTGCAGAAAACAATGTACAAACTGTTTTAGACTGTGCCTGCGGAACAGGGCAGCATTTACTTATGCTGGATGAATTGGGTCTGTCTGTTTGCGGCTCTGATTACTCTGCTGCTATGCTAAAGGCTGCTGCTGTAAATTTAGAAAAGTATGGAAAGAAAATACCACTTCAACAATGTGACTTCAGACAGCTACAGGAAGCATATACGGAAAAATTTGATGCTGTTGTATGTCTTACAACATCACTGCCTCACATGCATACAGATGAAGACTTGCTGAGAGCTCTTAAATCAATGAGGGACAGGCTGAATACAAAGGGGCTGCTTGTATTAACACAGGGAACAACACACTATACATTATCTTTGCCGCCAATCGAGGTGGTTGTAAACAGAAATGATTTTTCCCGGATATTTGTGAAGGAAAACGACAGCCAATTTCAAACAGTACACGTTCTGGATTTGTTCCATTCACAAGAACGGAACGAGCAGAATCAATACGATATTAAATATAAGATTATTCTTGATGATGATTATAGACGTTTGTTGGAAGAAGCAGGATTTCATAACATACAAATTTACGGGGACTATGATAAAAGTCCCTATGATAAACAGAGCAGACGGCTGATAGTAGTTGCCCAGTGAACAAATAAATAAGAAATTGAGAACCGTGTATTTACAGCGCGTTTTGCAGATACGCGGTTTTTCATTGTTGAATGCCCCGGATACAACTTGCCCACAATGCCCGTGGTCATCATGTTATATTTCTTCTTGTAGTATTCATTATTGATTTATAAAGGAGAATAAGCATGAACATTTCGGAAAGTACAGTGTTAACTGACAAAGGGGCAGATCTTCAGGCTAAACTGGTGGATGGACAGACATTGCAAATTACAAAAGTTATGACTGGGGCTCTAAAGGTGCCTGTGGTAAATCTATGACAGCAGACGAGCGTCACAGAGGGAGGAAAGCGAATCAATTTGCAGGAGGCCAGGACAGAAGGGGATAAGATGATTCTTCCGGTGTTTTTAGAAAACACAAATTTGGAAGAAGGGTATGATCTGTGGCAGGTCGGAATCTATGCACAGGACCCGGAGGAAGGAGAGATTCTTTACTGTATTGCCCACATATCGGCGGCAAAGCACATTCCTTCTGCATCAAAGAGTCCGGGGTTTTCGATTACATGGGATTTCTGCTTTAAATCCTCAAATACATCTCCATTTGAAGTGAATATAGACTCCGTAGGCTTGGTTAACATCGAGCAGTTTCAGATTCATACAGGAGAAATTAGTCATTTGAAAAGTTCAATTGTAAGCCTTGATGAAAGAATTGAAGATTTAAATTCGGCTTTATATCCTGTTGGTATTGTACTTGCCTTTTTAAATGGCTTCGATCCAAATAAATCATTACTGGGAGAATGGGAACCAATTGCAAAAGGTCAAACATTGGTAGGTGTCAATGAATCTGGCCCGGATTTTAATACTGTTGAAAAATCTGGTGGATTAAAGGATGTAACATTGAGTATCAAACAAATTCCTGCTCATAGTCATCCGGAAAGTGATTTATGCTATGTCTATACAGATGAACATCCTGCAAATAATTCTATTGTCACAACAAATCAAAACGGAAGACAGAATATTAACATGAATATAAAAAGCAAAACTTATACAAAAAATGCAGGAGAAGGAGGAGCTCACTCAAATCTATAACCCTATATCACGGTTTTTTATTGGGTTAGAAAAAAGTAGCATAGATAAAATAGAATGAAAATGATATACTTAGAAATAATAGGAGGATATCAATTAATATGAAAAAAAAGGTTAAAATAATAGCGTCTATGTTTTTAAGTCTGGTTCTGATTACATGTTTCATTCCCAAACATAATTTACATGCAAAGAGTAAACCTACAATCTATATTATGGGTGACTCAATTGCTCATTCCTATGAAGGAAATAGGTATCAAAATGGATGGGGACAAATGCTGTACAGATATTTTAAACATCCATCTAAAAAAAGAACGGTTCACGTAAAAGGTGCATCTGATTATGTAGATGTTATTAGGTATAATACACCTGAGTTATCTATTGAAAATTGGGCAAAAAATGGAGCAAGTGTTGCAATTTATGATAAATATGGAATGTTTCAGGCGATTCAGAAAAAGTTAAAAAAGGGAGACTATGTTTTTATTCAGCTTGGCCATAATGAAGTATATACTCAATGGTGGACTGGTTCTACGGTTTCTGAGTATAGGACTTATCTAATTAATTATATAAAAAAAATACGAAGCAAAAAGGCAAAACCAGTATTAATCACGCCACCTCCAGTTAATACATCAGGAAAATACATTCCTTATGTCCCACAATACAGAGCAGCTATGATTTCTATTGGGAAAAAATATAAGGTACCGTTGATAGACTTGGGAAAAAAGTCGGCAGATTACTTTAATTTAATTGGAAAAAAGCAAGCACGGAATATGTATGTAAAAGATAATATGCATTTTACACCTAAAGGGGCTACAACATTAGCAAAAATTTTATCTGTTGAAATAAAGTATAAAAGCCAACTGAAGCCTATTTCTGGAAAGGTTTCTTTAAAAACTAATTCATTATATAAAACTATAAATAAAGCGTCGAAGTTAAAAACAAAGAAATATAGTAAAAAAACATGGAAGTATATGCAAAAAAAGTTAAAAAAATCAAAAAAAATACTATATAGCATCACAGCAAAGCAAAAATCAATCGATAAATCAAATGCGAGTTTGAAAAAAGCCATTAAGAAATTAAAAAAAGTAAAAAAATATAAAAAATAATCCTAAAAGAGCGATTGCAGACCAGAATTATCATCTGATAAGCAATTGCTCATTTGTTTTTAAATCAGAATTTAATTAATTATCTGTATATTTAAATTATAACTAATTCTTTTTAGGATTAAGATATATATTTCCTTTTCTTGACATGGGTTGTCTATTGGAATACAATATCCAATAGACTTATATATGAAAGATGGGAGATACATATGAAAACTTTACAAAAAATCAGCAGTATGCTGTCCAGCAAAACGTCTGTTTTTGTCATCTTAGTGGCGATTGCAGCCTTCTTTGTCCCGGATATTTTCTCCTGGGTACAGGGAAATAATCAGAGCCTTGTACTTGGAGTCATCATGTTTACGATGGGACTGACATTGACGACAGAAGACTTCAAAGTGTTGGCAAAACGTCCGCTGGATATCTTTATCGGAGCAGCGGCTCAGTACCTGATCATGCCGTTTCTGGCTTATGGGATTTCGACTATTTTAAGACTGCCCAATGAGATTGCCATCGGATTGATTCTCGTCGGGTGCTGCCCAGGAGGGGTATCATCGAATATCATGTCATACCTATGCCATGGAGATGTACCGTTTTCCGTTGGAATGACTACGGCATCCACGCTTTTGTCACCACTCATGACACCGATGATGGTACTGTTTTTGGCAGGAGCAAGGATCGAAGTCAACGCCGCTTCCATGTTCATCTCGATCGTGAAATCTGTACTGCTTCCGGTCTTGCTCGGATTTATACTAAATACATTGTTTGGCAAAAAGGAAGCCTTCAAAGAAGCACAGAAGGTCATGCCGGGGATCTCAGTGATCGGGCTGGCATTGATCGTCGGAGGCGTTATTGCACTTCAGGGAGCGAATTTCTTTAAATCTGGTGCTGTGATCTTTATTGCAGTTTTGCTGCATAACAGTCTTGGATATGCCCTTGGCTATGGAGTCGGTAAACTGACAGGAATGAACACAGCAAAGAAACGCACAATTTCGATTGAAGTTGGAATGCAGAATGCGGGACTTGCTACAAATCTGGCAACGGCCCATTTTGCCGCAGCACCTCAGGCGGCTATGGCCAGTGCGGTATCCTGTGTATGGCACTCAATCTCAGGAACTATTTTGGCAGGATTCTATTTACAAAAAGATAATATGCAGGAAGAACAGGCCAAAAACAGGCTGGCAGCAGAAACAGAATAGTTTTTTAGGGATACACTTGTATTGTATAGGTGTATCCTTATTTTTTGGCTTAATTTCAGACTTTTTGACAAAAATTATGAAGTAATTGGTTAATATTCGCAGTTCTATTACATTTCTTTCCACTTGATTTTCTTATGTTTCTAATTTATAGTTAGTCCTGAAAAAGTTTAGGAGCGCAAAGAGATGAGAGAAGAAAAGTTTTATGAAGAATTGAGTCCATATGTGGAGCGGGCCAAGCAGGGGGATCAGGATGCCTTTGAGCATCTTTACCAGGCTACATATGATATGACCAAATGGTTTGTGCTGAATTTTTGTAAGGATAAAAATGAGGCAGAAGACATTATACAGGAAATATATTTGGATGTTTACCGTTATCTGCCGGATTTGAAAAATAATCTGGCATTTTGCGCGTGGCAGAGAAAGATTTCATATCGCTGCTGTATCAGATTTTCCAAACAGAAGAAGGATGTTGTCGTTGGAGACAGTGTCATTGAAACAATGGATCATATAGCGGAGAAGGACAGTGAGCCGCAGGAAGCTGTTCTGAAGGATGAAAAAAATCAGCTGCTGTTTCAGTGCATTTCAAATCTGCCGACAAAACAAAAGGCCGCAGTGATCATGAGTGGCCTGTGGCAGATGAAAATGAGAGAAATTGCGGAAGTCATGGATTGTGACATTAATGCGGTGAAAAATCTCTTGTATCATGGAAAGAGAAATTTGAAAAAACAGATACAGAAGCTTCCAAAGGCGGACAGAGAGGCGCTTGGAGTACGGAGTTTCGGTTTCTTTGTTTTTTATCCGCCGATTCGGGAATGCGTAGTTTCGTCTTCGAAACATTTATCCGGACATTTTTTGGCAGCAAAAAAAGCAGCAATTACTGTTCTGACAGTCTGTACAGGTGCCGCAGCTTTGGCTTTATGGCAAAGTGAACCTCTGGCGGAAGAAAGTTTTGATTCTGTTGTGCTGCCGAAGATGTCTTTGGAGACAGAGGAGTTGGAAGGGATCAAGATCCCGGCAAAGAAAAAAAAGAAACCCTCCATCCCGGTAAATTACAGCTCTATGAGAGTCAATAAAAAGACAAAGTTGCTTGAGGTTCGGGTAAGCGGGAGGATTCACTATGGTAAAACCTATACAAAAACAGATTCCGGTAAAATTATGTACCCTGTCAAATATGATTCATCAAGAGGGATTCTTTATTTTCCGGCAAGGGCAGAAAATTTTGTTCTTTACCTGACGGCAGAGGATGGACGGTCAAAGATGTACAGGTTTTATAAAAAATAAATTAGAATGACTATGATAAGTCTGAATCAGTATTTTAGAAAAAACTGATTCAGACTATTATTTTATGAAATAATCTAACATTTTTAACAGAGAGTTTTTCTTGTTGTCAACTATAAAAATATATTTAGTTGAAAGAAGGGCAATTGAGATGAATGAGGTGAGGACGAGTAAGAGACTGATTCTTTTCGTGCTTCTGGGGGCGGCATTTCTCTTGGCCATAACCCATGGATCAAAAAAATCCAGATTTGAAAGTTAAGCACTATATGAAAACGAAATAAGCTAAAGCTGACAAATATTAAGATATGCAGAGTGAAGGGGAAGAAAATGATGAGGAAAATGATGAGATGGAAAAAGGTTCTTGCATTTGGCATGGCAGCGATCTTTTTTATTGGGATAATTCAGGATACAGGCAGCATTAATGCTGCAGAAGAGGGCACGGAGCAGGAAGATATTGCATCGGATATAAAAAATGTTACAGAGACATCGGAAACAATAACACCCGAGACCGAAACGTCAGATGGAGAAAGAAAAGATAAAAAAAAGCAGGACGAGAACCCAAACATTCAGAAAAAAGTTATAACTCGAAAAAAAGCAGGCAGTGATGCGAAAAAGAAGAAATTAGTGAACGGTCAAACTCTTTTGGATGTAAGCAAGGGAGATATTGTAATCAAAGTAACAGGTGCAGCAGGCGGCGGACTGGAAGAGGATGAGACTGAACTAAACCCGGAAGGATATCGGATCACAGGTACGACAGAGGATCATAATGTAACGGTTGAGCGTGGTGTTACAACCGGCATAACCCTTGATAATGTAGATATCACCTGTGGAAAGCAGCCAATGGATACGCCAAACAGAAAACTTGATTGTATCAATGTATCACATGCCAATGTCACCATTCTTTTAATTGGCACGAATCGGTTGACCAGTTATGCCGGAAATCCAGCTGATGTTTTCGACGGTTATGAAGGCAACGCTTTAGCAAAAGATGGAATGGACGGAGAACTGACAATCAAGTGTCAGAAGGCAGGTCAAGAAGGTCATAAATGTGATGATAACTGTGGATCGCTTTATGCAGGAGGAAACAGGGATCTATATCATGCTGGTGCCATAGGCAGTACCAGAAGAAATGCCGGAAATTCTTCCGAAGCAGGCTTTGTAAATTTTACCATTGAAGGTGGAAATATTGAGTCTGTGGGAGGAAAACACTCCCCGGGATTAGGAGGAGCCTGTTGTACAACATTACTTGGAGGAAAGTCAGTAAATAATATTCGAATTAGCGGGGGAAATGTAAAAGTAAAAGGAAATGAATTTTGTGCAGGACTGGGAGCAGGGTATCACTGTGATTTAAATGGACTTTATATCACCGGAGGAATCGTTGAAGCAGAAGGAGGGGCAAATGCTCCGGGAATTGGTTCCATAGAATATCCTTCAAAGAATATAGTGATCAGCGGTGGTGATACTGTCGTTACTGCGATTGGAGATGAAGAAACCGGAAAACCGGGGATAGGAACTTCTTCAAGTTCGACGGAAAATGTTGTCGCCATTCCGGACCCGGGATACCAGGGGTACATACAGGATGGAACAGGATTAAAACCGGACGAGTACACTTTTACAGCTGAATCACCATTCCAAGTCAAAACAAGTATTGTAGTCGGAAAATTTTATACAAAGGTCTATTTTGGACATCATAGAGATGAAAATACTGTGGATAACACAACTAAGGAACAGATTGGCGCAAACAATATCATTAGTAAAAGTGGCGGGACAGCCTTTACGGAAGAACAGCTCAAAATATTAAGCAAAGTTATCGGAAAAAAGAAAGATGGGACAGAGTATCCTTTAAAGGAACTGTCCATCGCAGATAAATCACAGATGCAAACGATTAACCAGGCAAAGACAAAAGGTGAAACCGGAGAGTTTCCGCTTACATTTCAAACGCCCGATGGAACAGAAGTAACGATCAAGGTATATTTGAAAGAACAGGGTAATGACGGGGTAGATTTTGATCCATTGAATCCGTCTTCTGTCATCGGGGCAGATAATTTTGCCAAAGAGACCGGAGGCATTGAATGGACGGAAGACGATGTCAAACAGTTTGCTGAATTAAAAGGAAAGGATTCAGATGGCAATGATATTGCATTGGATGATTTCAGTTTAGACAAGGAACAGCTAGATGAAATCAACAAGATGAAGACTGACGGAAAAGCCGGTGAATTCGATCTGAAATTTACCGATCCCGAAGGAAATTCTGTAACAGTTACAGTGACTCTGACAGGAGAATTTGATCAGATCAAAGAAAATCCGATAAATCATGAGATTATTAAGGCGCAGAACGTAATCAGCAAAACAGGAGGAAATGGTTTTACTGAGGAACAGCTAAAAGACATCACTTTATTAAGAGCCGTTGACAAGGATGGGAATGAAATACAAAAAGACAAGCTGAGTTTGTCAGATATTACTCAGTTAGAACGCATCAACAAAGCCAAAGAATCCGGAAAAACCGGAGAATTTCCTCTGACATTTACAACAGAGAATGGAACTGAAGTTACCATCAATGTTTTTCTTAGGGAAGAAGGAACGGACGGAACAAAGCAGAAACCCGGAAACGCAAGCATTGCCGCAAATCATATAACCCAAGAGACTGGTGGAATTGGATTCAGCAGAGAAGAAATCATAACTTTGTGTGATGTAAAAGGAAAAAATCAATATGGAGACACCGTGCCGGTCAAAATAAATGAAAAACAGCTGGAAGCAATCAATCGTGCCAAACAGGCAGGAAATACCGGGGTATTTCCTATGACCTTCTCCATGTCAGATGGTACATCCGTGACGGTCAACGTAACGCTGACGGGAGAACATAAGGTGACATTTGATCCTAATGGGGGAGACTATAAACCGGAAGATTATACGGTCACTGGCGGGGAGAAGATTAAGAGACCGGAAGATCCAAAGAAAGACGGATATACTTTTGAGGGATGGTATTATACGGATGAGAACGGCAAGGAACAGAAATGGGATTTTAATGATCCATTAAACCAAGAGATAGAACTAAAGGCAAAATGGAAGAAGGATGACGAGGTATCAAAAAATACAGAAAAGGATACAAAAAAAGATTCAGAAATAAAAACACCCGCATCAGACAAAAAACAGGCTTCTAAAAAGAAGAACGCCAAGAATAAGTCAGATAAAAAAGGTGAAGCACTTCCAAGATGGGGACAATACCAGATCAAAGGAAAGAACAGCGGAAAAGCAGGAGTTGCTGAAACATCTGATGAGAAAATGCCGTTTGAGATATTAGTTTTACTGATGGTTAGCGGAAGCGTCAGCGCTGGGATATTGTTTAGAAACTATAATAGAAGAAAGTAAAAAAAGGGGGATAAAAGGGTGAATAAAATGAGGAGATGGAAAAAGATTGTCGCATTAGTTTTAGCGGCAGTGTTTTCGATTGGGATGGTTCAGGATACAGGCAACATTCATGCTGCAGAAGAGAACAACAGAGCAGGCAATGATAAGAAACAAAAGAAATTGGTAAATGGACAAACCCTTTTGGATGTAAGTAAAGGAGATATTATAATTAAAGCGACAGGTGCAGCAGGCGGCGGTCTGGAAAATGATGAATCTGAGCTAAATCCGGAAGGATATCGAATCACAGGTACAACAGAAGATTATAATGTGACAGTTGATCGTGGTGTTACAACAAAACTTACCTTAGATAATGTAGATATTACTTGTGGTAAACAACCAAATAGGAAACTTGATTGTATCAATGTATCACATGCTGACGTTGAGATGATTTTGATTGGTAAAAATAAATTGACTTGCTATGCGGGAACTGTTGTAGATGATGGAGGTACCACCACGGGAAATGCATTAACCAAGGACGGAATGGATGGATCGCTAACAATCCGATGCCAAAATTCTGGTCAAAAAGGGCATAAATGTGATGATAACTGTGGGTCACTTTATGCAGAAGGAAGCAGAAGTTTATTCCATGCAGGTGCTATAGGAAGTACAAGGAGAAGTTCTAATAGTTCTTCTGAAGCAGGATTTTCAAATTTTACCATTGAAGGAGGGAATATTGAAGCTTTGGGTGGGATACATTCCCCAGGATTAGGAGGAGCCTGCTGTACAACCAATATTGGAGGGCAGTTAACTAGTAATATTCGAATTACAGGTGGAATTGTAAAGGCGAAAGGAAATCAAGGCTGTCCTGGTTTAGGAAGTGGATATCATTGCGATTTAGATGGTCTTTATATTACTGGAGGAATTGTAGAAGCCGAAGGAGGAGTTGATGCTCCGGGAATCGGTTCTATAGAATATCCGTCAAAAAATATTATTATTAGTGGCGGTGATACCATTGTAACTGCTATTGGTGACAAATCAACCGGGAAACCCGGGATAGGGACTGCCGCTAGTACGATGACAAATGTTATTGCAGTTCCAGATCAGGGTTATCAAGGGTACATACAGGACGGAACTGGATTAAAACCAGAAGAGTATAGTTTTACAGAGCAATCACCGTTTCATAATCGTTCTGATATTGCTGTGGGTAAATTTTATACAAAAGTATATTTTGGGCCTTATAGAGATAAAAATACAGTGGATGATACAACCAAAGAACAGATTGGTGCCAATCACATTATTAGTAAAAGCGGCGGTAGAGCGTTTACGGAAGAACAGCTAAAAATTTTAAGTAAAGTCACAGGAAAGAAAAAGGATGGAACCGAGTATTTATCATCAGAATTATCCATCGCAAATAAAACACAGATGGAAGCGATCAACAAGGCAAAGACCAAAGGCGAAATAGGAGAATTCCCGCTCACATTTCAAACATCCTCCGGAACACAGGTTACAGTTACAGTATATCTGAAGGAAAAAGGAAGCGATACAGCGGAGTATGATCCGCTGTATCCATCAGCGGTAATCGGGGCAGATAGTTTTGCAAAAGAGACCGGTGGATCAGCATGGACGGAAGACGACATAAAGAATCTTGCAGGATTAAAGGGGAAGGATTCTGCCGGAAATAATATTGAATTAAGTGATTTCACTATAGATGAGGGGATTTTAGATAAAATTAATAAAATCAAGACTGCTGGAAAGGCTGGAGAGTACGATGTGAAATTTACAGATCCTGAGGGAAACTCAGTCACAGTGAAAGTGACCTTGACAGGAGAGTTTGACCAGATTAAAGAAAACCCTGTAAATCATGAGATTATTAAGGCACAAAATGTAATTAGCAGGACCGGAGGAAAGGGATTTACCGGGGAACAGCTGAAAGAACTTTCTCAACTGAGAGCTGTCGATGAGGACGGGAACGAAATTTTAAAAGACAAGCTCAGTCTGTCAGACAGTGCTCAATTAGAGCGCATCAACAAAGCAAAAGAAGATGGGAAAACCGGAGAATTCCCATTGACGTTTACAACAGAGAATGGGACCGAAGTGACTGTCAGCATTTTTCTTCGAGATAAAGGGACCGATGGGGCAGACCATAAGGATGGCAGCGCCAGCATTGCAGCAAATCATGCGAATCATGAGACTGGCGGAGAAAAATTCAGCAAAGAAGAGATCATCGCCCTGTGTGATGTAAAAGGGAAAAATCAATACGGAGACACGATGCCGGTCAATGCAGATGAAAAACAGCTGGAAGCAATCAACCGTGCTAAACAGGCAGGAAATAGCGGGGTATTTCCAATGACCTTCTCCATGTCAGACGGTACATCCGTGACGGTCAATGTAACGCTGACGGGAGAACACAAGGTGACATTTGATTCTAATGGAGGAGATTATACACCGCAAGGCCAGACAGTTACCGGAGGAGAGAAGATCAAAAAACCCGAAGATCCAAAGAGAGACGGATACGCTTTTGAGGGTTGGTATTATACCGATGAAGATGGGAAAGAACATAAATGGAATTTCAATGATCCTCTGCACAGGGGGATTACATTAAAAGCGAAATGGAAAAAGGACAGTGGAACGTCTAAACGTACAGAAACGACCAAACCAGCATCAGGGAAGAAACAGCCATCTAAGAAAAAGTCAGATAAAAAAACAGAGACGCTCCCTGAATGGGGACAATACCAGATCAAAGGAAGCGGCAGCGGAAGTGAAAGAGGAGGAGCTGTAAAAACATCTGATGAGAAAATGCCGTTTGAGATATTAATTTTACTGATAGTTAGCGGAAGCATTGGCGCTGGGCTGTTGTTTAGAAATTATAATAGAAGAAGGTAAGACTAAGTGGCTGGAAAAGGGTCTGTCTTAGGATGCCCTTCTTGTTGGTGAACATTAAAATATGCAGAGTAGAGGAGAAGTAAAATGTCTAAAACGAGGAGATGGAAAAGGATTCTTATACTGGCTGTAACCGCAGCTTTTTCTGTTGGACTTATTCATGACTTGGGCAGCATAAATGCTGAAGAACGTTCGGAACAGACGGAAGCCACAACAGAAACTGAGATTTCAGCGACAGAAATAAAGGAAGGCGATGATTTAAAGACAGAAGCTTTAGATACAAGTGTGTCTGAGCCAGAAATATCGCAAAACAAGACGATTACCCCCCCCCCCCCCCCGAAAAAAGAAGGCGGCAGCCAAAAGTAAGAAATTAGTAAGCGGACAAACACTTTTGGATGTAAGCAAGGGGGATATCGTGATCACGGCCACCGGCGCCACAGGCGGCGGACTGGAAGAAGATGAATCTGAGCTAAATCCGGAAGGATACCGGATCACGGGTACAACAGAAGATTATAATGTAACGGTTGAGCGTGGTGTTACAACAAATTTAACCTTAGATAACGTAGACATCACCTGTGCAAAACAGACGGCTGGGGTCACAACAAATATCAAACTTGATTGTATCAATGTATCACATGCCAATGTTACTATGATTTTGATTGGCAAAAATCGTCTTATTTGTTATGCGGGAGATACCTGGGATTCTCCAGGTGGCAATACGGGGAATGCGTTGGCTAAAGATGGAATGGACGGAGAACTGACGATCAAGTGCCAAAAAGCTGGTCAAAAAGGACATAAGTGTGATGATAACTGCGGGTCACTTTACGCCGAAGGTAATAGAGATTTATTTCATGCAGGCGCCATAGGAAGTACCAGGAGAAGTTCTAACAATTCTTCAGAGGCAGGATTTTGCAACTTTACCATTGAAGGGGGCAATATTGAAGCACTGGGTGGGAAACATTCTCCAGGGCTGGGAGGTGCTTGCTGTGCAACAAGAATAGCAAAAAAATCTGCAAAAAATATTCGAATAACAGGTGGAAATGTAAAGGCAAAAGGGAATTTTTCATGTGCAGGTTTAGGTGCAGGACTTCAGTGTGAATTAGATGGATTATACATTAGTGGAGGGGTTGTAGAAGCAGAAGGAGGCGAAAATGCTCCTGGTATCGGTTCTATAGATTATCCATCTAAAAATATAACGATCAGCGGTGGGGATACCGTTGTCACTGCAATTGGAGACGAGGCCTCTGGAAAACCGGGGATAGGTACTGTTTCAAGTACAATAACAAATGTATTTGCAGCACCGAATCCGGGATATCAGGGGTATATACAGGACGGCACCGGACTAAATCCGGAAGAGTATAATTTTACGGCGGAATCTCCATTCCCGACAAATTCAAATATTGTAGTGGGGAAATTTTACACAAAAGTATATTTTGGTCCTTACCGAGATGAAAACACAGTAGATAACACAACGAAAGAACAGATTGGTGCGAACAATATTATTAGCAAGAGCGGGGGAACGGCCTTTACAGAAGAACAGCTGAAGATCCTCAGTAAAGTCACCGGAAAGAAGAAAGATGGAACGGAATATCTTTTGGAGGAGTTATCCGTTGCGGATAAAGCACAGATGGAAGCGGTTAATCATGCTAAGATCAAAAATGAAACCGGAGAATTTCTGCTTACATTTCAAACATCTGCAGGTACAGAAGTGCAGATTACAGTATACTTAAAAGAACAGGGCAGTGACGGCGTGGAGTATGACCCGCAGGACCCGACATCTGTCCTTGGTGCAGACAATTTCGCCAAAGAGACTGGAGGTACCGAATGGACCGAAGACGATGTCAAGCAGTTTGCCGAATTAAAAGGAAAGGACTCAGATGGCAATGATATTGCACTGGATGATTTCAGCTTAAACCAGGAACAGCTTGATAAGATCAACAGCGCAAAGACCGCAGGAAAAGCGGGTGAATTTGATCTCAAATTCACCGATCCGGAAGGAAACTCAGTCACAGTGACAGTTACCTTAACGGGAGAGTTTGACCAGATTACAGAAAATCCGGACAATCATGAAATTATTAAGGCACAAAATGTGATCAGCAGGACAGGAGGAAAGGGCTTTACCGAGAAGCAGCTGAAAGATCTCTCTTTGTTAAGAGCTGTTGATGAGCATGGAAACGAAATACAAAAAGACAAGCTCAGTCTGTCAGAAAGTGTCCAGTTAGAACGTATTAACAAGGCAAAAGAAGACGGAAAAACCGGAGAATTTCCTTTGACATTTACAACAGAAAATGGAACTGAAGTGGTCATCAAAGTTTTTCTCAGGGATGAGGGGACCGACGGTACAGACCACAGGAGCGGCAGCGCAAGCATTGCAGCAAACCATGCAAGCCATGAAACCGGCGGAGATGCATTCAGCAAAGACGAAATTATTACCCTGTGTGATGTAAAAGGAAAAAATCAATATGGGGATAGCATACCAGTCAATGCAGATGAGAAACAGATGGAGACGATCAACCGTGCAAAACAGGCAGGAAAAACCGGGGTATTTCCTATGACTTTTTCTATGTCAGACGGTACATCGGTAACGGTCAAAGTGACACTGACAGGAGAACACAAGGTAGTGTTTGACCCCAGCGGAGGAGATCATAAACCGGAAGACCAGCTAGTTACCGGGGGAGAAAAGATCGAGAGACCGTCAGATCCGAAAAGAGACGGATACACGTTTGAAGGATGGTATTACACTGATGAGAATGGAAAGGAACAGAAATGGGATTTTAATGATTCATTGAATCAGGGAATAGAATTAAAAGCAAAATGGACAAAGGAGAGGGAAGCATCTAAGAGTACAGAACAGACAAAGGACCCCAAAAAAGAACCCCCGGCATCAGACAAAAAGCAGGCATCCAAAAAGAAGCCATCTAAGAAAAAGTCAGATAAAAAAACAGAGCAACTTCCTGAATGGGGACAATACCAGATGAAAGGAAGTGGGAATGGAAACCAAAACGGAGAATTATCTGAAACTTCTGACATAAAAACACCATTTGTAATCTTAATTTTACTGATAGCCAGCGGAAGCATCAGTGCCGGTCTGATGTTCAGAAATTATAATAGAAGAAAGTAAAACAGAAAAGACTCTCTTTTGATTAAGAGGGTCTTTTCTTGAGATTGCTAGATATACTGTCTGACATCCTGTACCAGAGGAAGGATGCTGTCCCGATCGGTAAAGTCTACGTGTTTTCCATAAGTTTCAAGAATTCCCTGGTCCTCCTCTGTTAGGTCCTCCAGTTTTTTCTTGGAGAGCATTTTTTTCATCATCCACATCATAACCCGGTGTTTTCTGCTGAACCGGGAATAATCCATCCAGCCTCTGAGGTGATAGAAGGAAATCTGTTGTTTCAATTCACCGGGGAAAACTGAATCTAGATTTTTTAAAATGTGTTCTACATTTTCCGGCAGCGCAGGATCGGCAATTCCGCAAGTAAATACAAACACTTTTTTCTTTTGTATAAATTCAGGATGGCGGGAAATCAGGGAAATACCGGTGACTCCTCCGGCATAAAGGCCGCCGCCGTAAATGATAACGTCATAGGGTTCCAGGACAGAAAGATCCAGGTTTTTATTTTCATACAGATCGGCAGACAAGGAGTCGGCGATCCACTGTGCGTATTGTTTTGTGGACCCGTAAACGGACCCGTAGACAACTGCGGTTTTCTTCATATATTACATTCCTCCATGTTTTTCATCATAGTATTCAGGGTTTCCAGTGCGGTCTTCAGCTGTGTCTCTGAGATATCCTTGTATAAAAGATCCATAAAAGCTTCTTCCTTTAAGGCATACGCAGACTGCAGTGATTCGGCTTTTCTGCCAAGGCGCACCCGGCTTTTGCGGCGGTCATCCGGGTCAGTTTCTATTTCCGCATAACCTTTCTGCTGAAGCTTTAAAGCGATCTGCTTTACATTTTGGTGGGAACTGCCCATAAGGGAGGAAAGTTCATTGAAAGTTGGGGCATACTCAAAGGTATTGAGAGCAGCCAGAAGAAACCATTGTTTTGACGTGATCTCTTCATAGAAGCGGTCTCCGATTGACTGGAGCCGGTTACTGGTCATAAATAATGCAGCAAACAGCAGGTGTCTGCTGTCGTAATCTTCTAATTTCATGGTCGAAATACCTCCTATATGTAATATATTACATAAATTATGAAATGTCAAAGAAAATGGAAAGAAACCGGATTCCGGTTGCACAATCCGGGAAATCATCTTACAATAAAATCAAGTATGAGAGAAAGGCAGGATACACAATGCCAAAAAAAATAACAATGGCTGATGTGGCAGAGATGGCGGGAGTGACAAAAAGCACGGTTTCCCGTTATTTTAATGGGGGATATGTCAAAAAGGCTACGAGGGAAAAGATTCAGAAAGTAATCGAAGAATATAATTATGCACCGAATACATTTGCAAGGTTAAAGGCAAAGGAAAGCAATGTGATCGGGGTCGTAGTGCCTACGCTGAATTCCAAGGTTACCAGCCGTGTCATCACAAGCATTGACCGGTATTTAAGGGACAGGAATTACACAACACTGATCAAAAACTCAGATCATGATATTGATCTGGAGCTTTTAAATATACAAAAGCTGATTCATCTGAATGTGGATGGGATTTTGATCAGTTCTATCGCAGTCACAGAGGATCACCGTGATATTTTTGAGCAGACACAGATACCCATTGTTGTCCTGGCTCAGGATTATGAGGACGGGATTTCTATCATCGATGATGATTACAATGCTGGAAAATGTGTGGGAGAATATATCGGAAAAACAGGTCATAAGAACGTTGGATATATTGGTGTTTATGAGACCGATGAGGCCGTAGGTATCCGAAGGCGTCAGGGAGTTCTGGACGGACTTGCGGCATTTGGAATTCATGATCCGCTGATAAAAAAGAGTGATTACAGTTTTCTCGGAGGACAGAAAAATACGAGAGAGATCCTGGAGGAAATGAAGCCGGACGCTATTGTGTGCGCCACTGACCGTCTGGCGTTTGGAGCCTATAAAGTTTTGCAGGAGAAAGGGCTTCGCATCCCGGAAGATATTTCGGTGGTGGGATTTGGCGGATATGACGAGAGCAGTCTTTTAACGCCGGAGCTTACGACACTGAAATTTGATTCCTATGGAATGGGATATCTCGGGGCGGAGACGATTCTCAAGATGATAAAAGAAGAACCGGTATCCAAGAAACAAATCGTAGAGTATAAATTTATAGAAGGTAAGAGCGTAAAAAATCGAACATAGGACTGCAAAAAGGCCATAAGATCCGGATTAAGCTGGATTTTATGACTTTTTTTCTGTCAGAAATGTCTGTCTGTATACGAAATATAGAGTGAAGGCGGGAACTGTTCAGGGGACAGGAGACAAAGTTATGAAAGCAACGGAGAAAAATTTTATAAATCTGATCAGGAAAAGGAGGGAGGAAGGGCTGCTCTATGCCGTGGAAACCTACGGATGGGTCATTCAGTCTGTGGTTAGGAAGCATTTGTTTTTGCTGCCGGATCTGCAGCAGGAGTGTATGAATGATGTTTTGATGGCAGTCTGGCAGCACATCGGTGATTTTGATCCGAATACAGGCAGTTTTCAAAACTGGGCAGCGGGAATTGCCAGATTTAAGGCAATCGATTGTAAACGGAACTATTTGAGACGGAGCAGAAAATATGTGGATATAGAAGACCAGTTCATTGAAGATGAACATGCCGGAAGACAGATGCTGAAGGTAGAATTGGACCAAGAAATAAAAGAATTATTTGAACAGCTGTCCCAGCCGGAGCGTGAAATTTTTCAGAAGCATTTTATTGAGGAAGCCACCATCGAAGAGATATCAGCGGAAATGGGATTAAATGAAAGTACGATCTATCAGAGAATATCAAGAGGAAGAAAAAAGCTCAGAAAACATAAAGAGATCAGGGAGGCGGGACAATGAATATATATCGCATCTTAAATAAGATAAAAACAAAGATTCCGGAGAGCGAGAGAGATCTGGAAGATCAGGAAATGACAGACCAAATGAAGACGATGGCAAGAAAGATTGCAGGGAAACAGAAACGGCGGCAGGCTTTTTTTAAGAAGGCAGCGGCAGCGGCCATTGTTGTGATTATTGGAGGAGGAACTGCCGTGGCAGCTTCCGGAGGCTGGGGAAATCTGATACCCAAATTATTTAACAGCACGCTCATCGGAAAAGGCACAGAGACAGATCTGGAGGAGTACAGCGGAAGTGACAAAGTAATGGCAGAGGCTGAAAGTAAAAATATTAAAGTGAAAGTGGTACAGTCGGCAGCCTCCAAAGGTATGATTTATATACTGCTGAAAACAGAACTTCCGGAGAACCAGACATTTAAGGAAGATCAGATTTTCAAATACAGTCTTTTAAAGACCGGAGCAAAAGATGACCCAAAGAAGAAAGAAATGACAGGGATGAACGCGGACCGTCTGCTGTTGGTTCAGAAAAAAGAGAATATCGGATGGTTTATATTACAGGCAGAGAGATCTGGTCATGATTTTAAAAATCAGAAGATCATGTTGTCACTGGAGGGATTTACATCTACCCATACAACGGCAGAAGATTTGATTTTTGAGAATCCCAAAGGCTCATGGAAGCTGACCTGGAAAGTGGAAAACAGCAAAATGGAAACGGCAGAGGTTCATGTGGATAAAGAATATCATTTCCAAAACGGAAAGGAAATCATAAAGAAGATAGAGATTACTCCATTTTATTTCAGGGTTTATCATGGCAAAAAGGGCAGTTCGGAGGATAATTCCAATTTACCGGAATGTTCTTTAAGGATCAAGGATGGAACGGTCAAAAAGCTTCACTGGTCTTACAGTCAGGGGGCTGACAGGTCGGCAAACGGATATGCTTTTCATCAAAGTGATTTTACAGAGCTGATAAATCCTGACAACGTAGAGGCGGTCATTATAGGAGGCAATGAAATATCGGTTTCAAAAAATAAATAATCGATAAATAGATTAAGACTTTGTAGAAGACTCCCAAACAGGAGTCTTCTATTTTGTGCAATTTTTTATGGAACCGATACCAGAAAAGTGTTGACGTAGAGAAAGAATCGTCCTATAATACAAATATGGAACCGATACCACAAATATCGTAAGGAGGATAAGAGAAAACTATGGATTATGCAAAGATTGCAAGCCAGGTCATCGCTAACGTAGGCGGAAAAGAGAATATCAAATCTGTGGCGCACTGTGCGACCAGGCTGCGTTTTCAGCTGAAGAATAATGATTTGAGAAATGAAGAGGCCATCAGTGACCTGGATGGGGTAAAAGGTGTCTTTTTAACCCAGTCACAGTTCCAGATTATTTTTGGATCAGGACTCGTAAATCTCATCTGTGACGAAGTACAGAAACAGATCGGGGATGTTTCCTCAGCCGCAGGAGAAGAGGAGAAAGAAGAAAAACAGGGCTCTGTTGTACAGCGTTTTGTAAAGATGCTGAGTGATATTTTTGTCCCGATTATCCCGGCCATTGTGGCAGGCGGTCTTCTGATGGGACTTAATAATATTCTGACGGCGGGATTATTCGACGGCAGATCGATCATTGAATTATATCCCCAGTGGAAGGGGTTGACTCAGGCGGTCAATACATTCGCCAACGCACCGTTTACCTTTCTCCCAGTACTGATCGGATTCAGCGCCACGAAGAAGTTTGGAGGCAATCCGTTTTTAGGTGCGGCCATGGGTATGATCATGGTTCACCCGGATCTTTTAAATGCCTATCAGATCGGCATCGGGCAGGCACCGGTGTGGGATATCTTCGGATTCAACATTCAGGCGATCGGTTATCAGGGAACAGTACTTCCTGTACTGGCAATTTCCTGGATTCTGGCTCAGATTGAAAAAAGGCTTCACAAAGTAACACCTACCTGGCTTGACAATCTTACGACACCATTGCTTTCTATCATTATAACTGCATTTTTAACATTCATCTGTGTGGGACCGGTATTAAGAGAAGCAGGCAACTTATTAGCAGACGGCATCACATGGGTTTACAATACTCTCGGCGCTGTGGGAGGCGGACTCTTTGGCCTTGTATACGCACCGATCACAATGACAGGGCTTCACCACAGCTTTATTGCCATCGAAACTCAGCTTCTGGCCGCAAAGGCAGTGACCGGAGGAAGCTTCATCTTTACAACGGCAAGTATGAACAATGTTGCACAGGGAGCGGCAGTTTTAGCAGTCCTCTTCCTCACAAAAGACCAGAAACAGAAGTCTATCTGTTCTGCATCCGGAGTCTCCGCATTATTGGGAATTACGGAGCCGGCGATGTTTGGCGTGACACTGAAATTGAAATATCCTTTCTACGCGGCGATCATTGGTTCCGCAGTGGGAAGTGCATACGCAGCAGCTACCAAAACACTGGCACAGGCATTGGGAGCAGCGGGACTTCCCGGATTTATATCCATGAAACCGGATCATTTTCTTCACTTTGGAATCGGATTGATCCTCTCCATGGTGATTTCAGCGGGGCTCACCGTTGTGTTCTGGAAAAAGTATAACCTTGGCGGAAATGAAAAAACAGGAAAGCCGGTACAGTCTTCTGAGGAAACAGCAGAAATTCCGGAACAGGCAGAAACAGCGGAAACAGTGCTTTACTCCCCGATGAATGGGGAAGTGCTTCCCATCACGGAGTCCGAAGATGAAGCATTCGCATCGAAAGCCATGGGAGACGGCGTGGCCGTCAATCCTTCTGAGGGCACAGTGTATGCGCCGTGTGACGGTACGATAACGATGATCTTTCCGACAAAACATGCGATTGCGATTCAGGCAGAAACGGGAAAGAGTTTTCTGATTCATGCGGGAATTGACACCGTAAAGATGGAAGGGGAAGGCTTTGAGACGTTCGCAGAAGCCGGAACGAAGGTAAAACAGGGAGATAAGATCCTTACGTTTGATATAGATCTCGTGAAAGAAAAGGGTTACAGTCCTCAGACTATGATGATGCTGGCAGAGGGAGACGGACAGGTGGAAGTCATTCCAAAGACGGATGCAGATACGAAAACACAGGTTATGATCGTTAGATAAGAGGGAAATCATGTTTAAGAAGTATAATAAAGTATTGAAAGAAGACTATGAAAAGTGGTATGCTGAACATGAAAGTGACAGAGAAGAGACAGCGAAAGATCCGATGCGGCTTAAATTTCACCTGATGCCTAAGACCGGATGGCTCAACGATCCCAACGGACTGTGCCAGTTTCACGGCACCTACCATATCTATTATCAGTACACCCCGTTTGAACCGACCGGAGAACTGAAGCTTTGGGGGCATTATACGACAAAAGATTTTATTTCTTATATAGATGAAGGACCGGTATTATTTCCGGATTCGGAGTTTGACGCTCACGGCGTCTACTCCGGTTCCGCCTTTGTAAAAGGAGATACGATTCACTATTTCTATACAGGGAATATCAAGTGTTTTGACAGGGATGATTACGATTACATCAACTCAGGGCGGGGCAGCAACACGATTCATGTGGCCAGCAAAGACGGATATCATTTTTCTGAAAAAGACCTTTTAATGACCACGGACGATTATCCTGAGGATATGAGCTGCCATGTGCGGGACCCGAAGATCATCCGGCGGGGGGATGATTACTATATGGTCCAGGGAGCCAGGGATATAGACAGTCATGGACTGATCCTGATGTTTCATTCAAAGGATCTGTCTCATTGGGAGTATTTTGACCGGATCGTTCCGAAAGAACCGTTCGGTTATATGTGGGAGTGTCCGGACTTGTTCGAACTGGACGGACAGATGATGCTGATCACATGCCCTCAGGGGGTAGAACCGAAAGGCATTGACTATCAGAATGTTCATCAGTGTACAGCGGTGAAGATGGATTATGACTTTGAGAACAAATCATATGAGATCTGCGATAATTCAGAGTTTCAGCAGTTAGACAGGGGCTTTGATTTTTACGCACCCCAGACCTTTGAGGACGAGAAGGGACGCCGTATCCTGATCGGATGGATGGGGATTCCGGATGCCGATTACACGAATCCGACCGTTGAGCATGGATGGCAGCACGCACTGACAATCCCAAGGGAACTGCACATAAAGGATGGAAGGATCATTCAGCGGCCTATAAAGGAGATGGAACAGATGAGAAAAGGAGAACTGATCTGTACATTTTCTGAACAGGGCAGGATGGAGAGCAATCTGAAACTGTATGAAGCAGAGGTTCGATTCAGACATTGCGCTGATATGGTTCTGACGTTAAAGGAAGGCGTTACCTTATCCTATGACAGCGGACTGCTCACCCTTGATCTGGGGGATTTTGGTGAGGGCAGGACGACAAGATGTGCCGCATTGGATGAATTAAAAGACCTGCGGATTTTCGCAGACACTACTTCTCTTGAAATTTTTGTAAACGGCGGTGAAGAAGTCTTTACCACCAGGGTATACAGCAGCCAGGGAAAGCTTAGCATAGACGGGGACTGTTCGGGTACCATGAAGATCTATTGCCTGCGGCCTCTGGAGATAGGAGAAAGAGAATGACCAGAAAATTATGCGGAATCGGAGAGGCACTGATTGATTTTATTCCGGAAGTGAAAGGACAGAGATTAAAGGATGTACCGTCCTTTACCAGAGTAGCAGGAGGGGCTCCTGCCAATGTAGCCGGTGCGGTGACGAAACTTGGGATTCCGTCCAAGTTTTTGACAAAACTTGGAGACGATCCCTTCGGTGATTATATAGTTGAAGTACTTGATGAGGCTGGAATTGACACAAGTCATATTAAACGGGACAAAGAAGCAGAGACGGCTCTGGCCTTTGTCTCTCTGGCATCAGACGGAAACAGGGATTTTAAGTTTTACCGCAAAAACAGCGCAGATCTCCGCTACAGTGTCTATGACATTGAGCCGGATGTTCTGGATGACTGCGGGATGATCCATTTCTGCAGCGTAGACTTGGTGAATTCACCCATGAAAGATGCACATAAGAAATTAATTGACATGGCAAACGGCAAAGACGTGCTTGTATCATTTGATCCAAACCTCCGTTTTTCACTGTGGGATGACTTACAGGAACTGAAAGAGACAGTCAATGAATTTCTGCCTTTTGCGGATATTATAAAAATCTCAGATGAAGAACTGGAGTTTATCACAGGACATACGGATATAAGGGAGGCAGTGCCTGACCTGCTGAACGGAAGGACGAAGTATGTCATCTATACAAAAGGAAAAGACGGTGCGGAGATCTATACGAAACATGGAATGACGGAAGCACCGGGATATTCCATTGACGTAAGAGATACGACCGGAGCCGGTGATTCCTTTATCGGAGCATTTTTATACCAGCTTCTGAGGGATAATGTGACGGATCTGGAAGCGGTGAATTTCGGGACTTTAAAGGAGTATCTGGATTTTGCCAACGCCTATGCGGCTTATACTACAACCAGGGAAGGAGCGCTGGCAGCCATGGCAGACGCCAGGGAATTTGCCGATTTCAGAAAGAACCTGCAGTAAATTAAAATATATAAAACGTGAAAAGCCAATGAGTCTTTGAAAAAAGGATTCGCTGGCTTTTTTCTATTTTTTACGAATAGATCTAGGATGAAATTGAAAATACATCTTGACACATTATACTATGTAATATATAGTATAATGCATAAGGAGGCGATAGATTGAATACACAGTTGAAAAAAGGTTTTTTAGAGTTTTGTATTCTGGCTGCCCTCTGTGAGGATGACTCCTATGGTTACCAGATCATCAAAGATGTATCGGGATGTATTAAGATTTCCGAGTCAACGCTGTATCCGATTCTGAAACGTCTGGAAAGCAGCGGATATCTGGATACTTACACGGTGGAACACAACAGCCGTCTCAGAAAGTATTACAGGATAACAGAAAAGGGAAGAGACCATATCAGAGAATTTTTGGATGAGTGGCAGCAGATCATGGGTATTTATGAGTTTGTGAAAGGAGCGGCAGAACATGAGTAAAGAAGAGTTTTTAGGAAGTCTTAACCGGCTTTTAAAAAGTCTTGGGAAGAGTGAGAGAGAAAAATCGCTCTCCTATTACAATGAGATCATTGACGATTATATGGAGGACGGATATACGGAGGAGCAAGCGGTAGAGCAGATCGGGAATCCGGGGCTGATCGCACAGGAGATTTTGGAGGAACAGCAGTCACAGATGAAGGCGCCGATGTCCCGGGGGACGAAAGTCTTGGTCGCAGTTTTGCTGGTCCTTGGTTTTCCGCTTTGGGGTTCCCTGATGCTTGCGGGATTTTGTATTGTGCTGTCAGCGGTGCTGCTGGTCTTGTCTGCCTACATTGTCATTTGGTGTATTCCGCTGTGCACCGGAGCAGCCTCAGTGGCGGGCCTGATTCTGTCAGTAGTCAGTATGGGCGGCGCGGCAGTCATCGTTTTCCAGAATTCTGCGGCAGGGGTCATTCAGCTGGGCGTCGGCATGTTGTCTGCCGGTATTTTCATCCTGACAGGTCTGCTGACATGGGTTTTAGGAAAATATTTTGTAAAAGTAACAGCCAATTTCAGTAAATGGCTGGCGGGGACAGTTACCAGGATAAGGAGGAAAAACGTATGAGTATCAGCAGTTTTAAAAAGAAATGTCTTATATTGAGTGCGGTATTTCTGATCATAGGGTCTGTCCTTATAGGAGCCGGCTGGAGCATGGCAGATTTTAAGGCGGAGAATGTGAAGGAAGAGGGATCACCGAAGTGGTACCGGACATTTCATGCAGATGAGCAGGGAACATGGATCGGCATCCGGCTTAAAAAGGGTGTGTACCTTCTTACTTTCGGCGACAGCGGTGAATATTGATTTGTAATAGATCTAACATAGTTTTGTTACAAATTTCTCCTTAGGCTTTGCTATAATAAACAGACAACCTGACAGGAGGAATGGTTATGAGAATAAGACGGAAACAGCTGATGGGAGTTTTTCTGTCTGCTGCGTTGGCAGCAGGAAGTATTTTGGTCCCGGTTTCAGCGAAAGAAAAGACAGATGTCACAGATCTGCTGAAAGTAAAAAACAGAACAGAGTATAACAAAGGCAGAAAGGCAGCCGGGAAGAACCAGGCGGAGATTCACGTTAAAAAGTACCGCTCCATAGGTGAGATGCCGGGTGAAGAAGGATACAAGTACAGCTCCTCATGGCAGGGCAAAACAGTTAAAATCTATGCAGATCAATCCGGACTGCTCGTAATCGGAGGTGAATCTGAAGATATGGCTGATGCCTGCGGTACGTTATATGATGCTTCAGGAAAAGAGGTAAAGGAATATCAGAAGGAAGGACTTCTTATGAAGGTTGTTTCTGCAGGAACAGTGTATTCCCTAAAACTACCCGAAAAGTTTAGAAGTTTTACCGTAGAAGCCGATCTGATGGAAGATCATCAAAAGGTGTTAAGGAAGAATGATTCTTATGTGCAGACAGCCACCGGAGGATATTTTTATCATGAGTTTACTCTGAAAAAAAGATCTATGGCAATGCTGCCGATACTTCCCTTTACAGACCAGAAGCTGTCATATAATATACAGCGGAAGACAAAGGCCGGATGGAAGATGCTTTCAAAAACCAAGACAGCTGATGATGATTATGAGAAGGCCTTATCCAGGTCTGTTTATGGATTGGCGAAGGGGAATTACAGAGCTGCCGTGAAGGGGAAGACGGGTACGCCGTATTTGATTGGTTATGTTCCCGAAACGGTTGTGAAGAAATATAAGACAAAAAAGTCAAAAGCTAAAAAAATTACGCTGGAAAGCTTTCAGACAGATTTGTATACAGATACAGAAAAAGCTTCCAGATGGTATCGGATCTCCAGAAAGACAGCGAAAAAGAAACGTTACATTGAAATCAGTACTTCCATGAATTCTGGAAAACTGAAGTTTACAATTTATAAAAAAGGCAGAAAAAAACCACTGAAGATTTATAGACTCTCAGGACAGAAGGAAAGAAAATATCGTCTGAAGCATGGGGCGGGAACGTATTATATAAAAGTCTCCAAAATCGGAAAGAATACAAATGGTGTTTACAGCATTGATTATCTGTAATGAAGGAAAAGGAGACGATCAAATGGAATTTCAGAGTGAAGATCACCGGATTTTTGCCAAAGATCAAGAAGGACATGTGATAGCAGAAGTAACATTTCCCGAAGTGTCTGAAGGCATGGCCGTCATAGACCATACCTTTGTAGATGATTCCCTGCGGGGACAGGGAGTGGCCGGAGAACTATTGGAAACGGCGGCAGAACAGCTGGAAGAAAGAGGGATGAAGGTAATCCCAACCTGTTCCTATGCGGTGCGGTGGTTTGAAAAGCACCCGGAATACCGGAAACTTTTGAAATCTTAGACGGCGGACTGAATGCCAAAACTAAAAAAGGATATGAGAACTGTACTGAAAACAGTTCTCATATCCTTTTTTCTGAGAAAATTTTCCTGCGGGCAAATTGTATTGACTTTTGTACATAAGTGTTATATTATAAAGATGAACAAAATAACAGTATATGTTCAAATGAACAAAAAGAGGTGATGACATGGATATGCAGAGAAGAACTATGACTATGATCAGCAAGCTGTATTATGAAGAAAATATGACCCAGCAGCAGATCGCAAAGCAGACCGGATTGTCAAGAATGAAAGTATCCAGAATTCTTCAGAAGGCGAAGGAAGAGGGCATCGTAAGGATCATCATAGATTATTCCGGCGTTTATCCGGAACTGGAACAGGACATCAAAGGAAAATATAAGTTAAAGGATGTGGTCATCGTAGACACATCCATCGGAAATTCTTCAAAGGAGCAGGTAGCCTCCGCTGCTGCCTATTATCTGGAACGGCATTTGGAATCCGGTTCCACAGTCGCCGTCGGGTGGGGGTCCACGATGCGTCTGATCCCGGATTATATTCAGAAGATGGATGATCCGGAGCTGTTGTTTTCACCGATCATCGGAGGACACGGACAGAGCGAACTGGATATGCACGCTACGACCATAGCGTCCAACCTGGCAAAAAAAACAGGGGGAAGATCGCTGTCCCTGATCGCTCCGGCACTTGTGAAAAATAAAGAAGAGAAAACATTTTTGTCAGACGACAACCAGGTAAAACGTGTAATCGAGCGCACATCTCAGGCAGAATATGCGGTTTTCAGTCTTGGCAATCCGCTGGCAAAGGACAGCAGTATCAAAAAGTCGGGCTACATATCTGAGGCAGACTTAAGACAGTTGGAAAAGGAGGACGCTATCTGTGATGTTGTCTCTGTTGTTTTCCTGGATAAGAACAGCCAAATATGCTGTGAAAATATTACCGAGAGGTGCATAGGGATTACCGAAGAACAATTAAAAAAGATTCCCAATAAGATCTGTGTGGTAGAGAGCAGAGAAAAATATGACTCCGTGAGATCAGCGCTGGAGGCAGGATATATCGATATATTAGTCACGGACCAGGATACGGCGGAGTATTTGTCCAAATGATTTTAAGGACCGCAAAACCGGTCTTTGAAAATAAATAAAAAGGAAAGGAGGTGGATGACATGAAGGAATACCATATTTTGATCGCCTGCGGGAGCGGTATTGCTACCAGCACGGTGATTGCCAACCGGGTTAAGAATCTCTGCGAGGACAATGGATTTAAAGTAAAAGTACAGCAGGTAAAAATTGTGGAGGTAGAAAAAATGGCTCCGGAATTTGACCTGATCGTTGCGAGCACGCGAGTTCCTGAAACAGTAACGACACCGTCGGTATTTGCCATTAACTATCTGACAGGGATCAAACCGGAAGCTGTTGATGAACAAATTCTGACGGTCTTAAGAGGTCTGGAAGAATGAGGATGTATGATGGAGGTAAAACATGGAATATGTAACAATGGCGGAAGGCCTTGAGTTTTCCAGAGTGGTGCTTGGTTTTTGGAGACTTCTGGACTGGAATCTTTCAACCGATGAATTAATCCGCTATCTGGAAGAATGTCTTGACCTGGGGATCACGACGATGGATCACGCAGATATTTACGGGGACTACACGGTCGAAGAGAAATTCGGGGAAGCCATGAAAAAAAGGCCGGATCTCAGAGACAAAATGCAGATTATTTCAAAGTGCGGAATTGTCTACAAGTCAGAAACTGCACGTGTCAAATATTATAACTATGGTACAGACTACATCATCGGACAGGTGGAGAAATCTTTGAAATATATGGGGATTGATCACCTGGACACACTGCTCCTGCACCGTCCGAGTCCGTTTATGGACCCGGAAGAGATCAGCAGAGCGTTTGAAACCCTTTTAAAGGAAGGAAAAGTAAGGACCTTTGGAGTATCGAATTTTCTGCCGGACGAATTCCGCCTGCTGAAATCTTATCTCACTGTACCTTTGATCACGAATCAGATCGAACTTTCTCCGCTCAGGATGGGAAATATGGAAAACGGAGTCATGAATCTTTGCCTGGAAGAGAGGATTCATCCTATGCTCTGGTCTCCGCTTGCCGGAGGCAGGATCTTTACCGGGCAGGGAGAAGAGGAAATAAGGCTCAGAGAAGTTTTAGAAGTCATCCGGGAGGAGATCGGTGCGGAAGATATCGATGAAGTGGCCTTCGCATGGCTGTTCTCCCATCCGGCAAAGCCGATTCCGATCACAGGTTCAGGAGAAATCGGATTGGCAGAGAGACCAGTCAAAGCATTGAAATACCGGCTGACGCCAGAACAGTGGTTTATGGTCTGGACGGCAGTCAAGGGCCACAAAGTACCGTAGATGAATGAGGGTACAATGGGAGGAATTGTATGGAAATATTAAATTTTATATTGGGATTGGGTTCCACAGTTATGCTGCCGATCATTATTTTCGTGTTCGGACTCATCATGAGGGCTGGATTTTCAAAATCATTTAAGTCCGGTGTGACCATAGGAATCGGATTTACAGGAATCAACCTGGTCATTACGCTGCTGACGGATCAGCTGGGTCCGGTGGCGCAGGCCATGACGGAACGCCTGGGACTGGACCTTCAGGTCATCGATATCGGATGGCCGGCCATGTCGTCCATTTCCTGGGCGTGGGCAGCGGCAGGCCTGATGATACCGATTGGACTCGTGATCAACTTCGTGATGCTCACGCTGAAACTTACGAAGACTATGAACGTGGACATTTGGAATTACTGGCAGTTCGCTTTCGTTGGATATGCGGTGACAACCGTGAGCGGAAGCCTGCCGATGGGAATTATTGCAGCCAGTGCACTTTCCATTCTGGCTCTGATCCTTGCAGATTATACCCAGCCTTTTGTGGAAAAGTTCTTCGGTATGCCGGGCATTTCATTTCCGCATCTGACGGCACTTGGATTTCTGCCGCTGGTCGTGCCTTTAAACTGGCTGATTGACAAGATTCCGGGACTCAATAAGCTGAATGCAAATCCGGAGACCATCAGAAAACGGTTCGGTATCTTTGGAGAGCCGATGTCCATGGGGCTGATCATCGGCCTTGCGCTGGGCCTTTTAGGGGGACAGAAAATTGATGCCATCTTACAGCTTGCCATCACAATGGCAGCAGTCATGTATCTCATGCCGAAGATGGTAGCAATCCTGATGGAAGGGCTGATTCCAATCTCAGAGGCAGCCAGGGAGTTTATGGCAAAGCATTTCGGAGACAGAGAAATCTTTATCGGACTGGATGCGGCAGTTTCACTCGGAGAGCCGTCAGTTATCGCTGTCGGGCTTCTGCTCGTGCCGATCACAATCCTTCTGGCGATTGTGCTGCCTGGAAATAAACTGCTGCCGTTTGCAGATCTGGCGGTGATCCCGTTCATCGTATGCCTGATCACTGCCATGTCAAAGGGAAATGTCATCCGGGCACTGATCGTGGGAACGGTCGTTATGGCATGCGTATTATTGATGGCAACGAATCTGGCGCCGATCGAGACACAGATGGCCCTGACTGCAGGAATCAAAATGCCGGCGGGAGCTTCCCAGATCGGAAATCTGGACCGGGCAAACCTGATTTCGTGGCTGTTCGTTAAGGTATTTTCACTGTTCGGCTAAACAACACATTTATTTATGAATGAAAGGAAAACAAAGTTATGGAAATGACAAAACAAGAATTTTTAAGCAAAGTGGACCACTCATTGTTAAAACCTCAGCTGACGAGAGAAGAGATTATGGAAGGACTTCAGTTTGCAAAGGAGAATCACTGTGCATCTGTCTGCATTAACCCGTGCAATCTGGATATGGCAAGAGAAGTACTTGCAGGTACGGACGTAAAGATTGGAACCGTGATCGGATTTCCTTCCGGAGCACATACGACGTTTTCAAAAGTGGCGGAGGCAGTGGATGCTTATGCAAGAGGGGCAGTGGAGCTTGATATGGTCATTGATATCGGGGCACTGAGGAATGGTGAATACGAGGATGTAAAAAAGGACATCGAGGCAGTGGTCAATGCGACACCGGGCATTGTAAAAGTCATTCTTGAGACAGCGTTTCTTACCAAAGAAGAAATCAGGAAAGGCTGTGAGCTGACAGAAGAAGCAGGAGCTGCTTACGTAAAGACATCCACAGGTTTTGCGCCGTCCGGGGCTGCTGCAGAGGATATCAGACTCATGAGGGAGACAGTTTCAGAAAAAGTCCATGTGAAAGCCGCAGGGGGAATCAATAACCTGGCAGACTGTATGGCTATGATCGAGGCGGGATCTGACCGGATCGGCATCAGCAGGACAAAAGCGATCCTGGAAGAATTCTAAGAGGAGAGTGATGTTATGAGAGAGACTTCTTTACTGCTGGCCGGAGGCATGAAGAAAGAAAAAGCCCAAAAGGCGGCAGAGCTTCTGAAAGAAGGACTGAAAGAAAAGAACATAATGGCCGAGGTGACATTTGTAAATACATATGAGGTGACGGACTTAAAAAGTCTGGAAGAAGGCCATGATATGGTGATCTCTACTGCTACAGGCAATCTGAATACATCGCTTCCGGTACTGCAGGGATTGTGTCTTTTATATCCATGGATGGGGACCGGGAAACTGTATGAGGAAGTAGAAAAGAATCTTTAAGGCAGATAAAGGGAGGAAACAGAATGGAGCAGATTTTCAGAGAAGATCTCATCTGGCTGGATGAAACGTTTGAAGACAAAGACCAGTTTTTTGATAAGATCGGGAAAAGGCTTTATGAAAAAGGCAAAGTAAAGGAAAGTTTTGCCGATGGGCTGAAGAGCAGGGAAGCAGTTTATCCTACAGGTCTAAAGACCGAATCATATGAGATTGCGATTCCGCATACGGATGTGGAACATGTAAGAGAGGCATCCATATCTTTTGTAAGATTTAAAGAAACGGTTTTGTTTTCGCACATGGGAGAGCCTGAAATCCAGGTGAACGCAAAGTTTGCTTTTGTTCTGGGCGTTAAAGAGCCGAGTCAGCAGGTGGAGGTGCTGAGTACTCTGGTTTTGCTGATATCCAATGAAGCAGAAATGGCTAAGCTCGAAGTTCTGAATTCACCGGCGCAGATTTGTGCACTGCTGAATGAATTTTTCAAAGAGCATATGCAGAAAGGGTTAAAATGATGAAGATACAGCGCAGAAAGAAAAAAGAAACACTCATAGACAGTCTTCATTTGGGGCGAAGCGTCGGCAGAGCATTTCTTTCTTACAGATGTATTATATCATAACCGGGCACTATTTTCCAGGGACTTGCGATGCAGGTCCCTGTTGTCTGAATGAGAGGAGGTTTTTTGATGGAGATTGACTTAAAAAAGCTGGAGGGAGCCTGCTCCTGCCAAAGAGAACATCACGCAGATATTGATAAGATTCTTTTGGAGGAGGGAGCTGTCGAAAAACTGCCGCTTTTGCTGAAAGATACACCTTATCAGAATCTTGTCATGATCTGCGATGAAAATACTTATGAAATAGCCGGGAAACAGACGGAACAGCTGCTTCATATTTCAGAAACAGTCATGCTGAAGGGGAGCGGGGTCCATGCGGATGAAACCAGTGTGGCATATGTGATGGGACAGCTGAAAGGAAGAGAACGGCCGGATGCATTGATCACGGTCGGGTCCGGCACGCTTCACGACATTACCAGATACTGTGCCTTTGACCTTGGAATACCGTTTATATCTGTGCCGACGGCTGCCAGTGTGGATGGCTACACATCTACAGTTGCGGCTATGACACTTCAGGGATTTAAAAAGACAGTGCCCTCCTGTGCGCCGAAGATCATTGCGGCAGACAGCAGGGTGCTGAAAGAAGCTCCGCTCCGCCTTACAGCTTCGGGTGTAGGTGACCTGCTGGGGAAATATACGGCGCTTGCGGACTGGAAGCTGGCACATCTGCTGACAGGAGAATATTTTTGCCCGAGAGTCTGCGGCTTTGAGGAAGAGGCTCTTGAGATTATGTGTAAAAGTCTTCCGGGACTAAAGAAGGGTGAGATATCTGCTTATGAACAGCTCATGTACGGTCTCCTGCTTTCCGGACTGGCGATCCAGATGGTGGGGAATTCCCGTCCTGCTTCAGGGACAGAGCATCATATGTCTCATCTGTGGGAGATGGAGGCAGTCAATTCCTGTCTTGATTTTTACCACGGAGAAAAAGTAGGTACCGGCCTGGTCATCTCTTCTGAGATTTATCACAGAGCAGCAGAATGTCTGAGAAATGGCCGTTACGGTATAAAAAGATCTGTGCCTTTAGAGAAAGAACTGATAAGGAAATGCTTTGCAGGCAGGGGATTGAATGATATTATATTAGATGAGAATCAACCGAATGTGCTGGATCAGATTTCACCCTCTGTACTGAAAGAAAAAGAAGACCGGATCATAGAGATCCTTGAGCAGGTGCCGAAGGCAGAAACGTTAAGGGCATACCTTGACCAGGCCGGCGGAGTCAGTTCCCTGGAAGACCTTGGACTTGAAAAGAGGATGAAAGCATTGACAGCCAGAGTATCTCCATATGTCCGGCAGCGGCTGACTTTCATGCGGATATTAAAATACTATGATTTTTATGAGTCAGTGATTCAGGGATAAGGAAAGGAAAATTATGAGGACAGGGAAATATTGCAGGGAATGTCTGTTTCGGAGTGAGGAGCGGAAAGTGGAACAGGAGCAGAACGAAGAGAAGAAACATCTGTTTCTTGACCAGGTGAGGGCAGTTTTAAGAGATGAGGATTTAGAATTGTCTCCGCCGGAATACCTGGCTGAATTTACAGAACTGTATGAGCGGCATTTTGGGGAGCAGACAGCCTTTGATCCGCTGAAGAAGCATTTTAATGAACTGATGCTTAAAAAAGAGCCGGAGATCAGAAGAAGAATTGAGGCGTCAGAAGATCCGGTGGCCACAGCGATTCGGGCAGCGCAGGCGGGAAACTACATAGACTATATCGCTCTGGGCGAGGTTGACGGGGATCAGTTGGAACAGCTTCTGTTTCAAAACGGAGAAAAGGGGCTGAAACCTGAGGTTTACGATTCCTTTCGGACAGATCTGAGTTCTGCAGAAAACCTTGTCTATATTACAGATAACTGCGGTGAGATCGTGGTAGATAAGGTTTTGATCCAGGAACTGAAAAAATTATATCCCCAGGTTAATGTCACAGTGATTGTTCGCGGAGCATGTGTGGCGAATGATGCGTCTATGGAGGATGC
Organism: Anaerostipes caccae L1-92; assembly: GCF_014467075.1. Lineage (NCBI taxonomy): Bacteria > Bacillati > Bacillota > Clostridia > Lachnospirales > Lachnospiraceae > Anaerostipes > Anaerostipes caccae. Next base: position 1,122,600 of record NZ_AP023027.1, read on the forward strand.
AGTACAGGTGGGCCTTCCTGACGAAGCCAGGGTGATTGGAAATGGTACGAGAATCGCAGGGACCAGCTTAAACAGGATCAACAGGGAAGCAAAAGAATTGATTGAGAGAGCTGACTTGATCATAGCAAAAGGACAGGGAAATTATGAAACTTTATCCGGATGCGGGCTGAACGTATATTATCTTTTCTTGTGCAAATGCGATTATTTTGTAAAGCGGTTTGAGGGGGAATATCTGCAGCATATGTTTATAAAGGAAATGTAAAAAATTTTTCAAAAGCTCCATAATAAATAGTATCCTGCTTCTGACGGGATACTATTTTTATATGGAGGAAAAGTTTATGGAATCAAATATTTATGGTTATGCCCGTGTGTCAACCAGGGACCAAAATGAGAGCAGACAGCTTCTTGCACTGGAAGCGTTCGGGGTGGAGAGTAAGAAGATTTACCTGGACAAATTGAGCGGAAAAAACTTTGACAGGCCCAGTTACAGGAAACTGACAAAGATACTGAGGAGGGGAGATGTACTGGTGATCCAGAGCATAGACAGGCTTGGGCGGAACTACGGCGAAATCCTGGAGCAGTGGAGGATCGTCACGAAAGAAATCAAAGCCGATATCGTTGTTCTCGATATGCCGCTTTTGGATACGAGAAAAAAACAGGATGATCTCACAGGCACATTTATCGCCGATCTGGTACTTCAGATCTTAAGCTATGTGGCCCAGACAGAACGGGAAAACATAAAGAAACGCCAACAGGAAGGAATCAGAGCGGCCAAACTGCGAGGCGTTCATTTTGGGAGGCCGAGGAAACCGATACCGGAGAAATTTTATGAATTAAAAGAAAAGTGGAAACGGGGTGAAATCTCATCGAGAAAAGCCGCTGCACAGCTTCAGATTGCCCAGGATACATTTCTTAGGTGGGTGAGAGGACAGAAGTAAAAGAAATGGTAGAGATTATCATTCAGTCCATTTTATACATAAAACTGCAAAAAATATTGATATTTTAAGAGATAAATTCATTTCTTACAGTATACATTGAGTGAACGAAAAAGTCTGCTTTATCGTTCGCTGGAGGTAAGATATGATACAGAAGAAAAAAGATTTGAGGAACAGGCTTTTAGAATATTTGGCAGAGGAGGCGGGCTGTCAGGAAATGTCCGATCTGCCTACCAGTTTTTGGTTTCCTGTGGCATGTTTTATCGCCGGTTCTGTTAAGGCTGAACGTTTCAGCGCGAGGGAATGGAATGAGGCTGTCAGATATCTGACGGGGGAGAATATTCGGTTTGCTTCTCCCGTGCAGGCACAGAAATTTTTAGAAGTAAATAAGGACAATTTTCATACGGATAAAAAGGCAGGTAAAAGGATGTAATGTCTGTTGCAGACGGATGTTGTATGGGGTAAGATATTGTAGGAAGAAAACTAAAATATCACTTATATAATATCCAGGAGGTTTTATGAAATCATACAGAGTAGTACTGCATTTTCATCTGCCGTCCAGACGGGGGATTGTGAATATTACGGATAAAGTCCAGGATGCTGTGGATAAAAGCGGTGTAAAAGAAGGCATGGTGTTGGTAAATGCCATGAATATCACGGCAAGTGTTTTCATCAATGACGATGAATCCGGACTGCACCATGACTATGAGAAATGGCTTGAGAAACTGGCACCGGAAAAGCCTTACAGCCAGTACCGGCATAACGGATTTGAGGACAATGCGGATGCCCATCTGAAACGGACGGTCATGGGCAGGGAATCTGTTGTGGCCATTACCGAAGGGCGTCTGGATTTCGGGACATGGGAACAGATTTTTTATTATGAGTTCGACGGCAGACGGGACAAGCGTGTGCTGATCAAAATTATCGGAGAATGATATGGAAAACCAATGGATCAGAACAGAACTGCTTTTGGGAGAAGAAGCGGTGGAAAGATTAAAAAATTCCCGTGTGGCCGTATTCGGTGTTGGGGGAGTTGGCGGATATGTGGCAGAGGCATTGGCAAGGACCGGTGTCGGAACTTTTGACCTGATCGATAAGGATACGGTATCTGTTTCCAATATCAACCGTCAGATCATCGCCACGCACAGCACTGTCGGCAGGGTCAAAGTGGAAGTCATGAAGGAAAGGATACTGGAGATTAACCCGGAGGCAGAGGTTCATATCCACAAGTGTTTTTTTCTGCCGGAAAATGCATCGGAATTTGATTTCAGCAAGTATTCTTATGTGGTAGATGCAGTAGACACGGTGACTGCAAAGATCCAACTTGTGATACAGGCACAGAAAGCCGGTGTACCGATCATCAGCAGTATGGGAGCAGGCAACAAGCTGGACCCGTCAAAATTTGAGGTGACAGATATCTATAAGACATCTGTCTGCCCGCTGGCAAGAGTGATGCGCAGGGAACTGAAAAAGAGGGACGTGAAACATTTGAAAGTAGTCTATTCCACAGAAAAGGCACTGGAGCCTAAGTTTGACCTTTCAGAGAAGGAAGGAAGAAGGGCAGTGCCGGGAAGTGTTGCATTTGTACCCTCTGCAGCAGGTCTGATTGCGGCAGGGGAAGTCATCAATGATTTGATCTGTAATAGACAATGATATGATAAAAAAAGCTGTTTGGCCTGAAAGCCGACAGCTTCTTTTATTATGGGAGAATTCTATGAGTTATTCACCCCTATTTCCGTGGCACTTTTGAAATGCGCTCCTCCAATAGAGGTAAATAACTTTCGAAAAGTGTCACCTTTTTTGACAGAGGCCCTTCTCCAGCAGACATTACGTCCATTTTCTACATGATTGGAGTGAGGCATTCTAAGAGCCGAACGGAAATCATGTGCAAAATGTCATAGAATTCCAATGACACTTTGTATTCCAAGGCTTACCAAAGTTATAGCTGCCCAGCAGCAGAATCCCATAAAAATCGGTTTTGCTCCGGTTTTTATAAGTTTTACAATGTGAGTATTCAGTCCGATGGCCGCCATTGCCATAACGATAAAAAACTTGCTGAGATTCTTTAAAGGATCTGTCACTGCAGGAGAAAGCGAAAAAACAGTTGTGATAACAGAGGCAAGGATAAAAAACAGCACAAACATCGGAAAAACTTGCTTCAGGCTGAAATTTGAGCCGCTTTCTTCTAAAGCTTCTTCCTTTTTCCCGGCACGGAAAATCGCAAGCGCCAGAGTGATCGGAATAATTGCCAGAGTTCTTGTAAGTTTCACAATCGTTGCAGCGTTCAATGTATTGCTGCCATGAACTCCATCCCATGCTGCTGCGGTGGCAGTGACGGAGGATGTATCGTTGACGGCTGTGCCTGCAAACAGTCCAAAGCCTTCATTGGACAGGTGAAGCATATTTCCGAGTGCTGGAAATACAAGAGCAGCAATCACATTGAACAGAAAGATAACGGAGATAGACTGTGCAATCTCCTCATCATCGGCTTCGATCACAGGTGCTGTGGCCGCGATGGCAGAGCCTCCGCAGATGGAAGAGCCTACGCCGATCAGTGCAGAAACTTTGGGATCCATGTGAAGAAGTCTGTACAACAGGAACGACACGATCAAAGAAGTAGTGATGGTAGACAAAATGATGGGCAGGGACTGCTGCCCTTTTGTCAGGATATCGGTAAGGTTCATGCCGAATCCAAGGAGGATGACCGCATACTGTAAAACTTTCTTTGAGGTAAAGGCAATTCCGGGCTGCATGGTACCTTTGTCTTTGATGAGCAGCGTCAATACCATGCCGATTAAAATAGCAAATACAGGGCCTCCGATCACCGGGACCAGATTTCCCAGAAACCATGCGGGCACAGAGATTCCGATACAGAGCAGAAGCCCTGACCAATGGACTTTTAAAAAATTCATAACTATGATCCTCTTTCTTTCATTTTTTATAATCGCTGGGGCAGCGACAGAAAAAATTATATCATGACATAATGATAATATAAAATTATATATAATTATAATATGATAATTTATTTTGATGATTTTGGCTGTGAAATAAAAGAATATATACATTTCTCATAATTTCTATTGAATAAACCGTTCATATATGTTAATCTGACTGTATACCTAGTCAAAGAATGAAAAGGAGATGCATTTAAGTGAGCGGAGCAAAATTAACAGAAGCAGAATCAGTAGTAATGAGATGTATTTGGAATTATGAGAAAGAAGAGATCCCGTTTTTGACATTAATAGAAGAGCTGAAGGATAAGTATGGTAAAGATTACAAGAGAACGACTGTGCGCACATTTCTTTTTGATCTGGAAGCAAAGGGATATGCGGTGGTTGAAAGACGGGGCAAATTTTCGTATGTGAAGCCGGTTGTCAAAAAAGATGACTACAAGAAAGTCAAGGCAGAAGAGGTATTGGATATCTGGTTTGACGGATCAGCAAAAAAATTTATCAGTGCTCTCAGCGAGAGAATATCTGAGGATGAGGGTCAAAAACTGAACAAACTGCTGGACGAATTGGATGCCGATTGATCTGACAGAGTATCAGAGGCAGGAAAAGTTCAGAATAGGAGAGAAGAGACATTCTGATTTGCAGGGATGTCTTTTTTTATAGATATTCAAGACAAAGGAGAATGATATGCTGGATTTTAGGATTTTTACATTTCTTGAAGTATGTAAACAGATGAATTTTACAAAGGCAGCTAAGAAACTGAATATTACACAGCCTGCGGTGTCACAGCATATAAGATGGCTTGAAAAGGAATACGGGATAAAGCTGTTTGAGATGGAAGGGAAAAAGCTGAGTCTTACCGAAGAAGGAGATCTGTTCCGGAATGCGGCTATGACATTTCAGCACGATGAGATGTACTTAAAACATAAAATTCAGGAAATAAAAAAGGGAAAACGCAGGATTTATTTCGGAGCCACTTTGACGATCGGAGATTTTATTCTTCCCCGTGCAGCTGCTGAATTTATTAAAATGCATCCCGACACAGAAGTTTCTATAAGGATCGCAAATACAGAGGATCTCTTGAATCAGCTGGATCAGGGCGAGATTGATTTTGCCATGGTTGAAGGATATTTTGAAAAGAAGGAATATGATTACCGCATATATTCCAGGGAATCCTATATTGCTGTCTGCGGAAGAGACTATTGTTTTCAAAAGGAACCGGAGGTGCTGGAAGATCTGCTTTCTGAACCTTTGATAACAAGAGAGGCGGGATCAGGTACGAGAGAGATTATGGAAAAAAGTCTGGAGGGAAGGAACTTAAAGATCGGAGACTTTAAGAAAAACCACGAGGCCAGCAGTCTGCATATGATAAAAAAACTGGTGGCTGAAGGGTGTGGGATTACCTTCCTGTATGAGGCAGCCGCAGGAGAAGAATTAAGAGACGGTATACTGAGAAAACTGGAATTAAAAGATTTTCCGGTAGTTCATGATTTTACATTCGTGTGGAGGAATCATAGCATTTTTTCACAAGATTACCTTGATATATTCAACAGTTTGCACAAAGATGATGAATATACAATATAAATAGACAATAAATTAACGAATACTGTTGACATAACTTTCACAAAGTGATACTATTAGCTCACAAATATTTAGCTTACAAAGTATTGGCAGGCTAATAGTAGGGATGCTAATAAGTTCTAATGTAAGAGCAAACAGGAGGAAAAAAGAAAATGGTTGAATTTAAATTGACAAAAGAACAGCTGCTTGCACAGCAGATGTTCAGAGATTTTGCAGAAACAGAAATCAAACCAATTGCCAGAGATATGGATGAAACAGAAGAATTCAGCATGGAACTGCTTGAGAAGATGAAGAAATTTGGTCTTATGGGAATTCCATATTCCAAAGAATACGGCGGAGAGGGTGCCGATGTCCTAACATATACACTCTGCATGGAAGAGATGTCTAAAGCAGACGCTTCCACAGGAATCACGATTTCCGTACATACCTCATTATGCTGTTCCTGCATCAATGACTTTGCTTCCGAAGAGCAGAAACAGAAATTCCTTCGTCCGCTGGTTGACGGGTCTAAAGTGGGATGCTTTGGTCTTACAGAGCCTGGAGCGGGTACAGATGCCAGCGGTGTGAAGACAAGTGCTGTGCTGGACGGTGATCATTATATATTAAACGGACAGAAAGTATTTACCACAAACTCAGGTTTTGCCGACACTTTTATCATTTTTGCATTGACAGACAAGAGTGCGGGAACAAGAGGAATGTCTGCATTTATCGTTGACAGGAACACACCGGGATTAGAAGTCAGCAAGAACATTCCGCGTATGGGTATCCGTGCTGCTTCCAACTGTGAAGTTGCCCTGGTTGATGTAAGGGTACCCAAAGAAAATGTGATCGCAGGTGAAGGAAAAGGATATAAGATCGCGATGTCTGCACTGGCAGGCGGAAGGATCGGGATCGGAGCTCAGTCCGTAGGAATTGCACAGGGTGCACTGGACGAAGCCATCAAATATGTAAAAGAAAGAAAACAGTTTGGAAAACCGATTGCGAAATTCCAGAATACACAGTTCCTGATCGCAGAACTTCAGGTGAAAATTGACGCTGCACGCCTTATGGTATGGAGAGCGGCAAAAGCCAAAGACGATCATGAAAATTATGCTCCGCTGGCAGCATCCTGCAAATTATTTGCATCCGATGTGGCAGTGGAAGTGACAAGAGCAGCTGTACAGCTTCTCGGAGGATACGGTTACTCCAGAGAATATCCGGTTGAGAGAATGTATCGTGACGCCAAGATCACAGAGATTTATGAAGGTACATCTGAGGCCATGAAGATGATCGTAGGCGGCGGATTGTTAAGATAAGCTTAGAGCGGAAGGAGAATATAGAGATGAAAATCGTTGTTTGTGCAAAACAAGTACCAGATACAACTGAAGTAAAATTAGATCCAAAGACGAATACCCTGATCAGAGACGGTGTTCCAAGTATCATCAATCCGGATGATAAGGCGGGGATCGAAGCTGCCCTGCAGTTAAAAGAAAAATGCCCGGGAAGCACGGTGACTGTTATTTCCATGGGACCGCCTCAGGCAGATGTGGCATTGAGAGAAGCGCTTGCTATGGGATGTGATGACGCAGTTCTTGTCTCTGACAGAGCGTTCGGGGGAGCAGACACATGGGCTACCTCTTCCACAATCGCAGCGGCTATCAAAAAATTAGATTATGATGTGATCATCACAGGACGCCAGGCAATCGACGGTGACACTGCACAGGTAGGTCCGCAGATTGCAGAGCACCTTGGGATTCCTCAGGTGAGCTACGTGGAAGAATTGGATGTGGAAGGGACTGACACCCTGGTTGTACAGAGACAGTTTGAAGACCGCCATCAGATTATTGAAGTAAAAACTCCTTGTCTGATCACAGCGCTGGCTGAATTGGCAGATCCGAGATATATGACGGTTCACGGTGCATTTGATGCATACAGAGAAAAAGAGGTCAAAGTCTGGGGACTTGCAGATTTGGAAGACACCGTAGATCAGGCAAACATTGGATTAAAAGGATCTCCTACAAGAGTAAAGAAATCCTTTACAAAGCAGGCCAAAGGTGCAGGAACCATTTTAAAAGATTTATCAGCAGACGAAACAGTAACAGCGATTGTTGATAAACTTCAGGAAAAGCACATCATTTAAGCGAGGAGGAGAATGAAAAATGAGCAGAGACGTATACGTATTCGCTGAACAGAGAGACGGCGAACTTCAGAAAGTCGGAATCGAATTAGTTGGCAAAGCAAGAGAACTGGCAGATGATCTTGGACAGCAGGTTGCTGCAGTGCTGCTCGGGTCAGGCGTGAAAGATAAAGCGCAGGAACTGATTGCCTGCGGAGCAGATAAAGTCGTTGTTGTAGATGATGTTATGCTGGAAGAGTATGTGACAGAGCCTTATACAAAGGCACTTACAGCGGTGATCAATGCAAAAGATCCCGAGATCGTGCTTTATGGGGCATCTTCCATTGGACGTGACCTTGCACCGAGAGTATCTGCAAGAATTCACACAGGACTGACAGCAGACTGTACTGCACTCGAAATTGATGAGGAGACAAAGCTTCTTATGATGACCCGTCCGGCATTCGGCGGAAATATCATGGCAACGATCGTATGTGAAGATTTCCGTCCTCAGATGGCAACCGTCCGTCCGGGTGTTATGAAAGCGCTGGAAAGCGATGCATCCAGAAGCGGTGAAGTTGAAGAATTCAAGGTGGAATTCTCTGATGCAGACATGAATGTAAAGGTACGTGAGACCGTGAAGACGGCTCATAAATCTGTGGATATCACAGAAGCGAAGATCCTTGTTTCCGGAGGACGCGGGATTGGAAGCGCAGAGAAATTTAAGATGTTAGAGGAACTTGCCGGTGTTATGGAAGGCGAAGTATCTTCTTCCAGAGCATGTGTGGATTCAGGATGGATCAGCGCTGACCGCCAGGTCGGACAGACAGGAAAGACGGTTCGTCCCGAATTATATCTGGCCTGCGGTATTTCAGGAGCCATCCAGCATGCAGCCGGTATGGAAAACTCTGATTTTATCGTTGCTATCAACCGCGATGAGGATGCGCCGATCTTTGACATTGCGGATCTTGGAATCGTAGGAGACTTAAATGCGATCGTGCCGAAGCTTACGGAAGCGGTTAAAGCTGTGAAAGCTAAATAGGATAGACAGAATAATAATTATATATCATATAGGGAAGAAGGAGAATAGCAGATTATTTTCCTTCTTTTTTCTATGTTTTAGCCGAGGGATAAAATAAAGTGTTATAATAATTAAAATAAGTTTTGTGGGCAGAATTGGAGTATAATATTTTGAATAGAACAGGAGGTGTGATAAATGACAGCAGAAGAAATTTTTGCCGGCGAATCCGACAATGTGGAATTCAAAGAAGAAATCCCGGCAAAAAGCGATAGGTATATGAAGACTGTTGTGGCCTTTGCCAACGGCAAAGGCGGCAAGCTGATCTTTGGTGTGGAAAATAATACGTGGAATGTCACTGGCTTTTCAAAAGAAGAGGTTTTTCAGAAGATGGATGATATTACCAATGCCATTTTTGACAGCTGTGAACCGAGAATCATACCCAGTATCGGTGTGCAGGAAGTTGGTGGGAAATCCATTATTGAAGTGGAAATTATGTCTGGTATGACGCGTCCTTACTATATCAAGAGCCAAGGTCTTTTGGATGGGACGTATGTCCGGGTGAGCGGTACGACACGTCATGCAGAGCGTTATCAAGTGCAGGAGCTGATTCTGGAAGGCCAGAACCGTTATTATGACTGCGAACCCTGTGAAGGACTAGATGTCACTTCTGAGGATATTGCTATTCTGTGTTCCAATATGAAAGCAATGGCGCTGCGGAACACTCTGACTGATGCAGAGAAGGCAAAAGTCAAAGACCTCACGCAAAACGTTCTGATTTCTTGGGGTGTTTTGATAGAAAAGAATAGAACAGCTGTTCCGACCAATGCCTATGCGCTGCTGACAGGAAAGGCACAGGAGCAGCCAATGATTCAATGTGCTGTTTTCAAGGGAACTGACAGAGCGTATTTTGTAGACCGCCGAGAATTTGAAGGCTCCATTCAGGATCAAATGGAAGCGGCTTTCCAGTACGTGCAGGAGAAAATTAATCGTGGCATGAAAATTCAAGGAATGTACCGGCAGGACGTTTACGAACTGCCTTTGGACAGTGTGCGTGAGTTGATCGCAAATTCTGTTGCCCACCGCAGCTATTTGGAATCAGGCAATATTCAAATAGCGTTGTTCGATGACCGACTGGAGGTTACTTCTCCCGGTATGTTGTTGAACGGCGTTTCCATTGCTAAGATGAAGGAAGGTTATTCTAAGATTAGAAACAGAGCGATTGCTAACGCATTTTCCTACATGAAGATTATTGAAAAATGGGGCAGCGGCATTCCTCGTATTATTCGGGAATGCAATGAATATGGCTTGCCTGAGCCGGAATTTTTTGATTTTGATGGAGACTTCCGGGTGAATTTGTATCGGAAATCAGCCCCCAATATTAATTCGGAAATGATGAAAGAGGATTCGGCACAATTTGGAAATCCGGCACAATCCGGCATTGCCGGAATGCCGGATCAAGAAATTACAATAGTCAGATTTGTAAAAAGAAATGGCAGCTGCACGACTTCACAAGTGACCGGGCTGCTTGGGGTAAAAAATAGACGAGCAAGAGGTATTATCGGAAGTCTTGTAAAAAAGAACATCTTAAAGAAGTGCGGAAACGCAAGAAACACGGTGTATCTTGCAGGTGAACACTTCCCGGAATAAAAGTGATAACATGGCAGAGTTGAATCTAAATGAGCAATCGGGCAGGAAGGAAAATGAAATTATTCCCTTCCTGCCCGATTGCTTTGTCTGTTACAATATGAGAGATTGTTGATATTATTGTTGACAATATTTCATTGAAGTGCTAATATAAACTCAAAAGTTAATCAAAATATAACCATAAAAGTTGGGAAGTGTGTTATGAACAGAAAAAGACGAAATGCAATGATGGTTTTTGGAGCCTTTGCCATATTGTTTACCGGTTATCCTCATGTGTGGTCTATTTATCAGCCGTATGTGATGAAAGCAGCCAGGTGGAGCACTGGTCAGGCATCCATCTGCTTTTATCTTCCCACGATGTTTTTTGTGCTGGGAAATATTTTAGGCGGCAGGTTTCAGGACAAAAAAGGGCCCGCACCGGCCATGTTTATCGGAGGAGGAATCCTGACCGCCGGGGTCCTGATTTCAAGATATATGCTTCTTCCGTCACCCATATGGATGTATCTGACATTTGGAGTTATGCAGGGCATCGGATCTGGAATGATCTATGCACCGATTCTCTCCACAGCGCAGAAGTGGTTTCCGGGAAGAACAGGGTTTGCATCCGGTGTTGTGATCACGGCAAACGGGATCTGCGGCCTTCTGATGGCACCAATCAGCAAAACACTTTTGGAAGCCGGAGGTCCGCAGCTGGCATTTTTGACTGTGGGATTACTGATTGGAGTCTCGTGGATTTTGGGAACCATGTTTATCAGGAAACCAGAGGAAACAGCAGAGGAAAAAATAGCGGTATTTTACGGGGAAACGCATCAATACACCTCGGCAGAGATGGTGAAGACCAGAAAATTTTATTACTTGCTGTGCACAATGATGTGCGGGCTTATGGCATATTACCTCACATCGCCGTTATCGCAGACACTGCAGACGGACCGAGGCGTCAGCGCAGCTCTTGCAGTGGGTTCGGTCATGGCAGGTTCCATATTGAATGCAGGGATGAGGCTCGTGCTCCCGTCCCTTTCAGATAAAATCGGCAGGATACAGTGCATCAAAGGTGTGATTCTGCTTTCTATGGCAGCTATGGTGTTTCTGATAACAGGACAGAAAATACTGACAACTCTGGCGGTGATTCTGATCTATGGCTGTTTTGGAGGAATTATGGGGAGTTTTCCTTCTCTGGCAAGCTCCATTTTCGGACTGAAACATTCCGGGCAGAATTATGGAATCGTGATGTTTGGGATTGTTGTTGTGACAGCGTTGTCTCCCTGCATTACAAACTTTATTGCGGCAGGGCAGTACCCAGTGAATATGACATTTTTTATCGGCTTTGTATTTTCAGCAGCGGCATTTCTGTTTTTAACTAAGCTGGAAAAAGAAATAAAAAATGAAAAACAGGAAGAACAGAAACAAGAGTTAAAACCACAGATAAAGTTACAGTTGAAATGATATAAAGAGGAAGGAAGTATCAATTATGGCATTAGTAAAAATGAAACAATTACTGCAGCAGGCAAAAGAAGAAAACAGAGGATGCGGCGCATTCAGTGTCGGAAATATGGAGATGATCAAAGGGGCCGTCAAAGCCGCAGAAGAAATGAATACACCGATCATTCTGCAGATTGCAGAGGTGCGTTTGCAACATTCTCCCCTGCATTTAATGGGCCCGATGATGGTCCAGGCCGCAAAGGAAGCGAAGGTGGATGTAGCAGTTCATTTAGATCACGGTCTCACACTGGAGACTGTAAAAAAGGCGCTGGAATTAGGATTTACTTCTGTCATGCTGGATGCTTCCAGAGATCCGTTTGAGGAAAATATAAAAAAGACAAAAGAAGTGGTGAAACTGGCAGCAGAGTATGGAGCAACTGTGGAGGCCGAACTAGGTCTTGTGGGCGGAAGCGAAGACGGAAAGAGTGATCACGGGATTCAGTGTACCAATCCGCAGGATGCAAGAATATTCTGTGAACAGACCGATGTAGATGCGCTGGCAGTGGCCATCGGAAATGCGCATGGGGATTATCCGGTGGCGCCGACGCTGGAATTTGGTGTTTTAGAAGAAATCCGCGATATTACCGGGAAACCTCTGGTGCTTCACGGCGGAAGCGGAATTACAGATGATGACTTCAGAAAAGCTATTTCTCTTGGAATCTGCAAGGTCAACATTGCAACAGCAAGCTTTAACAGTCTGACGAAAGAAGTAGAAAAATACATAGAGACAGAAGGAAAACATAATTATTTTGATATGAATGAAGCTATGGTAAAGGGTGTCTATGACAACGTAAAACGCCATATTGAAATCTTTAACTGCAAGTAAGGGTATTCCAAATTATATTTTGTTAAAAAGGAGAAGCGTACCGGCTCAACTTACCGGGACACTTCTTCTTTTTTATAAAGAAATCTGATTCCATGCCGGGAGAAAACCAGAGATTATTGAATATTCAGCAGAGTATGATACAATAGTATCAACAATGCGTGCACGAGAACGCAGGAGGAGAAAGAGTATGGCAGTTACGATTCAGCAGATTGCAGACCTGGCCGGGGTATCCAGAGGTACGGTTGACCGGGCATTAAATAACCGGGGGAGAATTCGCCCGGAAGTAGCAGAGAAGATTAAAGAGATCGCAAAGGAACTTGGATATCAGCCCAATATGGCGGCGAAGGCACTTTCCACCGCAAATCACGCACTTCAGATCGGAGTTATCATTCAATATGCAGAGACCCCGTTTATGAAGGCTGTGCTGGAAGGCACGGAATCTGCGAAGGAGGAAGTAGAACGCTTTGGAGGACAGGTTTTTGTGGAACGTATCCACGGCGGGGATGTAAAGAAACTGCTCAGGATTATGAAGGATTTCAGGGAAGCCGGGGTAAAAGGAATCGCACTTGTTCCGACAGATGATGAATTATTGAAAAAGACCATTAATGAGTTCGTGGAAAAAGATGGAATCTCAGTTATTACGATCAACTCCGATCTGGAAGATACAAAAAGGCTCTGCTTTATTGGACAGGATTCTTACGCCAGCGGCAGGGTTGCGGGAGGACTCATGGGCGAAATTATCCCCGGGGACGGACAGGTTATGATCCTGTCAGGCTCCCAGGAAAATGTGGCGACTATGGAGCGTACGAGGGGATTCACGGACGAACTGGAACACCATTATCCAGGGATAAAGGTGCTGGAGCCAAGATATGCTTATGATGACGACTGGGTTGCGGGAAAGCTTTTGGAAGAGCAGCTGGAAGAGACACCGAATCTGGCAGGTGTCTATCTCACGGCACAGGGGGAAAGCGGAGTATGTGATACATTAAAAAAATACAGGCTGGAGCAGAAAATCAAGGTTATTGCCCATGACTACGAGGGGGAAAACCGGAAAAATCTTAAAGAGGGGGTCATTAATTTTATTCTGAGACAGAATTCCTATGTCCAGGGATATGAGTCGGTCATGGAATTGTTTCATACACTCTGCGGCAATCCAACAAGACAGGGTGAGTTTTGGTATACGGATATTGTGATCAAAACAAGATGTAATCTTTAATCTCATAAAAATATGATAAAAATATTATCAATACATTATTAATTCAAAAGGACTATTTATATAAAGTGTATAAATAAAAATACAATATCGCAGGATGATATTGTATTTTTTTGTGCAAAAAGAATAATACAAGTGAATATACCTAAAAAATAATTAGAATAATTGTGCATATTGTTGATTGCGTGCACGCGCACGCAATGTTATCATAAGTTCACAATCAAAATGAAACAACAAGTCAATAACAAACATATGGAGGTAGAGTAATGTTAAATGTAGGTGTAATCGGATGCGGCGGAATGGGAAAAGATCATATTAAACGTCTCACGAACAAAATCCAGGGAGCAAATGTAGTGGCAGTGTCTGATGTCTTCGAAGAAGGGGCAAAAGAAGCGGCTGCATTGGCAGGGGGAGCCAAAGTATATACGGATGGAAAAGATTTAATCAATGATCCTGATGTGGAGGCTGTATTTATTGTATCCCCTGGTTTTGCACATACAGATTCTTTATTACAGGCAATTGAAGCGGGAAAAAGAGTTTTCTGTGAAAAGCCATTGGCAACAACTGCAGAGGACTGTAAAAAGATTGTGGATGCAGAATCCGCTTCAGGAAAGCATTTGATCCAGCTTGGATTTATGAGAAGGTATGATAAAGGATATGTTCAAGTAAAAGAGGCACTTCAGTCCGGAGAATACGGTGAGCCATTGATCCTTCACTGTACGCACAGAAACCCTGAAGTCGGAACAAACTACAATACACCGATGGCGGTCCATGACACAGCAATTCATGAGATTGATACACTGCACTGGTTAGTAGATGATGAATATGAGAGTGCGCAGGTGATCATGCCGAAAGTGACAAAATATTCCCACTCAGAATTAAAAGATCCTCAGATCATGCTGCTCCGCACAAAGAAGGGTATCTGCATTGATGTGGAAGTCTTTGTAAACTGCAAATTCGGATATGATATCAACTGTGAAGTCGTATGCGAAGATGGCGCAATCAAGATGGCCGAGCCTTCTTATCCGAGCATCAGAAAGAATGCATCAGTATCCACAACGATTGATACAGACTGCTTTGTAAGATTTGAGGACGCTTATGACACAGAAGTCCAGAACTGGGTTGACTGTGCGGAAGAAGGAATCATCAACGGACCGACTGCATGGGACGGATACCTGGCAGCTGTAACAGCGGATGCATTGGTGAAAGCACAGGAGAGCGGACAGATTGAACCGATTGTGACAGCAGAAAAACCGGAATTTTATAAATAAAGCAAAAACTCAGGAGGATATAATAATGAAGATTGGATTTAATGAAGCAACTGCACTGGAATGTAAAGGACAGTCCCTGATGGCTGACCTGGAAGCCTGTGAAAAATATGGGTTTGATTACATAGAGATCAGATTTGACTGTGTAAAAGATTATTTGAAAGAACATACACTTCAAGAGCTGGCTGACTGGTTTAAAAATCATCATTTAAAACCATGGGCTTACAACACTCTGATTTTCTTCAATCAAAGAGATGAAGCAGGAGTGAAGGAGATCGATGAGGAGACTGATTTCATCATTGAAGTATGTAAAGCCATTGGTATGAAAATGCTGATCACAGTGCCGTCTTTTGATGTAAAAGATAAGAGCATTACAGAGATCAAAGAAGAAGCTGCAGAACGTCTGCGCTATTTATCCGATAAAGTTGGAGAAGACATTAAGATTTCATTGGAATTCTGCGGTGCTCCGAACTGTTCGATCAATCAGTTTGGAACTGCCTATGATGTAGTAAAAGCGACAGGACGAGATAATGTAGGTGTGACAGTTGATACCTTCCATTTCCATGAGATGTGTTCTAAATTAGAAGATTTAGAAGCGGCAGACGGAAAGAAGATATTTGCTTACCACTTAAATGACTGTGAAGATCTGCCCCTTGGTTCCTGCGGTGATGACAAACGTCTGTGGCCGGGAGAGGGAGTGGTAGATCATGCGGGAATCGCAGCCGCTTTAAAGAAAATCGGATTTGACGGAGTGTGTACAATTGAAGAATTCCGTCCGGAATATTATGAAATGTCCCATGACGAGAACGTGAAAAAATCTGCTGAAGTGACGAGGGATTTCGTAGCAAAATACTTTGCGTAAAGCACAAGGGGGACAAAGATGTCTATGAGTGAACAAACAACAAAGAGGAAGATCAATGCAGAAGAGAATTTTGAAGAGATAGAAGGTGAGTTCGCCAAAGTCAGGTTATCAGAAAAACTCGCTTACTGCATAGGTGATCCGGCGCTGACAGTCGTATATACTTTGGCAAATACTTTGCTGGTTTACTTCTATACAAATGTCATAGGACTCTCGGCAGGAATCGTTGGTATGATCATGCTGGCGTCCAGAGCCTTTGACGGAGTTTCCGATGTGATTATGGGAACCATCATTGACCGGACACATTCCAAATATGGGAAAGCCAGAGTGTGGATCTTAAGGCTTGTGATTCCTTATGCAATTGCCGCGGTCCTGCTGATGACAGTACCGCAGGGGACAAAAACCGTGCAGATCGCTTATGTATTTATTACATATAACTTACTTAACACCATCATGTATACCGGGATCAGCCAGCCGTTCCATACGCTTGGCTCTCTGATGAGCAGGGATAAACATGAAAGGGAGACAATCAGCAACATCCGTATGTCTTTATCCATCACAGCAAGTATGGTTGTCACAGCGCTGACCCTCCCGATCATTAACTGGGTAGCAGTGAAAATTGATAATACGCAGCTTGCCTGGATTATTGTTACAGCAGTGTTTTCTGTCATCTCTGTCCTTATCCTGTTAAACACATTCCGCTGCTGTAAAGAGCGTGTAAAAGTCTCTGAAAAATCCGAGGAAAAACTCCCGGTGTTCACAGCTTTAAAGCTGATGGCTAAGAACCGATACTTTTTAATTTCCCTGGGACTGATGCTGTTTTATACAATTTATCAGATCATCCTTGGAATTGACCTTACCTATTACTGCCAGTATGTGTTGAATGATGTCAATCTGGTCATGCCGTTATCCATGGCTGAGAAGGTACCTATGATTTTTGTAATCCTCCTTCTTCCAAAACTGATACCAAAGTATGGGAAAAGAAATATGATCGCAGCAGGATGTTTCCTCGGAATTGCGGGACAGATCATCTTTTTGTTTAATATTACGAGTGTACCTCTGGCGATTTTTTCTTCCATCATTCGTGGTATCGGGATGTCACCATTTTACGGAGTTCAGTATTCACTGCCAAGTGATGCGATCGAATATGGACAGTGGAAGACCGGAAAACGGATCGAGGGTCTTATGTTCTCTTCCATGAGTTTTGGACAGAAATTTGGAGCAGGGATTACCAATGCCGCACTTGGAGCCGCACTTTCCTATGTAGGATACAACGGAATGGCCCAGACAGCGGCTGAGCAGGCGCCGGCAGCCATCGCAGTCATAAAGGCAACATATCTGTATGTGCCGATTGTGGTGTGGATCGTAATGCTGCTGATTGCCCTGTGCTATAAACTGGATAAGACATACAAAGAAATGATAGCGGAGCTGACTGTCAGAGAATTGTCAGGAAAACTTTGAGTAATTATAGAAAGAGGTAATGATCGATATGTTGGATAAAAAGAAAGTAAAATTGGGGATTGCGCCGATCGGGTGGACCAATGACGATATGCCGGATCTGGGCAAAGAAAATACCTTTGAACAGTGTGTCAGTGAAATGGCTTTGGCGGGATTTACAGGATCTGAGATCGGCGGGAAATATCCGAAAGATGTGAAAACATTGAAAAAAGCCCTGGAATTAAGAGGAATTGAAATCTGCAACTGCTGGTTTTCAAGTTTCCTGATCTCAAAGCCATATGAAGAGACAGAAAAAGAGTTTATTGAACAGACCGATTTCCTGAAAGCTATGGGGGCGAAAGTCATCGGCGTGTCCGAGCAGAGTTACAGTACGCAGGGAAAGGATCAGCCGGTCTTTGAAGGGAAATATGTGATGAACGATGAGGAGTGGAAGCTTCTCACAGAAGGACTGAATAAACTCGGGAAAATTGCAAAAGACAAGGGAATGACTCTGACTTTCCACCATCATATGGGAACTGTCGTACAGACGGAAGAAGAGATCGACCGTTTTATGGCAGAAGTTGATCCGGAGCTTGTTTACCTGCTGTTTGACAGCGGACACTGTTCTTTTGCAGGAATCGACCCGGTGAAAGTTCTTAAAAAGTACATTGACAGAACCAGACATATCCATTTAAAGGATCTCCGCACCGATGTGGTAAACCAGTCTAAAAAAGAAGGCTGGAGCTTTTTAAAAGGAGTCAGAAAAGGAACATTCACAGTTCCCGGAGACGGGGATGTGGACTTCGAACCGATCTTTGACATCATCGAAAAGAGCGGATATGAAGGATACGTTGTAGTAGAGGCAGAGCAGGACCCTGCCGCTGCCAATCCTTTAGAATATGCATTGAAGGCACGAAAATATATTGCAGAAAAAACAGGTTTATAGGTTGTTTGAAAGGAGAATTGCTCTATGAAAATAGCATTTGACGTGGATGTGCTGGCAAAGCAGATGGACATTAACCGGATGGTCCACCAGGTGGCGGACTGGGGTTATAAATACATCGAACAGTCTCCGCATCCGAGGATCAATCCATTTTATAAACATCCTCTGTTTTCCAAAGAATGTGAGACGGAATACAGAAAAGCACTCCGGGAAACCGGAGTGGAGATCTCCTCTTTTATCGTGGTATACCGCTGGTCCGGACCGACAGAAGAACAGCGGAAGATGGCAGTAGCCAACTGGAAACGGATGATTGAGATCGCCGTGGACATGGGCGTGCCTGTGATCAACACAGAACTCTCCGGTGATCCCAATCAGCAGGAAATCTGCAACGGCATGTGGTTTCGGTCAATGGAGGAACTGCTCCCGATCATCGAACGGGAAGGACTCCGCGTAGAGATTCAGTCTCATCCGTATGATTTCTGTGAGCTGAACGATGAGACCTGTGATCTGGTGAAATCCTTCCGGTCTCCGAACCTTGGATATGTATACTCTTCTCCCCACGGATTTTTCTATGACGAGGGGAAAGGTGATGTGAGATCTATGTTAAAATATGCGGGAGAAGAACTGACCCATGTGCTGTTTGCGGATACGTTCAACCAGACTCTGGACTGCCGCTATATCGCCAACCCGCCATGGTTAAACGGCCGCGGAAAGGCCGATGTGACGATTCACCAGCATTTGGCTATGGGCGAGGGAGACGTGGATTTTGTAGGGATTTTTGAGACTCTGAGAGAGATGGATTTTGCCAATAAACAGCTGAAAGAACATGCACCGAAAGCGGGAGGAGACAACATCGCATGTGTATCTATGTTCGGTTTTCCGGAAAAGATGGAGAAACAGGCGCCGGAAGCAAGAGAGCGCATTGAGCGGGAGCTTCTTTAAAGAAAGGGTGATAAATGATGATCTACCATACAACAGTGAAAGCGGTAGGAAGTGATGTGGAGGCGTTTGCTAAAAAAGGTTTTTTTATTACATTTGGTGAGCCTGCGCTTGTAAGCCTGAAAGACTTCTGCTATTTTGTCGAAGTGAATCCTGTCATGGGAGAAATAAAACCGGGCAGCAGACTGGTCATCGACGAAAAAGAGTATAAGATTACAGAGGTGGGCAGCATTGCGGCTGAAAACCTTGGAAAACTGGGGCACTTGACAGTTTTCTTTCATGGGGACAGGGAATGTCTTCCGGGAAGCATCTGTGTGGAACAGGATCAAATGCCAGAGCTGAAAGCGGGAAGCCGGATTTCAATTATAGAATAAAAAGAGAAAAAACTTTGCACGGTAAGTACCGGCAGGGTTTTTTCTTTGACTGTTAAGAAAAAGTGCAGAATTGAACAGTATCTTTGGTGGTATTCGTTTTCTTATCGTCTTATACTAAATGAGAAGGAGGTATAAGAGTCATGAATTTAGGAAACAGTCTATTCAATGCAAGAAAGAAAAGCGGCTTATCACAGGAAGATGTGGCGGGCAAATTAGGGGTGAGCAGGCAGACAATCTCAAAGTGGGAGACGGGGGAAACTCTTCCTGATATACGCCAGTCCAAAAATCTCGCAGTGCTGTATCATGTGTCGCTGGATGAATTGATCGAATTTGATATTGAATTAAAAGAAATCGAGCAGGCGATTGAAAATACAAACGAAGAGATTCAGCAGAAGGTTGACTGGACAAAAGTGTGGGCTAAGAAATACCCGATACTGACTTCGTATCAGGAAGAAGTTGAAGTGGAAAAATATGCAGGTGAAATGAAACGAATGCTGGAAAGTTTGAAAAGAGACTATGGATATAACGACACAGATGCAGGCCTGGTATTGAAAGATATTTTAGCTCATGCCTGGAACAGCGAAATTTAAGACGGGTATATATAGAGAAAAGACTGCTGTACCGATGATGATAAATCAATGGTACAGCAGTCTTTTGCATAAAAAGAATGCAGTCGGAGGGACTTGAACCCTCACCCAGTTAGCCCGGACTAGATCCTTAGTCTAGCGCGTATGCCAATTCCGCCACGACTGCACAACACAGTTATAATATCATGGATTTTATGGAAATGCAAATAAAAATTTGTATTTTTTTCTGAACATGAGACCTTTTACATTTCAGAGGGTTTCATTTATAATAAGAGATGCTTTATAAATACAATAGAAAAGGAATGAAAATAGATGTTAATAGGATCACATGTAGGAATGAAGGGAAAGGAGATGTTTCTTGGATCAGTCAAAGAAGCATTGTCCTATGGAGCCAATACATTTATGGTGTACACAGGTGCGCCGCAAAATACAAGGAGAAAGGATATAAGCGAGCTTAGGATTGAGGAAGCAAAAGCTCTGATGGAGGAGTCAGGAATTGAATCATTTGTCGTCCATGCACCGTACATCATCAATCTCGGAAATACGGTGAAGCCGGAGACATTTGAACTGGCAGTGGAGTTTTTAGCACTTGAAATCGAGCGGACCAGTGCCATGGGAAGCAGAACCCTGGTACTTCATCCCGGAGCTCATGTGGGCGCCGGAGAGGATGCAGGAATTGAACGTATCGTTGAAGGGCTGAATGAAGTTCTCACAAAAGATACACCGGTTTTTGTGGCTCTGGAGACCATGGCCGGAAAGGGCAGTGAAGTCGGAAGGAATTTTGACGAACTAAAGCGTATCTACGACGGCGTTAAATATAATGATAAATTAAGAGTATGCTTCGATACCTGCCACACCAGCGACAGCGGGCTTGATATTGTCGGTGATTTTGAGGGAGTCATGGATTCCTTTGATAAGGCCGTAGGAAAAGAGCAGATTGCAGTGTTCCACATTAATGACAGCAAAAATCCCCGGGGTGCGGCGAAAGACAGACATGAAAATATTGGCTTCGGAGAGATTGGTTTCGATGCACTGAATCACATCGTGCACCATGAAGATTTCACACAGGTGCCGAAGATTTTGGAGACTCCGTATATTAAGGAGGAAGGGACCAAAAATTCTTATCCTCCGTATAAATATGAGATCGAGATGCTCAAAAACGGGTCATTTGATCCGAGTCTGAAAGAAAAGATTTTAGCGACAGGAGGTAAATAGGCAATGAAAGTTACATTTATTGAACACAGCGGTTTTTGTGTGGAGTTAGAGAAGACGGTACTGATATTTGATTATTACAAAGGGGAATTCCCGGAGATGCCAAGAGAGAAAGAAATTTATGTTTTTTCTTCTCACAGTCATCCGGATCACTTCTGCCAAAAGATTTTTGAGCTGGAAAAAAAGTACCCGAACGTAAAGTATATCTTATCGGATGATATAGCAGTTCAGGTTTCCGAAAATATTACAAAGATCAGAGAACATGAAAATAAAATGATCGGCTCTGTCCGGGTGGAGACGCTGAAATCCAATGATGAAGGCGTTGCATTCCTGGTGACTGCCGAGGGAAGGACGATCTATCATGCAGGGGATTTAAACTGGTGGTACTGGAACGGAGAGCCGGAAGATGACAATGAATTTATGGTCAGGTTCTATAAAGAGGAAGTAGCCCGCCTGAAAGGAAGAGAGATCGATCTTGCATTTCTTCTCCTTGATCCGAGGCAGGAGGATAAATATTGTAAAGGAATCAATTATTTCATAGAAGAGATTCAGCCAAAAGCGGTTTTTCCGATGCACGCATTCGGAGAATATAAAATATCCAGACATTATCTGAACTGTGATGACGGACGGGCTTATCAGGGCATCGTCAGAGAGATCACAAAGGCCGGAGAAGAGTTTGTCCTATGAGGGAAAAGAAATTAATGCTGGTAGTTGCGTTTCCTAATACTACCAATGCCATGGCGATGGAGAAGTACTGCAGACAGCGGGGTGTGGGAGGAAGGCTGATCGCGGTTCCTCCTTCTATTACGGCGGGCTGCGGCATGGCATGGTGCGCAGAGCCGGAAGCGGAAGCTGCGGTGAAAGAAGTTCTGAGCGGGCAGTCCATCGGAACAGAAGGAATTTACCGGATTCTGTTATAAGGAGGGTTTTATGAGTGAAGAAAAAATCGTGTTCTGCAAAAGCGGAGGATGTACGGCAAAGCTCGGGCCGGGGATGCTGGAGCACGTCTTAAGTAAAATCCCTAAGAAGAAAGATGAGAATCTGCTGATCGGATTTGATCATGCGGATGATGCGGCGGTCTACAGACTCAGCGATGATCTGGCCGTGGTACAGACACTGGATTTTTTTCCGCCTATGGTGGAGGACCCTTATATATTCGGTCAGATCGCGGCCGCCAATGCACTGAGTGACATTTATGCGATGGGCGGTACGGTGAAGACTGCCCTGAATATCGTGTGCTTTCCGGAAAAGATGGATTTAAACATACTGGGAGAAATCCTGCTGGGCGGGAATTCTAAAGTGACTGAGGCAGGAGGAACGCTGGCCGGCGGACATTCTATCGCGGATGTGGATGTGAAATACGGCCTGTCGGTCATGGGGACCATTCATCCGGAAAAGATTCTCGCAAATAATGGCGTCAGGGAAGGAGATGTCCTTCTGCTGACAAAACCTCTGGGGGCCGGAATCGTGCTGGCGGCAAACCAGATGAAGGAGGCTTCCGCTGCGGCCTATGAACAGGCGGTGAACTCTATGACTACATTGAATAAATATGCGGCAGAAGTCCTTTCGGGATATGAGGTCCACGGCTGTACAGATGTTACGGGCTTCGGCTTTTTAAAACACCTGTCCGAAATGATCGGAGAGCAGTATTCGGCCCAAATCGACTCTTCCCAAATCCCATATATAGAGGATGCGGCGCGGTATGCAGATGAATTTTATCTGACCGCGGCGGGACAGAGAAACAGAAATTCGGTCGGAAGTGATGTAGAGTTTTCAGATGTTCCGTTCTGGATGGAGGAAATCCTGTTTGATCCCCAGACTTCGGGAGGGCTCCTGGCAGGTATTCGTCCGGAAGATGCACAGAGTGCGCTGGAAAAGTTAAAAAAGCTCGGCCTGCCGTGTGCTGCTGTGGGCAGGATTACAAAACGGAGAGAGAAGAAGATTCTTGTTTACTAAGGGAAAGGAAGAACGATGGAAAAAAGAATTAACGCGGTCGGAAAACAGTGCCCGATGCCGGTGATCCTGGCAAAGAAGGCTTTGGAAGAAACACCGGAGGGCGGAACAGTCACGGTGATCGTAGACAATGACATTGCAGTCCAGAACCTGTCAAAGCTAGCAGTGCAGAAGCAATATGGGTTTGTGTCCAGAGAGACAGAGGAAAACCTGTACGAAGTAAGAATGACAGCGGGCTCTGAAAAGACAGTGCAGCCGAAGGAACAGCAGGAGGAGAAACCGATGTCTGTTGAGGGAAAGGCAGGAGATACGGTTGTCGTGCTTTCTTCGGATAAGATGGGAGAGGGAGACCAGGTGCTCGGGAAGATGCTCATGAAAGGGTTTGTCTTTGCGCTGACCCAGCTGGACCAAAAACCGGACAGGATTCTTTTGTTTAATAATGGGGCGAAGCTTTCCTGTGAGGGGTCCGATGCGTTAAAAGATCTAAAAACTCTGGAGGAAGGCGGAACGGAGATTCTCACCTGCGGGACCTGTCTGAATCACTACGGCCTGGAAGAACAGCTCGCCGTGGGAGAGGTGACAAATATGTATATGATTGCAGAGACGATGATGCAGGCATCGAATATCGTTAAGCCGTGATGACAGCCGGGAGGTATTTATGATTTATTTTGACAGTGCGGCGACCAGCTATTACCGCCCGGAATCCGTGGCCCTTGCGGTGGCGGAGGCCATCCGGCATATGGGAAACAGTTCCAGAGGGATGCACGGTGCGTCTTTGGATGCTTCCAGAACAATATACGAAGTGAGGGAAAAGCTTGGAACTATGTTTGGATGCGGGCCTTCTCAGATCGCATTTACATCCAATGTGACGGAGAGCCTGAACACTGTCCTCGGCGGACTGCTCCGGCCCGGTGATCATGTGGTGACGACCGTGCTGGAACACAACAGCGTTCTGCGGCCCCTGTACCGTCTGGAACAGCAGGGAGTG
This sequence comes from Anaerostipes caccae L1-92, assembly GCF_014467075.1. NCBI lineage: Bacteria > Bacillati > Bacillota > Clostridia > Lachnospirales > Lachnospiraceae > Anaerostipes > Anaerostipes caccae. Next base: position 1,146,902 of record NZ_AP023027.1, read on the forward strand.
GAACTCTCCGCTGCGGGATGTGATGCGCTGGGGAATGTGAGTGCCCAGGATATAGAGTCCTTGTTTCAGAATAACACTAGAGCCGTTGTCTGTACCCATGCGTCGAATCTGACCGGAAATCTGACGGACATCCGGGAGATCGGGAGACTGGCCCATGAGAGAGGAATCCTGATGATCGTGGACGGGGCACAGACCGCGGGTGTTTTTCCTGTTGATCTTTTCAAAGATCATGTGGACGTCTTTTGTTTTACGGGGCATAAAAGTCTGCTTGGACCCCAGGGGACCGGAGGCATGGCGGTACGGAAGGGACTTCTCATATCCCCTTTAAAAACCGGGGGCAGCGGAATCAAAACCTTTGACAGAGGACAGCCGGAGCAGATGCCGGAACGGCTGGAAGCCGGCACTTTAAACGGCCACGGCATTGCCGGGCTGGGAGCCGGCATCGATTATATCAGGTCACAGGGCATGGAAAAGCTCCGGCAGAAGGAACAGCATCTGGCCGGCATGTTTTATGAAGGGGTCCGTGAGATACCGGGAGTCACTCTGTACGGTGACTTTTCAAAAGAGGAGAGGGCACCGATTGTGAGTCTGAATATAAAAGAGATGGTTTCCGGAGAAGTAAGTTATCTGCTGACAGAGAAATACGGGATTTGTACAAGATCCGGAGGACATTGTGCGCCTTTGATGCACGAAGCGTTCGGGACAAAGGAACAGGGAATGGTCCGGTTCAGTTTTTCCAGCTTTAATACAGGAGAACAGACAGAACAGGCAGTGGAGGCAGTAAAAGAGATTGCAGAAAGTTGAGGGAAAGGTATGCTGGCAGTGATATTGGCGCCGTTTTATCTGGCGCTGAATTATTATTTATATAAGAGGAGCCTTAGCTGGCTTACCGTATGTATTCATATGATCCATCCGGAAAAGATTCGTTTCTGTTACAGAATTCTATACTGGATCACGGGTTTTTCCCTTTTGATCGCTTTTGTACTGCCCCAGTCACGGATTCAGAGGATTTTTAAAATACTGAGCAATTACTGGATCGGTATTTTTTTCTGTGCACTTTTTCTGGCAGCGGCCGGTGATCTGATCGGACTTTTTATCCCAAGGAAAGACCAGAGTATATTGGCGGCGGCAGGAGTGATGATTCTGGCGGCGGTCATGATTTTTACGGTTTACGGCAGCATCCATGCCAGACATGTTGCTACTACCGATTATGAAGTGACGGCAGATAAAGCCTGTGCAGGCAGAAAGGAGCTTAAAGTCGCCTTAGCTGCAGATCTGCATCTAGGTTATAACAGCGGACTTTCTCAGGTGAAAAAGATGGTAAAACAGATCAATCGGGGGAAGCCTGATCTGGTCTGTATTGCAGGAGACATTTTTGACAATGAATTCAGGGCGGTAAAAGATCCGGAAAAAATAGAGAAGGAGCTTAGGAAAATACAGAGTACTTACGGCACATATGCGTGCTGGGGAAATCATGATATAGGCGAAAAAATCCTCGGAGGCTTTACATTCGGCACAAAAAAGGACCCTGACAATGACAGGGAAATGGAAGAGTTTTTGTCCCGATCGGGGATCAGGCTTTTGGACGACAAGACAGTCCTGATTGGCGGATCGTTTTATCTGGCGGGCAGGAAAGATCCGTCCAAGGCGGGGAAGATGGGAGAACAGCGCAGAAATGCAGAAGATCTCTTAAAAGATTGTGACCTGACAAAACCGGTTATCGTCATGGATCATGAGCCGAAGGAGCTGAAACAGCTGTCGGAGGCTGGCGCCGATCTGGACCTGTCCGGACATACCCACGACGGGCAGATATTTCCGGGAAATCTTGTGACCGGCATGATGTGGGAAAACTCTTGTGGTTATAAGAAGATCGGAAACATGAATTCTGTCGTCACCTCAGGCGCAGGAGTGTGGGGGCCTCCTCTGAGGGTGGGGACGAAATCAGAAGTCTGTCAGATCACTGTCCGGTTTTCCGGGAAATAAACCTTTCCGGATGGCGGGGCCCCAGACGCCCACGAGACGTTCCAGTGTCCATGCCGCATTGGCCGGACTCGTAGATGGAAGTTTGACGGCGGATCTTCCCAGAGAAGGTTCGATATGTTTACAGAATAATTTGTGGGAAGTTCCCCCGTTGGTGTAAATGCTGCGGATCGGTGCAAGGGAGAGCAGATTGGTCAGGTCGTTGGGGGTCACGTTTCGGATCGAACTGTCGCTGGAACCCTGGATATCGCAGGATGCGATTACGTCCCAGACCGCTATGTGATTGGACAGGAGAAAGATGGTTTTCTCCTCTACGGTGGCGGGAACAGACTGGGAGAGGGAAGCAGCCAGCACCTTCCAGAAGCGGTTTTGAGGATGATGGTAGAAAAACTGTCCTTCTCTGGATTTTACAGAGGGGAAGCTTCCCAGGATCAGGATTCTGGATTTGTCGTTAAAAACTGGTTTAATTTCATGTATCATGTGTTCCATCGGCGAGTTTCCTTTCTGGTTTTCTTTATTTCTAATGGTAATGGATTTTTTTTACGGATTCAAGGTAAGATTTTCTTGCCTTGCAAAACAAGGTGTGTTAATATCTTAACGTATGTATAGATACTATATACACTCTGGAGAGTCTCAAAGAAAGAGCGCCGAAGGTGTACGGCAGCGCAGGCTGTTTATCTCTCAGGCAAAAGGACAGAGCAGACATAAACATGGGGCACGTTTTCGGTGTACTGTATATTTGCTTACTCTTTCTTAGTCAAACTTTGGGTTTGGCTTTTTTTATTCCATACAAAGAGTTCTCCATGAATTTTTAATAAAAAGAATACAGGAAACCAAAGAGGAGAAGGAAACATGCTGACACAATTGAACAATTTTATTATCTGGCTTGACGATGTAGTTTGGGGGATACCGCTGATCGTCCTTATTTTATCTGTGGGAATTTATCTCACTGTGCGTTTGGGGCTTCTGCAGATCAGACATCTTCCCAGGGCGTTAAAATATATGGTGAAAAATGAGGAGGGAGGCTCCGGGGAAGTCACCAGTTTTGGTGCTCTCTGTACGGCCCTTTCTGCAACGATCGGTACCGGAAATATCGTTGGAGTAGCGACGGCGCTTTGTGCCGGGGGACCGGGAGCTTTGTTCTGGATGATCCTGGCGGCATTTTTCGGTATGGCCACCAAATATGCGGAAGGCCTTTTGGCGATCAAGTACCGGACCATCGATGAGAAGGGACACGTGCTCGGCGGGCCGTTCTATTACATAGAAAATGGTATGGGGCGCAAATGGAGGCCGCTGGCTAAGATTTTTGCTTTTTTCGGAGCGGGCGTCGGTCTGTTCGGAATCGGAACATTTACACAGGTGAACGGGATTTCCGGGGCAGTCAAGAACTTTTTTGATCCGAACAACGCTCATATGATCTCCTTGTTTGGAAAAGATTATTCCTATATGGTGCTTGTTGCCAGCGTGATCATCACGGTCTGCGTTGCGGCGGTAGTTCTCGGGGGAATCAAGAGAATTGCTGCTGTTTCCCAGGTCGTCGTACCGTTTATGGCAGTGGCCTACGTTCTTGCTGCACTGAGTATTATCATTTTTAATATACAGGAAGTACCTGCGGCGATCGCGCTTGTAGTAAAAAGTGCATTTGGTGTCAAGGCAATGGCGGGAGGAGCGCTCGGAACGATGCTGGCTGCGATGCAGTCGGGAATCGCCAGAGGTATCTTTTCCAATGAGGCGGGGCTTGGAAGTGCGCCGATCGCGGCGGCTGCTGCCCAGACAAAAGAGCCGGTGCGCCAGGGACTTGTATCCATGACAGGTACCTTTATCGATACCATTGTGATCTGTACCATGACCGGGCTCAGCATTGTCATCTCCGGTACATGGAATGTAGGGCTTGAGGGTGTGGAAGTTACTACAAAAGCGTTCCAGATGGGAATGCCGTTTCCGCCGGTCGTTCCGTCCTTTATCCTGATGCTCTGTCTGGTGTTTTTTGCATTTACTACAATTCTCGGGTGGAATTATTACGGGGAACGGTGCCTGGAATACCTTACAAACGGCAGAATGAAGATCGTGATGGGATACCGGTACCTGTATATTCTGGCTGTGTTTATCGGACCGTTTATGACGGTGGAAGCAGTATGGAAGATCGCAGATATCTTTAATGCCCTTATGGCGCTTCCGAACCTTATTGCTCTGGCAGCATTGAGTCCGGTTGTGATCGCAGAGACAAAAGCCTATTTTAACAAATTAAAATCAGATAAAGAATAAAGAGCTGTAAAAAGATATCTTCGCATAAATATTGAAGATATCTTTTTTTGTGGACGGACGAATTGTTGTCAAAGCATAAATTACTGGGTACAATAAACTTGACGGTAAAAAACAGACAGATGTTGTGAGACACGGCCGGATGTTTCAGAAAGGTGAAAAATGAATTCTTATGATCATATTTTAAAATTCAAAGGAGCATGGCGCCCTTATCAAGAAAGGATTTTAGACCGTGCAGATACTTATTTGAAGGACGGGAAAATACATATTGTAGCACCGCCTGGCTCTGGTAAGACCACCCTTGGAATTGAGCTGATCCGGCGTCTGGGCAGGCCGTGTCTCATCCTGTCTCCTTCTGCAGTAATCCGGCAGCAATGGCTGGAACGTGTAAAAGAGGCTTTTATCCAAAAAGACGATCAAAGTCTGCTTTCAGATGACATACACGCACCGGCTCTGATAACGTCTGTCACATATCAGGCACTCCATTTCGGAATGGAACAAATTAACGGGCCGAAGTCCGTTTTTGAAGCGGAACAGGAGGACTCTAAAGTATTTAATCTTATAAATGCTGTCAAAGCAGCAGAAATCGGGACCATCTGTCTTGATGAGTGTCATCATCTCCGCAGCGAGTGGTGGAAATCATTAGAAAAATTTATGATGAAGATGGAAAATGTTTGTGTCGTTTCCCTGACGGCTACACCGCCTTATGATTCTACATCGGCTCAGTGGGAGCGGTATATTGGACTTTGCGGGGAGATTGATGAGGAGATCATTGTGCCGGAGCTGGTGCAGGACCACAGCCTGTGCCCGCATCAGGATTATGTGTATTTTAATTACCCGACAGAGGATGAAAAAGCCCAGATAGATGCATTTCGCGGGGAGGTCCGCAAGGTGTTTCAGGAAATGACTGCAGATGAAAGTTTTGCGGCTGTTGCTGCCTCGCGAAAGGGGATTATGGATCCGGATCAGTCTGCAGATGAACTGCTGGAAAAACCTGCGTATCTTGTCTCGGTCCTGACATTTCTGGAGGCTAAGGGAATTCCTTATCCAAAAAAATGGCTTAAGGTATTGGGAATAAAGCGTCTGCCGGAGTTTGATATCTCAAGGCTGGAACAGCTGCTTCAGGGAATTTTGTTCGATGACACTGGCAGCTATGATGCAGATGCCGGTTACATCAGCGGTTTAATCCAGAGTTTAAAGCGCAGAAAATGTATAGAGCGCAGAAGAGTATCGCTGTGTGCCAATGAATCTATAGAAAAACTGCTGACTAACAGCAGGGGAAAGCTGAAAAGTATCAGGGAGATTGCAGCGGCTGAATATGAATCTATGGGAAAAGGGCTGAATCTTTTGATCCTGACGGATTATATCAGGAGAGAATATGAGAAGGCTGTAGGAGATCCAGACCGTCCAGCTGATAAAATAGGGGCAGTACCGCTGTTCGAGATGCTGCGCAGAGAATTGGAAGCAGAGATAAGACTCGGAGTTGTATGCGGAGAACTGATGATTCTGCCGTCTGAAGCATCAGAGTTTTTAACGGATACGGCAAAGAGAATTCTGGGAGACAGCAGCAAGTTGCAGCTTGAGGAGATGAAGAACAGATCAGGGACGGCTTTGGGATATGCAAAAGTTACTGTCCGCGGGAAAAAACAGAATATGGTCCGGATTGCAACCGAGGCTTTTGAAGCCGGCTATGTACAGATTTTGATCGGGACAAAGTCACTTTTAGGAGAGGGATGGGATTCTCCTTGTATTAACTCTTTGATTCTGGCAAGCTTTGTCGGTTCCTTTGTACTGAGCAACCAGATGAGAGGGAGGGCTGTCAGGATTATGCCAGGAAATCCGGAAAAGACAAGTAACATCTGGCATTTGGTGTGCCTTGATACTACCAACAGACAGACCAGAGTCAGCCGGCTGATGGGAACGGGGGAGGCAGAATTGTCCGATGATTTTGCCATGCTGTCCAGGAGGATGAAAGGAATTTTAGGCATCAGTTATACAGAAGATATCATTGAAAACGGCATGGAACGACTTGATCTCGCCGAAAATCACTATACAGAAAAAGAAGTGAAAAGAATCAATGAAGAGATGAAAAAAAGAGCCAAAGACAGAGAAGGTCTGCAAAAGAAGTGGGAACGGGCCGCCGTTGTCTTCGATAAAATGGAAATTACCGACGAATGTGTGATGGACAAATCAGTTTTGAAGCCGGGGGCTGGTTTTTTTAATCTGATCGGTTTTGAGCTGCTTGCGGTGATTATTCAAACATGCAATCTTATTCTATACACTGGAGCGTTCAGCACAGAGGGGCTGGTTCCGCTTTTGTTCTCGGCAGCAGCTACGAGTTTATTTGTACTGCTGACGATCCGCTGCGGCACAGGAATTGTCAGGCTGCTGACACCTCTGAAACGGTTAAATGCGATTGGGACAGGGATCAGATCAGCATTGATTCAAAAGGGTCAAATCTCTTCTGATACCAAAGTTGTGACAGAAGAAAAGGGATTATTTTATTTTGTTTATCTGAGGGGAGGGACAGTGAGGGAAAAGGATCTATTTTCTGCATGTGTAGACGAGTTTTTGGGAGAGATTGATAATCAGAGATATCTCCTGTATGAAAAAAGGAGCTGGAACAAGATGCAGAGTTATTTCAGTGTTCCGGGCATCTTTGCGAAGACCAGACAAGATGCCGGGGCCTTTGCACAAGCTATGAGAAAAAGCATAGGAAATTACAAATTAGTCTATACAAGAAATGAAGAAGGGCGAAAGATTCTTTTAAAAGGGAGAAGACATGCATACGCAAATCAGGCAAACAATGCGGAAGCCAGGCTCTGCGGGCGCAAAAAGAAAGTAAAAGGAGCACTGGAATAATTGACGTTTCTAACACTTATAACAAACTGGCACTGTTAAATATATAAAAACTGGATGTTTTGATAATGCCAATGCGCTGTATAATAAGTCTTAAGTTTTTAATGCCGGCATAAAAACAAAGACTAACATATTATGGAGGACACAGTCATGGAAAATGAGCGTTACCAGTTAAATAAACAGTTGGCACAGATGTTAAAAGGGGGAGTCATTATGGATGTGACGACTCCGGATCAGGCGAAAACGGCAGAGGAGGCCGGGGCCTGTGCAGTCATGGCATTGGAAAGGATTCCGGCAGACATCCGCGCAGCCGGAGGCGTGTCCAGAATGAGTGATCCGAAAATGATCAGAGAAATCCAGGAGGCAGTATCCATCCCGGTGATGGCGAAGGTAAGAATCGGGCATTTCGCGGAGGCACAGATACTGGAGGCGGTTGAGATCGATTACATAGATGAGAGCGAAGTGCTCTCGCCCGCCGACGATGTTTACCACATCGATAAAACAAAATTTAAAGTTCCGTTTGTCTGCGGGGCAAAAGATCTCGGCGAGGCACTTCGGAGGATCAGCGAAGGAGCCGCTATGATACGGACTAAAGGAGAGCCAGGCACTGGAGATGTTGTTCAGGCCGTGAGGCATATGAGGATGCTGAACCGGGATATCAGACGGATTGCATCTATGGCGGAAGATGAGCTGTTTGACGAGGCAAAAAAACTCGGTGTACCTTATGAACTGGTGCTGAAAGTCCACGAAGACGGCAGGCTTCCCGTAGTTAATTTCGCAGCTGGCGGAGTGGCGACTCCGGCGGATGCGGCTCTGATGATGCAGCTTGGGGCGGAAGGAGTTTTCGTTGGCTCCGGTATCTTTAAATCGGGTGATCCAAAAAAGCGTGCACGGTCCATTGTAAAAGCTGTTACAAATTTCCGCGATCCGAAGATACTTGCTGAATTGTCCACAGACCTGGGAGGAGCCATGGTGGGGATCAATGAAGACGAGATTCAGCTTTTGATGGCAGAAAGAGGACAGTGATGAGGGTCGGGGTGCTTGCTCTTCAGGGAGCATTTGCAGAACACCGCAGGAAGGTAGAAAACTTAGGAGCCCAAAGCTTTGAAATCCGCGGGAAAAAAGATTTGGACCGTCAGATGGACGGGGTGATTCTTCCGGGCGGAGAAAGTACGGTCATAGGAAAGCTTCTGCGGGATCTTGAGATGGCCGGGAAGTTAAGAACTATGATCCTAAACGGGCTTCCGGCTTTTGGAACCTGTGCGGGCCTGATCCTGATGGCTCAAAGAATAAAAGGGGAGAGCGCTTATCTTGCGACAATGGATATCACGGCCAGGAGAAATGCCTACGGCCGCCAGCTGGGAAGCTTTTGGACAGAAGAATCGTTTGGAGAAGAAGGAAAAATTCCTATGACATTTATCCGCGCACCTTATATTGATGAAGCGGGAAACAAAGTCATGGTTTTGGCGTCAACAGGAGGGAAGATTACAGCTGCCAGACAGGACAATCAGCTGGTGACGGCTTTTCATCCCGAACTGGATGACGACGATACCGTCCACCGGTATTTCCTCGATATGATAAAAGAAGCTTAGCAGTCGACAAGCAGGCTCTGCTGCATTATAATCAGTTTAAAAGCCCTCAGAGAAGAAACAGGAAGCGGCTTGTATCGTTGGTTTTAGGCAGAAAGAGGAGGAAGAAATGAAAACACTGATACTGGCATCCGCGTCTCCCAGGCGCAGGGAGATACTGAAGCAGGTAGGAATCGATTTCACGGTGATTCCGAGCACGAAAGAGGAAGTGATTACAAAACAGGAGCCGAAAGACGCGGTGATGGAGCTGGCTCTTCAAAAAGCGGAAGATGTAGCGGGCCGTGCTGACGGAGACTGTATGGTCATAGGCGCTGATACCGTAGTCGCCATGGAAGGCAGTATACTCGGAAAGCCTGAGGATAAGGATGATGCTGCCCGGATGCTTCGCATGCTCAGCGGAAGCAGACATCAGGTGTATACAGGTGTTGCGTGCATCTGCGGGGAAAAGAAGCATGTTTTTTATGAAGAGACATCCGTTTTTTTCTATCCGGTCTCAGAAGATGAGATCAGATGCTATATCGAGACGGGAGAACCGATGGATAAGGCCGGAGCGTATGGGATTCAGGGCAGAGCGGCCCGCTTCATACGGGGAATTGAAGGAGACTATTACAATGTAGTAGGATTTCCTGTAGCCAGATTTCTTCAGGTATTAAAAAAATGGGATGAGCAAAGCAGCCGGATATAAAGTCCGGCTGTTGTTTTTTTTGATGTTTACGGATAAATATGGTATTCTAGTAGAAGATGCTAAAGACAGGTTTATCAGGGGGAAGTCTTATGAAAAAATTATTAGTTTGTATGCTCACCTGCTTTATGGCAGTTTCGCTGCTTGCAGGGTGCGGAAAAAAAGAAGAAGCAAAGACAGTAGAGCTGGATAAGGATAATCCGACGGTCATCTCTGTCTGGCATTATTACAACGGCGCACAGCAGGAAGCATTTGAAAGCCTGGTGAGCCAGTTTAATAATTCCGATGGAAAAGATGAAGGGATCTATGTCGAGACTTATGCACAGGGCAATGTCTATGATCTTGAGAAGACCGTGCTGAATTCAGCAAATAAAAAGGCTGGAGCCAGTGAGATGCCGAATATTTTTGCAGCCTATGCGGATACGGCATATCAGGTAAACAAGCTTGGACTCGTAGCCGATCTGAACGAATATCTCACAAAAGCCGAGATCGGAGAGTATGTGGATAACTACATCGAGGAAGGAGAACTTTCCAAGGCCGGAGAGTTGAAAATATTTCCTGTGGCAAAGGCTACGGAAGTACTTGCGGTAAACCAGACGGACTGGGAGAAGTTTTCAAAAGCTACCGGAGCAAAAACTTCCGACCTGAGTACAATCGAAGGACTCGTAAAGACTGCGGAAAAGTATTATAAGTGGACGGACAAGGCTACCAAAACTCCGAATGACGGGAAAGCATTTTATGGAAGAGATGCGATGGCAAACTATTTCTTCGTTGGAGCTAAACAGCAGGGAGTGGACCTCTTAACGATTGAAAAAGGAAAGTGTAAAATCAATTTTGATAAGAAAGTAGTGAGAAAACTCTGGGATAATTACTATACTCCATATATCAAAGGTTATTTTACTGCGAGCGGAAGATACAGAAGCGATGATATGAAGATGGGCAGCCTCATCGCGTTTACAGGCTCCAGTTCCGGGGCGGCATATTATCCGAAGGCAGTGACGGTCAATGACAAGAAAAGTTATCCGATCAAGGTAAGATCCTATGAAGTTCCGAAGTTTGCGGATGAAGAAGATTATGCGGTTCAGCAGGGCGCAGGAATGGTCGTCACAAAATCTTCCGATAAAGAAATTTATGCATCTGTTCAATTTTTAAAATGGTTTACCGAGGCAAAACGTAACTTTGAATTTGCGGCTACCTCCAGCTACCTGCCGGTAAAAAAAGAAGCCAATACCGAAAAAGCTGTTGAAAAGGCAATGAAGGATGAGAAAAATGAGGATATTAAAGACACAGTTATGACAGCGGTCAAAACAGTCAATAATAACAAAATGTACACTCCGAAAGCCGCAAAGAATGGAAGCCAGATCAGAAATATTTTAGAAACATGTCTGTCTGACAAAGCCGATCAGGACAGAAAAGCTGTGGAGAAAGCCATAAAGGGCGGCATGTCCTATGAAGCTGCGGTGAAAAAATATAACACAGATCAGAATTTTGAACAGTGGTATGAAAAAACATTAAAGGAATTAAAAACATTGGAAGGCTGATGAGGTTAAGATCCGGGGTATGAGACAGTTAAGGCAAAATTCAATTTTAAAAAGAATATTGGTACCTCTTCTTCTGCTGGTCATCCTCCAGGTAGCAGTCCTTGCGGGACTTCTGTTCGGAGGCGGGGTCATGAACCGTCTGAACCAGAATTCTGTGGATATCATTAATGAGCGTGTTATCAACCGAAAGAATTATCTGGAAGATGAGATGGTGAAGCGATGGTCCAATCTGGATTCTGCCTTAAACGGGATCAACCAGTCGGCAGAGAAACTGAAGACGGACGATGCAAAAAAGTTTTCAAGGATTGACAGTGACAGTTCGGTTTATACCGGTCTTCTGGACGAGAGCATGGAAGAATTGATCTCGCTGATTCGTCAAAACATGGTGACAGGGGCATTTGTGGTTCTTAATACCAAAGATCTTTCAAAAGAGGAAGAAAACCGCGGGTATCAAAATAAGCCCGGGATTTATATCAGGGATTATGATCCGGTGGCTGCACCGTCTGAGAACAACACAGACCTTCTCGCGGAACGGATGCCTTCTGCCCTGGTAAAGAAGTGGAAGATCGGGATGGATACCGGGTGGAATTCGGGATTTGATTTCAAAGATTCCTCTGTCGATTACTATTCTTTTTTGTATGAGCCGTACATGGCCGCAGAGAAATACCCGGAGCTCAAAACAGCGGATCTGGCATACTGGAGCAAGACTTATACTCTGGCCAACAATCCAAAAGAAGTGATTTCCTATTCTGTCCCGCTCAGGCTGAGCGACGGGACAGTTTACGGAGTCCTGGGCATTGAGCTGTCTACTGATTATTTAAAGAAACTGATCTCATTCAATGAACTCAGTGAGAATAAGAACAGTGCTTACATACTCGGCGTACAGGACGGAGGAAAAGGAAATCAGCTTCAGAATGTCATGGTCAGCGGGCCTGCTTACAATATGTATATGAAGCAGAGCAAATCAATCAATCTGGTTGCATCAAAAGACTATGACAATGCTTTCACCATCGGAGGATCTGATGCAGATCTGCTTTGCAGCAATGTCCACTATATCAATCTTTATAACACGAATACACCGTTTGCAGATCAGAAATGGGCGCTGATCGGTGTTGTTCCCACGGATCAGCTGTTTTCATTTTCCAACAAATTTAACAAGACACTTGTGATTGTAGTGACAGCACTGTTTATTGCCAGCATCATAGGAGTGCTGGTGATCAGTATTCTGATCACGCGGCCGGTCATCAGCCTGGCATCGGATGTCAAAAACAGCAATCCGAGCGAACCCATTGCGCTGAGAAGAACCGGGGTTAAAGAACTGGATGAATTGGGAGGGTCTTTTGAAAAGCTGAGCTCAGATGTCTTTCAGGCGTCCAGGAAGTTTGCACAGATCCTGCGGATGGCCAGCATAAAAATCGGCGGTTTTGAGATTGATTGGAATGAAAACCAGCTTTTTATGACAGAAGATTTTTTCCGGGTATTTCGCAGTGAAAAAATCCGGAAGAACATGTCGATTGAAGAATTCACAGAAAACATGGAGATGTTTCGGCGGTATGTGAGCAGGAAAAATGAACAGGATCATATTTATATTTTCGAGATACCGGATAAGGAAGATCTGTTCTGGGTACGCCTGAGCATACGGTATGAAGAGGACAAAATCGTCGGTTTGGCAGAAGATATCACCAAGGAGACTCTGGAACTCAAGAAGATGGAGTATGAGAGGGATTATGACCTGCTCACGAATATACTGAACAGGAGAGCGTTTAATGCCAGGCTGGAGCAGCTGTTTCAGAAAGGAAAAGATGTTCTGGGCACTGCAGCTCTGATGATGATCGATCTGGATAATCTCAAATTTTTAAATGACTCTTACGGACATGACTTTGGAGATAAATATATCCAGAAAACTGCAGCAGGACTCAAAAAATATACTCCCAAAGAGTCGGTAGTGGCCAGGATGTCCGGTGATGAATTTTTCGTCTTCTTCTACGGATATGATTCAAAGGATGCAATACGAAAGAAAATAAATCACTGCTGGTCAAAAATGGATGAAGAATATCTGGAACTTCCAAATAAGCAGAAATTCCGGCTCAGGATGTCGGGAGGGATCGCATGGTATCCGGACAACACCGATGACTATACGAAACTCATTAAGTATGCAGACTTTGCCATGTACAAGGTAAAGAAAAGAGGAAAAGGCAGATATGGGGAATTCGACAGAGAAAGTTATTTTCAGGATGCATATTTGCTGCAGAATAAAGAAGAACTGAATCATCTGATTGAAGAAGAGCTGATCGAATATTACTTCCAGCCGATCATCGATGTGAAGACCGGTGAGACATTTGCATACGAAGCGTTGATGCGTTCCAGACTGGATTCGATTCCTACAGTCTACGAGATTTTGTCTCTGGCGAAACAGGAATCCAAACTGTATGAGATCGAACGCCTGACTTGGTTTAAATCTATGGAATCTTTTGTGGATTTGGTGCAGAGCAAAGCCGTAAAAAGGGGAACCAGAGTTTTTATCAATTCCATTCCAAATCAGGATCTGGATGAAAAAGACGTTGAACGGTTTGAACTTCAGTACGGAGAATACCTTGATCTGATTGTTCAGGAGATTACGGAGGAAGAGCGCGGCAACCGGATGATGCAGGCTAAAAAAGAAGAGAGGATGCATCGGTGGGGAGGCGGCATTGCTATCGATGATTATGGCAGCGGATACAACAGTGAGCACCTGCTGCTGAGCGTGACAGCCCAATATCTCAAGATTGACATGAAGATTATCAGGGATATCCATCTGGACCGCAACAAACAGCAGATTGTTAAAAATATCATATACTATGCCCACGAAAGGGACATCAGGATTATTGCGGAAGGTGTGGAGGCATATGAGGAAATGCAGACGGTAGTGAAGCTGGGGGCAGATTATATCCAGGGATACTATTTTGCAAAGCCGAGCCTGCTCGTCCAGCGCATCGATGAACAGAAGAAGAAACGGCTTTTGGATCTGCAGAGTTAAGAAGTGTATGAACCAAATAGGAAAAAACCTTCGGCTGCGGCAGAGAAAAGGCCGTTTCCGAAGGTTTTTATATTGTTTATTTCAAATGATCGAAACCTGTCAGGGGATGAGAAATGATTTATTCTTCTTCGTCATCCTCGTCGTCTAAAATAGCATCAAAAGCAGCGGAAACCATCTCATATTCCTCGTCGTCCTCGATATTGTCCAGCTGAACTTCATCATCCGGCAATTCTTCGTAGCGGTAAAGAAGCAGTTCGCTTTCTTCCTCATCGTTCTCAAGGTCTTTTACGGGAACCAGGGCGATATAATCCTGTTCTTCGATGCCGAAGATACAGATCACGGCGCAGTCGAGCTGGACACCATCCTCCATTTCCAGATGGATGATTGGATTTTCTTCTTCAAATACGTCAGCTTCTACGTTGATATCTTCACTCATAAGACTACCTCATTTCCTAGAATCCGGCTCTGTGAGCACAGAAATTCTATTAATTTTATTTGCATTTTTGGGCTGTTCTTAATATACTAAATAATAAAGGAAAAAGCAAGGGGACAAAAAGATTGGTACAGCGGAGGCTACTATTATGGAAGAATACAGATATTTATTAGATATAGCGGTGATACTGGCTTTGACAAAGTCTTTCAGCCTGTTTTCGCGAAAAGTAAACATGCCTCCGGTAGTCGGAGCTTTGATTGCAGGCATCATACTGGGACCGGTGATGCTGAACGTGATCGAACCGTCTGACACGATCCTGAGTCTGGCAGAGATCGGTGTGATTGTCCTGATGTTTCAGGCAGGGCTGGAGACCGATATAAGGGAACTGAAACGCAGCGGAAAAGCAGCCATGGTGATTGCGCTGTGCGGAGTTGTCGTGCCCCTGGCGGTCGGAGCGGTCATCTCTTTTATGTTTGAAAAGAACTTAATGGAAAATATTTTTGTGGGAGTCATTTTGACTGCCACATCTGTGAGCATTACCGTAGAAACCCTTCAGGACATGGGCAAACTTAAGGGGCGGGTCGGAACAGCGATCTTAGGCGCAGCGATCATTGATGATATCCTGGGTATTATCCTGCTCTCTGTTATGACAAGCATTGGAAAAGCGGGAACAGTTGAGCTTACCGGAGTGCTTATGATCATTGGCAAGATGGCGCTGTTTTTCGTTATTTCAGGTGCCGGCGGAATTTTTGTGTACAAGTTTTTCCGCAGGATGTCCACGATGAAAGTAAACAATGAACAGGTCCACAGAAGGCGGGTTCCGGTGCTTGCACTGGCATTCTGCCTGTTTCTGGCATTTTTGGCCGAATTATTTGGAATTGCAGATATCACCGGGGCATATCTGGCAGGAATTATCCTGTGCAGAATACCGGAGACTTACTATATTCACCGAAAGGTGGAGTGTATCTCATACATGCTGATTACCCCGATTTTCTTTGCCAGCATCGGCCTCAAAGTCGAAGTGGCGGGAATGACGCAGACGATGATTATCTTCACTGTGCTTATCAGTATTGCCGCTGTCCTGACGAAGATCATCGGCTGCGGCATCGGAGCTAAGGTCTGTAAGTATTCTTATAAGGAGTCCTTAAAGATCGGGGCCGGCATGGTCTGCAGGGGAGAGGTTGCGCTGATCGTTGCACAAAAAGGAATCCATGTGGGGCTGCTCAGGGAAGAGATGTTTGCGCCTATGGTCATTATGGTGTTGGTGACAACCCTTTTGGCGCCGATTCTTCTCAAGCTGTTTTTTTCAGAGTGGTTCAGCGGATTGACGTATAGGACAGGAAAGAGATAACAGGATGATTGAGACAGTAGTATCAGTAAAACTCCCGGTGCGGGAGACATTAAGGATTAAGAAGAATTCCCTGCATCCGGACGTGATGACGGGAAGAGAAAAGAGAATCTGCCTCGTTTCGGGTTTATATGGAGATGAGCTTGGAGGACAGTATATATGCGGAGAGATCATAAAGAGGATCAAAGAGGACTATGATTCCCTGTCAGGAATCGTGGACGTATATCCGTCGGTCAACCCTCTGGGGCTGGACGCCAGGAGCCGGAGCATCCCGGTCACACAGGAAGATTACAGCGCGGTATTTCCGGGAGATTTAAAGGGGGAACTCGGGGAATATACGGCGGCTAAGCTGCTGGGGGATATGGAGAGTGCAGACTGTGTCATTGACATCCACTCCAGCAATATTTTTCTTCAGGAGATTCCACAGGTGAGATTAAACAGCGATGCGGACGAACGTCTGCTCTGCCTTGCGGGCTATATGAACACGGATCTGATCTGGATACATCCGTCCACGACAGTGAATGAGGGAAGCTTATCCTATGCCCTGAATGAGCGGGGAGTGCCCTGTATGGTCACAGAATCAGGGGCCGCGTTCAGGATCAAATATGACTTCTGCCGACAGATCATAGAGGGAGTGTTTGCTGTCATGAAGGAACTGGGCATCTGGAAGGGCCCGTCTGCAGAACCGAAGAGAGCCCCGGTCGTCCATGATGACGGGATTCATTATCTGAATTGTGAGACGAATGGTTTGTTTGTGACCCACAAAAAGGTGAAAGATCATGTGAAAAAGGGTGAGATCATCGGCAGTGTCACAAGTCCGATTTTAGGAGCTGTGGAGGAAGAAATCATTGCTCCGGTGGACGGTATTCTGATGACTGTCCGAGAGCATCCGGGTGTCACAGAGGGATCACTGATCGCCAGAGTCGTGGGAGGTGACCTGATATGATCAAAGAGACGTTATATACGACAGATTCCTACCTCAGGGAAGAATTTAAAATAGAGGGATTCCGGTTCGGAAGTACAGGCGAAGACTCAGAACCGTCTGCCTGCATTGTCGGTTCCATGAGAGGAAATGAATTTCAGCAGCTTTTTATCTGCTCTCTGCTGGTAAAGAGACTGAAGGAGCTGGAAACATCCGGCTCGATTGTGGGAAACCATGAGATTCTGGTCATTCCTTCACTGAATAATTCATCAATGAATGTAGGGATGCGGTATTGGGTATCGGACAACAGTGACATCAACCGGGAGTTTCCGGGGAATCCGCAGGGAGAGCCGACCAGTCGTCTTGCGGCCAGTATATTTGCGAAAGTAAAGGGCTACCGTTATGGAATTCAGTTTCCTTCCTTTTACCGGAAAGGAGATTTTATACCCCATGTCCGGATGCAGCCGACCGGAAAGGAAAGTGCAAGTCTGGCAAACTTATTCGGACTGCCCTATGTGATTACAAGCAAGCAGAGAAGTTTTGATGTGAAGACGCTGAATTATAACTGGCAGATCAACGGGACCGATGCATTTTCAGTCTATTCCGGTGATACAGGACATATCAATGAGTTTTCGGCGAAACAGGCTGTATCTGCTGTTTTGCGGTTTTTAACCAGAATGGGAATTTTAAAATATAATTGCCATAACGGCTATATTGCAAGTATTATAGAAGAAGAGGACATGGCGGAAGTCAAGACGGAGGCACCGGGATTTTTCCGGCGTCTTGTCAATGTCGGAGAGGAAGTGCACCGGGGACAGCTCTTAGGGGAGATTCTGGACCCTTACGAGGGAGATATTATTTCTGAGGTGCATTCCACCGTAGATGGAATCGTTTTTTACGCGAAGAAGGATCCAATGATCTTGGAGAATGCTTCTGCGTTTCAAATCATAAAGAAGCTGCACGAATAGAGGAGGACCATATGGGACAAGTAAAGAGAGTTTATGTGGAAAAGAAACAGGACTATGCCATCAAAGCAAAGGAACTGCTGGAGGAAGTGAGGCAGTACCTGGGACTGGATGTGGAAAATATCCGCGTACTGATCCGCTATGATGTAGAAAATGTTTCTGAGGAAAGCTATCAAAAGGCGCTGGGCACCGTGTTCAGTGAGCCTCCTGTGGATGAAGTTTATGAGGAAGCGTTTCCTGTGGAAGAAGGGGAAACGGCTTTCAGCGTAGAATTCCTCCCGGGGCAGTTTGACCAGAGGGCAGACTCTGCCCAGCAGTGTCTGAAGCTGTTAAATGAAAGTGAGGAACCGGTCATCCGAAGTGCCACTACATATGTAGTAAAGGGAACACTGTCTGAGGATGAGATGGGACAGATCAAAGATTACTGCATCAATCCGGTGGATTCCAGAGAGTCCTCTGAAGAAAAACCGGATACTCTTGTGATGGAGTTTGAGGAGCCGGAGGATGTAAAGATTGTGGAAGGATTCAGGGGTATGGGCGAACAGCCGTTTAAGGAACTCTATGATTCCCTCAACCTGGCTATGACATTCAAGGATTTCCTGCACATCCAGAAGTACTTTAAAGAAGAGGAGCAGAGAGACCCGTCCATGACCGAGATCCGCGTTCTGGACACCTATTGGTCTGATCACTGCCGTCACACGACTTTTTCAACGGAACTTAAAAATATCAAGTTCCAGGAAGGGTTCTACCGTGCGCCTTTGGAGGCGACCTATGAGCAGTACATGCTGGATCATAAGAGCATTTTCCAGGGCAGGAAAGACAAATTTGTATGCCTGATGGACCTTGCGCTGATGGCTATGCGCCGTCTGAAAAGAGAAGGTGCTTTGAATGACATGGAAGAGAGCGAGGAGATCAACGCATGCAGCATCGTGGTGCCTGTTTCCATAGACGGGGAAGAGGAGGAGTGGCTCGTAAGTTTTAAGAATGAGACACATAACCATCCTACAGAGATCGAACCGTTTGGTGGAGCGGCTACCTGCCTCGGAGGAGCTATCAGAGATCCGCTCTCAGGACGCTCTTATGTATACCAGGCTATGCGTGTGACAGGGGCCAGTGATCCTACAGTCCCGTTGAAAGATACATTAAAAGGAAAACTTCCGCAGAGAAAAATCGTGACCGGAGCTGCCCATGGATATAGTTCTTACGGCAACCAGATCGGATTAGCCACGGGATTTGTAGATGAGATTTATCATCCGGATTATGTGGCAAAACGTATGGAGATCGGGGCTGTCATGGGCGCAGCGCCCAGAAAAAACGTCGTAAGGGAAACTTCAGATCCCGGAGATATCATTGTTCTGCTCGGCGGAAGAACCGGACGTGACGGCTGCGGAGGTGCTACGGGATCTTCCAAGGTCCACACGGAAGAGTCCATCGAGACCTGCGGCGCGGAAGTACAGAAAGGTAATCCTCCGACAGAGAGAAAGATCCAGAGGCTGTTTCGAAGGGAAGAAGTCAGCCGGCTGATCAAAAAGTGCAATGATTTCGGTGCAGGCGGAGTTTCCGTGGCGATCGGAGAACTGGCAGACGGACTTACGATCGATCTCGATAAGGTACCGAAAAAGTATGCTGGACTTGACGGAACAGAACTTGCCATTTCTGAATCCCAGGAACGTATGGCGGTTGTCCTGGATCCAAAAGATGTGGACCAGTTCTTAGCCTTTTCCGAGGAAGAAAACCTGGAAGCGGTAGCAGTTGCCGTTGTAACCGAGGAGCCGAGATTAGTACTCTCCTGGAGAGGAAAAGAGATCGTGAATCTCTCCCGTGCATTTTTGGATACCAATGGGGCTCACCAGGAAAATGATGTATATGTGGAAGTTCCGCACCGTGTCAGCAGCTTCTTTGATCAGGAGATTCCAAAGAGCTTTACGGAAGCATGTATTGATACACTGAAAAATCTGAATGTATGCTCCAAGAAAGGACTTGTGGAGATGTTTGACAGCACCATTGGTGCAGGCAGCGTCACTCTGCCTTACGGCGGAAAATATCAGATGACACCGGTTCAGACGATGGTAGCCAAGCTTCCGGTGCTTCACGGAAAAACAGATACTGTGACCATGATGAGTTACGGTTTTGATCCATACTTGTCCAAATGGAGTCCGTTCCACGGAGCAGTTTATGCGATCACTCATTCCATCGCAAAAATCGTGGCAGCCGGCGGTGATTACAAGAAGATCCGTCTGACCTTCCAGGAGTATTTCAAACGGCTTGGCGAAGATCCTGAGCGATGGGGACAGCCATTCGCAGCACTGCTCGGTGCATACCATGCACAGATTGGATTCGGACTTGCATCAATCGGAGGAAAGGACAGTATGTCAGGAACCTTCAACGACATTGATGTGCCTCCGACGCTCGTATCCTTTGCCGTAGATGTGGCAGACGGAAAACATGTGCTTACTCCGGAACTGAAACGTGCCGGCAACCGTCTCGTGCGGATCTGTATTCCGAGGGATGTCTATAACCTTCCGGTTTACAGAGAGGCGAAAAAGGTTTACAAACGAATCCACAGGCTTATAGAAGAAGGTGCAATCAAATCCTGCTATGCCATCGGATTCGGAGGAACTATCGAAGCGGTTGCCAAGATGGCTTTTGGAAATGGCCTTGGAGTTATTTTTGACCAGGAAGTTGAAATCAAAGATCTTGTTGAGAACCATTACGGATCTTTCGTAGTAGAAATGGATACGAGGGATATCAGAAAACTTGCGATTCCAAGCCTTCTTCTCGGTGAGATCACCACAACTCCGGAACTTGTATTAGGAAATGAAGTGGTTCCGCTGAAAGAGGCTGTGGATGCGTGGACCAAGCCTTTGGAAGAGGTCTTCCCAACCCGTTCAGAAGGAAGCCAGGATGTAGTAGAGACAAGAAATTACACCAAAGGCAAGGCGCATTTTGCCAAGAATAAGACAGCGAAACCAAAAGTATTTATTCCGGTATTTCCGGGTACAAACTGCGAATACGATTCTGCAAGGGCGTTTGAAGAAGCAGGGGCAGAGGTGATCACCAAGGTGTTTAAGAATCTGGATGCACAGGGAATCCGTGACTCCGTAGATGAGTTTGAAAAAGCAATCAAAGAGTCACAAATGATTATGTTCCCTGGAGGCTTCAGTGCAGGTGATGAGCCGGAAGGTTCCGCCAAATTCTTTGCAACAGCCTTCCGAAATGAAAAGCTTAAAGAGTCTGTCATGGACCTGCTGAATAATCGGGATGGTCTCGTACTGGGAATCTGCAACGGATTCCAGGCGTTAATTAAACTTGGACTGGTGCCGGAAGGAAAAATCGTGGAACAGACAGAACAGTCTCCGACGCTTACGATGAACCGGATCGGACGGCATATTTCAAAAGTAGCCTATACGAAAGTGACATCAAATCTGTCACCGTGGTTCCATGAAGTGAATGCGGGAGACATTTTCAGTATCCCTGTTTCACACGGCGAAGGACGTTTTGTGGCCAATGACGATGTGATCAAAAAGCTGTTTGAAAACGGCCAGGTGGCAACCCAGTATGTGGACTTAAATGGAGATCCTACAATGAATGAGGACTTTAATCCAAATGGTTCCTACTATGCCATCGAGGGTATCACAAGCCCGGACGGAAGGGTGTTAGGAAAGATGGGACACTCAGAGCGTATGGGACAGTTCGTATCCAGCAATATTGCAGGAAATAAGAATCAAAAGATATTCCTGTCAGGAGTCAATTATTTTAAATAAATTTGTTTTAAGACCGGACATGTCATTTCATGTCCGGTCTATTACGTCATAATATAACAAGAACCCCGCAGCTGCCTGCGGGGTTCTTATATTTAATGAAAAGAGAGGATTAAAAATATATATGAAAAACTATGTCTTAAGTATATCAGAAAAGCAGGCGGAAACAATGGATAGAAAATAAACATTTCTAAACGATTTCTAAACAAATCTTATGGAATTCTTGTGATTATAGAGAAAAAAGAAAGTCTGTCTGGTAAAACATGAGAATATTTTGGTCAAAATATAAAATATATATTGAAAATATTATCATAATATACTAATATATATTCATTATATAACCAACAACTTTCTCATGAAAGGAGTCTTCTTTATGTCAGACGCAAAAGGAAAACTGTTTGAAACTAGTGAAAAATTTCCCCAGACCGAATACTGGAATGATTCTTGTGCGGTAAAAGAGCTGGAATACGCCATTGAGCGCGGAGCAGCGGGAGCTACGACGAACCCTGTGATTGTAGGAAATGTATTGAATCAGGAGATGGATCTCTGGGAAGACACTCTTGTAAAATGGATCAATGAAATGCCGGAGGCAACAGAGGAGGAAATTGCATGGCGCCTGATCGAACAGATGGCAGTGCGCGGTGCGAAACTCTTGGAGCCGGTATATGAAAAGACAAATCACGCAAAAGGAAAAATTTCTATCCAGACCAATGCCAAACTGTACCGAAACGCAGAGGAGATGGCAAAGCAGGCGATTGGTTTTGGAGAACTGGCGCCAAATATTATGGTGAAGATGCCGACTTCAGCCGCGGGCATTAAGGCATTTGAAGAAGCTACTTTTGCAGGGATCAGCATTAACGCAACCGTATCTTTCACCGTGGCACAGGCTGTAGCTGTGGCAGAGGCAGTAGAGCGCGGATTAAAGAGGAGAGAAGAAGCAGGGCTTTCCAACAAAAATATGACACCTGTGTGTACCATCATGGTAGGACGTACCGATGACTGGGTGAAAGAAGCTGTGAAGCGGGATAATCTTTGTCTGGACCCATGTGCATTGGAGTATGCAGGCGTGGCAGTCTTTAAGAATGCATATGAGATTTATCAGGAACGCGGATATAAGACAAGACTTCTGGCGGCAGCGTACAGAAACTATTTCCACTGGTCTGAGTTTATCGGAGGAGATGTGGTTCTGACGATAACACAGCCATGGCAGGAGAAGATCAATGGATGTGATGTAGAGGTAAAAGAGCGCATGAGCCGTCCGGTACCGGAAAAATATTTAAATGAATTGAACAAGATTCCGGATTTTATCATGGCATATGAAGAAGACGGTTTAAAACCGGAAGAATTTGTACACTATGGAGCTTTCGTAAAGACGATCAATCAGTTCCTGGGAGGATATGAAAGTCTCTTGGGAGTGATCAGAAAGCTGATGGTGGGAGAGCCGGTCAGAAAATAACATACATAGAGAGTAAAAGACAGGAATAAGAAAAAAGCAAGTCCCTGAAAGTATGAGGGACTTGTTTTTTTAGCTTTTATGAAGGAAACACGTTTATTTGGATAAGAGTTCTTTTTCCAGAAGTGCTTTCGTAAACTTACCGTCTGTGATGGCTCTTTCCGGGAAACCAAGTGGATTGAAGGTAGCAATCGTATCTTCCTGGTCTCCGAATCCCATCTCCCTGAGAGTCTTGAAGCAGGTATCAAAATCTATATCTCCTTCTCCGATCTTTCCTATATGTGCATGACAGCGTACTTCTCCGCTGGCATAGAGAGGGGCCGGGTTGATGTTGTAGCGGAATAGTTTTGTGTAGTCCCATGTATCTGCCACGATAATATGTTTCAGTGATTTGCCTGCATATCTGAGCATGCTTTCCACATCTCCTTTTCCGCCATCATAGTGGAACGTATGAGGAATGGAGTAGAGGTAGCCGAATGCAGGGCTGTCATAATATTTTACAATATCGCATGATTCATTGCTCGTCTCATAAAAATCATTTGGATGTGCCTGGATATCAAGGCGCATTCCTTTACTCTCGAAAATCGGAATCAGTTCATCCAGAGAGCGCATTAACTTAGCCTCGCATAATTCCGGCTGGTTTACGTCTCCTCCAAGTTCTGTGTTGAAGACAGTTACTTCCATCATTTCTCCGATTTCGATCATACGCTTCCAGCAGTCAATCGCATATTGGCGCATAAACTCATCAGGATCAGCAAGGCGGAAACCTGTAGTCAGGGCAGCAATCTTTAAGCCTTCCTTCTCGATCGCTTTTTTGTGCCACATAACTTCGCTGTTAGTAGCTTTCGGGCGTTTCCAGAACCCGGGGAAAATAGGGTCATAAGGTGAAATATATTCAAAACCTGCCTCAGCTACTGTGTGGTAGATCTCTTCGTAGGACATCCCTGTCTCCCAAAATGCACTCGTGTCAAATGTAATTTTCATAAAATACCTCCTTGGATTGTCTCGTTGATCAGCAACCTGCTTGATAATGATTATAAACATGGGAGTGCATTTATAAAAGAACAATCCAATCAAAAACTAGCACAATTTAACGATATTAAGCATGATGACTTAATGGTGTGAGTGAACCTGCTTATCTTTTATACAATGTATACAAAAAATCTGACAGTTCATTCTTTTGAACGCCGGATATAATGGCGTGGGGAGCAGCCCATAAAGTTTTTAAAAAGCCTGGAAAAATAATTTTGATCATAAATTCCCACATTCGCTGCGATCTCACTCATGCTTAGATTGCTGTGCTGGAGATGTTCACAGGCTTTTGTGATGCGGAGCCGGTTGATGTATTCTACAGGAGCCAGGCCGGTCACGTCTTTAAAAAGTTTGCGGAAGTGGTTGGTGCTCAGGTTCTCATCTCTGGCAAGTTCATTAAAATCGATAGGCTCTGCGATATTTTCTTCAATATAGGCAAGTGTCCTCATGATGATGGTCTGATTCTGTTTCGGCTGGGAATAGTAATTTTTAAACTGCTGATCAGAACGCTTTCTATAGATGATCAGGATCAATTCGAGGTATTTCCGTTTTAGCAGTTCATAGTAGCTTTCCTGTTTTTCCTGGGCTTTCTGCATGCCGCCAAGGATCGACAGCAGAAACATGCGCTCATTAGGATCCAGGTGGACGATTCCCTGGTTGTTGATGTCTGCCTGAAAGGACGTAGGGGTCTTTTCAAGGACTTGAGTGCCTCTTGCATCTGCCTTTAATTCCTTTACTAGGGAAAAAAACTGTTCATCGAGGACTTCCGGATAAAATTGGCAGTTATAAATAGAGGTCTGTTCGTGAATAGCAAAGCTGTGTGAGGTCTCAGGGCGGACCAGAAAGCTGTCTCCGGGGAGCAGCAGAGTGTCTTCTTTGCAAAAAGTATGGGTACAGGAACCCTTTTCTATGAAGACAAGCTCATAATATTTATGCATATGTGCGTCCTGGGACATGGATCCGGTCCAATGTTCGACGGAAATGCCGGAGTCATCGGCCTGATAAAAGCGTTTATAAGGATCCATAAAAGCTCCTTTCTGAATCAAAATTGTTATCTTTTATGTAATAGGTGATGTCATTATACAATGCCGCACTAAATGTTGGCAAGATGGAACTTCGTTAATTTGTGCTAAAACAGAGATGGATTGTTCTTTTAGAAATACTGCACAAAAAGTTATAATACAGTCATCGAAAGAGTAACAGATTAACCAACAAAATCAGAATTAAAGTGTAAAAGGAGAGTAACAATGACGAGTGAAAAAGTAGTGTTTGCAGCCCCAAGACATCCGGTTCCTATGAGTCTTTGCCTGTTTACAGACGGTTTGAGACATCTTCCGTTTGAAGAAATGCTGGATGCCTGTGCAGATATGGGAATTGAAAGTCTGGAACTTGGAACAGGAGCATATTCTGTTGCACCTCACCTGAATTTAGATGAACTGCTCGAGAGCGAAGATGCGAGAAAAGAATATTTGGATGCGATAGAAAAGCGGGGACTTAAGATTGCTGCATTCAACTGTTCCGGAAATCCTGTGGCACCGGGAGAACTGGGAAAACGCCACAGAGAAGACATGGAGAAGACACTGGAACTTGCAAAGCTGATGGGTGTGGACACGGTCGTGGCACAGTCAGGGCTTCCGGCAGGCGGACCGAACGATGAACATCCAAACTGGATCACACATACCTTCCCGCCGTCATGCAGCGAAATCATGGAATACCAGTGGG
The DNA here is from genome assembly GCF_014467075.1 of Anaerostipes caccae L1-92. Classification (NCBI taxonomy): domain Bacteria; kingdom Bacillati; phylum Bacillota; class Clostridia; order Lachnospirales; family Lachnospiraceae; genus Anaerostipes; species Anaerostipes caccae. The sequence goes on from NZ_AP023027.1 coordinate 1,172,467, forward strand.
GAGTGACCATCGACTACTGGAAGAAGGCAGCCGAGAAAGCGAAGACATGCGGTGTTGAAAAGATCGCTCTGGAAAACCATCCTTACAACATGGTATTTAACGTAAGTACGATCCGCAGACTCAGGGATGCAGTGGGACCGATCATCGGACTGAACCTGGACCCAAGCCATATGTTCTTCATGGGAGGAGATCCTTTGATGGTGGCAAAAGAACTGACAAAAGATAACTGCATTCTGCATGTCCACGGAAAAGACTCCAGAATCAATCCGGAATTAAAAGGATTGGAGGCCATTGAACTGCACGGATATGATGATGACGCACATTTGAGGGCATGGAACTACGTGGCAGTAGGATACGGACATGACCACCTGTGGTGGAAAGAATTTTTCGGAAACCTGGTAGCCGGAGGATACTGCGGGCCAGTCAGCATCGAAGTGGAAGATCCGCTTATGCCTAACAATGAAATCGCAATCCGCAAATCAGCTGAATTTTTACTGGACACTATGTTAAAATAAGGAGGAAATGAATCATGATCAACGGAGAAAGAGTTATTGAGAATCCAATCAGGTGGGCAATGATCGGCGGAGGAAGAGGAAGCCAGATCGGTTATATCCACCGTTCCAGCGCTACAAGGGACAGAAACTTCATGCTGGTGGCAGGAGCCTTTGATATCGATCCTGAAAGGGGAAAGGAATTCGGAGTAAACATCGGAGTGGATGCAGAGCGCTGTTACCCTGATTATCAGACCATGTTTCAGGAAGAGGCGAAACGGGAAGACGGCATTCAGGCAGTCTCTATTGCTACCCCGAACGGTACTCACTATGAGATCAGCAGGGCTGCCCTTATGGCCGGTCTCCATGTGATCTGTGAAAAGCCTTTATGCTTTGAGGCAGATCAGGCCAGGGAACTGGAAGATCTGGCGAGAGAAAAGAAGCTTGTGTTTGGAGTTACATATGGCTATACCGGGCATCAGATGGTACAGCAGGCAAAAGAAATGGTTGCCAGAGGAGATCTGGGAAAAATCCGTATTGTGCAGATGCAGTTTGCCCACGGCGGATGCAACATTGCCACAGAGGCAAACAATGCAGCGCAGAAATGGCGTACAGATCCTAAGATTGCCGGCCCGAGCTTCATTTTAGGGGACGTGGGAACTCATGCGTTATACCTTGGAGAGCTGATCTGTCCGGAGCTCGAGATCGAGAGTCTTTTATGTACAAAACAGAGCTTTGTGGAAGGCCGCCAGCTGGAAGACAACGCGTTTGTACTTTTAAACTACAAGGACGGGGCAAAAGGAACCTTATGGGCTTCAGGTGTTAACTGCGGATCGATGCATGGACAGAAGATCCGTGTGATCGGAGAAAAGGCAAGCATTGAATGGTGGAATGAACGGCCGAACCAGTTAAGATATGAAGTACAGGGAGAACCTGCCTGCGTGATGGAACGGGGAACGGATTATCTTTATGGAGAGGCACTGGAGGAAGACCGCATCGGAGGAGGACACGTAGAGGGACTGTTCGAATCATGGTCAAACTTATACCGCCGTTTTGCCATCGCTATGGATGCGGCAAACAGAAAAGATTATGAATTCTTAAAAGATTTCTGGTATCCGAACGTACATGACGGTGCCAGAGGCGTGAAGTTCATTGAAAAATGTGTGGAGTCTGCGGATGAAGGCTCTGTCTGGGTCGATTACGAAAAGTAAAGTTACAAATGCTTGGAAAGTTCCGTCATCATAGAAAAGAAAAGATGGCGGAATTTTCTCTTTAAAATAATCTGTCTTTGATTTATCCAGGAAATGAGGAGAAGAGAATGAATGAGAAAAAAACCGGAGGGGATTTCAATGTGAAATTGTCCCTTGGAGAAAAAATATCATACGCGGGGGGAGATACTGCCTGCAATATTATATTTGGTCTTACGACAACCCTGCTTACACTGTTTTATACAGATTATGTGGGAGTGAATCCCGCCGCCATCGGTATGATCATGCTGGTATCCCGTGTGTTTGACGGAGGTTCTGATGTCATTATGGGCATCATCACCGAGCGCACCCACTCAAAACATGGAAAGGCAAGACCGTGGATCTTGTGGATGGCGGTGCCGTATGCTGTCTCCGGAATTGCACTGTTTCTGATTCCTGCCGGGGCTTCGGAAATGATCAAGACCGTCTACATCTTTATTACCTATAATCTTGTCACAACAGTGGTGTATACTGCTTTAAATCTTCCGTACGGAACGCTGGCCTCCTTGATGACCAGGGATCAGAATGAGCGGGCGGTGACCAATGTTCTCCGTATGGCATTTTCACCGATTGGAAGGATTCTGACCACATCGTTTACCCTTCCGTTGGTGGGCTTCTTCGGAAATGACCAGAAAGCGTGGGTCATCACATCCGCAATCTTCTGTGTGATCGCAATGATCCTTTTGTTTATCTGCTTTAAAAATACAAAGGAGAGAGTTCACATCGAAGCGGCTGACCAGATGAAGGTTTCCGTAAAGGAAAGTCTGCTGGCGCTGGTACATAATAAATATTGGTTTATGAGCCTTGCACTCTGGGGAATTCTTTCTGTGTATTCCACGGTTATCGGTGTAGACCTGGCTTATTACTGTAAATATATACTTGGAAACCAGAACTTTACCGGAGTCATCTATGCGGCAGAGCAAGGTGTTATGATCGCCGGGATCCTGATTCTTCCGGCATTGATTCCGAGATTTGGAAAAAGAAACCTGGCGTTGGCAGGATCACTGATCGTCATCGCCGGACAGCTTCTGTTCTTGTTTAATCCGCAGAGCTATGGTCTGGCTGTGGCGACTGCAGCAGTCAAGGGATTGGGAGAAGCACCGCTGTTCGGAGTTATCTTCTCGTTTATCGCGGATGCGGTGGAGTATGGGCAGTGGAAGACGCACATCCGACAGGAGGGTATGATCTTTAGTGCCGCTTCTGTGGGATCCAAGGTAGGAGCAGGACTTTCCAGTGCGGCCGTAGGTGCTGTCCTGGCGGCAGTGGGCTATATTTCTTCAGACAGCACGGGAGCGGCAGTACAGCAGCCGGCAAGCGCGGTGAGCGCGATCTCCAATATTTACATCTGGGCTCCGGTTGTCATATGGGGAGTTGCAGCAGTTGTTCTGTTTTTCTATAAACTGGATAAACAATATGCCGGAATCATGGAAGAACTGGAAGAACGGGAATCCAGAGGCGAATTATAAGAAATTTGGGACTGCCAGCGGCGCTGTCATTTACCTCTATGTAAAATCGGGGATTTGAGAAAAAGATAGACTTTTGATAACTACTTGATTATAATTAGAGCGTATATTTGTGATATACTGAGTTATCCTTGGAGAATATTGATGATTATGAATATATTTTGGTGAGGAAGCCGGCAAGCGCGGTGAGCGCGATCTCCAATATTTATATCTGGGCTCCGGTTATCATTTGGGGTGCAGAAGCGGTTATTTTGTTCTTCTACAGACTGGATAAATAATACGCGGGAATCATGGAAGAGCTGGAAAAACGGAAATCCAGAGGCGAATTATAACAAATAGAAAGAAGAGATAGGACATGAGGGAAAATCAGGGGAATCTGACAACAGGAAGTGTAAGAAAAAAATTGGCGGTCTATGCCCTTCCGCTGGTGCTGACTAGTGTTCTTCAGGCTCTGTACAGTATTGCGGATCTGGTGATTGCAGGTCAGTTTATCGGAAAGAGAAGTGTCTCTGCCATCAACAATTCCAGTCAGATAATGAACCTTCTGACCCAGGTAGCTGTGGGACTGACTCTGGGAGGCAATATACTGATCGGACAGTATTTTGGGAACGGCAGCCACAAAGAAAGAAAACGGGCAGGGGGGACTCTCTTTTCTATCTCCCTCCTGTTTGGGGCTGCCAGCGGCGCTGTCATTTATCTGACCTCAGATACACTGCTTGGAATGCTCGGTGTTCCCGCGATGGGGGAATCTTTAGAATACCTGCATATTTGTGCCGGGGGATGTATCTTTATCCTTGGATATAATGCGCTGAGTTCCGTCATGCGGGGAACCGGAAATTCCAGGATACCATTTTTATGTATTCTTTCATCAATCCTTTTGAACGTTGTTTTGGACATAGGTTTCGTGGCGGTGTTCCAGAAGGGAATCAGAGGAGTGGCGTATGCCACGGTGTGTGCCCAGGCTGTAAGCTTTGTGACGGCTCTGGCGTATACATGGAAACATCAGGATTATTATGGATTTTATCTGAACAATTTTAAAATCAGGATCGGAAAGCTGCTGGCTATTTTGAAACTGGGTGTCCCCTGTGTACTGCAGAATACGGTCGCGGGAATTTCATGGCTCACAGTCACCTACTTTATCAATCAATATGGCGTGGATGTCTCCGCAGGCAACGGGATCAGTATAAAGATCAAGGAATTCAGCCAGCTGTTTATTACATCCATGTCCGGAGGTGCGGCTACAATGATCGCGCAGAATCTGGGAGCAGGACAGTTTGAGAGGGCGAGGGAAACAATGAGAGAGGGTATGCGGATCTGCCTGGCTATGGCGGGAATTGTGATTTTAGTGATCGAGATCAGTGCTCCATGGCTGGCTTCGCTCTTTACAAACGATCCGGCAGTTATTTCTGCCGCGGTAATGAATTTAAGGATTGAGATCATCGGCCAGATATTTTATGCTATGTTCCTGAACTATCACTCGCTGATGACAGGCGCAGGACATACGGTTTATGTATTTATGAGCAGTTTTGTTAACTGTATTCTCGTGAGAATCGTTTTGGCAGGTATTTTCAACCATATGATCGGCCTGAATGGGGTATATCTGGCTTGTCTCATCGCACCGTCCGTCTCTGTCCCTATCGGTTATCTCTATACAAAATCAGGGATTTGGAAAAAAGATAGACTTTTGGCAACTAATTGAGTATAATTAGGATATATATTTATAATGTACTGAGTTATTACTAGAAGAATGTTGCTAATTATGAATATATTATAGTAAATTTCTGAGACTAAGGTAGGAAAGGAGAAACTATGGAAAAAACATTGATCACCATCAGCCGTCAGTACGGAAGTGATGGAACAAAGGTTGCACAGGCTTTGGCGGACAAGCTGGATGTATGGTACTATAACAGAGACGTCCTGCACATGGCAGCGGAAAAGATTGGCGTAGATGATTTAGATGAAAAATCCCTCGAGGAGCTGAATTACAGAAAAAGTTCCAGATATGTGGAGGGACTGAGTGTCATGATGGGAACACCGGGACATATTCCGGTCTACAATCAGATGTTCAAGGAACAGTCCAAGATCATCCGCAAGCTTGCAGGATACGGATCCGGGGTATTTCTTGGAAGATGTGCAGATTATGTACTGAAAGATATGGAAAATGTTTATACAATTTATCTCTATGCAGATGATGAATTCCGTTTAAAACATCTGTCTGAGGCGGAAGGCAGGGAATTTACAAAATCTGAACTGAAGAAGGAAGATAAGACAAGAGAATCTTATTATAACTATTATACGGGACAAAAGTGGGGCGATGTTCAGAATTATGATCTGGCTGTCAACATGACAAAGCTCAGCCCGGAAGATTGCGCAGACTTAATCCTTGAATACATCGAAAAACGAAGAAAAGAAAAATAAATAAGTTTAAAAAGCATCTTGAAAGCAGTATGCCTTCGAGATGCTTTTTTGTAAAGTGCAGCAATTCTACGATTATTTTACAATACTTTTCCGGTGTTATATGATAAATTAAAAAGGAAATGAAGTGTAGTATGCACTTGGGTATATAATGAAGAAAGACGGAAGAGAAGTATGAAAAAAGAGGATAAGAAACAGGAACGCATCGAAAACTATGAGAGGACGAGAAAAGAAATGAAAGAAGCAGGGTACAAGGAATCTTCCGGGATTATCTCTATTCTGAAGGCAAACGTCATGGCACTCGCGACTGCAGGGCCGTTCTGTATTATAGCATTTATCATTTACACACTTCGCTGGGGGAAGGACGGTTTTGCCATAGACAGCAGAAATCTGGTTCTTTTTCTTGGGCTGTTCTTTGTATCGATCTTCATTCATGAAATGCTGCACGGTGCAGGATGGAGTCTGAGCTGCAAAAAGGGATGGCATAGTATTGCATTTGGTTTCATGTGGAGTTCTCTGACACCATACTGCCATTGTAAGGAGCCTCTAAAATTCAGCAGTTATGCGGTGGGATTATATCTCCCTTTTTGTGTGCTGGGTCTGGGAATATTTGCTGTCTCTCTGGCTGTGCCTAATTACAGGCTTTTCATGCTCGGAATCCTCAATATGCTCGCTGCCGGAGGGGATCTCACCATCGGATGCTGTCTTATGAAACATAAGAACGGGCTGATTCTGGATCATCCTACGGACTGCGGATTTGTATCCTTTGAAAAATGATGGTTTGTGAAATCTTTACAAGAGACAGACCACTCTTATAACAAATTATGATTGATCCGCTGAAAATGAAAGTTATTATAGCATTGTGGGAATGAATTGAGTATAATGAGAGCGAAAACTGTAGTTAAAGAAACTATAATAGTCATAAATTATAAATAAGATGGGTATCTTATGAGATAACCCAACAGCAGATCAGGAAGGAAATAAAGATGGAAAAAACATTGATCACGATCGGACGCCAGCATGGAAGCGGCGGCACAGAAGTAGCAGAAATTCTGGCAGAAAAATTGAACGTTTGGTATTATAACAGGGAAATTCTGTATATGGCAGCGGATAAAATTGGATTTGATTCCTTTGATGAAGAATCTATGAAGGAGCTGAACTACAGGAAGAGCTCGAAATATATGGAAGGTCTCAGTGTCATGATGGGAACCCCGGGTCATATTCCTGTGTACAACAAAATGTATAAAGAGCAGGGAAAAATCATTCAGAAGCTGGCTGGATACGGGTCCGGAGTTTTTCTTGGGAGATGTGCTGATTATATCCTGAAAGACTTTGAGAATGTATATTCTGTTTTTCTTTATGCAGATGATGAATATAGGCTGAAACGTCTTGCGAAAGCTGAGGGAAGGGAAGTTACCCTTGAAGAGATGAGAAAAGAAGATAAGACAAGGGAATCTTATTACAATTATTATACGGGACAGGAATGGGGCGATGTAAGAAATTATGATCTGGCTCTGAATATGGGAAAAACAACTGCAGAAGATGCCGCGGATATGATCCTGTCCTATATTGAAAAGCGCAGAAAAAGTAAATAAGAGATGATTTCATTATATAGATGCTCCGCGTTTGAAGCCTGCGGAGCATTTTTGCGTCATAACAGTTTTTGATTTGTGAAAAGCTACTATCTTATTGTTTCAACAGTGATAGAATTCATACTGCAGAAATTCTCGTATTCTTCCGGAATCGGCTGATCTGTGAGAATGTAATGGATCTTTTCCAGCGGGCAGTAAGTCATCAGAGAAAAGATGCCGAATTTGGAATGATCCGCGAGAACAAAGCGTTCCATACTGTTTGCAGTGACTGCCTCCTTTACTCTGTACTCCTCTTCGGATGCATTGGTCAGACCGTTTTCCATCGAAAGACCTGTGCATGCCATGAATGCTTTTCCGATATTAAACGCTTTCAGATAGTCTGCTATTTTTACATCAACGAAAGAAAGAGTCTCTCTTTTTAAATAACCGGGAAGAGAGATTACGGTAAGGTTTTCATACGGCAGGGCCTTTAAGGATACCTGAAGGCTGTTTGTTATGATCGTACAGCGCTTTTCAGAAATATAATCCACCAGGTTATGGCAGGTTGTTCCGGTATCAATATAAATAATATCCCCGTCTTTTACATGATCTGCGGCAAGGCGGCAGATCGCCTTTTTTTCTTCCATATATTTTTCGTGGCGTTCTGCAAATGGAAGCAGCTTTTTGGAAGGAAGTGTTTCATTGAGAGTGACGCCTCCATAAACTTTTTTGATTTTTCCTGTCTTTGCAAGTGTATCGATATCTCTGCGTATCGTATTTTTAGATACCTGAAAGACATCGCATAAGGTGTCGAGAGATACCGATTTTTCTTGTATAATATACTGTTCTATTTCATCGATTCGTTTTGTACGCATATATATTCCTCTTTCTGATATAGTATCTGTCATTGCTTTTATTATAGTATATTATGAGTAAATTGAAAAGAAGGAACTAGTAAGTTGTGAGAAGGTTTTTAGAGAACACAGACTGCTGGGTTTCAGATGGCGCTCAGATATGGAATTTAATGAAAGGAGGTCTTTTCCGGAATTTTTTTCTGAGGTATAATAAAACAGAAACCAGAAATACACGGAAAGAACATCGGGGGACGGGATGAAAAAACGAGAAATTAAGCTGATCGCCATGGACATGGACGGTACACTTTTGACAAGCAGCAAGGAAATTACAGAACATACAATAGAAGTTTTAGAAGCGGCGATGGACAGGGGGATTCAGATTGTCCCTGCAACCGGACGGTCAGTGAACGGCCTTCCGAAAAAGCTGACGGCTCTTAAGAGAATGAGATACTGTATTCTGAGCAATGGAGCCAGAGTTTATGATCTGCATAAGAAAAAATCAATCTACAAGAACCAGTTTGAGACGGATCAGGTACTTAAGCTCCTGGAAGATGTCAGACCATATCATGCTTTTCGGAGCATAGCCAAAGATGGAGAAGTGTACTGCTATAAGGAAGAACTGGACAGACTCGGGTCGTTTCATCTGGGAGAATATTCTGAGGAGATGATACATGCATCCAGAACACCGGTGGAAGATCTCAAGGACTATATTATACAGGAAGGCGGAACATCTGAAAAGATGACGCTGTTTTTTGAAGATCAGGAAGAGCGGGCAAAAGCCAGAAAAGAATTGACGGAAAGCGGATTATATACGGTTGTGGCCTCTCTGAAAAATAATCTGGAGATTTCCCTTGATTCATGTAATAAGGGAGATGCACTTGCTCACCTGATGGAACATCTGGATTTGAAAAAGGAAAATGTCATGGCCTGCGGAGATGCCGAAAATGATTATGAAATGATCTTGGCAGCCGGGATCGGAGTTGTCATGGAAAACGGCTCAGATGATATGAAAGCGATAGCAGATTATATTACGGACGACCATAACAGGGATGGCGTGGCCAAAGCCATTGAAAAACTGGTGCTGAATTAAAAATATAGAGATATCAAAAGTTTGTAACAGATATTATTTATTTTTAGAGGAGGCGTTAGAATATGCAGGACTTTTTAGAAGCACTGATAAGCGAAAGAAAAAATACAGCACTGCCTGATGAATACGATTATTTTGGAAAACTTATTGGCAGCTGGAAAATTGACTATGTAGACAATAACAATAGTTTTGTAGTTAAAGGTGAATGGCACTTTTCATGGGTTCTTGAAGGAATGGCAATTCAAGATGTTATTATCCTGCCAGATTATGAATATGGAACGTCGCTTCGCATTTATAATCCCGATACACATGCATGGGATGTCGCTTATGGTTACACTGGAAAAATAATAAGACTTGAAGCAAGAAAACAAGACGATATGATAGTTCTTACATTCATTAATGATAAGAGAAGAAAGTGGGTTTTTACTAAGATCGAGGACCATAGTTTTCATTGGCAGAATGTTACCGTAAAAGAAAATGGGGAATGGCATATTAATGCGGAAATGAATGCTGAGCGAATCAACTAGATATGACATTTTCTACATGATTAGTATTTCTTGTATAAAAGCAGCCATTGACGGATCAGGAGTAGATAATAACTAAATAGAGAGGAATACACAGTGTCAAAAAATCAAGTTATGATTAGACGTTTTCATGCAGAAGACAAAAGCCGGCTTTTTGCTCTGCTTGAGCGAGAGGGAGAGGAATGGAGCAGCTTTGCGGCTATATCCGCTGCCGAGACGATGATGGGTTTGGTGTTTACGTTTATGACCTCCTGGTGGATAAATCTCATCGCGGCAAAGAATTTGGCAGACTGCTGATGGAGCAGGTATGCAATGATTTTTCTGGCAAAGAGATATATGTTCTAAGCGGTAACAACCCTTATTATGAAAAGCTGGGTTATGCTATTGAGGGAACAATTTATATTGTAAAACCAAAGGTGCAATAACTCTTATATGCTATGCTTTGGGGTAAATGCTGTACCCGATAAATTAGAATTTGTAGGGATGCTGAAATGATAAAAATAATAGAAACAGAACGTTTGTTTCTCCGCCCGCTTACGCTTGAAGATGCGGATATCGCTTATCATGGGTGGACGGGCGATGCGAAAGTAGCGGAATATGTAAGTTGGCTTCCTCACTATTCAATTGATGATACAATTGAATGGCTGAAGGAAATTGAGTGGAAACAAGATGATATAGGAAATATCCTAGAAAATGACAATTACATTTGGGGATTTGTATTGAAAGAAACAGGGGAACTTTTCGGTTCCGGTGGGTTAATTTGGGAAGAACGATGGCAACAATTTCAAGTCGGATATAATATCATGAAAACGCATTGGAATCACGGCTATACCACCGAAGCGATGCAGGCAATTTTCAGTTTTGCTGCCGCCAATTTGGGTATAAAACGAATTGCTGGCTGTCATGCAAAAGAAAACCCTGCTTCTGCAAAGGTGCTTGAGAAGCTTGGTTTTGTTTATGAAAGGGATGGTATTACTTCTCATGTTGATGGAGTTCGTCACTTTGATAACCGAGAATATTTTTTAGAGTTGGACAGATAAAATTCAGGTTAAAGTGTTATGAAAATTAGAATTTATGGAGGGATGTAGTGGATATACGAAAAATTACAGACAAAAAGAAAAATTATATAGACTTGTTATTGCTGGCTGATGAATCGGAAAATATGATAGACGAATACCTTGAACGTGGCGAAATGTTTATTTTGGATGATAATGGTGTGAAAGCTGAATGCGTAATTACACAAGAAGATGATGGCGTCTATGAACTCAAAAACATTGCGGTTTTGCCTGATTACTGGAGAAAAGGATATGGAAAAAAACTGATACAGTTCCTGTTTGCTTATTGTTCTGACTGCAGTGCTCTGTTCGTCGGAACCGGTGATTGTTATTCGGCGCTTTCTTTTTATAAAAACTGCGGTTTTAAAGAATCACACAGAGTAAAGAATTTTTTTACAGATCATTATGATCACCCTATGTTTGAAGGCGGAGTTCAGTTAGTAGATATGGTTTATCTGAAATGGGAACCATAAATTCCGGTTTGCCGAATGGAAAATATGAGTTAAGATACAAACAATGCATAATCACATATAGTTTAAGTATAGTCAAAATCAGCCTAATACAGAAAATGATGACTTACTCTTGATCACAATCGTTGTAAAACAATAAATCAGAATTTACAAGGAGATTAAAAATGAAATCAGTTTTACTTATAGGTCAATCTAATATGGCAGGACGTGGTTTTTTTGCATGAAGTCATGCCAATTTATAACGAAAATATTCTTATGCTTAGAAATGGTAGATGGCAGATGATGTCAGAACCCATTCATTTTGACAGATCTGTTGCTGGTGTTGGACCAGCGGCATCATTTGCGCAGGCTTGGTGCAATGCTAATGAAAGTGAGCAGATTGGACTAATTCCCTGTGCAGAAGGAGGTAGCTCTATTGACGAATGGAATGCAGAAGAAACTTTATTTTGCCATGCAATTAGTGAGGCAAAGTTTGCTATGAAAACTAGTGAATTAATTGCAATTTTGTGGCATCAAGGAGAAAGTGATAGCCATAGCGAGAAATATAAAGACTATTATCGAAAACTTGATGTCTTAGTTAATTCATTCAGAAAAGAACTGGGCGTTACAGAGGTTCCGTTTATTGTTGGCGGTTTGGGCGATTATTTGGGGAAATCAGGTTTTGGGAGAAGTTGTGTAGAGTATGACTTGATTAATCAAGAATTACTTAGATACGCAGAAAATAATAGGAATTGTTATTTTGTAACTGGAGAACGATTATATTCCAATCCAGATGGTATTCATATCAACGCAGAGTCCCAACGAAGATTGGGAATAAGATATTTCGAGGCTTATCAGACTAAATCAAATGTGAACAAGCCATTAGATAATGAAGTAGAAATAGTAAACCTATGCTGTGAAAAAGAATACACGATTGCAGAAAAAAGATATATAACATTAGAGCAATTTACATTGGGGGAAGGTTCTTTGGAAGAAGTAATGAAATTTTTTAAGTAGGAACATAAAATTCAGTTTTCCGAATGGAAAATATGAATTAATATATAAATAAAGCACAGTCAAAAGCAGCCAGAAAAAATCTGGCTGCTTTTTAGCAAACGAAGCTATGAGTTTTCTTAACAATCGTTGAAAACCCCTTTTTGTTCAAGAAATATCATTCCGTTAGACATTATATCCATTTTCTGCATGACTGGAGTGAGGGATTCTAAGTGCCGAACGGAAATCATACAGAAGATGTCATACAATGCGCTCAAAATCAGAAGCACCATGTTTGCAGATCGGACAAATGAAATCGGCAGGAAGTTCCTCGCCTTCATAAATATAACCGCAGATTTTACACCGCCATCCTGTCTTTTTTGTTTCCTGAGGCTGCGGTTTGATGTGCTTATGGTAATAGGCGTAAGTAACAGAAGGAACTTGCGATAAAACTTCCCCGTCTGTCACATCGGCAATAAACATTGTGTGCGTGCCGAGATCAACAGTCTCAGCGACGGAAGCACTGAGAAAAGCGTTGGCGTATTTATTCAGATAAAAGATACCGTTGGAGGAACGTTCATAGTCAGAAAAGTTCTTTAATTTGTCAACATCCCGTCCGCTCTGGAATCCAAAATGCTTAAAGATGTCAAAAGTCACTTCCTCGGAAAGAATGGAAACATTAAAAGAACCTGTATCTTTGATCATATCATGGGTGAAATTATCTTTATTGACAGCTATGGAAATGCGGTTCGGCGTCGTGGTGATCTGCTGTACGGTGTTCACGATACATCCGTTATCCTTTTCGCCGTTTTTTGCAGACAAAACAAAAAGGCCGTAGCTCAGCTGAAACATTGCTGCTTGATTCATAAATAAAACCTCCTTCTATACTTGATTATTATACTCAATATATTCATAGTATAATCCATTTATGTATGATTTGCAATGGCAGGAGACGGGATAAACCTTTACTTTTGTAAGAGGCGAGGTTATAATAAAACAAATGCGTGCAATGTGTCAAAATTTAAGAAAAAAGTGAGGAAAGCACATGGCAGGAACAATCAAAGAAATTGCAGAACGTGCCGGAGTCTCCCGTGGTACTGTTGACCGGGCGCTGAATAACAGGGGCAGGATTAAGCCGGAAGTGGCGGAGCGGATTCTGGCGATTGCCAAAGAACTAGACTACCATTCCAACAGAAAGTCTAGAAAGAACACGCAGAATCCGGACAAACATATAAAAATCGGAGTTATCACCCAGCTCTCCGAGGCTTCTTTTATGATTCCGGTCAAAGAGGGAATCCGGGATGCGGGGAGAGAACTTGAATATTTAGGAGTGGAACTTTTATTAAAGGATATAGAATCAGTAGATGAAGAGGCTCAGATGGAAGCGATTGATGAGTTGGAATCAAAAGGGATCGACGGCCTTGCGATCATGCCGGTGCAGTCAGAGTATGTGAGAGAACGGCTGAACCGCTTGATGGAAGAAAAAGAAATTCCGGTAGTGACATTCAACTCAGATATCGTTGGCACAAAACGAGCGTGCTTTGTAGGCCTGGATAACAAAAAAAGCGGCCGTACTGCCGCGGGACTCATGGGAATGCTGACACGGGGAAAAGGGAAGGTCCTTGTGATCACAGGGTTTTTCACTAACAGTGTAAACAGCCTCCGTGTGGAGGGATTCGTACAGGAGATTAAGAATGCATATCCTGACATGGAACTGCTCGGAGTCCAGAGCAGTTTTGACGAGACGAGGGAAGTGCAGAAGATCATTGAGAATACGATGGCGATCGCCCCGGATCTTTCCGGTGTCTTTGTGGCATCCGGCGGGCAGGCCGGGGTGTGTCTGGCTTTCGAGAAACTGAAACTTGAGAAACGCCCTTATGTCATAGTGTATGACGCCACGCCGAAAAATACGAAAGCACTGAAAGAAGACCGGTATGATTTTTTGATTGACCAGGAAGGATACGAACAGGGATACCGGCCTCCGAATCTTCTGTATAACATGATCCAAAAAGGACAGATGCCGGAGACGGACCATATCTATACAGATATAAAGATAAAAAATAAATATAATGTATGACATTTTCCACATGATTTCCGTTCGGCTCTTAGAATGCCTCACTCCAATCATGTGGAAAATGGACGTAATGTCTGTTGGAGAAGGGCCTCTGTCAAAAAAGGTGCCACTTTTCGAAAGTTATTTACCGCTATTGTAGGAGCGCATTTCAAAAGCGCGACGGAAATAGTGGTAAATAACTTATACCTCATCGCGCAGAGCGCGCCACCCAAAGGGTATGAAATACGGTGTGCCCTATGGGTATGACATTTTCCGCATGATTTCCGTTCGGCTCTTAGAATGCCTCACTCCAATCATATGGAAAATGGACGCAATATCTACTGGATAAGTATCCATTAAACAAACGGAACGATTCAACGACAGTTTTTTATTACTATTTTCGTCACGTTTTGAAATGGGCTCCTCCAATCGTGCTAAAAAATTATCGTTGGAATATGTGGAACATGGCCGCAGAATCTGCTGAAGATGACAGCTTAACAAGAGAAGGTGTTATTTTGCCATAGTTGAATAAGGATTGAAACATAGAATCATAGTGTTTCAATCCTCTTTTTTTTGTATATTTGCGTGCTTATGCGTGTTATATAATTGTGCAATAATACTCAAGAAGTGTGTATACATTTGTGAAATGTAGCAAAAACAATCTTTTTTATAAAAAGTGCTTGCACACAAATAGCGTGCGTGATAATATAAACACATAAAGAAAAGCACACAAAACGCATTTTAAAAGAGTGAATAAAACAATAAAACACGCAAATAACACGCAGTGAGCGTGGAAAACAAAACTGAGGTGAAAGTTATGAAGTATGTTGAATTTGACCAGACAAGACCAATGGATTTAGTGCTTATCGGAAGGGTAGCCATCGACTTTAATCCGGTAGACTATTTCCATCCGTTATCCGAGTGCACCACATTTAAGAAGTATGTGGGAGGATCACCTGCAAACATCGCGGTGGGGATCACGAGACACGGAAAGAAAGCAGGATTTATCGGAAAAGTGTCCGACGACCAGTTCGGAGAGTACGTAGTAGATTTTTTTGATAAAGAAGGAATCGATACATCCCATATTTCAAAATGTACCAACGGAGAAAAACTTGGACTCACCTTTACAGAAATCCTCTCCAGAGAGGAAAGCAGTATCTTAATGTACCGCAACTGTATCGCAGACTTGCAGTTATCTGTGGATGACATCGACGAAGA
Organism: Anaerostipes caccae L1-92; assembly: GCF_014467075.1. NCBI lineage: Bacteria > Bacillati > Bacillota > Clostridia > Lachnospirales > Lachnospiraceae > Anaerostipes > Anaerostipes caccae. Next base: position 1,187,887 of record NZ_AP023027.1, read on the forward strand.
ATACATAAAGAACACGAAAGCAATCTTGGTTTCCGGAACTGCATTGGCGCAGAGCCCGTCCAGAGAAGCGGTGTTAAAAGCAGTGATGCTTGCTAAGAAAAATGATACAAAGATCATCTTCGATATTGACTATAGAGAATACAACTGGAAAAATTCTGATGAAATCTCAATCTACTACTCTTTAGTAGCCAGAGAGGCAGATATTATTATGGGATCCAGAGAAGAATTTGACCTGACAGAAAAACTGATAAAACCGGGCAGATCAGACAAAGAATCTGCACAGGCATGGAACAATGAGAATGCAAAGATCGTTGTCATCAAGCACGGTAAGAAGGGATCTACAGCATATACCAATGACGGAAATGACTATTCAATCAAACCGTTCCCGGTTGAGGCATTAAAAGGCTTCGGAGGCGGAGACGGCTATGCATCCGGATTCTTATATGGAGTCTTTGAAGGATGGGATATGATCGAGTGTCTGGAATTCGGAAGCGCGGAAGCGGCTATGATGGTGAGAAGCCATTCCTGTTCAGAAGAGCTTCCAAACCCTCAGGAAGTCAAAGATTTTATCCGCGAGACAAAAGAAAAATACGGCGAAATGATTGCGAGAGTATAGGAGGATATGAAAATGAGTACAGCCAGAATGACAGTAGCACAGGCTCTTGTGAAGTTCCTTGACAATCAGTATGTGGAATTTGACGGGGAAGAAACAAAATTTGTAGAAGGCATCTTTACCATCTTCGGACACGGCATTGCCGTTGGATTGGGAGAAGCCCTGGACACCAACCCGGGAAGTTTAAAAGTTCTCCAGGGGCGAAATGAGCAGGGAATGTGCCATGTTGCAACAGCTTATGCAAAACAGAACAATAGAAGAAAAATCATACCATGTGCGTCTTCCGTAGGACCTGGAGCAGCAAACATGGTGACAGCAGCGGCTACGGCAACCGTCAATAATATCCCGCTTTTGGTCCTGCCTGCCGATACATTCGCCACAAGACAGCCGGACCCGGTGCTGCAGCAGTTAGAGAAAAGCGACAGCCTTTCAATAACAACAAATGATGCATTCAAACCGGTCTGTAAGTATTGGGACAGAATCATCCGTCCGGAACAGCTGATGACAGCTATGGTAAACGCAATGCGTGTTCTCACAGACCCGTCAGAGACAGGTGCCGTCTGCATCGCACTTTCCCAGGATGTAGAAGGAGAATCTTATGATTTCCCTGACTACCTGTTTGAAAAACGTGTACATAGGATCACAAGACCCTGCGCAGTAAAAGAAGAGATCGAGGACCTTGTTAATATTATTAAAGAAGCAAAGAATCCGTTAGTGATTGTAGGCGGAGGCGTGAAGTATTCTGAGGCAGGAGAAGCTGTAGAAAAATTCTGCGAAGACTTTAACATTCCGTTCGGAGAGAGCCAGGCAGGAAAAAGCGCCTGCAAGTCAAGCCACCCTTACTGCTTAGGAGGAATTGGTGTAACAGGAACCCTGGCTGCCAATACCATCGCTGATGAAGCTGATGTGGTCATTGCAGTGGGAACCAGGCTTTCAGACTTTACAACAGGATCCAAAGGACAGTTCAAAAATCCTGATGTGAAAATGGTGACGATCAACAACAATAAATACCATGCATATAAAATGGATGCAGTGAAAGCTGTCGGAGACGCGAAAGTGACAGTGGAAGCTCTTTCTGCCAGACTAAAAGAGGAAGGATACAAGTCTGCTTACACAACAGAGATCCAGGACGCAAAGGCAGCCTGGGATAAAGAAATGGACCGCCTTGCGAATATTGAGTATACAGGTGATAACTTTGAGCCGGAGATCAAAGCGAGAGATCCGCGTACGATTCCTGAATACGTAAAACTTACAGGGGGACTTATCACTCAGACTGCCGCACTGTGCAAAATCCGTGAGGTGATTGATGAAGACGCTAATATTGTGACAGCAGGGGGAAGTCTGCCGAGCTGTATGCAGAGGATCTGGACTACGGACAAACGGGGCGGATACCATGCTGAATATGGTTACTCCTGTATGGGATACGAAGTGGCAGGCGCTCTCGGAGTAAAGATGGCAGAGCCTGAGCACGAATCCTATGTGGTCGTCGGAGATGCCAGCTTCCAGATGCTGCACAGTGAGATCATGACGGCCATGCAGGAAAAACAGAAGATCAATATCCTCGTGTTTGACAACTGCGGATTCGGATGTATCAACAACCTTCAAATGAACCATGGTGTGGGAAGTCTTGCGACAGAGTTCAGATACCGCGACGAAAAAAATGAAATCAAAGGGGATCTGATCCCGGTTGACTATGCAAAAGTCGGAGAGGGATACGGACTCAAGACATACAGTGTAAGAACGATCAAAGAACTGGAAGAGGCGCTGATCGACGCAAAGAAACAGGATGTTGCGACTCTGATCGACTTAAAGGTAATCCCTAAGACGATGACAGATGGTTATAAATCCTGGTGGAATGTAGGCATTGCAACAACTTCTGAGAAAGAAAGCGTGCGAAAAGCATGTGAAGGAGTATTAGAAGGCCGTGCAAACGCAAGACAGTATTAGAAAAGAGGTATGATAATGGGAAAGGTATTCGGCTATCCTGAATTTGATGCAAACGGGGAAAAAGTTTTAACAACATACGATAATGAATATAAAGAAATGCTGATGGATATTCGCGTCTTCCGCTTAAATGCGGGGGATGTGAAGACCTTCTGCAGGGCAGGGGAAGAGACGGCGGTCCTCCTGCTGAAAGGAGATGTAGTTTTCTCATTTGATGAAACTTCCAAAGAAGTTACAAGAAAAGATGTGTTTACAGAAGGACCTTGGGCAGTACATATCTGTACAGGAGCCAAAGTCATAGTGGAAGCAAAAGCAGACTCTGAAATCTTGGTACAGTCCACAATGAATGACCAGACATTTGAGAGTAAACTGTATGCGCCGGAAGATGCTCCTTGGGGATATTCCTGCGTAGGAAAGTTCGGAAATGTTGCGAAACGCCGTGTCAATACCATCTTTGACCATAACATTGCGCCATACTCTAACATGGTATTGGGTGAGGTTTTAAATGACCGCGGGAACTGGTCAGGATATCTTCCTCACAGACATCCGCAGCCGGAAACTTATTACTTCCTGTTTGACCATCCGGAAGGATTCGGGGCGAGCTTTGTGGGTGACCAGGTATTCAAGAGCACAGACGGAAGCTTTTCGGCGATTCCGGGAGGAGAACTCCATCCCCAGGCAGTTGCTCCGGGATACCAGATGTATACCTGCTGGATGATCCGCCATCTCGACGGAAATCCGTGGCTCCAGACAGACAGAAATGAAGATGAGCGCTACGTATGGCTTCATGATGCGGAATTTTAAACAGAAAAATATCAGAAAGCATAGGAGGATAAGAATATGGCAAGAGAATTTATTGCGCCGGGCCAGATTTATACTGGCGAAGGCGCACTCGATATGGCAGAAGGAAAATTAGGAACTCTCGGCAAAAAGGCGCTGATTGTTACAGATAAGGTGATGGTCGAGCTTGGAAACGCAGCAAAAGTAGAAACTGCTTTAAAAAACCAGAACATTGAATATGTGATCTACAGTGAGATCAACGGTGAGCCGACCGACACAATGATCGAAGAGGGCCTTAATCTTTATAAAGAAGAAGGATGTGACTTTATTGTCGCTCTTGGAGGCGGCAGCCCGATTGACTCTATGAAAGCGATCGGTGCACTGGTAACCAGCGGCGGACAGATTTCTGATTACATGGGAAAAGTGATCACAGAGGAAACACCGACACTTGTTGCCATTCCTACCACAGCGGGTACAGGTTCTGAGGCAACTCAGTTTACCATCATTACAGATACGAAAAATGATATCAAGATGCTGCTCAAAGGCGCTGTTTTAATGCCGGATCTTGCCATCATCGATCCTCAGTTTACAATGACTGCACCTCCTAAGATCACTGCGGCTACAGGACTTGACGCTCTGACTCATGCGGCAGAGGCTTATACATCAAAGCTGGCACAGCCATTATCCGATACATTTGCGCTTTCTGCGATCAAAAGAATTTTCAAGTATCTTCCTGCCGCATTCAAAGACGGAAAGAATGTAGAAGCAAGAGAACAGATGTCAATTGCGGCGCTGGAAGCAGGAATCGCTTTTAACAATGCGTCAGTAACCTTAGTGCATGGAATGAGCCGTCCGATCGGTGCCATGTTCCATGTTGCACACGGACTTTCCAATGCTATGCTTTTAAAAGAGTGCTTTATCTATGCACTGGATGGAGCTTATGACCGTTTTGGTGAACTTGGCAAAGCGATTAATGTGGCAGCTGAGACTGATACAGACCAGGCAGCAAGTGAAAAATTCCTTCAGGCAGTTGTGGATATCTGCGATGAGCTTGAAACTCCTTCCTTAGAGGAATATGGAATCAATAAAGAAGAATTCTTCGGTGTGATCGACAAAATGGCCAACGATGCCATGGACAGCGGAAGCCCGTCCAACACAAGAAAAGACATCACTGCAGAAGAAGTCAAAGAAATTTACCGCAATCTGTGGTAAATTCCAACGCAGTAAGTACGTGCGTTTTACGTACTTAAATATAGATTAATGCAGATTTATGCCACTGAAACTCCTAAAAATAAAAACAATCAAAAGATATACTTAAAGCCAAACCCTCCAATACCTGGCTTAAAATGAATTGTTAAGTATTGATCTGCATAGTAAGAAGCATGGACCTTTCTTTCTCCTGGGTCCATGCTTCTTTTTAAAAAATCAATCTTTATCTAACCCTTTTTTGAGGACAAGGTTCTTATAGAGACAAAATTTATTTATTGCCCGGAAGAGCGCGCTGAAAGGCAATGGAAAGGATGAGAAAGAATGAAGAAACCATGGGAGAGACGGATCGTGGCGGCCGCACTGATTCTGGCTGTGGGAACCGGAGCCGGAACGATTTTGAGAGCAGAAGATCAGGAAATGTCTGGAAAATCCGGGGGGGGGTATTTACGGAACTGAAGTACATCAATTAACCCGGGAACCGGAACAGACAAAAACAAAAGAAGCAGCGAACACGGAGGAAATTCCGGAGCTGAAGGAATCGTTTAAAGATGAATCCGAATTGAAAACTGAGGAGAAATCAGGAAAACAGAGAAAGCATGCAGTAAAGAAAGCAAAGGACGGGCAGGTTCTTCTGGATGTAAGCAGAGGGAATATCAGGATCACTGCCACCGGTGCTCTGGTAGGCGATACTCCGGCTGACAGCGGTGCCCTGAATCCGCAGGGATACCGGATCACCGGGAAGACTACAAAATACTACATTGTTGTTGAGCCTAAAGTGAAGACAGATCTTACTTTTGAAAATGTTGATATCTCCTGTGCTGCGACGGATAGTCTGAATGTTTCTCATGCAGATGTGACTATTACGTTGGTTGGAAAAAACCGCCTATATTGTACAAAAGATCAGAGCAATGCCCTTACGAAGGACGGCATGGATGGAAGTCTTACACTGAGGTGTGTAAACAGCGGACAAAAAGGGCACAAATGCGATGCAGCCTGCGGAAGTATCACGGTACAAGGCGTAGGATATCATGTGGGAGCTTTGGGAAACAGCATAAAGAACCGAACGAATCCAAAGGAATCCGGTTTTTGTAATTTTACGATCGAGGGAGGTAATATCACAGCTCTTGGAGGTGAACACTGCCCGGCGATCGGGGCTGCCTGCTGGACGGAACATTATGTTTCATCATGTTATGCCAAAGATATTTATATCAAGGGAGGAAATGTAGAAGCCATAGGGACAAGCCATGGTTCCGGCATCGGATCAGGATATGGGACCAAAGTCGATGGAGTTTACATCAGCGGAGGGGTTGTCAAAGCCCGGGGAGGAGAAAATGCCCCGGGAATCGGCGCTTCCATGGGAGATCCTGGTGATTCTATGATCACACGCAATATCCGTATCAGCGGAGGAGATACAGTTGTGACAGCCATCGGCGATTCTAAGTCAAAAATGCCTGGAATAGGATCTGCGGCAGGAAATGGAAAGGTATCAGGGATTACGGCTGCACCGGAAACCGGTTATCAGGGATACGTACAGGATGGGACATCTCTGACGGACTTTATATTTACAGAGAACACCCCGTTTGCAGCGGAGAGTTCTTTTTCTGTGGGAAACTTTTTCACACAAGTATATTTTGGACCATTCAGGGACAGCAACAGTATTGATTCTGCAACAAAAGAACAGATCGGCGCAAATCATGTCATCAGCAGGACAGGCGGAGAGGGATTCAGCCGGGAACAGATCAGGACTCTGGCGAAAGTCACTGCAAAAGACAAAAACGGAAATACTATAGATGACCAGAAATTGCTTCTGGATGACGAAAGCCAGCTTAGTGCGGTCAATCAGGCTAAGAAGGAAGGAAAGACAGGGGATTTTTTTCTGACTTTCCGCACGGAAAGTGGTACAAAGGTGACAGTCACAGTTTCATTGAGAAACAACGGTACGGATGCGCAGGATTATAAAGAAGAAGATCCGATTTCGCTGATCGGAGCCAACCATTTTGAAAAAGACAGCGGAGGAGATCCGTTTACAGAAGAACAGCTGAAACAGTATGGGCAGGTAAAAGGGAAAGATCAGAAAGGAAATAATATAGAACTGAAAGATTTTCAGCTTGATCAGGAACAAGTGCAGAAGATTAACAAGACGAAGGCAGATGGAAAATCCGGAATTTTTGATCTTACTTTTTCGGCTCCGGACGGTGTTTCTGTTACGGTCAGGGTAACGTTAAACGGTACGTTTGATGAAGCCGAAGAGAATCCTGACAATGGGGAGATTATCAAGGCTAAAAATATCATAAGCAAAACCGGAGGAGAGGCATTTACAGAGGAACAGCTGAAAGAGATTTCCAGGGTAAAAGCAGAGGATAACACGGGTCAGAAGATTGCTTTAAAAGACATTGGATTTGCGGATTTGGAAGAAGTTAAATGTATCAATGATGCTAAAATAGCAGGTGAGATTGGGGGATATCCGCTTACGTTCCGGACGCCGGAGGGAACAGATGTGAAGATTACCGTTTTTCTGCGTCAGAGAGGCAGTGACAGCGCAGATTACGGCAAAGAAAATATCAATCCGTTTATCGGCGCCAATGATGTGGTTTTGGAAACAGGAGGAGAACAGCTTGCCGTAAAAGATATGATTGATTTATGTGAGGCAAAGGGCAAAGATCAATATGGCGACAATGCAGACCTGTGCGTTGACGAAAAGCAGCTTCAGATAATCAATGAGGCTAAGGCAGCAGGAAAGACAGGAACTTTTGATTTCACATTTGTAATAGAGGGAGGCAGTGCCTCAGTCAAAGTGACATTGACCGGAAGCCATGTGGTAAGTTTTGATCCCAACGGCGGCGAAAATGCTCCGCGGGACCAGATCATTGAAGGCGGAAAGACAGCAGTAGAGCCAAAGGACCCTGTAAGAGAAGGCTATACATTCAAAGGATGGTATGTTACAGATGATGATGGCAGAGAAGTACTATGGGATTTTAACATGCCGGTCCATCAGAATATAGTTTTAAGAGCAAAATGGGAGATCACACCGGAAGAAGATCCGGCTGACAGTGAAACCGCTTCAGAAAAAACGGAGACAACAGACCGGGAGAGCGGGAATACATGGGGATACAGAGAGGTACCTGAAAAGAAGAAAGTAGAGAGAACTATCGCAGAGACGAGCGACGGGGGAAAAGGGTATCTTTTGATTTTATGTACAGTTTCAGCAGCGGGGCTGGCATGCGGACTTTGGAGAAGAACAAAGAAATAAACTTGCAGACAGGCAGTCAATGTTCTTTTAGTGGCTGCCTGTCTGGGCTCTGAGTAATTTAGAGGTCTCCGGTCAGAAATTGGGCTTTCCCGAATCCGAAACTCCAGTCGGCATCGCTGTTTTCTGTTATGGAGACGAGCAGGTCTTTTGGCGGAATCCCGCAGTTTACATTTAGTCTTTCACAGAGCAGGGAGTAAAGTTTTTCTTTTTTCTCCCGGGGTCTCTGTTTGCTTGTGACACGGACCACGATTTGATCCTTTGTGCGCTCAAATCCAAGGCCGGTATCTAGGAGGATCATTTCTTCCGGATCGTGCTGACTGACGATCTGATAGCGGTCCCGCTCCGGTATTTCAAAGGCTTCAACCGCACATTCGTGAATGGTATCCAAAATATTTTTCAGTCTTTTTTTATCATCTTGTTTTTGTAAGTCTACTTGAATCAATGGCATAACAGAATCCTCACTTTCTATCGTTGACAGATAAAAATAATGGTGGTAATATAACAGTAATAATTAATTAGCATACGAACTAATGGGATGCAAATTAATTTGTATGCGTATCATAGCACAGCAGTTTTTCAGAGTCAACAACTTTATTTGAAATAAACTTCGGATTAAGGCTGGGAAGGGAGTGAAAAAAGGTTGAACATATTGGTTTATTTAAAAGAAGTTCCGCCAAAAGAGGAACAAGTGAAATATCAGACTGCGGAAGGGATCAGCGACAGTGATAAAAATGTTTTGAAAGAAGCTCTGAATCTGAGAGATCAGGAGGGGGGGGGCACAGTGACAGCCATGGTGATCGGTCCGCCGGAAGCAGAGAAGACTGCGCGGGAGGCTTTGACATGGGGAGTGGACAGAGCGGTTCTGGTCTTTAAAAAGGAAACCGGCGATATCAGCCACAGCGCAAAACTGCTTGCCGGGGCGATAGAGGCAGAAGGTATGTTTGATATTATTCTGTGCGGCCGTCAGGCCATTGACGGGGATGCTGCCCATATGGCGGCCATAACGGCATTTTTCCTGAAGATTCCTCTGATTGCCTATTCAAAAAAAATGAAAGTTTCAGACAAGAAAATATTTAATTGGTGTATGGCTTTAGAGGGAACAGAGCGGACAGAGAGTTCTTTGCCTGCCCTGGTTCTCTCGGTAAGAGAAGACAATGCGCTGAGACACCCGAATGTTGCTGACATTATGTCCGCATATGCAGAGAGTACGGTGATTCCTGTTTCGAAGGCCGAACAGGGGAAAACAAAAAAGATCATAAAACAGGTTCGGGAGTATATACCGGATGAGGCGCCGAAAAACAGACAGATGCTGACCGGCAGAGACGAGCAGGAGCTGGCGGAAAAGCTTTGGCAGCTGATCAAAGAAAAGGAGGCCGTATGAAGAAAACATCAAAAATTTTGATCATAGGAGAGATACAGAATCAACATGCGGCCCACGTGACAGTTGAGCTTCTGGGAGAAGGCAGGAAGCTGGCAGATTCTCTGGATGCAGAATTGATTTTGACAATCGTGGGAAATGATGTCGAAAAAACATGTAAGGATCTTCTCAGGTATCCCGCAGACCGAATCATAGCGGCGGATCATCCAAGTCTTAAACAAAAGCAGCTGGAGACTCACAGCAGGATTCTGTATGAGATTGTTAAGGAGCAGAAACCGGATATGATTCTGGGAGGGGCAACGTTGTTCGGAAAGACACTGCTGCCGACTCTGGCCGCCATGCTTGGAACAGAAGTGATTACGGATGCTGCCGGATTGGAGATTGACAAGGAAACAGGGGAACTGCTGGTCACTAAGCCTGCTTTTGACGGGAAGAGCATGTCTGTGGTTTCGATGCCGGAGGCTCCTGTGCAGATGGCGCTGGCAAAGCCGGGAGTATTTAAAAAGGCCTGTGAGACAGACGGCAGAGAAGGAAAGTTTACTGCGTTTTCGGCAGACTGGCTGCAGGAGATAACAGAAAGAAAAAGAACACTGGATCTTATAAAAGAAGAAAAGAAGATTTCCCTGGAAGATGCACATATCATTGCGGCCGGGGGAAGAGGGCTGAAAGGTCCGGAGGGATTTCGGCTGCTTTTACAGTTCGCCGAAAGGATCGGAGCACAGGCCGGATGTACAAGGCCGTGTGTGGATGCAGGGTGGATGCTTCCGGAGCAGCAGATTGGACAGACAGGGTGTATAACGAAACCGGACATTTATATAGCATTTGGAATTTCCGGGGCGGTTCAGCACATGACCGGAGTCAGGGCCGGGACAGTGATCGCAGTGAACAGTAACCCGAATGCAGCTGTTTTTAAATACTGCGATTATGGCATTGTGGGAGATGCAAAAAAGATATTGGAAGAATTTTTGAAACTGCCGTTGTAAAAAAGAAGACCCGGAGGACCGGATCTTCAATGTTAAGTTTATAATCCAAAAGAAGCTAAGACGATAAAGATTCCGCAGGATATAAATGGTATGATAATCTGCGTAACCGCAATATCCCAGTAAGCTTCTTTATGGGTCATTTTACAAATGCCGAGCAGTGTGATCTGCGCTCCCTGATGAGGAAGTGTATCTAAAGTACCGGCTGCGATGGCGGAAATCCTGTGCACATAAGGCAGCGGGATTCCCATTTTAATATAGGTAGACTTCAAAGCATTAAAGGCAACCCCCATACCGCCGGAAGCAGAGCCGCAGGCTCCTGCACAGACAGCCACGGTGATCATTACAAACACCAGAGGAGGCATGCTCATGTCTTTCAGAGCGGCAACCAGGTCGGTAAAGCCCTGAGTTTTCTGTACAACGCCTCCAAAACCTACAACGATTGCAGTATTTAAGATAGCAACGCCGGAGTCAGAAGCACCTTTGTTAAATACGTTGATCCATTCGTTGATGCCCTTGACTCTGTTAAACATCAGAATGGTAGCCAGGGCTACACCTGCAAATACAGATGTCTCCACAGGAAGCTTCACGATGTTGAAGAGCACCAGAATGAGCACAATCGGAAGGACAGCGATAGCAACGTGGGGAAGATTTTTATCTTCATCGATGGCCATCTCTTCTTCACTCAGCTGATATTTTAAGGACTTATCGATAAAACGATATCCCTTTTTCGTAAACTTTCTTGCCCGCATTTCCAGCCAGACAAAAATCATGATAAACATAGCCGCAGTCGTGATCAGAGATGGAACAAATGCGGCTGTTGCCGGTGTGCCAAGGTTATCCATGGCAATGACATTCTGAATAGAAGGAGAACCGGGACCGCTCATGGACCAGGTCCAGCATCCGGCAGAGATTGCGGCCGGGATGAGCCTTCTTGTAAGATTCGCTTCCTTGAATAAGTTTAATGCGATTGGATAGATAACAAAAAATACAACGAAGCCACTGACTCCTCCAAAGGTCAAAAGACCGGTGATGATCATGATGATCGGTGCCACGAATTTTCCGCGGCAGAGCCCTGCGATCGCTCTGGCTATGGATTCTGCGGCTCCGGTATATTGATAAACGGAGCCGAACAGTGCGCCGACAAAGAATACGAGAAAATACTTTGTCACGTAGTCGGATGCTGCAGGCATAAATGCATTTTTCAGCGAGTCCAGGATTGGAAGCTTAGAGCAGATGACCACGAAGATCGTGACAAGGGGAGCCAGGATCAGGGCACTCATCTGTTTAAAAGCTAAGACTCCGAACAGGACAATCGCCAGGACTAAGACTAAGATTTGTAAATTCACAAAAACCCTCCTTTATTTGTGGATTGCTAATCGTGTTTCAGACCCATCAGCTCATCTCTGAAAATTCTTTCATCCATAAGCTTTGGCGTACCGTCCATTTTAGGAGTGAATCCCATATGGTCGATGATCTGTGTTTGGATATCGATGCCAGGGGCAACTTCTGTCAGATAGACACCGTCTTTTCTCAGTTCAAAGACAGCGCGCTCTGTGATATAGAGAACCGGCTGGCCGACTTTATTTGCGTACTCGCCGCTGAACGTAATCTGTTCAACTGTATCCAGGAACTTGTTGGATTTTCCTTCCTGGTCAACGACAAGTTTTCCGTCTTTTACCGACGTTTTTAAACCGCCTGCAGTAAAGGTTCCGCAGAAGTAGCAGCGTTTTGCATTCTGAGTGATGTTTACAAAACCGCCGCAGCCTGCGATCCTTGGACCAAATTTGCTGACATTGATGTTTCCGTCTTTGTCCGCCTGTGCGAGGCCTAAGAATGCATAGTCGACACCGCCTCCATCATAGAAATCAAACTGGTACGGCTGGTCTAAGATACACTCGGGATTGACGGACCCTCCGAATTTGGCTCCTCCCTGAGGCACACCGCCGACAGGTCCCGCCTCTACGGTCAGAGTCATGTAATCTCCGATGCCTTCTTCATTGGCAACCATAGAGATATATTCAGGAATACCGATGCCTAAGTTGACTACGGTGTTTTCTGTCAGTTCCATGGCAGCTCTCCGTCCGATGATCTTTTTTGCGGAAAGAGGAGGATACTCAAGGCTGCTCAAAGGAATACGGAAGTCTCCGGTCATAGCACCGTCATAGTCGCATCCCACGCACTGTTCGTGGTCTTTCATGTCTTCTGCTTCCACGACTGCATCCACATAGATTCCCGGGATCTTGACCAATTTTGGATCTAAGGTGCCGTCTGCGACGACCTTTTCCACCTGTACTACAATTTTTCCGCCGCTGTTCTTCACGGCCTGAGCCATGGTTGTGACTTCCGTTGTACAGCATTCATGGGAAAGTGTCACGTTGCCGTGTTCGTCAGCATATGTACCCCGTATGAATCCGATGTTCAGCGGAAAAGATTTATATAATAATTTCTCTTCTCCTAAGATCTCGATCACATCTACAATGTCCTCGGTCGTAATGTCATTCAATTTGCCGCCTTCAATGCGCGGGTCGGCAAATGTATTTAATCCAACATGAGTGATCACGCCGGGTTTATGACCGGCGATGGCACGATAGAGCTGTGCCAGAGTGCCCTGGGGCAGATTGTATCCTTCGATTTTATTGTCAAGGACCAGCTGTCCAAGCGTCGGGACCATGTTCCAGTGTCCGCCGATGACACGTTTGGTCATTCCTTCATGGGCAAAATGATCCGCACCGCTTCCGTCACGGTTTCCCTGGGCAGCAGCGTAAAATAAAGTCAGGTTTTTCGGAGAACCGGTTTCCAAAAATCTTTTTTCCAGAGCCTTTGTAAGGGCTTCCGGCATTCCGCTGGCAACAAATCCGCTGGTAGTGACGGTTGTATTATCTTCTACCAGGGCAGCTGCCTGATCTGCTGTAATAATCTTAACTTTTCCCATAGTTTATCTCCTTCATTTATTTTAGAAATCTTTTAAATCTGCTTTGCGTTTCTCAAGGAATGCGGTCATGCCTTCTTTTTTGTCTTCCGTAGAAAATGCCAGTCCGAATAAGTCTGCCTCTAATGTAAGTCCGCTGCTTAAATCGGTATCCATGCCTGTGTTGATCGCTTCTTTTGCAAGAGAGATGGCATAACTTCCTTTGGACATGATCTTTGCTGCCATCTTTTTGCAGTAATCAATCAGTTCTGTCTGAGGAACTACCTTGTTTGCAAGTCCGATCCTGTAAGCCTCCTCAGCATCGATCTGGTCACATGTAAAGATCAGTTCTTTTGCACGGCCTTTTCCGACTAAGCGGGAGAGACGCTGTGTTCCGCCGAATCCCGGGAGAATTCCTAGTCCTGTTTCCGGCTGTGCGAATCTTGCGTTTTCTGCGGCTACACGGATGTCACAGGCCATGGAGATTTCACATCCGCCTCCGAGTGCATATCCGTTGACTGCGGCGATCGTTACCTGAGGCATTGTCTCTAATTTAAGGAATGCTTCTTTTGCCAGCAGACCCATCTGTCTTCCTTCTGCAGGAGAGGCATTGACCATTTCAGAAATATCGGCTCCGGCCACAAATGATTTTTCACCTGATCCTGTAAGGATAACAACTCTGATGTCCTTACGGCGGGAGATCTCGGAAAAGCACTGGTCTAATTCTGCTAATGTCTCACTGTTTAAGGCGTTTAAAGATTTTGGTCTGTTGATTGTAACTACTGCGATCTCGTTTTCTACTTCCATTAATAAATTGTTCATTGTAAATCCTCCTTGAAATAACATATACATTGCACTTGATCAGCTCTTGTTAGAAAATTAACATATTGGCGTACAAATATTTGGGATACAAAATATTATTTATGCTTCTAATATGGACTATTTTTGGTTGCTTGTCAATGGTTTATCAATATGTTTTATTTAAATTGTATAATTATATAAAAAAATATAAAAGTTTATTGACAATATGCACAAGGAGTGATATATTTAGCTTACAAAATATTGGCATACAAATATAGGGAAATAAAATGGTACATTTATGTTAAGTTTATAGTCTATTTTGGGCGAAAGGAGTAATTATTTATGAATTTTGAGTTAACCGAACAGCAGGCAGCCATTCAGGAGACAGCAAGAAACTTTGCTCAGACGGAGTTACAGCCGGGAGTGTTAGAGAGAGATGCCAACAGTGAATTTCCGGTAGATCTCTATAAGAAGATGGGAGATCTTGGACTGATCGGACTTCCTTATCCGAAAGAAGTCGGAGGCCAGGGAGCCGATTACCTGTCTTATGTATTGGCAGTGGAGGAGGTCTCTAAAGTAGATGCTTCTGTGGGGATTTCATATTCTGTATCCACTTCCTTATATGGAGGAAGTATTATGAATTCTGACGCTCCGGTCGAGAAAAAGAATGAATTTCTGGCACCGGTATTGTCAGGACAGCATTTCGGATCTTTCGGTCTCACAGAACCGAATGCGGGATCTGATGCAGGAGGATGTGTCACAGTTGCGGAAAGAGACGGAGACGAGTACATATTAAACGGTATGAAATGCTTCAATACGAACGGGCCTTTAGCCGATTATACGGCGGTGTATGCCCTGACGGAACCTGAGAAGAAAGCCAAGGGACTGTCCTGTTTCGTGGTGAAGAAAGGAACTCCCGGATTTTCAGTGGGCAAAGTGGAAGATAAGATGGGAATCCGCTCCGCACAGGTTTCAGAGATGATACTGGAAAACGTACGGGTGCCGGCAGAAAATATGATCGTTCCTTCCGGAGACGGATTTAAACTGGCGATGAAGACTCTGGACGGAGGCCGTATCGGTGTTGCTGCACAGGGACTTGGAATTGCAGAAGGTGCATTTGAGATTGCAAAAGAATACTTAAAGACGAGAGAACAGTTTGGCAAACCATTATACAGAAACCAGTATCTTGCATTTAAGATGGCGGAACTTGAAATGGAAATTGATGCCGCAAAACTAATGCTTTACAAAGCGGCTACGGACAAACAGGAAGGAAGATCCTATTCCATTCCGGCAGCAAAGGCAAAATACCTCTGTACAGAGGCGGCCATGCACGTGACAACAGAGGCGGTGCAGATGCTGGGCGGAAACGGATATATGAAGGGTTACCATGTAGAACGTATGATGAGAGACGCTAAGATCACTCAGATCTACGAGGGAACCAACGAGATCCAGAAGCTGGTTGTGAGCGGAGCGATTTTCAGATAGTATGATTTTGGAATATGAATCCTAAGTTTTCAGGGATGTCATTTATGGCATCCCCATTTTTATGTTTCGTAAGAATGATGAAAAGCCTTAAAATAATAGTTTGTCTTCTTGACAGAAGTTTTTGTAACAGATATGATGAGATATATAGCATGCAAACAATTTGAAGTGTCTGCATGCAGTTTTGTGTAGGAGGGACAAGGAACCGATGGAATTGAATCAATGTATCAACTATCTTTTGACCACCGCCCAGCACGCGGTGTTTCAGGAGATGAGCGCACAGCTTTCAAAATTTGATGTGACTCCGGTTCAGTACGGTGTGATGTACTGTCTTTGGGTGAAAAAGAAAAACAGCCCGAAGGAGATCGCAGAAGAACTGAGGCTGGAAAACTCTACAATCTCAGGTGTTCTTGAGAGAATGGAGAAAAAGGGATTGATCAAGAGAAAAGTCAGCAAAGAAGACCGGCGTTTTGTAGAGATTATATTGACGGATAAGGGGAATGACTTGGAAGAACCGATTCTCGAAACAGTGGAAGAGGTCAACAGAATCGTACTGAAAGATATGGGACAGCAGGAACAGGAAGCACTGAAGGAATCCTTAAGGCACCTGGCGGGAATCTGATTGCTAAGAATTTTATATCGAAAGAATATGCAGCGGAAAGGTGTCTTTCTGGCTGCTATTTTTTTGTTCTATTAAGGGTATGGGGAATCAGATAATTTACATTTGAAGTTGATTGGCATATAATAGGGCTTAATTTAGAAGTAAAAATGCATTGACTTGATCAGATGAGACAGGGGGTTATAGTAAAATGGACAGTTATAGATTATATACAATTGCTGTGATTATTGTTTTAATGCTAAGTATATATATACAGATAAAACTATTAAACATGAAGAAGGGATTTGGATATATAATTCCGGCATCCATTGTTTTGATAGTTTTTATGATTTGGGCAGGAAATGAGTTTCAGGCTATAAAATGTTTGCCTGTTACAATTATTTTATTATTTTTTTGCCTGGTAAACTTATTTTTTGTTTTTATAAAGAAGAGATGCTGAGAAGGAGGCAGAACATGTCAGATCAGATTAACCGGCAGTTGTTTCAGTTTATTGAAAAGAGTCCGTGCAGCTATCACGCTGTGGAACAGATAAAGAGAGAATTGACAGAAAATGGATTTACGGAACTGAGGGAGCAGGAGGCATGGAAGATAGAAAAGGGCGGTAAGTATTTTACCAGCAGAAACGGTTCTTCGTTGGCTGCTTTCTGTATACCGGAGAAAAAATTAAAAGGGTTTCATATTACCGCATCCCATACGGACTCACCCGCTTTTAAGATCAAAGAGAATATGGAATTACAGGCAGAAAAGCATTATACAAAATTAAATACCGAAAAATATGGGGGAATGCTCATGGACTCCTGGCTTGACCGTCCGCTCTCTGTGGCAGGAAAAATTATTGTGGGAGACGGGGAAAAACTTACGGAAAAGCTGATTCATATAGAGAAAGATCTCTTGATGATCCCAAGGCTTGCGATCCATATGAAAAGGGGAGCAGAGGATGACGCACTGAACCCTCAGATTCATATGCTTCCTGTCTTGGGGGACCAGACAGCCGAAAAGACATTTATGCGGACAGCTGCATCCGAGGCAGGTGTAAATGAAAATGATATTCTCGGTACAGATCTTTACCTGTATAATCGGATGCCGGGAACTGTATGGGGAGCAAACGGCGAGTTTATGTCGGCACCGAGGCTCGATGACCTTCAGTGTGTATTCGCATCTTTGCAGGCTTTTGTCAACAGTGAGGGCAGAGAGTATATGAATGTCTTTTGTGCGTTTGACAATGAGGAGGTCGGCAGCGAAACAAAACAGGGAGCCGGATCTACATTTTTAGAAGATGTTCTGTGGCGGGTAAATGAGGCGCTGGGGAGAACCGGGGAGCAGTACCGGATGGCCGTGGCGGAGAGCTTTATGATCTCTGCGGACAATGCTCATGCGGTACACCCAAACCAGCCCGGAAAGGCAGATCTTACGAACCGGCCGTATATGAATGAAGGAATTGTAATCAAGTACAGTGCCAATCAAAAATATACGACGGATGCATACTCCGGTGCGATGATGAAACATATCTGTGAAAAAGCCGGAGTTCCTTATCAGACCTTCCACAACCGTTCAGACTTGCCGGGAGGCTCCACTCTCGGAAATATTCTGACGGGCAGTGTATCGTTAAAAGCCGTGGATATCGGCCTTGCCCAGCTTGCCATGCATTCTGCCTATGAGACGGCAGGAGCCAGGGACACAGAATATATGATCAGGGCTCTTCAGGAATTTTACCGCGGTTAAGGGAGGCAGATTCAGTGAAACAGCATAAGAAAATCCAGATGTCCGAGGCTTTTCAGCTGGGTGCCGTTTTGGCAGTTGTCGGGGGATTTCTGGATGCGTACAGTTATCTTTTCAGAGGCGGAGTGTTTGCCAATGCCCAGACCGGAAATATCGTACTGCTGGGCATCAGCCTGCAAAAAGGAAAGTGGCAGGGGGCTGTCCATTACGCCATCCCCATTCTGGCCTTTGCGGCCGGAGTCATTGTGGTGGAACTCATTAAGAAGTATTTTAAACAGTATCCTAAAATCCATTGGAGACAGATCATTGTCATGATCGAAGCGGTGATGATCTGCCTGGCTGCCTTTATTCCTTCGGGAGAGGCGGATATGATCGCCAATGTGATCATATCCTTTGTCTGTGCCATGCAGGTGGAGACATTTCGGAAGGTACACGGAAATGCCTATGCGACGACCATGTGCACAGGAAACTTAAGAAGCGGAATGGAAATCCTGTTTCAATATTTCCAGACGAAAGACCGGGAACTGCTGAACAGGAGCCTGAAATACTTTGGGATTATTTTGTTTTTTATAGTAGGTGCGGCAGCAGGCACGGCGGCAGGAAATGTGCTTTCTCACAATGCCGTTTTGATCTGTTCTGCACTTCTTCTGGCAGCATTTTTCATGATGTTTATGGAGACAAAGAAAATTAAATAAAGAAATTAGTAAGAAGGAAGATCTTTAGCAGGAGATCTTCCTTCTGTTTTTTTACCAACATTTAACATGGTATTCAAATAAATTCAAACTTCCGGTGATAGACTTAGTCTTGTTCAAAGAGATGATATTGATTGAGAAAGGAATGGAAGTTTATGCTGAAATTACAAAATATAAAGAAATCCTATGACGGTACCACGGTGCTGGACGGAATATCGCTGGAGATTCCGGATGGAGAAATCGTTTCCATCCTGGGGCCGTCCGGCTGCGGAAAGACAACACTATTAAATATGATCCTCGGAATTACAGAACCGGACAGCGGAAAAATTGAGTTTAACGGAAAAGATATCACGGATTCCCCAATGGAAAAGAGGGGATTCAACATCGTGTTTCAGGATTATGCTCTGTTCCCGAACTTGAATGTATATCAAAACATTACATACGGGCTGAAAAATAAGCCGGACATTTCGTCAAAAGAGGAAGTGGACGAACTGATCGGCCTGCTTGGACTGAAGGATCATCTTCCGAAAAAGATTGAGCAGCTTTCAGGAGGACAGAAGCAGAGAGTGGCACTGGCAAGGACTTTGGTCATGAAGCCCAAAATCCTTCTCTTAGATGAGCCTTTAAGCGCACTGGACGGAGTGATTAAGGAATCCATAAAAAACAGGATCAAGACGATTGCGAAAGAATTTCATCTGACTACGGTCATCGTGACTCATGATCCCGAAGAGGCTCTGACACTTTCTGACCGGGTGCTGATCGTAAATGAAGGGCGGATTTCCCAGTACAGCGAGCCGGAACAGATCGTCAATGCGCCCCAGAATGATTTTGTGAAGAATTTTATCCTGAACCAGCTGGAGATCAAGAAGAACAATATCTTCACGCTGTTTAAAAATCAGCTGAATATACAGCCCGGAAAGGAAAGCCTTGTTTCATAAGGCGGCAGAAATGAGATGAAACATAGAAAAGAAAAAGAGATTAAAATCATATTTGCCGGGATCGCGCTGATCTTTCTTACATTTTTAGCAGTCCCGGTGGTACAGCTTCTGATGAAGTCGTTTACGACAGAAGGAGGAGGGCTTACCTTACAAAATTTTCAGTCTGTTTTTGCGCGGAAAGATTTTTTGGAAATCTTGAGAAACAGCTTCGGCGTTGCGGGACTGAGCGCGGCGGTTACGACTCTGCTGGCATTTATCCTGGCTTATACAATCCACTATACAAACACACCGAACTGGATCAAGACATTTATCAAAGGAGCCGCTGTGCTGCCCATGTTTCTGCCGACGATTACCTACGGTTTTGCAATCATTTATTCTTTCGGAAAACAGGGGCTTCTGACCCGGCTGTTCGGGAAGCAGCTGTTTGAAATCTACGGAATGAAAGGTCTTTTGATGGGCTACGTCATTTATACTCTGCCTATTTCATTCATGCTGATCAATAATACGATGGGCTACATAGATAAAAAGTATATGGTTGTGTCCAGAGTGATGGGTGACAGTGCCTTTGCAAATTTCAAAATGACAGTGCTTCGTCCTCTTTTAGGAACGCTGGCTGCATCCGTGATTCAGTCTTTTTTCTTGAGTTTTACGGATTTCGGTATTCCGGCGGCAGTGGGAGGAAAGTTTAAGACCATCGCATCTCTGCTTTACAGCGAGATGCTCGGAAGCATACCGAATTTCCAAAACGGCGCGGTAGTGGCTGTCGTAATGCTTGTGCCGTCTGTCGTCAGCATTACGGTTTTAAAAATATTGGAGAAATACCAGATTAGGTATAACAAGATTTCCAAGATCGAACTGAAAAAGAACAGAGTCAGAGATGGTTTATGCGGCGGGGTCAGTATTCTTCTGATCGTCAGCGTCTTATCTGTATTTGCAGTCATTTTTGTAATTCCATTTGTGGAAGAATGGCCCTACAGGCTTAGTTTTACACTGGACAATTTCAGAAATGTCTTTGAGGACCCGAACCTTTTCAATGTCTACACAAATTCATTGTTTGTAGCAGCGGCCACGGCAGCACTCGGCACTATAGCCGCATATGGAAGCGCCCTGGTGACAGCCAGGAGTAAGATCAGTCAAAAGGCAAAAGACATCATAGAAGGAATTGCCCTGGTGACGAACACGATACCCGGAATGGTGCTGGGCCTCGCATTTTTATTCCTATTTTCAGGCACCAGTCTTCAAAATACATTTTTGCTGATCATCATCTGCAACGTGGTCCACTTTTTTTCCACGCCTTATCTGATGATGAAGAGTTCCCTGGGGAAAATGAACGCCTCATGGGAGACAACGGCGATGCTTATGGGAGACAGCTGGGCAAAAACGATCTTGAGGATCGTGACGCCAAATGCGCTGAGCACGATTATCGAAGTTTTTAGCTATTACTTTATCAATGCCATGGTGACGATCAGTGCGGTCATCTTTATCGCAGGGGCCAGGACCATGGTTATCACGACAAAGATCAAAGAACTGCAGTATTATAACAAATTTAACGAAGTGTTTGTGCTTTCCCTTCTGATCCTTGCGACAAATATCGTCGGTAAGTTTGCATTTACCAAGCTTGCAGGGGCCACAGAGGGAGGGGCGGCAGGACAATTCTTTAAATTACATATTAGAAAAAACAAGGAGAGAAGTTTATGAGAAAGACATGGTTAAAAAGAGCATCAGTGATGTGTATGGCTGCCCTTCTGGCAGCGACCGGAGTGCTTGCCTCCGGGTGTTCCGCGAAAAAACAGGATGAGCAGGTGGTGATCTATTCCAACGCAGACGACGAAGCCGTGGAGGCTATGAAAAAAGCGCTGGACGGAAACGGATACAAAGGGAAATATATTCTTCAGACGTTTGGAACCTCAGAACTGGGAGGAAAGCTGATCGCAGAGGGCAAAAATATAGAGGCCGATATGGTGACGATGAGCACCTTCTATATTGAGAGTGCCCAGAAGAAAAACAAGATGTTTGCGGATCTTGGTTTCGGCAGGAACTTAAAGAAAGAATCTGATTTTCAGAAGTATGAGTCACCAATCACGGCACAGGAAGGAACATTGATCCTGAACACGGAAGTAATGAAGGAGAAGAAACTTCCGAAACCGAAATCCATCAAAGACCTGGCAAAGCCCGTGTATAAAGGATCTATTTCCGTGACGGATATCAAAGCATCTTCCACCGCATGGCTTTTGATACAGGGCCTTGTGTCTGAATATGGGGAGAAAGAAGCAAAAAGCATCCTCCACGACATTTACCAGAATGCAGGAGACCACATCGAAGATTCAGGCTCCGCTCCGATCAAGAAGGTCCGGGCAGGGGAAGTGGCCATTGGATTTGGTTTAAGACAGCAGGCGGTGGCAGACAAAAAGGACGGTCTTCCGATTGATTATGTAGACCCGAAAGAAGGAAACTTTTCTCTGACAGAGTGTGTTTCCGTAGTGGACAAAAAAGACAGCGGCAAGAAAAAGCTTGCCCTTGAGATGGCAGAATGCATCATCAAAAAGGGAAGAACAGACTTAATTAAGACGTATCCGATCCCGATTTATAACGGCGAGGACGAATCGAGTGAAAACAAATCCGGAAACCCAAAAGTATTTAAAGAAAAACTGACTTTGGATCTTCTGGAAAAACATCAGGAATTATCAGAAAGCGCAAAATAAGAGAAAGGTAGAAAGATGAACCACTATAAGTTATTAACCCCCGGTCCGCTTACAACCACGGACACTGTAAAACAAGAGATGCTTTTTGATCACTGTACCTGGGATGAAGATTATAAAAACATCACCCAGACGATAAGGAAACAGCTGCTTTCCCTTGCGCACGTGTCAGAGGACGACTATACGGCCGTCCTCATGCAGGGCAGTGGGACCTTCGGTGTAGAATCCGTGATCACCAGCGTGATAAATGAAAACGGAAAGCTTTTGATCATTGCTAACGGTGCATATGGGGAGCGTATGGCGGACATTGCAGAGCATGCGGGGATACCTTATGAAATTTATCGGGAAGATTATAGAAAGGTTCCCCAGGCAGCAGTTGTTGAAAAGATACTGAGAGAAGATCCTGCAATCACTCATGCGGCTATGGTGCACAGTGAGACGACTTCCGGCATTCTCAATGATATTGAGGCCATTGCTTCTGTGGTGAAGGAATACAATAAGACGTTAATCGTCGATGCTATGAGCAGTTTTGGAGGCGTGGACATTGAAGTCGGACAATTAGGCATTGATTTTCTCATAAGCAGCGCAAATAAATGTATTCAGGGTGTTCCGGGCTTTTCTTTTATCATCGCCGATAAAAAGAAGCTGTCAGACAGTAAAGGAAACGCCAGAAGCCTGTCCCTGGACTTATATGACCAGTGGGAAACGATGGAGAAGGACGGAAAATGGAGATTTACCTCCCCTACTCATACGGTCCTTGCCTTTGCAAAAGCGCTTAAAGAACTGGAAGCAGAAGGCGGAATTGCAAAAAGGGCGGCCCGCTACCGGGAAAACAACCGCATTTTGATCGAACGGTTTCAGTCTATGGGTATGCAGCCTTATATTGACGGCGCTCATCAGGGACCGGTCATCACTACGTTTTTGTATCCGGCAGATACAGATTTTACGTTCAGTGAGATGTATCATTATATCAAAGAGCGCGGGTATGCGATCTATCCGGGGAAGGTGACGGAAGCCGAGACATTCCGCATCGGCACCATTGGAGAAATATATCCTGAGGATATTGAGAAACTCTCAGAAATCATGGAGCAATTTTTAAAGGAGAAGGAACAATGAGCAGATGTATAGAAGCAGTTATCTTTGACTGGGCAGGAACTACGGTAGATTACGGATGTTTTGCACCGGTGCAGGCTTTCGTGGAAGTATTTAAACATTTTGGAATCGAGCCGACCATGGATGAGGTGAGAGAACCTATGGGAATGCTGAAGATCGATCACATCAGGACGATGCTTTCCATGCCGCGGATTCATGACTTGTGGGTGAAGGAACATGGAACGGAACCTTCCGAGGATCACGTGCTTCAGATGTATGATTTATTTGAATCCAAACTCATGAGTATTTTAGACCAGTTTACAACACTCAAGCCGTATGTGCCGGAAACGGTGGAGTTTCTCAGGGAGAAGAACATTAAGATCGGCTCCACGACCGGCTATACGGATGCTATGATGGAAGTCGTGACGAAAGGTGCAAAGGAACAGGGATATGAGCCTGACGCATGGTTTTCACCGGATTCCACAGAAGGAATCGGGCGGCCTTATCCATATATGATATTTAAAAATCTGGAAGCTTTGAAGGTTTCCACGGTAAAAAATGTGGTGAAGATCGGAGATACGGTTTCTGACATCAAAGAGGCACGGCATGCGGGTGTCATTTCTGTGGGTGTGGTGGAAGGAAGCTCAGAGATGGGACTGACCAAAGAGGAATACGAAAATATGACAGATTCACAGAAGGAAACTGTGTGCAGAAAAGTAAAGGAAACCTTTAAAAATGCCGGTGCCCATTATGTAATACAAAATTTGTCCGGATTAGAGGAGCTGCTGAAAAAACTGACTCAATAAAGGTCTTTATGTTTTCGATAAGATTGCATATAATATAGAAATATGAAATAATAAGTCATATCATTTAAGATATGGCTTATTTAGTTTTAACAAAAAGCAATAAAGGAGTGGGATATATGGAAGCTTTAAAGTGGGCGGCCGGAGGTACGGGATTTACATTTTTGATGACAGCTCTCGGCGCAGCCACTGTTTTTTTCTTAAAGAAAGACGTGCAGGAAAATATGCAGAGGGTCTTTTTGGGATTTGCCGCAGGTGTCATGATCGCAGCGTCTGTATGGTCCCTTCTCATCCCTGCTATCGAAGAGGCAGAAGCCAATGGGCAGATCGGCTGGATACCGGCTGCCGGAGGCTTTATCCTCGGAGGAGTCTTCCTTCTTTTGATGGACCGGCTGATGCCGCATCTGCATCTGGGGGAGAAACATCCGGAGGGACTTTCTTCCTCGTTTAAAAGGACGACTCTGCTCGTCCTCGCCGTTACCTTACACAACATTCCGGAGGGAATGGCCGTGGGTGTAGCTTTCGCCGTGGCGAGCGGGCACGGAGGCGTGGGATTCAGCGGTGCTGTCGCCCTGGCCATCGGGATCGGGATTCAGAATTTTCCGGAAGGGGCGGCAATTTCTCTTCCGCTGAGGAGAGAAGGCTTATCCAAAGGAAAGGCATTTGTGTTCGGGGCACTGTCCGGCGCGGTGGAATTTGTGTTCGGTGTGCTGGCCGTGCTGGCGGCAGAAGGACTTGGAACTTATATGCCGTGGCTTTTGTCTTTTGCCGCAGGAGCTATGATTTATGTAGTAGTGGAAGAACTCATCCCTGAGGCACATCTTGGGGAACACTCTCACACCGGAACCCTGGGTGTCATGGTTGGATTCCTGATCATGATGGTACTGGATGTAGCCTTGGGATAGCTGGAGCACAGCTGCTTTGGGGTTCGGCTCAGAGAGCGAAAACAGGCGTGAAATATTTATCTCACGCCTGTTTTTTCATTCTCTATATCAATATCAATGGTGTCTTTAAACACCTGTTCAACCAGACAGCAGTACTCGTTGTATTCATGGTAATCAGAAAACTCTTTAAAACACTCGATCATGCTTTTGTAATACCAGCCCTGCATATTCTTATCTTTCATATTAAAACGCTGCCACAGCTCGTCTCCAAGGAGTTTGTAGTCCCTGGCCAGAGAACGGACGTTGGCTAGCTTGTCCCCAAGGGCAATGACTTTGGCAGGACGTTTTGCACGGTGTTTTAAAAAATCCACTGTATGACGTTTTCTCTCAATCCAGGATCTGCTCTTATCTTCACTTTCCATCAGAACATAATCCGCTACTTTATCCCCAAATTCCCTCCGTATATCCTCGCCGGTCACATCTCTGCAGTCTTCGATGACATCGTGGAGGACCGCAGCGCACATCATCTCTTCATCCGGCGTGATGCCGGCAACGATCGAGGCGACTTCCAGGGGATGGATCATAAATGGGATATCGGTTCCCTTTCGCTTCTGGCCGGAATGGGCTTTCGCTGCAAAGATAATTGCTTTCTCAAACATGGGTTTCTCCTTTTTTGCGGATGTTTTTACATACTTATCATAAATCATTTTTAAGATGCGGTCAATGAAGGAATTCTCTGCTTTGATGCTTTAAAGTGACGATGTGTTGACTTTTCCCCATAGCCACGGTAAAATGAACCATATCAATCAACACAAGGAGAGCGATCTATATGTCAACAGAGACGAATTTTACAATAGGATTTATTGGGCTTGGACTCATCGGAGGGTCCATTGCCAAAAATGTACGACGAGTATTTCCGAACTATACGGTGATCGGATATGACACAGATAAAGAAGCCCTGAAAAAGGCTGTGGAGGAAGGAGTTCTGGACCGCCCGGCGGCGGAACTTAACAGTGGTTTCTCTGAATGCAGCTATATTTTTCTGTGCGCACCGGTACAGCATAATCTCCAGTTTTTAGAACAGCTGAAGCCATATCTGAAAGAGGGATGCATTGTGACGGATGTGGGAAGCGTAAAAGGCGGGATTCATAAAAAAGTAAAAGATCTGGACATGGAAACCTGCTTTATCGGAGGACATCCCATGGTTGGTTCAGAAAAAGCCGGATTTTCTTACAGCTCTGACCGTTTGATTGAAAATGCCTATTATTTTATTACGCCTACAGAAAAAGTAAATACCGAGAAGGTGAAAGAATTTACATCTTTTATAGAAGAACTGGGTGCATTGACGATCCTGCTGGATGCAAAGCGCCACGACGCTTTTACTGCCGCGATCAGCCATGTTCCGCATATTATGGCGGCAGAACTGGTACATACGGTGAGAAATATGGACACCGAAGACGGCATCTTAAAACAGCTGGCAGCCGGCGGGTTTAAAGATATCACAAGGATTGCATCATCCTCTCCTGTAGTCTGGGAACAGATCAGTCTTTCCAATAAGGAAAATATAAAAGAGCTTCTAGTGCAGATCAAAGACAGTATTTCCGAAATGATCCATGCGCTGGACAGAGACGACCACAGTTATCTGAACGAGTATTTTAAAGAGGCAGGAGAGTACCGGGAGACCGTTCCGGACAGTGCTGTGGGACTGATGGAAAAATCTTATGAGATATTTGTAGATATTCCGGATGAGCCGGGAACCTTGTCTACGACTACGACTTTGCTGGCGCTTAATAATATCAGTATTAAAAATATCGGAATCATCCATAACCGGGAGTTTGAAGAGGGTGTCTTAAAGATTATGCTCTACGATGATGTCTCTGCCAAACGCGCCAGAGAGATACTGCAGGATAAAAATTACAGTGTATATGAAAGGAACTAGAAATGAAACTTAAGAAAGTAGAAGGACTAAAAGGCACGATATCCATACCGGGAGATAAATCCATCAGCCACAGGGCAGTCATGTTCGGGTCTCTGGCAAAGGGAACGACACATATCACAAACTTTTTATCCGGTGCGGACTGCCTGGCTACCATAGACTGTTTCCGGGCAATGGGAGTCAGGATAGAACAGGAAGGCACAGTGGTTACGGTACACGGCAACGGCCTCCGTGGACTTAAAAAACCTGAGAAACAGCTGGATGTGGGAAACAGCGGGACGACCACCCGGCTGATCTCCGGGATTCTGAGCGGACAGGATTTTGAAGTCACACTTTCAGGCGATGCATCTTTAAACAAACGCCCCATGGGGCGCATCATGAAGCCGCTCTCCATGATGGGAGCGGAGATTGAGAGTGTCAATGGAGACGGATGTGCTCCGCTTAAAATAACCGGAAAACCATTGAAGGCAGTCCGCTATGAATCGCCGGTGGCCTCCGCACAGGTAAAATCCGCAGTTCTTCTTGCGGGACTCTATGCGGACGGCAGAACGAGTGTCACAGAGCCTGCGCTGTCCAGGAACCATACGGAACTGATGCTTAAGTCTTTCGGAGTTCAGGTATTGTCGGAGGGTACAACGGCATCCGTGATGCCGCCAAAAGAGATGACGGCCACGGACATTGCAGTGCCGGGGGATATTTCATCTGCAGCGTTTTTCATTGCCGCGGGACTTGTGACTCCGGATTCCTGTATTACCTTGAAACAGGTCGGCATTAACCCGACCAGGAACGGCATCATCAAAGTCTGTGAAGCTATGGGGGCAGATCTTACGATGTCCAATGTAAAAGACGATAACGGAGAACCGACGGCAGATATTACAGTAAAAACAAGCAGGCTGAAAGGCACGGAGATCGGCGGAGAGCTGATTCCCACACTGATTGATGAGATCCCTGTCATTGCGCTGATGGCGGCATTTGCAGAGGGCGAGACCGTGATTAAAAATGCGGCAGAACTAAAAGTGAAGGAATCCAATAGAATTGATCTGACTGTAGACAATCTGGTAAAAATGGGAGCAGACGCCGAGGCAACCGACGACGGAATGATCATCCGCGGCGGAAATCCGCTGAGAGGAGCGACTATTCACTGCAAGTATGACCACCGGATTGCCATGACATTTTCTGTCGCAGGGATCAATGCACAGGGAACAACGGTCATTGAGGATGCAGAGTGTGTGGACGTGTCATATCCAAACTTCTACGAGCAGTTACAGATGCTCGCCGGACAATAGGATTCTTCCATTGACAAGCTGGAAAATTCTTCATACAATGGAGACAGCAGTGACAGAAAATTGACAGAATCAGATAGTGGGAAGGGAAGGATCGAAGAGTATGAAAGAATCAAGGGTGAAGATCCTGCGTCTGACAGCGTGGCTGGTTGCCAGTGCCATGTTTGTCAGTTTAAGCAGTGAGGCAGTGGTGCGGGCTGCCCAGAGAAGAAATCAGATCGCAAAGGTACAGCCAAAGACCGCTGTGACAGAGACAGAACAGAAGGCAAAGACAACAAAAGCATCAGAAGAATATAAGGCTTTTTGGTTTTCATTCTATGATTATGATGAATATCGTGACGCCTATAAAAAGAATAACGCATCCAATTTTAAAAAGTATTTTACAAAAGTTGTAAACAAGGGAAAGAGCCTTGGCATGAACCGTGTAATCGTGCAGGTAAGGCCGTTCGGTGATGCTATTTATAAGTCCAAGTACTTTCCCTGGTCCAAATATATCTCAGGGAAACAGGGCAGAAGCCCGGGATATGATCCGCTGAAGATCATGGTATCTGTGGCACATTCCAAAGGAATGGCGATTGAGGCATGGGTGAATCCTTACAGGGTGACCAAGGGCAGCACCAGCTATAAAAAGCTGTCAAAGAACAACCCGGCCAGAAAGTGGAATGCAAAGAAATCTACAAGGAGGAATGTACTTTCCTACGGGGGAAGTCTTTATTACAACCCATCCAAAAAGGCCGTACAAAACCTGATCGTGAACGGGGCAAAGGAGATTGTCCAGAAGTACGATGTGGATGGAATCCATATGGATGACTATTTCTATCCGAGTTTTTCAAAGAAGAATGTCAAGAAAGCATTCGATGCCAAAGAATACAACAAATCTTCCTACAAAAAGAAGAAAAAAAGCATTTATACATACCGAAGGGCTCAGGTAAATAACCTGGTCAAGAGGATGAAAAAGACGATCAAAAGTGTGGACCCGAACGTGACCTTCGGCATCAGTCCGGCAGGAAACATTGACAATCTGACCAGCAAGTATTCTTACTATGTAGATATTCATAAATGGCTGAACTCCACGGCTTATGTGGATTATATCTGTCCTCAGATCTACTGGGGATTCAAACATCCGACGGCTGCATTTGACAAAGTGACGAGACGATGGGTGAAGGCTGCAAGGAAGAAAAAAGTGAAGCTCTATATTGGGATCGGAGTCTACCGGGCAGGACACAATGCTGGACAGAACCGGGCAGAGAGAAAAGAATGGAAGAGTGACACGAAGGTGCTGAAAAAACAGGTACAGTATGGCCGCAAGTACAAAGTGGACGGATTTGCATTCTTTGACTATCAGGACCTTAAAAGCAAGACCAGCAGGAAAGCAGTAAACCAGCTGAAGACAGTTTTAAAGTAAAGAAAAATTTAAAGAGATTATTCAGAAATATAGAATTCTGAATAATCTCTTTTTTGTTTCATAGGAAAGTTCTATGACCTTCCTTATGAAATAAAAACACTCCGCGACCGGTCTTTCTTACAGAGATCAGAGGTGCTGCTTTTTCTGCCTTTTGGAAATAACAGAATCAATGAGACCATATTTCAGTGCTTCTTCGGCACTCATAAAATGATCCCTGTCAGTATCTCTTTCAATTTCTTCGATGCTGCGCCCTGTATTTTCAGCTAATATTCTGTTTAATCTTTGTTTGTTCTTTTGCATATAATCAGACATTATTTTTATATCGCTGGCTGGTCCCTGGATACCATTGCCATGTATAGCCGGCTGATGTATCATAATTTCAGCATTGGGCAACGCCATTCGCTTGCCCTGTGTGCCTCCGGCTAATAAAAACGCTCCAAAACTTGCAGCTAAACCAACGCATATTGTGGCAACATCACATTGAATATATTTCATAGTGTCATAGATTGCAAAGCCGGCAGTTACGGAACCTCCCGGACTGTTAATATAGAGCTGAATATCTCTGCCTGGGTCCTGGGCTTCCAGAAAGAGCATTTGTGCTACAATTAAACTGGCAGAAATATCACTTACCTCTTCACCCAGAAAAATAATTCTGTCTGACAGCAAACGTGAGAAAATATCATAGCTTCGTTCTCCCTGGTTCGTTTGCTCAATGACATAAGGAATTGTACTCATGCGGCCAGCTCCTTTTCTTTAATCCTGCGGATAAACCTAATATTTTGTGTATAATAGAAATTTCCACGCAAGGAGATTCTGTTTTGCTTTGGCACAAAAACCTTCATATTTCTATAAATTTTGGGCGGGTATACGTATAACTGTTTAAAAGCAAGTGAAAATGCCTGCTGAGAGTCATATCCGGCTTCATAAGCAATTTCTGTAATAGGCTCGTTTGTTTTTATCAGTTTTTCCGCAGCAATGGTAAGCCTGCGGCTTTGCAGGTATTTATAAATGGTAATTCCTGTACGTTCAGAAAATATGCGATTCAGATAAAATTTTGAGTAACCGATATTTTTAGCAATTATATCTACACTAATTTCACTTTTGATATTATCCTCAATGTAATTCACGACTTTTTCTACAATCTCTTTTTGCTGTTTCATAGTTTCACCTCCTTCCATCATTATAATTAGTATGAGTTTCCGTGTCTTAATAAAAAATGCTGTTTTACTGCCCACTTTACTTTTTCATGATATGTCACAAGTCTGCAACAATCATCTCTTTCGCACTGTTTTGAATACTTTTGGCATCCTCAGCCAAAATATTGGAATCTGTGATCAGCAGGTCAACGTCACGGACCGGATTTCCCTGGAATGCTTTGTGAAGACCGATCTTTGAAGAATCCAGCATAAGAATCTTTAACCCTTCCATCTCACAAATGATCCTTATAGTGCTCATCTGAATCTCATTTGCACATTGGATCTCATGATTATGGTGGTTGTGAAGACCAAGAGCAGAAAAGAAAATTTTTTCCGGATAGATCCTTTTCATATTTTCAAGTGTCAGGTTGCCGGTCAGTGAATAGTTGGAGGTGGACACCTCTCCTTCAAGGGCATAAATATGTGTCACGTTGGAACGGGGGCCATAATGAATGATCGCCAGATTAGGGGTGAAAACCGTGACATTCTTTGCGGTGATCTCTTTGTAAAGGAGAAAACAGGTAGAACCTGTATCCAGATAGATCGTGTCATTGTCATGGACCTGCATTGCGGCACGGCGCACAATCGCAGTTTTTTCTTTTTCATTGAGCTTTTCCCGAATATTAAATTTTGTGATCCGGTCATCGGAAAGCGCGCGGGCTCCGCCGTGGATCCGCTCAATCAGTCCCTGTTCATCTAAAATGGACAGGTCACGAATGATCGTTGATTTTGAAACATTAAAATCGCTCATCAGCTGGGGGATTGGAACATACTCATAAGTTTTAATATAAGATAACAATTCATTCAGTCTTTTTTCTCTTTTTGCCATAGTCTTTCCTTTCTGTACAGAACACAACTCTAATGGGACATCATATTTCTTTCTACCATAATACTGAAATGACACAAAGATGTCAATATTTTATCCAAAATTGAAATTAATAAATCAAAAATATGAATTTTATAGATAAAAAGGTTGACAAAAGAGGAAAACAGAATTAATATTGAATCAAACAAATCAATAAAACGACAAAAAAGAATCATAAATCTCAATAAGTAAACAAAAAATGAAATAAAAGTATCAAAATGTAAGGAGGTGAAGTTATGGGAAGAGAGATCAGAGCGATGGTAGCATGCGGCAGCGGCATTGCGACTTCGACGGTTGCAGCAAATGCAGTCCATGAAATATTTCAGGAACTTGGGATTGATGTAAAAATCATAAAAGGTACGGTTCCGGAAATATCTGAAAAAGCAGATGAGATGGATATTGTGTTTGTGACAAATTGCTATAGAGAAGAAATTTCGTGTCCGGTAGTCAATGTTACAGCTTTTCTGACCGGAATAAAAAAAGGCAAAAAGATTGCAGAGATTAAAGATGTCATTACAGGTCTGAATGAAAAGATTAATGGATAGTGTGGGAAAACAAAGGAGGATTATATGGAACTGATCAATACGATAGTAAAATTTATTTCGGATGTAGGAGCTTCCGCCATGCTGCCGTTTGTCATAGCAGTGCTGGGTCTTTACTTTAGGATAGGAGTAAAGAAAGCAGTCAGAAACGGATTGATGGTAGGGATTGGATTTCTTGGAATTAACACGGCACTGGGAATCCTTACCGGAGCGATGGGGAACATCTCCGGATATTATCAGAATCTTGGGAGCGGATTTACTGTCATCGACGGCGGATGGCCGGCGCTCGGAGCGGCAGGATGGTCAACACCCTTTGCGATGCTGGTGATTCCGCTGGGGTTTATATTAAATTTTATTCTGGTGAGATTCCGG
Source organism: Anaerostipes caccae L1-92 (assembly GCF_014467075.1). NCBI lineage: Bacteria > Bacillati > Bacillota > Clostridia > Lachnospirales > Lachnospiraceae > Anaerostipes > Anaerostipes caccae. Next base: position 1,220,280 of record NZ_AP023027.1, read on the forward strand.
TTTACAAAAACATTAAACGTGGACTTGTGGAATTACTGGCATTTTTTAATTACCGCGTGTATGGTTTATTATCCGATGAGACTCGGAGGAGCTTCCGTTATTACCGCGGGAATTGCGGGAACGATTGCGGCTCTTGTCTGTTCGGTCATCGTGCTGAAGGTGGCAGATGCCACCGCAGAAAGCTGGCAGGACTATTTCGGACAGGAGGGAACGGCCGTTACCACCCAATTTGCTATGGTAACGGCTTACCCGATCGCTAAAATGACAAACTGGGTCCTGGACAGAATTCCCGGAATCAAAGATACGAAATTTGATTTAAAGACCCTCAGTAAGAGATTAGGAATTTTCGGAGATACGTCGGTTATGAGTTTTGTGATCGGTATCATCCTTTGTATTATTACAAAACAGTCTGCGGCAAATACTTTGACGATCAGCATTTCCATTGCGGCAGCCATTGTATTGCTTCCAAAGATGGTATCTGTTTTGTTGGAAGGATTGGGACCTATCGGACAGGCTGCCTCTGAATTTATGCAGAAAAAGCTTGGAGACGAATACGACATTAATATCGGTATGGACGTGGCATTGGGGCTTGGTGATACCTGCGCCATTCAGACAGCTGTCATCATGATACCGATTACAATAGCATTGGGATTTATCGTTCCGGGAGTGAATTTCTTTCCCATTGGCCTTGTAGGCGGCATGGTTTATACGACGACCGTTTCTTCATGGGCATCCAAAGGTAATGTACTGAAGACACTGATCTCAGCAATTATGGTTACTGTATATGAGCTGATTGCCATGAGCTTTATGGCAGGGCTTACAACACTGGTAGTAAAGGCGGCCGGGACTATGGACCTGTCCGGCGGAGCACAGGTGGTTGGTACAGTCTGCGACACCATTTACAACGTGATCATCGCGATCATTGCAAAGTTTGCAGGGTTGATCTAGGTAGTATTTATTTATTGCATGCAGATAAATATTTCAAATATTAATTTCAAATTAGGAGGTAAGTTATGAGTGAAATTCCAGCAACAATGAAAGCAGCATTATGGTATGCACCTTTAGATGTAAGATTTGTAGATGTTCCGGTACCGGAGATCGATGATAAAGGGGTATTGATCAAAACAAAGGTTACCCTGACATGCGGAACCGATGTAAAAACATATAAGCGAGGATATCCGGGAGAAAAACCGGGTGCTACATTTGGCCATGAAGTTGCGGGGGAAATTGTAAAAGTAGGAAAAGATGTAGAAGGATTTAAAGTGGGAGACAGGGTAGTTACCCATAATACGGCGCCGTGCGGAAGCTGTTATTACTGCAAGATCGGCCGGAATGACGGGGAATGTGAGTCTCTGGTGCGCATCAAAGGCGGACATTCTCAGTATGTGGCAGTGCCGGACCAGATTGTGAAAACAAACCTGTTCCATGTCCCGGATCAGGTTCCGTATAAGGCAGCTGCATTGGTAGAGCCATTTTCCTGTGCTGTCTACGGTGCAGATATGACTCCGGTACATTTTGGTGACTATGTGGTTATCCTGGGGGCAGGCCCTATCGGACTGATGATTGCCATGCTCATGAAGAAAAAGGGAGCAAAAGTGATCCATGCAGACTTTAGTGCAAAACGTTTGGAAGTCAGCAAATCTCTGGGGACAGATATTGTGTTTGACCTGACCGGTGTGGAAGATCCGGTGAAAGAAATCCGGGCACTGACACCGGACGGACGAGGTGCAGACTCAGCGATTGATGCTTCCGGACAGCCGGCTGCATGGGAAAATGCAATTAATATTGTCCGCAAAGCAGGATTTGTCAATCTGTTTGGAGGATGCAAAGCAGGTACAACCATTACCGTTGATACACATAGAATTCACTACGATGGGGTGACATTGACGGGATTCTATCACACAACTCCAAGACATGTGCAGATGGCGGCTGATATGATCATCAATGGCGAAATTCCTGTAGATACTTTTGTAACGGGTGAATACCCGTGGGAACAGCTCATTGAGGCGGTGGAAGCCCATGGAAGACAGGAAGGAATTAAAAATGCCATCAACTGGGACTGATTATTGGGAGGTGAAAAATGTCTGAAGCATTAAATAAAGCAAAATCAGAAGTTGTGCGTGCCTGCAAAATTATTTCCGGTAATGGATATGTACTTGGTACAGCAGGAAATGTCTCATCCATTGTGGAAGGAGAGAATTTGTTTGTCATCACGCCGTCCAGCTATCCGTATAACATTATGGAAGAAAAGGATCTGGTCGTGGCAGACCTGGACGGAAATATTGTAGAGGGGGATAAAAAACCGTCCATTGAATTTACCATGCATCGGGGAATTTATCGGGAGAGAAACGATGTAAAAGCCATTGTACACTCTCATTCACCATATGCCACTGCGGCAGCCAGTGTTCAAGGGGTTAATATGATCCCGGCGGTGGACATTGAAGCGGCTTTTGGACTCGGCGGAGATATGGATATCGCCGGGTTTGCCCCTCCGGGGAGCCCAGAACTTGCAGAGTTTGCACGAGCAGCCATAGGAGAAAAAGGCGGCGTACTGCTGTCAAACCACGGAGCCATCGGTGTGGGAAAAAATATGGATGAGGCACTGCTTGCCAGCGATAATATTGAAAGAAACTGCAGATTGTATTTAAGCATCAGGGCTGCAGGAAAAGTAAAAACAATGCCGGAAGAATTTATGGATTTTTCATCCTCTGTTTTTAAAGAAGTAAGCGGCATAAAACAGTAACATAGCAGATGGGTTTGGACTTCGGATCAAAAGTCCAGGCCCTTATCACTTTCAGGAAAAGGAAAGGGGTGAAGAACGGAAATGATGAAAAAGGTTTTTGTTATAGAAGGTGAGGCTCGGAACAAAGAAGAAGCATTAAGGCTTACATTCCAGAAGCTTTATGAGGAAGGTTTCGTAAAAGAAAGTTTTTATGAGGGATGTGTTGAAAGGGAGAAACAGTTTCCCACGGGACTGGATACACCGATTCCAGTGGCAATTCCCCACACGGACTCTGTCCATGTAATATCTCCTGCGGTGTGTGTACTGAGACTTAAAAAACCGGTTGCTTTCTCTTTAATGGAGGATGATTCCAGACAGGCCGAGGCAGAATTTGTGTTCAATATGGCATTAAAATCTAATGATGATCAGCTGGGAATGCTGAATAAGATTATCGGGACTGTACAGGATGTGAAACTGTTAAAAAATGCAAAAACAATGTCCTGCAGCAGTCTGGAGAACGACCTTCAGAGAAAATGGACAGATCAGGAAAGGAGAAGCAATGGATAACTTTACATTTTACAGTCCCACTAAATTTTGTTTTGGAAAAAATGCAGAGGACAATTTGGGAGAACTGCTTGACTGGATCGGTTCAAGAAAGGTCATGATTTTTCATATGAGCGGTCCGGAACTAAGGTCAGGTATTCTTGACCGGGTGAAAGAAACACTTGCAGAAGGACAGATTGAATTTGTAGAAGCAGGCGGTGTAAAAGCAAATCCCAGGCTTGATTATACCTTGAAATGTATAGAAACAGCAAAAGAAGAAAAGGTGGACTCGGTTCTTGCTATCGGCGGAGGAAGCTGCATTGATACGGCCAAAGCCACTGCAGCAGGGGCGCTGTGCGGGGATGATTTTTGGGAGCACTTCCAAAAAAATATTCCGTTTGAGAAGGCACTCCCCATTGGGGCCATTGTAACGATTGCGGCATCCGGGAGCGAGGGCTCCGAGGCATGTCTGTTAAAAGACGAGGAACATAATATAAAAGTAGGACTGCACAGCGAAGTATTTCGTCCTGCCTATGCCATCGAGAATCCGGAGCTGACGTTCAGTCTGCCCAAATATCAGACGGCGTGCGGGATTACAGACATTATGATGCATGTGATCGAACGCTATTTTACCAATACAAAGGGGACGGAACTTACGGATCAGCTGAGCGAGGGTGTCTTGCGGACGATGATAAAATATGGTCCGGTAGTGATGGAGAAACCGGACCACTATGAAGCAAGGGCAGAAATTATGTGGGCTGGGGTCATTGCTCACAACGGGATCTGCGGCGTGGGACGTGAGATCGATTTAGCCAGCCACATGATACAGGACGTGATCGGCGGGCTGTATGATTCCGCTCATGGAGCGGGCCTTGCAACCATCGCACCTGCATGGATGCGGTATGTATATAAACATGATATACCGAGGTTTGTACGTTTTGCAACAGAAGTATGGAGAGTACCAAATGACCCCTTTGACCAGGAAGCAGTGGCTTTAGAGGGAATCCGGAGAACAAAAGAATTTTTTAAATCACTTGGAATGCCTGTGACCCTTCATGAACTTGGAGTCTGTGAAAAGGATATGGACTTTCTCTGCAAAAACCGATGCGCCGGGCATTTTGTGGAGCTTTACGAAGAAGATATCCGGAAAGTATATGAGCTGGCAAAATAACATGAAAGGATTAAAAAGAATCAGTGAGAAACCAAACGATATGGTGCTTATGGACCTTCCGGAACCCCGGCTGCCGGGAGACGACTGGTTAAAAGTGAAGGTGTCCTATGCAGGGATCTGCGGATCAGATATCAAAATGTTCCACATGGATTGTTCCGCCCCTGACAGTAAACTGAGGCCTCCTGTGATTCCGGGACATGAGTTCAGCGGGATTGTGTGGGAAAAGGGCAGTGCCGTTCACCATGTGGAAGTTGGTGACAGAGTTGTCTGTCATACGATGGTAAAACCTTGTGGGAGATGTGAATACTGTCTGACCGGAAACTGGGGACTCTGCAGAGAAAGAAAAGGCATTGGATCTGATATAAACGGCGCATTTGCAGAATTCCTTGTTTGTCCCGCGAAAAATGCCATAAAGATTCCGGAGGAGCTGCCTCTGGATACGGCTGCCCTTACGGAGCCTCTGGCATGTTCTGTAAGAATTGTCGAAGAAATAGGAAAGATCAGGAGAGGAGAAAAAGCAGTAATTTTTGGTCCCGGACCCATCGGCGCCTGCTGTGCAATGACAGTCAGGGCAAATGGGGCGGTCCCTGTGATTGTCGGAACGAAACATTCCAGACACAGAATGGAAGTTTTGCAGGACAACGGGATCCAATGTTTTATCAATGATGAGAAACTGCCGAAAAATATATTAGATTATTTCGGCGGATACGCGGATATGGCGGTTGATGCGGTAGGGAAAGAAGCTGTTTTTCAAAGCACTTTTCATGTGGTGAAAAAGCTGGGAAGGATTGTGGTCGGAGCCATTGATGAATCAAGCACAGGCTACTCTGTCAATATGACAAAAGTTTTTGGCAGCCAGATTAAAGTTCTTCCGTCCTGTTCCTCCACTCCAAAAGGATGGCATGAAGCTTTAAACTTGTTAAGCGAACATCAAGACGAATTTAAAAAGTTCATCAGCGGCAGCTATCCTCTGGAACAATGGGACAGAGCATTCCAAAAAGCGGAAAGCAGGGATGGATTTAAAATCATGCTGAGGCCATAAAGACTTTCTATCTGTGTGCAGTTATTATATAATAATAAACAACGAAAACACACAGAAGGGAGAGAGTATGAACAGACTGATCAATGCGATGGTAGCCTGTGGAAGCGGGATTGCAACTTCAACGGTTGCGGCAGGCAATATTCAGGAAATATTTGACGAACTGGGGGTGAGAGTTCAGCTTACAAAATGCTCCATTTCAGATATACCGGCCAATTCCGACGGTATGGACATCATTTTTGTTACGAACAATTACCGGGGAGAAGTCCCTTGTCCAATCATCAATGTTACTTCATTTATAACAGGTATAAAGAAGGATAAAACAGTAGAGAAAATCAAAGAAACAATACTCGACATTCTAAAAAATTAAAATGCGGAACAGAAGGAAACATAAAAAAGAAGCATATCACAGCAAAGCGATATGCTTCTTTTTTATTGACATATTATAAAATTAAGTATATTATATATCATATAGTATTGATAAAAAAATAATATGATATCAGGGTCAAAAGATATTTTGACTACAATATTATGATATGGGAGTGTGTCTATGGTATTTAATACAGGAGCTGCTTTGCTGGACGCCATTGTCCTCGCGGTAGTCTCAAAAGAAGAAGAAGGGTCCTATGGGTATAAGATTACCCAGGATGTACGAAGAGTCCTGGATGTATCAGAGTCCACTTTATATCCTGTGCTGCGCAGACTCAGAAATGAAGGCTGCCTGGAAGTTTACGACAGGCAGTGCGACGGGAGGAACCGCAGGTACTATAAAGTGACCAGTCAGGGTATGATCCAGCTGAACTTATATAGGACAGAGTGGAAATCTTACTCATTTAAGATTACGAAAATATTTGAAGGAGGAGCAGTCCATGAGTAAAAAAGAATTTCTGGACCAACTGGCATATTTGCTTCAGGACATTGCGCCGGAAGAACGGGATGATGCAATTGGATATTATGTGGATTATTTTGAGGAGGCGGGACCGGAACGTGAGCAGCAGGTGATCGAGGAATTGGGGAGCCCTGAAAAAATCGCCGCCATGATCCGGGATTCACTGAACGGTACGACCGGAGAAGATGAATATACAGAAAATGGATATCATAACCGGAGATATGATGAAAACACGAAGATGCCAGAGAAAGCAAAGAAAGAATCGGGCTTTCATTTCAAAGGGAACCGGGACCGGAATCTGATCCTCATTGTTTTGATTGTTGTGGGTACAGTGGTACTGGGGCTTCCTCTGATTGGTGTGATTGGAGGAACAGCAGTCGGAATTGTCGGTATATTTTTCGGCTTTATATCCGGAGTTGCCGGAATCAGTGTGGGGCTTCTGGCAGGAGGGATCGGTGTATTCGCTGCCGGAATTGTAAAGATGTTTACGCAGCTTCCCACAGGATTTATGATGTGCGGCGGCGGTTTGATTATGATGGCAGTGGGACTCTTGTTCTGTGTACTTTTTGTCTGGATCCTCGTAACAGTATTTCCGCCCTTGATCAGAGGAGTCGTAAATCTGATCCGGAGGCTGTTTCATAAAGGGGGAGAAGAAGCATGAAAAAATTTTATAAGGTCTGTCTGATCATCTGTCTGGTATTTACAGTTGCAGGAGCAGGCTGCATTATCGCAGCGGCAGCGATGGGATTTTCCTTTACGGATACTTATCACTATGTGAGAGATAAAGTAAATGGCTACTCAGGCAAATATGAAGACGAAGAGGCAGAGCGGCTGGAATTTCCGAAAGACAAAGTAAAGAAGATAACAATAAAGGTAGGCAGCAGGGATCTGTCCATTGTCAGAGGAGAAGGAAGTCAGATCGTGCTCACTACAAAAGGAAGCCGCAAACTGTTTCAATCTCAGCTAAACGAGGGCCTCAATGAACTGACGATCCGGTCAAAATCTTCGGTTCACCGTCCCTTTTTCTTTGATTATGGATATGAACAGGCAATTTTGAGCATACCAAAAGATGTAAACCTGGATGATTTCAGTCTGGATGTGGGGAGCGGAGATTTTGTATCAGAGGAATTGAAATCCAAAAGAATGAGGATTCAGTGCGGAAGTGGAGACATCAAATTGTCCGGAATCAAGTCTGATAATATTGATATTCAGTGCGGAAGCGGGAATATAGAGGCGGACATATGGGACAGCAGGGTTAATTACAGGTATAATATTAATGTGGGAAGTGGAGACGTAGTCTTTGACGGACACGAACTGGAACACAGCAATAAAGAAGGAACCTGGGGTAATGGGACCAAATTTATTGATGTTCAATGCGGAAGCGGAGACATTAACATAGACTTTTTGAACAATATATAAGGAGGAGATTTTCATGAGCAGTAAACGATTATATAAATCAAGAGAGGACAAAATGGTCTGCGGCGTCTGTGGAGGAATCGCAGAATATTTCGATGTGGACCCGACCTTGGTACGATTGGGCGCCGTACTGCTGGGATGTTCAGGAACCGGAATCTTGGTTTACATTGTGGCGGCAGTCATCATACCAGAGAGAAGGTATTAAAAATAGTAATTGCATCCGTTGTCAAAGCTATGATATAATATTATCCGAAAAAGACCAAGTCAAAAGGCTTGGTCTTATATTTTGACAAAGAGGAGAAATCATATGAAAACACCAATTTTGATCGCCATGATTGCCTACATGGCAATGGTTGTGTACATCGGAGTGATTTACAGCAAGAAGAATAAGACTTCTGAAGACTATTTTCTGGGAGGAAGAGGACTCGGTCCCTGGGTTACGGCAATGAGCGCCGAGGCTTCTGACATGAGCAGCTGGCTGTTGATGGGACTTCCGGGACTGGCTTATGCATCCGGCTTCAGCCAGGCGGGATGGACTGCCATCGGCCTGATCTTAGGAACCTATTTGAACTGGAAGATCGTTGCAAAACGTCTGCGCCGCTATACGGAAGTTTCCAACAACTCTATCACGGTTCCCGACTTTTTCAGCAACCGATTCAAAGATGAGAAGAAGATCTTAATGTTTGTCTCATCCATCATGATCCTGATCTGTTTTACGGTCTATACAGCGTCCGGATTTGCTGCCTGCGGAACTCTGTTTAACTCAGTATTCGGGCTCAATTACCAGGCAAGTATGATCGCCTGCGCGGCAGTTATCGTTATCTATACATCGATCGGCGGATTCCTTGCCGCCAGCACCACAGACCTGATCCAGGGGCTTTTAATGTCCTTTGCGATCGTCACAGTCCTGATCGTGGGTGTCGCGGCTGTGGGCGGCGTTGGAAATATTGTAGAACACGGAAAGACTATGGAAGGCTTCTTTGATGTTATGAAATATCATGATCCGGCCACCGGACATGCAGTATCCCAAGGCATAATCCCCATCCTTTCAGGGCTTGCATGGGGACTCGGATACTTCGGTGTCCCGCATATCCTTGTACGTTTTATGGCCATCAAGAACGTTAATGAGATCAAAAAATCCAGAAGGATCGCTATGGTTTGGGTATTGATTTCACTGACGGTAGCTGTGTGCATCGGATTTACCGGAGCGGCTCTTTATCCGAACGTAGCGGAGCTTGCAGGCAGCGGAAATCAGAGAATTTTTATCTATATGACAATGCACCTGTTTAAGGGAATTATTCCTTTGCTCTTTGCGGGTATTATCTTGTCAGGAATTCTGGCAGCGACCATGAGTACATCAGACTCCCAGCTGTTGATTGCTTCTTCCTGTGTATCGAAAAATATGTATGAGGGATTCTTTAAAAGAAAAGCATCTGAGAAAAAAATCCTGATTATTTCCAGGGTTACTACGGTCGTCATCGCTGCCATCGGAGTTATCATTGCACTGGATGAAAACAGCTCTGTATTTAAGCTGGTGGAAAATGCCTGGGCAGGATTTGGCGGAGCGTTTGGCCCGCTGATCTTATTTGCTCTGTTCTGGAAGCGGACCAATTTAAAGGGTGCAGTTGCAGGAATGGTCAGCGGCGGTGTCATCGCCCTTGTCTGGCCGTATACGTTTGCGAAGCTGGGCGGAATTTTTGAGATTTACTGTCTGCTGCCTGCATTTATCGTGTCTTCTCTGCTGATCATCGTTGTCAGTCTCCTGACAGAAGAACCGACCAAAGAAATGCAGGAAGAATTTGAAGAAGCAAGAAAGCCTCTTTAAAGTTTGAAATTTATGCGTTATGATATGGATATGGTAAGTTTTACATAAAGAAAGGGGAAGCACAGTATGTTAAATGAAAAAGTAGCAGAATTGATGAACGATCAGATCAATAAGGAGTTTTATTCTTCCTATCTGTATTTAGATATGTCCAACTACTATGTGGACAAAAATCTGGACGGATTTGCCAACTGGTTTAAGATTCAGGCACAGGAAGAGAGGGATCATGCCATTTTATTTATGGAGTATCTCCAGGCAAATAACTGCAGAGTAACACTGGAGGCAGTGGCAAAACCCGACAAGAGCTTTGAAGAACCGGCAGACCCATTGAAAGCGGCATTGGAGCATGAGCAGTATGTTACTTCTCTGATCAACAATATCTATGATGCGGCATATCAGTGCAAGGACTTCAGGAGTATGCAGTTCCTGGACTGGTTTGTGAAAGAGCAGATGGAAGAGGAAAACAATACGGATTCCCTCGTTCAAAAATTTGAAATGTTTGGGACTGATCCGAAAGGCTTATATATGCTGGACGCAGAGCTTCAGGCAAGAGTCTATGCTGCTCCGTCACTGACGGTATTATAATTTCATAAAATTTTCCGGGATTGCCTTCTTTTTAGGCAATCCTTTTTTTGGCGTTCATGACTCTGATCTCATAATATAAATAAAAGCTGTTCTGCACATTCTATGGATGTTCACATAAACTGATATTATCAGAATTGAAAGGAGATAATTCGTTGGAAAAATACAATCAGCAGAGATGCTCATGCGGACAGCCGGCACCATATGAGATGGACCGAACGTGCGGCTATAATTCAAAAATGAAAAGAAATGGTAATTACGGTCACCACCATGACGGCGTGGATTCCATGGCACTCGCAATGGCATATGTGCCGTGGCAGCATTGGGATCAGATCTATTGTCCTGAAGAGGGATTGGCATGCGGTACCATTTTCCCGGAACTTAACAAACCATTTTATGGGAAAGCGGGGTGCAGACGATGAATAAATATGATCAGGAAAAATTATTGAGATATATTGATGCAGTCAGCTTTGCCTTGATCGATACGACACTGTACCTGGATACCCATCCGGATGACCAGGAGGCAATCAGTCACTTTAATCAGTACCAGTGTGCCAGAAATAAGGCTGTTAAAGAGTATTCCCAATACTTTGAGCCATTAACCATTGATTCTGCAGAGATCACTGACACATTCACCTGGGCAACCACAAAATGGCCTTGGCAGAAGGAGGGATGTTAGACTATGTGGAATTATGAGAAACGTTTGGAATATAAAGTCAACATCAAAAAATGTGATCCGATGCTTGCGAAAGTCATCATCACTCAATACGGCGGACCGAACGGTGAGCTGGGCGCATCCATGAGATATCTTTCACAGAGATTTGCGATGCCGTATAAAGAAGTATGCGGCGTGCTAACAGATGTTGGAACAGAAGAACTTGCCCATCTGGAAATGGTTTGTTCTATTGTTCATCAGCTCACACGTGATTTGACTCCTGAACAAATTCAGGCGGCTGGGTTTGACCAGTACTATGTCGATCATACAACCGGTGTTTGGCCTCAGGCAGCCAGCGGAGAACCTTTTAAAGCAGATTTCTTCCAGTCTGTCGGAGATCCGATCACCGATTTGAATGAAGATTTGGCAGCTGAGCAGAAAGCCAGAACGACGTATGACAACCTGCTTCGTTTGATTAAAGACCCGGATGTCAGAGATCCGATCGCTTTCCTGAGAGAACGGGAAATCGTGCATTATCAGAGATTCGGTGAGGCCCTGAGAAGAGTACAGGATCATCTCGATTCTAAAAACTTCTATGCTTTCAACCCGGCTTTCGACTGTAAAACAAAATAATACGCAGTTTTCTCGTTTTAAACGGCAGGACCTTTGTTCTGCCGTTTTTCTTTTTCGTGGATTTTTAGAAAATTTTCTATATTATAAATGGTCTTTTCATTTATAAAGTGTTCAATTTTTTCCACCTGTTCCAGTTCGTCTTCACTTTCATTGATCATGCACAGAAAACGGTTCAGGATATCATGCCGGAATAAAAGATAATCCCCGGCTTTTCTGCCTTTGTCGGTGAGCCGGATATATCCGTATTTTTCAGATAAGAGATATCCCAGATCCTTTAAATTTTTTACCATTTTTGAAGCAGAGGAAGGCTTGACATGGAGCATGTGGGCCAGCTGGTTTACCCTGACGACTTGTTCTGTCAGGAGCAGGCGGCAGATCATTTCCAGATAATCTTCCATGGAGGCCGTCATATTGTGGGCTTCTCCGTTCTGATACCCTTTCAGTGTATAAAATCCTTCTCTTTTTTCCATGAGCCGCTTCCTTTTCCTAAAAATATTGTAACGCTTTCTTTTGTCCCTCAATATAATAGCATTGAGAAATAAAGTTTCCCTATCCTAATAGATATTAAGGAGTGAATCATTTTATGAGTCAGAATTGCAGTTTAAATGAATTAAATCCGGGTGAAACGGCAGTGGTAAAAGAACTTAAAACCAGGGGGAGCATCCGCAGGAGGCTTCTGGACATTGGACTGGTGAAGGACACGAAGATAGAATGCGTCGGGAAGAGCCCGGCAGGAGACCCGGCGGCTTTTTTGATCAGAGGTGCGGTAATCGCGATACGTTCTGAAGATATGAAAGATATTGTAGTGAGAATTTAAAACAGGAGGAGACAATGCGATGGGACTGACCAGTCATTCCACCGGAATGAAATCTGTAGATTCGGGGCTGAACGTAAAAAAGCAGAATTCAAAGGATAAAGTTGTTGCCATAGCGGGGAATCCCAATGTAGGGAAAAGTACGGTGTTCAACAATTTGACGGGAATGAGACAGCACACAGGGAACTGGCCGGGAAAGACAGTGGCAAATGCACAGGGGTACTGCAGAACAGAGAATAATTCCTATGTTATGGTCGATATACCCGGGACCTATTCCCTGCTGGCACATTCTGCGGAAGAAGAAGTAGCCAGGAATTTTATTTGTTTTGAAAAACCAGATGCGGTCATTGTCGTATGTGATGCCTGCTGTCTGGAGAGAAATCTGAACCTGGTTCTCCAGACTTTAGAGATCACGAACCGGGTAGTCGTCTGTGTAAACCTGATGGATGAGGCAGAAAAGAAAGGGATTACCATTGATGTCCGGGCAATCTCAGAAAAACTGGGAGTACCGGTGGTTGCAGCGGCTGCCAGAAGCGGAGAGGGTCTTGCGGAACTGATGCAGGCTGTCGATGCCGTTGCCGACGGCCGGTGGAATCAAAAGCCGTTAAAACCAGAGTATGATTTTTATCTGGAGAAAGCACTAAAAAGTCTAGAACCAGCGATGAATCAAAAGGTATCAGATAAGTTTCCTGTCAGGTGGTCTGCGCTTATGCTTCTGGAATCAGATCCTGCCCTGTTGATGGAAATGGAGCAGCAGCTGGGAACCGGGCTCAGGGAAGATCCGGATGTGAATCAGGCTGTTAAAAAAGCAGAGCAGATTCTTTCAGAAGAGGGGACAGAGGAGCTTGAAGACAGGATTGTCTCAGGGCTTGTAAAAACAGCTCAGGACATCTGCGGCAATACAGTTTTATTCGGGACAAAAGATTATATCAAAAGGGACCGGAAGCTGGATGATATTCTGACCAGCAGGAAAACCGGATATCCGGTGATGATCGGACTTTTGGCCGTAGTGCTGTGGGTTACGATCGTTGGAGCCAACTACCCTTCAGAACTGCTGTCAAAGGCTCTGTTTTGGGCGGAAGACCGCCTTGCAGGGATGTTTCTTAAGGCGGGACTGCCTGCATGGCTTTGCAGTATGCTGTTCTCAGGAGTTTACCGGGTTTTAGCTTGGGTCGTATCCGTCATGCTGCCGCCGATGGCGATCTTTTTTCCTCTGTTTACACTTCTGGAAGACGCCGGCTATCTTCCGAGAGTCGCATATAATCTGGACCGGTCCTTTAAGAGATGCTGTACATGCGGAAAACAGGCACTGACTATGTGTATGGGCTTTGGATGCAATGCGGCGGGGATCGTCGGGTGCCGGATCATTGATTCGCCCAGGGAAAGGCTGATAGCGATCCTCACAAACTCATTTGTACCATGCAACGGCAGATTTCCCACTCTGATCCTTATGATTACCCTGTTTTTTGTAGGGACAGGAGACGGACTGCCCGCCTCCATCGGCTCGGCGGTGCTGCTGACGCTGCTGATTCTGCTGGGTGTATTTATGACCCTTGCAGTTTCAAAATTGCTGTCAAAAACAGTTCTAAAAGGGATGCCGGCATCTTTTACACTGGAACTTCCGCCGTTTCGAAGGCCTCAGATCGGGAAAGTCATTGTAAGATCAATTTTTGACCGGACTTTATTTGTCCTGGGCCGTGCGGCGGCTGTGGCAGCACCGGCAGGGCTGCTGATCTGGATTCTGGCCAATGTTTCAATAGGGGGAACAACCCTGCTTTGCGGATTTACAGAGCTGCTGGACCCGTTCGCGAGGATGATCGGGCTGGACGGAGTGATTCTTGCTGCATTTATCCTTGGATTTCCGGCCAATGAAATTGTCGTGCCGGTGATGATCATGGCATATTTGTCCCAGGGGATGCTGACAGAACCCGGAAGTGTGGAGACGATCCGCCAGCTACTGGTACATAATGGCTGGACACAGACGACGGCTCTGTGTATGATGCTGTTTTCCCTGATGCACTGGCCGTGTTCCACGACACTCCTCACCATTAAAAAGGAGACAGGAAGCCTCAAGTGGACGCTTGCCGCTTTTCTGCTTCCCACCATAGCAGGCTGTCTGTGCTGCTTTTTCGTAAAAATGATGTCACAGCTGATCTGTTAAAATAAATGCCTGTCTATGTTACAATAAAGATAACAAGGAAAACAAAAGACAATGCAGAAGGAGGGCAGGCAATATGAAGAAGAGTGATATTGGATTCAAACTGATCATGACAGTGGTCTGGGGATTTGCGGGATGGGCTGTATGGTGCCTGGGTTCTATGATTCGCATAGCAGCTGCACCATACAGCTTTTTCCGCTTCTTTGATTATCTGATTGCCGGAGCTTTTATTTTGGTTGTTTTAACAGTCTGGTCGGAAAAATTAAAGAAGAGAAAGAAAACCTGTGCACTTGTTTACCTGCTGCTTAGTGCAGCGATCACTGTCGGTGGAGTATTGACCTGGAAAGAGAAAGAAGATACGGTATTAAATCAGAACTTTGACACGAAAAAATATTTGCCTTTCCATGAGGAGTCAAAGATTGCCCGTTTGAAAGAAAAGTCTGCTTTGAAGCTTAAAAAAAATTTGCCGATTGTGGACGGTGCGGCGGCCTTATTCCCTGTTTACTCAGCGGTTGTTAATGCGGTATATCCGGAAAATATAAAACTGCTGGATGAAGAGGACGAGAATTGCGTTTTTGTGTATAACAATACAGTAGATGGATATTATGAACTAATAGACAAAAGGACGGATTTGTTTTTTGGGGTGTATCCTTCGAAGGGGCAGTTAGATTGGGCCAGGGATTATGGAGAAAAGCTAAACCTTACTCCTATAGGAAAGGACGGATTTATTTTCTTTGTTCATAAGGACAATCCGGTGAGCAGTCTCACGAAAGATCAGATTCAAAAAATATATTCCGGCAAAATTACGAACTGGAAAGAAGTTGGAGGAAGAAATGAAAAAATCGTGGCTTATCAGAGAAACGAAGACAGCGGAAGCCAGACTCAATTTCTGAGGTTCATGGAAGAGGAAGACATCATGATACCGCCGACAGATCAGGTGGAAGACTTGATGTCAGGAATGATAGAGGAGGTAGCTGACTATGAAAACCGGACGAACTCCATAGGATTTTCTTTCCGCTATTATACGGAGAAGATGATCGCAAATCCAAACATTAAAATGCTTTCCGTCAATGGGGTCAAGCCTTCTAAAGAGACCATAAGAAATGGTACTTATCCTTTGAATGTCTATATTTATGCAGTGACACTCAAGAGCAATAAGAAAAAGAATGTAAAGAAACTTGTGGACTGGATGCTGTCTGAACAAGGGCAGTATATTATTGATAAAACAGGATATGTCCCAATAAAATAAAAATATTTGTCTCACAGGCTATTTCTTTGTTGCTTCATTGGCTGATACTTGTTACGATACTGTTATCTTAGCGAAAAAGAAAGAAGTATGGGAAAGATGAGGGGAATATGAACATCATTATCGTAGGCTGCGGAAAAGTCGGCCGTTCTCTGGTAGAACAGTTAAGCAGCGAAAATCATGATATATCCATTGTAGATCCGAAGGCATACGTCGTCCAGTCTATGGTAGACATGTATGATGTCTTTGGAATTGTGGGAAACGGGGCAAGTTATAATGTTTTAACGGAAGTCGGAGTGGAAGAGGCCGATCTTTTAATTGCGGTGACAAATTCGGATGAATTAAACCTGCTGTGCTGCCTGATCGCTAAAAAAGCCGGAAAATGTGCCACCATTGCGAGGGTCAGCAATCCGGTTTATTTTGATGAGATCAATTTTATAAAAGAAGAGATGGGGATTTCCATGATCATTAATCCGGAGCTTGCAGCCGCTTCTGAGATGTCCAGAATTTTAAGGATTCCCACAGCCATGGAGATCAACTCCTTCGCAAAAGGGAAAGTTGAACTGTTAAAATTTGTCCTGAGAACGAGTTCCATTCTAAATGGGATGCGAATAAAAGAAATAGGCGAGAGAATGCGCGGTGAGGTTCTCGTCTGTGCTGTGGAACGGCAGAATGACGTTTTCATTCCTTCCGGGGATTTTGTTTTACAGGAAAACGACAGGATTTCGATTGTGGCTTCTCCGGGAAGTGCCAGCAGCTTCTTTCAGAAAATCGGTGTTCAGATGAACCCTGTCAGGAATGTCATGATCGTAGGAGGCAGTAAAACAGCATATTATCTTTCCAAAAAGCTGCTCAAAATGGGCATATCAGTAAAAATCATAGATAAGGACTTTGACCGGTGTGAGGAACTGAGCGTACTGCTTCCCAAAGCGGTTATCATCCACGGAAACGGAAGTGACCAGGAAGTCCTGCTGGAAGAGGGACTCCTGGAGACAGATGCCTTTGTGGCACTGACAAATTTTGACGAGGAGAATGTGTTTTTATCCCTCTTTGTAAAAGGGCAGACACCTGCGAAGCTGATTACAAAGGTGAAACGTGTCAGTTATAATCATATTATCGACGGCCTTGACCTGGGAAGCCTTATTTATCCGGAATATATCACGGCTCAGTATATCGTTCAGTATGTCAGGGCAAAACAGAATTCTATCGGGAGCAATATAGAGAATTTGTATAAGATTGTGGACGGAAAGGCAGAGGCCCTGGAGTTTCATATTGAAGAACATGCACCGGTCATCGGTATTCCGCTCCAGACACTGCCGCTGAGGGACCAGATCCTGATCTGCAGTATTAACCGGAACGGAACGGTGAAAATTCCAACAGGACAGGATATGATCCGGGTGGGTGACACCGTAATCGTTGTGACCACCAAGACAGGCCTGCACGACATCAGTGATATACTGAAAAAAGAATCGAGATGATTGGAGAAAAAAGAAAATGAATTACGCTGTTATCCGATACATATTAGGATTGGTCATCCTGTTTGAGGGGGCTTTTCTGTCACTGCCGTGCATGGTAGCCCTGATTTACAGGGAAGCCAGAGGCATCCCTTTCTTTGCAGTCATGCTCCTGTGCTTCTTTGTTGGATTTTTACTGAGCCATAAGAAACCCCAAAATATGCAGTACTATGCTAAAGAGGGATTTGTGGCCGTTGCATTGAGCTGGATTCTGCTGAGTTTTTTCGGGTGTCTTCCTTTTGTATTTAATGGAGATATCCCATCTTTTACTGATGCAATGTTTGAAATGATTTCCGGATTCACCACCACGGGAGCCAGTATTTTGTCCGATGTCGAAGTGCTGGCAAAGTGCAGTCTGTTCTGGAGAAGCTTCAGCCACTGGATCGGGGGTATGGGGGTACTCGTATTTATCCTGGCAATCCTCCCCATGGGAGGAGGACAAAATCTGCACCTGATGAAAGCGGAGAGCCCTGGCCCGTCCGTAGGAAAGCTGGTGCCGAAAGTAAGGCAGACCGCCAAGATCCTCTATGGAATCTATTGTTTTATGACGCTGATAGAGATTATTCTGCTTATGTTTGGAGGACTTCCTCTGTTTGATTCCATGCTGCTCTCTTTCGGAAGTGCCGGTACAGGAGGCTTTTCTATTCTTAACTCCGGATTTGCCGACTATTCTCCCTATATTCAATATACGGTGACAGTCTTTATGATTTTGTTCGGTATAAATTTTAATGTTTACTATTTTATTCTGATCCGTAAGTTTAAAGACGCGTGGAAGTTTGAAGAATTGAAATACTATCTGTTTGTCATTGCGGCTGCTGTCCTGTGTATTACCTACAATATCAGGGATCTGTTTCCAACCCTGGAATCTGCATTCCGCCATGCCTCCTTTCAGGTAGGTTCCATTATTACGACTACCGGATATTCCTCCGTGGACTTTAATGTCTGGCCGGAATTTTCCAAGGTGATTCTGGTTATGCTGATGTTCATTGGAGCCTGTGCCGGAAGCACCGGGGGAGGGATCAAAGTCTCCAGGGTGATCCTGATGCTGAAGACGGTTAAAAAAGAAATGTATTTTTACATACACCCGAGAAGTATCCGGAAAATTAAATTCAACCAGCATGTAGTCGAGCATGAGGTGATACGTTCTATTAATATTTTCTTGATCACCTATATGATGATCCTGGCATTTTCCACACTTCTGATCGCTTTGGACGGATTTGACCTGATCACAGATTTTACTGCGGTCGCGGCGACTCTGAATAATATCGGACCGGGACTGGAGCTGGTGGGACCAACCAGCAATTTCGGAATGTTCTCTGATTTTTCAAAAGTGGTCCTGATGTTTGATATGCTGGCAGGAAGGCTTGAGCTGTTCCCGATGCTGGTACTCATAAGTCCTATTACATGGAGAGATACCAAGGTGTTTAAGAAGATTCCGAAGTACAGGAAGAATAGTCCGGGAGTATAGAAAGTGTGATCAGAACCTGGGACGGCAGATAAAAGAGCCACATTCCGTTCTGTGCAAAGGATAAAACCGGTTCCGGTACAGAAAAGGGAGCCGCAGAGGGAAGATTGGAAAGCCCTACGCAGAGATCACAGCAGAGAAATAATATGAGTCCTGCGCTAAACAATCTGTATGGAAGACTTATGTGGCGTAGGGCAAGGCTTTCTGCCGCATTAAAGAGTAACTGGGTGAAGTAAAAGACTCCGGCTGCCGTGAGAAGATTCCATATGTGGAGAATTCCTAAAAATACAAACATACATCCTGTGAGAAGAAAACGAATGGGCAGAAACGGAAGAAAGGCAAAGCCTCCGGCCCGGAGGAGACGGCAGTAGTACAGCATTTGGACTCCGCAGAAACACAGGACACCAGCCGTATAATTTGTGTCAAGGACCAGGAGAAATGCATCCGCAGCGGCGGTCAGCCCCAGGGCGGATATTACCAGTATGCGGTCCTTTGTTTTGCCGAAGATGAAACCGAAGAAGAAGCACAGCAGGATGGAACAGTATTTCAGAATGGTACTTAAAAGGGCTGAGGAAGATGTGAGATCCAGCATCAAAAAGAAAACATAAAGAATACATTCTGTTAAAACGAAAAGAAGTACAGCGGACCCTGCGGGGTCTGTTTTTTTCATTTTGCACCTTCCTTTCTGAAAACGCCATGGATTTTTTGCCTGTTTTATAGTATTCTTATTAAAATGAGAATTTATACAAGGAGGTTGATTATGAGTCGAGTATTTAAGTTCCACAATGATGTGGATACGGACCAGATTATAGCATCCCAGTATTTGCTGCTGCCGAATATTGAGGAAATGAAAGTATATGCCTTTGAGTCTATCGATCCGGATTTTTCAAAGAAGGTGCAGGAAGGCGACATCGTTGTGGCCGGGGAGAATTTTGGCTGCGGCTCCTCCAGAGAACAGGCGCCGAGTGTGTTAAAGGCCCTGGGAGTAAAAGCCATCGTTGCAAAATCCTTTGCCAGGATCTTTTACCGCAACGCCATCAACATCGGACTGCCGGTCGTTATAAGCCCGGATCTGTACGATAAAGTGAATCAGATGGATGAGATCGAACTGGATTTGACCGAAGGATTCATTAAAACAGAGGATGAGACTCTGCCCTGTACAAAACTGCCGCCTTACATGCAGAACATTTTGGACCACGGCGGATTGATCAACTTTTTGAATGAAGGCGAGGTGTAGGCTATGGGAATGACAATTGGAGAAAAGATTATAGCCAGAGCGGCCAGGGTGCCGGAAGTGAAAGCGGGAGAGATCCACACAGTGGAACTGGACCGCCTGATGAGTAATGACGGAACGACACATCTGACGATCGATATGTATCACAATGATTTAAAACATCCTAAAATTGCGGATAAGGACAAACTGGTCTTCATCATTGACCACAATATCCCTGCAGAGAATCCAAAAACTGCGGAGGCCCACAGGAAAATGAGGAACTTTGCCAGGGAACATGACATCGCCTTTTATGAAGGAAAGGGAGTCTGCCACCAGATTATGGTGGAGGATTATGTATGTCCTGGAGAGCTGATCATGGGAGCAGATTCCCATACTTGTACATACGGTGCCCTTGGCGCCTTCGGAACAGGAATCGGATGCACGGACTTTTTATACGGCATGGTCACGGGGACTTCCTGGGTCATGGTGCCTGAGACGATCCGCTTTGAACTGACTGGAAAATTAAGAGAGGGCGTCTATGCCAGAGATCTGATCCTTTCCATCATCGGCATGGTGGGAGCCAACGGATGCAACTATAAGATCATGGAATTTGCAGGAGAAGGGGCACACAACTTAAGTATCAATGAACGTCTGGTATTGTGTAACCTTGCGGTGGAGGCAGGAGCTAAAACCGGAATCGTGGAGCCTGACGAAAAGGTTGTGGAATATGTAGAGTCCAGGGGCCGTAAGGCAGAAAACCTATTTGTGAGTGATGAGGACGCCCGTTTTGAAAAGGTATACCATATTAATCTGGATGAGATAGAGCCGGTGGTTGCGAGACCGCATTTAATTGATGATGTGGTGCCGGTGGAAGAAGCCGGAGACGTTAAAATAGACGAGGCATTCTTAGGTTCCTGCAACAACGGGCGGATCGATGAGCTGCGTCTGGCGGCTGAGATACTGAAAGGAAAGAAGGTTCATGAGGGCGTCAGATTCCTGATCGCGCCTGCTTCCAATGAGGTTTATGTGCAGGCGTTGGACGAAGGACTGATCGACATCTTTGTGGAAGCCGGAGCCATGGTCATGAACAGCAACTGCAGTGTGTGCTGGGGAAGCTGTCAGGGCGTGATCGGTGAAGGGGAAGTTTTGATCTCCACCGGTACCAGAAATTTCAAAGGACGTGCGGGACATCCGGATTCTTATGTCTATCTGGGATCTGCGGCGACCGTCACAGCGTCTGCCATCGCAGGGAAAATCGTGAAGAGATAAAGGAGTTTATATATGGAAAAATTTACAGGAAAAGTATGGGTACTGGGCGATGATATCGATACGGATATCATCATTCCTACAGAGTATCTGGCGCTTCCGACCGTAGAAGACATGAAGCAGTACGGATTTTCTCCGCTGCGTCCGGAGCTGGCATCTCAGATAAAAGAAGGCGATATCATTGTGGCCGGAAAAAACTTTGGCTGCGGTTCCTCCAGAGAGCAGGCGCCGGAGATCATCAAGGCCCTGAAAATAAAATGTGTCATTGCCAAATCTTTTGCCCGCATTTTCTTCCGGAACTCTATTAACAATGGACTTCTGCTCATCGAAAATGACCAGATCCAGGAGAAAGTGAAAGAAGGAGATACTCTTGATGTAACGCTGGGCGAGTCTATTGTGCATGACGGCAGGGAGTATCCGATCCAGCCGCTGCCTCAGAATCTGATGGACATTATAGAAGCCGGAGGACTGGTGGAAGCAATGAAGAAAAGAAATGGGGTGAAATAGCATGGGAAATACGATCATCGAAAAGATAATCAAAAGAAACACAGGGACGGAGTCGGTTTCTCCAGGTCAGATCGTGACTGTCAATGTAGACCGGGTAATGATCCATGATATTTTTATTCCGTTTGTGGCAGAAAAATTTGAAGAGATGGGATTTACAAAGCTGTGGGACCCGGACAAAGTAGTCTTGATTTATGATCATCTGGTTCCGGCCAGTGCGGTGGAAGATATCCGGCATTTTAAGATCGGTGATGCGTTTGTAAAGAAATACGGATTGAAAAACATTCACCGAAGCGATGGGATCTGTCATCAGCTCATGACAGAGTGCGGATATGCCAAACCGGGAGACATCGTATTTGGAACCGACTCACATACGACCACTTATGGATGCGTTGGCTGCTTTTCGTCAGGCATTGGGTACACAGAAATGGCATCAATTTTAGGAACCGGAGAAATGTGGGTCAGAGTACCGGAAACAATCAAGGTTGTCATCGATGGCAAACTTCCGGACAATGTATCTTCCAAAGACATTATTTTAAGACTGATCGGTGATCTGGGAGCCGACGGGGCGACTTACAAGGCGCTGGAGTTTTCCGGAAGTACAGTGGAAGAGATGAGTGTGGCTTCCCGGATGACGATTTCCAATATGGCCATTGAGGCTGGGGCAAAGGCGGCCTTATTTGCGCCGGATGAGAAGACAGCAGAGTATTCCGAAGTTGAGCTTTCCGACGTGGATTGGATTTATGGAGATGAGGATGCAGAGTATTGCAGAACGGTTGTCTATAAGGCAGAAGATCTGGTTCCAGTAGTCGCTTGTCCGTCTCAGGTGGATAAGATCAAACCGGTATCTGAGGTCGAAGGTACTGAACTTGACCAGATATTCATCGGTTCCTGTACCAATGGAAGACTGGAAGATCTGAAAGCAGCGGCAGAAATCCTCGATGGGAAAAAGGTTGCTGATTTTGTAAAGCTGATCGTGACCCCTGCCAGCAGGAAGATCTATATAGAGGCATCGAAAGCCGGGTATCTTAAAATTCTTGCCAAGGCAGGAGCTATTATCACCCAGCCGGGATGCGGACTCTGCTGCGGAAGAGCCGGAGGAATCCTCACCGACGGGGAGAAGATCTTGGCTACGAATAACAGGAATTTTCTTGGAAGAATGGGGACATCGAAGGTTGAAATTTATCTCGGGTCACCGAAGACGGCGGCGGCATCTGCTGTGGCTGGGAAGATCGTGGCGGCTGAGTAGATAAAGCTCACAGATACGTAAGCTTTATTTACAGATAAAATTCATAGATTCATTGGGTAATAATATTATAGCTCCTGCAAAGACAGAAGGAATACAAAATTCTGGCTTTGCAGGAGCTCTTTTGTAAAAAAGATCAATAGATAAGCAGTCCGACAATCCCCGTAAACACAATTACAAGTACAGGAGGTTTTTTAAACTTCCTAAGCAGAAGCACAGCGGTTACGAGCAGAATGGCCGCAGGCAGCTGGAAAGATGAGAGGACGACATGTTCATCCGTGCCAAACAGGGTAAGCAGCAGGATGGAAAAAGCAGCCGAAAGGACAAGCCCTAAGGAAGAAGCTTTCAGGCCGTCCAGCACAGCGGACATATAGGATGAATCACTTTTTTTCTGGAAAAACCGGTATAGAAGGATGGAGATGGTAAATCCGCAGATCACACATCCCACAGTCGCCACAACTGCCCCGGGGATTCCGGCTACCCGGATCCCCACGAAGGAGGAAGTGTTGACTGCGATAGGGCCGGGCGTCATCTGTGAGATCGTAATGATATCGGTAAATTCCTGACCGGTGAGCCAATGTTTTGCAAGTACGACCTGTTCTTTGATCATCGGGAGGATCGCATAGCCTCCGCCGATGCTGAACAGACCGATTTTAAAGAAGGTGCTGAATAAACGAACAAGATTTAAGAGCATGTCTGGCACCTCCTTTTTTCATGGAGCCATACTTTCAACAGGCAGAGGACGGAACATAAGATTAAAATCAGCATGGCATTGATGTGGAAGGCGAGGTTGGATAAAAAAGCAGCAGGAACCATGAGGGTAAGAAAAAGAGATTTCTTTTTCAAAATCATGCGGCACATATCAGTGATATAGTCGACGATCAGTGCCGCGGCTCCTGCCTGCATGCCAAGGAGAACGGCGGATACGATATGACTGCTCCTGAAAGCCTGATATCCAGCGGAAATGATGGAGAGCAGGATCAGCGGCGGCAGGATGGCCGCGATACAGCTTATGACGGCTCCCTTTAATTTGGCTATCCGGTATCCTGTGAGAGCCGAAAGATTAATTGCAATGGCTCCCGGAGAAGACTGGGCAATCGCTGCGATATCAAAAAGCTCTTCCTCAGATAAAACATGACGGTTTGTCACAAAATGTTTTTTTAACATGGGAACGACCACGTAGCCGCCGCCAAAAGTAAAAGCACTGACGATCAAATTGACCCGGAACAGCCAGGCATATTGTTTTAGTATATCTTTATTCATTACGGATTTCCCCCTTTTTTAACAGTATACGTTTTTTTTATATATAAAGAAAATTATATTATTTTATAGATATCATGTTAAAATAGTAATGATAGGAGGGAAAGTTATGACCATAAGGCGTTTATATATTTTTAAAACAGTATGCGAGGAAGGAAGTATCACCGGGGCTGCGAAGAAGCTCTATATGACCCAGCCGGCAGTATCCCATGTAATCCATGAACTGGAAGAAGAACTTGGCACTGTGCTGTTTGACCGTATATCAAAGAAAGTCTTTTTAAACCAGACGGGGAAGTTATTATTAAAAAAGACAGTCCGCATCCTGGAGCTGTATGAAGATCTGGAAAAAGGAGTGTACGATCTGGAGAAACAGGCCGTACTCCGTGTCGGGGCCAGCATCACCATATCAAGCTTCTGGCTGCCCGGGGCTATGAAACGATTTAAAGATTCATATCCCGGGACGCCGGTCAGTGTTCAGGTATGCAAGGCTTCGGATGTCCTTTCCATGCTCCATAAGAATGAGATCGATCTGGCACTGATCGAGGGTGCTGTCTCAGACAGTACACTGGACAGCACAGCCTTTTCTTCGTTTTGTCTGTATGCTTTTTGTTCTCCGGACCATCCATGGGCAGATGTTAAGGATATTGAACTTGAAAGACTTCTGGAACAGCCGCTTCTGCTTCGTGAAAAGGGGAGTGCGACCAGGGATGTGCTGGACAGCGTCCTGCTTTTGCATGATCTGAAGGCCGAGCCTTTTTGGACCAGTGTAAACTCTCAGGTTTTGATCCGGGCGGCAGAGGAAGGCCTTGGAATCACCGTGCTGCCGGAACGCCTTGTGGCAGAGGAAGTCTCAAAAGGGAAATTAAAGAAAATAGAAATCAGGGGCATAGAGCTTAAGAACGAGAATCATATCGTTGTCCATAAGGATAAGTACCGCACAGGGCCCATGAAAGAATTTATCAGTATATTGCTTGAGAGAAATGAAAATATAAGTGATTTGTGATACAATGGAAAATATTTGACACAAGGGGATGAAAAATTATGACAGAATTATTGATATCGGCATTTATTAAAAATAAGGATGATTTAAAAAACCATAAAGTCCGTCAGGCCTATGGCACAATGGGAGGGGCGGTGGGTATATTCTGCAATATCCTTCTCTTTGCAGGGAAACTGACCGCGGGGATTCTTACAGGGGCCATTTCCATTACCGCAGATGCCTTCAACAACCTTTCTGACGCGGCTTCTTCTATTATCACACTGGTTGGTTTCCGAATGGCAGGGCGTCCGGCGGACAAAAATCACCCGTTCGGACACGGAAGAATCGAATATATTTCAGGACTTCTGGTTTCTCTGGCTATACTGTTAATGGGCTTTGAACTGTTAAAATCTTCTGCTGATAAAATCTTCCGTCCGGAAGACATTGTGTTCCGTCCTGTGTCCATAGGGATTCTTATCGTATCCATACTGGTGAAATTCTGGATGTCGGCTTTCAATAAAAAGGTCGGAAACCTGATCGACTCAGAGGCCATGAAGGCCACGGCCACAGACAGTTTAAGCGACTGCATCGCTACAACGGCAGTCCTGGGCGGAATGCTGATCTTTAAGTTCGCCGGGATCAACGTGGACGGATATGTAGGTATTTTAGTAGCCGGATTTGTTATGTGGGCCGGATTCGGAGCTGCAAAGGATACCCTCTCGCCTCTGCTTGGAACCGCTCCCGATGTGGAACTGGTGGAGGATATACAAAATGAGGTTTTAGACAATGAGCTGATCGTAGGGGTGCATGATATTATCGTACATGACTACGGCCCGGGCCGGCGGATGATCTCGCTTCACGCCGAGGTGCCCTATAATGTTGATATTCTGGAGGCACATGACGTGATTGACAACATTGAATATCATCTGATGCATAAGTTTAACTGTGATGCCACCATTCATATGGACCCGGTTGTCACGGATGATGAAGAGACCAACGAGGCAAGAATGATGGTGGAAAAGATCGTAAAAGAATGCGGGCCCGAACTGTCCATCCATGATTTCAGAATGGTAGAGGGAAAAACGCACAACAACTTGATCTTTGACCTGGTCGTGCCCTATGAATGTGACCAGGAAGTGGGGGATATTACGACTTATATCAGAAAGGAGATCAGAAGACACCGGGAAAATTACTTTGCAGTGATCAAAGTGGACCGGAGTTATATCTGAACAGTGAAAGATGAAGGAACAGCTGACCAATGACATGAGTGTAGGAAATCCCGCAAAGAAGTTATTTTTCTTTGCGGTTCCCATTGTGCTGGGCAATTTATTTCAGCAGCTTTATAACATTATTGATTCTATGGTAGTGGGAAGATTCGTCGGTGCACAGGCACTTGCCGCCGTTGGAGCATCGACGGCCATTGTTTTTTTATTTGTAGCAGTGGCGACCGGTTCCAGCATCGGTTATTCTGTTGTCATTTCCCAGCTGTTTGGGGCAAAGGATCAGGACCGGATGATGACGGCGATCTATACAGCCTTAATTTCTACATTTGTCTTAGGACTGATTTTAATGATCATAGGTGCGGCGGGGACGGGAGGAATCCTCGTACTGATGAGGACACCGGCGGATATTTACCGGGATGCCGCAGATTATCTGAGAATCTATATGTTTGGTCTCGTGTTCTTATTTATGTATAATACTTTAAACGCGGTTTATAATGCACTTGGCGCGTCAAAAATTCCTCTTTATTTTCTGGCAGGCTCCTCGATCTTGAATATTGTTCTGGATTTGTATTTTGTGATCCGGCTTCAAATGGGAGTGACCGGGGTCGCATGGGCAACTCTGATCGCGCAGGGGCTGGCGGCAGTCATTTCGTTTATCAATCTGCTGTTCCGCCTTAAAAAGATCGAGACAGAAACAAAGCCGGTTTTATTTGACCGAAAGATTCTTTTCCAGATGGGACGGATTGCAGTGCCGTCTATGGTGCAGCAGTCGATCGTTTCATTTGGCATGGTGTTTGTACAAAGCCTCGTCAACAGTTTCGGATCTGTGGTGCTCGCAGGATATACGGCGGCTACGAAGATCGACTCGATTGCAATCATGCCGATGGTAAACGTGGGAAATGCAGTGTCCACGTTTACGGCGCAGAATATCGGGGCGAAAAAACCGGAGCGGATCAGAGAAGGGCTGAGAGCGGGCAGACTTATGGCGGCAGGCATCGCAGTTGTCATTACGGGAATTCTGTTTTTTAAAGGTGATGTGCTGGTTGCTCAGTTTGTGGATGAAGCGGTCAATGCAGAAGTTATTGCCATCGGTGTGGATTATTTAAGGGTCGTATCTGTGTTTTATGCACTGATGGGACTTATGAACGTGGTAAATGCGGTTCTCCGCGGAGCAGGAGATGTGGGTGTATTTATGGCGGGTACCCTCTGCAATTTCGGATGCAGGGTAGTATTTGCTTATATCCTGGCTCATTTTCTGGGAGCGTCCGGAATCTGGTGGTCTGTCCCGATCGGATGGGCTGCGGCATTTACGATCGGAACCTTGAGATACCGAAGCGGCAAGTGGAAGGAAAAAGGAATTGTGGAGCGGGAGAAGGATTGTAAAGAGACGGGGGAGAGTATATAATGATGATAAAGATTTATCGGGAAAATTATGAGCATTTGCCCAAACGTTTTATTAATAAAATAGAATCGGATCTTGACTATTTGGTAAAAGCTGATATTCCCGGTTTAAAAGGAGTGTATTTATTTGGCAGCTGTGCGCGGGGAAATATCCGAAATGGAAGTGATATAGACCTTCTCATATTTACAGAACAAAAATTGGAAGACAGGGCATTGGCAGCGGATATCAGATGGACCTTAGATGATGAGATATCCGGTATATCCACGGATGTCGTCTATGCTAACAAAGAATCTATAAAGGAAAATACTATTTTTAAGAGAATATTGAACAGAGATAAAAAGTTAATACTGGAGGTGATAAAATGATTAAAAATAACTACCTGGACATTGCAAAAAATGACTTGGAGTATCTGGAATCTATCCTCGCTGTGGGGAGTACTTTCTATAACCAGCTTGCAGTACAGTGTCAGCAAGTGACAGAAAAATTTCTGAAAGGCTACCTGGAATTGTGTTTTTTAGATGAAGATGTTTCGGACTTATTAAGAAAGCATAATATGAAAAAGATTGCAGTCAGAATGAATCAGTGGAAGCCGAATTTAAATTTGGATACAGTGGGACTGGCCTATTTAACAGATTTTTATTATGATGCCAGGTATCCGGGCGACGATTTTTATACAGTGACAAAAGAAGAATTTGATAAATGTAAGGAAATTATGTACGATACTATTTTAAAACTGAAAGAGATTCCAATAAAAAATTGAAAAATTGACGGGAGGTGAATAATATGCCGATTGTATTAAAAGTCTATCAAGAGGTTTCAAACAAACAGGTGATCGCAAATGCCATTTCTAATGCGGTCTCTTATCTGCTGTCTGATCCTTCCGGGGACCGGCTGTCCAATGATTATGTTCTGACACTGACGGAGGAGGAACTTCTGATTGAACAGATCGGATATTCAAAGGGAAGTCCGGAGCCGGAGATAAAAGAGATGAAGCGGCTGAAACGGAGTCAGATCCGCAGCCTGAAACTGGAGGAAGACAACAAGATTGTGATTGAGGAAGAAGATCAAAAAGAGATGGTTTTCTTTTATGAAGCACCGCAGAAAGAGTTTGCACAGCAGCTGAGCGGAGAATTTACGAATAAATAATGAAAATCCAAGAAACAAAAAGGAGCAGATACACACATATCTGCTCCTTTTTTTTCTAACTCTATATTACCATAAAATGACGAATTTTTCAAGACTTGTGATCTTAATGCGGCGGCAGTATAATGAGTCTCCAAGTGAAAGGGGCGTTTTATGGAAGAGAATTTTTATGAATTGCTGATCAGGGAAAAAGAGGAAGAGGAACTAAGAGTCATTGAAGCATGCAGCGAGAAGACAGATGGGAGATTTGGACTGAGCCTGTCAAAAGAACAGGCGAGAGAATTGATCGCAGGGAGGAATGAAAGTCTAAGAAAATATCAGAGAGTGGAATTCGGGAAAGGTATTTTAGATAAACTGATCTATACGTTTTGTGATTCCCAATTTATAGACCAGGCTCATTATGCTGAAATATTAAAGGAACTTCAGGACATTTTTTATCAGTTCAAAAATGAATCCATGGACAGACTCACAGACGATGAACTTCTTGAATTTATGAGAGAACAGTTTGAGACTGTGTGTTTTGGGGACCTGGAATATCTCAGAGGAACCTGCCTGGAACGGTACTCCAGAGCTGTGAGAGGGGGATATGACGGTGTTCAAAAGAGCCGGGGCAGCGAGTATGAACAGTTCAGCGAAGAACAGCGCTGGGATGACAGACTCTATCTGAGTATATTAAAGGAAATGTTCTGGGAGTGACAGAACTGGTCCGCATCCGGGAAGGGAGAAGTGTTATGGAATACCGATTAGAGGAGCTGCTTCCGGCGGCAGCCGGTCTGACAGAGAAGTATACATCAAAAGAGAGCAGTTCAATCACCTATGAAACGGCACAGATGCTGATGGAGGCAGTTATATATTGTATCGGCCTGTGCGAAGAATCTTACGGAGGAGCGCTGCGGTCCAAAAGGGGCCTTCGTGCGGAGGAGGCCTACAGCATTGGGTATGAAAAGGTAATAGAAAAAACATATGAGGCAAAGGCTGTCTATGATCGTCTGGCCATGGATTTTGAAGATTATGGATGCGTCAATTACAGGGATACCATGGTCAGCGGCATGCCGCAGTTTTTTCTGCGCTATGATGCCAGATTCTGTCCTCAGGATCATATCCTGACACTGGATTATCCAACGATGAACAGATATGGAGAGAAAAGCGGAATAAGACTGATTTATGAGTATTTATGTGACGCAGAGAGAGAACAGAGACTTTTAAGATGTTTCGACAGCCGCATCATCACAGCTCTCCTGAGGCATGTGGAAGCAAAGCAGGACGTTGATTATATGGAAAATATTTGTTCTCTGGTCCTGCTCCAGTCTCTCGGATGTCTGATTTCAAAAAAACAGCTTACGGATTTAACTTTGACGAGAACAGATACAGAAGAGATACGGAGATATTTTTCAGATGACCCGACAGAAACAATAGGGGATAAAGTACAGGAAATGATTGGACTTATCATACAAAGGGCCGGAATGGAGCCCTGGAAACAATATTTTCAGAGAGAGGGGAATGAAGTCGCTGTTCGGATTTATAATGCCATGAAATATGACGCACTGGATGCATTATTTTATGTTTGATTGTATTTTTCAGGACACTTTTTATGACTGTCTGCATATATTAGCAAAAGAAAGTTGATTTGAGGAATTTTATGGCAGGCGTAATTTTGGATGCCGGGCACGGCGGTTATGACAATGGTGCCCAGTTTAATGGAAGAAGGGAAAAAGACGATACATTAAGACTGACTCTGGCAGTGGGTCAGGCGCTGAGAGACAGGGGAGTCCCGGTACAGTATACGAGACAGACCGATGTCTATCAGTCTCCGATTGAGAAGGCCAGGATCGGAAATGAGAGCGGGGCCGATTACTTTGTCTCTATACACAGAAATTCAAGCCCGCTTCCCAACACATACAGCGGAGTGGAGACTCTCGTTTACAATGACAGTGGTATCAAGGCCGAGATGGCCAGGAATGTAAACCGCAGATTAAGCGAGGTTGGATTTACTGACCTGGGAGTCAAGGAACGGCCGGGACTTGCGGTTCTCAGACGGACGAATATCCCTGCAATACTGATCGAGGCCGGCTTCATCAATACGGTAAAAGATAATGAGCTTTTTGATTCAAGATTTAACGACATTGCAAATGCCATTGCAGACGGAATTGTTGACACGATTGGATCAGGACAACAGGAGCTTGGCAGTACCTACCGGGTGCAGATCGGACTGTACCGCAATTTCTCCAATGCGCAGTACGCGCTGAATGAAGCGCTTGCTCAGGGCTTTGACGGAGATATCGTGTATGAGGAGCCATATTATGCCGTACAGCTTGGAGACTTCAGAACGCTTGATGAAGCAGTCCAATTAGAAAATGAGCTGAAGCAGCGAGGCTATGATACCCTGGTGGTCAAAAAATAAGGAGGAAATAGTTTGTTTTATGTGAGATCAACGGATGGAATAAAGATTGCAGTCTATGATTATAATCCATTTGGGGAGGAGACTGTCGTTTTAATTCACGGATGGCCTTTATCCCACCTGATGTATGAATATCAGACGGAACTTTTATGCAGGCAGGGTTACCGGGTGGTGACACTGGATCTGAGAGGCTTTGGAAATTCTGATACTCCGGCTTTTGGCTATTCTTATGATCAGATGTCTCAGGATATTTTCCAGGTAATCAGAAGGCTGAAACTGAAGAACTTCACGCTTGTGGGATTTTCTATGGGAGGAGCCATTGTCCTTCGATATATGAGGAAATTCAAAAGTTTTGGTGTCAAAAAATTGATTCTTTTGGCAGCTGCAGCTCCATCATGGACAAAAAGAAGAGACTTCCCGTATGGACTGACAAGAGAATATGTCAATGAACTGATCGAAATGGCAGAAACTGACCGGCCGCAGCTCTGTTATAATTTCAGTCATGAGCAGCTGTTTGCAAGTCCTCAGTCTGAACCGGCGGTAAATTGGTTTGAACAGATCGCACTCTCCGCTTCCGGGCTCGGAACGGTACGGGCCGCAGTTTCTCTGAGAGATGAAGACGGCAGAGAAGACCTGCAGGCCGTTCATGTGCCGACATGGATCATTCACGGTAAAAAGGATGTTGTGGTGTCAAATGATTTGGTGCGGATACAGCATGATGAAATCTGCGGTTCCAAGCTGATCCAGCTGGACGAAAGCGGACACGGCATTGTGTACGATCAGCTGGAGTTATTTAACAAATACTTTTTCAATGCTGTCAGAGCATAAATGAAAAGCATCAAAAGAAGAGAAAAATCAGAACGGCTGCGGGACCACATTTTTATCGGATGGTCCCGCAGCCGTTTGTGTTTCTGTGTTCAGAGAGAAAACAGATGGGTTGCAATATTAAAATAGATCAGGATGGAGCAGGTGTCCACCAGCGTGGTGATCAGGGGAGCCGCCATGATGGCCGGGTCCAGTCCGATCTTTTTTGCCAGAAGAGGCAGGCAGCAGCCTACGATTTTGGCAAGGATGATCGTGGCTATGAGGGAAAGCCCGATCAGCACGGCCATTCTGAGGCTGTGGTATATGAGCATGATACGCAGTCCATTGACTGCAGCCAGAACAAAGCCAACTAAAACAGCCACCCGGAATTCCTTAAATATAACTTTAAAAAGATCATGGAACCGGATCTCATCGACGGCAATTCCGCGGATGATCAGGGTTGAACTCTGGGAACCACAGTTTCCTCCGGTGTCCATCAGCATTGGAATGAAGGATACGAGCAGGGGAAGAGTCTGAAAAGCATTCTCATATTTCGTGATAATGGCTCCGGTAATGGTTGCGGACAGCATGAGGAAAAGCAGCCATAAGATTCTGTGTTTAGCATGGCTGATGACAGATGTGCCGAAATAGGATTCCTCATTGGGCTGCATAGCCGCCATGATGGACATGTCCTCTTCCACCTCATCCTGCCAGACTTCCATGGCATCATCGAAAGTCACGATGCCTACCATGCAGTGTTCAAAGTCTACCACAGGGATTGCCAGAAGGCCGTATTTATGGAACAGTTTGCTGACATTTTCTTTGTCCTCATGGGTATTCACGTAGATTAGATTTGTCTCCATAATGTCCTTTATGAGAACATTGCTTTCATTGAGCAAAAGGCTCTTGGCCGTCACGATCCCAAGAAGCCGTTTCTGTTCGATCACGTAGCATGTATAAATGGTCTCCTGGTCAATGCCAACCCGTTTAATCTTTTTCAGTGCCTGTTCGACAGTCATGTTTTTTTTCAGGTCCACATATTCCACTGTCATGATGC
This sequence comes from Anaerostipes caccae L1-92, assembly GCF_014467075.1. NCBI lineage: Bacteria > Bacillati > Bacillota > Clostridia > Lachnospirales > Lachnospiraceae > Anaerostipes > Anaerostipes caccae. Next base: position 1,253,444 of record NZ_AP023027.1, read on the forward strand.
TTCCCGCACTGTCTTCCGGATATTTTAAGAGACGGTTGATGATCTGCCGTGTTTCTCTGTCAGTCACGTCCAAAATCTGTTCTACTACATTGGCAGGCATTTCTTCGATGATATCCACCGTATCATCCATGTACATATCATCAAACAGTTCTTTGATCTCAGAGCGGGTAAACGCATTGATCAAAGTTTCCTGCATGGGAGATGACATCTCTGTGAATACTTCTGCCGCCTTCTCCTTTTGGATCAGACGGAACAGGATCGTATATTCTTTTTCTGTAAAATTTTCTAATAATGATGCTAAATCTACGTTGTTCATAGAATTAAGCACAACTTTTAAGGCAGGATATTCCCGCCTCATGAGCAGAGCTCTGATATTTTCTTCTCTCATGTTTCTTTCTCCTTTTATATGAAATTCTGAAGATTAAAACATGAACAAAAACCCTCTCCCTGTATTTAAGAAAAAGTACGCGGGAGGTTTGGAATTTTCATTCATGCCGTATTGACTTCGGGGTGATTCCATACTCTCACATCCTTTCTTTTTTACAGTTTACAGGTTTCACCGCTCTTATCAGAATACCTTTAAGAAAAGGTCATGTCAAGGAAATCAGAATGAGACAATCTCCTATTCCATATAAATAGTACATAGAAGTTGAACAGGGGATGGACAGAGTGAATAAGAAAAATCTGATCACGGGTTTTATCTGCATCGTTGTTTTAGGGCTGTCATTGCTTGGCGGGGGCAATGCGGCCCTTTCTGTCTGGAATCAAAATGTGAGGATCTTAAATCCTGCAGAGAATAAGGAACTTCCGATTTACTGTGTGGATACAAAGAAGAAGGAAATCAGCCTCACCTTTGACACAGCGTGGGGAAATGAGGACATCAACCAGGTTCTCAAAATCTTAAAAAAAGAAAATGTGAAAGCAACCTTCTTTTTTTCCGGCGACTGGGTACAGCGGTTTCCGGCGGATGTAAAGAAGATTGCCAAAGCAGGCCATGACATTGGCAACCATGGGGATAACCACAAATATATGACCAGATTGTCTTCTGATGAGCAGAAAAAAGAGATTCTGGGGGCTCACAGCAAAGTCCAGGCCGTGACAGGAGAGCAGATGGAACTTTTCCGGCCTCCCTACGGAGACTATGATGAAAATGTGGTAAAAACGGCCAGACAGCTAAATTATGAAGTCATTCAGTGGTCCGTTGACAGCCTGGACTGGAAAGACATTTCCAAGCAGGACATCATTGAACGTGTCTGTGATAACAAAAAGATGGAAAACGGTGCAATCATCCTGATGCACACAGGAACTGTATACACGAAACAGGCTCTTCCGGTAATCATAAAACGGTTAAAGTCCGAGGGATATACTTTTGTGCCGGTCTCCAGAATGATCCTGACTAAAAACTTTTACATAGATCCGGAGGGCAAACAGCGCAGAAAATAAATTTTTATACCAATTTCATGTGAAATATGATAACATCTAGGTATCGCAGGGACACTGTGAAATACAAGATTAGAAGGTGACTTAGATGGTATTTCGGTTTGATATGAATGATCTGAACCGGGTCAAAAACTTTAAAGTCGGTAAGATGAAAAAGAAAACGGCAGCAATGGGAATCCTCACTGCACTGATTTTAGTAGGACTGTACTATTATGTGGCGCTGCCTGCAGTTAATTTTCAGGAGACCGGCATATGGATGGTGCTGATCGCAGTTTTAGGAGTGCTGACAGCGTGGGCCGCATTGAGGGGGATGGGCCAGAAGACAAAGCTGTTTTCGTTGTTTTCTGCTCTGCTGGTCCTTGTCATTGTCGTTTTTCTTGGAGGGATGATTCTTTCAAGCCAGCTCATATCTTCCAAAAAATATGCAGGCAGGCTGAAAGTAGAAAATAAGAAATTTGAGACTGACATGAAGGAGACGGAAAAGATCACAGATATCGCCCTGATGGACACGGAAGGGGCAAGGATTATCGGCGACCGCGCCATTGGCTCTCTGTCCGATGTGGTGAGCCAGTATGAGGTCAGTGACGACTATACCCAGATTGATTATAACGGGCAGCCGATGAAAGTGGCACCTCTTAATTATGCCAGTTTCATCCGGTATATGACAAACCGCAAAGCAGGGATTCCGGGCTATGTACAGGTAGATCCCATCAGCAATGAGGCAAAGTATGTAAAGCTCAAAAAGCCGATGCAGTATTCTACATCCGCATACTTTTCCAGGAACCTTCAGAGACATCTGAGATTCCAGTATCCCACAGCAATTTTTCAGGGATACTATTTTGAGATCGACAATAAAGGAAATCCCTATTATATCTGTCCGGTGCTGAAGGCAAACGCGGGGCTCTTCGGGGCTAAGGATGTCAAAGGTGCCGTGATCAGCGATCCCGTCACCGGGAAGAGCACTTACTATGACGCAAAAGATATTCCGAGATGGGTGGATCATGTATACGACGGCAGGCTGCTCCTCCAAAAGTATAATTGGAAAGGACTTCTCTCCAACGGCTATATTAACAGTGTGTTCGGCAAGAAGGGCTGTAAGATAGCAACTGACGACTATGGATACAGGGCCATCGACGGGGACATCTGGGCTTATACCGGTGTCACATCCGTTAATGGAGATCAGTCTAATATCGCATTTGTTCTTATGAATATGAGAACTTCGGAATCCAAATACTACACGGTTTCCGGAGCCAATGAGCAGTCTGCCATGAAAGCGGCCGAGGGACAGGTGCAGAACCTCAGGTATTCTGCGGCATTTCCGGCTCTGATCAATGTAAACGGAGAGCCGACATATGTCATGATTCTGAAGGATAAAGGCGGACTTGTGAAGATGTTTGCTATGGTCAATGTAAGAAAGTATAACATTGTGGCGACTTCTACCACTCAAAATGGTGTCCAGAAGGAATATAAGAGACTTTTGAAGGAGCAGGGAATTATCTCTGCCAAAGAAGCCGCCGCGGCAGAGTCTGTGAAGACGAAGGAGATCACGATCAAAAAGGTTGATTTTATACCGATTGAAGGCAATACTTATGTGTATATCACCGACAGGGAAGGCAATGTCTATAAGGAAGAATTTTCAAAAAATGAAGGTGCGATCAAATGGAATGCCGGAGACAAGATTAAGATTTCCTACGAAGAAGACGAGAGCGGCATTTATCAGATAACACAATAGCTGGCGGCTTTGTATTTGACAAAATACAAAAAAGTACTTGATTTTTCGAAAGAATCATTGTATCTTATACCTAGCGAAGTAATGACAAAGGCGTCAAACGATTCGAGGATTGTTTGGCGTCTATTTTTTTAATCTGTCACAGGTTTCCGGCGGGTTAAATTCTTATAATTTGAAGTCCAAATCAGGAAAGGAAGAAATATCTTATGAGCGAAAAAAGAAGTGTTTCAGAAATGTTCGGATGTAACGTGTTTAACGACAGTGTTATGCGGGAGAGGCTTCCGAAGGCAGTTTACAAAGACCTTAAGAAGACGATCGAAGAGGGAACAGAGTTAAACCCTGCCATCGCAGACGTGGTTGCCAATGAGATGAAGGAATGGGCTCTTGAAAAAGGTGCAACCCACTTCACCCACTGGTTCCAGCCGATGACCGGTGTGACGGCAGAGAAGCACGATGCTTTTATCACCCCGACGGAAAATGGAAAAGTGCTCCTGGAATTCTCCGGGAAAGAACTGATCAAGGGTGAGCCGGATGCTTCTTCCTTCCCGTCAGGAGGACTGAGGGCAACCTTTGAAGCCAGAGGATACACTGCGTGGGACTGTACTTCACCTGCTTTTATTAAAGAGACACCGGATTCTACAATTCTCTGTATCCCTACGGCATTTTGTTCCTATACCGGAGAAGCTCTGGACAAAAAGACTCCTTTATTGAGATCTATGCAGGCGCTGGATATTCAGGCCACCAGGCTTTTACACCTGCTTGGAAAGAAGAATGTAAAAAATGTCAATACCTCTGTGGGACCGGAACAGGAATACTTCCTTGTAGACAAAGAAAAATATCTACAGAGAAAAGACCTGATCTTTACAGGACGGACATTATTCGGTGCAATGCCTCCAAAAGGACAGGAGATGGATGACCATTATTTCGGAATCATCCGCGAGAGGATCGGAAAGTTCATGAAAGAGCTCAATGAGGAGAGCTGGAAACTGGGCATCACAGCAAAGACTCAGCACAATGAAGTAGCTCCTGCACAGCACGAACTGGCACCAATCTACGCGACCAACAATATTGCAACGGATCACAATCAGCTTTTGATGGAGACGATGCGCCGTGTGGCAGAACGCCAGGGATTAAAGTGCCTTCTCCATGAAAAACCGTTTAAGGGCATTAATGGTTCCGGTAAACATAACAACTGGTCCATCGTGACAAACACGGGAAAGAATCTTTTGGAACCTGGTGATACCCCGCATGATAACCAGCAGTTCCTTCTGATTCTGTCAGCTATTATCAAGGCTGTCGATGAGCATGCAGATCTGCTTCGCATGGCCGCATCCACACCAGGAAATGACCACCGTCTGGGAGCCAATGAGGCACCTCCTGCCATCATTTCTATCTTCCTGGGAGAGCAGCTTGAGGACGTGGTAAAGCAGCTGGTTACCAGAGGAGAGGCTACCAGATCCAAACACGGGGATAAGCTGGCATCAGGCGTACATACTCTGCCGGATTTTGAAAAAGATGCCACTGACCGCAACAGGACATCACCGTTTGCATTTACCGGAAACAAATTTGAATTCCGCATGGTTGGCTCTACTCAGTCCATCTCTGACCCGAATGTAGTGCTGAATACGATTGTTGCAGATGCACTCTCAGAGGTCTGTGATGAATTGGAAAAGGTAGAGGGAGATCTTCAGGATGTGATGATGGAAGCTCACGAGCTGACCAAGAGAATGCTCACGGATCACCAGAGAGTCATATTTAACGGAGACGGATACTCTGATGCATGGGTAAAGGAAGCAGAGAGAAGGGGCCTTCCGAATATCAAGTCTATGGTCGAGGCGATCCCTGCGCTGATTACCGAAAAATCCGTTAAGATGTTTGAGAAGTTTGGTGTTTTCACGGAGGCAGAACTTGAGTCCCGTGCTGAGATTCTGTTTGAGCAGTATGCACAGACGATCAATATCGAGGCATTGGCAACGCTGGATATTGCTAAAAAACAGATTGTTCCTGCGGTAATGAAATATCAGAAGACGCTGGCCGATTCTGTCGCTGTTTTGAAAGCTACAGGAATGGATACGGATGTACAGGAATCCCTGCTCGGCGATATCACAGAGAATCTTAAGAAATTATATACGGCAATCGGTATTCTGGAGAGTGAGACTGACAAAGCACAGTCTATTAAAGACATGAACGAGCAGGCACGTTTCTATCACGACGTAGTGTTCGGATGCATGAATGCTGTCCGTGAACCGGCAGATAAGCTTGAAATGCTTGTGGCCAAAGAAGACTGGCCGATGCCGAGCTACGGAGATCTGATCTTTGAAGTATAAGTATTGAAATCAAAAATCCTGCAGACGGTATGGAACCGCCCGCAGGATTTTTTGTTATATAAAATTATCTATAAAATGCCAGCATAGTTTTCTTGCTTCCTCACATCCTATATTTGAAAGCGAGGGAGCAAGTTTATGAAACGAAAAACCTATTTTGCAGTTGTGTGCGCATTATTTTTTATCGGTTTCATCCTGCGGTATGCGGCGGATCATTCTGACGGACTTTTTATTGCGAGCCAGAAAGAGGGCGAAGGCGGACTGATGGCCGGCAGCAAGATTACAAATAAAAAGGTATATCTGACCTTTGATGACGGGCCGTCTGAAAATACCGATGAGATCCTGGATATTTTGAAAAAAAATAAGGTGAAAGCGACGTTCTTCGTAGTGGGAAAAAAGACGGAGAAGGCCAGAAAGCAGTATCAAAGGATCGTACTTGAAGGACATACCCTGGCAATGCATTCTTACAGCCATAACTATGACCAGATTTATTCTTCCGTAGACGCTTTTGGAAAGGATATCAAGGAGCTGCAGGAGATGCTGTACGAGATAACAGACGTAAAGCCTGTCATATACCGTTTTCCGGGCGGAAGCAGCAATTCCTGCGCCGGAGATATCAAACCTTATATTCAGTATATCAACAAAGAAGGTCTTTTATACTTTGACTGGAACGCGCTAAGCGGAGATGCAGTGAATTTTAACCTGAGTCCTGAAAGGCTGAACCAGAATATATTAACAGATGTAAAAAAACAAAAGGTCAGCATTGTACTGATGCATGACCTGGCGGAGGCAGAAAACACGGTAAAAAGTCTGGACTCTCTGATTAAAACTTTGAAAAAAGAGGGCTATCAGATACTGCCGATTACAAAATATACGCAGCAGATACACCATGTGTCCGTTGACAAATAAATGCAGGTAATTTAGAATGAGTATCAAGTGCGGAAAATGGACCGGAGGCGTCGGGCCTCTGGTCCATCTGACGCGATAATGTACATAATGGGGTTAAAAAATGAACATAATTGAAGTAGTGATGATAGGTGTGGGCCTTTCCATGGATGCGTTTGCTGTGTCTATAGGAAAAGGTCTCAATATGGGAAAGATCCGGAAAAATGAAATGTTTTGGATCGCTTTGTTTTTCGGGGGATTCCAGGCTCTGATGCCAGTGGCAGGATACCTGGCAGGCAAGCAGTTTGCGGGAAAGATCATGCAGATTGATCATTGGATCGCATTTTTCCTGCTGGTGATGATCGGCTTCAATATGGTAAAAGAAGGGATATCCGATGATGAAGAGGAAACACAGGACTGCGGATTTTCTTTCCGGGAGCTTTTTATTTTGGCGGTCGCGACCAGCATCGATGCACTGGCGGTAGGAGTCACGTTTTCATTTTTGAGCGTCAATCTTTTAGAAGCTGTAACGGTCATAGGGAGTGTTACCTTTGCCATATCACTGGCAGGAGTTGCCATCGGAAGCAGATTTGGGGACAAACTGAAAGAAAAAGCAGAGATTATGGGAGGGTTGATTTTAATCATCCTCGGATGTAAAATTTTAATACAGCATTTATTTTTTTGAGAAAAGAGGAACACGTATGAATTTATTGCCACACATAGCCTTTTTAGCGGCAGGCTTTATTCTGCTGATGAAGGGCGCGGATTATTTTGTAGAAGGGGCATCTATGATTGCTGCAAAGTTTGGAATTCCGCAGATCGTGATCGGGCTTACGATCGTCGCCTGCGGGACCAGCGCTCCTGAGGCGGCAGTGAGTATTTCGGCAGCGTTTAAAGGAAATGTTGGAATCACCGTCGGAAACATTCTTGGAAGCAATATCATGAATATTCTGCTGATTCTCGGGCTTACCGCAGTGGTCAGTGCAGTTGCCATCAAAGAAGGAACCGTAAAGGTGGAAATGCCCTTTGTAATTGTTATCACTGTAGTCCTCACAGCTATGGGAATCGCCGGAGGCAGTCTTTCACGCCTGGACGGAGTGATACTATGGGTGCTGTTTATCGGTTTTTTTGTATATCTGTTTAGGCTGACAAAAAAAGAAGGCATTGAAGAAGAGATAGAACAAGTGAATGCGTCCCTGCTAAAAATGCTTGTTTTTACGATCGGCGGGCTGATTGCCATCGTACTGGGAAGCGATGTGACAGTAGATGCGGCGACTTCGATAGCCAAGGCCCTGAATGTCTCTGACCGGATCATCGGCCTGACAGTTGTGGCATTCGGCACTTCTCTGCCGGAGCTGGTCACCTCAGTTACAGCGGCATTTAAAGGAAAAGCAGACATTGCAGTGGGAAATATTGTGGGAAGCAATATCTTTAATATCTTGTTTGTCGTAGGGACCGTGGCGGTCATTCATCCGGTTCCGTTTGATACAAGCTTTATTCCGGACGCACTCGCTGCGATTCTATCAGCGGCGGTTTTGTGGATTCTGTCTTCAAAAGACCGGAAGCTTGCCAGAGGCAGCGGGTTTGTGATGCTTGTATTATTTGCAGTTTATCTGGCACAATTACTCATAAGATAAGGAGAATACCATGATCATTAAATCAGTTAATCTGGAAACGGTCTGTGGGATCACCAGCAAACTTCCGGACAATGAGCTTCCGGAAGTAGCATTTGCAGGCAAGTCCAATGTCGGCAAGTCCTCCCTCATCAACGCACTGATGAACCGGAAGTCATATGCAAGGGTGTCCGCTCAGCCGGGGAAAACTCAGACCATTAATTATTATAATATCAACGAAGAACTGTACTATGTAGATCTGCCCGGATATGGATATGCAAAGGTCACGGAGTCAGTAAAAGAGCAGTGGGGTGCGATGATTGAACGGTACCTTCACACGTCAAAGCAGCTGAAGCTGGTGTTCCTTCTCATTGATATCAGACACAAGCCGTCAAAGAATGATGTGATGATGTATGACTGGATCGTACATAACGGCTATCATCCGGTCATTATTGCTACAAAGAGCGACAAGCTCAAACGGAGCCAGCTTCCTAAGCATGTAAAGGAGATCCGCCAGGAACTCAGGCTCAATAAGGAGACACCGGTCTTTCCTTTTTCTTCGCTCTCAAAGCAGGGAAGAGATGAAATATGGGACTTTATTGAACAAGTGCTTCTTCTGGAACAGGAACATCATGTTTCAGATGAATGAATATAAAAAAGACCGGTTCTGTTTAAGAATCGGTCTTTTTTTCTGCCTCCTGGCTCTGGTCCTGAAAAAGCAGGCGGTTGATCAGATAAGCATAAATATCCGAGTGATTAGACTTCCAGTGATCGCAGATATAGATGGCCTGCTCTCTGGATACTACGTTTAAGTTGACTTCCAGCAGCATGCTGTCTTTTTCTTTGATCCTGAGCCTTACGGTATATTCATCGCGTTTTGCAGGGAAATAGTCGGCTTCCAGATTGGTTTCCTCTCTCAGCTGGTATTCTTTGGTCGCCAAAAATGTTAGAATGTCATTTCGTATAGGCTCGGAGAGCTGGTATTCAAACATATCAATCGCTTCTTTCCCCTCTTCTGTCAGAAAATAATGGCTTGCGTTTCTTACCAGTTCTGTCCGCAGCATGTCTTCGTCTTCCAGTTCGTGAAAAGCCTGCTGGAGTTTAAAATAGGTCGTATACCCTTTGTCCAGAATAAACTCCGAGATCTGTGAGTTGCTCAGCGGAAAATCCACTTTTTTTATTAAAAATAAAATCATTAATTTATATAAAGTCAGACCGTTTTCTTCCATACAATCCTTCCTTTCCTTATGAAACATGCACTTCTTAAATGATACCATCTGGATACCTTTCCTGCAAGAACAGAATCCATGAATGAAATTGAAAAAAAGACAGATACTACAACTAATTTATCTCATAAGAATGAAGAGGTGATATTTATGAAGCAAAGAAAACAGTGGATGGTGATCGCATTGATCATTCTCCTTGCAGTCTTATCCGTGATTCTTTTCTGTGACACGAATCAGGAGCAGAGAAAAGATGGGACGTTAGTTTTGGAAAGGATGGAACATCATGACCGTATATATCAAAGCGGAAGACAGTGTATGTATTCATAATCCGGATGTAAAGATAAAAGATGTGGCATCCATTTACTGTACCGACAAAGACATGGAACAAAAGGTGAAGGAAGCAAAGCTTTTTCATTTTAAAAAGCGGGGAAACGAACGGGAGATTATTTCCATCTTAAAAGCAGTGGAAGTGATCAAAGAAATTGACAAAACTGCAGAAGTGGTCAATATGGGTCCCGAAGATTTTATCGTCTATTTAAAAGAAGTGACACAGGAGAAGAAGTGGGCTCACTACTTAAAGATTGCTGGTGTATGCCTGGTCGCCTTTTTTGGAGCCAGTTTCTCAATCATGAGCTATAATACGGATGTGGCCATTGACGATTTGTTTGCGACCGTATATCAGCTGGTCATGGGAACGCCGCCAAAAGGGCCCACGATACTTCATCTGGCCTATACGGCGGGACTTGCCATAGGAATCGTAATCTTCTTTAATCATGCGGGGAAAATCAAGCTTACCGATGATCCGACCCCGTTTGAAGTCCAGATGCGGCTTTACGAGCGGGATGTAAATGATACACTGATGATTGACGCCGGACGGAAAAAGGAGGAGCAGGATGTTTCTTCGTAACTTACTACTTGTAGTATACGGCTTATCCGCAGGAGCACTCATCGCGGGAAGTTTCCTGGCATTCTTAAGTATGATTGGAGTTGTTCCGAGACTTGCAGGTCTTTCCAAAACAATATCTCACGCCATGCTGTATGAAACCTGCATTACCCTGGGCGGAGTCCTGGGAACAGCAGTATTTATCTACCGGTGGCACATTCCGCTGGGATATCCGCTGCTGATCTTATATGGACTGTTCGGAGGAATCTTCACAGGATGCCTGATCGGAGCGCTGGCCGAAATGCTCAAAAGCCTGCCGGTCTTCTCAAGAAGAATGAAACTGAGAGACGGAATACCATTCGTCATCTATTCCATAGCCCTAGGCAAAATAGCAGGCTGCTGGATGCAATTTTTGCGCTAGCAACGAGCCGCAGAGAACAGAAAAAATTGAATTTTAAACAGAGCTGAATATCCATGCGCAGCGTGGACTGGGATCGGCATTCGGACGATGAAAAGACGAAGTTTTTTTATCGGCTGAAGGACGAAGACCAGAAGACATACGGAGTATGTCGTATATTCAGCGACTACAGCCATAAAAAAAGAAGTTTTGCAGCCATCATCTGCGGCGACTGCCGCAGAAACGAATGGGATGGTAAATGCCATCCCATTCGTATTGAAAATCTGCATCGTCTGCATAAATACTTACACAAACGAAAGGAGCTTATTCTGTCATGCACAATGAACCGACAAAAGATCAATATAACGAATATGTAGAACAGGTAACGCCGGCAAGCAGCTGTCTTATGAACTGTGTCCGTGCGTTTTTTGTGGGAGGAGCAATCTGTACCATCGGAGAAGGGATCAAACAGGCAGTGATGCACTGGCTGCATCTGGGAGAGAAAGATGCCCTCCTGGCTGTCACAGTAACTCTTGTACTATTAAGCGTTCTCCTCACAGGATTTAACCTGTATTCAAAGATCACAAAATTCGGAGGAGCGGGAGGACTGGTTCCGATCACCGGGTTTGCAAATTCTGTAGCTTCTCCAGCTATCGAGTATCAAAAAGAGGGACAGGTGTTCGGGATCGGAGTTAAAATCTTTACAATCGCAGGTCCGGTCATTCTGTACGGAATCTTATCCTCCTTTCTTTTGGGAATTATTTATATGATATTAGTCCGATTGGGGGTTATGTGATGAAAGTTATGAAGGGAAAGCAGAGTCTGGAATTCGAACATCCGCCTTATCTCAAAGGCTGGTCCTCTGTAGTCGGAGAAAAAGAAGGGGAAGGACCGCTCGGACAGGCATTTGACCAGATCATCGACGATCCTCTGTTCGGTCAGGAGACATGGGAACTGGCAGAGGGAAGATTCATGCGGCAGGCAGCCCTGCTTGCGATACAAAAAGCAGAGATCACAAAGAATCAGGTGCGCTATGCATTTGCCGGAGATCTCCTGGAGCAGATCATGGCCACATCTTTCGGGATCAAGGACCTGGAGATCCCTCTCTTTGGCCTGTACGGAGCATGTTCTACCGCAGGAGAATCCATATCTCTTGCGTCTATGACAGTAGCGGCGGGATATGCAGACTATGCATTGGCCCTTGCCTCCAGTCATATAGGAAGTGCAGAAAAGCAGTTCCGTTTCCCGCTGGAATACGGCAGCCAGAGACCTCTGTCCTCCACATGGACCGTGACCGGAGCCGGGGGATTCGTAATCTCCAAAGAAAAAAGCCCGATCAAAGTCCGGGGAATCACAACTGGTAAAATCGTAGATTACGGCGTGAAAGATTCCATGAACATGGGAGCCTGCATGGCGCCTGCGGCTGCAGAAGTCATTTATCAGCACTTTAATGATTTTGCAATGACGCCGGATGACTATGATGCGATCTACACCGGAGATCTGGGAGAGGTGGGAAAAGAAATTCTCATAAAACTTCTGAAGGACAATGGATATGATATTTCAAAAGTACACGGAGACTGCGGCATCGAAGTCTATCAGGATGAGACTCAGGATACCCACGCAGGGGGATCGGGATGTGCATGCAGCGCTGTAGTCCTGTCCTCTATGATCACAAGAAAGATGATAAGCGGCGGATGGAACAGAGTCCTGTTTGTACCTACGGGAGCTTTGCTTTCAAAGACGAGCTTCAATGAAGGTGAGACTGTGCCGGGTATTGCGCACGGAGTTTTGTTGGAAAGAGAGGAAGTATAGATGGAATATGTAAAAGCATTTATTGTCGGGGGAATTATCTGTATTCTTGTACAAATTTTAATGGACAACACCAAACTACAGCCGGGACGGATCATGGTCATACTGGTTGTTTCAGGAGCAGTGCTCGGAGCACTCGGGATTTATGAAAAAATAGCCGATTTTGCAGGATGCGGTGCAACCGTACCTCTCTCAGGATTTGGGTTTACTCTGTGGAAAGGAATGAAAGAAGCCATCGACCAGCATGGATTCCTCGGACTGTTTGAAGGCGGATTTACCGCTGCAGCTGTGGGAACATCTGCAGCTCTGATCTTCTCCTATCTGGCATCCCTGATCTTCCAGCCGAAAATAAAAAAATAGCCGTATGGCAGGTATTTGATACTAAGTGATGCCGTCATCGCGGCGGTATTGCTTTTTATATATATAAAAGAGCGTTCCTGACTGCAGATTCTGCTGTCAGAAACGCTCTTATCTTTGTTTCATAGGAAAATTCTGCGGGTTGTACACAGATGCGCAGGGAAATCAGGAATTAATTATTCCGGAATATGCAGGCCGCACATATATTTTACGTACAGATCAGGGATCTGATATTGCGTGTCGTCTGTGATGCCCCTGCTGCCCTTTGGCCGTGTAATGTAGATTTTCCGCAGCAGCTGATTTTCCGGGCAGGCGTTGTTGGCAGGATATCCGGATTCTTTGCATATATCTACGGCCACATGGATATCACAGGGCTTGGTTGGCTTGGTTCCCAGGGCAAAGTACTCTGTCTTTATCATGCTGCCTCTGGGATCATGATCACATATGCCTTTGACGGCCAGTTTTCCTGACTTTGTGCAGATCCGGGCTTTGACAATATTGTTTGGCTTTGAAAAATCTTTCACCGGTTCGTTTTTCTCTTTTACAATCTGGTCCATGACAAGTTTCCAGATTTTTTCGTGCTGGCTGCCGGAAGAAAATGATGTGTTCCTGTCATATCCCATCCAAACAGAGGCGGTGTGATATGGGGTATATCCGGAAAACCAGTAGTCGTAATCGCTGGTCGTAGTACCGGTTTTTCCTGCTGCAGGCATTCCTGAAGAAAGTGCAGCGGGTTTACCGGTTCCCTTTTTGACCACATCCTTCATGGCATCGGTGAGAAGGAAAGCAGTCGATTCCTTCATAACGAGAGTGCCGGAAGAAGACGAGTTTAAGAGCACTTTTCCAGTCTGATCCACAACTTTCGTGTATAAAGAAGGCCGATGGTATGTGCCGCCGTTGGCCACTGCAGAAAAAGCGCCTGTGAGTTCCAGGTTGGTCACTCCGTAAGTCAGGCCGCCCAGAGCCATGGACTGATTGACATCGGAAAAGGTTTTGCCGTCTGCCGTAGTTTTATTATCGACTAAGGTGGTAAAGCCAAGTTTCTGTAAATACTCGTAGGCGACTTCCGGTGTTACATCAGCCATGGTTTTGGCAGACACAATATTCATAGAATTCGTGATTGCCTCCCTGATGGTAGAAAAACCGCGGTAGCCTCTGTAATAATTGCGGACCGGGCGCCCCGTATCGAGATATTCATACGGAGCATCATCGTAAACGGTAGCCAATGTCATATTTTTCATATCCAGCGCCGGAAGAAATGTGGATAGTACTTTGAAGGTTGATCCGGGCTGTCTTGTTGTACCGGTAGCGCGGTTTAAAGACAGATTTTCGGATTTGACTCCGCGGCCGCCTACAAGGGCTTCCACCTGTCCGGTGCGCTGGTCTATGATGGTCATGGAAATCTGTGGCTGGATCACTGTAGAAACCTGCTCGTTGATCACACTGACCCCATTCTTTTTTAAGGATTTGGAGAATTTGCGGGCCATATTTTCGGCAGATGATTTGTCTGCGAATATGAGGCTGGTACCGATTTTATGCTTTTTCATATAACTCAGCACATCGTTTTCCGAATAACTGACTTCCTTACCGTTTTTGTCTGTGCCTGTCAGCGAATAAGACAGAGCCACTTTCGTACCCGCCGGATAGTTCTTCGGGTCGTTGGTCACTTTATCTGCGATCTTCTGGATCTTGGAGTCCTGTGTGGAATATATTTTTAAACCTCCGCTGTAAATGGCATTGTAGGCTTTTGTCTCATCATATCCAAGTTTATCTTTCAGATCATGGACCACCTGAAGGATCAGTGCATCATCGAAATAAGAGTTGGCGGTATAGTTTTTCTGCTGCCTTGCATTGATCTTTTGAATTCTTTCATAAACATTATCATTCACTGCTTCCGAATATTCACTTTTTGTGATATAATGTTCTTCCAGCATGATTTTCAGAATCGACATCCTCCGGGCAGCATTATTGTTAGGATGTGTGATCGGGTTCATTCTTGTTGGGTTCTTTGTGATGCCGGCCAGCACGGTGCACTCTGACAAAGTCAAATCTGATACATCTTTATTAAAGTATTTTTGGGATGCAGTCTGCACTCCTAATGTGCCTTCCCCCAGATTGATCGCATTTAAATATTCTTCCAGAATCTTTTGTTTTGAAGTGATTTTTTCTAATTCCAGAGCCAGGGACTGTTCTTTGATCTTGCGCTCTATGCGTTCGATCGTAGTTTTTTCAGGCTGTATTCCCAGGATATTATTTTTTACAAGCTGCTGGGTGATGGTACTCCCGCCCTGGTCCAGAGACTTTTCTTTGAGACCCAGGAAGAAGGATCTGGCAATGCCCCGCATGTCGATACCATTGTGGTTATAAAACCGCACATCCTCTATGGAGATAAAGGCATTTTGAAGATTTGCCGGGATCTTGTCCAGCGATACATAGACACGGTTTGAATCACTGGTAGAGAGCTTTCTTGTCACCTTGCCGTCTTTATCGTAAATCATTGTGATAAAACCTTTGGAGTGGATCGAATCCAGAGAGACATCCGGGGTGTTGTTTAAAATTCCGCGGATGAAACCTATGGACAGACCGGCGGCCGTGACGATCAGTGCGATGATGACAACCAGTGCATATTTATAGAAAAAAAGCGTAAGGTGCGAACTGCGCCGTAATTTCGGTGAAGAAAGGGTATCCTTTTTTTGCTTTGATTTTTGCTTGTTAAAGTTCATGTAAGACCTCCTATGTTTAGCATTATAACAAATAAGAAATAACAAGTAAATAACGCGCCCGCATGAAGGGTATTTTATTGAAATCACGTTTGAGGAGAGTTATAGATTTTTTACAAAAGAGGAGGAACAAAAGATGAAGAAGGAGAAATTAGGAACGAATTATTTGAAAGATGGAAATGGGGGCGGATTTGTAGTATCCTATTATATGCTGAATGATTCTGCCAGAGGAAGCTACGGCGCCGCACTGGAGAGAACGACCGGAGAGCCGGAAGTTCTTGAGACAGAAGAGGTAAGAGAGGCCTTTTTGAACAGACAGGAAGCAGAACATTTCATTCGGCTGCTGATCAAATATGAAGTGACACCGATTTCTTTTTTTGAGAGTTTGGATGCGGTGATGGAGTTGGAGGAGAAAATTGAAGGAATACTATGAAACGATCCGGAAAACAGGACAGTCTTTGGTGACAGAAAAAAAGTCAAGATTTATCGGGATTGCGGTGCCGGTTTCCACGGAAGAAGAGGCGCTGGCGGTGATAGAGGATGAAAAGCGCAGATACAGGGACGCCAGGCATCACTGCAGCGCATTTTGTGCAGGCATTGAGAGACCTCTTGAGAGAGCCAATGACGACGGTGAGCCCAGCGGCACGGCGGGAAAACCGATTCTGGAAGTAATCACAGGCAGTCAGCTTCTGAATATTGTCATCGTTGTAACCCGTTATTTTGGAGGTACACTGCTCGGCACCGGGGGACTCGTGAGGGCATATACGAAGGCTGCCCAGGAAGCAGTGGAGGATGCAGGAATCGTGACCATGGGTCTTGGGCGCAGATTCAGGACAGGATGTGATTATTCTGCAGCAGGAAAGATTCAGTATTTTCTTGAGACCGAAGACATTCCTATCATAAAAACGGATTACACAGAGAAAGTAACTTTGGAGTACTTGGTACCGGAAGCGAGATGCGGACAGATTGAGAAGAAGATTATTGACCTGTCAGGCGGTACTGCAGAGATACAGGACGCGGGCACCGAATATACGGTGTCAGATAAAAAGAAACTTTAAAACAATCAATCATTGTGGCCAATGAACAGAGATGAAAAAGAGCCGCGGGTGTCTGCCCGCGGCTCAATATTTATTGTATTCTGTTTACAGCGCTGATTAATGCGAGAACGGAAGCTGTGATGATATCCTCATGAATTCCTGCGCCCCACACCACTGTGCCGTTTGGCTTTTGAATGGCTACATAGGAGCAGGCCTTTGAATTCGATCCGACAGTGAGTGCGTGTTCCTGGTAACTTACGATGGAGTAATCCAGATCACTGTGACGCTGAAGCGCGTTGCTCACCGCATCCAGACGTCCGTTACCCCTTCCGTGGTAAAGTTTATCCACACCAGATTTTTCAAGTGAGATTTCGGCCTCAATGCCTCCGTCTTTCTGGATAAAGTGACATTCTTTTAAAGCGATCGGGGATGATATGTTAACATACACGGTCTTAAATACATCCAGAATATCTTTCGGAACCAGTTCCCTGTGCTGCTTGTCGGATACGTCTTTGACCGTATAGCCTACATCCTCTCTCATCTTGCCCGGAATATGGAAACCAAAGTTTTCTTCCAGCACATAGCCGATACCGCCTTTTCCTGACTGGCTGTTGATTCGGATCACATCGCTTTCATATTCCCTGCCGATATCTTTCGGGTCGATCGGAAGATAAGGAACAGACCAGTAATCCGGATGGCGGTCGTCGATCCAGTGCATTCCTTTGGCGATGGCGTCCTGATGAGAGCCTGAGAATGCCGCGAATACCAGTTTCCCGGAATAGGGCTGGCGTTCATAGACATTCATGCGGGTCAGGCGCTCATAATTTTTTGTGAGCTCCGGAAGGTTGGAAAAGTCAAGGTTAGGGTCCACTCCGTGAGAATACATATTGAGAGCGACGGTTACAATATCCACATTTCCGGTCCTCTCGCCATTTCCAAACAGCGTTCCCTCCACCCGGTCTGCTCCTGCCAGAAGGGCCAGTTCCGTATCCGCCACACCGCATCCGCGGTCATTGTGAGGGTGAATGGACAGTACGACACTGTCACGGTATTTCATGTGTTTGCTCATATATTCGATCTGGCTTGCGTACACGTGCGTCATGGAGAGCTGAACGGTGACCGGAAGATTGATGATGACTTTCCAGTCCGGAGACGGCTTCCAGATGTCCAGGACCGCATTGCACACTTCCAGCGCATATTCCACTTCGGTTCCGGTGAAACTCTCCGGAGAGTATTCGAACTGGAAATTCCCTTCTGTCTCGTCTGCCAGCTTTTTCAGGAGTTTGGCGCCGTCCGTGGCAATCTTTAAAATCTCTTCTTTGGACTTTTTGAAAACTTGTTCCCTCTGGGCGAGAGAAGTAGAATTATATACATGAACGATGGCACGCTTCGCCCCTTTTAAAGCTTCAAAAGTACGTTTGATAATATGCTCCCTTGCCTGTGTCAGCACCTGGATTGTGACGTCATCAGGAATCAGGTCCTGTTCGATCAGAGTGCGCAGGAACGTGTATTCTGTCTCGGATGCGGCGGGGAATCCTACCTCGATCTCCTTGAATCCCACCTTTACCAGGTATTTGAAAAACTCTACTTTTTCATCCAGGCTCATCGGGATGATCAGTGCCTGGTTTCCATCCCGAAGATCCACGCTGCACCAGTCCGGAGCTTTTGTTATGTACTCTTTTCTGGCCCAGTCAAGACACTCTTCAGGAGGCATAAAGTATTGGCGTTTATATTTTTCTGAATTCATAGATATTAAATCTCCTTTCATTAATTGAGAATAAAAAACAGACTGCACTCGTGCAATACGGCGAAAAAAAACCTTCGTCTCCTTCCATTTCTGGATAGAGACGAAGGGTCATAGACACTCCGTGGTACCACTCTAATTCACGCCATAACCGCGTGCACTCACTACCGATACGAGTTGAAACAACTGATATCTTCCCAATATAACGGTTGGAACCGGCGATGCCTACTGGCTGTTCAGCACGCTGCTCAGAGGCGAGTTCACATATACCGGGCAGCCGCTTTTCACCAGCCAGCGGCTCTCTGAATGCCTTCTATATCCTACTATTCCTCATCAAAGCATTTGGATTATTAATAATGATAATCTACCACACTTCATTCTATGTGTCAATGGCAGAATTATTCATATAGGTATCTGCTTCGTCCTTCTTTTCCGGGGACAGGCAGCGGTAGTAGTGGAGCAGTTTTTCTTCTCTGGCAGAGATGTTGCCGACAAGGTAATCGATCGAAACGTTCAGATAATCACATAGAATGACCAGATTCTCCAGAGTCGGCTGCTTCTGGCCTTTTCTCCAGTATCCGATCAGACTGTCAGACAGGCCTGTGTCTTTATAGATACGATAATTGGAAATATCATGGCTGTCCAGATATTCATTTAAATTTTCTGCAAACTTCATGCATTTTCCCTCTCTGGCGTGTAACAAATTTACTCGTTTATTGTAGCATAGATGAAATTTAGTGTAAACGAAGTTGTAACGAAAATACTGTGGAAAATTGTACCATTTTCTTGACTCTCTCTACGTATAGAGATATAATTTATGTAAGTTTCTTACAGTCGGATGAGGGAAAGGAGAGGCTAATGATAAAGTCGTATAAGGAATTTGAAAAATGGGTAAAGATTGAGATGATCCGTCAGGAATTGACACAGAGGAAGCTTGCGGAGAGAATGGGGATCGCCTATCCGAGGATCTCAGAAGCTCTGCATGGGAGAAAGACCGGGCTTGCATTTATCGTCCCGCTGATTCAGGAGCTGGGAGGCAATATGGAAGAGTTTGAAGAATTTCTTGAAATAAATCAAATCGGGCGTTGAGTTTTTACCTGGTTGTATTATAATCAACTTAAAAAAGACAGGAGACTGAGATGGGATTTCTGGACAGATTTAAAGTTCATACAACCAGAGAATATGAGGAAGGGAAAGAGAGAGTCTGCCGGCTTCATGAAGAGGCAGGGAGTCTGGCCTATGTGGAGGGAATCTATAAAGAAAACGGCCGGCTTGTGATGTCCGTATCCTTTGTAAAAGGACAGCATGTGGCCGGACAAGAGGCTCAGCTGCTTGACTGCAGCGGCCTTTTTGCGGCATCTGTCCGGATCGGGGAGATCCGCCTGGGCTCCGGGGAGGACCTTCATGAGGCGTCAGAAGCGGGGGAAGAGGGTATCATTGTATTTGACCTTGCTGAGGGAGTGGAACACTGGATGGAAAAGGGCCAATATTTAAAGGGCTGACGGACTGAGTTGTTTCTTTTTAGGGAAGTGATATAATGAAGTAGAAAAAGTCATTAAATGTTGGAGGTGCAGCATGGCACTTGAGAATAAATTAGGAATTGATAATTCTGCTGACCTTGCCCGTGAAGAAGAAAGAATCAGCAAGAAAAAAGCTGTTGCGTTATTTGAAACCGGTCTGCTTGATCAGTTGGAAGCAGGAAAATTTTCTTCGCTGAAAGCAATTCACAAATATCTTTTTGAGGATGTTTACGATTTTGCTGGTGAGATCCGCAAGGTAAATCTTGCAAAAGGAAATTTTCGTTTTGCTCCGCTTATGTATTTAGAAACTGCTCTTGAGAATATTGATAAAATGCCGCAGTCTACCTTTGAAGAGATTGTAGAAAAGTATGTAGAGATGAATATTGCTCATCCTTTCAGAGAAGGCAATGGGCGCAGTACTCGTATCTGGCTCGATTTGATACTTAAAAATGAGCTTCATAAGGTCGTTGACTGGAGTCAGGTGGATAAAGAAGACTATTTACTTGCTATGGAGCGCAGCCCTGTGAGGGATATAGAGATTAAACACATTCTCAGACCGGCATTGACAAACGATATTAACAGCCGTGAAGTCTATATGAAGGGCATTGATCACAGCTACTACTATGAGGGATATACAACTTTTAAAGCCGAAGAACTGTAAATCAAAGAGATCCGTCACAAAAAAGACACAGCCAAGAGCGTTTTTGAGACTCTGGCAGCTGTGTCTTTTTCTTTTCTAAAATAAAAATTTTTATTTCTGTGCCTGCTTCAGGGCATTCTTGATGGACTGTTTTAAGATGGTGTTGGTATACTGACTTTCATCATCAAACTGGATGTCATCCACAGATTTTACTTTTGGAAGCTGTTTGTTGATCTCACCCAGGGCCGGTTCAATCAGAGGGTACATGGTTTTTACACTTTTATCTAAATGCTTTAAAGCAACATGATTGACTTTGTTGTCCTTAACAGTGACTTCCACTTCCAGCTCATTTTCTCCCAGTGTGAGAGGAGAGGAATATACCCCTTCTATGTACTCCATAGTCTCCGTGCTTTTCTTATGTTCCTTGGACGGAGCAAACATAAAAATCAAAAGCAGGATAAGCAAGATTCCAAGCAAGACAAAGATGCCGGTGTAGATTAGTTCTTTCGCCTTAAATACGACGATTTTCGTTTTTGCTGACATAGGGTCCTCCTAAAAAGATTCTATTATAGTATATGGTCCGGACAGGCAGAATAGAACTGTGCGGAAAAAATTTTTCCATGTAGAGCGGGCGGCGGTTTTCATGTATAATAGAAGCCGAAAATGAAAATAACATGACAGGAGGAAGCCGATGGCATTACAGTGTGTCCTGGGCGCAGGCCGCACAGGAAAAACGGATTATATATATCAGCAGATGATAAAAGAGTCTATGGAGAATCGGGATGAAAACTTCTTTTTTCTCGTTCCGGACCAGTCGACGCTGAATGCGCAGAGGGAGCTGATCACCAGGCATCCGAATCACGGGACTATGAACATCGACGTGGTTGGATTCTACCGCCTTTCTTACAGAGTGTTTGAGGAGCTTTCCTATATTCCCAAAGAACTGCTCAATGACGAGGGAAAATCCATGGTCATAAGAAAGGTCATGGGGGAGTGCCGAAAGGATCTTCTCGTGTTCGGTTCAGGCATGGAAAAGCAGGGCTTTATCGATGAGATGAAGTCTTTCTTTGCGGAAACCTACCAGTATGATGTGTCTCTGGAAAAGCTTAAGGAGGCCGTAAAATCTTTTGAGAACACGGACAGCCTGACGCTGAAGATGAAAGACATCGTCCTGGTCCTGGAGAAGTTTGAGGACTATATGAAGGACCGCTATCTGGTATCGGAACAGCTGCTGGACGTACTGGCTCAAAAGATCACGGAATCCGAAAAACTCAAAGGTGCCACGATCTATATTGACGGGTTTACCGGATTTACACCCATACAAAATAAAGTACTCAAGAAACTGCTGCCGTATGCAAAAAAAATTGTGGCGGCGTTTACCATCGATGAGAAACGTGCCGGAGGGCCGTACAGGGATTATGAGCTGTTTGCCATGCCCAAAAAAGAGATTTCTCAATTAAAAGAGATGGCGGTAAGACAGGGAGTCCCCATACTGCCGGATGTGATTCTGCACCCGAATGCTGCGGGATCAAAAGAACTGCGCCATCTGGAGCAGAACCTGTTTCGGTATCCTTTTCATGTGTACAGGGGTAAGACAAAGGACATCAGAGTCTGCTGTCTTAAGAATCCAAAGGAGGAGAGCCGGTACATACTGGGCTGTATTGAACATCTGGTCAGGAAGGAAGGATACCGGTACAAAGATCTGGTCGTGCTGACCGGTGACATGGAAACGTATCAGCCGGAACTTGAAAAATGTTTTGAGGATTTCGGCATTCCCTGCTTTATTGACGGGAACAGGGCACTCAGGAATAATCCATGCGTGGAAACGATTCTTTCTGCGCTGAAAATGATCCAGATGGATTTTTCTTATGAGATGGTATTCCGGTATTTAAAATCAGGATTTTCTGCCCTTGAACCAGAGGAGACCGATCTCCTTGAAAACTTTGTGATCGCTTCCGGCATCCGGGGATATGCCCGGTGGAACAGGCCTTTTAAAAGCCGGGCGTTTACAAAGGAAGAGATGAAACAGATCAACCAATCCAGGGAAACATTTATGAAAGAGACCGGTCCGTTCAAGGAAGGGATCAGGAAGCGGGGAATCACTGTTTTAGAGAGACTTACGCACCTTCACGGGTTCTTTCTCACTCTGGATATCCAGGGACAGATGGAGAGGAAAAAAGAGGAATTTGAAGCGGCCGGGGATCTGGCTATGGCCAAAACCTATGATCAGATCTATGGGGAAGTTTTAAACATCATGGACCAGATGGCGGAGATTCTCGGAGAAGAAGAGCTTTCTTTTGATGAATTTTGCGCGGTCCTGGAGACCGGGCTCTCAGAGATGACGGTGGGCGTGATTCCGCCGGGGCTTGATCAGGTAATCGTCGGAGATATCGAGCGGACGAGAGTGGAAGGGGTTAAGGTTCTGTTTTTTGCCGGCATCAATGAGGGAGTAGTGCCGAAGCCGTCGAAAGGCGGAGGCCTCGTGACGGACTCTCAGAGAGAAGAACTTTTAAAAGCCGGAATTTCCCTTGCACCCGGGGCGGCAAACCAGGCGTACATGGAGCAGTACTATTTGTATCTGGCCATGTCAAAGCCGGATGAAAAGCTGTATCTGACTTATGCTTCTATGGATTCCTCCGGGGAAAGCAAAGCTCCTTCATATCTGATTGGAAGAATTGAAAAGCTGTTTCCCGGGCTGAAAAAAGACCTCGATTTGCAAGAGACACCAGTTTATTCCGTCAGCGAGGCAAGAGAACGGTTTGTTGAAAAACTTCAGGAACTCGGCGAGGAAAAGCCGGATCAGGAGATGGCCGCATTATATGAAGTCTTAAATGAACGAAAGCTGGTTTCACCGTATCTGGATGCATATTTCTACAGCAATGAGGAAAAGAACCTGGACAGGCATCTGACAACACTTCTCTACGGTAAGGAACTGGAAAACAGCGTGACCCGCGTAGAAAAGTTCTCAGGCTGCGCCTTTGCCCATTTTCTTCAGTACGGACTGCGGCTTCGGGAACGGCTGGTACATGAGATCCTGCCTATGGATATGGGACAGGTATTTCACCGGACTCTGCAGTTTGTGGGGCAGGAAGGAAGCTGGGACTGGGAAGATGACAGGGAACGGGATCGGTTTGTGGATTCCATGGTAGAGCGTGCCTTGGATGAAGATCCGGATAAAAAGGAGATTTTTGAGAGCAGCAGCCGGAATCAATATACAAAGGAGCGGATCAGGAGGATGGCAAAACGGGCCGTCTGGGCTGTGGAGCAGCAGATAAAAAGAGGAGAATTCACTCCGTATGAATATGAACTGGGATTTTCTGCGGACGACGGTCTCTCCTGTGCAAACCTTTCCCTGAAGGACGGCACCAAGATGAAGTTTACCGGGGTGATCGACCGGGTGGACTGCTATGAGGATGAGGAGAATCTATATTTAAAGATCATCGATTATAAATCCGGAAATATGCAGTTTGACTTTACAAAAATTTTAAATGGTCTGCAGGTACAGCTGGTCGTTTATATGAATGCCATTTTAGAACTGGAAGGGAAAAAGTACCCCGAAAAGCGGATGGTCCCGGCAGGCATGTTTTATTTTCACGTGGACGATCCGGTCATAGCGCCGAAAACAGACGGGGAGCCTGAGATAGAAGTTCTCAAAAATCTTCAGCTCAGGGGAGTTGTGAATGAGGATTTCGGACTCGTGGAGCATCTGGAGCAGGAGGATGAGTACGGAATCGTAACCCTTCCGGTCACAAGGACAAAAACGGGATACAAAAAAGGATCTGCGCTGCTCTCCACGAATGAATTTAAGAATCTGGGCCGGAAGGTGGAAGAAAAAATGAAGCAGCTCGGAGAGGCTATGATGGACGGAGATATTTCTATAAGTCCGTATGAATATCAGTCAATGCCGTGCGATTACTGTGCATTCAAAAGTATTTGTGCGTATGAGCCAAAACTGATGAAATCCAGAAAACTTGAGAAGATCGGCCTTACTGAGGCAAAGGAGTTATTAGCAGAGGGAAAGGGGGCAGACGATGCCTTGGACTAAAGAACAGCAGCAGGTCATAGAGGAGAGAGGCTGCAGCCTTTTGGTGTCTGCCGCGGCAGGCTCTGGAAAGACGGCTGTGCTTGTGGAACGGATCATCGAAAAGATATCGTCAAAAGAGGAACCGGTGGATGTGGACCGTCTGCTGGTGGTGACCTATACCCACGCTGCGGCCAATGAAATGAAGGAGAGGATCCGCAGAGCCATAGAAAAGAAGGTGGAGGAAGACCCGGAAAATGAACATCTGATCCGTCAGCTCTCTCTGATTCACAAGGCTCAGATTACGACGATCCACAGCTTTTGTCTCAATCTCATCAGAGATTACTACTACAAGCTCGATCTGGACCCGAATTTTGCGATTGGAGACCAGGGACAGATGGACCTTATGAAGCTGGAAGTGCTGGATGATGTGCTGGAGGAGGCCTACGCCGAACAGAGCGATGCTTTCGTGGAATTTATCGAAAGCTATATTCCGGGGAAAAACGATGACCGGATCAGAGACTATGTCCTGGGGCTCTATGAGAGTTCCAGAAGTCATATCGATCCGCTTCTCTGGCTTTCACAGGCAAGACAGGGATTTCAGATCCGTACGAAGGAAGAACTTCACCGGGCAGTCTGGATGAAGGAAATCCTGAAAGATGCGAAGGCGGTGGCGGAATCCGCCTGTGCTATAATGAAGAAGGCAAAAGAAGCGGCATCCGAGACCGGGGGACCGTATTTTTACCTTCCGACTCTCACGGCAGATCTGGAAACCATGGAAGAGATCCGGAGTGCAGAGTCATATAAGGATTTCGGAGAGCTGTTTTTATCCTTTACAAAACCGCGCCTGAACGGAAGAAAGAAAAAGGACGATATCATTGACAAAGACCTTCAGGAGTACTGCAAGGATTTGAGAAAAAAGGCTTATGACCTGATCGATTCTATCAGAAGCAGCTATTTTTATAAGCCGGAAAGTGAGATCATCCGGCAGATCCGCAGGGTACGGCAGCCTATGGAAGGCTTTATCGGACTGACAGAAAAGTTTTATCACCGCTTCATGGAGCGCAAAAAGCTGGACAACCTTTTAGATTTCAGTGACCTGGAACATCTGGCACTGGAACTTTTAACCTCGGGCTTTTCGGAGGACGGGACTCCAATCGTCAGCGGGATCGCGAAAGAAAAAGCAGAATATTTCCATGAGATCTATATTGACGAGTATCAGGACAGCAACTTTCTCCAGGATG
The DNA here is from genome assembly GCF_014467075.1 of Anaerostipes caccae L1-92. Taxonomy (NCBI): domain Bacteria; kingdom Bacillati; phylum Bacillota; class Clostridia; order Lachnospirales; family Lachnospiraceae; genus Anaerostipes; species Anaerostipes caccae. Next base: position 1,279,033 of record NZ_AP023027.1, read on the forward strand.
CGATTTTAAGGAGTGTGTCCGGACAAAGCCTTGGTGAACACAATATTTTTATGGTGGGGGATGTCAAACAGAGCATTTACAGCTTCCGCCTCGCGAGACCGGAGCTGTTCATAGAGAAATATCACGGATTTAAAAAGGATGGGAAAAACTCAAAACTCATTGAACTGAGAAATAATTTCAGGAGCCGCAGGGAAGTGCTTTTTACGGTCAACGATATTTTTTATCAGATCATGCACGCATCCCTTGGGAATATCGAATATACAGAGGATGTGGCTCTGGTGCCAAGTTTTCCTTATGAGGAGTCGGGTGGTGCAGGCGGTAATGCGGAACTTCTGTTGGTCAGCAGAGATTGGAACGATGCATCTGAGGAGGACAAAGATGTGCTGGAGGCCAGGATGATCGCAGACCGGATCAAAAAGATGGTGGACGGGCCTGAACCTCAGATGGTGCTGGATTATGATGAGGAAGGCAGTGAAGTTTACCGGAAGGCTGAATACAGAGATATTGTTATTCTCCTGAGGTCTGTGAAAGGAAATGCAGAGAAGATTCAGGAGGTGTTAATGGACGCCGGCATCCCGGCCATATCAAGCAGCCAGAGCGGGTACTTTGATACGGTGGAAGTGCGCACTGTGCTGAGCCTTCTGACTGTGGTGGATAATCTGTATGCGGACATCGAGATGGCTGCGTTTCTCCGGTCTCCCATGATCGGCATGACGGGGGAGGATTTGGCGAAACTGAAACTTGGCGGAAAGAAAAAGTATATGTATGACTGCCTCACCGAGGCAGCAGGGAAAGATGAGAAGGCGGACACTGCACTTTCGGTGCTGAAAAGGCTCAGGGAGGCGAAAACCTTCCTGTCCCTCCGCGAGCTGCTCTGGCTGGCATTTGACCTTACGGGGTATTATCACTATGTCGGGGCTATGCCTCAGGGCGCCAAACGCCAGGGAAATCTTCTGATGCTGGCAGAGCAGGCGAAGACTTATGAGGCCAGCCGCTACAAAGGGGTATTTCATTTTATCCGCTATATGGAACAGTGCAGAGAATATCAAATGGATTTCGGTGAGGCCAATACACTGGGCGGAAATGAAAACCTGGTTACGATCACGAGTATCCATAAGAGCAAGGGACTGGAATATCCGATTGTATTCCTTGCCAAAACACACAAGAAATTTAATTTACGGGACACGGGCGGCAGCCTTTTGTTTCATCCGGATTATTTTATAGGACCGGATCTTGTGAACATCAGGCAGAGAACGAAAGAGCCGACCATTATGAAAGGCATGATTTCAAGACAGCTGGTGAAGGATTCGCTTGGAGAAGAACTGCGCGTTTTGTATGTGGCACTCACAAGGGCAAAAGAAAAACTTATCATGACGGGAGTACAGGGAAGCCGCCATCAGCCCGGCGGCAAAGGGCCGGTCTCCTATGTGGATCTGCTGAGCGCCAGGTCTTATCTGGAGTGGCTTCTCATGGCTGCCGGAAATATGGAGGAGAGTCCTTTTGAAATCCATTTTCTCTCAGAGGAGGATGTGGCGCTTTCAAGCGCAGAAGAAGTTTTCACATCTTACAGAGACAGGGGGTTATTAACGGATGAGCTGGAATCCATGGCAGGATCAGAAGAGGCGCAGGGCATGCGGGAGGCCTTTGCGTACCGGTATCCGTATGACAAAGAAAGGGACGGCAGGCTGAAGTATTCTGTTTCTGAGATCAAAAGAATGTCTCAGGCGGCAGAACCTGAGGAGTCATACAAGCCGGAACCGCAGAAAGAGCGGCTGTATCCAAAGTTTTTGAAGGAGAAGAAAGAAGCTTCTCCGGCCTCCAGAGGTACCGCAGTGCACAAAGTACTGGAACTTATGGATTTTTCTCTGGACTATACACCGGAGCTTTTGGAAGAACAAATCAGTCGGTGGAGCAGTGAAGAAAAGATTGAGGAAGGGATGGAAAAACTGATTCCCCGGGAAGACATCCTGGCTTTTCTTAACTCCGATCTGGGACTGCGGATCAAGAAAGCTGCAGGGCGAAAAGAACAGTACAAGGAAGCTCAGTTTGTCATGGGAGTAAAGTTCAGTGAGATGGAACCGGAGGCGAAAAGCCGTGATTATGTGGTGGTCCAGGGGATCATCGACCTGTATTTTAAAGAAGAAGGGGAACTTGTCCTGGTGGATTATAAGACAGACCGCGTAAAACCCGGGGAAGAGGAGGTCCTTGCAGAAAGGTACAGGGCACAGCTTCAGTACTACAAAAAAGCGCTGGAACAGATGGAGCAAAAAAAGGTAAAAGAATGTTACATTTACTCCATTCCTCTCAGGAAAGCCATCAGTTTATAATTATTTAACATCCCGTCAGATAATTTTAAGAAACTGGGCATAGGGAAATCACATTTTTCTGCTATCATAAAAACATGGAAAGCAAAGAACGAATCAGACATGAAGCAAAGGAGTGATGACCATGTCAGAGAAAGCAACGCTTTCAGTAGAAGAATTGATGAAGAAGAGTTTAACATTTGCCCTGGCCGCAACTCTGCTGGCAGGCACATCAAACATCTCAAAAGTGAAAGATAAGATTAAAGTAAGTGAGAATGAAACAGGACATATTGTCATAGAACAGATGAATGACTAGGCCTTTCTTTGGTTATCCTATATAGGACCGGCAAAAGCCGGGGGATAAGAGAAAGGAGTACATGATGTCCAAAGAAAAAGATTTTATAGAAAAGTCATTTGAAGAGATGACAGAAGATGAGCGGTTAAAGTACGAGATCGCTGTGGAACTTGGACTGGCTGACAAAGTAAAGGAGGAGGGCTGGAAAGCTCTTTCTGCCAGCGAGACCGGAAGGATCGGCGGCCTGATGACCAAGAGAAAGAGACAGAAAACACAGGAAGCAGAAGATTAAACCGTTGTCCTGAACACGGAGATTGACAGCTGGAAACTACTTTGATAAGATGACTCTGTGAGAAAGATACAAAAGACTTATATATTCCCGGGATAACGGCCCGGGAGTTTCTACCAGGCTTCCGAAAGCCGGACTATAAGTTATTCCCTTTTTATATTCTAAATGGGGAATAACTTTTTTTGCGTTCATCAGATCAGGAGGATAGACCGATGAAAAATTTTGCCTTAAAAGGAGATATTATTTATACGCCTGAACCCGGTAAGTTCCGGTGCCACGAAGACTCTTATCTGGTCTGCGGGGACGGAAAGGTGAAGGGAATATGGAGAGAACTACCTGAACGATTTTCGGGGATCAGAGTGGAGGATTACAGCGGAAAGCTTATTTTTCCGGGACTGTGTGATCTTCATATCCATGCGCCCCAATATTCCTTCCGGGGGATCGGAATGGACATGGAACTGCTTCCCTGGCTGGAAACTTATACATTTCCGGAAGAATCAAAATACGGTGACCTTGAATATGCCAAAAAAGCCTATGAGATATTTACAGAAGATCTGAGAAGGAGTGCAACATCCAGAGTCAATGTGTTTGCGACGATTCACAGGGAGGCTGCGGTTTTGCTGATGGATCTGCTTGAGAAAGCAGGGATCTGCGGGTTTGCGGGGAAGGTATGCATGGACCGGAACTGTCCCGATGATTACAGGGAAGAGGATGCCCGGACATCCGCCGAGGAGACCAGAAAGTGGTATGAGACTGTGAAAGACAGGACGATGATGAGGCCGATCCTGACGCCGCGGTTCCTGCCTTCCTGCTCCGATGAACTGATGGAGCAGCTTGGGAAATTCCAGAGAGAGACCGGCCTGTATGTGCAGTCTCATCTGTCAGAAAACCCGGAAGAGGTGGAGTGGGTGAAAGAACTGGCTCCATGGTCTGAAAACTATGGAGATGCCTATGACCGTTTCGGGCTTTTCGGCGGCACAGCAAAGACGGTTATGGCTCACTGTGTGTACTCCGGAAAAAAGGAGAGGGCACTGATGAAAGCAAGAGGTGTCTATGCGGCCCATTGTCCCCAATCCAATCTGAATCTTTCCTCAGGGATCGCTCCGGTGAGAACTATGCTGGAGGAAGGGCTTCATGTGGGTCTTGGGACCGATATGGCCGGGGGTGCCAGCCTTTCGATGCTGCGGGTGATGACAGATGCAGTACAGGTATCAAAAATGTACTGGAGATATCTGGATAAAAAGAAAAAACCGCTGTCTGCCCCGGAAGCGTTTTATCTTGGGACCAAGGGAGGCGGAAGCTTTTTCGGGCAGGTTGGAAGTTTCGAGGAGGGATATGAGTTTGACGCTGTCGTTTTAAATGATGCTTCTCTGGGAACAGCACTCGATCTTCAGATGGACCAGCGGATGGAAAGAGCCATGTATTTAAGCGGAACAGAAGAGATCACAGCGAAATATGTGGGCGGAAGGAAGATATTTGAGCGCTTATGATCCGACAGAAAAAAGTCATCCTCCAGGGACCGATTAAGAGGAAGTCCCTGGAGGATGACTCGATTATCATTACATTTGCTTTTCCAATAAAGATGGAGGAGATTCAACTTTATCTATCAGATATACTAAATTATTTTTGAACTAAGGATTTCGCAGATTTTTATAGTAATATTTATTAACCATTGGGGGACAATCATTAACGAATTTATGATACTATATTCATTCTAGATCTAATGAAAAAGCGTTTTTATCTATTTAACTTCTGCCATGTAGGTTGAAACAAAAGCAAATGTTCTGATGTATTACTTATAGCATATTGAGTCCCGGCGTGGGTTAAAAAAGCGCAAACGACATAGAGGGGACCGCGAATAACCAAAAAGATACTTGAATTTTTTACGTTTCAGGATTATAATAGTTTTTCGTAAGACAGAGAAGGAATGTCTGTCATATAATTTCATAAACAAGTAAAACTGGAGAACCGATGTTATCGGCTGAGAAGAGGGTATAACCCGAAGATTCATGGAACCTGTTAGTTAGCACTAGCGTAGGGAGTTTTCAATCGATAGAACACAGAGATGGAGCTTACGCTTCATCTTTTTTTCGTTTGTAGCTCCGGGAAACGAAAGGAGAGTTATGATGCGTGTCAATGGAAAAGAAAGATGCCTTGAAGCCGGCAGGACCACTCTGAAGCAATTTCTTCTGAAAGAGGGTTACAGGCTTGAGCACATTGCGGTGGAAAGAAACGGAGAGATCGCGCCAAAGGCCGAGTATGAGACAATTATGCTGACAGAGGCGGATACACTGGAGATTGTCAGTTTCGTAGGCGGTGGATGAGATGCTGACGAGAGAACGATTTGAACAGGAACTGGCCGGACGTCAGACGCCGGAAGTGAGGGAAAGGCTCAGGGAAGGAACCGTGGCCGTTGCGGGTCTTGGGGGTCTTGGCTCCAATATAGCCCTGATGCTTGCAAGAACGGGGATCAGGAAGCTGTTTCTGGCAGATTTTGACCGGGTAGATCCATCCAATCTAAACCGGCAGGCATACACCATTTCCCAGATCGGAATGAAAAAGACGGAAGCCATGAGCGAACTGATCCGCCAGATCAACCCGTGGATTGAACTGGAGTTTTTTGACGGAAGGGTTACCAGAGAAAATGCGGCAGAGCTGTTTCGGCCATATCCGATTATCTGCGAAGCATTTGACTCGCCGGAGGCGAAAGCGGACCTGGTCAACAGTATATTGTCTCAGCTGCCTGGCAATACCGTTATTTCCGGCAGCGGGATGGCCGGGGCTTACAGCTCGAATCAGATAAAAACGGCAAAGAAAATGAAACGGCTTTATGTGTGCGGAGACGGGACACACGGGATATCCGACGAAGAATCCCTGACCGCGGCCAGAGTATCCATCTGTGCGGGACATGAGGCGAATATGGCAGTACGGCTGATTTTAGGAGAAGAAGAGGTATAAAGATGAGTGATACATTAAAAATCGGAACAAAGGAATTTACATCAAGGTTTCTGCTTGGAACCGGAAAGTTCAGTCTGGAAAAGACAGCCGAGGCTGTAAATGCGGCTGATGCCCAGATCGTTACCATGGCGCTCAGGAGGGCAAAGGAGGCAGGTTCCAGCAATATTTTAGAGTACATACCGGATACGGTGACACTGCTTCCAAATACCTCCGGGGCAAGAAATGCCCGGGAGGCTGTGCGCATTGCAAGGCTTGCAAGAGAAGTTGGCTGCGGTGATTTTATCAAGATCGAAGTGATACGGGACACCAAGTATCTGATGCCTGACAACGCAGAGACTATCAAAGCCACGGAGATTCTTGCAGACGAGGGGTTCACGGTTCTTCCGTATGTAACTCCTGACTTGAATACGGCAAGAGACCTGGAAAATGCAGGAGCCGCCGCGGTCATGCCTCTGGCAGCACCGATCGGAAGCAACAAAGGACTCCTGACGAAGGAATTTATCCAGATGCTGATTGACGATATCGATCTTCCGGTCATCGTGGATGCCGGAATCGGGAAGCCGTCCGAGGCCTGTGCGGCAATGGAGATGGGAGCCGATGCGGTCCTGGCAAACACGGCGGTGGCAACAGCAAAAGATGTCGTATCCATGGCAAAGGCTTTTAAAATGGCAGTGGATGCCGGAAGAAAGGCATACCTTGCGGGGCTGGGACGTGTTCTTTATCAGGGAGGAGATGCATCATCTCCGTTGACAGGATTTTTGGAGGACTAGGCCGATGGAGATATTAGAAGAAGTATTAAAGGCGTATAATGGATATGATTACAATCTTTACACAAAAGACGATGTGCTCACAGCCCTTTCAAAGGATACAGTGAGTGCTGAGGACTACAAGGCACTGCTCTCTCCGGCTGCCATGGAGTTTCTGGAGCCTATGGCCAGGAGAGCAAAAAAGGAGACAATGAAGCATTTCGGGAATACTGTCTGTCTTTTCACGCCCCTTTATATCGCGAATTATTGTGTCAATCACTGCGTATACTGCGGATTTAACTGCACGAATAAAATCCACCGGGCGAAGCTTACGATGGAGGAGATTGAGCGGGAATACAAGGCTATCGCAAAGACAGGGCTGAAAGAAATTCTGATTCTCACAGGGGAATCTAAAAAGGCGTCAGGAGTAGAGTATATCGGAGAAGCCGTAGAGCTGGCAAAGAAATATTTTTCCACCATTGGTATTGAAGTCTATCCGATGGACGTGGATGAATACGCATATATCCACGATAAAGGTGCAGATTTTGTCAGCGTCTATCAGGAGACATATAATACGAAGACCTATGATGAGGTTCACTTAAGCGGTCCGAAAAAAGTATTTTCTTATCGCCTGAATGCCCAGGAAAGAGCGTTAAAAGGCGGTATGAGGGGAGTGGGATGCGGAGCCCTGCTGGGGCTTGATGATTTTAGAAAAGATGCATTCGCCTCCGGAATCCATGCGTCCCTTCTCCAGAAAAAATATCCCCGGGCGGAAGTCTCCTTCTCTGTGCCCCGGCTCAGACCATATAAGAACAATGAAACCAACGATGCAAAAGACGTCCATGAGAGGCAGCTTTTGCAAGTGATGCTGGCACACCGCATCTTCATGCCGTTTGCGGGGATTACGATTTCTACGAGAGAACGGGCCGGATTCCGCGACCATGTGGTCGGCATGGCAGCGACGAAAATTTCCGCCGGGGTCAGCACAGGGGTCGGAGGCCACGAAGAAGAGGAAAAGGGAGACGCCCAGTTTGTGATCTCAGATCCGAGAAGTGTGGATGAAGTCGTAAATATGCTTGACCGCAGAGGCATGCAGGGTATCTATACAGACTATGTGAGAGTCTAGAAACGGAGGCTGACATGAATCAGGAGTGGATCGCCGTCACAGACCGGAAACAATGCGGCGGTGAGTTTTTAAAGACGGTGCAGACTCTCGCGGGACAGGGGTTAAAGACGATCATCCTGCGGGAAAAAGATCTTTCGGAAGAAGAGTACGGGGAACTGGCAGCCCGGTGTATGGAAATATGCAGGAAAACAGGGGCTTCGCTGACTCTCCACAAGTACTTTCATGCGGCCCGCGGCCTGGGAGCAGACAGGATCCATCTGCCGTACCCTGTATTTCGGGAGAATGCAGGTAAGATTGATCAGCATATTCATGTAAGTACTTCCATTCATGCCCCGGGAGAGGCAGTGGAGGCAGAACGGATGGGCGCAGAGTTTGTAATTGCCGGACATATATTTCAGACGGACTGCAAAAAGGGTGTTCCGCCAAGGGGGCTTGAGTTTTTGAGAGAAACGGTACAATCCGTGTCTATTCCGGTCTATGCCATCGGCGGGATCACTCCGTATAATATAGGGGATGTTTTAGATACAGGAGCCGCCGGAGGGTGTATGATGTCAGGTTTCATGAAGTCTCCTAAAATTATTGACAAGCCATGAGTGCTGGGGCATACTTGAAATAGAAATATATCAAGATGGAGGGTACTTATGAAAAAGAAATACTGCTTTTTTGACATCGACGGAACACTGACCGACCGCTCTACCAACCAGGTAGTTCCAAGCGCACTGGAGGCACTGGAAAAGCTGGAGGAAAACGGACATTTTGTGGCAATCGCAACAGGAAGGGCACATTATAAAGCGGATCTGTTTATAAAGGCCAACGGTTTTAAGAATATGGTCTGCAATGGAGGAAACGGATTTGTCATTGACAATGAGTTTGTGGAGAATATTCCTCTGGACAGAGAAGGATGCATTAAAATCATTGAGGAGACAGAGAAACTCGGATACGGATGGTGCATCGCTGTAGACGATACGAAGGATGTCTATATGACCGATGATCTGTTTTTAAGACAGGTGGGCAAGAGAAAAGAGCCGACCCGCTATATTATCGATGATACTCTGGATATACATAAGGTCGAAGATTTCTATAAAATATACGTAGCAATTCCGAAAGAAGAGGAAGAACGTCTGACAACAAAAGATCTCATCGGACATCTGCGGTTTGAGCCTGAATACCTGATGTTCCAGCCGGACAATAAAAGAGAGGGCATCATAAAAATGATGGAACACTTAAACGGACCTCTTGAAGATGTAGTCGTGTTCGGAGATGATTATAACGATCTGGATATGTTCAGCCCTGAGTGGTTTTCCATCGCTATGGGGAACGGCTGCCAGGATCTGAAAGATAAGGCAGACTATGTGACGGACACCAATGTAAATGACGGGATTAAAAAGGCATGTGAGCACTTTGGCTGGATTTAAAAAGGATAAGAAGCCTTCTTGACACGATTCCTTAAATCATTATAGAATAGTAAGACCAGAATTTTCTGGTCTTCTTTTCATTTCATAGAGAAGGTCAACGACCTTCTCTATGAAATGAAAACGCTTCGCGGGCTGTACACAGATGCGTAAGGAAATCATTTGACAGCGTCAAATCGCATCTGGCACGCAAAGTTGTCAAGCCCCTCAAAGATTAAGGGGCCTAAGAGCTGAAGTGGGCTTGCCTACTTTGTTCTTTATTTAAGGATCTATTGAACAGCAGGAGGAGTTATGAGAATTTTAAAAGTAATGAAAAAGGGCATATCGAAGATGCTGAAGGTCCTGCTGAGACGCCTTGTGATTGTAGGCGTCGTTATTGTGCTCCAGATAGCATGGCTGATCTGGCTGGCCCAGGTGATCGGAGAACATTCTAAGTTCATTGAATGGGGACTTCAGCTGGTCAGTGTTGCAGTGGTGATATATATTGTGAATAAAGAAGAGAACCCGGCCTATAAGCTGGCGTGGACCATTCCGATTCTGATCTTCCCGATTTTCGGCGGTCTTCTATACCTTACTCTGGGCAATAAAAAACCGGCAAAGAAGCTGAGGCTGGAGCTGGAACGGTCTCTGGGTGAGACAGATTTTCTGCTGTCCCAGAGCGAGAGTGTCATGAACAACTTAAGACAGAGGAGTCCCCAGGCGGCGGCACAGGCAAAATATATCGATACGTCCGGAGGGTATCCGATCTATCAGAATTCCTCGGCGAAGTATTACCCGTCCGGCGAGGCCATGTTTGAAGAGATGATCGAAGACCTGAAAAAAGCAAAGTATTATATTTTCATGGAATTCTTCATTGTAGAAGAAGGATATATGTGGAATACGATCTTAGAGATCCTCAAAGAACGGGTGGACGACGGTGTGGAAGTCCGATTTATGTACGATGATGTGGGATGTGTTGATCTGCTCCCATACAAGTATTATAAAGAACTGGAACGCTGCGGCATTTCCTGTGTGGCATTTAATCCGATCATTCCTCTGGTGTCCACTGCATGGAACAACAGGGACCACCGCAAAGTAGTGGTCATAGACGGACATACGGCATATACCGGAGGGCTTAATCTGGCAGATGAGTATATCAACCGGAAGGAACGCTTCGGCTATTGGAAAGATGCGGGACTCAAGGTCATCGGAGATGCGGTGTGGAACTTTACTGTGATGTTTCTCCAGGTCTGGAATGCGATCCGGAAGACCGATGAGGGCTACGGCATGTTTGTGCCCCACGGCCACCATGAGGGACGGTTTGTCGACGACGGCTTTATCCAGCCTTACGCGGATAATCCCCTGGATACAGAGACAGTCGGGGAGAATGTGTATCTCAATATTATCAATGCGGCCACAGATTACGTATATATCTATACGCCGTATCTGATCATTGATAATGAAATGATGACAGCGCTCTGTCTGGCGTCCAAAAGAGGAGTCGATGTGCGGATTGTCACACCGGGAATTCCGGATAAACCGACTGTCTTTTTGCTGACACAGTCATACTATGCACAGCTGGTGGAAGCAGGGGTAAAAGTGTATCAGTATACGCCCGGATTCATTCATGCAAAATGTTTTGTCAGCGATGACGTCATTGCTACCGTAGGAACTATTAATATGGATTACCGGAGTCTTTACCTGCATTTTGAAAATGGAGTCTTTATGTATCACTGCCTGGCGGTGACGGAAGTCAAGATCGATATGCTGAAGACGTTTAAGCAGTGTGAGCTGATCACAAAAGAACACTGTCAGGGCAATATGGTGAAGCGGCTGATGCAGAGTGTGCTCCGTGTCCTGGCACCGCTTCTGTAAGGAGTAGGAGAAAATGGATGAGTTTTCAAGCTATCAGAGTTTTGCGCAGGTTTATGATGAATTTATGGATCAGACCCCTTACAGACTGTGGGGAGAAAATATCAGGCAGTATCTGAGAAAATACAAAGTTAAGGACGGAGCAGATGTCCTGGACCTGGGCTGCGGCACCGGCAGGATGACGAATCTGCTGGATGGTTTTGGGTACCGGATGACCGGGATGGACATTTCTCCGGAAATGCTTGAGATTGCTGCCGGTTCCGGGAATTCTGAAATTTTCTATATCTGTCAGGATATGAGGGAACTGGATCTTCTGCATCCTGCGGATGCAGTCATATCGACCTGTGACAGCCTCAATTATATATTAGAGCCGGAAGATCTGATACAGGTATTTGTGCGTGTGCGGGAGAACCTTAAAGAAGACGGGGTCTTTTTGTTTGACATGAACACGCTTTTTAAATATAAAACACTGCTTGCTGAAAATACGTTTGCGGAAGACCGGGAGGAGTGCAGTTTTATCTGGCAGAATTTCTATGATCAGGAAGACGGCATCAATGAATATGACCTGACACTGTTTATCCGGATGGAGTCGGGGCTCTATCAGAAGTTTGAGGAAGTGCATTTTCAGAGGGCATATGAGACAGAAGAGATAAAGGAGGCACTGCGCCTGGCCGGGTTTGAGATCCGGGAAGTCGTGGATGCAGATACTTTAAAAGAGCCGGAGACAGAGAGTGAACGGCTGTATTTTATTTCAACGATAAATCATGAGGTGGACAAATGAAAGATTATATTGTAAGAGGTACGGCGGCAGACGATCAGGTGCGTTTTTTCGCTGCCTATACGAAAGATGTTGTGGAGGAGGCCAGACAGAGGCATAATACAAGCCCGGTGGCCACGGCTGCCCTGGGCCGCCTTCTGACCGCCGGGGCTATGATGGGGAGTATGTGCAAGAATGAACAGGATTTGATCACGCTTCAAATCAAGTGCAGCGGTCCTATCGGAGGTCTTACGGTGACTGCTGATTCAAAAGCAAATGTAAAGGGATATGCGGTACATCCGGATGTGATGCTGCCGCCGAGCAAAGAAGGAAAGCTCGATGTAGGAAAGGCCCTGGACTTAGGGGTGCTGACGGTTATAAAAGATATCGGCATGAAAGAACCGTATTCTGGACAGACCCATCTTGTATCAGGGGAGATCGCAGAGGACCTGACCTACTACTTTGCCGCGAGTGAGCAGATACCGACTTCTGTGGCGCTTGGCGTTTTAATGAATAAGGATAACACCGTCCGGCATGCCGGGGGCTTTATTATTCAGATGATGCCGTATGCGTCTGAGGAAGTGATCTCTGCTCTGGAGAAAAAGATTGCAGAATTTGAGTCTGTCACATCGCATCTGGAGGAGGGGAAAACTCCGGAAGACATAATGAATGAACTGCTGGGTGAGTTCGGAGTCAAGTTTTATGAGACTGTGCCGACAAAGTTTTCCTGTAACTGTTCCAAGGAGCGGGTGGAAAAAGCGGTTATCAGCGTGGGAAAAGATGAGATTAATGATATGATCAAAGACGGTAAAGATATAGAAGTAAACTGTCATTTCTGCAATACACATTACACATTTAGTGTGGATGAGCTGAAACAGATGGCAGAAAAAACCGAAGCCGGAAGATAAAGAAAAGCCATGGGAGACCGTGGCTTTTTTTGTCGGAAAATGATATTATATGAGGAAAGGAGGGTGAAAGATGAAGATTAAAAGACTGATCACAGTACTGCTGACAGCGTGTTTCATCATACCGCAGATCAGCGAGGTAAAGGCGGCAGAGACCTATCCAAATCTGGATGAAAAAATTACTGTAAAAAGTTATAGCGGTGAAAAGTATAAAGCAGGGGAAGCTCCCAATGAGGAAGAATGCTATGCACTTTCTTCAAAGGGAAGAAATCTGGACCAGACCATTGTGATGCCGTCAGATAAAGTGATGGTTCTTGAAAATTCAGGGAATCAGAATTATACAGATCTCAGAGCAGTATTGGAGGAGGACAGCTGCACAAACGATATAGATCTTGTGCTCTCTTCAAAACAACTGAGGGCACAAAGCAAAGTGAGTCTTAAAATAAATTTTGCAGATAAGAAGACAGAACCTTGTCTTAACAGGACTGCAATTTTGCTAAAAGAAGGCAACGATGTTGTCAAAAGAATTCCGTTTTCCTATGATACAGCCGGATACCGGGATGAACACGACATTTCAGTATCCCAGTGGAGCGGAGAGTATGCTTATTTTTTTGGATTCGGAACAGTAAAGAGCATAGGGACCATTGATTACTGCCAGAGCAAAAAAACATTAAGGGTGACATACAAAAATGCAGGAACAGCCCCTGTACTCAAATTTACTCTTGATCCGAACGGCTATTTCACGTTTTCTAACGGCAAATATGAATATTACGGTTCAAGTTCGGGCAATAAAGTCGGAGGAACCAACACTCTGAATTTAACAGCGAAAAGTAATTTAAAAAGGGACTTTGCGGATGCTGCCACGACAGGCAGCTTTGATATTAAAAATAAGCGCATCGCATTCATGCTGTCAGAACTTCTGATCGTATATAATGATGCGTACGATGCCAATGGAAACCCGGTGCCGGGAGTGACTCTTGACTCTCACGGCGGCTGTATCGAAGGGGGACAGATCTCAACGATACCTCTGTCTTATAATGTATCCCTGAAACCTTTGGGAACAATCAAGACAAAGATGTCTTCCAGCAAGACATCCTCCATCAAAGTTTCATGGAACAAATTAAACGGCGTGTCCGGATACAGGATTTACCGTTCCACAAAGAAAAACTCCGGTTATAAGTACTTAAAACAGCTTTCTTCAAAAACAGCCTCATACACAAATAAGAAACTGAAATCCGGTAAGACTTATTATTATAAAGTGCGGGCGTACAGCGATGTGTTCGGTGACAGATACTACGGATCATACTCTGCGCCGTTAAAATCCGGGACAAGGCCGGCGAAACCGAGAGTTACGGTAAAAAGAAGCGGACGGCGGCTGAAGATTAAATATAAAAAGATTTCCGGGGCCAGCGGATACAGAATTTACATAAGAACCGGGAAAAAAGGAAAGTACAAGAGAGTCAAACAGTATACCAGCGGCAAAAAAGTGTCTTATAAAAGCAAGAAACTGAAGAGAAAAAAGACTTACTACGTAAAGGTGAGAGCTTATAAGACGATCAACGGCAAAAAATATTTTGGAAGCTATTCCAAGGCAAAGAAAGTAAAGATAAAATAAAAACAGGACGGGTGACAACATGGAAATTAAAGTGTGTGAGACAGAAGAACAAGTGCAGACACTGGCGGAATTGGCCTCTGAGATCTGGCACGAATATTTTGTATCTATTATCTCAAAGGAACAGATCGACTATATGGTAGAGAAGTTCCAGAGCTACCAGGCATTAAAAAAGGCGATTGATGAAGAACACTATACCTATTTTCTTGGATATGACGAAGGAAAGTTAGTGGGGTTCTGCGGCGTGAAGCCGGATGGGAACCGTCTGTTTCTGAGTAAACTGTATCTGCACAAGAAGAGCCGCGGAAAAGGGCTTTCCAGCATTCTATTAAGAAAGGCCATAGAGTTTGCAGAGAAGATGGATAAAAAAGCCATTTATCTTACCTGCAACAAATATAATCAGAACAGTCTGGATATTTACAAAGCGAAAGGCTTTGCAGAGGTTGATTCCGTAAAAACTGATATCGGAAACGGATTTATCATGGATGACTACATCCTCCAGCTTGATTTATAAGAAACTAAAGAACTCCTATGCCGATAAAATCAGCATAGGAGTTCTTTTATTTATCATCTTCTTCTGGTGTGTCAGAAGTCTTATCCTCGTTGGAAACGTTGTCCTCGGAAGGAGTCTCTTCCTCAGATGTTTCTTCTTTCATTTCTTCTTCGTCCGTGATGTGGATGGAGAAGTAATCACGGCTGTCTTCCGCTGAATCCGGGAAAACATCGTCATCGTCAAATGCATCCGGATCCCAGTCATCGAGATCTTCATCCTTTTCCTGATCCTTTAATTCTTTCAGCTTGTCTATGATTGCTTTGATCTGGTCTCTGGCGATATATACAATTCCGCCGATGGAGATGATGGCAGTCACAACTTTCAGAAATTTTTTCAATTTTTTACCCATAGTGTCGTGCTCCTTTCTCATTTCTGGTATAATCATTGTAATATGAAAAATTGGAAAAAGCAACGCAATGCTTGACAAAATAAAGTTTCGTGATAAAATTTAGATAAGAAATATGATTTCACTTCAGGAAGGAGAATCAGATGAGCGATTTAAAATGGGGTATTTTAGGATGCGGGGTTATAGCCAACGAGATGGCGCAGGCATTTGAAAAAATGGGAAGAAAGGTCTACGGGGTCAGCAGCCGGACACAGACTAAGACAGAAGCATTTGCGGAAAAATACGGCGTCGAAAATGTCTACGGATCATATGAAGAAATGCTTGAGGATGAAAACATTGATGTGATCTATATTGCAACTCCACACAGCCAGCACTATGAGAATATGAAAAAAGCGATTGGGGCCGGGAAACATATTTTATGTGAGAAAGCGATCACAGTCAATGACCATCAGCTGGAGGAGATCGTTTCCCTGGCGGAAGAGAAGAATCTGACAGTAAGGGAAGCCATGACCATCAGCCATATGCCGCTGTTTAAAGAGCTGAAGGACAGAATTGACAAAGGAGACATTGGAACCGTAAAGATGGTGCAGGTAAACTTCGGAAGCAACAAAGGATATGATTCTACGAACCGATTTTTTGCACTGGAAGCAGCCGGAGGAGCACTTCTCGATATCGGAGGGTATGCCACGACATTTGCAAGAACGTTTATGGACGAGGCGCCGAATACGATCCTTACCACAGTACAGTATGTAGAGACTGGTGTGGATGAACAGTCCGGTATCATTCTGAAAAACGAGTCTGACCAGATGGCGGTGATCTGCCTTACCATTCGTGCAAAACAGCCGAAGAGGGGTGTTGTCACAGGAGATAAAGGATATATCGAAGTATACGAGTATCCGAGGGCTTCAAAGGCAACGATCACAAATACAGAGACAGGCGTTACAGAAACCATTGAGGCGGGCAGGACAGAAGACGCTTTAGTATATGAGGTAGAAGCCATGGAAGGAACCGTCAGCGGTACGTTTTCCGATAACAATCTGGAGATTTCAAGAGATGTCATGAAAATTCTGAGCAGTGTGAGAACACAGTGGGGAATGAAGTATCCATTTGAATAATGGTTGCCGTTTCCTTTTTCAATTGCTATAATGATAGTATTGTCAAAAGGAGGGGAATCATGATCAGGATATTTAAAACTTATGAGGGATCAAAAGAATTAAGAGAGATTACCGAGATTGAACGCGAATCCTGGGTCATGATGACGGATCCGAACGGAGCAGAACTTCAGATGGTGGCAGAAAAATACCAGATCGATCTGGACGATCTGAGGGCGCCTCTGGATGAGGAAGAACGTTCTCGTCTGGAACATGAAGATAATTATACGATGATACTGGCCAATATCCCGGTAGTACGTGCAGAAGAGGGGAAGCGGCTTTATGAGACGATTCCTCTTGGCATCTTTATCACGGAAAAGGTCGTGTTTACGGTCTGCCTGGAAGAGACCAATATTTTGAAGCAGTTTACGGACGGGCTGGTGCCGAATTTCTATACATATATGAAGACTAGATTTGTATATCAGATTCTTTATAACAATGCGGCTCTGTTTTTGGTTTATCTGAGAATGATCGATAAAAGAGCCAACCAGGTGGAAGAGATTCTGCATGAGACATCCAGGAACAAGGACCTGATCCAGCTTTACGATTTAGAGAAATGTCTTGTGTATTTTACCACTTCCCTGAAGTCAAATGAGGTGGTGCTGGAGAAACTCAGAAAGCATATAGGACTTAAACACTACGAAGAAGACCAGGAACTGCTGGAAGATGTTATTATCGAGAATAAGCAGGCGATGGAGATGACCTATATTTATCATAATATCTTAAGAAGTACCATGTCGCTGTTTGGTTCCATCATCGACAACAATCTAAACCAGGTCATGAAGTTTCTGGCTGCCATCACGATTGTGCTGGAACTGCCGACAATGATCTCAGGGCTTTATGGGATGAACCTGAATCCCGCAGGAATGCCGTTTTCGGGAAGCCCGATGGGGTTCTTCATCGTGAGTGCGTTTTCTGTGGCTGTCTGTGTGATCGCGGTGCTGATTTTGAAGAAGAAAAATTTACTGTGAGTTATTTCGTAATATTTGTAGTAAAACCGGAAAAGCTTTTTTACTGAAAACAGAAGATAACTGCTTTATATATTAAAAAGGGGACATCTATAGTAGATGGCCCTTTTCAGGTTTGGGAAAATTAATTTTAGAGGAGATAATGGTTTGGAAAGTAAAGTTAATAGAAAAGAGCGTGTGTTTTTTTTAATAGGACTAGTTCCTGTTTTTTGGTTATGTTTTAAAATGACGGGGAAAGTAACACAAGAACAGGCAGATTTTTTTACTAACGATGTAGCAGGTAGCCTGATAGAATTTTCTCCGCTCTTTATATTTTATTCTGGACTAATATCAACTATCTTTTATTTGGTTTTGTATATATTTCTATATTTAGTACAACTGGATAATATTCATGTATTTAAGTTGCCATTAAATGAGTGGGAAGATCAAATGTATCATATGGTAATCATAGGTTCAATTCTGACTTTGATTTTATCCACTTTTTTTTGTTTTGTTGCTGTTTTCATAATAGAAAAAAGTATTTATAATGGTTTGGTTTTGTTGACAATAGGTATAGTTTCAATAGTATGTATTGTTATATTTAGACGGATATTGAGTGAAATAAAAATAAAAGAGATATGTAAACATTTCGGTTTGTACATTCTCACGTTTTTTGTTTTCTGTTCTTTTGCAATAGGGATACTTAGCCCTGCTCCACACATAACAATTGAAACGAGATTTGGTTCAGATGGAAAAGTAAAGATTAATACAAGATCTAATGAAAAAATAAAACATGTTAGACTGCAGATACTAACAGGTGATAAGATTAAAGTAGCAGAACAGAAGGTGAGAAATTTTAGAACATCAGGGTTTTATCAAACAGACAAACGTAAATTTGATAAAGAGACAAAACAGAAAGAAGAATCCAGAACTTACAAGATTAATTTATCTGATTATAAAAAGGAGGTACTTCCTATGAAGAAGTACTTTGCACGTATTATTTTTGAAATTGAGGATGAGAGATATTTGTTAATAAATGAATTTTTCATCAATAATAAAAAATTTTACTATAACGAAAATATAATGAAGTATGAATATAAAGACTAAAAGTATAATTTTATATTTTCCGGTCAGTCTATGTCTATTGAGGTACTAGTTTTACTCAAGATTATCATGTGTGATTTTATTCGTAAAATAAATGAATAATTATTTTAACAGTCCGCAAGATATGTGAATTATAATAATCCACATTTTGTTATTCTAACATCAGGAGGTAGTTATATGGATAATAATTTACAAATGATCGGCCGGGCAGTGGATTATATAGAGGAGCATCTCACCGAGGAAAACTTGAGCCTGGACAGGATTACAGGGGAAATCGGGTATTCCAAATATCATCTGCACAGAATGTTTACGTTTGTTGTGGGCATTCCCATTCACAGGTATATCCTGCGCCGCAGGCTGACGGAGGCGGCACGGATGCTTGTATTTACAGCAAAACCCCTGACAGATATCGCACTGTGCTCTGGCTACGACACCCAGCGTTCTTTTTCAAGGAGCTTTAAATCTATGTTCCGGTGCACACCCAGCTTTTACAGAAAGCGAAATGATTTTCTTCCGCTTCAGATGAAATATGATGTCAGAAACCGAAGGGAGCTGAGGGGAGATAAGATGCTAGATGTAAAAATGGCAGAAGAGGATAAATTATATCTTGTTGGTTATGACGGAAGAACTGAAAAGGGCTTTAAAGTCATCGGAAAGTGCTGGAAGTTACTGCATAAAAATAAAGATAAGATTGGAAACCGGACAGATCAAAGGTTCCTCATAGGAGTAAATGATTATTCTCAATTCAAACTTGAACACACAAGCCCGGTTTTTCATTATATTGCGGCGGCGCAGGTTAGTCTGCCGGAGCGGATCCCCAAGAATATGAAAAGTTTTGAACTGCCTTCCGGCAGGTATGCTGTTTTTACTCTCAGAGGAAAAAACGAGGACAGTCTTGAGCCTGTTGTGGATTATATTTACCGGCAGTGGTTTCCGTATTCGACCTGCAGGCTGAATGAACACAGCCGTTATGATTTTGCCAAATACGGAGAAGAGACTGATGAAAAGGGAGAGAGTGAGATTCAGTTTTGGGTTCCGGTACTATAAGATATGGGACATTTCTTTGAGTTAGAAATGTCCCTGTGCTGTTTTAATCCAGATAGTGCTTCATATGTTTCAGAGCATTTTTTTCCAGGCGGCTGACCTGAGCCTGTGAAATACTAATCTCATCGGCTACTTCTGTCTGGGTCTTGCCGTCAAAAAAGCGAAGCCTTATAATGTTATATTCCCTTTCAGGAAGATGTTCCATAGCATCTTTTAATGCGATAGATTCAACCCACAATTCTTCTTTGTTTTTTTTATCTTTTACCTGATCCATCAAAAACAGAGTATCTCCGCCGTCCTGATAGACTGGTTCGTAGAGTGAAAGAGGTGTTGCGATGGCATCCAGGGCAAATAAGACATCCTCTTTTTTCATCTCAATCTCTTCTGCGATGGCCTCGATGGTCGGTTCTTTGTTGAATTTTTTGGTCAGAGCCTCCTTTGCTGTGATGGCTTTGTAGGCAATATCCCTGAGTGAACGGCTGACTCTCATGGAATTATTATCCCGCAGGTAACGCCGTACTTCTCCGATGATCATCGGAACCGCATAGGTAGAAAATTTAACGTTCAGGGAGCGGTCAAAATTGTCGATGGCTTTCATAAGCCCGATACATCCAACTTGAAACAGGTCGTCGGCATTCTCATTGCTGCCGGAAAAACGTTGAATGACACTTAAAACTAACCTTAAATTGCCCTTGATGTATTGTTCCCTTGCTTCCTGGTCACCCTGTTCGATCCTTATGAACAGTTCTTCTTTTTCTTCATTGGTGAGTAAAGGAAGAGAAGCAGTATTGACTCCGCAGATTTCAACTTTATTAAGTGCCATGATAATTCCTCCATTTGTAAATTGTTCTTGCGAACGATATATTAAAATCATTCACCAATCAAAATGGATTTATACGATGAAAAAATTGCCAGACCGTTTGACACCCATATTTACCAATGATATTATGAGTAAGAAGAAAATATAGAAATGAGGAATCATATCATGAAAAAATTACTGCTAATTTGTATGATGATATGTCTTGTTTTTTGTTTGGGGGGCTGCAATTTTCCCTGGGACAAGGAAAAGACAGGAGATAAAAATGTCAGGAAAGAAAACATAACAGCATCAGAAGTCAAAGATTCCATGAAGGGAAAACAGCTGATCATCGGCGTGTCCGACGGTATGGCGCCGTTTTCTGTCAGAGATGAAAAAACCAAGGAGATGAAAGGTTTTGACATCGATCTGATCAAGGGGATCAGCGAGTATCTGGGCTTTGAGTACAAGCTTCGCGTCGCTCCGATGAGGGAGCTTACGGACCTGCTCAGGGAGAAGAAGATCGACCTTGCTATCTCCGGTATCTGTATTACGGACAGCCGCCAAAAGGAGTTTCAGTTTTCGGATGTCTATTTTGAAAATACATTAAAAGTTATGGTCAATACAGATAAAAACATAACAGACAGAAAAGAACTGGAAGGAAAAACTATAGGGGTAGAGGAGGGAACCTCCAACGCAGAATATGCACAGACCAACCTTTCTGAGGAGAATAAGATTAAGGTTTATCCATCTATGGACAAGGTATTCAAAGATCTTGAAAAAGGAAAGATCGATGCTACGGTTTATGATGCAACAGGTGTTGATTATTTCATGGCAAATTATAAAGGGGACAAAATCTCTGCTCTAGATGAAAAGCTTAACTCAGCAGAGAGCAACTATGGGATCATGTTCCGAAAGAAAGATCCTTCCGTCGGAAAGTTTAATGTAACGCTTCAGGTATTGAATACAGAGGGCACCTACCAGACCATTAAGAACGAGTGGATTGGATCGGAAGACGAAGATTAAGAGGGGAATTCATGAATATTGTTTCAATTGTATTTGGACAGATCGTCATGATGTTTTGTATGATGGCTGTGGGGGCAGCCGCCTATAAGGCGGGCCTCATAACCGAACGGGGAAGCACAGATCTTTCCAATATCACCCTTTTCTTAGTCATTCCATTTGTAGTGCTCACTTCTTTTCAGATTGAGTTTGATGCAGACATATTCCATGGAATTCTGGTTACCTTTATTTTAGGAATTGCGGTACATGCGGCAGCGATCGTTTTGTCCTTTCTGCTGATCCGCGGAAAGGATAATGACCGGACAGTTCTGGAACGGTTCAGCATTGTGTACCCGAACTGCGGTTTTATGGGGATACCTCTGGCCCAGGCGGTGCTGGGTCCGAAGGGGGTTATATACATAACAGCATTTATTGCCGCACAGAATCTGTTTATCTGGTCTCACGGAGCTGCCAGCATGCAGGGGACATTTAACCGGGGATCAGTCAAAGAAATATTCAAAGCACCTGTTATGATTGCAACATTCGCAGGACTTTTCTGTTACCTGTTTCAGATTAAATTTCCTGTTCTGATCTACAATCCGCTGAAAGCCATCGCTGATATGAATACACCCCTGGCGATGATCATATCCGGAACTGCCATTGCGCAGACAAATCTTTTGAAGACACTGACAAGACCGAGGATTTATGTCATGACGGCACTGAGGCTTCTTCTTATGCCAATGGTCATGTTTTTGATCCTTCTCGTCGTGCCGGTATCCAAGGATCTTAAAATATTGTCGCTGCTTGCTTCATCTGCATCGACTGCGGCGATCACGACCATGTTTGCGGTGAAGTTTAAGAAGGATGTGGGCTACGCGGCAGAATTATTTGCAGTTTCCACGATTGCAGCGGTTGCCACGCTGCCGCTCATGATCTCTCTCGGAGAAAAATTTTTCTTATAATAAGACAGAAAATCCCATGGTTCTTTCCGCGGAAAGAACCATGGGATTTTTGTATTTCACATAAAATTCAGCTGTTTTGGATTCTCAGAAAATGATACAGCCAGCCGGCCTCTTCATCGGTGAGATGAGGAGAGAGACTGTCGAAGACAAGCTGGTGATAGGCATAGAGGAGACGGATTTCTTTATCATTGAGAAGCGCCTCATCGACACCGTCCATATCAATAGGCACCAACGTCAGGTGCTCGAATTCTAAAAAGCTGCCGTATTCATTCTGCCGCTGTTTTTTGCACAGGAGCATGTTTTCTGTACGGATGCCATATTTTCCTGGTATATACACTCCAGGTTCGTCGGTTGTGACCATACCGGGCATCAGGACAGCATCCAGCTGATTGTCTCTGACCTGCCAGCGAAAGGCGTTGGGGCCTTCGTGGACTCCGAGAAAATGTCCGACGCCGTGTCCGGTTCCGCACCGGTAGTCGATTCCTTCTTCCCAGAGCGGGCCTCTGGCCAGAATGTCCAGGCTGCTTCCCCGGCATCCAAGAAGAAATTTAGCATCGGAGAGGGAAAGCATACTTTTTAATACAAGGGTAAAGTGCCGTCTTTCTTCTTCGGAGATATCACCTAAGATAAAAGTTCGGGTGACATCCGTCGTCCCGGTCAGATACTGGCCGCCCGAGTCGATCAGAAGCAGTCCTTCCGGTTTCAGGCAGACATCGGACTGTTCGGTGGAACAGTAGTGCATCATAGCCGCGTGATCTTTATAGGCACAGATGGTATCAAAGCTCGGGCCCTGATACAGAGGCTGTTTTCTGCGCTCCTCTTCCAGACGGTCCTGGACAGAACGCTCCGTCATAGGAACGGAACCGATGTTCTGCTTCAGCCAGAACATGAACTTTGTCATGGCAATGCCGTCAGATAAGTGACATTCTTTAAGCCCGCTGATCTGTGTCTCGTTTTTCACCGCTTTCATGCCGGAAGAAGGATTCTCACCAAAAATAATCTGGTTTTTTTCGAGCTCCTGGCAGAGTTTGTAGTTTACGGTATCGGGATCTATCAGTACGCTTCCCTTCTGTTTTGCCAAGAAAGAATCAATCTGTCCATAGGGCAGAATCGTTATTTTATCCTGTTCGAGACGGCGACTGACTTCTTCCGAAAGACAGGTTTCCCTCACAAACAGGCAGCAGTTTTCCTGTGTGATCCATGCATAGCTGTAAAACAGAGGCGTGCAGGGCATGTCATTGCCGCGCAGATTGAAGATCCATGCGATATCCGGCAGAGAGGCGATAAAATGAGCCTCTGCGGAAACTGTCTCCATGCAGCTGCGGATTCTTTTGAGCTTCGACGGCACAGATTCCCCGGCGTAAATATCTTCATGGATAAAAATCGGGGATGCTGCGGCAGCCGGACGGCCAGTCCAGAGATCCTCTGCGAGAGTATGATCTGTCTCAAGGACTGCTTTTTTTGAAGCAGCCAGCCTGGCCAGCTTTTTTCCATAAGAGGTATTGATCATACGGCCGTTTAAGCCGAGGACATCTCCTTCACTGAGATGCTCTGTGAGATATTCAAGGATCGTCGGAACGCCGGCAACACCCATCTTCATCAGCTTCATCTGCTCAGAATCGATCTGTGCTTCGGCCTGGGTAAAATATCTCCCGTCCGTCCAGAGCCGGCTTTCGGTCTGTTCTGCCAGGACTGCTCCGGATGATCCGGTGAATCCGGAGATGAACTGGCGGCACTTATAGTGAGCGTCCACGTATTCGGACTGGTGGGGATCTTCACTGGGAATCAAGTAATACGCAATGTTTTTTTCAATCATAGATTTTTGGAGCTTTGTCAGTGGTGTAGTCATAATTCAGAGCCTCCTTTTATTGTTGTGATTTTTATTATAACACGATATAATGAAAAATAGAATTTTAGAATATGTGCAGAAATTTTGCAGCTGAATGAGGAGGACATCAAAGATGAAAAACATGCTAGTGGCACAGTCAGGAGGACCGTCGGCGGCGATCAATGCAACCATCACCGGCGTGATCGACGCAGGACTTGCGAGCAGCCGGGTAGAACATGTATACGGTGCGCTGAATGGGATCAAAGGAGTATTAAACGAAAATTTTGTAATGCTGGATGACATATGCAGAAGCCCCGAGACAAGGGATCTGCTGGCCGTGACACCTGCAGCAGCGCTGGGGTCCTGCCGCTGGAAACTGAAAAATCCGGAAGAAGACAAGAGAGAGTTTGAGGAGATCATCCGGATCCTGAGAAAAAATAATATCGGATATTTTATTTATACCGGCGGAAACGATTCTATGGATACTGTCTATAAGCTTTCCGTATACTGCCGGGAACACGGAGTGGATGATATCAAGATCATGGGAGCTCCGAAGACCATCGACAACGATCTCGGAGAGACAGACCATTGTCCGGGATTTGGCTCTGCGGCCAAATTTATTGCCACCGCTTTTACAGAGATTGCGTGCGACTGTTATGTCTATGATATTCCGTCCGTGACGGTTGTGGAAGTCATGGGACGGAATGCGGGATGGCTGACGGCCAGTGCGGCCCTTGCAAGAAATGAAGCGAGACATGTGCCCCAGCTGATCTACCTGTGTGAGAGAGCATTTGATACGGAGCGTTTTGTGGAGGATGTAAAGGAAGCGCTGGAGCGGGAGAATAACATTATCATCGCGGTCAGCGAAGGATTAAAGGACGCCCGGGGAAATTACGTTGGAGAAGAAATGAAGTCCGGGAAAGAAGATGCTTTCGGACATAAATACCTGTCGGGCATTGGAAAATACCTGGAACAGGTGATCACGGACAAGATCAGCTGCAAGGTCCGCTCTGTGGAACTCAATATTCTTCAGCGCTGCGCCGGATATATGCTGAGTGAAACCGACATCATCGAATCCAGAAATCTGGGGGCCTTTGCCGCTGTCAGCGCCATCCGGGGTGAGAGCGGTAAGATGTCCGCTTTAAAACGGATGCCGGGAGATAACTATCAGGTTGAGATCGTACTGGCTGATCTGTCCAAGATTGCAAATGTTGAAAAGACAGTGCCTCTTGAGTGGATCACAGAAAACGGACATGATATCACGCAGGAGATGGTGGACTATTTAAGGCCTTTGATTCAGGGGGAAGTGCGGATTCCGTATAAAGACGGGGTTCCGGAACATTTTATTCTTTAAATCATTCAAATAAAAAAGAGGAACTTTTCTGTACCAATCCGGAAAAGTTCCTCTTTACGTTTCTGTTATTTATGGTTTTTCATAATATATTGGTTTAGCTCGGCTCCGATGAACAGGATCATCATACAGAAATACAGCCAGAACAGGGTAAGCAGAATACCGGTAAGACCCCCGTACATAATGCTGAAAAATTTAAAGTTATCAAAATAGATAGAAAACAGTGAGGACAAAATGATCCATCCCGCAGAGCTGAATATCACTCCCGGCATCACTTGTCTGGCTTTAAAATGTTCGCTTGGAAGAAAACGGTACATGATAAAAAATACCAGAAAAAATATAAAAAATGCAATGCCGAAACGGATCAGCAAAAATATAATATGCTGGTTGGACAGAAACGGGTAAAACTGATACAGCTGGTTCAGCAGTGTGTTTCCGAATAAGAGCACAATGATTCCGATCAGGACCGCTACCGCGATAAACGCAATATACATAGTGGAGATAAACCGGAGTACAAAATAATTCCGTTTTTCCGGGATCTCGTGGATCGTGTTCAGTCCGGTCATCATGGAAAGGATTCCTTTTGATGCGGACCACAGCAGGGTGATGATCGTGAATGACATGTAGGTTGTCGTGATTTTTCCATATAAGGAGTTGATGACGGCAACCAGACTGACGCTGTACTGTTCCGGCAGATAGTAGTTCACAAGGCCGATCAGGTCTTTCGGCGTCACGGGAACAAAGCGCATCAGGCTCAGCACAACGATCAGGAACGGGAAAAAAGAAAGCACCGTAAAGAATGCTGCCTGAGCAGAAAAGGCAGTGATATGATCCTTCTGAGCTTTCGCGATCACCGAATTCAGAAGGGCGATTAACTTTAACATATAAATACCTCTCAGATCATATTGATATAGCAAAATTTTGTTTTATACAAATAGTTTATATATTCTATCATAAGCATTTGAAATACTCAAGAAAAAGCTGGATACCACAGGAATACCGGGACAGCAGGAGAGAAAGATTTGTTTTCTCATAGAATAAATCTTAAAAATTTATAAACAAATTATAAAGAAAGTGGTTGACATAGAGGGTACACTTTGATAAAATTGGAAATAAGTTAAGGGAATAAGAAAGAAGGATTGTTACTGGTAATGCAGGCTAAACCAACTTATGGGATTTATACAGATAGATTTCGATAGGTGTGGTTTATTTTTTTTCTTAACTTAATATTTTACAATACGGAGTGGAACTGTGCAAATTACAAGAATTATAAATAATAATATTGTAATTTCAGAAGATAACAGCCATCGTGAAGTGGTACTAATGGGAAGAGGACTGGGCTTTCAGAGACATCCCGGAGATGTGATCGACTCAGATAAAGTCGAGAAGACTTACATAATGAAAGACCATGGAATGACACATCGCTTTCAGCAGATGGTAGCAGACATCCCCATTGAACGATTGGAAATATGTAATGAAATTATTCAATATGCAAAAGACACTTTGCAAAAGAATATCAATGACAATATTTATATTTCTCTCACAGACCATATTAATTTTGCCATTGAACGGGTAGAGATGGGTGTTCCCTTCCAGAATCCATTTTTATGGGAAATCAAAAAGTTCTACTATCAGGAATATCTGATCGGGCAGGCCGCCATCCGCATGATTGAGCGGAAGTTAAAGGTTACTCTGCCGCAGGATGAAGCGGCGTTTATCGCACTGCATATTGTCAATGCAGAACTGGATCTGGATATGACAGAGATGGTTTCCATGACCAAGCTCACACAGCATATCTTAAAGATCGTAGACGAGTGTTTTCCTGACCAGATGGATAAAGAATCTGTTTTTTACGAAAGATTTATCACACATTTGAAGTTTTTTGCACAGAGAATCTTTACAGGCAATGAAGTGGAGAGTGACGACACAGAGTTCCAGGAGATTATCCGGAACAAGTATCAGGAATGTCTGGACTGTGTGGAAAAGATCAGAATTTATATAAAAAATACGTGCAATCATGATATAACGGATGAGGAGATGATGTATCTCACCGTTCATATCAAAAGAGTGATTACAAGATAAAAGTTCATATTGATTTAGAATAAGGATTGTTACTGGTAATGCAGGCTAAACCTGATTCAAACCGAAGGATTTTTGAATCCATATGTTTCGCAATATATGCTGAGGTGTGTGGATTGAAAAGATCCGGTGTTTGAGTCGGGTTTTTTTATTTCTTTCGTGTTTTACGGAAATCACCCCCAGCGGGGGATTTTATAAATAGGGACCTGAGTTCTTGGTTAATATAAAAGAATAAAGATTCCGAAGGATAACTAGAAAAGGAGGAATGTTTAAATGGTAGGAATTATTCTTGCTACGCATGGCGGATTCGCAGATGGTATTATGCAGTCCGGGTCCATGATCTTCGGTGACCAGCCCGATGTGGCAGCTGTTACACTGCAGCCGAGCGAAGGGCCAAATGACATCAGAAAGAAGATGGAAGACGCAATCGCTTCTTTTGAAAGTCAGGACGAAGTATTATTCTTAGTCGATCTTTGGGGAGGAACTCCATTCAATCAGGCAAACGGACTTGTATCAGAGCATGAGGACAAATGGGCGATTGTAGCCGGCTTAAATTTGCCGATGCTGATCGATGCCTACGGCTCACGCATGACGATGGAGACAGCTCACGAAGTTGCAGTCCAGATCGCAGGAAGCGGAAAAGAAGGGGTGCGCATCTATCCGGAGTCTCTGGAACCGAAGGAGGAGCCGGCAGCCGGACAGCAGGCAGAAGCACAGCCTCAGGGAGCGATCCCGGAAGGAACCGTATTAGGGGACGGACACATCAAATTTGTGCTTGCCCGCATTGATTCCCGTCTGCTTCACGGACAGGTGGCAACTGCATGGACAAAGACAACACAGCCGAACAGGATTATCGTCGTATCCGATTCAGTGGCTCATGACGATCTGCGTAAAAAACTGATTCAGGAGGCTGCGCCTCCGGGAGTACGCGCAAATGTTGTTCCTGTGGACAAAATGATTGAGGTCTCAAAAGACCCGCGCTTTGGAAACACAAAAGCACTGCTGCTTTTTGAGACACCTCAGGATGCTCTGCGTGCCATCGAAGGCGGAGTGGACATCAAGGAGCTCAACATCGGCTCCATGGCTCATTCTGTCGGAAAAGTAGCCGTGAGCAAAGTTGTATCTCTCGGAAAAGAAGACCTCAAGACGTTTGCAAAATTAAAGGAACATGGAATCGGCTTTGATGTCCGCAAGGTGCCGAGCGATTCCAAAGAAAACATGGATGAGATCATTAAAAAAGCAGAAGCCGAGTTATCTTAGGCTTCACACATTCAGAAAATAGAGGAGGAATTATAATGTCAGCAATTTCAATCGTATTAGTTATTATAGTTGCCTTTCTAGCTGGTATGGAAGGAGTTCTGGATGAATTTCAGTTCCATCAGCCGCTGGTTGCGTGTACATTAATTGGACTTGTGACCGGTCAGTTAGAAGCAGGTATTATTTTGGGCGGTACATTACAGATGATCGCTTTGGGATGGGCAAACATCGGTGCCGCTGTTGCACCGGATGCCGCGTTAGCTTCTGTAGCTTCCGCTATCATCTTAGTCCTTGGAGGACAGGGCACCGCTGGTGTCAGCACTGCCATCGCAGTTGCGATTCCTTTGGCAGTTGCAGGTTTATTCTTAACAATGGTTGTACGTACACTTTCTGTGGCATGTGTTCACCGTATGGACGCAGCTGCTGAAAAAGCAAATTTCAAAGGTGTTGAAATTTGGCACATCATCGCGATTGCTATGCAGGGACTCCGTATTGCAATTCCGGCAGGAGCGCTTCTGTTCATTCCTGCGACAACCGTGCAGAATTTCCTTACATCTATGCCGGCATGGCTGACAGATGGTATGGCAATCGGCGGTGGAATGGTTGTAGCCGTTGGTTATGCGATGGTTATCAACATGATGGCAACAAAAGAAGTTTGGCCGTTCTTTGCAATCGGTTTCTGTGTTGCTGCACTTTCAGATCTGACATTGATCGCATTGGGAGCTATCGGTGTATCTCTGGCATTGATTTACCTTACACTGTCTGAGAGCGGCGGTTCTTCTAACGGCGGAGGAAGCAATACAGGTGATCCGCTCGGCGATATTCTGAATAATTATTAATTGAAGGAGGTATGAAAAATGGCAGAAAAAATTACATTAAGTAAGAAGGAACGATTGTCCGTTGCATTGCGCTCTACCTTCCTTCAGGGTTCTTGGAACTATGAACGTATGCAGAATGGTGGCTGGGCATTTTCAATTATCCCGGCAATCAAAAAGTTGTATAAGACAGAAGAAGAACGCTCAGCGGCGTTAAAACGTCACTTGGAATTCTTTAACACGCATCCGTATGTTGCTTCTCCGGTTATCGGTGTTACACTGGCGCTGGAAGAAGAACGTGCAAACGGAGCAGAGGTCGATGACGCAGCGATCCAGGGTGTTAAAGTCGGTATGATGGGGCCTCTGGCCGGTGTCGGAGATCCGGTATTCTGGTTCACCGTTCGTCCGATCCTTGGAGCTCTCGGAGCATCTCTTGCGATGACAGGAAACATCATGGGACCAATCTTATTCTTCGTACTGTGGAATGTGATCCGTTGGGGATTCATGTGGTACACACAGGAATTCGGATACAAAGCCGGCGCAAAGATCACAGAGGACCTTTCCGGAGGACTGCTGCAGAAAGTCACGAAGGGTGCGTCCATTCTCGGTATGTTTATCCTCGGCTCGCTGGTTCAGCGGTGGGTATCCATCAGTTTCCAGCCCGTTGTATCAAAGGTATCTCTGAGTGACGGAGCCTACATTGACTGGGGAAAACTTCCTGAGGGAGCAAAGGGAATCCAGCAGGCATTTGAGCAGTATGCATCAGGCCTGTCACTGACCCCGACCAAGATCACAACTTTACAGAACAACCTGGATTCTTTGATTCCTGGATTAGTTCCATTATTATTAACATTATTCTGTATGTGGCTGCTGAAAAAGAATGTTTCACCAATCATTATTATCATCGCATTATTCTTAGTTGGTATTGGCGGACACCTTATCGGATTGTTATAAGCTAATGAAAAAAGTTCGGAGCAATCCGAACTTTTTTTATTCTTTGAGGAGCCTGAGAAATAAAGCAGGTCTGCCTGCTTTGTTTACTGAACCATATCGTGATATAATGTTTTAGATACTGTTTAAGAATAAATTAGAAATGGAGAGTTGTTATGGCTCAGTCAATAAACACAAAAGTAGATTTGGTAATCAGCGGAACTTCTTATCACGGCCTGAACAGTTATGGAAAGATCATGATCGGCGATAAAGGATTTGAATTTTACAATGACCGGAATGTAAATGATTATATTCAGATTCCATGGAAAGAAGTTGATTACGTGATTGCCTCAGTCATGTTTAAGGGAAAACACATTCCGCGCTATGCGATCCAGACAAAAGAAAACGGAACTTATTCTTTTGCCTCAAAAGAGCCGAAGAAAGTACTGCGTGCGGTCAGCAGGTATGTTGCACCTGACCATATGGTCCGCTCTTTAAGCTTTTTTGGAGTGATCAAAAAGAAGTTAAAAGCCAAGTTTAACAAATAAGTCTTAGGAGGGATAAGATTATGGGACATATTCTAAAAATTAAACCGGTGTTTAAAGAGATGATCTGGGGCGGACATAAACTCAGAGATGTGTACGGATACGATATCCCCAGCGATCACACGGGAGAATGCTGGGCAATCTCTGCCCATAAAAACGGGGACTGTACCATTGAAAACAGTGAATTTGCGGGAAAGACCTTATCCTGGCTGTTTGAAAATCACAGAGAATTGTTCGGCAATATCGAAGGAAATGAATTCCCGCTGCTGGTGAAGATCATCGACGCAAAAGATGACTTGTCAGTTCAGGTACATCCGAATGACGAATATGCAAAGGACCACGAGGACTCTCTGGGAAAAACGGAATGCTGGTATGTGCTCCAGGCAGACGAGGGTACGAAGATGGTCATGGGTCATCATGCCAAGACCAAAGAGGAATTTGTGAAAGCGATCGAAGAAGATGATTATGAGAACCTTTTAAATTCCTTTGAGATTCAGGAGGGAGATTTCTTCTACATTCCATCAGGAACTCTGCATGCTATCTGCAGCGGGTCACTGATCTACGAGGCTCAGCAGTCTTCCGACATTACCTACCGTGTTTATGATTATCACCGGAAAGATAAGGATGGAAATGAAAGACAGCTGCACGTACAGCAGTCCATTGATGTTACCAATGTACCTGCGCAGATCAGCGGCAATAAATCTTTCGATGAGATTTTGCTGGAAAACGGAACAAAAGTACGATATGTGGAAAGTGATTTCTTTAAAGTAGACTGTTACCGAATAAACGGAAAAAATACGGTAGAAAACTGTGTGCCGTTCCAAATGGTGAGTGTGATTGAAGGAAAAGGAACCATTGGAGGGAATGATGTCATAAAAGGTGATCATTTTCTTATTTGTTCAGATCAAAAAGAAACGATATTCGATGGAACGATGGATGTTATGATAGCAGCTCTGTAAATGGCTTAAGCTGCAGGTAAGTTCAGATATGTCTTTGATATGAGGTTTTTAGGAGGGAGAATATGAAAGACAAGTTATTCGGTGTTTTGCAGCGTGTGGGACGTTCCTTCATGCTTCCGATCGCAATTCTGCCTGTGGCCGGGCTGCTGCTGGGGATCGGACAATCTCTGACAAATGAAACCATGCTGAGCGCCTATGGACTGCTTGGAGTCATGGGGCCGGATACGATTCCGTATGCGGTCCTGAAAGTATGCGGTGACTGTGGGAATGCCGTTTTCGGAAACTTACCGCTGATTTTTGCCATTGGTGTTGCGGTTGGGATGGCAAGGGCTGAAAAGGAGGTTGCGGCACTGGCCGGTGCTATTGCATTTTTTATTATGCATACGGCGATATCGGCTATGATCTCGATCAACGGCGGAGCGGCAGCCATGCGTGAGGGTGCAACGACTTCTGTTCTGGGGATCACCTCTCTTCAGATGGGAGTTTTCGGAGGAATTATTGTGGGTCTTGGCGTAGCGGCGCTGCATAACAAATTTTATAAGATCAGGCTTCCGGAAGCCTTGTCTTTTTTTGGCGGAACAAGATTTGTGCCGGTAATCAGTACGGTTGTATTCGTATTTGTCGGGATCATTATGTATTTTATCTGGCCGCCGATCCAGGATGTCATGTATGCGGCAGGGGGACTTGTGAGTGCATCGGGTTATTTCGGCACCTTTATCTATGGCGTTATGGAGCGTGCGCTCATTCCGTTTGGACTGCACCATGTATTTTATCTGCCCTTCTGGCAGACTTCTCTTGGAGGAACGATGGAAATCGGAGGAAGGATGATCGACGGTGCTCAAAATATCTTCTTCGCACAGCTGGCCGATCCGGGGACAACCCATTTTGCGGTTTCCGCCACAAGATTTATGACAGGTAAGTTTCCTCTGATGATCTTTGGCCTGCCTGGAGCTGCATTTGCTATGTACAGGTGTGCGGAACCGGAAAAGAGGAAAGCCGTGGGCGGCCTTCTGATATCCGCAGCCCTCACATCTATGCTGACAGGGATTACGGAGCCTTTGGAATTTACTTTTTTATTTGTGGCACCTGGACTGTATGTGATTCACTGCGTGTTTGCAGGAGCGGCTTATATGCTGATGCATATCCTGAATGTCTGTGTCGGCCTGACATTTTCGGGCGGCATTATTGATATGTTCTTGTTTGGAGTTCTGCAGGGACAGGCAAAAACAAACTGGCTGATGTTTATTCCGGTAGGCCTCATATATTTCACTGTATACTACTTTATGTTCAGTTTTTTGATCAGGAAGCTGGATTTAAAAACCCCTGGACGTGAAAAGGAAGACAAGGAAATAAAACTATACACTAGAGCCGACATGGCTGCAGAACATCAGAAAGAAGGAGAAGAAACCGACGGTTCTGATCTATCAGCGCTCATTGCCGCGGGGCTGGGAGGGAAGGAAAACATCAAAGACGTGGACTGCTGTGTGACACGGCTAAGATGTACCATTGCCGACCCTTCAAAAGTGAATGACAGGATGCTGCAAAAAAGCG
Source organism: Anaerostipes caccae L1-92 (assembly GCF_014467075.1). Lineage (NCBI taxonomy): Bacteria > Bacillati > Bacillota > Clostridia > Lachnospirales > Lachnospiraceae > Anaerostipes > Anaerostipes caccae. The sequence continues at coordinate 1,312,507 of NZ_AP023027.1, forward strand.
GATCACGGGGCATTGTAAAAAAAGGAGACGGGGTTCAGATTATCTATGGGCCGATGGTCACTGTTATAAAATCAAATCTGGAAGATTATCTGGCCAGCAGCTTGTCGGACAGGGCAGCAGAAGCACCGAGAGCCCCTGTGGCAGAAGAGATGCCGGAGGTGGCAGCGGAAACTGTCTGTATGCCGGTCAATGGAGAAGCAGTAGAACTGGATGAAGTGGAAGATGAGGTCTTTGCAGAAGGGATGCTCGGACAGGGGTTTGCCGTAAGACCTTCTGACGGAAATGTGATTTCACCTGTGGACGGTACAGTCACTACGGTATTTAACACGAAGCACGCTATATGCATCACGTCTGGGGGCGGGGCTGAGGTCCTGGTTCATATGGGAATTGATACAGTCAAACTTGCCGGGAAATATTATCATGTGAAGGTGGAGTCAGGCATGAAAGTGAGAAAAGGGGACCGGATCGCTGAGTTTGATCTTGAAAAGATCAAGCAGGAGGGCTTTTTTGTCACAACACCTGTGGTGGTGAGCAATAGTGAAGAGTATACAAGCATTACCATAGAGAACACCGGGGAATTGGACGCCGGAACAAAAGTGCTTACATTAAAAAAATAGGAATAAGTGAAAAAGATCTTCCAACGGATGGCCGCAAGAAGATCTTTTGTCTGGATCGTTCTTTATCACAAAGTCATCAAGTGCCATAAATATATAATATATTGAGGGAGATATGGATCATGGATCCTGCAAAAGCTGGATCATTATATTCGTTGCTGTATTTACGGTATTGATCTCAGACTCTACTGAACGGGATGCGATGTGGGCAGTTTGGATAAAGTGATCCATCTTGATCAGCTCATCGACCCACGGTTCCCTATGGGGAGGTTCTGTGGTGAAGACGTCGGATGCACAGGCGTAGATCTCCTTGTTTTTTAAAGCTTTGTAAAGAGCGTATTCGTTTACAATTCCGCCCCGGGCTGCATTTATTAAGACAGCCGTGTCCTTCATCATTTTAAACTCTTTGGTTGAGATCATGTCTTTTGTATTTTCAGTAAGCGGCACGTGGATGGATATAAAATCACATTCTTTCAGGATATGATTCACAGATGTTTGCTTTGCGTTGTATTCAGCCAGTACATCTTGGGCAGCATCAAACATATCATAGATCAGAACTTCCATTCCGATCCCGTTTGCTATTCTCGCGACATGTTTTCCGATATTACCAAACCCGATAATACCAATTTTCTTATGAAAGAGTTCCAGTCCTGTTGGTTTGTCCCAGCCGTGACTTTTGACATTCATAGCATTGCTCACAATATGCCTTGCCGCTGCAAACATCATTCCGATGGTGAGTTCGGCGACTGCATTGGAATTCGTTCCAATGCAGCGGCCGACTTTAATCCCTAGTTCTTCACAGACAGAAAGATCAATATTATCGGTCCCAACCCCGAATTTCACAATGGCTTTTAGGTGCCTGCATTTCCGGAGGAGCTCTTCATTCAGTTCGTCAACGCCCGCGATGATCCCGGACGCCCGCTTTGCTTTTTCTGCAAACACGTCTTTTGGAAGTGGTCTGCCTGTATGATTGACGTCCATTTCATAGCCAAGTACTTCTAAACGTTTTCCTGCTTTACTGCCGTATTTTGCGTATCCTCTCGGTGTTACTAGAATCGTTTTCATATGCTCATCCTTTTCTTACGTCTGTTACAATATCACGCAGCTTTTTTGCGTTTGCCGCAATTTCCTCTGTGGAACCTTTGGTAAGTAATCCGCCCAGGCCAACGCAGTCAGCTCCGCTGTCAAACCACTCTGCAAGGTTGTCGAAGTCAACTCCGCCTGATGCCATGACCGGCACCTGGGGGCATGGGACTTTTACCACTTTAGCTAAGCTGGGGCCGTAGTAATTGGAGATTGGAAATGCCTTTATAAAGGATGCGCCTGCCTTTAATGCCGTCAACATTTCCGTATAAGAAGTACATCCCGGTGCATATGGAATCTGGTATAAGTTGCAAATTTGCGCGACACCGTCGTCATAACAAGGGGCAATGATAAATTGTGCCCCGCTCATAATTGCAAGGCGGGCCGTTGTTCCGTCCAGGACGGTGCCTGCGCCGACCAGAAGATCCTCCTTATATTTCTTTTTTAAAGCAGAGATCACTTCTCCGGCGTTGTTGTTGGTATAGCTGATTTCAAGAACATTGACTCCGCCATCCAGGCATCCCTGAGCGATCTCATAACCACGTTCCACAGTATCCACCCGGACGATTGCCATTAAGCCGGTTTTTTTGATTCCTAAAATAATTTCTTCCTTTTTCATTTTTATCTCTTCTTTCTTTTATAAGTTATAAGTCTCTGGATGTAATAAATTTCATTTTGTCTAATTTAGCCTTTTTGAAACTATCTTCAAGATGCGTACCGCCTGTGTAGTTATCAATAAAATAACCCTCGACCAAGACAGGATGAACGTATACCTCTGCCTTCTTTTCTTTCATAAGCTGGGGATTCCTGCTCTTGCGGTTTTTATCAAAGGTGGCCACACTGCTGGAATAGTCTGTATGACGAAGGTGCAGCTGATTCATTTTTTTCTTCCACTGGGTGCCGTAGAAATGCCGCCATTTACTCCCGTTAAAAAAACTGTTTCCAATGTAACGGACAGATTCAAATTTGTATTTTTTTAACAAGGGTATCAATCCGTAAAGAACCGGAATATCATAAAATGCACAGTGGTGGGAGTCTATATTCATTAGAGAAAAACCTCCGCTTAAATACTTTTGGATCTGTGCTTCTATTTCCTCTGCGATGACATCTGCGTACATTGGTGTAACCCGGTGCAGAAAATCGGGGTGATAATCAAACAGATCTGATCTGGCATATTGTTTCAGCTTTTTAATCCCGGAGGTTAACGGTGTCCCGTCGAACAGATTGATATGTAAGCCGACCTTGTGCTTAAAGTTATTTTTTTCTGCCAGGGACACTGCCTCATCAAAATAATTCGTGTTGGTCACGACAGAAGCCTGGGAGCAAAAACCTTCATTGAAGGCTTTTGCGATTCCCAGATTCGCTTCATGGGTCAATCCAAAATCGTCAGCATTTAGTATAATTTTCATGGTTTATCCTCTAAAAGAATCCGATCAGTGTTCCCACTGTGCCAATTAGGATCAGCACCAGCAATATGATGTTTACATTGACTTTTTTTCTCAACATAAATACAGTTAATAGAGTGATTCCCAACGGCAGTATACCTTTTAAGATACTGTCAAATACCGCAGTCTGCACGTCCAGTGTACCTGTGCTTAAATTTAACTTTAATCCGCAGGACACAGTTACATAAGATGCCACCAGTCCTCCCAGTACAGTTGCCCCGACGATGGTTGCTTTTTCGGTTACTTTGTTTAATAAACCGCTTCCGATGATCTTTCCGATTCCTTCGCGTCCCATATAGTAACCTTTGGTATAGGATAAGTAACCAAGACCGAATAACACAACACCAATGATCAATAAGTAGATGATCGGTCCTAAGAAGTTGCCGGCCTTTGCCATACCAAGGATAATACCCAATGCTATGGGGGATAACGTTCCCTGCCAGATTGTGTCGCCGATACCTGCCAGAGGTCCCATCAAACCTGTTTTGATGCTTGAGATCATTTCTTCGTCTACATCTTCACCGTTTGCTTTTTGCTCTTCTAAGGCAAGAGTAATCCCTAAGATACAGCCTCCTACATTCGGTTCTGTATTAAAGAACTCCATGTGTCGTTTGCATGCGTCTTTTAATTCCTGTGTCTCTTTTCCGTATAATTTTTCCAGACTCGGCGCCAGAGTATGCAGCACCCCGGAAGCCTGCATTCGTTCATAGTTGTAGGTTGAATGGCTGAAGAATGTCCAGATCAGATAGGACTTAATGATATCTTTTTTACTTAATCTCTTTTTTTCTATGGTTTCCATGTTGATTCCTCCCTAACTTAAAGCTGAACTTTCGCTGTTCTGTAAAAGTGCTATAATCACTGCTAAAATACCGATGACCACCAGTGGCAGGTTGATATAAATAGATAAAATAAAACCTAACAGCAGATATAAGTATGCTTTTGCCCCAGCGTTAGATAAGATGGCTTTAAAATTCATTGCAATACCAAGGGCAGGAAGAATTGTCCCGATCGTAGTCAATACATCAATCACTGGTGTCCCTTTTAATGCCTGCAGCATACTTGTAATAACACCTGACCCGCTATATACGGCAATTGCTACCGGAATGGTATAAATGATACACTTAAAAATCTGGGAAGGAACGATGTTATAGAAAATAATTTTCTTTACATCTCCTGTCTCCGCAATTTTATCGGTTCTATGGACAATGAAAATATCCCCTGTCATATAAATCATCCATAACAAGTTGCCCAGCAAGGAAATCGGTACTGCAAGTGTCACTGCGACTCCTGTGGACGCATTTGAAATGATTGCCAGTGCTGTTCCGACAGTTCCCGCCAGGCCCTCATCCATGGTCTGGGCGCCGCCTGCCGTAATCTGTGCAAGATAGGTTACATTGATCGCCGCACCGACCATACAGCCTTTGACAGGATCGCCTAAGATAAGACCAACCAGGATTCCGGATATTAAAGGCCTTCTCAGCGCCCAGCTCATGTTAACAGTAAGCCATGGTGTCCCATTTGCTCCCAAATAGTAGACCAGGCCAATCAAAACTGCCTGTAAAATTGAAATATGCATGTTTCTCCCTCCGCTTAAAGTATTTTATTTATCTCTACAGTTTCCATATTTGGCACGACCTGAATATACACATGTATATGTTGTGCTGACAATTGCTTCAACATATCTCTCTCTTTATCACTTGCTGAAATATTTTTATATAATTTTTTTCGTTCTTGAGTAGAACCCATTCCGCCTAAATTGATTTCTTTTACTTGGACACCTTTTTCAAGCAAATCCAGAAAAACTTTGGGTCCCTTTGCTAAAAGAATGATGTTTTTATCCTTATCTTTTATCTTTTCTAAATACTCTGCGGCGTCGTCAATGGTCATTGCCTGAGCGTTTAGGTGCTTTGGTACTGCACCTGTAATGACTGCACTTAAAAATGGATCCTTTGCGACTTTGTCGTCTACAATCACAATTTCATTCCCTCCCACATGCTGGACCCATGCTGTCATGACTTGGCCGTGAATCAAACGGTCATCAATCCGTGATAATACTATTTTGCTCATAATGTCCCTCCTCTCTCCATATTTAATGATAATTTGGCAATTCCCTGTTTTCCGGTCTCAACAAGATAATCTGCCAGCTCATCCAATTTCATATCGTTTCTTTTCAAAGCTGCTTCCACCAGCATAGATAGATTAATTCCCGACACACAGATAACATGTTTATCCCTGTTATGATGAATCGCCTGGGCTGCGGCATTGTATGGGCTGGCTCCTAATAAGTCTGTCATGAATAAGATATCGTGATCTGTGTCCGCGGCAAAAGAATCGACCCTTTTGATAAAAGTATCAATACTGTCCTCATGCCGCAATCCAAGAAACCATATATTTTCCTGCTTCCCTATCATAAGTTCCAATGCATCGATCATACCTTCTGCAAGTCCCCCGTGTGTCGCCACTATAATGTCTGTCATCTACATCCTCCTTTATCCGTTAATATGGTAATTCGTTCTGTATGCGCTTACATCACTTGGGCATATCCTAACCCACAATCTTTATATACGCAAATTTTTTATATACACACTTAATTTACACTCTATTTGAGTTTTTTACTGTGGATTTTGCGTAAATTTTAAGTTTCGTGTATGATAAGTGTATATTAATTACATCTGATTCAATTTGTGTGTGTTATAGAAACACCGTAATCAGCACCAAATATACGCAGGAGATATGGCCATGTCTACGAACAAAGAGAAGATTTTATCCTATTTAAAAGAAGAAACCTTGCAAAGCATCAATCATCATAATTTTACCTTTGAAAAATGCAATGCGCTTATTCTGTCGATGGATTTATATATTGACAGGACAAACGTGTCACGTATCCTAAATGATCTGCACAAAGAAGGAAAATTAATCAAGAAGGCAGGACGCCCCACCACTTTTATTTCAAGAGAGATCATCCGGAACTCTTTTCCTTTTGCATCCATCCCTGATACATTGAATAAAAATGAAACTATTTCAGACTTCATCCGATATGACGTACCTACAAAAGAACAGACCATCGTCCAGTCATTTTCTATGGTCGGAAGTCAGCAAAATGGGTCCTTATATGAAGCTGTAACCAGAATCCTGCCTGTGTTTTATCTCCCCAAATATTTCTTTAAGATCTTTTTTATGCAGGGGGAAGCTGGGACGGGGAAGAAGTTTTTCTTAGAAGAAATGTTAAACCGTGCAAAAATGTTGGGATTGGCTTCCCGGGAATCATCGGTTTATTATATCGAATTCAGCGATATCTACGTCAATCTAAGAAAGACCATAGAGATGATGGAAAAGGATCATAATATTTTTATCCTGGCAATCGAGTTTGTTCAAAAAAACGTAGACGCTGAAGTCTTAAGCGGTTTTGTACATTCTCTTGAAATTCAATATAAAAATAAAAAAGACGCGCCGATGATTGCCTTTATCGGGGCATCAGAATTACAGTCAGACCTGCTTCATTCCATCAGTCCTGTCATCCTGAACTTTCCTTCCGCAAAAGACCGGCCGCAATCAGAATTGATTTCGATTCTATTGAGTATGATCCAAAAAGAGAGCAACCGTTTAGATAAAACAATGTTTGTATCTTCCCAGTTCATTCAGCTGGTTTTACATAAGTGCAGCAATCTGCATCAATTAGAAAATGAGATTTTATATACAATTTCAAGGATTCTCTATACATCAAGTACTGCAGGTAAAAACAATGAACTTATGTTAGATGCATCGGTTTTGCTTGATAGTGAAAGGGATGAAATTATAAAATCCATTCCAGAACTAAAGGCAGAGATCCCTGACAAGATACAAATCAGACCAAACGGAGAAATTGATTTTGATAAATTGTTTCTTAACTCCAATGAGCTTTTGGCTGAAACAAAAAATATAGTTTCAGATTATTTTACAAAGCAGCTGCTGATCTGTTCCAGGGTGACTGCCGCTGTATCTGAGAACAGTTATTCCGGCGATAGGCTTATTTCAGGGATCACAAAGGCATTCAATAAAAGTGTATTCTGCCAGGACCCATTTTTAAAAGAAAAAGTGGAACATATGATTCTGTCTGTATTCCGGAAAGATAAAAGTCTGGATATTGTGAAGGAAACCCCTTCTATGGACATTCAAACACCACAGATGAAAGCACTGTTAAACAATCTGATTCAATTAGCACAGACAAACCACTGCAAACTGTCAAAAACCCAAGAAAAAATGATCCAATCTATACTGGCATATGCCCACTTAATCATGAGTGATATCCATATTCCTGTGATTATTACCTCAAAATATCATTTGTTGGCAAGCAATTACGCAAATCTCTTCAATTTATTCTTTGACCGGAGAATCATTCATACCTTTCCTGCTGTTTTATCCGGAAAAAGAAATGAGACACGAACGAACCTTGAGAATTTATATGAATTTGCGGTCAGTATTAATCGGGGACAGGGGGTCCTGATCTTATCAGACGCGGATATGAAACAAACCATTACCAATTACTTTTTTCCTAAGACGAAGGTATTGTCTTATAATGTCCAGTTTCATTCCTTTATTCTGGTGAAAGAGATTTTAAAGCTGTCTGTGAAGAAAAATGCCAGTATTATTTCCATCATCCCAAACCTGTTAATAAGCCAGAATGATGAGATGAAGATATTAAAAGACAACCAGTTAAAGAGTTATACTTTAAGATCCGCAGATAAACATCTCTTGTTTGCGTCCAAGCTTACCCCCGGAATCAATACGTTTACAACGAATGAACTATTTTTTCGTGCTCTGAGAGCAATTGCAAAGAAGCTTGATATCAAGTTAAATAACAGCCTGATCTTTGAATTCCTTTTTCATGCAAACTGTATCTTATTTCAGAAGAAACATAATTTTGATTTTTCTAAAAATGTCATGGATCACATGGATATTGATTATGCTGTCTTAGAGGTCATCCAGGAGAAAATACAGGAGCTGTCCTCGCCTGATTTTCATGTATCTGCATTTACCATGAAGGATTATCAGATTCTGTATGAGGCTGTTTTCCACAGTGCGCTGCAGAGCTTATGGGAGAGATAAAGAATCGGTTTTCCGTCTTGACATTCCGCTTTTGTGTGATAAAATAAGGAATGATAAAGACAGAGAAGGTGCACAGTAAGGAAGTCTTTCCCGAATTTCACACCGGAGTCGTATCCCTGAAAGAACAGTAGGGGATAACGTTATCTGCACGTTACGCAGGAGACTAAGAGCCAGGTCGTTTTTTCCTGGAATTAGGGTGGTACCGCGAGATGATTCCCGTCCCTTATATATTTTATATAAGGGATGGGATTTTTTTCATTCTATTAGATCAGATTATAAAACAAGGAGAAGTGATTATGAAGGAGAAACTTGAGGCGATTAAAAAAGAAGCCTTGGAGAAGATCAACACAGCAGATGCCATGGACACTCTGAATGATATCAGGATAGCGGTTCTGGGCAAAAAGGGAGAACTTACCCAGGTATTAAAAGGCATGAAGAATGTTGCCAAAGAAGAACGTCCGATGGTCGGACAGATGGTCAATGACACGAGGGCAGCCGTAGAACAGGCATTGGAAAAGGAGATGGCTCTTCTTAAGAAAAAGATTATGGAAGAAAAGCTCAAAACAGAAGTTATTGATGTGACGCTTCCGGGGAAAGTCCATGAGAAAGGACACCGCCATCCGAACCAGATTGCTCTTGAAGACTTGGAACGGGTATTCATCGGAATGGGTTATGAAGTCGTGGAAGGACCGGAGGTAGAATACGATAAGTATAATTTCGAGATGCTCAATATCCCGGAAAACCATCCGGCAAAAGATGAGCAGGATACCTTCTTTATTTCAAAGGATATTCTTCTGCGCACCCAGACTTCACCGGTACAGGCACGGGTCATGGAGACCGGTCAGATGCCGATCCGTATGATTGCTCCGGGACGGGTGTTCCGCTCTGACGAGGTGGATGCCACCCATTCACCGTCATTCCACCAGGTCGAAGGTCTGGTCGTGGACAAGGGAATCACCTTTGCGGACTTAAAGGGAACCCTTCAGCAGTTTGCCACAGAGTTTTTCGGACCGGAGACAAAGGTGAAATTCCGTCCCCATCACTTCCCATTCACAGAGCCGAGTGCGGAAGTGGACATCACTTGCTTTAAGTGCGGAGGGAAAGGATGCCGTATGTGCAAGGGCAGCGGATGGATCGAGATTCTCGGATGTGGTATGGTGCACCCGAATGTTCTGCGGGCTTGCGGGATCGACCCGGAAGTTTATTCAGGATTTGCATTCGGAATCGGTCTGGAACGTGTGGCGCTCCTGAAGTATGAGATTGACGATATGCGCCTGCTGTATGAAAACGATAAGAGATTTTTGAGCCAGTTTTAACTTTCGGGCGGCAAAGGCAAGTGAATATATTTAGATTTTGAAGGAGAATAGAGAATGAATACACCAATTTCTTGGATCAGGGCATATGTGCCGGATCTTGACTGTACGATACAGGAATATGTAGACAAGATGACACTTTCCGGGTCCAATGTGGAATGCTATGAAGAATTAGATAAAAATCTGGAAAAGATCGTAGTGGGAAAAATTCTTTCCATAGAGAAGCATCCGGATGCCGACAAACTGATCATTTGTCAGGTGGATGTGGGGACGGAAAATGTCCAGATCGTCACCGGAGCAAAGAATGTTTCTGAGGGTGATTTGGTACCGGTCGTTTTAGCAGGGGGGAAAGTGGCCGGCGGCCATGACGGAAGCCCAAACCCGGAAGAGGGAATTAAAATCAAAAAAGGAAAGCTTCGGGGAGTGCCATCCTTTGGCATGATGTGTTCCGTGGAAGAGCTGGGAACAAGCAGAGATATGTATCCCGAAGCACCGGAAGAGGGAATTTATATCTTCCAGAAAGATGTAAAACCGGGAGACGATGCGGTGGAAGCCATGGGACTCCGCGACCAGGTGGTGGAATTTGAGATTACCTCAAACCGTGTGGACTGTTTCAGTATGATCGGTATGGCCAGAGAAGCTGCGGCGACCTTTCGGAAGGAATTTCATCCGCCGGTCGTTACAAAGACAGGCAATGGCGAAGACGTCAATGATTTTATCAAAGTAACCGTAGAGGACACCGATCTTTGTCCGCGTTATACGGCAAGGGTTGTGAAAAATATCAAACTGGCACCGTCGCCGGAATGGATGCAGAGAAGACTTGCAGCTATGGGAATCCGTCCGATTAACAATCTGGTAGATATCACCAACTATGTGATGGAAGAATACGGACAGCCGATGCACGCCTATGATTTGGATACCATAGCTGGAAATGAGATCATCGTGCGGAGGGCAAAGGACGGAGACAAATTTACGACTCTTGACGGTGAAGAACGGAATTTAGACAGTGATGTCCTCATGATCTGTGATGGTGAAAAAGAGGTTGGACTCGCCGGTATCATGGGCGGAGAAAATTCCATGGTCACAGATGATATTAAAACACTTTTATTTGAAGCTGCATGTTTTAACGGAACAAACATCCGTCTGTCCTCAAAGAGGATCGGACTTCGGACTGACGCTTCCAGCAAGTTTGAAAAAGGGCTGGACCCGGAAAATGCCATGGCGGCTATGGACCGTGCATGCCAGCTGATCGAGGAACTGGGAGCAGGAGAAGTGATCGGAGGGGCAGTGGATGTCTATCCGGAACCAAAACAGCCGGTTTGTCTTCCTTTGGAAGTGGATAAGATCAATGCTTTGCTCGGAACGAATATTTCTATGGAAGAGATGATCGAATATTTCAGGCGTATTGATGTGGAATATGATATGAATTCCAACCAATTACGGATTCCTTCTTTCCGGCAGGATTTGAACTGTATGGCGGATCTGGCAGAGGAAGTGGCAAGATTCTACGGATACGACAACATTCCGGTCACTCTGCCGAGAGGAGAAGCGACTGCGGGGAAAAAGCCGTTTAAGATCCGTGTGGAGGATATTGCGAGAGAGTCTGCTGAGCAGAATGGATTCAGCGGAGGAATGTGCTACTCTTTTGAGAGCCCGAAAGTGTTTGATATGCTGCTGATTCCGGAAGGCGCAAAAGAGCGGGAAGCAATTAAAATTTCCAATCCGCTGGGTGAAGATTTCAGTATCATGAGAACTGTTTCACTGAACGGCATGATGACGTCTCTGGCCAATAATTACAGCCACAGAAATCAGAATGTTCGTCTTTACGAGTTCGGAAATATTTATATTCCAAAGGCTCTTCCCCTCACGGAACTTCCGGAGGAGCGGATGCAGCTGACTCTGGGAATGTACGGAGACGGCGATTTCTTTACGCTTAAGGGAGTGCTGGAAGATATTTTGAAAGATCTCGGACTCGGCGGAGCGTCCGAATATATTCCGACCAGGGAGCATCCTTTCATGCATCCGGGCCGTCAGGCAGATGTGCTGATCAGAGGACAAAAGGCCGCATATATCGGACAGATGCATCCACAGGCCGCAGAAAACTACGGAATGAAAGGGGAAGTCTATGTGGCCGTCATAGATATGCCGGTTCTTACGGAACAGGCGACCTTTGACCGCAAATATACCGGGGTGGCAAAATTCCCTGCGATGAAGAGGGATCTCAGTATGGTGGTGAAAAAGGAGATCTTCGTTGGACAGATCGAAAAAATCTTCAGAGACAAGGGAGGAAAACTGCTGGAAGGCTTTGAACTGTTCGATGTGTATGAGGGCGACCAGATCGAAAAAGGATATAAGTCTGTGGCATATTCCCTGACCTTCCGTGCTCAGGACAGGACACTGGAGGAAGCAGAGGTTAATAAGATCGTTGATAAGATTTTAGAAGAATTAAAGACATTAGGCATTGAACTGAGGGCATAAGCGGGAAATAAGAGGAAATAATAAGAAGGGTAGAGAGAGTGCGGATTCTGCATATATTTCTACTCTTCTTTTCTTTTGTGTTAAATTTATTACAAAATAGTTACATATATTATGGAAATGTGTTATAATACCGTTGAAAATGTCACAGGAGGATATGAGAAATGAGCTATTTGAAAGGAATGATCGAAGAAATGCAGGAGACCGAGGGCAAGAAACACAGGAAGAAAAAAGTCATCGTTTGCATTCTGGCGGTTCTGGTTCTTTTGACAGCTGGTTTCTTGGGATACCGTGTTTATGCGAATTACAAAGAAGAACAGTTCTTTAAAAGCGTAAAACTAAGAGAGATCAAAGTAAAGCCTATGACACTTAAACACAAGGAAAAGGATGTGTTTACAGAAGCTTACCAGAAAGAATCCCAGGATCAGATTGACAAACAGAAGAAGAAAAACTATACCATCCAAAAGCCAATGGTAATCCAGAATGCCTATGGGACAAATACGACGGCTCTGTATTATTACGGAAAAACCGACCGTGCTTCCTATGCTGTGTGTACGGTTGAAGCGCCCAATGCCGGGGCAGCTGTATACAAGCATAAATTGAAAAGCAAGAAAAAGTACAGCACGACCCATGAATACCAGATCATAGGCCTGTCCGCAGGCACCCGGAATAAGGTGACGATGGAGTTTTTCAATGAAGAAAACAGGGCTGTGGAAAAACAGTATTTCTATGTGGATATACCTGAAGACGATGTGATTCCTAGAATTTTGAAAAAGTCCAAGGGAAGTTCCGAACAAAAAATGGAAGATGGACTGTTTGCACTGCTTGGACATGATAAGGCACAGAATGCAAACATTTATCTCTATGATAACAATGGAGTAAACCGGGGAAGGATGCCTTTAAATGACTACCGCACAGACCGTCTGCTTTTCATCGGCGATGATATGGCTTACTCTTACGACTTTAACAAGATCGCCATGGTCAACAGGCTGGGGAAAGTCACAAAGACTTATGATCTTGGAGAAAATTATGAATTTCATCATGACTTTCTTTATGCAGAAAAACAAAATAAATTTATCTGCCTCGTCAATGACAAAAAACAGGATACCATTGAGGACATTGTAATTTCTGTTGATGTAAAGACGGGAGAAGTAAAGGAACTGATTGATTTTGAAGACTATTTTAAGACCATGCGGCTTCTGGCATACCGCCCGAAGAAAAACACTTATGGAGGAACGGGACTTGACTGGCTTCATTTAAACTCCATGAATATGATCGATGATGACAGTATGATTTTCAGCAGCAGGGAGCAGAGCACGCTTATTAAGATGAAAAATGTGTTTGAAAAACCGGAAGTGGATTATCTGATCCATGGAGGCACGGTCTATAATGGAACGGATTATCAGAAATATCTGCTGAAAAAAGAAGGAAATTTTGTTGGCCAGGCGGGACAGCATACAATTTCGGTGGAACATGATAAGTCACTTCCGAAAGGCCAGTATTATCTCTACATGTTCAATAATAATTACGGATATTCTGCCACGATCAAGAATTTTGACTGGAGTATGTTCCCAGGAACCGGAACAATGAAAGAAGGGGAGAAGTCTATGTATTATAAGTATCTCGTGGATGAAAACAAGAGGACTTATAAACTGGTGCAGTCCTTTTCGATCCCTTACTCTCCGATCGTCAGCAGTGTTGAACACCTGAAGAATAATATTTCTTTTGGAAGCGGTACCAGCAAAACATTCGGAGAATATGACAAGGACGGAAAACTCATTTATTCCTTCTACTACGATGCGGACAAGTACTCTTACCGTGTTATGAAGTATGATTTTGAAGGATATTTATTCAGGGAATAGTTTTTGAATGACACAAAAACCCGGATATGCAGAGGTTATGCTGCATATCCGGGTTTTATTGGAGTTATGTATTTTTGGTTGTTTTCCTAGAGCTGGTCTTTCTTTTCCAGGATGGCGGCTGCAGCTGCGCAGGCAGGGCAGTCGCAGTATTCGGCGCCTTCCGCCTTGATCTCTCTGGCATGTGCCGCAACATCTTTTGCTTTGTCTGCCCCGAAAACCTGAGCTCCGGCTTCGGACTCTGCAAAACCGATCAAAGTGTCAATGGGCATAATATCTTCTTCCAACTCGGCAATGTATTTTTTTGTTTCCTCTGTCTCCGCTTCGGTGCCCACAGAATCCAGCCAGGTGTTAGCCGCATCTCTGGTTTCACTGCTGCATGTAGGAGAATCGATTAGTTCGCGGGTTTTTTCTACAACAAAATCTAATACATCTTTTTTCATAATGGGAACCTCCTCTGTCGTCCGGTTTTGATTTTATTTTACTCTTATTTAAGAAGAATTGCAATAATACCAGGTCAATAGGAAATCAAAGAAAACCGGGCTCTGCATTGCGGCGCTTTGTTTTTAATGCTATACTATCCTATTGAAAAGAAATTAGAGAAAACAGGAGCAATTATGAAAACATCAGATTTTACATTTGACCTGCCGGAAGAGCTGATCGCACAGGATCCGCTGACCGACCGTTCAAGTTCAAGATTATTAGTGTTAGACAAAGAAACAGGGGAGATAAGACACGAGGGTTTCCGGAATATTGCCGGTTATCTGAAAAGAGGAGACTGCCTTGTGTTAAACGATACGAAGGTTATCCCTGCCCGGCTGATTGGTGAAAAAGAGGGAACAGGTGCGAAAATCGAGGTCCTGCTCTTAAAAAGAAAACAGGACAATACGTGGGAAACACTTGTAAAACCGGGAAGGAAGGCGAAGCCGGGGACGAGAATTTCTTTTGGACAGGGGAAACTTGTCGGTGAGGTTACGGACATTGTGGACGAAGGAAACCGTCTCGTGAAGTTCGAGTTTGATGGGATTTTTGAGGAAGTGCTGGACGAGCTGGGACAGATGCCTCTGCCTCCGTACATCACTCATCAGCTGAAGGATAAGAACCGGTATCAGACCGTATACGCCAAACACGAAGGGTCTGCGGCGGCGCCGACAGCAGGGCTGCATTTTACAAAGGAACTGCTGAAAGAGATCGAAGAAAAAGGAATACGGCTTGCCTATGTCACTCTGCATGTGGGGCTTGGAACGTTCCGTCCTGTGAAGGTGGAAGATGTCACAGAACATCATATGCACTCTGAATTTTATGTTGTAGATGAAGAGGCAGCAGAAAAAATCAATAAAACCAGAAAAGAAGGCGGAAGGATCATTTCCGTTGGTACGACCAGCACAAGAACTTTGGAATCCGCGGCAGATGAAAACGGATTTATTGAACCTAAGAGCGGATGGACGGAGATCTTTATTTATCCGGGTTATAAGTTTAAGGTCATTGACGGTCTTATCACTAATTTTCATCTGCCGGAATCTACACTTTTAATGCTGGTGTCTGCACTGGCGGGAAAAGAGCATATTTTAAAGGCGTATGACGAGGCTGTGAAGGAGCGGTACCGTTTCTTCAGCTTTGGTGATGCGATGTTTATAATGTGAGTAAAAATTTAGAACGGACAAGAGCCCGCAAAAAGCCTGACAATACTGGGATTTTGCGGGCTTTTAGCACAAGATGAT
This sequence comes from Anaerostipes caccae L1-92, assembly GCF_014467075.1. NCBI lineage: Bacteria > Bacillati > Bacillota > Clostridia > Lachnospirales > Lachnospiraceae > Anaerostipes > Anaerostipes caccae. The sequence goes on from NZ_AP023027.1 coordinate 1,328,102, forward strand.
ACATCTTATATGGATAACCTACAAACTTGAATAAGTATTTATTATGAGGTTAAAATATGATATAATAGAAAAACGAAAGTGGGGTGTGAAACATATGGAAGATATGATCTTATCAGAATATAAAGATTTGCTTGAACGTAAATTGAAGTTGGAAATAGAGTTACAGAAATTAGTGCAGGGCTACATTTCAAAAAAGACGATTAAGGGCAAAACCTACTGTTATCTTCAGAGCAGAGTTGATGGGAAACTGACAAGTCAGTATCTAAAGAAAGAGGAAGTTGATGAGATCACAAAACAGGTTACACGCCGCAGACAATGTGAGGCGGAATTACCAAAGCTGAGAGCCCGGCTCAGTGAACTGGAACAGGCTGCGGGGCTGCTTGGGAAAAATATCAGCCGCCAACTCATGCTTTTGAAGCTTAGTACAGGGATGGACAGTTTGACTGCAGAACAAAAAAGGAGGAGCTCGTCTTTTGCCGATACTATTAACGCTGTCGAGGGGATTCCTGTCAGCGAACAAACAGCGCAGGATATTGCGGCTTGGCAAAACGGAAACAAACCTTTCTTATCGGTCTTTGAAACAACACTCAAACGATATGGCTTTTCTGTGGAGGTGTAAAATGCGGGATCCCTATTTATATGACGACGCTGATGTCCTGATAAATCTTGCAGGCATCAAAGATTCGAAGCTCCTTCATATGGCAGAGGCGGACATCACCAATTTAGCAATGACGGGTATCTATAACCAGACGTACGAGAAATTCAATACAGACACGTTAAAAGACATTCATCGCACCATTTTTGGACAGATTTATGATTGGGCGGGAGAATTCCGTACGATACAGATGATCAAGCCGGAAGACGTTTTGGGCGGCGACACGGTGCACTATGCGTATCCCAAGGAAATTAAGAAGCAGTTGACGGCATCTATGAAAGAAATTTCCAAACTGAAGCGAAACAGGCAGACTGACAATGACATTGTATTCCGTATCGTAAGGATCACTGCCCAGATTTGGCAGACACATCCCTTTCGGGAGGGCAATACCCGCAGCGTTATCGTCTTTGCGGTATTGCTTGCCAAGGCGCTCGGCTTTAAGGTGGATCACGAGTTATTCAAGGCACATTCCGCTTATGTCCGCGGCGCCCTTGTTTGGGCGTCGCAGGGGATATATGCAAAGTACGAGTACCTGGAGAATATTTTTTTTGACGCGATTCTCCACGATGAGGGAACTTGTGATGAAGCTAGCGCACATTCTGCTGGGAAATATGAGAAAATTGGCGATTATATGGTGCGGGACTATAAAGAGCGGCCGCACGAATATCAGGAACATGAGAAATTCAAAAAATAGGAGCGGAAAATGATGAACGGACAAAACAGGTCTGATGTGAAGATTGGAGCGGCGGTCAAGATTGTCCTGAAAGCGGACCAACGGACCGGAAAGCTGACAGAAGGAATTGTAGCTCGGCTATTGACAAAGAGCAGCTGCCATCCCCATGGCATAAAAGTGATGCTTGAGGATGGGCAGGTAGGCCGGGTACAGGAGATTATCAGATAGATATGGATATGAAAGAAACCATGGTATTTGTGGAGACTTAATCTATGAGTAAAAAAAACATTTTAGACACTGCAGTAAATTTTATAGAATCAAACCTCCATAATGATATAGGGCTGCGTGATGTTGCAAATCACGCAGGTTATTCATATTTTCATATGACACGTGTGTTTACTGCGGTTTTAGGTGAATCTGTGGGCAGCTACATAAATAAACGCAGGTTGTATGAAGCCTCAAGAAGTCTGATTTATTCGAAACAAAAAATTATAGATATTGCAATAGACAGCGGATTTGAATCATCAGAAGCATTTAGCCGCGCTTTTAAAAATATATTTCATGTGTCACCTACCGTTTATAGAAAAAATGGTCTCAATATATGAAAATGTGTAGAATTCATAATATGAATACAATTGGTTACAGTATATGTGAAAGTCATAATGCTTCATATTTAGAAAATGATGATGTTCGTTTTTCAGTGATGATAGGCTCACCAATGGAAGCATTTTCAACTGTACCAAAATCTTGTGAAAAAAAGACATTGTCCAAAGGAAAATATGCGGTGTTTACACATACCGGTTCTCTCCAGAACCTGGTATTATCCTATGACTATATTTATGGAGTTTGGGCAATGTCTTCAAAATTTCAACTAGATAATCGTGAATCATATGAAATATACGACGGGCAAGTACGTGAGTATACAGACGCAGATAATTATGTCCTTATCTACATTCCTATAAAATAAGCTTTTTATATTTTGACGAATGCACCATCCTCAAATTGTGAATTGGAAGTTTTGATGTCAACTGTGAAATTTTCTGCTTTTATATCATTTACTAAAGAATATGTCTTCCAACCATTTTTTTCTAATCCACCCCAACAAATTTCAACAGTACCCAATGTCACATCAAAAACCATACTTTTAATTGTGCCAAAGAAATTATCATACCAGTTACAGCATAATCCCTCAGGATATTTAGATAAAAGTAATGTCTTTAAATCCCTGGTATTTATCCCATGAGATTGATTCACGAAATTTTCAATATAATTATATCGACAAACTGAATGTTTCATTGCCATCGGCTCAAGATTAATTATTTCCTGCAAATGTGCGTGATTGGTTGAATGTAAATACTGCTGTTCAGTAGTATCATCAATTTTTCTAAAAGCTTTAACCCCATCTAATGTTTCAAATAAAGCAGCGTTCCCCTCTTTATCAGCAAGAATCAGATTGATATTGTAGGCAATCGGCATATCTTCTAGAGTCTGCAGAGCTTCTTCTACATTCTTGCAGTTTTCTAATAAAGATCGAATGACCGCCCAAAATTGTAAACCTGTAACAGAGGGTCTGCGCATGACTTCCATATTGCCAACCGGCATACCACAAGATGTTTGAGCAGCCATCAGGCCACATTCATTTATTCCCTCGCCACGCCCAAACTGCATCATGCTTCCACCCATGTGAGCATACTTACCTGTAACTTTGGTCTTGCAGAAGGAAAAGTCCTCCATCTTGTGAGAAAACTCATAATTACGAGCTGCCATTACATGTCCGTTTGCTGTTAATTTAGGCAGTACAGCAAGCAAAGAACAACCGGGCGTTAAATAAGTCATTGCATAGTAAAGCATTTGCAATCTTGTTGTTTTAATAGCTTCTGCAAAACCTTGCAATTCTTCGTTCAGTCCGGGGCAATAACAATCAAACATTTCGGTCATTTGTGCCGCTTGTTTTTCCGTATAAGCACCGGGTGGGCATTTTTGCATTTCTGCAAATTGAGGGCAGTTCATTGCGATTTTCCCAAGCTGATACCCAATTTCATAATTCGAGCCGCATAATTCAAAAATACTTACATTTGCTTTTTCCATAAAGCACCTCTTTTCTTAATATAATTCATATTATAAATTAGCAGACAACTTAATTCATGATATATTTTGCGCATTTAATTCGTCTTGATTTTTCTCTTACAACGTGAAGTATCTGCCGACAGTAAAAATGCCCGCAAAGCCTGCAGAATAAGGCTTTGCGGACATATAAGAATTTGTGAAAAGATAATCAGAAATTTATTTTAAGTTTATGAGAAGATTAAAAACACAAAATTTCTTGTCTTTTATATTAACTTTACAGTTGAAATAGGCTATTATAAAATATACAGAAAAGCGATGTAGGAAAAGTGTCCCTGCACCGCTCGTTTTCTGCGGACGCGATGCTGATTACATAATTTCAGGGGACCGGCTGTTTCTGAAAGGAATGACGAATTCCGGAATACCGGATGCATAGGGGGCAATGTCATATTGCTGGTAATAAATCACTAAGCCGGCTGGGGTTATATAAAAGTTTTCAGCATGAAAGTTATTACGGAGAAGCTGGCTGTAATCCTCAAAAAAAGTGGCTGGGGATTCTTTTAAACGATCCTCTATCTGTTTTTCTATGCGTTGGAAAAGGCATTCGGGAAATCCCTGTACTCCGGGAAAAAATTCCGTCAGGTTTATCTGCCTTCCCATACGGAAATCCCAGGTGTCAGAGCTGCGCACAGTTGCTCCGTGAGCCCCGCCTGAATAAGAATACTGATCTGTATAAAGACTTACGATACAGCCCTTATTGTAAACTATATGGTAATCAGAAAGAAATTCATAGCTGTTGAATGGCGGTATATTCTCTGGAATATACTGAGCCGCCTGCACTGCCTGCGAATAGAGATCTGTGCGGCAGTTCTTCTCTGTTTTTTCAGCCTTTAATGCATAATAACCGTTTATATGGCAGGCTGCCAGCGGACTGCATGTAGTTTCAAAAAAAGGATAGTTTATCTTATAGGTGAGTACTGGGATATCATGATAGAACATAGTATCTTTCAGAACTTTATTATGGATTTTCTGCATGAGGGCCTCATAAGTTTTTATTATTGACAGTATACTTGTGGAAATTTTTAAATATGAATATAAATGTTTTTTCTTCTGACAGAATTACCAAAAGATATGGGGGTACAGATGCAAGTCGACCTGACCGACGGCCGGATTGGCCGTTCTATTATATTATTCAGCCTGCCAATGATTGTGGGCAACCTTTTACAACAGTTATATAATATCGCTGATACCCTGATTGTAGGCAGAACGATCGGTGCTGCCGCACTGTCTGCAGTCGGTTCGGCCTATGCTCTGATGGTTCTTCTGACTTCTGTTTTACTGGGACTTTGTATGGGAAGCGGCGTTGTCTTTGCCCAACTCTATGGGCGTAAAGAGCATGACCGAATGAAGACATCTATTGTCAATGCATTCGTCTTTATTATGTTGGTTTCCGCCGTGATTACGGCAGCAGCATTTCTTCTGCTGGATCATTTGATTGTGTGGCTTCACATTCCAAAAGAAGCGGCCCCGTTTACAAAAGAATACTTATTTATTATTTTTTTTGGAATCTTTTTTGTCTGCATCTATAATTTTTTCAGCTCTGTACTCCTCAGCATCGGCAATACGGTGACACCGTTGGTGTTTTTGGCTGTCTCTGCGGTGCTGAACATTATACTGGACGTGGTTTTTATTTTAAAATTTGGGATGGGGATTGCCGGGGCGGCGTGGGCCACAGTAACCGCCCAGGGGGTATCTGCCGTACTGATTACAGTATATTTTTTTTCTAAAGCAGGAGACTTGTGTCCAAAACGCTGTCATATGTATTACAGCCGGGAACTTCTTGGTATGATCATTAATAATTCTATTCTGACAGCTATACAGCAGTCGATCATGAATCTTGGAATTTTGATGGTGCAGGGATTAGTCAACAGTTTTGGATTTCTTACTTCCGCAGCTTTTGCCGCAGTGGTAAAGATTGATGCCTTCGCCTATATGCCGGCACAGGATTTTGGAAATGCTTTTACCACTTATATCGCACAAAATTATGGAGCGGGAAAACCAGACAGGATAAAACAAGGTCTTCGGTCAGCGGTATTCATTTCTATTGGGTTTTGCGCGGCTGCGTCTGTTATCGTCGTGGCCTTTGCAAGACAGCTTATGCTGATTTTTATAAAACCCCAGGAGACGGAGATCATCGCTGTCGGGGTGCAGTATCTGCACATCGTGGGCTGTTTTTATGCAGGGATCGGCATTTTGTTTTTGCTCTATGGGCTTTACCGGGGCCTGGGCCGTTCCGGAGTTTCTATCTGGCTGACGGTCATTTCACTGGGAAGCAGAGTTGTACTGGCTTATGCACTGTCATCGGTGCCTGTCATCGGACTACTGGGGATCTGGTGGGCGGTGCCCATCGGCTGGGCTCTGGCAGATATGTTCGGCCTGCTGTATTTCGCATGCCGGAAGAAACGGCTGCTGTTGGAAGAATAAATCATCAAGTAAATAAAGGAGTTTTATGAGTGAAGTAATCGTAGTCGGAGGAGGTGCGGCGGGAATGATCGCTGCCATCTGTTCTGCAGGAGAGGGGAATCGAGTCACCCTATTAGAAAAAAACGAAAAATTGGGGAAAAAGCTTTTCATTACAGGGAAAGGCAGGTGTAATCTGACCAATGCCGGTGACATCGAAGATCTGATGGGCCATGTAGTTACCAACAGGGAATTTTTATACAGTGCATTTTATTCTTTCACCAATGAACAGATGATGGAATGGATGGAGCAATGGGGATGTCCGGTGAAAGTAGAGCGGGGGAACCGTGTGTTTCCTGTGTCTGACAAATCGTCAGACGTGATCAGAGCCATGGAGAGAGAACTTGGCAAAAGAAAGGTGTCTGTTAAGCTGAATACGGAGGTGAGACAGATTCTGACGGAGAATGGCAGCGTCAGTGGTGTTGAAATAAACGGCGGGCGAAAGCTGAAGGCGGACAAGGTAGTCATCGCAACGGGAGGCGTTTCTTATCCTTCCACAGGTTCCACCGGAGACGGGCACTCATTTGCAAAAAAAACGGGACATAAGGTGACTCATCTGGACCCGGCGCTTGTTCCTTTTAATATCGACGGGACAGTCTGCTCAAGGCTTCAGGGGCTTTCCCTTAAAAATGTGGAAGCGTCCCTCTATGCAGACGGAAAACGGATTTATAAGGAGTTCGGAGAGATGCTGTTTACTCATTTTGGCATCAGCGGACCAATTATCATAAGCGCCAGCAGCTATGCGGTGCGGTATAAAGGAAAACAGTTAAAATTTTGTATCGATCTGAAGCCGGCCTTATCGGAAGAACAGCTGGATCAGAGAATTCTGAAAGATTTTCAGAAAAATATCAATAAAGAATTCAAAAATTCTCTTGGAAAGCTGTTGCCAAAAAAAATGATCCCGGTTATCCTAGAACTATCCGGAATTCCGGAGGACAAAAAGGTTCATGAGATCACGAAGGATGAGCGGAGGAATCTCACAGCACTATTAAAAGCTATGCCTCTTATGGTCACGAGTACGAGAGGGTTTAAAGAGGCTATCATCACTCACGGCGGAGTGGATGTAAAAGAGATCAACCCGAGTACCATGGAATCCAAGAAGGTGCAGGGATTATATTTTGCAGGGGAAGTGTTGGATCTGGATGCGCTGACCGGGGGTTATAATCTTCAGATCGCATGGTCCACAGGATACCTGGCAGGAATGAATTAGGAGGAATCATATATGTACAGTATTGCCATTGACGGCCCGGCGGGAGCCGGAAAGAGCACGATCGCAAAAACAATCGCAAAAAAATTGGAATTTATCTATGTGGATACGGGAGCCATGTACCGGGCCATGGCTTTGTATTTTATCCGCAGCCAGATCGATTATACAGATGAAGCGGCCATTGACGCTGCCTGTAAGGATATAAGAGTCAGCATAACTTATGAGAACGGGATGCAGCAGGTGATTTTAAACGGAGAAAATGTGACCGGGCAGATCCGGACGGAGAAAGTGGGGAATATGGCATCCAAGACATCCGCATATCCTTCTGTGAGGGCTGCTCTTTTAGATCTGCAGAGAAATCTCGCAAAAACTGCGGACATTTTAATGGACGGAAGGGATATCGGGACCAATGTGCTTCCCGATGCGGATTTAAAAATATATTTGACGGCTTCCGTGGAGGTCAGGGCAAAGCGCCGCTATGATGAACTCATTGAGAAAGGGCAGGAGGCAGATCTTGCTGTCATTGAAGAAGATATAAAGAAAAGGGACCACCAGGATATGACCAGAGACATCGCGCCGCTTAGACAGGCGGAGGATGCGGTTCTCGTGGATTCTTCCGGGATGACGATCGAAGAAGTAGCCGATACGGTGATCCGCGAATTTGAAAAGGTGAAATAAGAGATGGAAGTAAACTTAGCGAAAACAGCAGGATTTTGTTTCGGTGTCAGACGCGCGGTGGATAAGGTATATGAGGAGGCAGGAAAAGAACAGGTCTATACATACGGACCGATCATCCATAACTCGGAAGTGGTCTCCGATCTGGAACAAAGAGGCGTAAAAGTCCTCCGTTCCAGAAAAGAACTGGAGCAGATTTCAGAGGGAACCGTGATCATCCGGTCCCACGGCGTGGCAAAGGATATTTATGAGCTGATCCGGCAGAAGGGGCTGCATCTGGTAGATGCCACCTGTCCTTTTGTCTTAAAGATCCACAGGATCGTGGAGAAGGCCAGTGCCGAAGGAAAACAGATCCTGATCATCGGCAGCTCGGAGCATCCCGAGGTAGAAGGAATCAGGGGCTGGTGCAGCGGAGAAGTCCATGTGATCTCCGATGCAGAGGGGCTTTCGGGAGTCGAACTCGGAGACAAACCGGCCTGTGTTGTTTCACAGACGACATTTAATTACAATAAATTTCAAGATATAGTTGAAATTATCAAGGAAAAGAGTTATCATATAGAAGTATGTAATACAATTTGTAATGCCACAGAAGAGCGTCAACTGGAAGCAAAATCTATAGCACACGATGTAGATGCAATGATTGTCATTGGCGACAGACAAAGTTCTAACAGCCAGAAATTATATGAGATCAGCAAAAAAGAGTGTGGGAACACCTTTTTTGTGCAGACACTTAAAGACCTGGATTTGAAACTTTTTGAATCGACTGGTAAGGTAGGTATTACAGCGGGGGCATCCACCCCAGAGAAAATTATCAAGGAGGTTCATGCTAGCATGACGGAAAAGAGTTTTGAACAATTATTAGAGGAAAGTTTAGTTACGATTCGTAACGGAGAGGTAGTGGAAGGAACAGTCATTGACGTAAAACCAGATGAGATCATCTTAAACATCGGTTACAAAGCTGACGGTATCCTGACACGCAGTGAGTACTCTAATGATGCGGCTAACTTAGATTTAACAACGATCGCCAAAGTAGGGGATACGATGGAGACAAAAGTCCTTAAAGTGAACGACGGAGAAGGACAAGTGTTGTTGACATATAAGAGACTGGCAGCAGAAAAAGGCAACAAGCGCCTGGAAGAAGCTTACGAAAACAAGGAAGTGCTCAAAGCGCCTGTGGCTCAGGTTTTAGATGGTGGTTTAAGTGTGATTATTGATGAGGCGAGAGTCTTCATCCCGGCAAGCCTTGTATCTGATTCTTACGAGAGAGACTTAAAGAAATACGACGGACAGGAAATCGAGTTTGTCATCAGTGAGTTTAACCCGAGAAAGAGAAGAGTCATCGGAGACCGCAAGCAGTTGTTAGTGGCTGCAAAGAAAGAAAAACAGAAAGAATTATTCGCAAAGATCGAGCCTGGAATGAAGATCGACGGAGTTGTCAAGAACGTGACAGACTTCGGTGCATTCATCGACTTAGGCGGCGCAGACGGACTGCTTCATATTTCAGAGATGTCCTGGGGACGTGTGGAAAATCCGAAAAAGGTATTTTCTATCGGTGATAAGGTAACTGTACTGATCAAGGATATCCAGGGTGAAAAGATCGCGCTGAGCCTGAAATTCCCAGAGGAAAATCCATGGTTAAAGGCAGAAGAGAAATACAAAGTTGGCAATGTTGTGGACGGAAAAGTCGCACGTATGACAGATTTCGGAGCATTTGTTGAGCTGGAATCAGGCATTGACGCACTGCTTCACGTTTCTCAGATTGCCAAGGAACATATTGACAAGCCATCTGATGTTTTATCCGTTGGACAGGAAATCACAGCCAAAGTCGTTGACTTCAAAAAGGATGAAAAGAAGATCAGCTTGAGCATGAAAGCATTGCTCAATGACAATGCAGAGGATGCAGAATAAGAGATTGACGGGGCGGTTTCCGATGCAGGAAACCGTCTTTTTTTGACCTGTCGGGGGTTCCCTTTGAATCGGCTATTGTAATATGGCTGATTTTAAGCTATAATGTTTTCTAATACGTCTTGCTGTGGCGGATCATTGTCCTGTCAGGAAAGACAAATTTTATATAAGGAGTAGTTTACCAATGCAAATAAAGAAATTTAAAAAAGTATTAGTAGCCAACCGCGGTGAGATTGCGATCCGTGTATTCCGTGCTCTCAATGAGCTGGGGATTACCACTGTTGGTGTATTTTCAAAAGAAGACCGCTATGCATTGTTCCGCTCCAAGGCGGATGAGTCATATCAGCTGAATCCGGATAAAGGACCGATCGATGCGTATCTGGATATCAAGACCATCATCCGGATTGCCAAAGAGAAAAATGTGGATGCGATCCATCCGGGGTATGGATTCCTGTCTGAAAATCCGGAATTTGTAGATGCCTGTGAGAGACACGGGATTACCTTTATCGGACCGACATCTGACATCATGAGGGCGATGGGAGATAAAATCTCTTCCAAGCAGATGGCAATCAAAGCGGATGTGCCGATCATACCGGGTGTGGACCATGCGGTATATAGTGAAAAAGAAGTCATTGAGATTGCAGAGAAGGTCGGATATCCTGTGATGCTGAAAGCATCCAACGGAGGCGGCGGACGCGGCATGCGCATCGTTCACACGGCAGAAGATATGCCGAAGGAATATGCGGAAGCAAGAGATGAATCCAAAAAGGCATTCGGAGACGATCAGATTTTTATTGAAAAGTACCTGAAAAGTCCGAAACATATTGAAGTACAGATCATCGGAGATAACTACGGCAATGTCGTTCATCTGTATGACCGTGACTGTTCCGTTCAGCGGCGTCACCAGAAGGTGGTAGAGTATGCACCGGCCTTCAGCATTCCGGAAGAGACAAGGAAGGTGATATTTGACAGTTCGTTAAGGCTGGCAAAGACGGTCGGATACCGCAACGCCGGAACCTTAGAGTTTCTTGTGGATGCCGATAACAATCCTTACTTCATCGAGATGAATCCGAGGGTTCAGGTAGAACACACGGTGACAGAGATGGTAACAGGGATCGATATCGTACAGACGCAGATCCTCGTTGCTCAGGGGTATGCCCTTGACTCTGATGAGATTCAGATTCCTTCTCAGGAAAGTGTGGAAACTACGGGCTATGCTATTCAGACACGTATCACCACCGAAGATCCTTCAAACAACTTCCTGCCGGATACAGGAAAGATCACAGTATACCGTTCCGGAGCCGGAAACGGAATCCGCCTGGACGGAGGAAATGCATATGCAGGGGCAGAGATCACTCCATATTATGACAGTCTCCTCGTAAAGGCATGCTCTCATGACCGTACGTTCTTAGGGGCTGTGATGAAGTCTACCCGTGTGCTGAAAGAGACAAGAATCCGGGGTATCAAGACCAACATCCCGTTCCTGATCAATGTCCTTAACCATGAGACTTTTAAATCAGGACAGTGCTATACGACATTTATAGAAGATACTCCTGAGCTGTTCCTTTTCGCCGCATCCCAGGACCGTGCCACAAAGATTCTGGAGTTCCTCGGAAATAAAATGGTCAACGAACAGAAGGCAGAAGAAAAACCGTTTTTCGAAGACCGTGTGCTTCCGAAGTATGACAAAAAGAAAGAGATTTACGGCGCCAGGGATGAATTTTTAAAACTCGGAGCCGAAGGTTATACTCAGAAGATCTTAAATGATAAAAAACTTTATGTAACTGACACAACAATGAGAGATGCCCAGCAGTCTTTGATGGCCACCCGTATGAGAACGAAGGATCTTGCAGGGGCTGCCAAGGCATCCAACCAGTACATGGCAAATGCATTTTCCATGGAAGCGTGGGGAGGAGCCACATACGATACTTCTTACCGCTTCTTAAAGGAATCTCCGTGGGTAAGACTGGCACTCTTAAGAGAAAGAATGCCGAATACCCTGATTCAGATGCTTCTTCGGGCGTCCAATGCGGTCGGATACAAGAATTATCCGGACAATGTAGTGACAACCTTTATCGAAGAGGCGGCATCCCGCGGAGTCGATGTATTCCGTATTTTTGACAGCTTAAACTGGGTTGAGAATATGAAGCTTCCGATTGAAACGGCTTTAAAGACCGGTAAGATCGTGGAAGGAGCTATCTGTTATACCGGGGATATTCTGAATCCGGATGAGACAAAATATACACTGGATTACTATGTAAAAAAGGCAAAAGAATTGGAAAGCCTGGGATGCCACATCTTTACCATCAAAGATATGGCAGGGCTTGTAAAGCCTTATGCAGCCGAAAAGCTCATCAAAACGTTAAAAGAAGAACTGAATATACCGGTTAATCTGCATACCCATGATTCCACCGGAAACGGAGTCAGCACTCTGCTGAAAGCAGCGGAAGCGGGAGTGGATATTGTTGACTGTGCCATCGGATCTATGAGTTCCATGACAAGCAACCCGTCCATGAACTCTCTTACAGAGGCACTCAGGGGAACCGAGAGGGATACGGGATTAGTTCCGGATGAACTCACAGAATTAAGCCAGTACTATGAGAGACTGAGACCGGTTTATAAACAGTTTGAAAGCGGCATGGACGCTCCGAACACAGAGATCTACAAGTATGAGATCCCGGGAGGACAGTACTCCAACCTGCTGGCTCAGGTAAAAGAGATGGGAGCAGCAGAGGATTTTGAGGAGATCAAGAGTCTGTACAAAGATGCCAATGATCTGCTTGGAAATATTGTAAAAGTTACGCCTTCCTCTAAAGTCGTCGGAGACTTTGCCATCTTTATGTTTAAAAACGGTCTGACCAAAGAAAATATTCTGACAGAGGGCAGAGGATTATCTTATCCTGATTCCGTAGTCGAATATTTTGAAGGAATGATCGGACAGCCGGAAGGCGGATTCCCGAAAGAACTTCAGGCTATCGTGCTGAAAGGCAAAGAGCCGATCACCGTCCGTCCGGGAAGCCTGATTCCTCCGGAAGATTTCGATCAGATCAAGAAAGGGCTCAAAGAGTTCTTTTATATTGATACAATGGAAGACGAAAAGACGCTTCACCGCAAAGCCATCAGCTATGCGATGTATCCGAAAGTATATGAGGATTACTGCAGACATTTTGAGGCTTACAATGACGTCACAAGGCTGGAAAGCCATGTGTATTTCTACGGGCTGAGAAAGGGTGAGGAGACGACACTGACCATCGGAGAAGGAAAAGATTTGATCATCAAGTTTGTGGATATGTCAGAACCCGATGAGAACGGATACCGTCTGCTGGAATTCGAGGTCAACGGTTCCATGCGTGAAGTGAAGATCTTAGACCGCAACCTGGAAGTCAAGGCCGACCACAGGATCAAAGCGGATAAGAGCAATCCGGGACATTTAGGCTCAACAATTCCTGGAACCGTCGGAAAAGTCCTCGTAAAAGAGGGAGATCCGGTAACTGTGAATATGCCGCTTCTTACCGTGGAAGCAATGAAGATGGAAACCACCGTCGTATCCAAAGTTAACGGAAAGGTGGATAAGATCTACGTTAATGAAGGCGAACAGGTCAATCAGGAAGATCTGCTTGTATCTTTTGAAATCGAAGAAGAATAATCTTACTCATAATGACAGACAATAAAAGGGAGAAGCACTGCGCTTCTTCCTTTTTATTAAATCAAAGTGAGGATTTCGATATGAATGAAGATCAAAGAAATGAGATAAGAGATACCGGAGAACTGGACCTGGGCGGGATTCATGTCATGACGGTCATAGGAGAGATCGAGGGGCATCAGCTGTCCCCGCAGAACTCCAAGACAACCAAATATGAGCATATGATCCCTGCGCTTGCCAAAGCAGAGTACTCTGACGATATCAAGGGGATACTGATTCTGCTCAATACGGTTGGAGGGGATGTGGAATGTGGGCTTGCCCTTGCGGAAATGATTGCTTCCCTGAGTAAACCAACGGTAACGCTTGTATTGGGAGGGAGCCATTCCATCGGAGTGCCTCTTGCAGTCTCTTCTGACTATTCATTTATTGTTAAAAGTGCAACAATGATGATCCATCCGGTGCGCTCCAGCGGAACCTTCATCGGTGTGCTTCAAAGCTACCGTAATATTGAGAAGATTCAGGACCGTATTACCAGATTCATCAGCGATCACTCTGACATTGCGGAGGATAAGGTGGAAGAACTGATGCTGCACATCGGAGAACAGGTGAAAGACGCAGGAACCGTACTTGAGGGAGAACAGGCGGTGGAACTGGGCCTGATCAATGAAATCGGGGGCATGAGCGAGGCCTTTGCAAAGCTTAAGGAACTCATACAAAATACCTCGGAAAACTGAGAAAAAACCGGGGGTTCCGGTGTACAGAATAAAGTACAAAAAAAGCAAAAAAATCCTTTAATTTCGGGTAAAAGTAGTGTAGAATGATAATAGATTGTTTTTATTTTAACGAACATTAAAGGAGGAGCTATGAGAGGAATTGAGACCCCGGTCCGAGAGATCAGAAAAAAGGTATTTACAGAGATTGCTAAATTTGCCTATGAACAAAGAGACCTTGAAGAAATCGAGGATCTGCCGTACGAATTAGTGAAAGGTGAGCTGCCGACATACCGCGACAGTATTTATCGTGAAAGGGCAGTGGTAGGAGAGAGAATCCGTCTTGCCATGGGGATGTCTTTAAGACCTGCTGATAAGCCTGCAAGAATAACAAAAGGAATCAAACAGAGCAACATTGCTGAAAAATACTACGAGCCGCCGCTTCTGCAGGTGATCCCGGCAGCATGCAACGCCTGCAAGGACAGAGCATTCATTGTAGGAGGAGAGTGTCAGGGATGTATGGCACATCCATGTATGGAAGTATGTCCGAAAAATGCAATCAGTTTTGTGGACGGATATTCCTACATTGATCAGGAAAAGTGCATTAAGTGCGGACAGTGCCAGAAAGTATGCCCATACAGTGCGATCCATGAGAGAAAAAGGCCGTGTGAAGTAGCCTGTGGCGTGGGAGCGATCGAGACTGATTATGCAGGACGTGCTACCATTAATCCTGACAAATGTGTATCCTGCGGCATGTGCATGGTCAACTGTCCGTTTGGAGCCATTGCAGACAAGTCACAGATCTACCAGCTGATCAAAGCCATGAATGAAGGCAACGAAGTCATCGCCATCCTGGCCCCTGCTTTTGTTGGACAGTTTGGGCCGAAGGCAACCCCTGCCAAGGTGAAGGCCGCACTGCTGGAGATCGGATTTGCCGACGTATGGGAAGTGGCAGTGGGAGCGGATGCAGGTGCCCTGGAAGAAGCGGATCACTATGCACATGGAGTTGCTACAGGAGAGGTGCCGTTCCTTTTGACCTCCTGCTGTCCGTCCTGGTCTATGCTCGGGAAAAAGTACTTCCCTGAACTGATCGACCAGATTTCAAATTCACTGACCCCGATGGTGGCGACAGCCAGAGCCGCAAGACAGACCAACAAGAACGCAAAAATCGTATTCGTCGGTCCTTGTGTGGCTAAAAAACTGGAAGCTTCCAGAAAGTCTGTCAGAAGTGAAGTGGATTTTGTCATTACATTTGAAGAATTGGACGGCATGTTTACCGCCAAGGATATTGATTTCAGTACTTACGACAAGGAAGTCGAGATGAACGATGCGTTCGGTGCAGGACGCGGATATGCAGTCGCAAGCGGTGTTGCCGCGGCTATTGAAGCATGCGTAAAAGAATACCATCCGGGAGTGGATGTGAAGATTGACCATGTGGAAGGACTCGCAGAATGCAAGAAGATGCTTCTTCAGGCAAAAGCCGGCAAGAAGAACGGGTACCTGATCGAAGGAATGGGATGTCCGGGAGGATGCGTTGCCGGAGCCGGAACCAATATCCCGGTAGTCAAAGCGGGTGTACAGGTTAAGAAGTTCGTGAATGAAGCAGAGCAGTTCATTCCGCCTGAGACAGCAAAATACTGATATTCATTATATTTCAAAGATACAAAAGAGTCTGAACGGAACCAAAGAGTTCTGTCCAGGCTCTTTACATTTATTTAGGTTAATTGTAAAATAGTCATATAACTCTTTTGATGAAGGGTTGTTGAGTATTAAATATAAGAAGAAAAGAGATTCCAGAAGAATGGCAGCAAAAAAAAGAAAGAGAAGAAACACAGCACGAAAGAAGAAAAAGCAAAAAGACTTTGCAGGGTTCTATCAGGAAATTGCGGTTCTGTTAAGTTTTGCAGTTTGTCTTTTTTTATTTTTGAGTAATTTCAGACTCTGCGGAAAAGTGGGAAACACGGTAAGTTCCGCGCTGTTCGGAGTGCTGGGCGGTGTTCACTATGCTGCTCCTATTGTTATATTGATCATGATCCTTCTGCTGATCTCCAATCAGTATAGCAGCATCTCGGCAAAGAAGTCTTTTTTTATTGTTCTGCTCCTGTGTATGACTGCGGCGATATGGCAGATGGCGACAGACATCCGTATGTCTGATGCAGCAGTGTTGTACCGGTACGGATCGGAACATCATGCGGGAGGCGGAGTGGTCGGAGGTGTCATCGCTTCTTTTCTGTATAAGGAGCTGGGACTGGCAGGAAGTTATGTTGTCGTATTTTTTTTGACAGCAATTTCTATGATACTGATTACTGAGAGATCACTGCTCTCCTTTGTAAAGCGTGTGGCAGCATTTTTTGCACCCGAACGGACTTCAGGAAAGAAGACCAAAACAGCTGATAAGAGAAAGCCAAAAGAAAAAGAGGACAGGCAGGCATCAGGAATCAAGACTCCAAAGCTTCCAGACTTAAAGCTGAAAAGGAGAGAGAAACAGTCAAAGGTACTGGATGACCTTACTCTGATGCCGGAAGAGCCGGCAAAAGAACCGGACAAGCCGTTTGATCTGGACGAGATGATCGGACAGCCCGATGAGGAAGTACTGCCGGAGGAGCCGGAGCTGAAGCCGGGCAAAAGATCTTTTGTGAACAGAGAGAAATCAGAGCCTGAACCTATACCGGAGATTTCCATACATCCTTCTGCGCTGGAGGAGGGAGATTATGTGTTTCCGCCGGTGACTCTGCTGAAAAAGGGAAAGAAGGCCGGAGGAAACAGTCAGGCAGAACTTAAAAAGACAGCCCTGAAGCTGGAGCAGACGCTGAGAAACTTCGGCGTCAATGTGACGATTACGGACATCAGCTGCGGGCCGTCTGTTACCAGGTTTGAACTTCAGCCGGAGCAGGGAGTAAAGGTCAGCAAGATCGTCGGGCTTTCCGATGATATTAAACTGAATCTGGCGGCCCCGGACATACGGATCGAAGCTCCGATTCCGGGAAAGGCAGCAGTGGGCATCGAAGTGCCGAATAAGACCAATCAGGTGGTCATGTTCCGGGATCTGATTGAAAATAATGACTTTAAACGCTTCTCTTCCAATATCGCGTTTGCGGTAGGAAAGAATCTGGCTGGCAAGGTGATTATCTCAGACATTGCAAAGATGCCGCACCTTTTGATTGCAGGTGCCACAGGTTCCGGGAAATCAGTGTGTATCAATACGCTGATCATGAGTATTTTATATAAAGCAAGTCCCAACGATGTGAAGCTGATCATGATCGATCCCAAAGTCGTGGAACTGAGTACATATCAGGGAATCCCGCATCTTCTCATCCCGGTGGTCACAGATCCCAAGCAGGCATCCAGCGCGCTTAACTGGGCAGTTATGGAGATGGGAGACCGCTATAAGAAGTTTGCGGACGTCAATGTAAGAAATCTGACCGGATATAATGAAAAAGTAAAAGAGATGATGGAAAAGGGAATGGAAGGTGAAGACTTCCAGCCGCTGCCTCAGATCGTCATTATTGTGGATGAGCTTGCGGACCTTATGATGGTTGCGCCGGGTGAGGTAGAGGATGCGATCGTAAGGCTTTCTCAGCTTGCCAGAGCGGCAGGCATCCATCTGATCATTGCCACCCAGAGACCATCTGTCAATGTCATCACAGGACTGATCAAGGCTAATGTCCCTTCAAGAATCGCATTTTCTGTGTCCTCCGGGGTGGATTCCCGCACGATCATTGACATGAACGGAGCAGAGAAGCTCTTAGGAAAAGGAGATATGCTCTTTTATCCGGCAGGATACCAGAAGCCGGTCCGGGTCCAGGGAGCATTTATCAGCGATGAGGAAGTGGGACGTGTCGTAGACTTCTTAAAGAGCCAGAACATAGAAGATGACTACGGCAGTGAGATCAAAGAAAAAATCGAGACGGCCAGTGTGAAGGCATCGGTTTCGGCAGACAGAGACGAATATTTTGAAGATGCGGCCAAATTTATCATAGATAAGGACAAAGCATCCATTGCAAGCCTTCAGAGGATTTTTAAGATCGGATTCAACAGGGCGGCAAGGTTGATGGACCAGCTCTGTGAAGCCGGGATCGTCGGAGAAGAGGAAGGCACAAAGCCCCGTAAGGTTCTTATGAGCCAGGAAGAATTTGAACAATACAAAGAGGAATATTTATAGAAGAAAGGAATCCAACCAATGAAAACAGACATTCAGATTGCACAGGAAGCAAAGTTACAGCCAATCAGGGAAGTAGCGGCGTCTCTTGGGATCAGTGAAGACGATCTTGAGCTGTACGGCAAATATAAAGCGAAGCTGTCTTCCGGATTCATGAACGAAATCAAGGATCGTGAGGACGGGAAGCTTGTACTTGTGACGGCGATCAATCCGACTCCGGCGGGAGAAGGAAAAACTACGACCAGCATTGGTCTCGCACAGGGACTCACAAAGCTCGGGAAGAAAACGGTGGCTGCGTTAAGAGAACCTTCTCTCGGACCGTGCTTCGGGATCAAAGGAGGTGCTGCCGGAGGCGGATATGCCCAGGTGGTGCCGATGGAAGACTTAAATCTTCACTTTACCGGTGACTTTCATGCCATCACTTCCGCAAATAATCTTTTGGCAGCCATGATTGACAATCATATTCAGCAGGGAAATGCACTGAGGATCGATACGAGAGACATCGTCTGGAAACGATGCCTGGATATGAATGACAGGGCACTGAGAAATATTGTCGTGGGATTGGGAAGAAAAGTGGACGGAGTTGTCCGTGAAGATCACTTTGTGATCACGGTGGCCTCCGAGATTATGGCAATTCTCTGCCTTGCAAATGACATGGAAGATCTGAAGAAACGTTTAGGCAAGATTATTGTTGCCTATAATATGGATAAAGAACCTGTGACAGCAGCGGAATTAAATGCTGTGGGAGCCATGGCGGCCCTCTTAAAGGATGCCTTAAAGCCGAACCTGATCCAGACGCTGGAACATACGCCGGCCTTTGTACACGGCGGTCCTTTTGCAAACATCGCTCATGGCTGCAACAGTGTCCAGGCTACGAAGATGGCTTTAAAGCTTTCCGACATCACTGTCACGGAAGCAGGATTCGGAGCGGACCTTGGAGCCGAGAAGTTTTTGGATATCAAATGTCCGATGGCAGGACTCTCTCCGGATGCGGTTGTCCTGGTAGCAACGGTCAGGGCTCTTAAATATAACGGCGGCGTTTCCAAAGAAGATCTGGGGAGGGAAGATATCGACGCCCTGAGCAGAGGTATTGTAAATCTGGAAAAGCATATTTCCAACCTGAAGCAGTATGGGGTGCCTGTGGTTGTCACACTGAACCGGTTTGTCACAGACACGGAGGCTGAGCTGGACTTTATCAAACATTTCTGCGAGGAGAGAGACTGTGATTTTGCCCTGTCAGAGGTATGGGAAAAAGGCGGAGACGGCGGCATTGAGCTTGGAAAGGCAGTTCTCAGGACGTTAGAGACGAAAAAAAGCGAGTACCGCCCGCTGTATTCTTACGAGGATACTTCCATTGAAGAGAAGATTGAGACGATCGCCACAAAGATTTATGGTGCGGACAATGTAATCTATGCACCGGCGGCAGCCAGACAGAAAAAGCAGCTTACGGAACTTGGCTACGGAAATCTTCCGGTCTGCATGGCGAAAAACCAGTATTCTTTATCTGATGACCCGAAAAAGCTTGGCCGTCCGGAAAATTTTGATATTACGATCCGCGAAATCTATGTAAATGCAGGAGCCGGATTTGTTGTAGCGCTGACCGGAGATATCATGACCATGCCGGGGCTTCCGAAAAAGCCGGCGGCAGAAGGCATTGACGTAAACGAAGACGGTGAGATCACCGGTTTATTCTAGGAGTGACGAGAGGAAACAGACATGACACAGATAATAGATGGAAAAAAGATCTCAGCGGAGATCAAAGACGAGTTAAAGCAGGAAGTAGCAGCCATGAAAGCAGAGGGAAAAGAGATTGCTCTGGCAGTGATCCAGGTAGGTGAAGATCCTGCATCCTCTGTCTATGTGAGGAATAAGAAAAAAGCATGCGAATATATTGGGATTACTTCTGTATCTTATGAGATACCGGAAGATTCCACCCAGCAGGAACTGCTTGATCTGGTGGAAAAGTGCAACAAAGATCCAAAGATCAACGGGATTTTAGTCCAGCTCCCTCTGCCGCCGCATATGGATGAGGACGCAGTGATCCATGCCATTGATCCGAAAAAGGACGTAGATGGGTTTCATCCGGTCAGCGTGGGAAATATGGTAATTGGAAATGACGGATTTCTTCCGTGCACTCCGGCCGGCATTATAGAACTCCTGAAGCGGTCCGGTGTGGAGATCGGCGGAAAAGAATGTGTCGTCGTGGGAAGAAGCAATATTGTAGGCAAACCTATGTCCATGCTGCTGCTCAGAGAAAACGGTACCGTGACCGTCTGCCATTCCAGGACAAGGAATCTGCGGGAAGTATGCAGCCGCGCGGATATCCTGGTAGTAGCTGTCGGAAGGCCTAAATTCATTGATGCATCTTATGTCAAAGAAGGGGCTGTCATTATCGATGTGGGTATTCACAGAAATGAAAATAACAAGCTTTGCGGAGACGTGGATTTTGACGCAGTGAAGGAAAAGACATCTGCGATCACTCCGGTGCCGGGCGGCGTTGGACCGATGACTATCGCTATGCTGATGAAAAACTGTGTACAGTCAAAAAAATTGTTTGGAGAATAACAGATGAAAATACTTTTTATTTCTCTTGGATGTGATAAAAATCTTGTAGACAGTGAGGTGATGCTGGGACTGCTCACAGAGAGAGGACACACTTTGACGAACGACGAGGAAGAGGCGGATGTGATCGTCATCAACACATGCTGTTTCATTCATGACGCCAAGGAAGAGAGCATTAATACGATCCTTGAGATGGCAGCTTATAAAGAGCAGAATCTGAAAGCTCTCGTGGTCGCAGGATGTCTGTCTGAGCGCTATAAAGACGAGATACTGGAGGAGATTCCGGAAATTGATGCGGTACTCGGGACTACCAGTTACGATTCCATTGTCGAGGCAGTGGATGAGGCTCTTGCGGGCAATGGTTATGAACATTATGAGAGTATCGATTATCTTCCGGACAATTCCGGACACCGGCGTCTGGTCACAACTGGAAGCCACATGGCATACTTAAAGATCGCCGAAGGATGCGACAAAAGGTGCAGCTATTGTATCATACCAAAGATCCGGGGGAGATTTCGGAGTGTTCCGATGAAGGAACTGTTAAAGAGTGCCCGGGAGCTGGCTGCATCTGGTGTGACGGAACTTGTTCTGGTGGCTCAGGAGACGACTCTGTACGGGAAGGACCTGACAGGGAAAAAAGAGCTTCCAACGCTTCTGAAAGAGTTGTGCGGGGTGGAAGGAATTGAGTGGATCCGCCTGCTGTACTGCTACCCTGAGGAGATCACCGATGAGCTGATCCGGACCATAAAGGAAGAAGAAAAGGTTGTAAACTATATCGATATGCCGATTCAGCACTGCAGTGACGGGATTTTGAAGAGGATGGGCCGCAGGACATCCAAACATGATATTGAAACGATCATCGCAAAGCTTAGAAAAGAGATTCCGGATATGGCGATTCGTACAACGCTTATCACCGGTTTCCCTGGCGAGACAGAAGAACAGCACGAAGAACTGAAGGAGTTTGTGAGGCAGCAGCGCTTTGAGCGCCTGGGAGTCTTCACTTATTCTCCCGAGGAGGATACTAAGGCAGCAGAATTTGAGGGACAGATTGAAGAAGATGTGAAGGAAGCCAGAAGGGATGAACTGATGGCTCTGCAGCAGAAGATTTCTTATGAACATACTCATGAAATGGTTGGAAAAACCATCCGGGTCCTGATTGAGGGATACCTGTTTGAAGATGATGTGTATGTAGGCCGCAGCTATATGGATGCACCGAAAGTGGACGGATGTGTCTTTGTGACTTCACCGGAAGAACTGCTGACCGGAGACTATGTTTATGTGAAAATTACCAAAGGAAATGAGTACGATTTGATAGGAGAGATGGACTATGAATTTACCGAATAAACTAACGATATTGAGAGTATTAATGATACCGATTTTTATTTTTGTACTGCTGGCGGAACCGTTTGGCGAGATCAGCAAGTGGATTGCCGTGGCCATTTTTATCATCGCAAGCCTTACGGACTTTCTAGACGGACACATCGCGAGGAAGTACAATCTTGTGACCAATTTTGGGAAATTTATGGACCCTTTGGCAGATAAGCTTTTGGTCTGCTCTGCCATGATTGCTCTCGTGGGAATGAACCGCCTGGCATCATGGATCGCAATCATTATTATCGTCAGAGAATTTATTATCAGCGGTTTCCGTCTGATTGCATCAGACAACGGTGTGGTAATTGCAGCCAGCTATTGGGGCAAATTCAAAACCAATTTTCAGATGTTTATGATCATCATGCTGATCATCGACCTGGGAACCGGCACAGCGGTGCTTATTGAAAATATTTTAGTATACATTTCGCTTGTGTTGACCATCATATCATTGTTGGATTATTTATTAAAAAACAAGAATGTCTTGAAATAGAAGGAGACAATTATGACAGCAGAAATTATTTGTGTGGGAACAGAAATATTATTAGGCAACATTGTCAACACCAATGCTGCCTACCTGTCAGAACGCTTAGCCGCCCTTGGGATAAGCGTTTTTTTTGAGACCACTGTGGGTGACAATCCGGAGCGTGTGGAAGAAGTGATTCGGACAGGAATGAAACGGTCGGATATCCTGATCTTGTCAGGGGGTCTCGGGCCTACGAAGGATGACCTGACAAAAGAGATTGCGGCAAAAGCATGCGGACAGGAACTTGTGGAAGATGCAGAGGCGAAGGAGCGGCTCACTTCCTACTTTACGAGCATCAAACGCCCGATGACGGAAAACAATTTAAAACAGGCCATGGTGCCGGAAGACTGTACTGTTTTATACAACAAAAACGGCACAGCGCCCGGTATGGTGGTCAACGCACCGGAAGACAAGAAGATTATCCTGCTGCCGGGACCTCCAGGTGAGCTGATCCCGATGTTTCATGAGCAGGCAGAACCGATTCTTTCCCGACTTCAGCCTGGTATCTTATATTCCAAGGTTGTCAAGATCGACTGCCTGGGAGAAAGCTATGTGGAAACCCAGATCATGGACCTGATCGATGAACAGAGCAATCCGACGGTGGCACCGTATGCAAAATTAGGAGAAGTGCATTTGAGGGTGACGGCCAAGGCTGACTCTGAAGATGAGGCAAAGGAACTTGTCATGCCTATGGTGGAAGAACTGAAATCAAGATTTGGGGATAAGATTTATACCATTGAGGAAGACGAAACACTGGAGGAAGTGGTCGTAAAGATGCTTGAGAGCAGGGGCGATAAGATCGCCTGTGCCGAGTCCTGTACCGGCGGCCTGCTGGCCGGAAGGCTGATCAATGTTCCCGGGGCGTCAAATGTGCTGGAAGAAAGTTTTATTACTTACTCCAATGAAGCTAAAAAGAAGTATCTTGGTGTAAAAGAGGACACTCTGAAAGCCCACGGGGCGGTATCGGAAGAAACTGCCCGGGAAATGGCGGAAGGCGTCTTAAGAGCTTCAGGAGCCGACATCGGTGTGGGGATTACCGGACTTGCCGGTCCGGGAGGAGAGACCGGAACAAAGAAACCGGGGCTGGTCTATATCGGAGTCAGCAGAAAGGGAAATACTGTTGTGAAGAAGTATGATCTGAGAGGAAACCGCGCCAAGATCAGAGAAGTTTCTGTGTGCAGGGCACTGACGATGATACGGAAAGCGCTGTCAGAGTGATTGTAAAACATGTAAAAATATGTTAAAATAAAAGAGAAAAACAAGTACGAACAAATATTCGCCGAACACTTGTTTTTCTCTTTGTGCTATGATATAATCAAAAACGGTTCATAATAAGATAAAAGGAGAATACAGATGCAACAGACAGAGAAGTTAAAGGCATTGGATGCAGCTCTTACGAAGATAGAGAAAGATTACGGCAAAGGAGCCGTGATGAAACTTGGAGAATACCAGGCAGACATGAGCATTGAGACTACACCGACAGGATCTCTGAGCCTGGATATCGCTCTCGGAGTCGGAGGTATACCGAGGGGAAGGGTGATCGAGATTTACGGTCCGGAGTCAAGCGGTAAGACAACGGTCGCATTACATATGGTGGCAGAAGTGCAGAAGCGGGGCGGCATTGCAGGGTTTATAGATGCAGAGCATGCTCTCGACCCGGTCTATGCGCAGAATATCGGAGTGGATGTGGACAACCTCTATATTTCTCAGCCGGATACCGGAGAGCAGGGACTTGAGATCGCCGAGACTATGGTGCGTTCCGGCGCTGTGGATATCATTATCGTCGATTCTGTCGCAGCATTGGTGCCAAAGGCAGAGATCGACGGAGACATGGGAGATTCCCATGTGGGCCTCCAGGCAAGGCTCATGTCACAGGCTCTGAGAAAACTGACGGCTATCATCAGTAAGTCCAACTGTACCGTGATCTTTATCAACCAGCTGAGAGAAAAAGTCGGAGTCATGTTCGGAAATCCCGAGACAACGACCGGAGGCCGTGCTCTGAAGTTCTATTCTTCCATCCGTCTGGACGTACGGCGTATCGAGACACTGAAGCAGGCCGGGGACATGGTAGGAAACCGTACCCGTATCAAAGTAGTAAAGAATAAGGTTGCTCCGCCGTTTAAACAGGCAGAGTTCGATATCATGTTCGGTGAAGGCATCTCCAAAGAAGGCGATATTCTGGATCTGGCAGCCGGCGTGGATGTGATCAAAAAGAGCGGTGCATGGTATGCATATCAGGGCGAAAAGATCGGACAGGGAAGAGAGAATGCCAAGACATACTTAAAAGAACATCCGGAAGTAGCTCAGGAAGTGGAGTCCGCAGTCCGCAGGGAATACGGACTGGAAGCAGGAACAGAGGACGCCGCACCGGCAGAAGAAAAGCCGGATACAAATCAGCAGTAAGCGTCGGATATGAGAGTGACGATGCTGGAGCCGGTGGGAAAGAAGCAGATCAGACTTTATCTGGAGGATGAGCGGTATTGTCTTTTATATGCGGGGGAGGCCAGGCGGCTTGGCCTGAAAGAAGACATGGACTTATCCGAAGTACAGAAGAACGAACTGGACAGCATGCTCCTCAGCCGGGCCAAATTAAAGGCGATGAATCTTTTAAAAGTCTCTGACCGGACAAAGGAAGAGATCAGGATGAGGCTCAGGCGTCTGGAACTGCCTGAATCCTGTATAGAAGGAGCGGTATCCTATGTGGAAGGATACCACTATATAGACGATGAAGCCTATGTGAGGAATTATATCGGGTACCGGGGTTTTTCAAAGAGCCGCCTGAAACTCAGACAGGAATTGTTGAAGAAGGGGATAAGCACGGAGCTGTTTGAACAAATTTGGGAAGAGTCTGCTGTCTCAGAGTCAGATATTCTGAGAACACAGATAAAAAAAAGAATTCGGCAGAAAGGACCGGTAACAGAGGAAAATTTCCAGAAGAATCTGGCTTTCTTTGCCAGAAAGGGATTTTCAATTCATGACATTTTAGAAATTCTTAAGGAATATAAAGAGTAATTCAGTTGATTTTTCTAGAAAACGGGATATAATAAGATTAGAACCAGAGTTACATGTCAAGTTCTTTAAGGAGATCGAATGAGAAAAAAATCACACATTTCATTGGCTGGACAAATTATGGACTCACTGAGACTGGAAGAAGTTTTTGACTATAAGTTACCGTTTTATGTCGGGAGTATCTGGCCGGACTGCAGACCATCCTTTTTGACAACACCGCATACTTTTGACATAACATATGATAAAATAGAGAATCAACTTGATGACTTTGTAGCAGACTACGATACCCTGAAGGGGATGAACATGCGCCGCTGTGCAAAGTTGGGAGTGATTATTCATTATATTGCTGATTACTTTACGTTTCCCCACAACAGCACTTACGAGGGCAATGTAAAAGACCATTGTATTTATGAGAGGGATTTAAAACACGGACTCAAAGAGTATCTCTCCACAGAAGAAGCCATGGAGCGCAAAGACAAGATTGTTCCGCTGAATTCTACAAAAGGTTTGTCTGAATTCATTCAGAACATCCATGCAGAATATATGCGCCGTGAACACAGCGTGGCAGATGATATTAAGTACATTGTGGATGTGTGCACCACAGTAGTGATGAGCATATTAAATATTATTAAGATCAGCTATGAGAATGTTGCTCTGAAAGTACAGTACGCATAAGCAGAAGAATCTATACCGCAGGATAGCTTTTATAAAAAGTCATCCTGCGGCATTTTTTTGTGGAAGAAGGAAATAATTTATAAATAAGAAAGGAGAACAGAGGTATGAGATTAAAAGATAAAGTAATCTTGATTACAGCTTCAACGAGGGGGATTGGTCTGGCGATAACGAAAGCGTGTGCAGAAGAAGGTGCTATTGTATATATGGGGGCCAGAAACCTGGAACGCGCGGGACAGAGAGCGGATGAGCTGAATCAGAAGGGTTTCCGGGTGAAGTATGTGTACAATGATGCCTATGAACCGGAAACTTACGACAGTATGGTGGAGGAAGTGGTGAAAAACGAGGGGCGTATCGATGTGCTTGTCAACAATTTCGGCACTTCAGATCCAAAGAAAGATATGGATATCAGTCATACGGACTGCAAAGATTTCCTGCATATCGTCAATACCAATCTGACCAGCGTGTTTGCGGCTTCCCAGGCAGCCATAAAATACATGGAAACACAGGGAGGCGGCAGCATCATTAATATCTCTTCCGTAGGCGGATTGGTGCCGGATATCTCTCAGGTTGCTTATGGAACCAGCAAAGCGGCGATCAATTATCTCACTAAATTGATTGCAGTCCAGGAGGCAAGGCACAATATACGGTGCAACGCTGTTCTGCCGGGCATGACGGCGACGGATGCAGTGCAGGATCATTTGAGCGAGGAGTTCAGAGAATTTTTCTTAAAACACACGCCGATCCGGAGAATGGGAAAACCGGAGGAGATCGCGGCGGCAGTCGTTTATTTTGCCGGTGATGAATCTGCTTATACTACCGGGCAGATCATGGATATATCCGGGGGATTCGGGAAAGCGACCCCTATTTTCGGAGACATGGCGGAAATGAAGCAGAAGCGCTGAAAAAGAGCAGGCACCAATACAGGATGCCTGCTCTTTCTGAATTTATTCCATAGAAAAGTCGCCTATGGAATAAAAACGCTCCACGGGTTGTACACAGATGCATAAGGGAATCATTTGACTGCGTCAAATCGCATCTGGCACGTAAAGTTGTCAATCCCCTCAGAGAATGAGAGGTTGGGGAGATAAGGTACTTGCCCACTTTGTTCCAATTTAGTTTTCTTCGTCATAGTTTGCGACCTGGCGTTTTCTTGCGGACGCATCGTTTTCCAGATATTCATCATAAGTCCCGAGGAAGTCGACCATGCCGCTGTCCGTAAATTCGATGATACGGTTGGCAGTAGTTTGTACAAATTGGTGATCCTGTGAACTGAACAGCAGGCCTCCGGTAAACTTGTGGAGCCCTTCATTCAGGGCGGTGATGGATTCCATATCCAGGTGGTTGGTCGGTTCATCCAAGATAAGGATGTTGGCTCCGCTGATCATCAGCTTAGACAGCATACAGCGGACCTTTTCTCCTCCGGATAAAACAGAAACTTTCTTTAAGGCTTCTTCACCGGAGAAAAGCATACGCCCGAGGAAACCGCGGACAAAGGTGACGTCCTTGTCTTCAGAGTACTGGCTGAGCCACTCTGCGATAGACATATCTTCACTGAAGTCCTTTGTGTTGTCCTTAGGGAAATAGGATTGGGAAGTCGTGACACCCCATTTGTATGTGCCCTCATCCGGTTCCAGTTCCCCGGCAACGATACGGAAAAAGGTTGTAGTAGCCAGTGTATTCGGGCCTACGAAAGCAATCTTATCTTCAGGATTCATGGTGAAAGAAACGTTATCCAACACCTTTACACCGTCAATAGTCTTGGAGAGTCCCTCCACTGAGAGGGCGTCGTTTCCAATGTCACGGGTTGGTTTAAAATTAATATAAGGATATTTTCTGCTGGATGGTTTGATCTCGTCCAGCTGGATCTTATCCAATGCTTTTTTTCTGGATGTGGCCTGCTTGGATTTGGAAGCGTTGGCGCTGAACCTTGCGATGAAGTCCTGCAGCTCCTTGATCTTTTCTTCTTTTTTCTTATTGGCATCCTTCATCTGCTTGGAGATCAGCTGGCTGGACTCATACCAGAAATCATAGTTTCCGGTGTAGAGCTGGATCTTCGCATAGTCAATGTCAGCGATGTGGGTGCATACCTTATTTAAGAAATAGCGGTCATGGGATACAACGATAACGGTGTTGTCAAAGTCTATAAGGAAGTCTTCCAGCCAGCGGATGGCTTCCAGATCCAAATGGTTGGTCGGCTCATCCAGCAGAAGGATATCCGGATTTCCGAATAATGCCTGGGCCAAAAGGACTTTGACCTTCTGGGAACCATTCAGTTCTGACATCTTAGAATAGTGAAGATCATTGTCAATACCAAGTCCATTCAGCAAAGTTGCGGCATCGGATTCGGCTTCCCAGCCGTTCATATCGGCAAACTCGGCTTCCAGTTCGCTGGCCTTAATGCCGTCTTCCTCTGTAAAATCCTCCTTGGCATAGATCGCGTCTTTTTCTTTCATAATTTCATAGAGCCGGGTGTTCCCCAGCATGACAGCATCCAGCACCGTGTATTCATCATACTGGTAGTGATCCTGTTTTAATACGGACAGCCTTTGGCCGTCTGTGATGGCTACCTCACCCTGAGACGGCTCCAGTTCACCGGACAGGATTTTTAAAAAAGTTGATTTGCCCGCTCCGTTGGCACCGATCAGGCCATAACAGTTGCCCTCTGTAAATTTGATGTTTACATCTTCAAATAATGCGCGTTTTCCAAGGCGCAGTGTCACATTGATTGCTTGTATCATGGAAATAAACCTTTCTTATTTAAATTTCGTTTGGGATCGTCTTTTTTCTATTTTACAGGAAAGTGAAACTTTTTCAAGTGATATTTCCGCAGAACAGTAAAATGTGCAAGGAAAAATACTTGACAAACAGAAAGATATCCGATAGACTAAATTTCGGTAAAGGAAAAACACTTTACAGGAGAGGCAACATGGAATGGATTGTAGAACAGACGCTTTTATACGATTTTTACGGAGAGCTTCTGACAGAACACCAGAAAGAAATATACGAAGACCATGTACTGAATGATTTGTCTCCCAGCGAGATTGCAGGAGAACACGGGATAACGAGACAGGCTGCCTACGATATGATCAGGCGCTGCAATAAAATTCTCGCCGGATATGAGAGAAAGCTACACCTTGTGGAAAAGTTTTTGAGGACGAAAGAAAAAGTAAGCGAGATTCATCTTCTGGCCAAGAGCATTTTAGATGCGGAAGATCAGGAACAGATGAAAACAGAGATCAGAAAGATTGAGCAGGTATCCAACGGGATTCTGGAAGATTTGTAACAGATCGCCGGTGTCTGCGGCGGATTCAGGAGGATGTTATGGCATTTGAAAGTTTATCTGAGAAACTTCAAAACGTATTTAAAAATTTGAGAAGCAAGGGACGCCTGACAGAGAGCGATGTAAAAGCAGCGATGAAAGAAGTGAAGCGGGCGCTTTTAGAAGCCGATGTCAACTTTAAAGTTGTTAAAACGTTTATTAAAGCTGTTCAGGACCGTGCTGTGGGGCAGGATGTATTAAACGGACTGAACCCGGGACAGATGGTCATTAAGATAGTAAAAGAAGAGATGGAAGCCCTGATGGGTTCCACAACCACCGAGATTCAGTTAAAACCCGGCAATGAGATCACGGTTATCCTGATGGCAGGTCTCCAGGGTGCGGGTAAAACAACGACTACGGCTAAGATCGCCGGAAAGTATAAACAGAAGGGAAAACGCCCGTTATTAGTGGCCTGTGATGTCTATCGTCCGGCAGCGATCAAACAGCTTCAGGTCAATGGAGAAAAACAGGGTGTCCCGGTATTTTCCATGGGAGATAAGATGAACCCTGTGGATATCGCAAAGGCATCCATCGAGCATGCGGCGAAGAACGGCAACAACATTGTCATTCTGGATACAGCGGGCCGTTTACATATCGACGAGGATATGATGACAGAGCTGATTGCCATCAAGCAGGCCGTCGATGTGCATCAGACCATTCTTGTAGTAGATGCCATGACCGGACAGGATGCGGTCAATGTGGCAAAAGATTTTAACGAAAAAGTCGGAGTCGACGGTGTCATCATTACAAAGATGGATGGCGATACCAGGGGCGGGGCGGCATTATCGATCCGTTCTGTCACAGGGAAACCAATTTTATATATTGGTATGGGAGAGAAGCTGGATGATCTTCAGCAGTTCTATCCTGACCGCATGACGAGCCGGATTCTCGGAATGGGAGATGTGCTGACTCTGATCGAGAAGGCAGAAGCTACCGTGGATGAGGAAAAAGCTCTGGAGATGCAGCAAAAACTCCGAAAAGCTTCTTTTACCTTTGACGACTTTTTAGAACAGATGGAGCAGGTAAAGAAGATGGGAGGGCTTGCCGACATGCTGTCCATGATCCCGGGACTTGGGAATCAGTTAAAGGGTGCAGACCTGGATGACAGTATGATGGACCGGACCGCATCAATCATCTATTCGATGACGAAGGAAGAGCGGGCTACGCCGGAAATCATCAATCCTTCCAGAAGAAAAAGGATTGCTGACGGTGCAGGGGTGCCGATCTCAGAAGTCAACAAGCTTTGCAAACAGTTCCAGAACCAAAAGAAGATGATGAAGCAGATGTCAGGTATGTTTGGTGGCAAGGGCGGAAAAAAAGGCAGATTTAAATTACCTTTTTAACGCTTTGTTATAGATATTATTAACTATTAAAAATTATGGAGGTGAAACAGATGGCAGTAAAGATGAGATTAAAAAGAATGGGACAGAAAAAGTCTCCTTTTTATAGAGTGGTTGTAGCAGATTCCAGATCTCCGAGAGATGGAAAATTCATCGAAGAAATCGGTACTTACGATCCGAATCAGGATCCAAGTGTGATCAAATTCGACGAAGACGCTGCAAAAAAATGGTTATCTCAGGGAGCACAGCCGACAGATACTGTTGCAAAATTACTTAAAGTTGCTGGAATTGAAAAATAGTTAGGAGGCAAAACGCATGAAACATTTGTTAGAAGTGATTGCAAAAGCCCTCGTAGATCAACCGGACGAAGTAACAGTAATCGAGCGTGAGACTGAAGATGCTTTAATCTTGGAATTACATGTTGCCCCAGGTGATATGGGAAAAGTCATTGGCAAACAGGGAAGGATTGCAAAGGCGATCCGGACTGTGGTCAAGGCTTCCGTTGATAAAGGCGACAAAAAGATTGTTGTAGATATACAATAAAGGTTAAAATCCTGTAATCAAGGTGTTATACTGAGGTTACAGGATTTTTTGTGTCATAAATCCCAGTATATTATAACAGAAGGAGAAAGACTATGATCCAGTTGGTATCTTGGAATGTAAACGGGCTGAGAGCCTGTGTGAAAAAAGGATTTTTAGATGTGATGGAGCAGCTGGATGCAGATATATTCTGTATTCAGGAAACAAAGCTTCAGGAGGGCCAGATCGATCTGGAACTTCCGGATTATTATCAATATTGGAATTACGCAGAGAAAAAAGGATATTCAGGGACGGCGGTATTTACAAAGATTAAGCCTTTGTCTGTAAAAAATGGAATCGGTGTCGATGAGTTTGACCACGAGGGACGAGTGATCACTCTGGAGTTTGACGACTATTTTCTTGTGACCTGCTATACTCCGAATTCCCAGAGTGAGCTTGCCAGATTATCCTACCGGATGGACTGGGAAGAAAATTTCAGAGAGTATCTGCTCAAACTTGAAGAGGACAAGCCCGTGATCCTCTGCGGCGACCTGAATGTGGCGCACACGGAGATCGATTTGAAGAATCCAAAGACAAACAGGAAAAATGCGGGATTTACGGATGAGGAGAGAGAAAAATTCACGAAACTTTTAGAGGCAGGATTTATTGATACATTCCGCCATTTTTACCCGGATGTGACCGAGGCATACAGCTGGTGGTCCTATCGGTTCAGGGCAAGGGAGAAAAATGCGGGATGGCGCATTGACTATTTCTGTGTTTCCGAGGGCCTTGAAGAACGCCTGGCAGAGGCAGTTATCCACACAGATATTTATGGTTCTGACCACTGCCCGGTTGGATTGTATCTGGAATAACAGAAAGGACTGAGGCTTATGAAGACGCTGAAAAAAGCAGCTAAAATCATGGCAGCGGTGATCACTGCAGTCGTGTTTGTGTTTACAGGATTGCTGATCTTTGTTACGGTGATGGAATACCGGCCCCAAAAGACAGAAAGTATAAAAAAATCAGAGGGAACCAGAGAGGTTTCCAGAGAAGATCCATTTACCGTGGTCAGTCTGAATACCGGATACGCCGGTCTTGGAGAGGACGAAGACTTTTTTATGGACGGAGGCACGAAAGTGAGACCGGACAGCAAGGCTCAGGTGGAGGAAAATCTTGCAGGAATTGCGGGGATACTGAAGGAACACAGAGCGGACACTTATTTTCTGCAGGAAGTGGATCTGGATTCCAAGCGCTCTTATTCCACTGATCAGAAGAAGTATTATGAGACGATGCTCGGACTGGGCGGGATGTTCGCCTATAACTTCAAAGTGGCATATGCTCCGTATCCCTGGCCAACCATCGGACATGTGGAGAGCGGTCTTTTGACGCTGACGGACGCCAGGATAAACCAAGCCGAAAGGATAGCACTGCCGGAATCTTTTTCATGGCCTCTTAAAACGTGCAATCTGAAACGGTGCCTTTTAAAGACGAGGGTGCCGGTCAAAGGATCCAGGGCGGAGCTTGTACTGATCAATCTGCATTTGGAAGCCTATGATTCCGGAGAAGGAAAAGAAGCTCAGAGCAAAATGCTTCTGAAAGTGCTGGAAGAAGAATATAAGAAAGGGAACTACGTGATCGCAGGAGGAGATTTTAACCAGACTTTTGAGGGCATCACCAAGTATCCGATCCGCAGTAAAGAAGACTGGACACCTGGGGCAATCGGTAATGAGATACTTCCGGCGGGTTTTCAATTTGCCATTGATGATTCATATCCCACATGCCGTCTCCTGAACAAAGCCTATGAGAAGGATTCACAGGTTTATGTGATCGATGGCTTTATTGTCTCGCCGAATGTACAGGTGGAACAGGTGAAAGTCATGAATCATGATTTCCGTTATACAGACCATCAGCCGGTCAGGCTGAAAGTAAAACTTAAATAGAAAAGAGGCTCCCTGTATTTTGACAATACAGGGAGCCTTCTTTTTAATCGTCTTCTTTCAGGTCAATCTTTTCCGAAGCCTGATACAGGTTAATAATATCTGTTAAAGACTCTTCCATCTTTTCCTGTATCCCTTCAAGTTTATTGGGGTCTACATTGTAATTCAGGAATAATTTCTCTATGTTTTCTGTGACATGATGTCCCAAATGTGAAATGAGCAGGAAGGTATCAAAGTTCTTGCTGTTCTTTGCGTTTACAAAGCGCTTTAAGTCACTTTGGATAAATTCGAGGATCTCGCGGTCGCTGGCAAACTTGCCATGGATCATGGCATAAGGCTGCACCCGCTGCAGAAAGTATTTGTTGTGGCGGGTGATATTAAATACATAGGATACGATCAGACCGTCTCCCAGATCAAATTCTGCTATGTGCATAATGCTGTTATATTCTTTGATCGACGTGGCGCCCAGCTGACGCAGATTAATGTTAATAAAATCGCCGGTTACTGTGTTTTCATTCATAAAAAATTCTCCTTAAAATAATAATTTCATGTTTATGCAAAGCGGATCAGCAGAAAAATAGAACAGATAAATACGGAAAGGATCATCATAGGAAAGCCAATTTTAAAGTATTTTCCGAAAGAGATAGGGTAACCTGCATTTTTACTGATACCGGAAAGGACTACGTTGGCTGAAGCACCGACCAGAGTACCATTTCCACCGAGACAAGCACCGAGAGAGAGTGCCCACCATAAAGGGGTCACATCTACACCATGTGACTGGATTGTCATAATCATTGGAATCAGAGTGGCCACAAAGGGAATATTGTCAAGGAAGGATGAAACAACCGCAGAGATCCAAAGAATCAGAAGCATGGTCATGGTTATATTTCCTCCGGTGACAGAGAGCAGAGCATTTGCAAGAACTGTGATGAC